>MHZT01000043.1 GCA_001828855.1 Rhodobacterales bacterium RIFCSPHIGHO2_02_FULL_62_130 | reverse complement strand
AGCAACCCAAAACAAACAAAGGGGAAATCAAAGCCCGGCAACATAACCCGCGCCGCAACATGTTCGGTGTTATGTTGAACTCAACATAACACCGACGGCGCCACGGGCGAGCATGGCGATCTCCTCGACATCATCCGCGAGAGGACCGGGATCTCGCGCTTTCCCGATCTTCTGGCTGAAGCCCGGGCGCATCTGGGCCGTCCGCAGCCGGTCCTCCCGGATACTCCTGCGCCGAAGAAGGCCAAAGCCTCAGGTGGCACGCCAGCGGCGGTGGCGAGTTTGTTCGCAGCCTCGGTGCCGGTCGCTGGCACGCTTGCCGACACCTACCTCCGCTCCCGGGGCCTGACCCGAGGCGGCATGATGAGCGCCCTGCGCTTCCACCCGAAGTGCTGGCATCGGGATGAGGGCCAGACCCGAAGCCTGCCCAGACCGGCGTTGATCGCGGCGGTCACCGATGGGGCAGGGGCCTTGCAGGGCGTGCATCGCACCTGGCTGGCACCTGACGGACAGGGGAAGGCGGCTGTCGAGACGCAGCGGCGTGCCATGGGTCACCTCCTCGGCAATGCCGTCAAGCTGACCCCGCATGACGACATCCTCGTGGTCGGTGAGGGCATCGAGACCATGCTGTCCCTTGTCGAGGCAATGCCGGACCTTCCCGTCTGGGCGGCGCTGTCGTCCAGTCACCTTGGGGCGGTCCTGCTGCCGGAGGGAGTGCAGCGCCTCTACATCGCTATCGACCGCGATCCGGCGGGGCAACGTGCGGCAGAGAGGTTGAACGCCAGAGCCACTGAGGTTGGGATTGCCGTTCGGGTGCTGGAACCGCAGCTTGGGGATTTCAACGATGATCTCCGGGCGAACAGCAAGGAGGCACTGCGCCAACATCTGGCAGAGCAGATCGGGCTCGAGGATCGGAAGCGCCTGTCAGGCTGAGCAGCATCACGCCGGGGGCGGTCGGGGACAGCGGGGCAGGGGTCCTGCAGTCCTGTCGTGGCTGTGGATTGTCGCCTTTTGCCTCTTCCCGGGCAATCTCATCCACCCGGCCCCCGAGCGGCCTTCAAGAGATGGGCAGGCGGCCGTCAAAGAGGCCGCCCCTTCAAGGACGGGGAGCGACTGATTTCCGCCGGCGGCAGAGCCGCCTTTGCATCGCGAAGCAAATCAGCCGCCCCCCGTACTCCTCCACATGCGTTCCGGCCCCGAAAGGGGGTGAAGGGGCGTCCCCCGTGACGGCTTCCGCAGCCCATGAAGGCCGCGCGGGATGACGCGCGGACCAGACAGGCCCGGAGGCAAGAACCGATGACGATCCACACCCACGACGACGCGTATGAACCCGCCCACACCGCATCCCAGACGGCCCATGCGCTGGAGGAGCTGCAGCTCTACGGCTACCGCCCCTTCGAAGACGAGCCCGATCCCCGCCCGATGCCCGACGCAGACCGCCTCCGGGGTGCCGTCGCCGATATCTTCGACGCCCTCGTCGCGAGCCTGGCCGACACCCGCATGGAACCCGACCTCGAAGAAGTGCTCTGGGGCCAGGTCAACCTCTTCCACCGCGCCACCGCCCGGATCGAACGGTCGCTCGACGACAATGAGCAGGCGCAGCGCCGCCTTCAGCGCGAGCAGGACGGCTCCGAGGTGAAATCCACCGAACTTGAGCGTCTGACGGCCGAGGGCCTGACCCTCACCGAACGGCGGAACTGCATGGACATGATGCGCGATCACGCCGCCTCCGAGTTCTGGCACCACACAGGCTCGACCTGGCGGCCCCGCACCGGCTCAAAGGTGAACCATCAGCACCTGACCGCCGCCCTGATCGACAGCCGCGACTTCCTGGCCGCCAAGCGTCGTGCCGAGACCGAGGTGATGCTCCCCGCTGGTCCCAAGGTTGCCCTCACCGGTGGGACCGACTTCAACGATCACCGCCTGATCTGGGGCAAGCTCGATCAGGTCCGGACCAAGTATCCCGACATGGTCCTTCTCCACGGTGGTGGCGTGAAGGGCGCCGAACTCATCGCCGCCAAATGGGCCGATGCCCGGGGCGTGACGCAGGTGGCCTTCAAGCCGGACTGGACCAAGCACGCCAAGGCCGCACCCTTCAAGCGCAACGACGCCATGCTGGATGTCCTGCCCGTGGGCGTCCTCGTTTTCCCGGGCAACGGCATTCAGGAGAACCTCGCTGACAAGGCCAAGAAGCTGGGCATCCCGGTCATGAGATTCGAGAAGGGGGCGTGAGCCCCCTTCTCTCAGTTAGAAGATCAGCGCCGGGCGAACGGTACGACTTCTCCTGCAGGAGCGTCACTATGCGGCTTCGCGGCATCCTGCTTCAACGATAGTTGGACAACGCTAGCTTCTTGCCGGTTGAACCACCCTGGTGGAAGCCCGGTCAGGTTCTCGATGTCGCCTGGATGCATTGTGAACTCGACGGCAAGCAAATCTTCCTTGGTCCGAGTTCCGGATTCGACGATCAGGCTAAGCGCGTTGCGCAAGACCGCCGGCTCGGGAACTGGCCACTCGCGATCCAGCGGCTCCACCTTGTTCCAGCCGTTCGCTGAATAGCTCTTGTAGAGCTGCGTGCCGTAGTGCTCCGGGATGACTTCGAGGTCCAGAAGCCGCCTGATTTGCGCCTTCACTGAAACCCGCCACCGCTCTTTTACGGACAGGAGCCCTGCCAAAGAATAATGCTGCACTTCATGCACGAAGGTCGTCTCGGGCATTAGGAATGCACTGGCAAAACGGAAAGCCTGACGTTCGATCTCTTTGAGATCGGACTTCAGCTCTTCGTGCCTAACCCCCTTGTGCAGGATCGCATGACCAAGTTCGTGTGCGGCGTCCATTTGACGACGAGGCAGGGACATCTTGTCAGTCGCGAGCATGATATGCGGGCGTTCGTCACCCAGTGACCAGCTGCATAGCCCGTCCAGCTTCGACGTTCCCATCTCGATGGAGCCAACCACACAGCCGACTCGTTCAAGCAACGCCACCATGTCGATGATCGGACCTTGGCCAAGCCGCCAATGGGATCGCAATTCCTGTGCGATGCCCTCGATGTCTTCATCACGCAGTTGGCGATAGGCTAGACCCTTCATGACATCAGGAATGTCGACCGCCGGAAAATCCACATAATGCTGCAAGACCGCAGAGATCTCCTGCAGCCACTGCATCTGGCCGTCCTGGTACGACGTGTCGCGCTTCAGGGCACTGGAGAGCGAGCGAGAAAACATCGGGTGTTCACTGGTATGGACAGGTCGCAGAAAATACTCCCTACGCACACGAAGTTCACGCGCCAGGGCGGTGAGCGCCTCTGCATCGGGAGCATGGGTGCCGCTTTCCCAGCGTGACACTGCACTGGGTGAAACCCCAATCATTTGTGCAAGCTCCTTCATGCTCAAAATTCGCCGAGCAGCCCGCACTTCCGCTAGGCGTTCTGGCACGAAGCCAGGCGTTCCTACGCGCATTCAATCCTCCCGCCGGTATCGCAAGAAACCGATCATGCCTTCCCTGTTTCGTCGTCCACCTCCGGCGGCGACTCGGGGGGGACAAACGGTTTCACCTTCGCCTTCAAGCGCACCAGCCCGGTCTCGGACGGCGACACAATCGAAGCGGGGACCGGTTCAGCGGCATCGGCATCATCAGCAAGGAACTTGTCAAGGCGTTCGTAAAACAGAAACTGCTCGTAGATCGCATCAATCACGCCAATCGCAATCTCATCCAGTTTGCCAGACTGTTCGCGGTCACGTGCAACCAAGAAGAGGACGAAGATATCCCCGGGCTTCGGGCCGCTGCCGTCGAAGTCAAAACTTGGGGTCAGATTGAAGTTCAGCGTCACACCGGCCAGACGGGAACGGTTCTTGTTCGGCAACTTGCTGCGTTCGGGCATCGCGGCGAGGCCAAAGATGACACCCGGGCCATCACCGCCGAACCGCATGAACGGCTGGAAGATCTTCAGGCTGCTGTTCGGGATGACACCACCAACAAGCGGCTGACCGCCGAAAAGGACGCAGACCTCTTCGAAGCCTTGCTCCACCATCCGAAAACGCGCCTGGCCTTCGAGTTCGCGCGCGCGCTTCTTGTCCAGCCCAGCATGGTCGCGCACCAGCAGGGAAGCCTTCAACGTTTCCGCCCGCGTCCGATCCTCCAACGCGAGGATCAGGCCGCGTTTCAGAAGATGTTTCCAATCGAAGTCTGCCATTCGAGCACCCGTTCGCGCGATTCTGTGATTGCGTTATGAAGGAAAGATATGCCATTTTTTTGCGTAAAGCAAGGGAGCGCACGGGCGGGTCACACATCAAGTCTGAGTCTGGCGCGCCCAAAGTGCCAAGATATAGGCATCCTAGTGAGATTTGCGCTATTTGTTGTGCTCTGCGGTTGGTTTACGCCCTTTCAGTTTGGTTGGGGGCCGAGGCTCACTCTGAAGCCGCCAGACTTCACCCCTCCAAGCATTTCAGTTGTCCGTCGGCTGGAATGAAATAGACACCGCGCCGACGCGTTGTCAGCAATTCTTTCAAACGGGGGAGGCATATCTTTGGGGGTAGTCCGACCGCCCCCGTTCCCCGCGTTCAGCCGAGCAGGTCATCGGGGTTATTGCCTGGATCGACATGGGCGGCAAACCAGCCCGGCTTGCGTCCCCGCCCGGACCAGGTGAGGGTCGGGTTCTCCGGATGTCGGAAGGTTTTAGTCGAGGGCGACCGCTTGCGTTTCGGCTCCCCCAGTCCTGCCAGTTCGGCAAGAGTGAAGCCGAGCTCTTTGGCGAGCATCTCGACCTTTTCGCGGGCCTCCGCCTTTTGCCGTACTTCGAAGGTGGAAATGGCCTTGGCCACGGACTTCTGCAAATCGCGCAGTTCTGCGAGCGACATGGCCGCCAGGTTGAAATCAGGCATCGGGTGCTCCGGTTGATTCAATACCGCAGGCGTAGTCGTGCCGAGCCCGCGCGGCAGGAGACGAGCGGGGCAGGGGGCTTGGGTAGGGGGCGTGGTGATCCCATGCTCCATTCCCGGGATGGTTCCTCCTGGGCCTGACATTGCCGGAGGAGATCGGTCTGAGCGTGTCTGCTTGGGTTTCTCCCCCTGTGATCCGGCTGAGGCACCTCCCCTTCGACTGACAATCCCCTAAGTCTGTTCGGTTTCCTGCCCGCAACCCCAACTCCTGCCCTGGCCGTGTTGGCCGCAAAGCGTCCTGCCCGCGCCACCCCGGGCCCTCGGGGGTTTCCGTCTGGTCCATGGCCCAGCCGTGCGGACGTCTCCCGACAGGCTTCTGACGGGTCTTGTCGAAGGGATGGTCCCTTCAGCGAAATCTAGGAGAACCACCATGCAGAACATCGTCATCCTCGCCGGCAACATCGGTCAGGCCCCGGAAGCCCGCACCACGCAAGGCGGCACGAAGATCACCCACTTCACCCTCGCCACCTCGCGCCCCCGCCTCTCGGAAGACCGCGCGGTCCGCGACGAGCACGGCTACCGTGTGATGGACACCGAATGGCATCGCATCACATGCTTCAACGGGCTCGGCAAGTCGGTCGCCGAGAACTGCGAGAAGGGCATGAAGGTCCTGGTCCAGGGCCGCATCCACTACACGAAGTGGACCGATGCGGCGGGCGTCGACCGCTACGGCTGCGAAATCATTGCCGAGAAGGTCGACTTCCTCAGCCGCCCCAAGGCGACCGAGGGCGATGCTCCCGAACTGGTCGATCGCGACGACGAAATCCCGTTCTGATGAACGGGGTCTCCCCTCTCGGGCCCGGCGCGGAAACCCGCCGGGCTTTGAATTGTCCGACGCAGTTGCGGCCGATAGATAGTAGCTATGTTTTAGCTATTCTTTACTTGACAGATGAATGCGAAACAGCTAGAAAACATGCGTTCAATGAGGATCGACATGAGCAAGAAGACCATGACGCTCAACCTCACGGAGGCTGAGATGAGCGCCCTAGAGGCCTTGTGCGCCAAGAAGGATCTCAGCAAGACCGGCCTGATGCGGCAGGCGCTGCGACTTTACCAGATGATCGACACCCGGGTGGAGCGTGGCGGCAAGCTATACTTCGAGGACGACCAGACCAGAGAGAAGTCGGAGATCATGATGCTATGACATCGTATTCCGTCTTTATCATTGATGTGTCCTCACGGCAGCCAGTTGAGGCTGAATTGCTCGATACGATCGGCGAACGACAGCTGTTGGATTGGCAATTCCAGTGGCGAAGAACCCTGGAGGGCTATCTCCGGCGGCTTGCCGACAATGGGGTAACCCGGCAGGGTCTCGACTGGCCGCAGAGCTGGCATTGGGACTGGCGCGCAAAGATCGACGAAGTGCGCGGACTGCTCGGCCACACGGGTTACAGCGTCGTATGCCGGGATGTGACCCAGGGCATGATGCGGCTCGATCTGGCGAGCCGCATGGCGCGCCTCGACGATCAGATGGGCAAGCCGCTGGTTTATGTCGACTACCTCGAAATCGCTCCCTGGAACTGGAACGAACCCTATGCCGATCCACCGCTTTATCGCGGCATTGGTCAGGTGCTAATCCGAACCGCAATCCAGAGGAGCTTCGACGAAGGCTTCCACGGTCGTGTCGGCCTTCATTCCTTGCCGCAGGCGGTCACCTTCTACGAGCGCTGCGGCTTCATCAATCTTGGCACCAATCCGAATGAATATCGTGGGCTGCTACCCTATTTCGAGATCACGACGGAGCGAGCCAGGACGTTCTTATGAGGAGAAGCGCAATGACCTACAGCACGACTGCTGACTGGGCCCTCGCCAGGGCGGCGCTCGATGAGACGTCGACGCCCGGCGCAGGCCCCCTTTCCGCCCGTCCCCATGTGCCGGACGAAACCTTTTGGCTCCGCGGCGAAGAAACCCGTCTGGCCTTCGCCCGCTTTGTCAACATGGCGCGTCGCCAGCGTGGCTGGTCGATCGAAAAGCTCGCCGATGACGCCCATATCGAGGTCGGCGAGCTGATGAGCATCGAGCAGGACGGCGGTCACGAGCCGGAGCTGCGCACGATCTGGCGGCTGTCCGAGGTCTTCGATGTATCGCAGGCTCGACTGATGGAGCTGGCGGGGCTGGCTTCGCCGAAGGACACACATGCCATGGAGGAAGCTGTCCGTTATGCGGCACGGTCTACGGCCATCACAGCCCTGACAGCCGAGGAGCAGGCCGCCTTTGACGGCCTCGTTTCCGTTCTGCGCGACAAGGCGAAGTAACGGGCGGCCGGCGGCCTGGGGAATTGACGATGGCTCGGAACTACATCCTGAGACGCAAAACACAGCAGGAAATCGACGAACGCGTCGAGCGCGTCTTGGCGCGTCTCGGGAATCCCGAACCACCGCTCGACCTCCGGGTCGTCCGCGATCTGCTGTCGCTCGATCTGACCTATTTCCGGAAAGACGATCCCTCGCTTGCTGATGAGGTTATCAGCCGCATGCGCATGGCGAGCAAGCAGATCATCCGGCGTCCTATGCTCTTCTTCGAGGCTGTCGCCAAATTCGATTTGCGGGCACTCTATCTACCTGACAACAAGCGTATTCTGCTCGATCAGTCGCAACCCGAACTGAAGCACCGCTGGCACGAGGCGCACGAGATCGGCCACAGTATCATCCCCTGGCATGAAGGGGCTATGCTCGGCGACGATCGCTTCACCCTGAACCAGAACTGCCATGACCAAGTTGAGGCCGAAGCCAATTTCGCGGCCAGTCGACTGCTTTTCCTCCGGGACCGCTTCACCGTCGAAGCCCGCGACCACGCACCCTCCATCGAAGCCGTGCGCGCGCTCAAGCCGGTCTTTGGCAACACCTACACCACGACATTTTGGCGCTCTATTGAGACTTGGGGCGCGTCTGTACCGATTGTCGGCATGATTTCCGACCATCCGCACCCGGTGCGTCGATCGGCCGATTTCGATGCGGCCACTCCCTGCGAACATTTGGTGCGCTCGCCGGCCTTTGCCGCCGGCTTCAGCGGGGTCGACGAAGTCGAGGTTTTCGAGCTCGTCTCCGGCTATTGCCAGCCACGTCGGGCCGGTCCGCTCGGCGAAGCCGAAATTGTGCTCACCGACGACAATGGCGATGCCCACGTCTTCCGCTTCGAGAGTTTCAGCAACAGCTACCAGGCGCTCACTCTCGGGGTCTATCAACGTCCCCACGCGCCGTTGGTCCGTTTCGGCACCTGACGGTGACCGCTATCGTGACACCAATGGACTTGGCCCCGCTTGACCCAGAAGTGGCAGCGGCAGGCATTGAGCTGGCGCACTGAGGGTTCGATGGTCGGCCGCAGCAGCCAGTCGAAACGCACCGCCCAACGGGGTCGCCGCGCCTGGTTCAGGGAGAGCTGAATCTTCTCGCCGCACCCTCCCGGACAGCGGAAACAGGCCCATTTATCGAGGGTGCCATCACGCACGACGACCAGTGACCCCGTCTGGAGCTGGTCCGGTGATGGATGCCGGGGGCTGACCCGCGCGACCAGATCGGTGCGACCGATCAACCGGCACCGCTCGGCAGTCCAGCGGCAAAGGTGGCTAAAGATGCGCATCAGCCGATCCGATCCATGAAGGGGTCCATGTCGCCCCGGCCCCAATAGTCCTCGCGCGCGCAAATCGGACAGTGCGGTGACCGGATAGCGCCGCGCTTCCGCTCGATGCCGCGGTCCAGCCGCCGAACACGCTCCCAGGCCCAGCCCCCTTCCCCGCGATAGTCGGTCAGGCCCTGCAGCAGCTCATTGACGGCGAGCGTCGCAGTTTCGGTCGTAAAGGTCACCACGGCCGGCGCCGGATTCTGACCGCCGCGGACATAGGCCTCGCGCTTCTGTCGCTCGTATTCTTCCGGCGCTGCCCGACGCAGCGCCTCCTCGCTCGCGGCTTTGGGGTCGACAACGCCCCGGCAGGAGAGGCAGGGTGCGCCCGGCGTAAGCACAGTGACCCGCGCCGACATGTCCCGCATGTCAGCCGACGCCGGCTCGATGGCAAGTCCCATGTCGATGACCGGGATCAGATAGAAATGCGAAAAGCGATTGAGAAACAGCCGGCCTGCATGGTCATCCGTGCAGCCGAAGATCACGTCGCAGGCCTTGAGCGCATCCCGCGCGGCTTCATTCTCGATCCAGCCGCGATGGGTGTGGACACGCACGCCGAGGCCCAATTCCGTGATCTCGCGCGCGAGCACCTCGACCTTTGGCCGCATGGCGTCGGCATCCGCCCGGCGCGCGCCATGGAGGCGATTCAGATTGGAAATTTCGACGATATCGTCGTCAAACAAGGCGAGCTGACCGACGCCGAGCCGGGCCAACAGCATCGCCGTGGCGCTGCCTGTGCCTCCGCAGCCGACGATGCCTACCCGCATCGATGCTAGACGGTTGTTAACCGCTTCGCCGAACAACAGTGCTTGCCGCACCAGTGCCGCGTTCGAGGCGCCGGACTCGCCGCCGAAATGGAGCAGCCGGGAGCCGATGCTCCGAACGATTTCGGCCGCGACCGGTTCCTTGTCATCGAACCAGGCACGCGCCATGAAATGATCGTCGCCGGCGAGCAACACGCTCGCCATAATCGCGTCAGTACCGTTACGGTTGCGCAGCAACCGGTAGAGATCGCGCTCGTTGACGTCGTCCTGCCGCGAAAAGGCCCGCATGCCGGCAGGATGGCTGTGCACGATCGCTGGCACTAGACCCCGGTAGGCCGCCTGCCGACACAGACTGACGAAGGTTGCAGTCGACCAGGTAACATGGCGGGGGCTCGCCGAAATCTCGTCGCCCGCCGGCACCGGAACGACTTGATGAGAAACCAGCCGAAGCCGCCGGCGACGGGACCACGGGTCAATCCCGACGACGTTGCGCCCAAACATGACATAGGCCGCGGCCTCGATCCCGTCCGGACGCTGGAGCAATTCGCGCAGCGCCGTTGCATGACGCGCCTGCAGAGTCACATCAATCTGCATCACGCGGCCTCCTGCAGCGCCTGTTCGACCCGCTTGAGCATGGTCCAGATGCCGTCGATGCCCGGCCGCCAGTTATTATTATGTCGGGACCAGCGCTGCCAATTTTGACTCTCAAACTGCTGGGGCTGATCCGCGCAGTTGGGATAGCGGCTGGATCGCACGAGGCTCAGCCAGGGCAGCGCGTAGAACATGTCTGGCGCCGTGTCGGGATAGCCGCACGGAAGGAGGATCAGGATATCGGCTTCGACAACCTGAAATTTCGCCGCCGGCAGGGCGAAGCCGGGAAGGATGACGCCCTTCCGGCCGCCATCGTCCACTTCCCGGAAGGCCAGCCCCCGCTCCTCAAGATAGCGCCGGTCGGCTGTCGGGAGGAAGCTCATGCCCCACCCTCCGTAGTCTGGCTGATGCCCGTGAAGAAGCGTTCCAGCCCCTTGCCATCGAGCCGCACCAGCTCGGTGTCGCCGATCGGCCGATCCTCGGCGCCGCGCACTTCAAGCCAGACGCCGTAGGTCTTCGGATCGACCTTTGCGATCGTCTTCAACACCCGCCCGCTGATCGCGCAGGCACCCCATTCCAGCACCTGGCCGTCCAGTTCGATCCGAAAGGACTCGGCCCCCGGAAAGATCAGGAAGCGCTCAGCCCGACCGCCGCGCAGATCGGTCGTCTCGTCCTGGCGCAGCTCTTCGAGCTCGCCGTCCCGCAGGAGCTGGAACACCAGATGTTCCTCGGGGATGCGCACGCCGGCGGCTTCGAGGATCTGCCGGCCGGTCGGAACCGGATCGTCGATCTGTACCGGCCGGAAATTCAGCTCGGCATCGCCCACGCTAATGTGGAAGGTACCGTTGTCGTGTCCGTTCTGCTCTGCTGCCATATTGGCCTCCTATGCCTGTTAGGCAGTGAGGCCCTTGCCATTGGCGGCCTCGACATGCCATGTATGTCGGGAATATAGGGGGACGTTCGCAAGACGTCAATATCAACATGTCGAAAACGCCATGACCATTGAACACGAGAAGCCATCGGATATCTTCAGGGAACGACTGCGCGCTGCGCGAGAGAGCCTGCGCCAGATGAGCCAAGCCGCCCTCGCCAAGGACAGCGGCCTGCCGCCCAGCTCCATCGCACATTTCGAGGCCGGTACCCGCAAGCCGTCATTCGATAGCCTCCGCAAACTGGCCAACGCACTCTCCGTGACCACAGATTTCCTGCTTGGGCGCACAGACAATCCCGAGGGCGCGGCCGAGGCCGATCCGCTTTACCGCGACATGCAGAAGCTCAACGACGAGAATCGACGGCAGGCCGCCGACTTCATGCGCTTCCTAGCCGAGAAGCATGACAGGGAAGCCGGGAAGAAATGACCGGCAACCCCGATCTGAAACAAAAGCAGCTTATGCGCCGAGCCGAACTCGTGCTCCAGGAACACGGACTGTTGACGCTTCCGGTCGATCTGGACGCTTTGGCTCAGGCTGTCGGCATCCATCTGCGTGAAATGGACCGCAGGGCCGAGGGTGTCTCGGGCATGCTGATGCGCTACGGCGATCAGTTCGGCATCATGTACGCCACCCACACCGACAACGAGGGCTTCGAGCGGTTCAGCATCGGCCATGAATTCGGGCACTATTTTGTCGATGGGCATCTCGACCATATCCCCTTCGACCGCGGAGTGCATCGTTCAAGGGCCGGGTTCGTCTCGGAGGAACCCTACGAACGGGAGGCAGACTATTTTTCGGCAGGCCTTCTGATGCCGACCTCGCTAATTCGCCCGATCTTGAGACGGGCGCGAGAAGGGTTGCCGAGTGTGGAGGCAATCCGCAGCGAGGCAAAAGCCTCGCTCACGGCATCTGCCATCCGGTACATTAACGAGACCGACGATGCCGCCGCCATCGTCGTCAGCCGTCAGGGCCGGGTTGACTACTGCTTCAAATCCGAGGCCTTGAAGCAGCTGAAGGGCCAGAACTGGCTCCGCAAGGGCGCAGCTCTGCCGACGGGCACGCTCACCGCATCGGTCGCCGCACGGCCAGCCGCCGAACGGCAAGGCCGCCGCGAAGAAATCGAGACCGATATTCTCGACTGGTTCGGTGGGGATCGCACCGTGCGCACGGTCGAACAAGTCGTCGATCTCGGCCGCTACGACCGCGTGTTGACCGTTCTTTCCTGTGCGCAGATCGTCGACGACACCTACGAGGATGCCGACGAATTTGAAGAGTCCGACGAAGGCATGGAGGCGCGCTGGACGCCACGCTTTCGTCGATGACCGAACTTGACGAGGCTCCTGGCGTCGGCGGCTTTGGCAAATGGTCAATGCATGGCGTTCCCCACAAAGGCTGGACCTGTGTCGGTGTCGAAGACCTTGGCGCCCCTGCGGCCGTTTGCGAGATGTGCGAGCGGCAGGACATTCGATATGTCCATGCCATGCAGCACCCGGACTTTCCCGAAATTCTGCACTGCGGCTGCATATGCGCCGGCCATATGGAACAGGATGTCGAACGCGCTCGGCGGCGCGAAGCGTTGATGAAGAATGCGGCCCGGCGGCGTGCTGGTTGGCCTGACCGCAAGGCATGGCGCCGGTCGCGACAGGGCAATTTGGTTATCAGTGAACGTGGTTTTCACGTCACCATCTTCGAGCGTGACGGTAGATGGCATGGTCTTATTCAAAGGCCAAGCACTGGATACAAGCGGTTCTCCAAGCGGACCTATGCAAGCGAACGCGGGGCGCAACTAGCTTCGTTTGACGCAATCCTTTTTCTAGAAGAGTCCACTAACGTTGCATGGACTATGTCCATCAGGCGCTCGCCTGTCCAGGACTGAGCAATTGGCAAGAGTGTCGGGACTGAGCAGATCTCGTACCCCACTGAAGGGCAACGTATTCAGTTGCAAGGTGTCCACTCGGTCGAGGACGTAGACGTCATCTTTCACGCCCGGCGCGTCTTTTATATTACATAATCAAAATTATCGGAGTGAATACCAGGCCCCCCTCCCGGCCCCGTTCAGGCTCAGGTGGCCATCCGCGACAAGTGTGCGGAAGTGCTGTTTCAGCGTGTTGCGATTCTGGCCGGTCAGGCGCTCGGCGTCGCCGATTGTCAGGCGACCATGATCGCGCACGAGGTCGAGAAGCTGCGCGGAAACTTCCGGCAGGCTGCCCATCAACAGCCGTTCACGCTCAACTTTCGCGCGCAATCGAAGCATCTGGCGCTGTAGTGCAGACAGGAAGAAGCCGAGCCAGGGACCCCAGTCCGGAGTGTCGGACCTGATCGTCCCCTGGGTCTGCCGAAGTGCCAGGTAATAGGCCTCTTTGCTTTGCTCGATCACGCTTTCGAGGGATGAGTACGGGACATAGGCATAGCCTGAGCGCAAAAGCAGCAAGGTGGTCAGGATCCGGCTGAGACGACCGTTGCCGTCCTGGAACGGATGGATTTCGAGAAATACCACGACGAAGATTCCGATCAGTAGCAGCGGATGCAGATCATGGTCCTGGGTGGCGGCGTTGTACCAGTCGATCAGTTCAGCCATGCGGCCCGGCGTGTCAAAGGGGCTGGCGGTCTCAAACACCACGCCAAGTTGCCGCCCTGCCTCGTCGAAAGCTGCGATCGAGTTTGGCGCGGTCTTCCAGGCCCCCCTATGTCGCTGGTCTTTGCTGCTGTGCCGCAGGAGGTCCCGGTGTAACTGGCGGATATGGTTCTCGGTCACATCGATGTCGCGCCACGAGGCGAAGACTGTGTCCATGACCTGAGCGTAGCCAGCGACCTCCTCTTCGTCCCGGGTCGAGAAGGTCTGGATGTCGAGATTGGAGAGCAGACGCTGAACCTCCTTATCGGAGAGCCGGCTTCCCTCGATGCGTGTCGAAGAGCCGATGCTCTCGATGGTGGCGACGCGGCGTAAGGCGGACAGACGCTCGGGGGCGAGGCTTCCGAGTGCGCGCCATGCGCCTTTGAACTCGTCGATCTCGGCGATGATCGAGAGAAAGGTCGGGGTGATGCGGAGCGTCTGAGTTTGGATCATATCCAATTTTATACCCAATAACACCCATTTCCTGCAACCCAATTCGGAACCCAATTACACCCATTTAGCAGCCGGACCACCGGTCACGCCTGGGATCTGGACAGTTGGGACGACAAGGTCGCGGTCGGCCAGTGGGTTCGACCCGGACGTATCAGTCCATGTCTCCGTTGCCGAATCCGGCAACGCGGGCAAGATGAGCCCGAGCTCTTGTTGTTATGGACTCTCCCCTGCCGATCGGTTCCCAGGCATCAAAGGGAAGAGCGAGTCGCCGCTGCATCTCGCCTTCGACATGCTCATGCCTGAAATTGAAGGCGATATCGGCCAAGCTATCACGCTCCTCGTGTTTCATCATCACGACCCCCGCCGGAAGTTCACCGGAATACCCTAGCCGTTCATTGTCATCGTTCCAACAGTGGACCACACCAACCAACCGTCTGAAGGTCTCGCATGAGCGATAGACGCAAAATCTATAGCTCATGAGGGACGACCGGCAGACGATCTTTGCCGGACGAGTTGTGCAACGCCGAGTACTTTCGCGCTTCTTCGCCGATAACGGCGCCGCGCGTTGCCCTTTCGTTTCGCTTCTGGTCCAGTCGTGCGGCACGAAGTTGAGCTGAGGCGGCACCAAGATGAAGACCCCAAATGGCGACCTCGACAGTTGGCCGGACCCGGCCAGTTCGAACGCTCGCCGCAGCGTCTTCGCGCAGGACCTTGTGGTCGAAGGCGATGCCACCTCCAGTGGACCGATCGAGGTGCGAGGCAACGTAATTGGCTCATTGCGGGCGCCGGAAATCACCGTGGCTGGTTCAGGTCGTGTTGAAGGTTCCATCGTCGCCCACGACCTCGTCGTGCTTGGGGCGGTCTCCGGCACGGTCTCAGCGCGAAGCGTTCAGCTCGCGCCGAGTGCGGTCGTGCAGGCCGACGTCACCCATGAGCGGATCGCCATCGAGGTCGGTGCCGAGCTGGATGGCAGGCTTCAGCGTAAGGCCTAACAGATCTCACAGCGCAAGGTCTGGCGGCAGCATTTGGCCGGCAGGCAGATAGCCCCGCCGCATCTTCTGTCGAAGGGTTTGAGATGCTGCCCTCTCCGCTTCTTCCACGGTGGCGCAAGTCTCGAGTCTTGTCCGTCCATGCGTTCCGATCCGGCCCCAGGTCCGCAAGACGGAGACGTCTCCTAACAGCGTCGCCCCAACATCGATGCAGTAGAACCGCGCCATGTTGGCCTCAGGGTCGATGCGGTGCAGATGTGCCAGAGCCATGGTGGTCCTCCCCCCCGCAGAGACTCCGCCTTGCCGCTCTCCAAGTCCAATTGCATTTCTGAATCGATCCGGGCGGTCCGATTCAGACAGCTGATGGGTCATAGCGACGGACCGGCTGGGGTTCCTTCGATAACCTCGACCCAGAGGACGCCACGCAGGGTTTCCTCCGGGACCAGCCACACGGTTCTGAACCGACCGCTGGCGGTGCGATGCCGCTCCGCGACGAGTTCCCGGTCTCCACGGTCGATACGCCACAGCCGACGATCGATTGTCGGGCTTTTGGAGCTGGGTCTAACGACGTCATCCATTCCGGCCTCCGGTCATTCGCTCATGGCTTGCGGTCATGGACAGGGGCGCCATCAGAACATATCTACCGACATCAGAAGTGGTGCTTTGCTGTCGCCACGCGAACCACGAAAGGCTTTCCTGTCGATGCATGTTCTGTCCCCCGTTCTGGCTGTTTCCGCGCTTGCGGCGATGTCTGTTCCTGTCCACGCGCTTGACGCCTGGACGGTCGGTGTCGAGCGTGGCCTTCCGACCTACGCGCTCACCAGCGAGGCGGGTGAAGTGCGGCTTGTCTGCGATCCGGATCGCGTCTTCGGGCCAACGCCCAACGGCGCGCTCGTGGTCCGCTTCGACAAAGACGCCGCACCAAACATGGTCGTTGTTCTCGCAAAGTCGGGCGAGCAGGCCCGCCTGCCGGTCAAGAACGGCATCGCCGCACAGGCATCGGTTGACGCAGCGGACTGGTCGAAAATGGTGGCAACCTTCCGCACGGGCGGCGAGTTCGCAATGGTCACCAGCGCTGACAGCCTGACCTTCAAGACAGCGCCGCTGCCCGATCTTGCCTGCGAGTAACCGCAGGCAGCTCATCGATTTTTGTTGCATGGGTGAGGTCTACCTGACGCGTCGCGCCTCGATGAGCTGCGACGCGATTGCGGCGAGGAAGGCACCAACGATCGTCGCCCGGGGCTCGATCAGCCATGGGTCATCAAGTGCCGCATGCATAGCCCGGATCGCGGAGCCTTGGGCGTAGACGGTCATCGGCTCGCCGACCGCCATGTCCGTTGCTGCCATGGCGAAGATGCGCTTCGCCTCGTCGACATGCGGCGCAAGATCATCTTCCGCCAAGAGCCGCCGCAGTTCGGCCCGCGCTTCCTTGGCAAAGGCGCGCAGCATGTAGGCTGGGGTCACGTCGCCCGCGCCCGGGATCTGCTCAAGCTGCTTCTCGGCTGCCAACGGCAGCCGAAAGAGGACCACCAGCTTCTCTTTCCGGGGCTTCGCCAACCCACTGGCAGCACATTCGGGCGGCGAAGCGGGGGACTGCGGCTGACGACTCTCCCCTTCCCTCTTCCCGGCAAACTCCGGGTCGGCCAAGTGCTCCGTCGTCATGTCGGGAAGCTGGGCCTTGACGCCCTCGACATTTCCTCCCTGCTCCGGCGCACGCCGTTCTGCAAGAATGCGCGCCTGCACCTCGCGCGATGACCGCAACCGTGCGGCGGAATTCTGCAGGCCCGGTTCTTCCGCCGCCGGGGAGGGTGCGACACGTGCAGGAAGGCGGAAACGGCTCATGCAGGGATCACCTCGTCGATCCCGGTCAGCACAAGTTCCGCAACTTCAAGCTGGCGTGTGATGGCGTCCGCCACCAGCCGACCGCCGGGTGCTTTGGCGTTGGCGCGGGCCGCCGGTCCAAGGGGGCCGTGATAGCCAAGTTGTTCGAGGATCCTCGAATGCGGAACGATAACGTCGAGATGGTCGAGACTCAGGATCTCTTGCAGCACGTCCCGGTCGCGCTTTGGCAGTTGAGCCATTCCCCCTTCCCGGGTTGCCGCGTCGATGATCTTCGGCCCCGCGTCCATGACGAGGACCCTAACCGCCGGGAACCGCTCGCCCTCGGCAATCGAGGCGCGGAGGTCGTCCATCCAGAGGACGGCGCGATGGGTCATTTCCCATTCGGCGTAGACGGGGCGGGCTGGGATCAGCACCAGATCGGAGATCAGGCAGAAGTCCTCGGTGTCGGTGTGGGTGCCAGGCCGGGTGTCGATCACGACGAGATCGACGCCGCGCGCTTCCTCGGCCTCGAGGAGCGACAGAAGCCCTTCAACACTTTCCGGTGGCGAGAGGATCGCCAGACTCTCCGGCCAGTCGGGCTTTTGCGCACTCTCCCACGTGGCCAGTTCGAAACTGTCGCGCCAACGGCCGAGTTGAGCGTTCACATCACCGTCGAGCAGGGTGACGCTGCGCCCGAGGTTCAGTGCTGCAGATGCGAGAAGCATGGCGGTCGTGGTCTTGCCCGAGCCGCCCTTGGTCTGCACGATGGTAATGACTTGCATGAAATGACGCCTCCACAAATGGTACTCGATACCCCTTGCACCGACGCCCGGCGTTCTTTCATGACGCTGCGGAAGGCAGTGCACCGCGGGCAAGCCAAGACCCAGCGAAGCCATTGTAAAGGCGTCACTAATCCGACCGACGTGCGGTGCGCCGTTTAGGCATAAGGTTGCAGAAACGTCAAATGGCATGTGCTGGAAGTTGTAACACACCGCCGAAGCCTTCATGTTTCCTAAGGATTCCCGCAGCCGTGATGCTGCGGCGCGGCGTCCGAGCACTCCTTCGGCCTAGCCGCAATCGAGGCTATCTGCCTTCCGGCCCGTATGACGGTTTGCATGTCTGCATGCCTGCATAGGTGACAGGCCGCATGCCTGCGTTGGAACCTGTCCGCACGGCTGATCCGAAGGCAGGGTGACATCAGGCCTCTGTCTAGGGACGATCCCGAATATGACCCGCCAACCGGATGCATGCCGGACAATCTGCCTGCTTGCCTGTCGGCCTGCTTGCCAGTTCGCCTAGTGACGGGTTGACGCTACGCCGATCCAGCCTGTGGCTTCATGCCCAAAGCCATTCATCGTCGGCCATCTTCCGCAATGGGCAGGCCTTGAAGCATCTTGAGGCCCCTTCCCCGGCCCCCCTTCTCTTCCCGGGCAGCCCTTCCTTCAGACTGTCGTGCCCGTCCCAACAGCCCTCATGGAGGGACCGGACACTTCTGCAAAGCCCAAGGTTTCAAGGCGCTCGACCACTTTGGTCTCGCGTTGCACGGAGGCCTGACGGCCGGGGCGCAGGGACGCAGTCGGCGGGCAAGCCGCCGACCCCTGACGCCATATTGAGTCCTCACCGGCTGTCCGGTTTCCGCACGCGGGCCCCTCTTCAGAGGAGCGGAAACCGGCCGGTGAGGACGGTTGGCAGGAACGGTGGTGTGTGGTACATGATGCGCGATGACCTCAAAACACATGTAATGATGCAATGCCACGCTCACGCCTGACCTCTGCCGAGACTGCCGGTATCACGGCGCGGCTCCTCGCTGGCGAGAGCGTCGCGGCCGTTGCGAGGTCCATGGGCCGCTCCCGCCAGGCGCTGTCACGGATCAAGGGCAGCCTTGACCGGAAGGAGGTGCGGCGGCTTTCGGTGAAGCTGAACATCCGCATCACGGAAGACGAGCATGCAGCCTTTCAGGCGGTTGCCGAGGCAAGCGGTCTGACGGTTTCCGAGGCAGTCCGGCATCTGGTCAGACAGGCAAGCGATCGTCTGGCCATCCAGGCAGACGAGCTGGATGCCATCGCTGCAGCCAGGCGAGAGTTGTCGGCCATCGGCAACAACCTCAACCAGATCGCCCGTCTGGGCGCGGTTGGCCGTCTGACCTGGAACGCCCGCGATGCCGCCCTGGTGCGAAAGGTCGGGGTGCGGGTCGATGACCTTGTTGAAGAGGTGGTCCATCTCCTCTCGGCGCTGAGGGCCAAGCAGGGACTTGGCGAACAAGCCACTTCCTTTGTTCCCGCCACTGACGCGTCTGCCGAGCTGCCGAAATGACCCGGTCACCTTCCGTCGAGGATCTGGTTCTCGGTCATGTTCTCGACGACCGTCGTCGTGGGCGGGGCGGTGGCGACGGCTCATCGTCCCGGCTCGGAACCAGGAAAGAACGTCAGACTCGGGCGCTTCTGCGCAACGCGAGTGGGCCACGCGGCTGGCAGTCGGTCGTCAAACGCATCGCTGGTGGGAGTGCCCGCACCCCGCAGGAGCTGAAGCGCCTTCTCGACTATGTGGCCCGGGAAGAGGGGGTGCAGAGCACCTGGTGCAATCTGGCGGGCTACGAGCGTGACTTTGATCCTGCGCGAACGGAGCGGACGGCGGACACCTGGTCCTCGACCTGGATAGGTGCGCCACGCCGGGGACACGCCGATCATATCGTTCTGAGTTTTCCGCGGGGGGTGGACGCCGAGCACGCTGAGGTGATCGCCCGGGAATGGGGTCAGGCCGTGTTCGGGTCCGGTGAGTATGGGGATGCTTGGCGCTATGTCGCTGCCCTTCACAAGGACACCGACCATCTGCATGCGCATTTCGTGGTCGACAAGCATGGCATCGAGGAAGGCCGCTTCCTATCGATCTGTCGCCATGCCGCGCTGAACTTCGATGTGATGCGTGAACTTCACGCCGAGATCAGCCAGTCGCATGGGCTGAACATCCTCGCCTCGTCGCGCCTTTCCCGCGGCATCATCGAGAACCCGCCGCGCCAGTCCGAGCTGCGTGCGTCGCGAGAGGGCGGCAAGGCCACGCCCCCTGCCCCGCCGCCGCTTTCCGATGGGGAGCGGAGCCGACGGCTCGCCGCGATGCAGGGCTTTGCTCGCGAATACGAAACCTTGGGTGACCTTGCTGGTCTTGCCGCTACAACCGGCGCCGAGGCGGGCACCTCTTCCTACCTTTCCCGGCTGGCCCGAGCGCTTGGCGCTTCTGCCGCCGCTCTCAGACAAGGAGTTCCCCTGATGCCCGATCACTCGCTTCATGCCGAAGGGGATCCCGCCGCACGGGTTGAGGCTGCGCGCAGCGAGATGATCGCTTCGGCCACCGAAGCTTGGGAGGCGATCCGTGCCATGGAACCCTCGGCCGAGCGGGTCGATCTTGAACGAAGCTTTGCCGAGCAGGCGCGCGCCTCGCTGAAACTCGCACCAGAAAGCGTCCTCCTGGCAGAGCATGCGCAGGTTGCTGATCGGAACACCGATCCCTATCACAATCCGACCCTCGCCTCGCTGGCGCGGCTGGAGCAGGGCCAGACCGAGGGGGTTACCCTCGATGAAGGTCTACGCACGACCCTTGCACATGTTCGCGACGAGATCGGCGAACGGCTGACGGCGCTGTTCTCGATCCGGGAAGATGAGCTTCGCATAGCCGGCACGTCCGTCGAGGAAATGGTCGCCCGCTTCAGTTTGGCCGATCGCAGCGAAGGTCAGCGGGCAAGCTGGATCACTGAACAGCCGAACACGATGCAAAAGGTGTTCTGGATGGAAACGGAGCGCGCCCTAGGTGAGGAAGTTCGCGCAGAAGTCGCCTCCTTCAACCTCGCGCCGGAACTGACCGAGGCCATCGCGCGCGACCAGTTGCTGAGCGCCGATCGCCACATGAAGCTGTCCGAGGTGCCCGCGCTGGAAGCCATCGTCGACCGCCTCCATGATACCCTGAAACCCGAGGATCTCGACCGCGTTCGGTCCGGCGATTTCGCCCCGCTCAACGAACAGGTCCGAGATCCGGCACTCCGGGCCGCCGTCGCCCATGAACTTAAGAACGAGGGCGACCTCGGTCAATCGAGCGAGGTCGGACCTTGGGCAGATCTGGCACGGGCGCAGCATCGCGCCGCAGAACTGGGGCAGCGCGACCGCGCCGTCGAACGCGACACCGGCCACGAACTCTGAGGACAGTCCCATGCTTTCGAACCTCGACACCGCATGGCGGTATCCGCTGGCGCTGCTCCTTGGCCTGCTGACCGGCCTCTACATCGGCGGCATGCTGGCGACGATCTATGTGATTACTGCCTTCCGGGAGAGCCTCGATACGCTTAGCCCTATGGGCCCCTGGTTCCTGCGCTATGCCTGGGCCGACCTCGCCGCCCGGCCATCGGTTCTGCAGGGTGCGCTGATCATCACAGGTGCCGTGACTGTCGCCTTGACGCTGGTTGGTCTGGCCGGGGTCCATCGCGGCCGTCTCAACCAGTATGACGATGCGCATTTCCAGTCACGCCGCGAGTTGAAGCGCAACCGCATGGTCGGAACCCACGATCAGAACGGCTTCCTCTTCGGCAAGCTCGGCCTCCCGAATTCCGATGCGCCCTTTGTGATGGCGCCGCCGGACCGCTTCCCGCACGCGATGATGATCGCGCCGACCGGCCGCGGGAAAGGCGTCGGCTTCGTCATCCCGAACCTCCTCCACTTCTCGGGCTCGGCGATCATCCTCGACGTGAAGGGCGAGAACTTCGCCAAGACCTCCATCCATCGCAAGCACGGGCTCAAGAACGGTATCTGGTACTTCTCGCCCTTCGACGAAGATCGGGGGTCGCACCGCTTCAACCCCCTCGCACGGATCGCCGCCCTGCCCTCCGCCGAGCGTCAGTACACCGCGCTGAACTCGATGGCCGACCTCTTCCTCATCCCGGAAGGCGAAAGCGCCCAGAGCTTCTTCAACGCGGGCAAGCGGCTCTTCATCGCCTCATGCCTCTACGCCATTGAACAGCGCCGCCCGACTTTGGGCTTTGCCGGTGAAATCATGGCTGGTGGCGGTGACAAGAAGAAGAGCTACACGGCCATTGCCGAGACCACGAACATCCCGATCGTCTCCCGCACGTTTCTCGAAATGGCCGACGTCCCGGAAAAGACCCTCGGGGCTTATGTGTCGGTCATCCAAGGCTCCGGTCTCGAGCTTTGGAACGACCCGGCGGTAGACCGCGTGACCTCGGCCAGCGACTTCGACTTCTCAACCTTCCGCCGCGACCCCCAAAGCCTCTACATCGTCGTCCAGCCCGAGCACCTGAAAACCCTGGCCCCCCTCGTCCGTCTGCTCTTCGCGGATGCCATCGCCTCGCTGCAGCGCAGGGAGCCGGGGCATGATGAACCCCATGCTGTCATGTTCCTGATGGACGAGTTCGACCAGCTTGGCCGTCAGCCGCTTGTCCTCTCTTCCATCAAGACCATTCGCAGCTTCGGCGGCCGGTTCTTCATCATCTCCCAAACCATTCCTGGCCTCGATGACATCTATGGCGAAACTGGGCGGAGGTCCCTGCAGGGCGGGGCCGGTGTGCAGATTTATATGACGCCGCAGGATGACCGGACCGCCGAGGTCCTCTCGAATGCCTTGGGCCGATCCACCATCACCGCCGTGACCGAAAGCCAGTCGCGGGTTCGGGCGCTCGAAGATAGCGCGAACGTCAGCAGGCGTTCCGAGGAGCGGCCGTTGATTTCGGCGAACGAGGTGCTGCGGTTTCCGCTGGATGAGGTGCTGGTGCTGCCCGAGGGACAGTATCCGATCCGGGCGCGACACATCCGATACTATGAGGATCGGCACTTTGGTCCGATTGATCGAGCACGGAAGGGGAAGGCGCTGCCGACAATACAAACGGGCGGGGCGGATAGCAGGCTTGCGCCTGTCGGAAAGCTGTCAGGGTTGGCTGCGTCCGCCGGACAGGCAGATGCCGAGGTCTTCGGAGAAGCGGCACGGGTGTTTCAGGAAATTGCGAAGAGCGCCAAGCGCAGAAGGAAGGTGCCCGCTCGGGTCTGACGAGTACTTAGTTGCTGACCCGCGCCGCATCCTCTTATGGGCAGGCTTCGGCCGAGGCTGTGTGAAAACTCGGTCCAGCATTGTCGGAGCAGAACGACGTTCTCCTGCAGGCGTGACTGCGAACTTTCGTTCCCGCGCGGGCCGTCACGGACGGGCTCATGAGGAGACTGTTCTTCATAGATGCTCGAAATTGGAGTTTTCACACAGCCTCGGCCCAAAGCGGACAGTTGCTTTTCGCTGTCATGCCTTCACGGCGTTGGACTCGCCCAGTCGGTGAAAACGCTCTTTACCGGGCCTGCATCATCGCGCAGAGATTCGAACGCTACGCGGTTGGGGTGGTTCCAGGAAATTAAGAATTCGGCCGGTTGACCGTCGCGGTCATAGACAGTCGAGCGCATGGCAAGGGCACCAACCCCCGGGGCAAGGCCAAGAAGATCTGCCTCGATTTCTGGGGCGGCGGCAACGCTCACGTGGAAGTCCGAGGTCGCAAAGGTCATGCCAAAGCGTTCGCGCAAAAGGGCGTAAAGCGATGGCGCGGCGAAAACATCGGCGGCGACCAGTCCGGGAACGCGGTGCTGCGGCAAGTAGCTGGTTTCGACGCAGAAGGGCACTGCGTCCGACAGTCGAAGCCGCTTGATCACGATGACCGGTGCGCCTTCGTCTAGGTGCAGCCGGCGCGCGATATTTGCATCGGCCTGCGCCTGCTCGAAGAATAGAAGGCGCGCGCCGGGTTTATGACCGGCCTGGCCCACGACTTCCGAGATCGCCGTCGAGACCCGCTTGGACAGCGGCCGCACGACTGCGGGTTCGGGCAAGAACGTGCCTGCCGTGCCGCGGCGTTCCAGATGCCCCGCGTCAACAAGCTGGTTCAGCGCCTTGCGCACTGTCATGCGCGATATTCCGAATCGCTCGGCCAGTTCGCGCTCGGATGGAATGCGGTCGCCGTGCGACATGCCGGTTTCCAGCATGAGATTGCGCAAAAGCAAGTGCACCCGGGCCAGCGCCGACCCGGGGCGCTGTTCCTGGCTTATGAAGGCTGGGATGGGCATTTGGTATACACCGACAGCAGGGCAAGCGTTGAAATCGGCCCGATTTTCCGCCGGTAGCAGGGGCCACTTGCCCAAATTACTATACCAATGTTCCGCGCGGGGCAAACGAAAAGCCACCTTCTTCCCTGTCACGCCGCAGCGCAGCATGGGAATTCGCCGACTTCGGCAAGAAAACCGTTGCCTTGGTCCACTTGGTATGGAAACTATTATACCAATGCTAACCAAACCGGGCAAACTGGTATAGTCCGGTCAACCAACAAGGGAGAGTTCGATGAAGCACCTTCTCGCCGTGACCGCACTGGCGACCGGCATCCTGGCATCGCTGCCGGGGCTGGCCCAGGACAAGACCGTGGTCAGTTTCCTGCACAAGTTCCCCGAGCCTGAGAACATGGCCTACTTCGACGCCGCCGTGGCCGAATTCGAAGCCGCCAACCCCTCGATCGACATCGTGATGGAGGCCGTCGCGGATGAACCCTACAAGGACAAGATCCGGGTGCTGATGGCCTCGGACCAGGTGCCGGACATCTACTTTTCCTGGTCGGGCGAGTTCGGCCGCAAGTTCGCCCGCGAAGGCCGCACGCTGGACCTGACCGAGGCGCTGAAGGGCCCGGAATGGCAGGGCCGGTTCGCCGCCGCCTCGCTGGAGCCGTTCCAGTTCGAGGGCAAGCAGTTCGGCATTCCGGTGAACGTCGACAGCAAATACATGATCTACAACAAGGCGATCTTCGAAAAGCACGGGCTGGCCGTGCCGACCACTTTCGCCGAGTTCATTGCGCTTAACGACGCGCTCTTGGCGGCGGGTGAAGTGCCGATCGCCTACGGCAACCAGGCGCCTTGGGCGGCAACGCATTACATCGGCGACCTTTTCGCCAAGATGGTTCCCGACGACGTGCGTCAGGCCGACTATCAACTGCTCGCTCCGGCTGACCAGCTTTACACACATCCCGGCTATGTCGAGGCTTTGGCGCTGTACAAATCCTTCGGCGACAAGGGCTATTTCAACAACGGCGCCAACGCGATCTCGCATCAGCAAGCGCGGGGTGCGTTCATCGCCGGCCGGTCGGCGATGGTCTATCTCGAGCTGGTCGAGTTCTACATGCTGGCCGACACCCCGGTGGCCGAACAGGGGTGGGGCTTCTTCCCGATGCCGCCGATGGAAGGTGCCGCGGGCCGCAACGACCTTTTGACCGGGGCGCCGGACGGATTCCTGATCTCGTCCAAGACAGAGCATCCTGACGAGGCGCTGGCATTCTTGAACTTCATCACCTCGCCGGAACAAGCGGCAAAGTATGTGTCGACGACTGGGATGACGTCCGCGGTGATTGGGTCGGTCACGGAAGCGACCACCACGCCGGAAACTCTTGCGGGCCTCAAGGCGCTTGAAGATGCCGCCGGGATGGCGCTCTGGCTGGACACGGACATGGACACCGCCTCGGCCAACGTGATCCTCGCCGCGGGACAGGGCCTTCTGTCGGGTGATGAGACGCCGGAAGCCGTGATGGAAAAGGTGCGCGCCGCGGCCAAGGAAACGCTGGCCCAGCGGTAAGCTCCCACGCTGGACCGACGCCGGGCGACCAGCAGGTCGCCCGGCCCATTTCCCCCTCTCCCACAGGACTGACCGATGACCGACAGGTCCGATCATAACCGAGCGACGTGGCGGCAAAGCCTGCAGGGCTGGCTTTGGGTCGCCCCGGCACTGCTGTTCCTGGTGATCTTTGTCTACGGACCGGCGCTGACGAACATCCGCTTCAGCATGTTCTCCTTCTCGGCCATGTCGCTGGACTGGGACTTTGTCGGCTTCGACAACTACCTGCGCCTGTGGAACGATCCAAAATTCATGACCGCGCTGACCAACAATGCGATCTACGCGGTGATCTCGGTCTCCTGTCAGGTCGGCATTGCGCTGGTGCTGGCCGCCGTGCTGGAGGCGCGGATCTTCCCTGACTTCTCGGCCAACCTGTTCCGGACCGCGCTGTTCCTGCCGTCGATTCTTCCCGTGGTCGTCGTTGGTCTGGTCTGGCAGCTCCTCCTCACGCCGACCACCGGCCTGATCGACCAGATCCTTTGGGAGACCGGGCTGGCCAGCTGGTCCAAGGCCTGGCTGGGCGAGCCGGATACCGCCATCTTCGCGGTGATCTTCGTCAGCCAGTGGCAGTGGACCGGCTACATCATGGCCCTTTTCATGGTCGCCATCCGCGCCGTGCCGCGCGATCTTTACGAGGCGATGGAGATCGACGGCGCCTCGGGCATCCAGCAGTTCTGGCACATTACCGTCCCCGGCGTGCGCGAGACGATCCTGATCGTCACCATCATCACCATCCTCGGCTCGCTCAAGGTGTTCGACATCGTCTGGGTGATGACGGCTGGCGGCCCGAACCATTCCTCCGAGGTGCTGGGCACCATGATGTACCGTGCCGCCTTCCGCGACGACATGATCGGATATTCGTCAACCATCGCCACGGTGATCTTCTTCATCGCGCTGACCATCGGTCTGGTGCAGATCAAGCTGCAGAAGGACCGCTGACATGGCCGCCGCGCGTTCCATTCCCGTCCTTGCCGTGCTGAACCGCGTCCTCCTCTGGGCCGTGTTCCTGACACTGGCGGTGGTCTGCGTCTATCCAATGGTCTGGCTGTTCCTGAACGCCTTCAAAACCACCAACGACATGTTCGCCGCCACCTGGGGCCTGCCGAAGGTCTGGCACTGGGAGAACTTCTCGACCGCCTGGAATTACGGCATCTCGCGCTACCTGCTGAACTCGCTGATCGTCACGACGGCCACTGTCGTGATCGAGTTGGCGCTGGCCACGATGGCAGCTTACGCGCTGGTCGTCCTGAACTTCCGGGCCAAGGCCGCGATCTACACGCTGATCCTGGGGGGCGCGATCCTGCCGCCCGAGGTCAGTCTGATCCCGCTCTTCCGCGTGATGGCCGAGACCGGGCTTTATAACACCTATTTCGCGCTGATCCTGCCCAACGTGGCCTTCGGCCTGCCCTTCACCACATTCCTGATCCGCGCCTACATGACCGGCATCCCGGGTGAGCTGCGCGAGGCGGCGCTGATGGACGGCGCGGGCGAGGCGCGCATCTTTGCCGAGGTCTACCTGCCGCTTTGTCGCCCGATCCTCGCTTCGGCCGGCCTGATCTCGGCGATGCGGGTCTGGAACGAGTTTATCTTCGCGCTGACCTTCGTCGAAAGCGACTCCGTCAAGACCGTGACCATCGGCGTGATGAGTTTTGCCGTCGCCCTGCGCGCCGATTGGGGCGTGCTGATGGCTGGCCTCGCCCTGTCGATCCTTCCCATCCTTGCGACCTTCCTGGTCATGCAGCGCCAGTTCGTCGGCGGTCTGACCAGCGGCGCCGTCAAATGAGCTCGTCCATGTCCTACATGCAGATCAAGGGTATCGCCAAACGCTACGGCACCTATGAGGCCGTGCGCGGCATCGACATCGACATCGCCGAACGGGAGTTCGTGGTGATCGTCGGCCCGTCGGGCTGCGGCAAGTCCACGCTTCTGCGGATGATCGCGGGGCTGGAGACGATCAGCCGGGGAGATCTGGTGATCGACGGCCAGCGGATGAACGATGTGCGCCCAGCCGATCGGGGCATCGCGATGGTGTTCCAGTCCTACGCACTTTACCCGCACAAGACCGTTGAACAGAACATGGGCTTCGCGCTGAAGGTCGCGAAGACGCCGAAGGACGAGGCCGCCCGCAAGATCGCGCGTGCGGCGGAAATCCTGCAACTTGGCCCCCTGATGAAGCGGCTGCCGAAGGAGCTGTCCGGCGGCCAGCGCCAGCGCGTCGCCATCGGCCGTGCCATCGTGCGCAACCCCAAGGTCTTTCTGTTTGACGAACCGCTGTCGAACCTTGACGCCAGCCTGCGGCTGCAGATGCGGATCGAACTGGCACAGCTGCACCGCGAATTGCAGGCGACCATGGTCTACGTCACGCACGACCAGATCGAGGCGATGACGCTGGCCGACAAGATTGTCGTCCTCCGTGACGGGCTGGTCGAACAGATCGGCGCACCGCTGGAAATCTACCGCCGCCCGGCCAACACCTTCGTCGCGGGCTTCATCGGCAGCCCGAAGATGAACCTGTTGAAAGCCCGCGTGGTGGCGATCGAGGCCGGCCGCGCCCGCGTCGATGCCGCAGGTCTGCTTTGCGACGTGACCGTGGATCATCTGCCGGCCGTGGGCGCTGAGGTCACGCTTGGCATCCGGCCCGAGCATCTTGCGGCCGGACCCGGAGCATCGGTGCAGGTACAGGCCAGCGAACGGCTTGGCGGGGTGACCTATGCTTATGCCCGCCTTGCCGACGGCCAGCCCGTGACCGTGCAGCTGGACGGCGAACATGACTTCGCCACCGACGGCGGTCTGACAGTGCAGCCCCAGCCGGGCCGCGCACACCTCTTCTCTGGCGACAGCGGCCTTCGGCTCTGATCCGCCCAACTGGTTCTCGAAAGGAATGACCATGCTGAACTTCGATCCCGCCCGCTTCCTGCGCATCCAGACCGGAACCGTGACCATTGCCCGCGACCTTGGCGCACTGGTCGGACGGCTGGTGGCTGAAGGGGCCGACAGCCTGTTCTTCATGGGCTCGGGTGGGGCGGGCATCCTGATGCAGCCCGCGGCCGACCTGATGCGCCGGGCCTCAAAGCTCCCCTGCCACAACGTCCTTTGCGCCGAGATTGTGCTGACCGGTCATGTGGCGCTGGGGCCGAAGTCGGTGGTCGTCATGCCGTCGCTGTCGGGCACCACGAAGGAAAGCATCGCGGCGATGGACTATGTGAAGGCACGCGGGGCCACCGTGATCTCGATCACCGGCCACGCCGAGACGCCGCTGGCCAAGGGGGCCGACCACAGTTTCGTCAACTTTGCCGAGGATGATACCTCGTGCGAGATGTTCTACGTCACGTCGCTGGTCGCGGCCCTGGCCGCAATGCAGGCACGGGGCGAGCGGTCGGACTATGACCGGATCATCGCTGAACTGGCCGGACTTCCCCAGCAGCTTCTTGCAGTGAAACAGGCGTTCGAGTCGCGCGCCGATGCGCTGGCGCGGGCGATTGCGGCTGATGGCTGGCACATCATCACCGGATCGGGCGCCGCCTGGCCCGAGGCCTATTACTACGGCATGTGCATCCTGGAAGAGATGCAGTGGATCCGCACCCGGCCGGTCCATGCCTCGGACTTCTTCCACGGCACGCTGGAGCTGGTGGAGAAAGGCGTCTCGGTCGTGGTCTTCGCGGGCGAGGATGAAACCCGCCCGTTGACCGACCGCGTGATCGCCTTTGCCAAGGGCTATACCGACAAGCTGACGGTGCTGGATACCCGCGATCTTGCGACCACCGGCCTTTCGCCGGACCTGCGGGCGCTGCTGGCCCCGGCGCTTCTCGCAACCGTGCTGGAGCGGCTTTCGGCGCATCTTGAGGTCATGCGCGACCATCCGCTGGTCACGCGCCGTTACTACAAGCGCGTGGCCTACTGAGATGGATGCCTTCCAAGGACACAGCGACACCCCCCTCTGGCGGGCCGAAATGGCCTTGCCACCGGTGCCGCCTGCGCAGGTAGAGCCGCGCGAGGATGTGCTGGTGGTAGGCTCGGGCTTCACCGGCCTGCACACCGCGCTGCATCTGGCGCGCGGTGGGCGACAGGTCGTGATCTGCGACGCTCGCGAGATCGGGTGGGGCTGCTCCACCCGGAACGGCGGGCAGGTTTCCTCGGAAATGAAGCCAGACCTCGACGACTTCATCAAGAAATACGGTGAGGATCGAGCCCGCCGCATCCTGTCGACAGGGATCGAAGCGCATCGTCACCTGCGGTCCTTCGTGGCGGAGGAAGGTATCGCCTGCAACTACAGCGTCTGCGGCCATTTCATCGGCGCGCACCGGCCTGACCGGATGGAGGGGCTGCGCCACTTCCTGCGCCAGAACGCCCGCCTTGGGGTCGAGGGCGAGGAGATCCCGAAGGCCCGCGTCAGCGACTTCGTCGCCTCGCCACAGTTTCATGGCGGCGTGCATCTGCCCGACTGGGCCAGCCTGCATCCCGGCCGTCTGGTCGCCGAACTGGTTCGGCTTTGCCTTGCGGCTGGCGTGCGCTTCGTACCGCATACCCGAGTCTCGAAGATCGAGGATCATGTCGATCACATCACCTGCCTGGCCGGAGACCGAGCAGTGCGCGCAGCGCATCTGGTGATGGCGACCGACGGCTACACCGACGGCGCCTCGCGCTGGATGCGGCGGCGGGTGGTCTCGCTGGCCTCGGTGGTGACAGCGACCGAAGCGATGGACCCGGCGGCGGTGCGTGCGCTCTACCCCCGGGCCTCGATGGTCTATGACACGCGGATGAACGTGACCTATCACCGGCCCTCGCCCGATGGCGACCGGGTGATGATCGGAACGGTGGTTCCGGTGGACGTGAACAACGTCGCGGCCTGCCTGCCGCGCGTGCGCCGCAACATCCTGCGGCTTTTCCCGCAGCTGGAGGGCGTGAAGATCGCCCATGTCTGGACCGGCTGGGTCGGTGCGACCTTCAGCCACCTGCCGCATGTCGGGATGCACGGGCGCATGGGCTATGCCATCGGCTACAACGGCACCGGCGTTGCCATGTCGTCCTACCTCGGGATGAAGCTGGCGCAGAAGATGCTGGGCAAGGGCGGCGAGACGGCCCTTGACGGGCTGGAACTGGAAACGCGCCCCTTCTTCCACGGTCAGACCTGGTATCGCCGCCCGGTCCTTGCCTGGCATGATTTGAAAGACAACATGGCATCGCGTGGGGCGACGATCGGATGACCGCGTTCGACCTGATAGCCCTTGGTGACAACTGCATCGACCGGCTGACCGGCGCGGTGACGGCCGACCTCGTCGGGGGCAACGCGGTGAACGTCGCGGTGCAGGCGGCGATGCTGGGCCTTCGCACGGCCTATTGCGGCTCGGTCGGCCCGACAGGAGAAGCCGACGGCGACCGGGTGCTGTCCGCAGTGGCTGCAAAGGGTGTGGATGTCTCTCTCGCCGATAGACGGGGGTCGGCAACGTCGGTCACGCGTCTGAACGTTGCCCCCGACGGAAACCGCACCATCCTGACCGAGGATTTCGGGGCTTGCGCGGGCTGGGTGCCCGATGCCGCGCGTCTGCGTACGCTCAAGGCGGCCCGCCATGTCCATATCGGCTGGCTGCAGGACGGCGGCCATGCGCGCCGGGTTCTGGCGCGCGACGGGGTCAGCCTGTCGCAGGATGTCTCGGTGAATGCCGCCCCGGAGGATCTGGGGGTCGAGGGGCTGGCCATCGCCTTCGCCTCGCTGCCCGAAGATCAGGCCGACCGGGCTGAATCCCGCGCGGCCGACCTGGTGGCGCAGGGCGCGAAGGGTGCCGTCGTGACCCTGGGCGCGCGGGGCAGCCTTGCCCTGATCGGCGGCCAGACCTGGCGCGCCGAGGCGCCACGGATCAGCCCGGTAGATACCACCGGCGCGGGCGATGCCTATATCGCGGGTTTTCTCGCCGCGCGTCTGAACGGGGCCGACGTGCCCATGGCCATGGCAGCGGGCCACACCTGCGCTGCCGCATGCTGCGGCCATCCGGGGGGCTTTCCCCAGTAGCGCCCGACCCATTGCCGACCTGCCGCCCCCGGAACGCCGTTTCCGGGACCGGCCCAACCTTGCCTGATGAGAGGACCAGATGACCGACAAACCCTTCCCGACCGAGGCGCAGATCGCCGCCGCATTGGCCGCCGCAAAGGCACGGCCCGAGTTGACCGAAATCTACTTCGTCGCCTGTGGCGGATCTTATGCGCTTATGCTGCCGAATCAGTATGCGGTCGACCGTCACGCAAAAACCATCGCCGGCCACGCGTTGAACGCCGCCGAGTTCATGGCCCGCAACCCGGCACGGCTGGGGCCAACCTCGGCTGTGATCCTGTGTTCGCACTCCGGCACCACGCCGGAAACGGTCGAGGCGGCGCGCTTCGCCCGTGCCAAGGGCGCGCTAACCATCGCGCTGACCAATCTGCCCGGCAGCCCGCTGGATGAAGCGGTCGAGTTCCCAGTCTATTACACCCACGCGCCCAAGACCTTTGCGCCCGACCATTCCCCCGCCGTCATGGCCCGACTGACCTTCGGCATCATGGGCGTGCGCGAAGCGAACCCACTGGCGCAAAAGGTGGAAAAGGCACTGACCGCCCTTCCGGCCCTGATCGACACCGCCATCGCCGCCCACACAGACCGCATCGCCACCTTCGCCGAAGCCATGAAACGCGAGCCGGTGATCTACACGATGGGTGCCGGGGCCAACTATGCCACGGCCTACTCGTACGCGATCTGCATCTTCCAGGAGATGCAGTGGATCCATTCCGCCGGCATCCACGCGGGCGAATACTTCCACGGACCCTTCGAGATCACCGATTTCGACGTGCCCTTCATCGTGCTGCGCGGCCTGGGTGCCAGCCGCAAGATGGACGACCGGGGGCTGGATTTCGTGACAAAGTACAGCCAGCGCGTGACCACGCTCTGCGCCGAGGAACTGGGTCTGGGCGTGATCGATCCCGAAGTGGTGGAGCATGTCGAACACATGGCCTTCGGCACGCTCCTGCGCGTCTATTGCGACAAGCTGGCCGACAGCCGCGGCCATCCGCTCACAGTGCGGCGCTACATGTGGAAGATGGATTATTGACGAGAGTTCCGGGGGCAGGCCAGTCCTGCCCCCTCAAGGACGGAGCGAGCATGACCGACGGACTTCTCTGCATCGGCGACAACGTCGTCGACCTCTACCTTGACCGAGGTGAGTTCTTCCCCGGCGGCAACGCGCTGAACGTGGCCGTTCTGGCCCGCCGCTTCGGGTTGGCCGATGTGGCCTATATGGGCATCGTCGGCAATGACCGTGAAGGCGATCACGTCCGCGCCTGCATGGCTGCCGAAGGCCTCTCGACCGCCCATCTGCGCCGGGTAGAAGGACCGAATGGCAAGGCGCAAGTCACGCATGACGCCGATGGCGACCGGGTTTTCGTTTCATCGAACCGGGGCGGAATCCGGCGCAAGGTGATGCTCAGGATGGACGAGGACGACCTGGCGCTGATCGCCACCATGGGCCATGTCCATTCCAGCTGCTTCAGCTATCTCGAACCGGAACTACCTCGCATCCGTGCCGCCGCGCACGAGGTGTCGTTCGATTTCTCCACTCTGCACGACCCGGCCTATCTGGCGCAGGTTTGTCCGCATGTCTCGACAGCTTTCCTGTCAGGAGCAGGGCTGGCCGACGCGGCAGTGTCAGAGCTGATCGCGCGGGTCCTCGACCTTGGACCGGACACCGTCTGCGTGACGCGCGGCGACAAGGGGGCTGTCTGGGCCAAGGGTCAGACCCGCATCGAACAACCAATTGTGCCCGCCACGGTGGTCGATACCATGGGCGCTGGCGATGCCTTCATCGCGGGCTACCTTGTGGCAAGATTGCGCGGTAATACTCCAGAAGAGGTTCTCCAATATGCGGCCTTCTGCGCAGCGAGAGCCTGCGGATGGGAAGGCGCTTGGGGCTATCCGCTCGCAGACATTCCATAGCCCACCGCCGATGTCGTTGAGCCTGCTCTGGTGCTCGTCAGACTTTCAGAGGGTCGGACCAGCAGCGCGTTGGATCCACCATCGCTGGGCGAAGGTGCTTTTGAACGCACAGGTATTCCAGGTGCGAACGACCGCTTTCCGCCGCGACTACTCCGTCAGATCGTCCAGCGTGACGTCGAGGACGCCCGCCATGGCGCGCAAGGTTGCGATCGAGCCCTGTTTGCGTCCGGTCTCGATCTCGGCCACGGTCACGCGGTTGACCCCGGCCTTCTCGGCCAAGGCGGCCTGGGTCAAGCCACGCAGGTTCCGGTAGACGCGCAGCGGGCTTTCCCCATCGAGCAACCGGTTCGCGTAATCGCCGGGGATCAGTTCCTCCGCCCCTGCCGCCAGGGCGGCCTTTGCCCGATCATAGCTCTGGAGATCGGCCAGATCCTCGGCTGCGGCCCGAAGGCGATCGTATTCCTCGCGCGGGATGGTCACCATCTCGTTCATGTCATTCCCTTTCAGTCATAGACGTCGCCGCGTGGGCCGATATCGAGAACCGCCAAGACATTGCCCTGGTCATCCATGATCACGCGCCAATCCCCGACCCGCAGCCGGATCCCCTCTCGCCCCTTGAGGGACTTCACGTTGTTTCCCTGTGAGGCCGGGTCCGTCGCATAGGCCTCGATCTTGGACTGGATCAGCCTGGCCGTGTTGGCGGGCATCCGGCGCAACGCCCGGATCGCGGCCCTCGTGTAGCTGATCTGCTTCATGATGTAGCTTTAAGCTACTAATCCTGGGTGTGTCAAGATCAATGTCGCTTTGGGCGACAAGCGCGGCCAGCTTGCGCTGGCCGCGTCTGCCTCACAGATCGATGCCCTCTGACAGCGTCAGGGCATCCTCGATGTCGACGCCGAGGTAACGCACGGTGCTGTCCATCTTCGTGTGCCCCAGTAGCAGTTGGACCGCGCGCAAGTTGCCGGTCTTCTTGTAGATCTGTGCGACCTTAGTCCGTCGCATGGAATGGGTGCCGTAGGCGCTTGGTTCGAGGCCCAGCGACTTCACCCAGCCCCGGACGATCCGCGCATACTGACGCGTGGACAGATGCGGGCTGCCATGGATCCGGCTAGGCCACAGGAATTCGAGGCCGGTCATCTCCGGGTCCTGGATCCATCGCTCGAGGGATAGCCGTGTCGTTTCGGTGATCTCGAAGCGGACCGGCTTGCCCGTCTTGCTCTGGATCATCGAGGCGCGCTCCTTGACCCGCCCGGCGGCGAACACATCCCGGACCCGGAGGGCGACGAGGTCGCATCCACGAAGCTTGCTGTCGACGGCCATGTTGAACAGCGCAAGGTCGCGCGGGTTGCCTGCCATCTCCAAGCGGACCCGGATGGACCAGACATGCCGCGGCAGGAGCGGGCGCTTCTGACCGATAATGCGGCCCTTGTTCCAAGGGACGCGGACAGGCCGAAGGACGGGGAGAAATTCGGCGGGCATGAGTATACCTCCTGTCCACCCGGCCCACCCTTCTTCGGTCATGCCGACCACCACAGGATACCACGTTTCAGGCCAGGAGTGGGGGCACCGGGCGGGAAGGAGACTGTGACCCCGCAGCATTGCGCTCGCAGCAAGTTGCGAAAGCCGGACTTGAACAATCTGTCCCGCCGGTTTGCCGGAACCCGGGCATCACCGGGTGGTGTCGATAAAGAAGCCGCGAAACGGCTTGATCGTGGACATCGACAGCAGTGTCCGGGTCTGCGGCGGATACTGGCAGCGGCCTTCCTGACCGCGCGGTCATTGACCGAGGCCCCATATTTAGTTAGGATTCCTAATCGAATCACCCTCAGGGGACCGTCATGCCCGATCCTTCCGATCAGATCGCCTTCGCCCTTGGCCGATTGGCCGTGCTGTGGCGGGCCGGGGTCTGGCAGGCGGCGGTGGCCGAAGGGCTGAACCCCGCCCAGGCCGAAATCCTCGGCCATCTTTCCCGGCGCGGACCCGTTCGGCAGGTCGATCTGGCCGCGGCCCTCGGGGTTTCGGCGGCAAGCCTGAGCGACTCGGTGGCAAGTCTTGCGGCCAAGGGCCTTGTCATCCGGCAGCCCGACCCCGAGGACGGCCGGGCCCGGCGGGTTGGCTTGAGCGCCGCAGGGCAGACCATCGCCGAACGGCTGGCGGCTGCGTCTGACGCCCTGACAGCCGCCGTGTCGGACCTGCCCGCGGCCGAGGCCGGGTCGCTTCTGCGCGTGCTCACCCGCCTGATCCGCGTCCTGCAGGAGGCTCGCGCGATCCCGGTGCAACGGATGTGCGCGACCTGCGCCCATTTCCGCCCCTATGCCCATGCCGATGCGGCCCGCCCGCATCACTGCGCCTTTGTGGACACCGCCTTCGGGGACGCGCAACTGCGCCTTGACTGCGGCGAACACGAAGCGGCCCCGGCCGAAAGCGCCGCCGCCATCTGGCGGCGGTTCGAAGCGGCCTGAGCCGTGATGCCGGACGCCCCACCCGCGGCAACGGGCGAGGCGTCCTTGATGTCCGACCCACCTCGCGAAAAGACAGGAGACGTTTCACCATGCCACAGAAAGCCACGTTCTACCATGCCGGTTGCCCCGTCTGCATTGCCGCCGAGCAGCAGGTTGCGCAGGCGCTGGATCCGCGGCGCTATGCCGTCGAGATCGTTCATCTCGGCGCCGACAAGGTCCGGATTGCAGAGGCCGAAGCCGCCGGGGTCACCTCGGTCCCGGCCCTCGTGATCGACGGCGCGCCCTATCACATCAACTTCGGCGCATCGCTGGCCGATGTGCGGGGGGCAGTGTGATGCGGAACCTGACCATCCTGACAAGCGCGGCGCTGCTGGTTGCAACGACCACGGCCTGGGCGCATGGCGAGGGCGATCATGCCCACGGCATCGTCGCGCCCACCGGCACTGCCGAGCACGCTGATTTCGACATCGTTTCGGCCGCGATCACCACCGAGGGCCGGATCGCCACCTTTACAATGTCGGTCGCCGGCACGCCGGGCGCAACGGGGCCGGACCCGGCCGGCGGGCTGGCCGGCGCGCCGGTCTTCTCCTACGTCTGGCCGACCAGCCTTGACCCTTCGGTGGTGGGCTTCGAGACCGGCGCGGGGATACTGGCCTTTGCCGTCACCATCCATCCGGATTTCGACGACACGCCCCTGTTCGACGAGGGCAACACCGGGCGGACCGACGACGACGGCGGCATCTGGCACAGCCACTGGGTGGTGCTGGGCCCGGACGAGGCCTGCGGGCCGGGCGCGCTGAAGGTGATGGACATCCCAGACGGCACCACCCCAGCCCTGCCGCTGACCTGGCCCGGCCTGCCGCTGCTGATCGACAGCCCCGGCTGGTCGCCGATCTTTGCAGGCGAGACCCTGTCGGTCCGTGTCCCGTTCGCCGACATCGGCGCGGTCGAGGCGGCGCGCTACGACGGGGTGACGGCGGCGCTGCGGGTGAACGCCAACATCCATGCGCCGCTTCTGTGCGTGACCGATGTGTTCGACGTGGCTTCGGGGGACCTGAGCCTGCCGGGCCGGGTGAACCACTGACAACCTCGGGCGGCGGCCATGCGTCGCCGCCCGAGCCCCGGAGGGAAACATGGCCGAACCCGTCCCTTTTCACGCCGCCGAGTGGCTGAACGCCGACACGCCGCTGTCGCTGGCCGATTTCAAGGACCGGGTGCTGGCGGTCGAGGTATTCCAGATGCTCTGCCCCGGTTGCGTCAGCCACGGCCTGCCGCAGGCGCAACGGATCGCCGCCACCTTCGACCCCGCGCAAGTGGCAGTGATCGGCCTGCATTCGGTCTTCGAGCATCACGCCGCCATGACGCCGGTCGCCCTGCGGGCCTTTCTGCACGAATACCGTATCCGCTTTCCGGTCGCTGTGGACGCCCCCGGCGACGGTCCGCTGCCGAGCACCATGGAAGCCTGGGGCCTGCAGGGCACGCCGACGCTGGTGCTGATAGACCGGCAGGGGCGAATGCGGGCGCGCCACTTCGGGCAGGTGTCGGATCTGGCGCTCGGGGCGCAGATCATGGCGCTGCTGCTCGAGGCACCGAAGTGACCGGATTTCGCGTCCGCAATCTCCGGATCGGCCGCGCCCGCCCCTTCGGTCTTCAGGGCCAGTCCCCAGACATCGACAAGCAGTGTGTCGGGATCGATGATGGCACCGAACGAAGATTGAACGGCCGCTCTTCGGAATGACGCGAAGAGGTCTGACCGTCCGCTTCGGGCCGCAAGCGTGCTAGACGGCGACACGGGCGGAAAGCGGACGCTTCAATGCCACGACGTCGATAGGCAAGCTTTTGATCCCTAAGCGGGACACAGATCGGTGTCTTCACAGCCCCTTGCTGCGGTAGGTCTTTGCGACGCGGTCGATGGCGGTGATGTAGGCAGCCACGCGAAGGTCGGGGACTTCGGGGCGGGCGTGCCAGACCTCACGGATCGACTGATAGGCAGTCCGCATCGTGTCGTCCAAGCCCGACCGCACCAGCGCCAGTTCGTCCGATCCGGTCAGGAAGCGGTCCTTGAAATCGGCGGTCAGCGTCCAGCCCAGCGCCTGATCGGCCGACAGTCGCTCCAGCTCATCCACCAGCAGGCGCGAACGGGCCTCCTCGGCCCGGCGCTGCATGCGGCCGAAACGGATATGCGACAGGTTTTTGACCCATTCGAAGTAGCTGACCGTCACGCCACCCGCGTTGGCAAACATGTCGGGAATGATGATGCATCCTTTCTTCCGAAGGATTTCGTCCGCACCATAGGTGATCGGGCCGTTCGCGGCCTCGACGATCAGGGGCGCGCGGATGCGGTCGGCATTGCCCAGATGGATCACGCCCTCCATCGCGGCAGGGATCAGGATGTCGCAATCCCCTTCCAGCACCGATTTGCCATCGGCGATGAAATCGGCCCCCGCAAAGCCCTTCAGGCCGCCCGTCGCGGCAAGGTGCTGCTTGACCGCCTCGACGTCCAATCCCGCGTCGCTGACCAGCGCGCCGTCGCGTTCGATGATGGCGGTGATGATGCAGCCATCCTCTTGAGACAGGAACTTGGCGGCGTGATAGCCCACATTGCCCAGACCCTGCACGACGACGCGCTTGTCCTCCGGACCGCCTGACAGCTGCGCCTTCGCGACGTCCTCTGGATGTCGGAAGAATTCGCGCAGCGCGTATTGCACCCCGCGCCCCGTTGCCTCCAAACGGCCCTGGATGCCGCCCACATGGGTCGGCTTGCCAGTGACGCAGGCCTTGGCGTTGATGTCCGTCGTGTTCATCCGCGCATACTGGTCGGCGATCCACGCCATCTCGCGTTCACCCGTGCCCATGTCGGGGGCGGGAACGTTCTGCGCCGGATGGATCAGGTCGCGCTTGATCAGCTCATAGGCGAAGCGGCGGGTGATCTGTTCCAGTTCGTGCTCGTCCCATGCCCGCGGGTCGATGCAGAGGCCCCCCTTCGATCCGCCGAAAGGGGTTTCGACCAGCGCGCATTTGTAGGTCATCAGCGCCGCCAGCGCCTCCACCTCGTCCTGATTTACAGAAAGGGCGTAGCGGATGCCGCCCTTCACCGGTTCCATGTGTTCGGAATGGACCGAACGGTAGCCGGTGAAGGTCTCGATCTTGCCGCGCAGGCGCACCCCGAACCGGACGGTATAGGTGGAGTTGCAGACACGGATCTTCTGTTCCAGCCCCGGCGACAGGTCCATCAGCCGCACAGCCCGGTTGAACATCAGATCGACAGATTCGCGGAAACTGGGTTCGTTCATGGCGAGCATTCTGTTTTCTCCACAAGATTGAAGGGTGGGTCCCCGCAGATTGCGGGGACCCTGTTGGCAGCCTCTTCCGTCTTGGAGGAGGGGTGGGCCGCCAATTCAGATACGGTCGATCAACTCAGGCACCAGCGTGAACAGATCGCCGACAAGACCGTAATCGGCCACCTGGAAGATCGGGGCTTCTTCGTCCTTGTTGATGGCGACGATGACCTTTGAGTCCTTCATCCCCGCAAGATGCTGGATCGCGCCCGAGATGCCCACGGCGACGTAAAGCTGCGGGGCGACGACCTTGCCGGTCTGGCCGACCTGCCAGTCGTTCGGGGCATAGCCTGAGTCGACGGCAGCGCGGGACGCACCGACGGCTGCGCCGAGCTTGTCGGCGAGCTTTTCGATCAGGGCGAAGTCCGCCTGCGAGCCCACGCCGCGACCGCCCGAGACGACGATGCCTGCGGAGGTGAGTTCGGGGCGGTCGGAGGCGGCGACCTTGTCTTCGACCCATTTCGACAGCGATCCGTCAGCGGCGGCCGCGACCTTTTCGACGGCGGCGGAACCGGAGTTCGCGACGGCGTTGAAGGAGGCGGTGCGGACGGTCAGCACCTTCTTGGCGTCAGAGGATTTCACCGTCTGGATCGCGTTGCCTGCGTAGATGGGGCGTTCGAAGGTGTCGGCATCCACGACAGCGGTCACGTCCGAGATCACCATGACATCCAGCAGCGCGGCAGCGCGGGGCAGCACGTTCTTGGAGAATGCGGTCGCGGCGGCGGCGATGTGGCTGTAGCCACCCGCCAGCGACACGATCAGCGCGGCGGTGGGTTCGGCCATGCCGTGGTCATAGGCGGCGTCATCGGCGTGCAGCACCTTGGATGCGCCGTCGAGTTTCGCAGCCTCGGCCGCGGCGGCGGCAGAGGTGCCAGCGACGAGGACGTGGACTTCGCCCAGACCCTTCACCGCGGCCAGCGTCTTGGCGACGGCGTCGGTTGCCAGAGCGCCATCATTCACATCGGCGAGAAGAAGAACGGCCATCAGATCACCCCCGCTTCGTCTTTGAGTTTCGCGATGAGTTCGTCGACCGAACCCACCTTCACGCCGGCCTTGCGGCCTGCCGGTTCGACGGTCTTGACGACCGAGAGGCGCGGGGCGACGTCCACGCCGTAATCGGCGGGGGTCTTGGTCGCGAGCGGTTTTGCCTTGGCCTTCATGATGTTCGGAAGCGACGCATAGCGCGGTTCGTTCAGGCGCAGGTCCACGGAGACGATGGCGGGCATCTTGACCGCGATGGTCTGGAGGCCGCCGTCGACTTCGCGCGTGACCTTTGCGGTGTCGCCTTCGACGCTGAGTTCCGAGGCGAAGGTCGCCTGCGACCAGCCGAGCAGCGCCGAAAGCATCTGGCCGGTGGCGTTCATGTCATTGTCGATCGCCTGCTTGCCGCAGAGGACGAGGCCGGGGCCTTCTTCCTTGACGACACCTGCCAGCAGTTTCGCCACGGCGAGGGGTTCGATGTCGGTATGCACGTCGGCTGCGGCTTCGATCAGGATCGCGCGGTCGGCGCCCATCGCGAGCGCGGTGCGCAGGGTTTCCTGCGCCTGCTTTACGCCGATGGAGACGACGACGACCTCGGTCGCGATGCCCTTTTCCTTGAGCCGGATCGCCTCTTCCACGGCGATTTCGTCAAAGGGGTTCATCGACATTTTCACGTTGGCCAGATCGACGCCCGATCCGTCCGCCTTGACGCGGACCTTCACGTTGTAGTCGATCACACGTTTGACAGGCACAAGGACCTTCATCGCGCTTCTCCGTTCATCTGGTAGGAAGGGGGACTTCGCCGCGGTAGTCGTAGAACCCCCGTTGCGTCTTGCGGCCGAGCCAGCCTGCCTCTACATATTTCGTCAGGAGGGGGCAGGGGCGGTATTTGGTATCCGCCAGACCGTCATGCAGGACGTTCATGATGGCAAGGCAGGTGTCCAGTCCGATGAAATCCGCAAGTTCCAGCGGCCCCATCGGGTGGTTCGCGCCGAGTTTCAGCGACTCGTCGATGGATTTCACCGAACCCACGCCTTCATAGAGCGTATAGACCGCCTCGTTGATCATGGGCATCAGGATGCGGTTGACGATGAAGGCGGGGAAGTCTTCGGCGCTGGCGGCGGTCTTGCCCAGTTTGCGCACCACGTCGTGCAGGGTGTCCCACGTTTCCTGATCGGTGGCGATGCCACGGATCAGTTCCACCAGTTGCATGACCGGGACGGGGTTCATGAAGTGGAAACCCATGAATTTTTCCGGACGGTCCGTGCGCGAGGCGAGTCGGGTGATGGAGATGGAAGAGGTGTTCGACGTCAGGATCGTGTGCGGTTTGAGGTGGGGCAGGAGGTCTTCGAAGATCGCCTGCTTGACCGTTTCGCGTTCGGTCGCGGCCTCGATGATCAGGTCGGTTGCGCCGAGGTCGGCGAGCTTCAGCGTGGTGCGGATACGGGAGAGGGCGGCGGCCTTCTCGTCCGCCGTGACCTTGCCGCGCGAGACTTGCCGTTCGATGTTGCGGTCGATGGAGGCCAGCGCCTTGTCCAGGCTGGTCTGGGCGATGTCGTTCAGAAGCACGTCATAGCCTGCCAGGGCGAAGACATGGGCGATGCCGTTACCCATCTGCCCTGCGCCCACGACGCCCACGCTTTGCACGGTCATGGCCTGCCCCCCTGCCCCGCCAGAACGGCAGCGGCCAGTAAAAGGCCCAGCCGCCGCTGTTCCGGACCGTCGGCGCGGGAGTTGAGCAGGACAGGCATCCGCGCGCCCATGACGATGCTGGCCGTGCGAGCCTGACCGTGCAGTTTCCAGGCTTTGACCGTGGCATTGCCCGCCTCGATGGACGGGAACAGGATCAGGTCGGCCTGCCCAGCGACAGGCGACGCGGCAAAGCCCTTCTTCGCCGCCGCTGCGGGCGACAGGGCCACGTCATAGCCGAAGGGCCCATCGACCAGAACAGACCCGTCGCCCGTGCCCCATTCGTCGCGCAGGACTGCCGCATCGGTGGTGGCAGGTTGCGACGGATGGACCTTTTCGGATGCCGCAATGGCCGCCACCCGCATGGGCGCGACGCCCAGACCCGCGAAAAGTGGCAGCGCATTGCGCAGGATCGCGTGTTTCTGGTCCAGCGTCGGCTTCACGACAATTCCGTTGTCCGTCGCCCCGATCAGGCGCGGGACCGAAGGCATTTCGGCCAGCGTGACGTTCGACAGTACGTCGGAAGCGCGAAGGCCTGTTTCGCGTGCCACCACGGCGCGCAGATAGGCGGCGCTGTCCACACTGCCCTTGACCAGCACATCTGCCTCGCCCGCGCGGATCGCGGCGACCGCAAGGGCGGCGGCCTCGGTCGCGTCACGCGCGGAGCGGATGACGACCTTGCCGACCAGCGGCTCAGGAAGTAGGCGGGTGATCGTCTCGGCATCGCCTGCCAGAACCGCGCCCGCGATGCGCCCTGCTGCAAGCGCGTCGGCCAGCGCGGTCAGGGTGGCGGGATCGTTGGCACCGGCGACGGCAGGGTGCAGCGGCGGGCGTTCCGCCATCACGGCATCAAGTTCGGCGAAGCTGCGGATCACCACGGCATCTCCTCCACCTCGGGGGTGACGGGCCAGACGCGGGCCTCTTCCGCGCCAGCCAGTACACGGGCGGCACCGGCGGCGAGTGCTTCGCTTTCTTGGCTGCCGGGATAGAGGCTGACCGGAGCAAAGCCACCGATCTGGTCGGTCAGTGCCCCGGTCAGGCGCTGCGAATGCGCCATGCCGCCGGTCAGGATGATCCCGTCGGGACGGAAATCCAGAACAGCGGCCATGCTGCCGATGGCCTTGCCGATCTGGTAGACCATCGCCTCCCAGACCAGTTTCGCCTTGGCATCGCCCGCGTCGATCATCGCCTCGACCCGGCGCATGTCCTTGGTGCCGAGATAGGCGTAAACGCCACCCTGCCCGTAAAGCCGCCGCTTCAACGCATCCTTGGTGAAGCGGCCCGAATAGCACAGGTCGATCAGTGGCATGGGCGGCAGCCCGCCTGCCCGTTCCGGCGAGAAGGGCGAGTTCTCCATCCGGTTGGTGCTGTCCACGATCCGCCCCTTGCGGATCGCAGCGACCGAAATGCCCGCGCCCATATGCGCGACGATAGCATCCATTTCATCGAAGGGCTTGCCCAGACGCGCCGCCAGCCGCCGCCCGCAGGCGCGGATGTTCAGCGCATGGACAAAGGAAAAGCGCGGGATGTCGGGACAGCCCGACACACGCGCCACGGGGGGCAGTTCATCCACCGAGACGGGATCGACGACAAAGGCCGGACAACCCGCCGCCGCCGCGATCCGCTGCGCCAGCGGCGCGCCCAGGTTCGAGGCATGATGATGCACGGGGCGGTGCAGCGCGAAGTCCACCAGCCCGTCATCGACGGCGATCACCCCCGCAGGCACGGGCGACAGCATCCCGCCCCGCCCCGCCACGGCAGCCAGCCGAACCCCGCCCGGAATGGCGTCGATGAACTCTTGCACCGCATGCGCCCGGAAGGGCAGTTGCGCGGCGATCCCGTCGAAACCCGCCATGACCGTTTCATCATGGTCTATCGTTTCGTCCAGCACGGGCTGAACCTCGGCGCCTTCAGGCAGGAAAAGGCCGATGCGGGTGGTGGTCGTGCCGGGGTTGATGGTCAGGATCAGGGATTTCTGCATGGCCTAACCCGCGAAGCTGTAGCTGGTCTTGATGGTGGTGAAGAACTCGGCCGCGTGGCGACCCTGTTCGCGCGGGCCGTGCGAGCTGCCCTTCGTGCCGCCGAAAGGCACGTGGAAATCGACCCCTGCCGTGGGCAGGTTGACCATGACCATCCCCGCCTTCGCCCCCTGCCGGAAGGCGCGGGCGTGCTTCAGCGAGGCGGTGCAGATACCGGCAGACAGGCCGAATTCGGTGTCATTCGCCGCGGCAAGGGCTTCGTCGAAGCTGCTCACGCGGATGACGGCGGCGCAGGGGCCGAAGATTTCCTCGCGCGACACGCGCATGTCGTTCCGCGCGTTCAGGAACAGCGCGGGGCGCTGGAAGAAACCGTCGGTCGGACCGTTGATGGTGTCGCCGCCGATCACCTCGCACCCTTCCGCGCGGGCAAGGGCAACATAGTCAAGATTGCCCCGCAACTGCGCGGCCGATGCGACGGGGCCGATCTGGCTGTCAGCGGCCAGGGCAGGGCCGACGCGCAGCTTCTGCATCGCCTAGGTCAGGCGGGCGACGAAGGCGTCGTGGATGCCCGACTGCACGATCAGCCGGGACGAGGCGGTGCAGCGTTGCCCGGTCGAAAAGAAGGCTCCGTTCAGACAGGCCGGAACCGCGATGTCCATGTCGGCATCGTCCAGCACGACCATGGGGTTCTTGCCGCCCATTTCAAGCTGCACCTTCTTCATCCCTTCGGCGGCGCTGCGGGCGATGGCGCGGCCCGTGGCGACCGATCCGGTGAAAGAGATCGCCGTGACCAGCGGGTGATGGACAAGCGCGTGACCGACCACGGACCCCGGTCCCATCACAAGGTTGAAGATGCCGGCGGGACAGCCTTCCTCATGGATGATGCGCGCCAGCAGATGCGCGGTGCCGGGCACCAGATCGGCAGGCTTCAGGATCACCGCATTGCCATAGGCCAGTGCGGGCGCGACCTTCCACGCCGGGATGGCGGCGGGGAAGTTCCACGGCGTGATCAGCCCGACCACGCCAACGGGTTCGCGCGTCACGGCAATGTCCACATCCGGCCGGACCGAGGCGATGGCATCCCCCGCGTTGCGCAGCGCCTCGCCACCGAAGAAGCGGAAGATCTGGGCGGCGCGGCGCACCTCGGCCACCGCTTCGGGCAGGATCTTGCCCTCTTCCCGCGCCAGCATCCGCCCGATCACATCAGCCTCGGCCTCGATGCGGCGGGCGATGCGGTCCAACAGCTCGGCCCGCGCCAGCGGACCCTTGGCCTGCCATGCGGGCAAGGCCGCCGTGGCCGCCTGCGCCGCGCGGTCGACGTCATCGGCGGTTCCGGCGGCGTAATGGCCGATCAGATCAGACAGGTCGGACGGGTTGCGGTTTTCGGTCAGGTGGTCGCCCGGCATCCACGTGCCGTCGATCAGGTTCAGATGCGCGTCGGGCATGATCGCAATCCTTGGGCCAGCACGGGGGTGCCCCCTGCCCGCAACGGGCAGGAGCGTCGATGTGATCAGCGGGAAAAGGTGGCTCAGGCGGCCTTCTTCATCACCGCGGCCTCGATCGAGGCTTCAAGGATATCCAGCGCCTCGTGCAACTGCTCCATCGGAATGGTCAGCGGGGGCAACAGGCGGATGACGTTGTAGCGCGTACCGCAGGACAGCAGGATCAGACCACGCGCCTCGGCCTCGGCCACGACGGCGGCGGTCAGGGCGGCGTCGGGCGCGTTGCCCGTGCGGCTGGTGACCAGTTCCAGCGCGTTCATCGCCCCCAGCCCGCGCACGTCACCGATGCATTCCATCCCCTGCTGCGCAGCGATCTGGGTCAAACGGGCGCGGATCACCTCGCCGATCTCGGCCGCGCGGGCGCAGAGGTCTTCGTCACGGATCACGTCCAGCACCGCATGGGCCGCCGCAACCGCCAGCGGGTTGCCCGCATAGGTGCCGCCGACACCGCCCGGATTTGGCGCGTCCACGATCTCGGCCCGCCCCGTGACGGCAGACAGCGGGAAACCACCGGCCAGACCCTTGGCCATGGTCACCAGATCGGGCAACACACCGGAATGGTCGAAGCCGAACATACGGCCCGTGCGCGCCATGCCTGCCTGAACCTCGTCAGCGATCAGCACGATGCCGTGACGGTCGCAGATGTCGCGCAGGGCGCGCAGGAAACCCGCAGGCGCGATGTTGAAACCGCCCTCGCCCTGCACCGGTTCGATGATGATGGCGGCCACCCGTTCCGGATCGACGGACGAGGCGAACAGGCGTTCAAGCTGCTCCAGCGCATCGGCCTCGGTCACGCCGTGGAAAGCATTCGGGAAAGGGGCGTGGACGATTTCGGGCGGCATCGCGCCGAAGCCCTTCTTGTAGGGCGCGACCTTGCCGGTCAAAGCTATACCCAGAAGCGTGCGCCCGTGGAACGCGCCCGAGAACGAGATCACGCCCGACCGTCCGGTATAGGCGCGGGCCATCTTGATGGCGTTCTCCACCGCCTCGGCCCCCGTGGTGACGAGCATGGTCTTCTTTTCGAAATCCCCCGGCGTCGCCGCGTTCAGCCGTTCGGCCAGCGCGATGTAGCCTTCATAGGGCGCGACGTGGAAGCAGGTGTGGGTAAAGGCCTGCGCCTGCTCGGCGACCGCCGCCATGACGCGCGGATGGCGGTGGCCTGTGTTGTTCACCGCGATCCCCGCCGCGAAGTCGATGAAGCGCCGCCCTTCGGCATCCCAGAGTTCGGCATTCTCGGCGCGGGCGGCATAGATGCCGCGGGTGGCGACGCCACGGGCGACGGCGGCGGATTTTCGGGCGGACAGCCGGGCGGATTCGGTCATGGCGGTGCTCCTGGAACATTGGCTGGATCAGGGGTAGCATTGCGCATTATTTTGAGCAACGCGTCTTGATATGCTGCGCACGCGCCGACAAAAGATTGTGCGCTCCGCGACCAAGCCCTATGGTTCCCGAAAGGGCAGGATGACAGCCATGCAGGATTTCAACGTAGGCGAACGACTGAAGCAGATGCGCCAAGCCGCAGGGCTGTCGCAGCGGCAACTGGTCGAAGCTTCGGGTGTGCCGCATGGGCAGATTTCGATGATCGAAACCAACCGATCCAACCCCTCGGTTGCATCCTTGCGCAAGATATTGGGCGGTCTTTCCGTCACGATGTCGGAGTTTTTCGAACCCGACGCCCCTGTCAGCCAGTCGGTCTTTTTCAAGCCGCATGAATTGCGGGACCTGACCACGCGGCTTTATTCGACGCTGGACGATCCGCGCGGGAAGATGACGCTGCAACAGGTAGGCGATGCCAAGGCGCACAACCTGCAAATCCTGTACGAACGCTACGAACCCGGGGCCGATACCGGCGCGCAGATGCTGGAGCATGTCTCGCATGAAGGCGGGGTCGTCATCGCGGGCGAGATCGAGGTCACGGTGGGCGATCAATCCGCCGTGCTGAAGGCGGGGGACAGCTACCTTTTCGACTCCACCCAGCCCCACCGCTTCCGCAACGTGGGCGACCGCGAGGCGGTGGTCGTCTCGGCCTGCACTCCGCCCTACCTGTAACGCCAAGGGCGCGGCCCTGCCGGACCGCGCCCCTGCCCTTGCCCTTGACCTTGCCCCGTGACGGGCGTCACTTCTTCATCAGCACGTCCAGCGGAACCGGCTGCGAGATGCGCCATTCATCCACCCGCGCGGGCTTGCCGCCGGTGATTTCGATGATCTGCATCAGCGCGGTATTCTGGTGGTGCAGTTCAGAGGTGAAGGTGCGCGGGCCGAAAGCGGTGGGTTCGTCACGCATCTTTTCCAGCTCGGCCGTCACCGCCGCACCTTCAACCGTGCCCGCCCGTTCGACGGCCTTGGCCCAGAGGTCGATCAGCACATAGCCCGGATAGGCATATTGGCTGGCGGGGCGGCTGCCGGTCTTGGCCTCGTAGGCCTTGTTGAAGGCCTCCACCTCGGGCCGGGGGTCATCACCATAGATGGAGCCCTGCACCGGCACGACGAAGCCCGAAAGATCAGGCGTCGCCTCAAGCCAGTAGGAGCCATCGACTGCCGATCCGTTCAGGATCAGTGAATTGATCCCTGCGGCGCGCAACTGGCGCACCGCCGCCGCAGCACCGGGCATGAACGAGCAGAGCATGATCACATCAGGCTGCTCGGGCAGTTCCTTGATGCGGGTGATCTGGCTGGCGATCGAGGCGTCGTCGTTCTTGAACGTATCGCTGCCGACGATCTGCGCGCCGTCAAGCTGCGGGAACATCCAGTTGAAGCCGGTGCAGATACCCTTATTGTATTCGATGAAGGTATCTTCAAGCACATAGGCGGTGCGCGCCTCGCGCTTGGCATGGGCCCATTCGGCCATGGTGGCACCCTGCACGGGCGCAAGAACCGACGAGGAGAAGCTGTTGGGGCCGACGCCCTGGATGCCTGCCTTCACGTCCTCGGCGCAGAGGAAGAAGCTATTCATCCCTTCGCCTTCGGCCACCAGCGCGGCGGGGGCGCCGAAGTCGTAGTCGCAAGACACGACCATCATCTCGGCCCCCTGATCCAGCACGTCCAGCCCCGCCTTGGCGCTTTCGGCGCGGTCGGTGCGGGTGTCGGCTTCGACCACCTTGATCTGACGGCCAAGCAGACCGCCTGCCGCGTTGATCTCTTCGATCCGGATCATGGCGGCGGTGGCGGCGGGGGTGTCATAGGCTTCCATCCAGCCGGATTTGGCGATGGCGAAGCCCACGGTCAGGTCTTCCTGCGCCAGCACCGGCGGCGCAAGCAGGGTCAATGCCACGACATGGCTTGCTAGTCTCTTCATCAGTTAACTCCTGTTGGTCGGGTCTTTCAGGTTTCACGCGACGCCCGACCCGCGACCCAGCGGGCAGGCAGCATCACCTCGCGTCCGGCCATCAGGCCTGCGGGACGGAAGATCAGGATCAGGATCATGGCGACGGCGAGGATGATCTCTTGGCTGCCGGGGGGCAGGGCAAAGGTCGCGGCACCGACCGTCACGCCCTTTTCCAGCCGGACAAGCGCCTCGACCGCGATGGAGAGTGCCAGCACGCCCATCACGGCACCCGACAGCGACCCCACCCCGCCGATGACCAGCATGGCCAGCATCAGGAAGGTCAGGCTCAGGTAGAAGCCGTCGGGATTGATCACGCCGATGAAATGCCCCATCAGCGCGCCCCCTGCCCCGCAAAAGAAGGCCGACAGGGTGAAGGCGAGCAGGCGGTGGCGGTAGCGGTCGATGCCGGACGCGGCGGCGGCCACCTCGTCCTCACGCGTGGCCCGCAGGGCAAGGCCCGAGGCCGATGCCGCATGGACCGCAGCAACCGTGATCGCCAGAACGGCCCAGCCCAGCGCGACCCACGGGGTCACGTAGCGATCAAGACCCACGACCGAAGACGTCCCCCCCGTCACTGGCGTCCAGTTCGCCCAGATCGTGTTGACCATCGCAAGGAAGGCGAAGGTGGCGATGGACGCCGCGATCCCCGACAGGCGCAGGATCGCCGCACCCGTCACCAGCGCGACCAGCGCGGCCGCCCCGCCGCCGGCAAGGGCGGCAGGAAGAACCGGCCAATCCGCCGCGGCGATCATCTCGGGCAGACCCGGAAGCAGGGTTGCCTTCATGTCGGGCCGCAGGGTCAGCCATGCCGAAACGTAAGCGCCGATGCAGCCAAAGGCGGCATGGCCGAAGCTGACGACGCCCGAATTGCCGACAAAGACCCAGAAGCCCACGACCATCGTGACGTGGATCAGCGTCTCGGCGGCCATGCGGGCGATGGCGCGGTCGCCCAACGCCAGCGCGGCAAGGACGAAGGCCAGCAGGATCAGCGCCAGAAGGACCGGTGTGGTGGCCGCCATACGGCGGCGGATCGTGTGTTGGCTGGTCATGGATCAGACCCTCGGCTTGGCCCCGACGGGGGCGAATAGGCCCTGCGGCCGGAAGAGGAGGACAAGGATGACCCCGCCATAGAGGAAGGCGTCACGGAACGGCCGCGCATCGGCGGGCAGTCCCGCCTGCAACAGGGCCGAGGCCGCGCCGATGCCCAGCCCCGCCGCCACCCCGCCCGACAGGCTGCCCATGCCGCCCACGACCGTGGCGATGAAGGCCACCAGCATGATCTGCCCGCCCATGCGGACATCGGCCACGCCGGTCTGTGCCACAAGGACCAGCGCCACCACGGCGGCCAAGGCCCCCGACAGCGCGAAGGCGCCCGAAATCACGCGGTTCGACCGGACGCCCAGCATCCGCGCCATGGTGAAATCCTCGGCCGCGGCGCGCATTTCCAGACCCAGCCGCGACTTGCGCAGCATCAGTGCAAGCCCTGCAAGGATCACGGCCACTGCCGCGATGACGATCAGTTGCAGCAGCGGGACAGAGGCCGTGGCCACCTGCACGGGCTGGCCCAGTTCCGCCCAAAGGCTGACCGCCTTGGGACGTCCGCCGTAAAGCACCAGGAGCAGGTTCTGCAACGCAACGCCCAGCGCGAAACTGCCCACCATCAGCGCCACGGGTGACGCGTTGCGCATGGGACGGAAGACCAGCGCCTCGGCAGCCACGGCCAGCCCTGCCCCGATCAGCAGGATCAGCGGCACCAGCACCGGCGCGGGTAGCGCACCCAGCCCCAGCACGGCCAGCGCATCCGTCGAAGGGACGATCAGCGCGAAGACCGCGCAGGCGATGAACTGGCCATGCGCGAAGTTGACCAGACGCATCACCCCGAAGATCAGGGCTATGCCCAGCGCGGCGATGGCGTAGATGCCCCCCAGCGCCAGAGCGTCGAACAGCAATTGCAGGCTCATGCCGCACCTCCGAAATAGGCTTCCGTCAACAGGTCGCGGGCTGCGAATTCGGTTGCGTCGCCATCGGCCACGATCCGCCCGCCCCGCATCAGGAGCATCCGCCCCCCCACCCGTGCCGCGCGGGCCGAAGATTGTTCGACGATCACCAAGGTCAGCCCGCGCAGGGCCTGAAGCTGGCAGAGACGGTCATAGACCTCGTCCACCACCTTGGGGGCGAGGCCGAGGGACGGTTCGTCCACCAGCATGACCTTGGGGTTCGTCATCAACGCGCGGGCGATGGCCAGCATCTGCTGCTGCCCGCCCGACAAGGCACCCGCATTCGCTTTTGCCCGTTCGCGCAGGATGGGGAAGGCGGTGAAGACGGTTTCCAGATCATCTGCCACCGCGCCGCGGTCACGCCGCATGCCGGTGCCGACGGTCAGGTTTTCCAGCACGCTCAGGCCAGAAAAGATGCGACGCCCTTCGGGCACCATGGACAGGCCACGCCGCGCGATGGCCTCTGGCCCAAGGCCAGACAGGATATCGCCGTCCATCTCGATCCGGCCATGCGCCGTACGAACGGACCCTGCGATTGCGGACAGAAGCGAAGATTTCCCCGCCCCGTTCGGACCCGAGACGAAGACGCGTTCCCCTTCGGCCACTATGAAGGAAAGGTCCGCAATGGCGGTCAGCTTGCCGTAGCGCACCGCAAGGTCGAAGATGCCCAACTTGGCCATCACGCGGCCTCCGCATGGGCGCCGAGATAGGCCTCGCGCACGGCGCCGGAGCCGAGGATCACGCTCCGGTCACCATGTTCGATGACGCGCCCGCCATCCAGCACGACGACATCGGAACAGACCGACAGGACAAGTCCGACATTGTGTTCGATCAGCAGGCAGCCGATGCCGCGGTCATGGGCGATGCGGCGGATCAGGGCGGCCAGATCGTTTGCCTCTGCCTCGGACATGCCGGCGGCGGGTTCGTCGAGCAGCAGGTAGGCGGGATCGCCCATCAGGGCGCGGGCGATGGCCACGCGCCGTTCGTCGGTATAGGGCAATCCGGCGGCAGGACGGCTTTCGAGCGGGGCAATCCCCATCCAGCCCAGCAGATCGCTTGCCCGCCGCTCCGCCTCGGCCCGGCGCAGGCCAAGGCCGATGCCGGTGCAGGCCAGATTGTCCAGCACGTCCAGACCGCCGAAGAGGCGACCGGCCTGAAAGGTGCGCGCCACACCGGCGCGGCGCAGGCGGTGGGCGGGCAGCGCCGAAACGTCCCGCCCCTCCAGAAGGACCCGCCCGCTTGACGGGCGCTGGAAGCCGGTCAGGACATTAATGCAGGTGGTCTTGCCCGCACCGTTTGGACCGATCAGCCCGACGACATCGCCCGCGCCAACCGACAGCGAAACGCCAGTCAGCGCGCGGAAGCCACCGAAGGCGACCCCCACCTGTTCCAGCGCCAACGCCATGTCAGGCCACCTCGACCGCGCGCGCGGCCCGCTGCTGGATCGCAGGATCGGCAGCCATCGTCAGCACATAGACCGCCGAGGCATCCAGTTCGGCCATCCAGCCCGGTTCGATCACGATGGTCGTCGTCACTTCCTGGATCACGGCGGGACCGGTGATGCGGTCGCCCGCGCCCAGCAGCGCGCCGTCATAGACGGGCGTTTCATGCGGGATACCATCGGCGGTGAAGATCATCTCGCGCGTGCCCTTCAGCGCGGAATGCGCGCCCTTGCCGGGGGCCGATGCCATCCGTCCAGGCTTGTCCACCGCGCCGGTGATCGCGCTTTCGACGTTCACCACCTCAACCGCGCTATGCGGTTCGGAATAAGTGTAGAGTTCTTCGTGACGGGCGTGGAACGCGGCCTTCAGGCGTTCCAGCGCGGCTTCCGTGATCTCGAAGGGTTCGATGTCCACGGTGCATTCATGCACCTGCCCGACATAGCGCATGTCAAGGCTGCGCCGGACCGAGATGCGGTCATCCGTAAAGCCATCGGCCATCAGGTCGGCCCGGCCGCGCCCTTCCAACTCTCCGAACAGGCGGTTCAGGCGGGCGGCAGAGTCGGCCCCTTCCAGACGCGCGGCGACGGGGGCCATGTAGTTGTATTTCACATCCGACAGGATCTGGCCAAAGGCGCACAGCCCCGAGGCAAGCTTGGAAATCAGCACCTTGCGGATGCCCATTTCACGGGCCAGCGCCGTGATATGCGCCGCCGTCGCCCCGCCCGCGCAGTTCAGCACGAAATCGCGCGGGTCATAGCCGCGCTCCACCGACACCCGGCGAATGGCGTTCACCATGTTGTTATTGACGATGGTGAACATGCCATAGGCGGCCTTTTCCACGCTGATGCCCAGCGGGTCGGCCAGATGGGTCTTGATCGCGCGGCGGGCCTTTTCGACGTTCAGCGGCAGGCGGCCACCCACCAGACCATCGGGATTGAGATAGCCCAGAACAAGGTTGGCATCCGTTGTGGTGGGCTTTTCTCCGCCCTGATCATAGCAGGCCGGCCCCGGTTCCGACCCCGCCGATTGCGGGCCCATCTGCAGAAGGCCCATGCTGTCGATCCAGCCGATCGACCCGCCCCCCGCACCCAGCGTTTCCACCTGGATCATCGGAATGCCGATGCGATAGCGCAGGAAATCAATGTTCTTCGACACGTTCGCCCGGCCATCGCGGGTCAGCGTGATGTCGAACGAGGTGCCGCCCATGTCGACGGTGATGATGTCCTTCATCCCCCAGGGCTCGCCCAGCCACAGCGCGGCTTGCGGGGCCGAGGCGGGGCCGGAGTTGATGGCGTAAACCGACTGGTCGGACACCACCCGGCCCAGCGCCAGCCCGCCGTTCGACTGGAAATAGCGCACCGGATGGCGCGCGCCGAGCGATTGGAAATAGGCATCCACCGCCTCGACATAGCGCTGCAGGATGGGGGCAAGATAGGCGTTCACGATGGCAGTCGAGGTACGGGTGTATTCGCGCACCTGCGGATATAGCTGGCTGCCGATGGTCAGGCGGACATTCGGCATCATCTCGCGCACGATCTCGCCGGCGCGCAGTTCGTGTTCGGGATGCAGCACCGACCAGACAAAGGAAATCGCCACCGATTCAACGCCTTCGCGGATGAAGTGGCGGCAGGCCTCGCGCACGTCCTCTTCGTTCAGGGGGGTGTGGACGGTGCCGTTCGACAGCACCCGTTCGGCCACGCCCCGGCGCAGATAGCGCGGAACCAGCATGGTGGCCGGCGGATATTCCGGGTCATAGCGATAGCCGTCCTCCTTGTGGCCCAGACGGATTTCGATGCTGTCCTCATGCCCACGGGTGGCGATCAGGCCGGTTTTCGCGCCGTTATGGGTGATCAGCGCGTTCAGCCCCACCGTGGTGCCGTTGATGCACAGATCGGCGTTCGAGACGATGGCCTGCGGCGACAGGCCGGTTTCTTCCTGAATCAGCTTCAGCCCGTTGCGGATGGCCGCCGTCGGGTCGGTGGGGGTGGACAGCGCCTTGAAGATGCGCACGCCGCCCTTGCGGTCTGCCAGAATGAGGTCGGTGAAGGTGCCGCCAGCGTCGATGCCAAGGCGATATTGGTTCTGCATGGGATGCGTCCTTTCGGGAAGCCGGGGTCGGGCGGGGGGGCAGGGCGCCCCCCGGACCTCGGGGAAAACGGAGTGGGAAGGGGATCAGGCGGCGCGCAGTTTCGCGGTGGCCGCGTGATCGACGGTCAGGCTGTCGCGGTCGGTGATGACCACACCGTAATCCAGCCGCGCGCCGTCAAGGCTGACCAGACCGTTGCGCACATCTTCGACCACCTTCTGCACGTCACGCTCAAACGGGTTGCCATAGCCGCCGCCGCCGGGGTTCTTGTTGGCGGCCCGCTCGCCGGGCTGGATGGTTTCGATGACGTTTTCGGTGATGATCTGGGTCTGGCCGTTGCGCGTCACTTCCAGACGGCCGACCTTGGGCTGCACCATGGCCGATTTCGCCCCGGCCGCGCCCATCGCCGGAATGCGCCGCCCTTCGCCAAAGGTGATGAGCGTCATCGGCGTATCCAGCGGCTCCACCTCCCAGCAGGTGCCGGAACCGCCGCGATTCTTGCCCGCGCCGCCGCTGTCCTCCATCAGACCATAGCGGTGAATGATGATCGGATAGCTGTGCTCCAGCATCTCGATATCGCCCGAGGTCAGCGCGCCAAAGCAGCATTCCGGCCCGCAGGCATGCCAGCCGTCCTGGCTGGCCGTGGCGCCGGCGCCCGAGATGACCGAGGCCAGAACCATGGTCACATATTCCTCGTCATGGCGCTTGTCCCAACCGGCGATGTTGCAGCCGTTGGCATGGCCCCAGCTGGCCGAAACCTTGGCCGGTGCCGCCTGTTCAAAGGCCAGACGCACAGCATCGGTCAGCGTCTCCATCGGGGTCGTGGTGCAGTTCATATGCGGCGCGGGGGACTTCGCGTTGCAGAGCGTGCCCTTCGGCCCCATGTCGGTCGTCACGCAGCGGTACAGCCCTTCGTTGTAGGGTGGCGGCAACTGGGCGAACATCATCAGCCCCAGATAGACGCCAGAATGGCTGTTCCCTTCGTAGCTGTTGATGAAATAGGGGATCTGCGGCGGGCTTGAGATGGCGATGTGGCAGCCGTCGCCCTTGACCGTCACGGTCGCCGTGATCTCGAAATCACCGTAGCCGTGGCCTGCATCTTCAAGGATGGCGGTGCCGGTATAGGTGCCGTCCGGCACGTCCGAGATCAGCTTGCGCATATGCGCTTCGGCCATGTCGAGCAGTTCGGCGATGCAGTCCTGCACGACATCCTTGCCGTATTTCTTCATTAGATTGACCAGATTGCGCGCGCCCACCTGGCAGGCCCCGATGAGCGCGTTAAAGTCGCCTTCCTGATCGCGGCGGGCGCGCATGTTGGTCAGAAGCAGGTTCATCACGTCCTTGCGCGGCCGGCCACGATCCCACAATTTGACCGGCGGGATGCGCAGGCCTTCGGCGAAAATCTCGGTCGCATTGGGGTTGTAGCCCGCCGGAACCGGACCGCCGATATCGGTCAGGTGGCCCTTGCAGACCGTCCAGAAGACCAGCTCGCCCTCATGGAACACGGGCATGTACATGCAGGTGTCGATGATGTGGCTGCCGCCATAGGCGGGGTCATTGTGAAGGATCAGGTCGCCTTCGTGGATGTCGCCTTCGAAGAAATTGGCGACCGACTTCATCGCTGGGATCAGGCTGCCCAGATGTATCGGGATATCCTGCCCCTGCAGGATCATCTCTGGCGTGTGGTTGAACAGCGCGGTCGAATAGTCATGCGCCAGATTGAACACCGAAGACCGTGCCGTCTGTTCCAGCGTCAGGGTCATCTCGCGCTGTGTGGTTTCCAGCACGCCCCGCACGACCGAAAGCGTGATCGGGTCCACATTGCGTTTGGTCATCCTTGTTCCTCCCCGGATGGGAAAACGGCGCCGGATCGCAGGAAGCGTTGCAGATGACCCCCTGAACCCGGACTGTTTTCCAGCCTCTCGTCATTCCGGAAGACTGGCGGAAATCCGCGCCGCATTCTTGCAGCGCGGGGCATGATCCTTTGCATCTCCGTGCAATCCGCAGGCCGCGCTTGACGCTGGGCGCGCAAAGCCTTGACGCAGGGCGCACCGCGGGGGCCGGTCGGATTGATAAGACTTGATACGATGCGGTTTCGGCCCTACCGCTTCTAAAGCAGCGCTTTGGGGAGAGGGCGCATGGAAATCGTCGCGCACAACACCACGCAGATCCTGCCGAACCAGCGTTCGGCACATTGGACACGCGTGATCGGCGAAACCTACTTTCCCCTGCAATTGACCTTTCGCGACGCGGCCGCCTTTTCGGGCACGCTAGAAAAGCGGCAGATGGGAAATGTGTCGCTGTCGCGGCTGGCGACGGAACCGCTGCAATACGAACGCAGGCCGACGCACATTTCGCACACGCGCGAAGAGGAATACCTGATCACCGTCCCCCGCCTGAGCCCGGTCGAGTTCAAGCAGATGGGACGCGAGATCCGCTGCGACCCCGGCGGTTTCATCCTTGAACGCGGTGACGAACCCTACCGCTTTTCCTATGACACGGCGAACGAGCTGAGTGTCCTGAAGATCAGCAAGAAGTCACTGGCCGAGAAGGTCCGCGATCCCGATAGGTTCTGTGCAAGGACGATCGACTCGGGCAGCGGTCTTCCGTCGCTCTTCACTTCGATGATGCATCAGCTGCATTCGCTGCCCCTGTCGGCGGGGCGTGCTGCTGACATCCTCGGTCGGCAGATCGTCGATGTCCTTGCCCTCGTGCTCGACGAATCTGCGACAGACGACCATCAAGTGCGCACCTCAGTGCGGGCCGGACATCTGCGGCGGGCGGAACAGGTGATCCGCAAGCACTTGTCCAACCCCACCCTGTCGCCCGAATTCGTAGCCGAAGCCTGTGGCATCTCGAAGCGCTATCTGCACGAACTTTTCGGCGACACGAACCAGACCGTTTCCCAGTTCATTCGGGATGAACGGTTGATAGCGGCAAAGGAACTGATCCTGTCCTCGCCCGCGCTGTCGATGGCCGAGATTTCATACCGCCTCGGCTTCTGCGATCAGGCGCAGTTTTCAAGGCTGTTCAAGGCCAAGTTTGGCGTGGCCCCCTCGGAATGGCGACGGAGTCCTACCAATTGACGCTCCCCTCCACCGCCCGTGGCTCGGGCGGTTTTGCGCTCCGATTGCCACCCTTATGAGCGCGGCTTCCAAACAAAGCACAGGAAAGCAGACGTCAGCGCGTGGATTGTCGACAGTCCGCAAAGGGCCGTTCTAGCGCCCGAGTACATTTGCTCAACGGAGCCGTCACCGGGCCTATGAACGTCCGCTTTGCCCCGATCACGTCCTCACATGCACGAAGGGCGGAAAGCGGCCAATGGATCTACCACTTTCACTATTAAGAAAACTGCCAAAACAGTCATTCGTTGATGCCTTTTCAGTGAACAACTTCCAGCTTTGCTTGCATCAAAGCAGGGGCAGCCTTGGAATGTGGTGCCATCGAACTCATTTCAAGATTGAAAACCATCAGGATCACACTTTCCCCCCTGACGCGCCGCTTTACAGTGCCCCCGCGAGCAGGAGGGTTTGATGCAATACCGACGATTTGGCCGAACTGGCTGGCAGGTCAGCGAGATCGCCTTTGGCGCGTGGCAATTGGGCGGGGATTGGGGGGCGGTGGATGATGATGCGTCGATCCGCACCTTGCACCATGCGTTTGATCGTGGGGTCAATCTGGTGGACACGGCCCATATCTATGGCAACGGTCATTCTGAAGAGGTGATCGGGCGGGCGCTGCGTCAATGGTCGGGGCACAAGATTTACGTGGCCACCAAAGCGCAGCCGGTCGAATGGCCTGCTCCCGATGACGAGGCTCCGCAGATGCGTGGGCGCTATCCGGCGTGGTATTTGCGCAAGATGGTCGACAGCGCGCTGCGGCGGTTGCAGGTTGATCGGATTGACCTGTTCCAACTCCATTCCTGGATGGCTTCGGGGCTTTATGAACTAGACTGGCTGGAGACGCTGAACGCGCTGCGGGTCGAGGGCAAGATTGATCAGATCGGCGTCTCGATCCGCGATTATCGCCCTGCCGATGGCGTTGATCTGGCGCGACTGGGGTTGGTGGCCAGCCAGCAGGTGGTGCTGAACCTGTTTGAACAGCGGCCAGCCGGGGACTTGTTTCGGGCGGGCGCGGGCACGCAGGGCTTCATCGCGCGGGTGCCTTTGGATTCAGGGTCGCTGGTGGGGCATTGGGACGAGCCTACCTATGCCAGCTTTGCGCCAGGTTCTGTTCCCGCGCAGCTTTTCCGCGGAGATCGCTTTGCGGAAACGCTGGCAAGGGTGCGGTCGCTGAAAGCGCTTTGCGCGCCATACTATCCGACATTGGCCGAGGCGGCGATGCGTTATGTGCTGTCCTGCCCCGAGCTGTCTTGCGTCATTCCGGGCATGCTGAACCCCGAACAGGTGGATATGAATGTGATCTACAGCGATGGCGCGCCGTTTCCGGCAGAGTTGAAGGTGGCGCTGGCGGCCCATGTATGGCCCCGCAACTTTTACCAGTAGGATGCCAATGACAAAGCAACTGGAACTGCTGCGCCCCGGCCAGATTGCCGCCGAGATGGCCCGTTGCCCTAGGGTCTGGCTGCCTTTGGGTACGATTGAATATCACAGCCACCACTTACCGGTCGGCTTGGACGGCTTGCAGGCGCATGGGTTGTGTCTGGATGCCGCCGAAATCGCGGGTGGGCTGGTCTATCCGCCGCTGTGGTGGGGCACGGGTGGCGGACATGGTGCCTATCCGTGGACGGTGATGATGCCAGACACATCTGCATTGATCGCGCTGTTATGGCAGACACTGACGCGGTTGCAGGCGTTTGAGGTCAGGCAGGTCATTCTGTTCACGGGTCATTTCGCCGATGAACAGCTTGAGATGATTGCCGGGCTGGCCAGCGATTGGAACGCGCAAAGCAGCGCGCTCGGGGTCTTGGCTTTTGGTGTCAATGGTAACGCCACCTCACCTTTGCCGCCGGACCATGCTGGACGCTTCGAGACAACGCTTTTGGCAGCGTATCAGCCGCAAACGCTGGATATGTCACTGTTGCCGCCTGCCAATCCGGGCGAGGCGGGCGAAGACCCTTTTGGCCCGCAGCGCCACGCGACCAGCCACAGCCTGCATGGTATATTCGGTGCTGACCCTCGCGGATATATCCCACAGGACGCGCCGGCCCTGCGCCAAAGCATGGCAGTCTGGCTTGCCGAACAGGCCGGAGCAGTGCCCGCAGCAAAAGCTTAGTCCGGTACCTTGTCGGGTAGGTTTTCCGGCCCGTAAAGCACGATGGGAACCGTCGATGCATAGGGTGGCGCAACATGCGTGGCACCCGCAAAATTGAAGTGGTTCAACACCACGTCAATGGCGAATTGTGCCTGTAATTCAGGGCTTTGATCGATGGTCAGAGTCATCAGACCGGCACGCAAAGACTCCCATGTAAACGCCGTCAGTTCATGCCCGATGAACACCGGCGGTTGCGACAGCAGCCCCGCCCGGATCGCGGCGACGACGCCGCGATTGGCAGCGCCAACGTTGTAGACCGCTACAGCATCAGGATGGGCGCGAAAGGCGTCCTTCAGGCGCACTTCAGACCTCACGGCGTCATCGCCGCCCTCGACGATCCGCACCACGTCAAAGCCCTGTCCAAAGCTGGCCAGATTGTCGGTCAGCCCGCGAACCCGGTCCGCATGGGATTGAAACCCCAGATGGTTGCACAGCACAATCACCGGGCCGGGGCGCGCCATCCGAGACAAAAAGTAGCCCGCCGAGCGCCCTGCCTTGATGTGATCCGTTCCCGCATAGGCCAGCCTCGCCGAGCCGGGCAGATCCGAGATCATCGTGACCACTGGCCTTTCGCGCGCTGCAAGTTCGGCAATGGCGTCGCGGATCAACGGGTGGTCCTGAGCATAAACGACCGCCGCATCGCAGGGGCTACGCAGCAGGGCTTCGGCGATCGTGGTGGGATTTTCGTCCTCCAGAGTGGTGCGATGGATCGACACCGAATGATCCAAACGGTGAGACAGACGGCGAAACTCGATCCCCATGCGGTGGATCAGCGGCAGTTCGGGACGAGCAAGAATCACATTGATTCGGACCATACGGTGATGGCTGTCTGGCAACAGCCGTTTCAGCCCCAAATCACGCGCCGCCTTCAGAACCTGTTGGCGCACATCATCGGAAACATTGCCACGTTCGTTGATCACACGATCCACGGTGGCGCTGCCAACACCGGCCAACCGGGCAACATCATGCAAAGTTATGCGTGGGCTTTTGGTATTTTTTATCATGGTTCCATGGATTTAGAGGGTGATCTATTTGCGCGCGGATCATCAGCTGATGGTTTTCAATCAACAATCCGATGCGACAATTTGTCAAGCGGTTCTAAAACAGCGCAACCCGCCACGGCGCAAAGCCAGCGGGCAGGATGCACCAAGGCACCGCGTAAACCGGTGGGGGGATGGGATGGACGATCTGAAATTTGGCAAGCGTAACAAGCGCGGCGATTACGCGCCGAACACACCGCTCGCAGTAGCACCGATCATCGTCTGGCCGCCACAGCCGCTGAAACTGTTACGCTGGCTGCCCAATTATATCGTGCCATGGAACGCCCTGTTCATGGCCTTCGCGGCGGTGATCTGGTTCTATATGACCCCTTCGAAGGCTACCCTGCAAACGCTGGACTGGACGTGGATCGCCTTTATCCTTGTCCGCAACGCGGTACTGGTCTTCGCCTTCTATGGCGCGATGGAGCTGCGGCTTTACGTCAAACGGTCGCAAGGCAACCGGTTCAAGTTCAACGGGCTGTTCCCGGCGGATAAGAAATCCGACGTGTTCATGTTCGGCAGCCAGAACATCGACAACATGATCCGCAGCTTTGGCACCGGCGTGCCGATCTGGACCGCATACGAGGTCGGGATGCTTTACGCATGGGCGCATGGATGGGGTCCGTGGACGACGCTGGAAGAACACCCGTGGCTGCTGATCGCGATGTTCGCCATCATTCCGTTGTTCCACGAGGCGCATTTCTTCTGCATCCACCGGCTGATCCACACGCCGTTTCTGTACAAATACGTCCACTCGGTTCACCACAATTCGATCAACCCCAGCCCGTGGTCCAGCCTGTCGATGCATCCGGTGGAACATCTGCTCTATTGGTCAGACATCTTGATCCATCTGGTGCTGCCGTCGCATCCCTTGCTGATGCTGTATCACCTGCAAGTCACCGGCACCGGCGCGGTCGTGGGCCATATCGGCTTTGACAAGATTGAGGCCGGAGAGGCCGCCATCGGCACCCACGCCTATTCCCACTACTTGCACCACAAGTATTTCGAAGTGAACTATTCCGATGGGATGGTCCCCTTCGATCAATGGTTCGGCACGTGGCACGACGGCACAGCCGAAGGCGAAGCCAAAATGGAGGCGCGTTACAAACGCACCCGCGAAAAGGCCAATGCCAAAGCGAATTCGGGCCGATAGCGCCCGCACCCGAAAGGCGCTGCGATAGGAGGAGTTTCGCAGCACCCCAACGACCCCAAAACCAAAATCCGCCTGAACTGGCGGCAACTCGGAGGAGACGCGACAATGACATTCCCAAAACTTTCCCTGAAATCCGTGCTGATGGCATCGGTTCTGGCCCTGACGGCCTCTGCGGCACTGGCCGAAGGCGTCAGCATCGCCGTCGTGGGCGGCAAAGCGGATGACCCGTTCTTTGCGAAGGTCAAGAAAGGCATTGATGATGCCACTCTTGTGGTTGCGGCCCATGGTGGTACCGTCAACTATCTGATGTTGCAGAACTATGACAACATCGGCGGCGACGCGGCCAATCTGGTGCGGACAGCGATTTCCCAAGGGGCGACAGTCATCGCCGTGCCGAACTGGGTGCCGGACACGCAGGACGAGGCGATCAAGGCCGCGATGGACGCCGGTATTCCGGTCATGCTGTATAACTCTGGCGGTGCCGACAAAGCCAAGGAACTGGGCGCGATCAACTACATCGGCAACGAAGAATATCCGGCCGGTCTTGCGGCTGGGGCCTATTTCGGCAGCCACGGCTTCAAGAATGTGATCTGCGTCAACACCGTTCCGGGCGCGCAGAATCTGGAAGACCGCTGCAAAGGCGTGTCGGATGGCATCACCGCCGAGGGCGGCGTTTCCACCCAACTGCCGCTGCCTGCGTCGTCCTTTGGCGATCCAACGGCTGTAGCCGAAGCTATCAAAGCGACGCTGATGAAAGACGCGACCATCAACGGCGTGGTGACCATTTCGGCCGCGGATGCCAATTCGGCAGCCATCGGGATCGAGCAAGCCTCATTGACCGGCAAAGTCGCTTTGGCCTCGTTTGACATGGACAGCGCCGGTCTGGATCGCATCAAGGCCAGCACCCAGCTGTTCGCAGTGGACCAGCAGCCGTGGCTGCAAGGCTTCCTCGCCGTGTCGATGTCGGATGCCTACGCCAGCTTTGGCACCGCAATCGCCACCGCTCCGGTGCTGACCGGGCCGGGGATTGTGGATGCTGCTAACGTCGACGCCACCATCGCCGGTGCTGCGGCTGGCTTCCGCTAAGCCCTGACCCGCCGTCCGGCCCCGTTGCTCCCTAGCGGGGCCGGACACTTCCACGCATCGATCCAGAGGCCAGCACCCGCAGAGGCCATAGTTCGGATCGGCATCGACGGGATTCCCAATATGACCACCCCATTTTCCATCGGCCCGCTGTTGCGTCGCCCCGAGACCGGATCTTTCCTTGGCCTTGCTGCCGTCTTTGGCTTTTTCACCGTCTTTGGCGGCACCAGCTTTGCCTCGGTCAGCGGTGCCGCGTCTTGGCTGAACGTCGCAGCGGCATTGGGCATCATCGCCATCCCCATCGGCTTGCTGATGATCGCCGGAGAGTTGGACATTTCCATCGGCTCGCTGGTGCCTGCCGGGTCCATGACGGTGGCCATCATGTCCGGATATTTCCAGTTGCCCATTGTGGTGGGCATCGGGACCGCCTTGGCCTTGGGGGCGTTTGTCGGGCTGATTAACGGCCTGTTGGTTGTGCGCACCGCTGTGCCCAGCTTTATCGTGACCCTAGGCACGCTTTTTGCGGTGGCAGGTCTGACGCTGGGCCTGTCGGTGCTGGTCACAGGAACGACATCGGTGCCGCTCAAGGCCGGACCCGAGGCGAAATGGCTGTTGGGGCGCTTCATTGGCGGGGTGTTTCAGGTCACCATCCTGTGGTGGATCGGTGCGGCGCTGGTCTGGGGGTTCGTGCTGCACTTCACCCGCTTTGGCAACTGGATCTTCGCGATGGGCGGCGATAAGGTTTCGGCGCGCAACGCCGGTATCCCGACCGACCGCATGACGATCCTGCTGTTCATGTGCAGTGGTGCCAGCGCCACCTTTGTCGGCGTGAGCCAGGCCATCCTGTACAATTCGGCCCAAGTGTCGGCAGGGCAGTCCTATATCTTCAACTCGATCATCTCGGTGGTGGTTGGCGGTGTGCTGCTGACCGGCGGCTACGGGTCGGTTGTCGGGATTATCCTTGGCACACTGACTTTCGCTGTGGTCAGCCAAGGCATCTACTACACCCCATTTGACGCCAACTGGGCCAGTCTGATCATCGGAGTGTTGCTGCTGCTGGCGGTCCTGATGAACAACACTTTCCGCAAGATGGCGCTGTCTTATGCGCCGAAGAAGAAAGGTGCCAAGGCATGACCGCCCCGATCCTGAGCCTGAAAGGCGTCAACAAATCCTTCGGCCCCATCGACGTTCTGCACGACATCAGCCTTGATCTGCGCGCGGGCGAGGTGCTGTGCCTGCTGGGCGACAACGGTGCAGGCAAATCCACCGTGATCCGGCTGCTGTCGGGCGTGCATCAACCCAGCTCTGGCAGCATCGAGATAGACGGCAGGCCGGTGAAATTCGCCAGCCCCCGCGAGGCCGCAGACCACGGTATCGCCACGGTTCACCAGTTCGGCGGAACCTTCCCGCTGATGTCGATCGGGCGCAGCTTTTTCGTAGGGGTCGAACCGACCAAAGGCTGGGGACCGTTCAAGATCTACGACCGCAAGAAGGCCAACGCAATTGCGGTGGACGCCGTGCAGCGCCTTGGCATCACCCGCATCACCGACGGCGACCGTCTGGTCGGCGGTTTGTCCGGCGGTGAGAGGCAATCCCTTGCCATCGCGCGTGCCGTGCATTTCGGCGCTCGGGTGCTGATTTTGGACGAACCGACGGCGGCGCTCGGCGTCAAGCAAGCCACCCACGTCCTGCGCATCGTGAACGAGGCCAAACGGCGCGGGCTGGCAGTGATCTTCATCACCCACCAAGTCATGCATGCCATGGCCGTGGGCGATCATTTCGCCGTGCTGATCCGTGGGGCCATCGCGGCGGATTTCCGAAAGGGCGACAAAACCCGCGAAGAAATCACCGATCTGATGGCAGGCGGGGCGTCGATGGCGACGCTTGAGTCAGAAATCGAAGGCTATATGGACAGCCACAACGGGCACCCCCCGCAACAGGGCTAACACCGAACACCCCCGGTGTCGTTTTCTCCCGACACCAAAAGCCAGTCCGGGCCGGGGAAACCCTCGGCCCGGACGTTCTAACTGTTCAGTTATGGCATCTGGTGGATCTGGTTTAGGATGAAAGGACCCGGCTCTGCTGTCCCGACTTCGCAGATGTATCCATAGGGCGCGAGCCCGTTCAGCATCTTGAGACCACAGGCGAAATTATAGGCTGCCAGGACGTCGGTGAGGTGTGTTCGCAGTTGACCAAGATTTTCGTCATGAATCGAGTGGCTCCGGAAAATGCCGATCATCTCATTCTTTGCCTCAGTCAAAACGTAAGCGGTCGCTGGACAGCACGGTCGCGTTATCTTGACGGCGTGAAGTTCCATGGCAGCAGCTCGTCGAGGCTGCTTTGCGGGTGGCCGTTG
>MHZT01000042.1 GCA_001828855.1 Rhodobacterales bacterium RIFCSPHIGHO2_02_FULL_62_130 | reverse complement strand
CACCGCACTCGGAACACCCGTTACGCAACGCGCAGGATAGGTCTGTCCAAGGGAAGGGGCACTCCGACCTTCAGGGGATTTGCGCAACAAAGCCATCAAACCCCCAAGCCGCGACAAAGCCGAACAGCCCGGTCTGCGGCTGGATCATGCCCAGCCACAGCATCGGGATCATGTTCCACGGCACCACCAGCGGCAGCGCGCACAGCACCAGCCCCCAAACCGCGCGGCGGCCAAGTGACAACAGGAGTTTGGCTACCAGAATGCCCAAAGGGATCTGCACGCCCAAGGCCAGCGCCGAAAACAACAGGCTGCGCCCAAGCGAGGCCCAGAAGCGGTCACTGTGCAGGATATCCTCAAACCATTGCAAGCCGACCCAATGCAGTTGGTCCAGCGTAAAAATGTCGTGCAGCCCATAGTTGACGACCGCCAGCAACGGCAATCCCCCGACCAGCGCAAGCAGGCAAAGGGCGGGCAACAGCAGGAACCACGCGCGGTTATCGGGCCAACGATCCATCGTCCCCCCGTTTGGTCATGGGGCGGCCTGCGACAGGATCCACATCAGGTCTGCATGTGTCAAAGGCACCGGATTTGATTTCATCGATGAAGATTGCAGCGCTGCTTCGGCCACGTCCGCATGATCGGAAGGCGCAAGCCCTTGCACGCTCAGACCCTCAAGCCCGGCGCGGCGGACCCAATCTGCGGTGGTCTGGGGCGCAGTTTCAGCGATGCCGCCAAGCACCTGTGCAATCAGGGTACAAACCTCGGCCAAGCGTTGGGCGGCCTGGGCGTTTTGATCCGCACGGTTGCGGTTCATCTGCAGAACCGGCCCGAGCAGCACGGCGCAGACGGCACCATGCGGCGCGGGACACATGCCGCCAATCGGTCCGGCCAACCCATGCACCGCCCCAAGCCCGGCATTGGCCAGCGCAAGGCCGCCGCACAGGCTGACCCATGCTAGTTCATCGCGGGCGGTGGCGTCTTCGCCCTGCGACAGGCGGTGCAAGGCGGTCAGGCCGCGCGCGATGGCGGGGCGGGCAAGCGCGTCGGTAAAGTCATTGGCGCGGGCGGACAGGTAAGGCTCGATCACCTGCACCACGGCATCCAGCCCCGAGGCAAGCGTGACCTTCCACGGGCAGTGATCCGTCAAAGCCGGGTCGACGATGGCCAGCCGCGCCAGCATACGGTCATCGCGCAGGCTGACCTTGCGGCGATGGTCGGGCAGGCCGATCACGGCGTTCTTGGTCACCTCGGCCCCGGTTCCGGCGGTGGTGGGCAAGGCGATGAGCGGCAGGGGTGCGGTGGACAGCGGCAAGCCGCGCCCGACGACCTCCAGATGGTCCATTAGGGGCGTGGCCGACGGGATCAGCGCCGCCAGCGCCTTGCCCATGTCCAGCACCGCGCCGCCGCCCAAGGCCACAACCCAATCCGGGGCAAACGGGCGGGCGGTCGCCAGCGCCGCTTCCAGCATCGGCAGGGTGGGTTCCTCGGCGCAAGGCAGGGTCATCAAAGTGCAGCCCTTGGCGCGCAAAGCCTGCAACAGCCATTCGGCGCGGGCGGGATTTGCGCCGTGCACCAACACCCCGCGCGGGCCAAATGCGGCAATGGCCTCCGCCGCCCGGTCCTTCATGCCCCGGCCGAACAGGATCTGCGTTGGCGTCTGAATGGAAAATCCCATCACACGGCCATGGTTGCGGCAACGGCGCGGCCCCAGCGGGCGTATTTTGCATCGCGTGTGGCGGGGTCCATTGCGGGCGTAAAACGCCGCTCCAGCGCCCAGCTTTTCTGAAACTCGTCAGGCTGCGGGTAGATGCCCGCTTGCAGCCCCGCAAGATAGGCCGCGCCTAGGGCGGTGGTTTCGGTCACGACGGGCCGGTCCACCGGCGCGCCCAAGATATCGGACAGAAACTGCATCGCCCAATCCGACGCCGTCATCCCGCCATCGACGCGCAGGATGCCATCGGCGGCGGCCCCCCAATCTGACCGCATCGCCTCTAGCAGGTCGCGGGTCTGGTAGCCCACGCTTTCCAGTGCGGCGCGGGCCAGTTCAGCCGGGCCGGAATTGCGGGTCAGCCCATAGACCGCGCCGCGGCAATCGGGCCGCCAATAGGGCGCACCAAGACCAGTAAAGGCCGGAACCAGCACGACATCCTGCGTGGGGTCGGCGGCATCGGCAAGCGGTTGGGTTTCGCGCGCCTCACGGATGATCTTTAACCCGTCGCGTAACCATTGCACCACGGCCCCGGCGATAAAGATCGACCCTTCCAGCGCATAGGTGGTTTGGCCGTTCAAACGGTAGGCGATGGTGGTCAGCAGACGGTTGGTCGAGGGCACCATGTCGGCCCCGGTGTTCAACAGCGCAAAGCAGCCGGTGCCGTAGGTCGATTTCACCATGCCGGGCTGAAAACAGGCCTGACCTATGGTCGCCGCCTGCTGGTCACCGGCGGCGCCAAGAATCGGGATTTCGCGACCGAAAAGGTCGGCGCGGGTGGTGCCAAAATCGGCGGCGCAGTCCTTGACCTCGGGCAGCATGGACATCGGGATGTCCAGAAGGCCGCAAATCTCGGCGTCCCATTCGCCTTTGGCAATGTTGTAAATCAGGGTGCGGGCGGCGTTGGTGGCGTCGGTCGCGTGAACACGCCCGCCGGTCAGCTTCCAGATCAGGAAGGTGTCAACCGTTCCGAAAGCCAGTTCGCCGGCCTCGGCCCGCTGCCTTGCGCCGGGGACATGGTCGAGCAGCCATTTGATCTTGGTGCCCGAGAAATAGGGGTCCAGCAGCAGCCCGGTGCGGGCGGTGATCATCGGCTCGTGCCCGGCAGCCTTCAAGGCGGCACAGGTGTCGGCGGTGCGGCGGTCTTGCCAAACGATGGCGTTGTGAATTGGCTCGCCCGTTTTGCGGTCCCAGATCAGCGTGGTTTCGCGCTGGTTGGTAATGCCGATGGCGGTGATATTGGTGGCGTTGATCCCGGCTTTTTCGATCACAGCGCGGGCGGTTCCGGCGGCGGTGGACCACAGGTCAGACGGGTCATGTTCAACCCAGCCCGAGGCGGGGTAGTGCTGGGGAAATTCCTCTTGCGCCGTGGCCACGACCCGCAGGTTGCCATCAAACAGAATGGAGCGGGATGAGGTGGTGCCCTGATCAATGGCCAGAATATGGGTCATGGAAGCGTTGGTCCGTCTTTGCGATGTCCCACGTTGGGAAATTTTTAGAGTTGTTGTTTTTCAATGGCTTAATGTTTCCATTTTAACCACTTGTTTACACTTCGCGCCGTGAACACGCCACGTTCCCTACCCTTCTGGCACGCAAGGCGCGCCACGGAAGGGGCAAGGAAAAGGGGCGGCACCCATTGGATGCCGCCCCCATTGTTGCTTAGTTCTGCCAGGACTTGATCAGCTCGTCATAGGAAACCGTTTCGCCCATGGGCTTTTCGTTTTCCAGTTTCGCCACCGGTGCGCCGGGGGCATCAAGCCAGACCTGCGCGTCCTGCTCTTCGTTCATGACCGGGCCAAGTTCGCCCTGTGCGCCGGATTTCTCCAGACGGATCAGGACCTTTTCCTGCTCCGCGCAAAGCGCATCCAGCGCCTCTTGCGGGGTCTTGGCGCCCGACATGGCGTCGCCAATGTTCTGCCACCACAGCTGTGCCAGCTTGGGGTAGTCAGGAACGTTGGTGCCGGTAGGCGACCACTGAACGCGGGCGGGCGAGCGATAGAATTCGATCAGGCCGCCAAGCTTTGGTGCGCGTTCGGTGAACGATTCGTGCTGGATCGTGCTTTCGCGGATGAAGGTCAGGCCGACGTGGGCCTTCTTCACGTCCACGGTCTTCGAGGTGACGAACTGGGCATAAAGCCAAGCCGCCTGAGCGCGGTCGACCGGGGTCGACTTCATCAGGGTCCAGGAACCGGCGTCCTGGTAGCCGATCTTCTGGCCTTCGGTCCAGTAAGCGCCGTGCGGCGAGGGGGCCATGCGCCACTTGGGCGTGCCGTCCTCATTCATCACGGGCGTGCCCGGCTCGACCGAGGCTGCGGTAAAGGCGGTGTACCAGAACATCTGCTGGGCAATCGCGCCCTGAGCAGGAACCGGGCCAGCTTCACCAAAGGTCATACCGGCCGCTTCAGGCGGCGAGTACTTTTGCAGCCATTCGATAGCCTTGGTCACAGCGTAAACGGCTGCTGCGTCGTTGGTCGAACCACCGCGCGCCACGCAAGACCCGACGGGCTGCGACTTTTCGTTGACGCGGATGCCCCATTCGTCAACCGGCAGGCCGTTCGGTTCGCCCACGTCGCCCATACCGGCCATCGACATCCACGCGTCGGTGTAACGCCAGCCAAGCGAGGGGTCCTTCTTGCCGTAGTCCATGTTGCCATAGACGCCGGTTGCCGGCCCGCCCATGTAAGACATATCGCGACCCGTGAAGAATTCAGCGATGTCTTCGTAGGCCGACCAGTTCACCGGAACGCCAAGGTCATAGCCATACTTGGCCTTGAAATCGTCCTTGGTTTTCTGATCGTTGAACCAGTCATAACGGAACCAGTAAAGGTTGGCGAACTGCTGGTCGGGCAGCTGATAGAGCTTGCCATCCGGACCGGTCGTGAAGGACGTGCCGATGAAGTCGGCAATGTCCAAGCCTGGGTTCGTCACCGCAGCACCTTCGCCAGCCATCCAGTCGGTCAGGTTGCGGGCCAGTTGATAGCGCCAGTGGGTGCCGATCAGGTCGCTGTCGTTGATGTAGGCGTCATAGATGTTTTCGCCCGACTGCATTTGCGTTTGCAGCTTTTCGACAACGTCGCCTTCGCCGATCAGGTCATGGGTGACCTTGATGCCAGTGATGGCCTCGAACGCCGGAGCGAGGACTTTGGATTCGTATTCATGGGTGCCGATGGTTTCCGACACCACTTTGATTTCCATGCCGGCATAGGGTTTGGCGGCATCGATGAACCATTGCAGTTCGGCTTCTTGGCCTGCGCGATCTAGCGTGGACAAATCACCGATTTCCGAATCAAGGAAGGCTTTCGCCGCCTCGATATCTGCCCAGGCGGGCAGACCGCTGGCCATCAGCACAAGCGCCATGGCGGTTGCGGTTTTCCTTAGTCTCATTATGTATCCTCCCAGATTGTGAGACGTCCGTTCTTTGCAGTTCAGCCGGAGGACGGGGGTGCAATCCCTGCCCTTCGGCGTCTTTTCCCCCTTACACCCAGCGAAACACCGCTGCCGCATAAAGCAGGCATAGGATCAGCGGCCAAGTCAGTGGCGCACCGAAGAAAAAGAGCCAGCCCAAATTGATGAAGGCCGAGCCCAAGAGTGTGATGAACAACCGGTCGCCGCGCGTGGTTTCAATGCGCAGCACGCCACGACGGGGTGTTTCGGGAAAGCGGATCGCCAGCAGGGTGAAGAGGATCAGCAGGCAGGCGATGATGAAGAAGAACAGCGCGACAGGAAAGGTCCACGCCATCCAGCCCCCGGGGATCATCGGGTCAAACCACGCCATCCCCTCTTCGTTACGCGGCACTGACCAGACTAGAAAACCAAGGATGGTGGCCATCAGGGCAAGGGTGCCCACGTAAATGCCGTTCCAGCGCGATGTAGTCATCACACCCTCCCTAGGGCAAAGCCCTTGGCTATGTAGTTGCGGACAAAGTAGATTACCAAGGCGCCGGGGATGATGGTCAGGACACCTGCGGCGGCCAGAACCCCCCAGTCCATCCCGCTGGCAGACACCGTGCGGGTCATGGTCGAGGCGATGGATTTCGCGTAGACGCTTGTCAGCGTGCGCGACAGCAGCAGTTCAACCCATGAGAACATGAAGCAGAAAAACGCAGCCACACCGATGCCCGATGCGATCAGCGGCATGAAGATGCGGGTGAAGAAGCGGCCAAAGGAATAGCCATCGATATAGGCTGTCTCGTCTATTTCCTTGGGCACGCCGCGCATGAAGCCCTCCAAGATCCAGACCGCCAGCGGCACGTTGAACAGGCAATGCGCCAAGGCTACTGCGATATGCGTGTCAAACAACCCAACTGACGAATAAAGCTGAAAGAACGGCAAGGCAAAGACCGCGGGCGGCGACATCCGGTTGGTCAGAAGCCAGAAGAAAAGATGCTTGTCGCCCATGAAGCTGTAGCGCGAAAAGGCATAGGCGGCAGGCAATGCAACGGTGATCGAAATCACCGTATTCATCACCACATAGATCAGAGAATTGACATAGCCCATATACCATGACGGGTCAGTCAGGATGGTGACATAGTTGGCAAAGGTCAGGTTGTCGGGAAACAGGGTAAAGGTCGAGGTGATTTCTGAGTTGGTCTTCAGGCTCATGTTGACCAGCCAATAGATCGGGATCATCAGGAACAAGAGGTACAGCGTCATGACGATGGCAGAGGACCGGATACGCATCATTTCGTCTCCACTTTTTCAAGGGCGGTCATGACGGTGTAAAAGGCCCATGACACTAGAAGGATCACTAGGAAGTACATGATCGAAAAGGCGGCGGCAGGGCCAAGGTCGAACTGGCCGACGGCCATTTTCACAAGATCGATGGAGAGGAACGTGGTCGAGTTTCCAGGGCCTCCGCCGGTGACGACGAAAGGCTCGGTATAGATCATGAAACTGTCCATGAACCGCAACAACACAGCAATCAGCAGCACGCCAGCCATCTTGGGAAGTTCGATAAAGCGGAACACGCTCCACCGGCTGGCTTGGTCAATGCGGGCGGCTTGGTAATAGGCCTGCGGGATGGACTGCAGGCCAGCATAGCACAAAAGAGCGACAAGTGACGTCCAGTGCCAGACATCCATGACAATGATGGTAATCCAAGCATCCAAAGGATCGTTGGTGTAGTTGTAATCAATCCCGATGGCCGCCAAAGCGTGGCCTAAAAGACCAATGTCCACCCGGCCAAAGATCTGCCAGATCGTGCCAACCACATTGAATGGGATCAGCAATGGCAGCGCCATCAGCACAAGACCAAAGCTGGCCCAGAAGCCTTTTTTCGGCATGTTGAGCGCAATGAAGATACCCAAGGGTACCTCGATCGCCAGAATGATGGCGGAAAACAGCACCTGACGGCCAAGCGCGTCATGCATGCGGTCCGAGGTGATCATTTCTTCAAACCAGCCAAGGCCGTTCCAGAAGAATTCATTCTCGCCGAAGGTGTCGTTTACCGAATAGTTCACGACGGTCATCAGCGGGATCACAGCGGAAAAGGCCACGATCACGAGGACCGGCAGTACAAGAAACCATGCCCTGTTGTTCTGGGTCTTTTCCATCAGACGGCACCTCCTGCAACGCGCCAGTCATCGGCGTAGACACTGATCTTGCCCGGCGCAAAGGCAACACGGGTCATTTCAGGGCTTATACCTGCGCCTTCGGCGGCGATGATGTTGAAGGGTTGGCCGAACAGATCGGCACGGACGATACGGTGACGGCCCACATCCTCGACCCGGCGGATGGTGATGGGCAGGCCAGCCCCATCGGTCAGGCTGCAGTATTCGGGTCGGATGCCGATCTGGGTGCGGCCCTTCAGTGGGCCATAGCCCGCCCCCAAGGCAATCTCGGCCCCTTGCAGATGCGCGATGGTTCCCGACACGGTGGCATCAAGCAGGTTCATCCCAGGCGAGCCGATAAAATAGCCTACAAAGGTATGGGCCGGGGTTTCGAACAATTCCTCTGGCGTACCCATCTGCACGACGCGGCCGTCATACATGACCACAACCTTGTCGGCAAAAGTCAGCGCCTCGGTCTGGTCATGCGTCACATAGATCATCGTATGGCCGAACTGGCGGTGCAGTTGCTTCAACTGTGTCCGCAATTCCCATTTCATATGGGGGTCGATCACGGTCAGGGGTTCGTCAAACAGGATCGCGTTGACATCCTCGCGCACCATGCCGCGGCCAAGGCTGATCTTTTGCTTGGCGTCGGCGGTCAACCCGCGCGCTTTGCGGTTCAGAATGTCTTCCATCCCGATCATCTGGGCGATCTGGTTGACCCGCCCCGCGATATAGGCCGCATCCATGCCGCGGTTCCGCAACGGGAAGGACAGGTTTTCGCGCACCGTCATCGTGTCATAGACCACCGGAAACTGAAACACCTGCGCGATGTTGCGCGCTGCGGTTTCCTGATCGGTCACGTCCAGATCGCCAAACAGCACCCGCCCATGGCTTGGCCGCACAAGGCCAGAGATGATGTTCAAAAGCGTGGTCTTGCCACAGCCCGACGACCCCAGCAGAGCATAGGCCCCACCGTCTTGCCAGACGTGATCCATTTCCTTCAGCGCATAATCCGACTCGGCATTCGGGTTGGCGGCGTAGGAATGGGCGAGTTTTGAAAGCGTGATCTGTGCCATGGGTCAGGCCGCCAATGCATAGGACGCAGGTGCGACAAGCGCGCCATCAGCGTCGAAAAGATAGATACGGGTCGGGTTCAGATAGACATTGACCGCCGTGCCGGGGGCGAGATCCTGCACCCCATGCACAAGGCCCACCCATTTCTCGGCCCCGTGCCGCAGATGCAGGAAAGACTCTGACCCGGTGATTTCGGTCACGGCCACAGTGCAGGGCAGTTCGACGGCATCGCCCGAATGCTTGTCAAGCGTCACATGATTGGCGCGGAAGCCTGCCAGATAGCGGCCATCGGGCAAGGCTGCATGAGCGCCTTCGGCGGGGGCTTTGGCCAGCCCACCAAAATCTAGCCGATGGCCGCTCTTTACGACCGGCACAAAGTTCATAGGCGGATCGGAAAAGACCCGTGCCGTGGTGGCATCAGCGGGAAGGCGGTAAACCTTGGGCGTTGGACCGAACTGCGTGACGCGGCCTTCCCACAGGGTGGCGGTGTTCCCCCCCAGCAAAAGCGCCTCTTCGGGTTCTGTCGTGGCATAGACAAAGATTGCGCCAGAAGCCTCGAAAATCCGGGGGATTTCGACGCGCAACTCTTCGCGCAGCTTATAGTCAAGGTTGGCCAACGGCTCATCCAGCAGCACGAGCCCCGCGCCTTTGACCAAGGCGCGCGCCAAGGCACAGCGTTGTTGTTGGCCGCCCGACAGCTCCAACGGTTTGCGCGCCAGCATCGGCGTCAGTTTCAGCAGCTCAGCGGTTTCGCGCACCGCGCGGTCAATCTCGGCCTTGGACTTGCCCATTAGACGCAAGGGCGAGGCGATGTTGTCATAAACGCTCATCGCGGGGTAGTTGATGAACTGCTGATAGACCATGGCGACCTTGCGGTCCTGCACGCGTTGACCGGTCACATCCGTGCCGTTCCAAAGAATCTGGCCTGTGGTGGGAACGTCCAGCCCGGCCATCAGGCGCATCAGCGAGGTCTTGCCAGACAGTGTTGGCCCCAACAGCACGTTCATCGTGCCGCGCTCCAGCATCAGGTCGGTCGGGCGAATATGCGCGCGCCCCTGAACTGACCGTGAGACTGATTTCAGTTCAAGCGTCATCCGGTTCTCCTATTCGGCAGTGGGGCTAAGCGCCCCGTCTTGTGCGGCTGCGATCATGTACACGTCCAGCGCGGCGATCTGGTCCGCCGTTAACCGCAGCCCAAGCTTGGTGCGCCGCCAGACCACATCTGCCGCGCGGCGGGCAAACTCGCGCCTCATCAGCCAACGCACTTCGGTCTCGGTCATGGTCGCGCCAAAGTCGCGGCCCAAATCGGCTGCAGCCTGCGCATCGCCCAGCAGGGTTGCCGCCTCTGATCCATAGGCGCGCACCAGACGCCCGGCCCAGTAATCCGACAGGAACGGGAACCGCGCCTTCAGATCATCGGTCAATTTGGCCACGCCATCATGCGGAAAATCCCCGCCAGGCAAGGGCACACGCGCTGTCCAGCGACCCGAGGCTTGCGGAAAGAACGGCGCCAGCTTTGCAAGCGCGCTTTCGGCCAAACGCCGATAGGTGGTGATCTTGCCGCCAAAGACGTTCAACAAAGGCGCGCCGTTGGTGTCCAGCGACAGCACATAGTCCCGCGTCGCCGCCGTGGCCGACTTGGCCCCATCGTTATACAGCGGCCTAACGCCGGAATAGGTCCAGACCACATCTTCGGCAGTGACCGACTTGGCAAAATAGCGGCTGGCAAAATCCAAGAGATAGTCACGCTCGCCATCGGTGCAGGCCACCTCGCCGGGCGCGCCCTGATGGTCTTGGTCGGTGGTGCCGATCAAGGTGAAGTCTTGCTCATAAGGAATGGCAAAGATGATGCGGCCGTCGGTGCCCTGAAAAAAATAGCAGCGGTCGTGGTCGTAAAGCTTGCGGGTGACGATGTGCGAGCCGCGCACCAGCCGCACGCCTTCGGTGGTATTGATCCGAACGACGTTGCGGATCACATCTTCGACCCAAGGCCCGCCCGCATTGACCAGCGCGCGCGCCGTATGGGTGTGCGTGCCGTTCGGCCCTTCGGTCACAACTTCCCACAGATCCCCCATTCGGGTGGCAGAGGTGACGCGGGTCCGTGTCAAAACCACCGCGCCACGTTGCGCGGCATCGCGAGCGTTCAGCGACACTAGCCGCGAATCTTCGACCCAACAGTCCGAGTATTCATAGGCATGGCGGAATTTCGGCTGCAGAGCCGCGCCCGCAGGATCGCGCGTCAGATCCAGCGTGCGCGCGCCGGGCAGGATCTTGCGGCCCCCCAGCGTGTCATAAAGAAACAAGCCAAGCCGGATCAGCCAAGCCGGTCGCCGCCCCTTCATCCAAGGCATCACCCGCGACAAAAGCCGCCCTGTCGGCGTATCGCCTTCAAACCGCATGTCGGGAGAATAGGGCAGGACAAACCGCATGGGCCAAGAGATATGCGGCATGGCGACCAGCAGCGTCTCACGCTCTTCAAGCGCTTCACGGACTAGCCGGAACTCGAAATATTCAAGATAGCGTAGCCCGCCATGAAACAGCTTGGTCGATGCCGAGGATGTGGCTTGAGCGAGATCGCCTTGCTCAGCCAGAACAACCGAAAGACCACGACCCACCGCATCCCGCGCGACGCCACATCCATTGATGCCGCCGCCGATTATGAACAGGTCGGTCGGGTTGGTCCCGCTTATCATTGGCACGCCAATCTCCCCCAGATGCCGAGATACAAGTCTAAAGAACGTCCTGAGTCAATCAGTGATTTTCGCTTTTGCGCGATACCTCCAAAAGCGAACATCGAACGGGCATATATGCGGATGTTTCTATCTTACCCGTGCCTCAAGTTCCGACATTCTTCTGCAATCGCACAATTTCGCGCTGCGTCGCGGCATGGGCTGGAGGCGATTGCGCCGCCTGTTTTTCCCTCTTGTGCAACAAAGGAACTTGAACGAATATCAACGATATCTTTCGCAAACCAAGGAATAAGACGTGGCGCTCAGCTTTCGTCAAAGCGAGATCCTCGACATAGCCCGCCTTGAAGGCCGGGTGATGGTCGACGATCTGGCGCAAAAGTTTGACGTCACGCTGCAAACCATTCGCCGCGACCTGTCGGAACTTGCCGACATGGGGCATCTGGACCGGGTGCATGGCGGGGCTGTGCCACGGACCGGGGCCGCCAACCTTGGGTATGAACAGCGGCGACGAATGAATCAGGATGGCAAGGTAGCCATCGCGCGGGCCTGCGCGGCAGCGATCCCCGAGAACTGCTCGCTTATCATGAACCTTGGTACGACCACCGAGGCTGTTGCGCAGGAATTACTCACCCACAGCAATATCACCGTCGTGACCAACAACATGAATGTCGCCAATACGCTGGCCGCCAATCCGGGCTGCGAGATCATGGTCGCAGGTGGCGCTTTGCGCCGTTCCGACGGTGGTTTGGTCGGAGAGCTGACGACCCAGTTCTTCGAGCAGTTCAAGGTTGACTATGCGGTGATCGGCGCTTCGGCGCTTGATCATGACGGCGACATTCTTGACTTTGATCTGGCAGAAGTCCGGGTCTCAAAGACGATCATTCGGCAATCGCGCAAGGTGTTCTTGGTTTGCGATGCCTCCAAACTCGACCGATCGGCACCAGCCCGACTGGCCTCCCTGGCGGAAATCGATACTTTGTTTACCGATCGAGCCCTTCCACCGGATCTCGCCCGCAGATGCGCCGACTGGGGAACCAAGGTTACCATAGTGCGCGAATAATTGTTTCCGCCGAGGCCATTCCCGGGCTCCGGGCACTCGCTTGAAACAATGCTTGGGCGTGTAGTTGCGCCATAAATCGTCGTCAACCTCTGCCGAACTCCCTGTGAAAATATTCAATTAACCGGGGCAACGCTTAGGTCGGACTGGGCACGAAAAGGTGCCGCACGAGCAAAAGCCCCGAACGTCCGCTCAGGGCCGTTCACGTATATGACGTGTTCCAACGCGGCCTTGCTTTGAGGAATGTCCAGAAATGCGGGAATGTCGCGCCTTGCCCACGCGGGCACCCGTTGAAATCCGCATTTTGCCAGCGTCATCAGAAATCCGGAAACTTGGCACCGGGCAAGCCGGTCCGTCGTCGCTCGAGATTCCAGATTTTGATTTGACCACATACTTTCACAGCTCGCCCTCGCCGGCTTCAGTCTGGCCACAGACGCAAGTCTTCGCTGTCCTCCCAGTTCCAGAGACCATGATCTTGCGCCGGTTCCAGAAATTCCGGAGTTGCTGGTGACTGTACGAAGCCCTCCAAAATCTCCATTTTTCGGCCCGCCCCGGTAAGTGGCTCTTGCCCGGCTGCTGTCACGCGATCTGAGCCGGTGTTCGCCCCGACGCCCGTTGTGTCATCATTGACCAGGGATGCAGTTGCCGTCGCCTTTGTGCGATCCGCCGTTTCGCCTGCTTTCATGCGTTGTACCAAGGTCATCTTGAGACCCATTATCGCAGCGTCGATCAAGGCGCGCGCCTTTTCAAGCAGTGCGTTGATCCCCCCGACATTCCCGTCCTCGGCATTGCGCTTCAGCGCTCGCCAGATATGGCGGTGGCCTTTGGGTGCCGCGATCCGCTGGCGTATACGAGCCTTCAAGTTCTCGGGCGTGAGCGACAGGTCGGCTCTGCGGGGCAGCGAGACTTGCCGGAATTGATCTGTCGGGCCTGTGGGAATCAGAGGAGCTTCAGGAAGTTCGCCGCGCGCCCAAGCAGACAGGCTATCCACGGGAATGTCGTCAGATATGTTGCCTTGGCCATCTTCCCGACCGCACTCGGCGTAATAGAGGCGCTTCAGATCGTCAATTTCCAGCTTGGCGTTGGGCTGTGGATCGACAAGATCTGTTCCTCTACGCTTGGTGACGATACGCGTCGGCGCCACGATTTGCCGATCTTCTTCGAGGCGACCGAAATCGACGAACATCTGGAAGTCCCGCCGGTGCCGGGTAGCGCATACGTAAGTTCCTTCCTGTCCGCGCGGCCGCAGGGCGACATCGAAATGGACATCGACCGTGATGCCCTGCGCGGCGTGCCCAGTGACCGCATAAGCGTGCTGGAGGCGAGGCACGCTCGGTTCTCCTTCCTCCCGCCAGCCGACCAGTTGCGACAATGACGCACGAATTCGCTGGGGCGGATCACCCTGGCCGAGCTTTTCAAACAGCATGACAGGATCTTTGGCGGACGACGTTTCGATTTCTACCACACGGACTACATCGGCGTTGTCGACCTGCCAGCCCGGGCCTTTGATGGTCTCCCCAAAAATCAGTTCATCGCCGATGGACAGGGCCAGAGGCGAGACCATCAAGGATTTGCCCCGCGGCAAGGCGTCGATGTGGATTTCGGCTTGTGCAATCAATCCCTCAGCTTTCAACCGGATGCGCACTTCCTTGGCGATGGTTTCCGCGTCTTGGTTCCATTGAATGGTCATGGCTCGCGTTTCGTCCGGATGTTTGATCCGGTGGCTCACATAGGCAGAGACTGCATGCTCGATCGCAGCTTTCCGGTCGGGCTCCCAAGTAATGTGGCCCATCCTGTCATACGCTTCCAGCGCGCGCTGGGTCTGACCTCGGCTGAAATCGATGGAGGCAGCTCGCATCCACGCACCATCAAGATCGGTTCGGCCCTTCTGGCGAGCGATCTTGTCAAGCCGGGCTGGCGTCTTGAGCCGCTGCAACAACGCAAACGGCACCCCCGCCGCGATCGGGCGGTATTGTGCAGCGTCACCCTGCAGCAGCACCCGAGCCCCGGATTCGACACAGGCAGAGAGCAAATGATCCATGTCAGCCGTGCCAATCATGCCGGCCTCGTCCACGATGATCAGGGTCTGCTCATCGAGGGCAAGCTTCCCCGAGTCGATGTCGATGAGCAGCTTTGCCAGTACCCGGCAATCCTTCTTGTCAAAGCCAGCCTCCGCCTGCAGGCCCCCTGTCGCCTTGTGCGAGGGGGCGGTGCCGAGGACATGATAGCCTTTTCTGACCAGGGCAGATCGCACCATGCGCGTCAGATAGGTTTTTCCTGTCCCCGCCGCGCCCTGCAGCAAGTTCAATGCCGGCCCGGTCATGATGTCCGCAAAAGCGACCGCCTGTTCTTCCGTCGCTCCTGCCTTCCAAGCCGTCTTCGTCAGTGCATCTTCCGTCGTATTCGAAAAGATCGGGGTTTGTCCCATCAACTTTTCTGCGGACCGGATGATGCGTTTCTCAGCTTCATAGACCTTACGATCGGTGAAGATCTGCTCACGCCGCCGGGATGAGACTGGCAGGACATCCCCACTCTGGATCAAGCCTTGGGCGAGGGTCAGAGCCGCATCAGCACCGATCCCGTGACACTGCACAGCTTCGAAAACCACTCTGAAGAAGTCGGCCTTCGTAAAGGTCGTCGAATTGGCCGACAGTTCGGAAACAGCCTGCCGCGCTGCCACAAGCGCAGAAGATCCGGCGTCGGTTCCGTCGGCCGAAACGGTCTGCACAGCCGCCGCGACGGACAAGGTCAGGTCTTCCGGAGACCAACCGACCGCGGCGGCTTCAGATATCCAGAGATCCTTCAGATCTGCCGCTGCAGCGTGGCTCTTGGCCAGACGGGTCTCGTAAGCGGCGCGCTGTGCTGCGACACGATTTTTTTTGGTGGTCTTGCCGGATTTCGCAAGGGACGCCTCGATTTCTCCACGACGTTTTGAAAAGGTTTTTTCAAGTTCAAAAGGGACGCCCGCCAGACGATAGCCACGCCGATCCGGCTCGACAGAGAGGCCCAATTCTTTGCGCAGCAGCCGCACCTCCTCCGCCCGGACCAGGGCTGCGATGGCACCTTTGTGCCGCGTCAACAAGAAGTTGTCGATCTGCACGACCTTGCCGTCCGCAGCGAGTGCTGTTTTGGCCAAGACCCCGTGATGGTGGAACTGCATGTCGTCGGCGCGGCTTGTATCATGCGGGAAAAACACCATGGCGCATTGTGCGACCGGCACATATCGCCCGTCGCGACGAGTGGCGATCAGACCGAGATCCATGGCATGTGCGAGCCCGGTGATCATTGCGCGTCGATGGATGTCGACGATGCGGGATTTCAGGCCGGGGCGCAGGATGTCACCGAGTTCAGCATAGATGCTGACGGATTTGGGGAGGCTCGCTTGAATGTCATAGCCACCAGGCGGGCAGGGCGCTTCACCCTTCTTCAGCCTCTTCAGGTTTGCCACCACTTTCCCAGTAATGGGATCGCAGCCGGCCAAAAGCTGGGACAGACAATCCTGCGGCTGGACGCCATCACGCACGAAGCTGCCGAGATCAAGGCGTATCCCTGACACATCTGGCCGCTGGCCGAAGACATGGCCAACGGCTCTGGCTGTCGTATTGAGCCCGGCAGCGACATAGCCCTCGTAGCCCTTGCCCGTCGATCCCGCCGGATCGTCTTGGTCAGAGTAATAATCGTCAGTGGACACCTTATTAATGCTGAGCATCTTTGCCTCCTTCCAAAGAAGGGGCCAAATCCATGGCTTCACAGAGGAAGTCAGTCAGCTCATCCGCCTCCCGCCGGAGCCGAGTTTCTTCGGCAGGCGACAGGGTGCCGGAGGCAAGACCGGGAAAACGGTTCATCAGGATCTGGAACGCCAGCTCTTCAATAATCTCTTGGGAGGATGTCCCCATCAAATCCTTCAGGTCGTGCAGCGTTCTGGCGAATTCAGGAATTGAAGACTGGCGGTCGGACAGTGGCATAACAAGGCTCCGGGCGAGGTTTTCTGCACTCAGTGTCCGGGATCATCGTGAAAACACAAAACGCGCGGCGTAATATTTCCTGACCGGTAAACGGGCCAAGGATGGGCCGCATTTCTTCTTCAAGCATCACCGATGCGTCATGTGTCACGCGCAAGCCCGCGCCTCTGCACCCGCGACCCCCTTTCCGGGCCGAGAAGATGGGCCGTGTTTGAGGAGGAGATCAGCAGTTCGGATGTGTGTTTGGCGTTTTCAGGGAGGGGGCGCATCTTGAAGAAAGGCAAACTGAAGGGCCTCGATCATGTATGGCGATACCTGTTCACTCTTCGACGATGTTCATCTCTCGGACCGGTTTGGCTGGGATGGGGCGGGAACTGTCTCCGAGACCGGCTGCGCGCTCTTCGATGATGTCCATGGCCTGACAGATTTGGTACCCGGTCCGACGGAGTGCGGTGAAGATCCCCCGTCCGACGATCAGGTCGGCGACGGCCCCGAACTGCATTGTGTGTCTGCCGCGGTCGTCCCGGTCGCGGCCAATCGCCGCCATCGCTCGTACCCGGGTGACCAGATGGCGGCCTCCGTCGTGCCCCCCATCCCGATGCTGCGAGCCAGAAACCGACCATCGGCAAGAAGTCCGGTTCCGACCACAAAAGCGATTGGGCTGCCTGAAGTTCCCAGCACGAGCCCGCCAGTTGCGGTGAAGTTCCGGGGCGCCGAGTGCAGAGGGCATCCACAGGGTCAGCGTCGGCAATGCCGTGCGACCCCGCATCCTCGTCACCAAACTGTTGCGGAAACGCTCAACGTTGTGTGGGCAATGTCCTTGCCCACTTCGCCGCAGGTAGTGGTGCCGACGCCTGACCGCTGCGGATATCGGAGGCAACACGCCGCTCTCCTCGTGGGGGCCTTCATCGCAAGGAACCTGAGCACCAGCTTCCTGAACTTCGGCATTGGGCCTCAGGCCCGTGGCCCAGAAAACAGGGACATCTTCCCAAGAGAAAGGGATGAAGTGATCTCAGGATCGATGCGACCGAGCGGCTGGTTCACTGGTCGATGAGAAATGGAGGGACAGGTTTGTCTGTGCCGTCAAGCCTGTGGACAACTGCAGGCAGCGTATTCTTGTATCCCGGGGCGGAGGTTAAACTTCGGGGGCAAGCTTAAACTCCCCCGGATAGCCCGCCCATGTCATATCTTTTCCCGTTTGATTTCGAGGATGACCGTTCTGAAGCCACTGAGATTGAGGCGCATGTGCTTGTGCGGGGTGGCCGGATTGTTGACCGAGGCAGCCGTGCCGTCCTTGCCCTGTTGGGGGATGGGCCGGTCATCCTGTTGCTCGACGGGCCAAAGGCCGGGACGCTGGCCAAAATTCTGCACACGGGCATCGGTCGGCTGGAAACTATCTGGGAGCCGACCTTTTCAGAATTGTCTCCGCGAAGGGTGACCAACAACGCCTATTGCCTTCTGGACAAGATTCTTGAAGGCTTATCCGGAATAGAGCTTGGTTTCGCGAACATTTGGGCGGTCAGCTCTTCGTCGTGTGAGGGATGTTGTTGCAATCAAAGATAGTTCTTGGCCAAAGAGGGCGGCAGTGACGTCGCCGATCTACCTAATTTTGAAGCGACACGGGCTTACGGCTCCGGATCGACGTCCTTTGCATGCGTATGCTGCCACCGATGCCGAATTTGCCGACTTGGCCGCCGCTGTAGGGTCTGACCGGCCATTGGCCCTCTATGCCCCCCTCTTCGTCCTTTGGGCCTCGGAGGAGATCAGGCGCAATCATGGGGCTGGAAACTTGTCTTGGTTTTTTTTGCTCGAGCATCTCGGTATTCAGCATCGCCAAGACTTGGGCCGCCAATGGGTCTCGGAGGGACTGGACTTCTGGAAGCGCCCGCTACGCAGGCGTGCCAGCGACGGCAAGACGCTGTTTCTTTATTCGCTCTTGGCCGAGGGTGGTTTGCCTGATGCCTTTTTGTCGCGCGACAGCGGCTATGCGGCCGCGCTGTTGGGTGCCATCGCCGACATTGAGCGCGAGGCCCTGGGTCTGACTGACGTCGCGGGCTTAGACCGGATTGCGGCCTTCAGAAGCAGTGGGCTGCCCGCAGCCTTGCAAGGACAGGAAAGCTGCGCCTTGCTGCGCGACCTCGCACTGGCCTTCGTCGATCTGCGCCGCGACCTTCCCGCGCGAATTGATATTGATGCCGCCCTGCTCTGGCTAGACCGCAATCGCTCGGGCTGGGCCGAGAAGTTGCCCTTGCGCCTCTCGCAGGAGGCGCGCCAGGCGCTTCTCTTGCCGGCCCTGGCGCGGCAGATCGAACGTCCTGTAAGCGGAGCCTTAGCGCAGCGGCTCTTACTTCCCTCGGCCGGGGGAACGGCCTGGACCGGAGTCTTGCGGATCCTGCGTGGCGGGCTTTTGCCCTATGGTCTTCTGCCGAAGGTGGACCGGGGGTTTGTTCTGCGACTTGTGGCGGCGGATGGCTCGGCCTTGCGGGCCCATCCCGATCTGGGCGGCTGGCGGGTCGAGGCCGCGCGCGATCTTAAGCTGGCGCTGTACCCGTGGGCGCCCGCGGTCCTGTCGGCCTATGCCGACGGCAGGGCCCTGGGCGAGGTGGTCATCGATCCCGGCCTGCCAGAACCCGGCGAATCCGCCCTCCTCTGGCGCAGCGAGGGCTCGGGGCAGGTCCGGGCCTTGGTTCCCTCCGTCGGCGGGCGCACTCGAAGCGACCGGTTGTGGCTCCTATCCTCCGTGGAGCCAGTCGTGAGCGATGGTCTGCAACTGGACCCTCCACTTCCGGGGCCGGGCGGAAAGGTTTGGCCGATTTCGGGCCGTGGGCGCGTCATCGTCGGCAATGAGTTGGTCGACATCGTGACCGGTTCCGAAGAAGACGAGCCGGGTGCGCGGTTCCTCGTTCTGGCCGAGCTGGCGCGATTGGTGCGGGTCGAGGGCGGCCTGCCTGCCTATATCGGCACGCCGCGCTTCCTTGGCGCGCGGGCCGAGCTGTCCATGCGCGATGTCACGGCGGCGGTGCAAGTCGCCGAGGGGCGCGGTCTAGGGATTCGGCGTTTCGATTGGGTCGAGGGGGGCGAGCGGATCGCCTCGACTCGGGCGGTCTTTCTGCCCGCAGATCTTGATGTGACGCTGCGCGAAGCGGGGCAGAACCTGGCCATCGAGGTGCGAGGTCTGCCCCTCAACTGGCGCCTTGCCGTCCTGCTCGATGGGAGCCGCCATGTCCTGCCCCAAGGCGCTGCCGCGATCACGCTGGATGCCACATGCTCCGACCGGGGCGAGGTGGTGCTGGAGTTTTTCGACCCCCAAGGGGGCCTTCTGCGCCTGCGGAAACCTTGGCCCTCGCGCGAGCCCTTGCTCTTGGACCCGGCCGGTCGGCGCTTGACCGCGCCGCGTCAGCTGTCTTTGCGCGCCTTGCCGGGCTGGTATGGGATCCTGCCAGGCAGGGGGGCCGTTGAGCTCCGGATGCCGAAGGCGCCCCGGTCCTTGGCCTTCGTCGAGAGCGGCATGATCCGTTTGGCGGCCTGGCGGTCCCTGCTTGCCCAGGTTCAGGCGCTGACGGGGGCAGATGGGAGGGTGGACTTGACCCTGGCGACCGATCGTCCCACTCCGCTGCTCAAGATCTCGCGCCACGATTGGGAAGTGCGACCTAATGGGCTGCGGGTCGACCTCGGCGATGCGCCGGTCCAGCTGCATGCCTCGACCCTGGCCGCGCCGGTGCTTAGACGGCAGGTCACAGCGCAAGGGCTCTTCGACCTTGCAGCCTGGTTGGTAGAGGGGGAGGCGCTCTGGTTCGTCCAAGGCAGTTCGGCGCGGGGCGTGATGCGGCCCTTCCCCTTCTGTGCCAAGCCCCGGCCCTTTAGCCATCGGGACCAGAGGATCGCGGGCTATCTGGATCAGATGGCGCAAATGATGAAGGAGCCCGGGCATCCGGGCTGGCTGGATCTGGTCGAAGTTATGGAGGCCGCGCGGGCGGGGGGTGATTGTGGCTCATTGGATCAGGTCCAGGCCCTGGGTGCGGCCCCGGAGGTCGCAGTCGCCCTGCTGCTTCGAAGCCAGCTTCCGGAGGTCGCCGCCATGCTCGAGCTAGAAACCGAGGCCCCGATCTGGTGGCCAGCCGTTCCTATCTCGGCCTGGGCGAAAGGCATTGGCGCGGGACTGGCCTGGGTCGAGGCCGGATTGGCCCTCGCAGGGTTCGACCCTGCGGCAACGCGTGACCTAGCCCAATCCAGCATCGCCCGGACCGCCGGGCGGATTGTCGAACTGCGCCCCGAATTGTCAGGCCATCTGGGCCTTGGCATGCACGCCCATGGTCTTGCCCCCCTCGCCCTCGGAAGCGACGGCAAACAACTCCCCTGAACCGCCCCGGGTTTACCGGAGGGTGATTTGTTCAACGACTATGCGACCATATCAAGCGTGTTCAGATTTGCATAGAACGCCTCCTCTGCTTCTGCGGGTGGGATGTATCCGATAGGGCCGAGCAGGCGTCGATTGTTATACCAATCGACCCATTTCAGGGTTTCCCACTCGACTTCGCGCATCGATTTCCACGGCCCGATCTGGTTGATCACCTCGGTCTTGAATAGACCGATGACGCATTCAGCCAAGGCGTTGTCATAGGCGTCGCCGACTGTGCCGACGGAAAGGTCGATCTCGGCCTCGGCCAGGCGCTCGGTGTATTTGATCGACAGATATTGCGATCCGCGGTCAGAATGATGGACCAAGCTCTTGTTATCCGGCGTCTTTCTTTGCCAGATCGCTTGCTCCAACGCGTCGAGCACGAACTGGGTCTTCATCGATGTCGAGACGCGCCAGCCGACGATCCGCCGTGCAAACACATCGATCACGAACGCCACATAGACTGTTCCCGACCATGTGGGCACGTAGGTAAAATCTGAAACCCACAACTTGTTCGGCCGATCCGCCATGAACAGGCGGTTCACCTTGTCATCGGGGCATGGCAGAGAGGTGTCCGGGTTGGTTGTGATCACCTTTTTGCCGCGGACGACCCCTCTGATCCCCAGGCGGCGCATCAACCGTTCCACGGTGCAGCGGGCGGCGTCTTCACCCTGCCGTCGCAAGACATGCCAGATCTTCCGCGCGCCATAGAGCTTGCGGTTGGCATCCCAGGCAGCGTCGATCTTGACGCTCATGGCCGCATCCGATTTGGCCCGGGCCGAGGCCCGGTCGGGGTCACGCATGATCGCCCGCCGGTCATAATAGGTGGAAGGGGCAAACTGCAGCGCCCTGCAGATCGGCTCGACCCCGTGTGCCTCTCGGCTTTCCTCAATGAAATCCATCATTTGCGAAACGGGCGGTCGAGCTCCGCCTGGGCAAAATACGCGGAGGCTTTGCGCAAGATCTCGTTGGCTTGTCGAAGTTCACGGTTCTCGCGTTCAAGCTCTTTGATCCGCGCGATCTCGACGCTGGTAGGTCCCGGCCGTTCGCCGCCATCGCGCTGGACCTGTCGCATCCAAACGCGAAGGCTGTCCGGCGAACAGCCCAATTTACCCGCGATCGCCGTCAGCGCCGCAGCTTCGCTTTGATACTCATCGCGGTGTTCCAACGCCAATCGCACCGCGCGTTCGCGGAACTCAGGTGAATACGGCTTCGCGGTTCTCTTCTTTGATGTCTGTTCCATAACGGGCAATTCTCCGAGAGTTTTGCACTCCGGTAAACCCGGGGCGGTTCACCCCCTCGGCGCACCCAGCAATCCTAAGCGCCTGGAAGAGGCCGCCCGTCAGCTTGCCGCGCGCGGTCCCATGGTGCCGCAGGGCGCTCTGCCGCTTCCGCTCCGTCACCTCGTGCCGCCTGGCACGGTGGCGCAGGTCCTCGCGCCGCTCTTGGTCGCCCCGCTCTTCGTGGCCGAGGTCGTCAGCGGTCTGCGCCCGGCTTTGTCCCCCTCCGAGACGCTGAACCTCTTGGCCTTGCGCCACGCCGATCCGCATTGGTTCGATACAGCCCTCCCCCTTGGCCTCGCGCTGGCCTGAAAGGAAAACCATGACTGCTTCGCATCTTAACGAAGCCCTGATCCGCCTGTCCCAGCGGGGCGCTGCGGCAGTCATCTCACGCGCAAGGGTGGCAAGCCCCGGCTTCAACGCGGCTCTGGCGGCGCGCCTTTCGGTCCCACCCGGTCAGGAGGGCTCGCTTCTCGCCGATCCGGTCTTCGAGGCGGCCAAGGCCTGGGAACCCGGGCCAAAATCGCTCGGCGCCCTGTCCGGTAAGCTGCTGGAGCCTGACCTCGTGACGGCACTGGCGACAGCCGAAGACTACCAGATGCCGAGCGAGATGATCCCTTGGGCGCATCAGCACCGCGCATGGGAGGCCAGCATCGCCGAGCAGAAATCCGTCCTCGTGACCTCGGGCACAGGCTCGGGCAAGACCGAGTGCTTCCTGATCCCGATCTTGAACGACATCCTGCGTCATCGCCGCCCGGGCGGAGGGGTCCAGGCGATCCTGCTCTATCCTTTAAACGCCCTGATCGACAGTCAGCGTGAGCGGCTTGCGGCTTGGGCCGAGGGCCTCGGAGGGCGGGTCCGCTTTGCGCTTTACAACGGCGACACACCCGAGACGGCCTTCAAGGCGGGTCGACGCTCGACCAAGGTCGAGCTTACCAACCGCGCCGACATCCGGTCCAACCCGCCCGATATCCTGGTCACCAACATCACGATGTTGGAATACTTGCTCTTGCGCGAGGGTGACCGGAAGATCCTGGACAAGAGCAAGGGTGCGCTGCGCTGGATCGTCTTGGACGAGGCCCATAGCTATGTCGGCTCGCAGGCGGCCGAGATGGCGCTTTTGCTGCGGCGGGTGCGCGAAGCCTTCGGCGCGGCCGCCGACCAGACGCGGCTGATGGCGACCTCGGCGACCATCGGCAGCGGACCCGAGACGCGGCAGCAGTTGACCGCCTTCGCCGCGGCTCTCGCCGGGCAGGACCTGGGGCGGATCGAGGTGGTTTCGGGCCGCGAGCAAACCCCGGATTTCGGGGAGCGCGGCCCGGATGAGCCGATCGACGCGGCGACGTTGGGCGGGATGGATCCGGCAGCCCTTTGGATTAAGCTGGCACCTCACCCCCGGGTGCAAAGCCTGCGCCAGGCGATGTCAACAGGCCACGTAAGCCTGGGCGCCGTCGCCCAGCACTTCTGGGCCGACGCCACGGCCTTGGCCGAGGCGCAGCAGGTGCTCGACGCCGTCGCTCTCGCGAGATCGGGCAGCCAGAGCCTCCTGCCCTGGCGCGCCCATCTCTTCCACAGAGCGCAAAGCGGGGTATGGGCCTGCATCGACCCCGATTGCCCTGAGCGTAGCGTCCAGCTGACAGCCGAGGGCGCGGCCTGGCCCTTCGGCGCTCTCTCGTTGGTGCCCCGTCCGGCTTGCGGCTGCGGCACGCCCATGGCCGAGGTCGTGACCTGTCGCAGCTGTGGCCTGCCCTATTTGCGCACCGAGGTCATCCCGGGGGCCGAGCCCCGCCTCGCCGCCATCCAGTCCGCCGAGGGCGACGATTTCGCCCTGGACGCCGAACCCGATGATCCTGAGGAAGCCGTCAAGGCAGGCTCCCAAACCGGCCCGTCCCTGATCGCTGCGCCTGGTGCCCAGGGTGCCCGGGTCCGGATTGCCCATGACCGACGGATCTTCGACAACGCCCCGCCTGATGGCCTGACGACCGTCGCCGTCATCCTGATCGAGGACCCGGCCGACCGCCGCTGCTGCGCCGAGGGCGCGACGCAAGCCCTGCAGGATCTGCGTTTCGGCCCGGCCTTCTTCTTGGCTAATGCCCTGCCCCAGGCGCTGGAAGATCTGACCCCGCCCGAAGATCGCCCCGGTCTTCCGGCAGGCGGGCGCAAAGCCATCAGCTTCACCGACAGCCGCCAAGGCGTCGCTCGCCTGGCCGCCAAGCTGCAGCAAGAGGCCGAGCGCAACCTTACGCGGGCCTTCCTTTATCACCTAGTGCAGGAAGAGGGCCAAGGCGCGGACCCGGACAAACTGCGGGATCTGGACCGCAACATCGCCCAACTCCAGGCTGCCCTAGACCTGGCTCCGGCCGTCGCGGGACCCCTAGCCGCCTTCCGGGACCAGAGAGATGCGCTTTTGGCAATGGCCTCCGGTCCTATCGCCTGGCCCGACGCCGTCCAGCGCTTTGCCGGTCATGGCGACCTCAAGTCCTTTGCGGGCGAGGTCTGGCGCCCGCGCGCTGAGGGCAACCGGCTGTGGGACCAGCCCGAGAACCTGGCCCGGACCTTCCTGTTCCGCGAGATGTTCCGCCGTCCGAAAGTCCAGAACAACCCCGAGACCATGGGCCTCGTTCGGTTGGTCTTTCCCGCGTTGGAAAGCTTGATCCGGCAGGGACAACGGCCCGAAGGCATCGATGCCGAGACCGGAATCGGCCTGGCCATGACCGCCGTGGACATGGTATTTCGCGACACCTTGGCCGTCGAGATCCCCGACTGGATGGTTGCCATCGTCTCGCCGCGCTTCGGGCGGGTGAACACGATCTATGCGCCAAGCATATCGGCCGAGGATCGCCGGAGCGTGTACGCACGCACTTGGCCGACCGCCCGGCCCGAGAACCGCGCCTTCCGGCGCCTGGTCGCGCATGTCTGGACCGTCATCGGCCGGAATCCCAGCCAGCCGCTTCACCAGGACCGCGCGGCCGAGGTCCTAGATTGGCTGTGGCGAGCCATCACGTCGAAGGCCTGCTTACGCGTCGATGCGGGCTTCCGGCTGGACTTCTCGAAGGCCGCCCTCGCGCGGGTGGGCGAGGTCTGGTTCTGCCCTTTGACCCGTCGTCCTATCGCCCATTCCGTTGGCGGGTCATCGCCCTTCGAACCCGGGCGGCCGATGACCCGGCTGCGCTTCCCGCGCCTGCCCTTGGCCCGCGCCTCGGGCCTGACTTTGTCCGAGCGCGTTGCGCTGCGCGATTGGACCGGGGCCGATCACGCGGTGGCAGACCTGCGTCGGCGAGGGTTATGGAGCGATTTGCATGACCGTATAGCCGCTTTCCCGGCCTTCATTCGCGCGCAGGAACATTCCGCCCAAATCTCCCGTGCAGTGCTGAAGACCTACGAGACCCGCTTCAACCTGGGCGAAATCAACCTGCTTAACTGTTCGACGACCATGGAGATGGGCGTGGACTTGGCCGCCGTCCAACTTGTGGTGAATGCCAACGTGCCCCCAGCCCTGTCGAACTATCGCCAACGGGTCGGCCGGGCAGGGCGGCGGCGCGAGCCCTGGGCATTCGGCCTGACCTTCTGCCGCGACCTGCCATTGGACGCAAAAGCCTTTTCTGACCCCGGCGCATTCCTAACCCGGCCCATCGCTGCGCCTAAGGTCTGGCTCAATTCGGCCAGTCTGGTTCAGCGTCACGTCAATGCAGCCCTATTGGCACGCTGGATCGGCTTGGCTGGCGGTATGACCTTGAAGGCGGAGGCCGGGGATTTTTTCGGCGTGGTTGTCGATGGGCTGCCCCACCCGGGCGAGGCTCCGATCTCGGCTTTCCTCGCCGACCTGCGCGGCGCTTGGGCCGAGGAGGCCGACCTAATCGCCTCTCTCTGCGAACTGACGCGCGGCACGATCCTCCAAGACCAACCGGCCGCCGAGCTGGTGGCCCAGACCACTCAGGCGCTAGAGCGGCTCGATGCGGCCTGGCGCCGTGAGTTTGATGCCCTGATTGGTCGCCGAGATGGGGCCTCCGAAGAGCTGGCCCAAGCCCTGACGCGTCGGGCGAAACGGCTTGCTGGTGAGTTCCTTCTGGGAGAGCTGGCCCGGCGAGGTTTTACCCCAGCCTATGGCTTTCCGACGGATGTCGTCAGCTTTATCCCCGCCCACCAGGCAAAGGATGACGAGGACGACCGAAAGAGCTTCGTGCCCAAAGGTGCCTCACGGGAGTTGCATCAGGCGATCCGTGAATACGCTCCGGGGTCAGAGGTGGTCATCGACGGTCTGGTCTGGCAGTCGGAGGGCGTACTTCCGGCCTGGAGCGCGGACAAGGACGCTTCGCGACTCGAGGATTTGCGCACACTTTGGGAATGTGCGGCTTGCCATGGCTTCGGGGTGACGACTGCACAGGCCCCGGAGAACTGTCCCGACTGCGGCGCCACTTCGGTGACCTGGGTCAAAATTTTGCGGCCGGCGGGCTTCGTGACGGCCAAGGCGCCCCATACGGGCTACGAAGCCCTTGCCCACAGCCCCTTCGTCGCTCCAAGGGCAAGTGCAGCGGGCGTCGGCTGGTCGGCTCTCCCCGACCCCTCTATGGGTCGCTTCCGACACGATCCGGCGGGCCAGATCGTGACAAGAGCCAGTGGAAAGCACGGCGGCGGCTTTGCCATCTGCCTCGATTGCGGACGGGCCGAGCCGATGGAGCAACCCCAAGCTGGGGCCGATGCGCCTTTGCCCAGGGCGATCCAGCGGCATTTCCCCCTTGTCCGGTCAGGCAAAACGGCGGAGGATGGCCATTGCGCGGGCGGTTACACGGCGGTCCATCGGGTTCAGCGCCACGTCCACCTGGCGCAATCTACCCGCACCGACGTCTTCGAATTGCAGCTTGTGGAGGCGACGTCGCCCGCTGCTGTGGCTCTGGCTGCCGCCCTGCGCGAGAGCCTGGCCGAAACGCTGGGCGTGGAGGCCCGCGAAATTGCGGTCGGTGCCGGGGCGTCGGGGCCTACCGGCGCCGGGCGGCGGGCGCCCGTGTCGCTGTGGCTGCATGACCGTGCGGCCGGTGGCGCCGGCTTGGTCGCAAGGCTGGCGGAACCCGATGTCTTTGCTGGGATGCTGGAGGCCGCCGCGCTTCGCCTCGATTGCCCCGAGGTCTGTGCGCTTGGCTGCCCCGCCTGCATCCTGCAACCCGATCTAAGCCAAAGGGACTTGGCGATCGACCGCATCCGCGGGTTGGAGCTGGCACGCGTCCTGGTAGGGCGGCTGAACCTGCCCGAGGAAGCGAAGGTCTGGGGCGCGGGTTCGCGCTATCTCGGCAGTCCTCTGGCGCGAGTCATCGACGACCTCGCGCGCTCGAGCAACTTGGGGCGCCTCTGTATTTTCCTCCATGGTGCCCCCTCGGAGTGGAACCTTGCCGAGTGGCCGCTCGCCAAGCGCCTGGCCGCCCTGGCCGCGGGCGGGGTCAAGGTCGAGATCGCTTTGCCCGAGGCCGCGCTGACCCATGCGGGCTTCGACCTGGCGACGCGCCTCTCGTTGCACCGCTTGGCCCAGCATGCCCGGATCTTCCGCCTGACCGTGCTGCCCATGGCGGGGGGACAGCCCGTCCTGGCCGAGCTCGAACTACGCTTGGGCGAAAGGCGCGGCATCGCCGGGGCGCTGGGGCCCGAGAGCTTGGTTGGCGAAGATTGGGGGCAGGGGGCCGAGGCTCCCCTCGTCATCGGGCCGATGACCTTCGAGGTCGGCAAGGTGGCGATCTCGACCGAGCGGCTCGTCGCCCTGTCCAGCGGGACGAGCCATGTCCTGACCCCTGGGGCGCAGCTGCACGGCCCGGCGAAGGGCTTCGGCGCCCGATTCTGGTCGTGGATCGCGGCCGCCTTGCCCCTGGAAGTGGCGGCGATGCGCAGTAATGGAGTGGCCGCGCTGGACTACTGCGACCGCTACCTCTTGACGCCCGTGACCCTCTTGCTCTTGGCCGAGGTCCTGGATGCGATGCCCGGCGCGCGCAAGGCCTCGATCTCGGTCCAGCTTGCCCCCAAACTCGAGCGGGGGGTTGACCCTTGGCGCGTCTATGACAGCTTTGCCCAAGACCGCGACCGCAGTGCGGTGCTGCAGGCCATGCTGCCTCGGGCCCGGGTCATGCTCGCCGCGCACAAAGCCGAGATGGTCCACCGTCGAGAGCTGGCCTTCACGCTGACCGACGGGCGGCGCTATCGCCTGCTCTTCGACCAAGGTTTCGGCGCCTGGCGCGCCGTCGGGTCGGAAATTCGCCATGATTTCCGTGCCGATCCCGAAATGCAGGCCCGCCGATTGGCGCGAGCCGAGTTCTGGATCGAAGGGGGCGAGGAGCCCTTGGTTTGGGATGGGGGCAAGAATTGAACGGAGAAATTGCAGTGCATGACGACGTAGGCAGCGCAGAGCCCAAGCTGACTTGGGAGATCTTTGCCGAGATCTGGCAACTGGCCGTGACGGACCGCAAACGCTTGGCCGAGAAGGTCGATCTGCTGGATAAAGCGGGGCTGCGCGACGACAAGGTCTTCTATTCGGCGATGCTCGAGAGGATGCGGACGGACCCGTCCTTTTGCCGTGCTCTCTTCGCAGCCTTCCAGGCCTTTCCCAAGCCCAAGGATCAACGCTCGTTCAGCCACCGCGCCTGGCGCTGGATGGACGAGCGGATCAAGGGCCTGCTGTGGGACAAGGACAGCAAGACGATCCAGCCCGATCTCGCGACCTGGCCTGAGTTGGAGCGTGAGGTCTTCCAGCTTTGGGCCGCCCCCATGCTGACGGCGGATACGCCCGAGGTCCAGGCAGAGCCCGAATCGGCCGATTGCCAGGACTGGCTGGCCTTGGTTGCGCGCATGCAACAGGTGCTCTCCGCGATGGACCATCCCGATCCCGGACGGGCGCGGGCCTTGGTCGTCCTGGCTGAGCATCTTATGGTCGCTTGCGAGACCGCCGCCGCCGAAGACGAACGCGCAGCGGATCTTGACCAGCGCCGCTCGGCGATTGGGCTGGCGATTTCCCACCTCGACCTGGGCGAAGATCTCTCCGGGCTGGACGACGCGGCCCTGCACGAGGTCGAGGCAAAGGTCGCCGAGGTCGAGGCACGCACGGCGCAGGCCGCCGCGGCACAGGAGCGGCTGACGCAAGCCGAGACGCGGGAAGAAGCGATCCGCAGCACCCCCGCTACGACCGTTGCCGAAAGGCGTGAGCGAGATCGGCGGTCTGGCGAGGCGCTGGATCGCACCGAGGTCTGCGCAGGCGAAGCCGCCGCTGCAGAAGGGGACTTGGCACGGGCGACTCAAGAGCTTGCAGCGCTCTTGCATGGGCTTTGCGGTCAGACTGAGCCAGAGGCCATCGACCCCGTCCCCGAAGAGCCCGAACCGCTGGCGCCCGCCGCCCCCGAACCCGAAGCCCAACCTGCCCTCGTCGAGCCCGACCGCCACTTTCCTCCGACCGTCGAACAGGCCTCTCGCATCTCCGAACCGGCTGAGGCTCAGGCCGCCTTCTCTCCTGGGATACTGCTGCCCGAGCCTCAAACCGCAACCGATCCCCAACCTGAACCCGAGGCCCAAGCCGCCAGCTGGACTGGACGGCTGCCCATCGACGAGGTCATGACGCAGCTGCTGGACCGCGGCGACTTGGCTTTGGCTTGGCATCTTTCCGACCTTGCCGAGGCGAATGGCCTCACGCCGCCTGTGCCTTCGGGTCTACTCAAGTCCTTGGTCGCCAGCGAGGTCTTGACCGGACCTTACGACGCCGCCGCGCAAACCTTGGGCGAATGGCTCGCCGCGGCCATGGCCGAGGTCGAGGCGGCCGAGGCGCGCGGAGCCGCAGCCGGGCTTCGGGCGCGGTCGGTGGCGCTGGCCGCGCTCTTGCGCCCTGCCTTGATGGCGCGCGACACCAACGCGCGCGACCATCTGGGCGCCCTGTCGCTGGCCGATGGCTTGCAGGGCTTTGCCTCCGTCGTGGCGCCGCTGCGCGACCTGCGCCGCGACCTGCAGCCGAGCCTTGCCGATTTGGCCGACCTAGCCGGCGTCGAGAAGCAGCGCCGCCTGCCGGGCGCGCTCTCAGCAATCCAGGAATGGCTTCCGGGCGCACGCCGGGCCCAGACCATGCATGCGCCGACGGGGTTGATCTTGCACAAGCTCCTCGATCCCCACGGCGACCTGGGTCGTCTCTTCGAGGCGGCCCAGGTTGGCGGGATCGCCGAGGTCGAGGAGGCTTTCGGCTGGCTCTTGCCCCTGGCAACCGACAAGAAGGCGGCCGAAGACAAGGTCGTGGCCGCCGAGAAAGAGATCGGTCGCCCCAAGCGCGATGCCATCAAGGGGATGGCCTTGGACTGGATCGTCCGAAAGCTGCGCGAGGCGGCCGAATTGCTGTTGGATTGGCGCGCGGCATGGTTGGACGAGCAGGACGGCGACATGAGCCAGAAGGCCCGACTGGCACCATCGGTGAACGAACTGAAGAAGGTAGTCGCGAAGGCCCTGCGCGAGGCAGGCACTGAGGTCGGCGTGGATGCCGCCGTCCAGCGCCTTTTGGACCGCGCGATGGCGGATTTCCTGGCCGTGGTCGAAGGACGCGCCGCGCAGGTCGTCGTCCGGCCCTCCGAGGTGTTGGAGGCGGCGCTCTTGCGCCTGCCGGGACCCTGCCAGCCCTATGCGCCCGAGGGGGCGGCCTTCTTCGAAGAACGCCAGGCGCAACGCCTCGCCCTCTTCCGTGCCTTGCAGCAGCCCGACGACTTCGAACGCGACGAGGTCCGCGCCTTGGCCTTTCACCTGGGGCAGAACGCGATCCTGCCCGTCGAGATGTTGCTCGATCGGCTGGAACGCCAGAGACGCCTGACTGCGGCCGAGGTCCAAGGCTTCCGCAATGATCTGGACAATGCGCGTTACACAGCCCGCGAGGCGGCCCGGTTGGAAATCACCGGACTGCGACACGATCTCGAGCCCCTGCAAAGCATCGACCTCGCCACCTCGCAAGAGATCCAGATTTGGCTCGACCGCCTTGGCATGATCGACGCGGCACTGCAGTGCGACGGGGAATTCGCGCTGCCGATGAAGGAGAACCAGCGCAGCCCGGTCATCCCGCCCGATTTTCCGCATCTGGCCCGGGCCCTGTCCGAGGCCGGCCACCTGCGTGACCGTGTCCGCAAGGGCATCCGCGCCACCCAGCGTCAGACGTTGGAGCGCTTGACGCGCAGTCTGCACGAGCGCGGTAATCTGCAGCTCTCGGCCGAGGCGGCACATGTGGCCGAGACCTTGGAGGACCGCGACCCGATCGCGGTCGAGGACATTCTGATCCGCTTGCAGAACGGTCAGAGCTTCGCCCTGACGGGCGAGGCCCAAGAGGATCATTTCGCCGCCTTCTACCCTGGATTCGTTGCCGCCCTGACCTCCGATATCGAGACCATGGCGATCCAGGCGGCAATGAAGGCCGGAGGCCAGGCGGGGCCGCTGAATTACCGGGGGCTCGAAGAGCATGAGGTCAAGCGCGCGGTCGAGTTGGACGAGAATTGGAGGGCAGTACGAAATTCCTTTGACCGAAGCCGCGACATCGGTCCGGCCCTGAGGTCCTTCATGGAGCGCCTGGGCTTCACGTCGGTAGTAATCGAGCGCGAGACTCAGCTCTCGGCGCAATTGCGCTGGATGTGGATGAAATCCGACCGCCTGGCGGCTCGGGATTGGTTCCTGCCTCCGGCCTTCGGCAGCGAAGCCAATGGCAGCTACCCGGTCTTCTTGGCACATCGTCATGTCGAAGATGCCCAATTGGTCGCCGAGATGGCGAAGATCGGCCGTAATTCCCCCTGTGTCCTCTTGGTATTCGGTCGCCTGTCGAAGGCGCGGCGAGAAAGCTTTGGCCTTGCCATGCGCAAAGCCAAGCAGACGGTCCTGCTGATCGACGAGGCCCAGGTCCTGTACTTGACCACTGGCGGCAATTGGCTGCAGCGGCTCTTTGCCTGCGCCACACCCTTTGGCTATCTGCAGCCCTACACGACCAGTGCTGGCAATATCCCCGTCGAGATGTTCTTCGGTCGCGAATCCGAGATTGCCCAGATAGAAAGCACCACCGCCGACGGTTGCCTCGTCTACGGCGGGCGCCAATTGGGGAAATCGGCCCTCTTGCACCACGTTCGCAAGCGTTCCCACCAACCCCTCACCGGGCGCCACGCATATTATCTGAAGATCGACGAATTCGGCGGCCCAGTGCAACCCGCCTCGCAGATTTGGTCGGCAATCCGTCGCGTTCTCCTGGATGACGAAGTGCTTCCCAAGACAGCCGAGAACCTCGATGACATCCGCGCCGCAATAAAGGCTTGGTTGAATAAGAGCGGCGAGCGGCGGATCCTGTTGCTGGTCGACGAGGCCGACCTCTTCCTAAGCTCGGAGGCACGCAGTGGTTTTCCGAACCTGAACCCCCTGAAAGACCTGATGGAAGAAACCCAGCGGCGCTTCAAGGTCGTCTTTGCGGGCCTGCACAATGTTCAGCGGATGGCCAAGGCACCGAATTCGCCCTTGGTCCATCTCTCGAAACCGATCTGTATCGGGCCCTTGAACACCTCTCCCGAAAGCAGCCAGCAGGCGCGCCGCCTGGTGGTCGAGCCGATGCGGGCGGCCGGGTTCGATTATGAAAGGCCCGAACTCGTCCATTCGCTGCTAACGCGGGTGAATTTTTATCCCTCGCTGATTCAGGTCTTCTTGAAGGCCCTGCTCGAGGGGCTGTCCAACCAATCCCGCCCGCAGGGGCCTGGGCCGCGTTGGGTGCTTAAGGAAGAACAGCTCTTCCGAGGGCCTTCCTCCGAAGGAATAAACGCCCAGATCCGCGAGCGGTTCCAGTGGACGCTTAACCTCGACCCGCGTTACGAGCTGATCGCGAAGGTCCTCGGTCGGCACCGAATCTTGTCGGCCGATGCCGATGGCGGGGCGATGGCCGCCGATGAAGTGCAGCGTGAGGCCGAGATCTGGTGGCCGGCGGGTCAGGAAAAGCTCAGTCGCGCCGATTTCCCGGCGTTTCTGGACGAAATGGTCGATCTTGGCGTCCTGATCCGCTTGCCAGGTCCGCGGGGGCTTTACGGTCTGCGCGGTGCCCAGGTGGCGCAGATGCTGGGGCAACTTGCGCAATTGGACGAAGAGATCCTGCAGATCGCAGAAAAGGAGCCTCGGGTCGACTATGACCCGAGCCATTATCACCGGCGGGTCGGCCCTGATCCGCATATCGACCGCCGCTCCCCCTTGCCGGATCGGTCGATGGCATCGCTGTTCGACACCGAGGCTCCCGGGCTGCGGCTGGTCATTGCAGCTCCGGCCGTCCTCGGGGGCGACCAGGCCCAGATCCTGGCCGATCTGGCCGAAGGATGGCATGACGGCAAGGGGCGCCTGTCTGGCGAGGTCTTCCGTGGTCAAGAGGCCGATCTACGCCGACTCGTCGATCGGGTGCAGGGGCGCAAGGTCTTGGTTTTGCAAGCCCAGAGCGTCAAACCGGATTGGTTGACCTGGCTTGTTGCACAATCAAGTGTCCGCGAAGGGCGGCTCCTTCCGGTCATCGTCGGTGGCCCTGATGTCGCGGCCCGTGTCTGGCCGCGCGGCATCCCGGCCGAGATCCGGGTCTTTCGCGCCAAGCCGTGGGAGCGCACGATGCTGCGGGCCTGGCTTGCTGACAGCGGCTTGCCTCTCCTTGACACGCCCGAAGTGCGCGAGGCTTTGCTCGAGATCTCGGGCGGGGCCTCGGCGATCCTAGGGCAACTGCGCCCGAGGCTTGATCCCCTGATCGCCGAGGGGCGGCGCGAGGGCCTTGCGGCGCGGCTGCGCGACCTAGGGGCGAGCGTCACCCTCTCGGCCAACCAGGTGGGTCTGCCCGACCGCCTCGTGCCCCTGTTCTGCAACGCGGCCGAATTGCTGCAGGGCGATGAGTTGCAAGACCAAGAGGAATTGATCAACCTCTTGGCCGCCGAAAGCCCCGACGCCAGGCAAGAGATCGCGCGGATGGCAGATCTGGGGCTCTTTCAGGTGCCCGAACCCTCTGCCATCGCCCTCGCGCCCTTAGGGGCCTTGCTCTACCGGGTTTGTAACGAACCCAGGCGGTCCTGATGCGTGGGGCCGACCCTTGGTTGCTGCCTGCCGCGCATCAATTCTTGGCCGAGGTCGAGCCCCTCGTCTGGAAGGGCGGGGCCATCGTCACAAGCGATGCCTCGACCCCTTCCGGATTGGCTGATCGGCTGGTGTCGCATCTGCGCGACACGGTCACTGTCGAGCGGCTGGCGCCCAGACCCGGTGAGCTTCCCCTGGCCGCGCTGGGCGAGGCCTGTGGGCTGGCCGGCGCGCCCATGGCGCAGCTCGTGGCCTCGGGGCGCGTGCTTTTGGTCGAGGCACAGCACCTAGCCCCGGCCGATCTGGCGCGCTGGGCCCATGCGCTAAGCGATTTCGCGACCTCTTTCGCCAAAGCAGGCGAAGGCGGGGCCATCTTGTTCCTTGGCGATGCAAGAGTTCCGGGAATTGGCCAATTGACTTGGGCCAAGCGGCTGCGACGGGCCGACTCCATGATCTGGGCAGAATATGCCGTACCGTCGGAACGCAACGATCTGTTGCAGCGCATGGCCGTGGACCTCGCTGTCGAGCTCTGCGGCTGGCGGTTGGACTTGGTGGCGGATTTGGTCAGCCAGCGGGACGAAGACATCCTGGATCCGCTCGGCTGGTTGCGGCGCCGCGCCGATGAAGCGGTCGCGACGACGCCCACCTTCGGCAAAGGTCCATTTGCCTGTCCGCTAGATCTTCTTAACCGTGGAAACGTCACCGAGTTGAAACATCGTATCTGGAAGTCCCAGCTGTCGGTTCTTTTCCCCTGGATTGAGGGCCACCGTCAAAAGTTGATCGAACGCTATCGCAAGCATCTCTATCTGGACGAGCATCTCAGGGGCCTTGGGGTCGTCAACGTCGAGGATATCGAACTGGGTGGCCTGCGACGGCAATTGACCCGGGTCTTGGTTCGAGAGCAAGCGGACCAGGTTGCGGCGCTGGCAAACTTGCGCAACGATCTGGCCCACCGGAAACCTATTAACGTTCGCGATTTCGCCTTGGCCAACCAAATGCGCTGGGACGATTAGGAAAGCCGATTGGGTCGGAAAAGCCGATCATCTCGCGCAACAGTTCAGCGTCAGGCGTCTTCTCGACGAGGTCGCGCAGGTTCATCATATCGGTGGTCACCGGTGGAATCTCCGGTCCAGGTTGGTGTCAGCAACCAGACCTGCGTCACCGTCGCGCCGCCCACGCCGACCGACAAAACGATCTCAAGCTTCTCCTCGTCGTACCAACGACGACGCCGCTCCAGCCCCAGAATATCGCCACGCATCACCAGCCCCGCATAAGACACGTCGTTAACGACGTCGCTATGCACGTGCCTTAAACGATCACCCTCCCATCAGGCAGGCGGTGCCAACCGGCTTGAAGTTACCCACAAGTTGGGGTTCGAGGCGGAAGCGGTGGCATATTTAGGCTTGACCCACAGGAATCGTCCGTGATTCGTTCTCTGGCACCTC
>MHZT01000041.1 GCA_001828855.1 Rhodobacterales bacterium RIFCSPHIGHO2_02_FULL_62_130 | reverse complement strand
TCGCTGCCGTCAACGTCGTCTTGCCGTGGTCAACGTGGCCAATCGTGCCGATGTTGATATGCGGTTTGTTCCGTTCAAACTTTGCCTTTGCCATGATGGCCTCCTAGTTTCGGTCGGTTGTGGCGGGGTGAACCCCGCCCTACGGGATTGGTAGGGCGGGATTTAGGCTCGAATCTTGCACGCAAGATTCGAGCTACCCGCCACACCGGTTATGCGTATTTCTTCTGGATCTCGTCCGAGATGTTCTGCGGAACGGCGTCGTAGTGGTCGAACTCCATCGAGAACACAGCGCGACCCGAGGTCATCGAGCGCAGGGTGTTGATGTAGCCGAACATGTTCGCCAGCGGAACCATGGCAGCGATGACGTTCGCGTTGCCGCGGCTGTCCTGCCCCGTCACCATGCCCCGACGCGAGGTCAGGTCGCCGATGACGCCGCCGGTGTATTCTTCCGGGGTGACGACTTCGACTTTCATGATCGGTTCCAGCAACTTGGCGCCGGCTTTCTTCAGACCGTCGCGCATAGCGGCACGCGAAGCGATTTCGAAGGCCAGAACCGAGGAGTCAACGTCGTGGAACGCGCCGTCGATCAGTTGCACCTTGAAGTCGATCACGGGGAAGCCAGCCAGCGGGCCAGAGTCCATCACCGACTTGATGCCTTTTTCAACGCCGGGGATGTATTCCTTCGGCACCGAACCGCCCACAACCTTGGACTCGAACGAATAGCCTTCGCCCGGTTCCGTCGGCGAGATGATCAGCTTGACGCGCGCGAACTGGCCGGTACCACCGGTCTGTTTCTTGTGCGTGTAGTCGATCTCATGCTCGCGCGAGATGGTTTCGCGGTAAGCCACCTGCGGCGCACCGATGTTCGCCTCGACTTTGAATTCGCGGCGCATACGGTCCACGAGGATGTCGAGGTGAAGTTCGCCCATGCCCTTCATGATGGTCTGACCCGATTCGAGGTCAGTTTCCACGCGGAAGGACGGGTCTTCGGCAGCCAGACGGGCCAAAGCGATGCCCATCTTTTCCTGGTCGGCCTTGGTCTTCGGTTCCACAGCGATCTCGATAACCGGAACCGGGAAGGTCATGGTTTCGAGAACGACCGGAGCAGCCGGATCGCACAGCGTGTCGCCAGTGGTGGTCTCTTTCAGGCCGCCAAGCGCGATGATGTCGCCTGCAAACGCTTCGGAGATTTCCTCGCGTTCGATCGCGTGCATCATCATCATACGGCCAACGCGCTCTTTACGCTCTTTGGTCGCATTCAGCATGCTGTCGCCCTTGGCCAGTTTGCCCGAATAGATACGGGTAAAGGTCAAGGAACCAACGAAGGGGTCGTTCATGATCTTGAACGCCAGCGCCGAGAAGGGCTGTGCATCATCGGCCGAACGGGCGATGTTACGGGTTTCCGTCTCGTCACCCGGAGCGAAGCCCATGTAGGGCGGCACGTCCAGCGGCGAAGGCAGATAGTCGATCACGGCGTTCAGAAGGGGCTGCACGCCCTTGTTCTTGAACGCAGAGCCAGCCATCACGGGGATGAAGTCGATCGCCAGCGTCCCTTTGCGGATCAGAGCGCGAAGGGTGTCTTCGTCCGGCTCGTTGCCTTCAAGGTAGGCTTCCATCGCAGCATCGTCTTGGCCGACAGCGGTTTCCAGCAGGTTCAGGCGCCATTCGTCGGCGGAATCCTTCAGCTCTGCACGGATCGGCTGACGCACCCAGGATGCGCCCAGATCTTCGCCCTGATAGACCCACTCTTCCATGGTCACCAGATCGATGATGCCTTCCAGCTTGTCTTCCGCGCCAATCGGCAGAGCGATCGGCATGGCGTTCGCGCCGGTGCGGTCCTTGATCATCTTCACGCAGTTGAAGAAGTCAGCGCCGGTCTTGTCCATCTTGTTGACGAACACGATCCGCGGAACCTTGTAACGGTCGGCCTGACGCCACACCGTTTCGGTCTGCGGTTCAACACCTGCGTTGCCGTCCAGCAGAACGACAGCGCCATCGAGAACGGCCAGCGAACGCTCGACCTCGATGGTGAAGTCAACGTGGCCGGGGGTGTCGATGATGTTGAAACGGAACTTGTCTTTTGCAGCGTGGTCCAGACCCGGATCAATGGTGCGTTCCCAGAAGGTGGTCGTCGCAGCCGAGGTGATCGTGATCCCGCGCTCTTGCTCTTGCTCCATCCAGTCCATCGTTGCGGCGCCGTCATGGACTTCGCCGATTTTGTGGGACTTGCCGGTGTAGTAGAGAATGCGCTCGGAGGTCGTGGTTTTGCCGGCATCAATGTGAGCAATGATGCCGAAGTTACGATAGCGTTCGAGCGGATAATCGCGTGCCATGATGAACCCTTACCAGCGGTAGTGGCTGAATGCTTTGTTCGCATCGGCCATTTTGTGGGTGTCTTCGCGCTTTTTAACAGCCGTACCACGGTTGTTAACGGCGTCCGAAAGTTCGGCAGCCAGACGCTCTTCCATGGTGTTTTCGTTGCGCTTGCGGGCAGCGATGATCAGCCAACGGATAGCCAGAGCTTCGCGGCGCTCGGTCCGCACTTCGACCGGAACCTGATAGGTTGCACCACCGACGCGGCGCGAGCGCACTTCGACGGAGGGCTTCACATTGTCCAGTGCTTCGTGGAAGGCGGCAATCGGCTCGCGCTTCAGACGGGTCTGAACGCGGTCAAGGGCGCCATAAACGATGCCTTCTGCAATCGACTTTTTGCCATCGAGCATCAGGTTGTTCATGAACTTGGTCAGAACCCGATCGCCATACTTGGCATCGGGAAGGATTTCGCGCTTTTCTGCGGCGTGACGACGAGACATATCTTACTTCCTCACTTCGGACGCTTGGCGCCGTATTTCGAGCGGCGTTGACGACGTTCTTTGACGCCCTGGGTATCCAGAACGCCGCGCAGGATGTGATAACGCACACCCGGAAGGTCTTTTACGCGGCCGCCACGGATCAGAACCACAGAGTGTTCCTGAAGGTTGTGCTTTTCGCCCGGAATGTAAGAGATGACTTCGAAGCCGTTGGTCAGGCGCACTTTGGCAACCTTACGCATAGCCGAGTTCGGCTTCTTCGGAGTGGTGGTGTAGACGCGGGTGCAAACACCACGCTTCTGGGGGCAGGATTCCAAGTGCTGCGACTTGGACTTCCGCACGTTGGCTTCCCGCGGCTTGCGGATCAGCTGTTGGATAGTCGGCATTCACGTTCCCCGTGTTGCTCTGTCAATACTCGCCCCGAACCTCGGGACACTGCTTCTCGACGTCGTTCGGTGGCAAGCCCACAAAACGATAAAACCGGACCGTCTCCCGAAGGGGCGGTGCGGTGGAATTCCAGAGGATCGGAGCGCGAAGCCCGGATCATGACCACATCAAGTTTTTAGATACATTACCCCCGCACGGATGCAGGGGCTTTGATAGCGGGCTGATAGAGGGAGTCGCAGGCGATGTCAACCGTCGCTAGGGACGCGCCACCGGACCGGACCGCCCCAGCATAAGACGCGCCAAAATCAGCGCAATTACGCCGGTGAACAGCCAGGACAGCAGCACATCGGACAGAAAATGCCCGCCCGAAGCGACCCGTTGAAAGCCGGTGAAGGCCAGCATCGCCAGCGTTGCCCCCTGCCCCAGCCGATAGGCCAGCGCGGGCAGTTTGTGCCGCAGCAAAAACAGAATCAGCAGAAGGGAAATCGCCATCGCCATTGATCCCGCGCCCTCGCCCGACACGAAGGAACAGTTGCGCGTACATTGGTCGGTGATCTGCCACGGCGGCGTGAATTGGGCGGTGCCGCCGAACTCGGTCACCATGAAGGGGCGGGCGCGGCCCCAATGGGCTTTGAGCAGGCCATTGACGATCAGACCCGGCCCGATCAGGAACAGGGCCAGCACATAGGCCCAGATCCGCGCTGGAACCAGCACAGGGCGCCACGCATATCCGACCCCTGTCAGGACCAGCGCGACAAGTGGCATCAGAATCGAGATGTCCCACAGAATTGCGCGCAGGGCCTGACTGATCGGGGAGGCGGTCTCCCATGCAAAGCCAGCTTGGTAGAACCGGCCGGTGACCCAGAGATCCAGTTCGGGCCACAGCGCAAAGACCGCGAATGTCAGCCCGATCAGCGCCAGCAGAGTGAACAGGGCTCTATTCGACGTCATGCAGACACTCCGCCGAAATCAAATAACCGGCATAGGCATGGCGCAGATAGGCACCGCCCTTGGTGTCCAATGGCGCGCCCTGCCCCGCACAGGCGGGCGGCGTCTCGGTGACCAGCAAAACCTGCCCCGTCAGACCGGCAGGCACAGGATAGCGCTGTTGGTAGTGGTTCAGCGCGCGCCCCTTGGGCGGGATGGCGTAAAAGGCCAGACCGGCATCGCGCCCCGTATAGAACAGATCGGCCAGAATATCGCGCCGTTCCGCAACGACCGGCACGCCCCCTGCGGCCTTGGCTTGGGCGATCACCTGCTCTGAAAAGGCGGCGCGTCCAAGATAGCGGTGGATCAGGGGTATTTCGCCATCAAGGCTCAGGCCGGGCAGCAGGGTCAACACCGACAGCAGCACACAGAGCGCGGCGTTGATCGCCAGAGAAATCTTGCGCCACAGCAGGGGTAAAGCCGCAACGGCCATGACCGTTCCGGCGAAGTAGGCGGTGGCGGCCCAGTTCGCGTAGGCGTCTTTCAACAACGCCTGCAGCGATACGATGACCAGAACCGGCAGCACAAAGCCCGCCAGATGCCCCGCCCCCGGCTTTCGCAACCCCGCCAGCAGTCCGATCAGCAGAACCGGCCCGAAAACGCCAGCCTGCGCGGCAAGAAAGCTGACCAGATGGACCGGATTCAACCCGCCCAGCAGATGATCCTGCCGCACCCAGCCGATATTATCTGCGGTGTGGGCCAGCGTGGACATCTGGTTGGACAGGTTCCAGATCAGGTTGGGCGCGATCACTGCCACAAATCCCAGCCCCATCAGCGCGGCATTACGGGCCGAAATCCGCAAATCCCGCCGGATCAGCGACGAAATCGCCACCCCCAACAGGAAATACACCGCCGCATATTTCGCCAGCGCACCGATGCCGACAGCCACTCCGGCCAGCAGGGCAAAGCGGGCAGCCTGCGTTTCGATCAGGCGGCGGTGGAAGTAAAGCGCCGCGGCGAAAAATGGCGCCAGCACGGTATCGGTCGAGATCAGCAGGCTGCCCAGCCCGACCATCGGCAGGCTGACATAAGACGCGGCCACCCAGACCGCGACCCGGGCGGAATACATCCGCGCCGCAAGAGCCGCGAGGATCAGCGCCGTCGCACCATGCAGCGCCGCCCCCGGCATCCGCACCCAGAACGGCGCATCGCTGCCCGCAGCCCATGTCACCGCCCCGATCAGCCACGCGATCAGCGGCGGTTTGGAGTAATAGCCAAAGGCAAACTCTTGCCCCCAAAGCCAATACTGCGTCTCGTCCACGAAAAGATCGGTCTGGTCGAAGGCCAGCAACAGCCAGCGCAGCCCGGTGACTACCGCCACAAGGATCAGCGCCGGACGCAGCCAGCCTGTGTTCTCACTCGGGCTGGTCACGCTTTTCCTTGTGGATCAGCCACAGATTGCGGCTGTAGATCACCACGCCGGGCAACTGGCCAAGGATGATCACCGGCTCCAGCTTGCGGATGCCATAGGCCAGCACGATCAACCCGCCCACGATCGAGAAATACCAGAACGCCACCGGCACCACCGATTTGCCCGCCTTTTCCGAGGCAAACCACTGCACCAGAAAGCGTGCGGTGAACATCAACTGGCCCAGAAGCCCCACCACCAGCCACGCCGCATCGGCGGTCGAGGTGGTTCCGAACATCGCAAGTATGCTATGCATCGCGTGTCCCTACAGGTCTTGCGGCAAAGGCCGCGCAGTCTTGCGCCGCCGCAGCAGCCACGCCACGCCTGCCAGATCGACAATCCCGACCAAGGCGCGTTGCAGGTTGGAATAGTTCGACCGCCCTGCCCCGCGCGGACGGTGGGTCACATCGACATGCGCCACCTCCCAGCCGTCGCGCTTGAACAGCGCGGGCAGATAGCGGTGCATGTGGTTGAAGAAGGGCAGCGCCAGAAAGGCGTCGCGGCGGAAACCTTTCAGCCCGCAGCCGGTATCGCGGGTGCCATCCTGCAAGATCCAGCCGCGCAAACGGTTCGCAAAGCGCGAGGCGAGCTTCTTCGACCACGTATCCTGTCGCCCGATCCGCTGCCCCGCCACCAGACCGATGCGGCCCGTGGGATCGGCCAACAGGGGGGCGGCCAGTTTCGGCAGTTCTTCCGGCGGGTTCTGCCCGTCGCCGTCCAGGGTCAGGATGATCGGGGCCGTTGCCGCCAGCACACCGGAATGAACGGCAGCACTTTGCCCGCCCGAGCGGTTGTGCCGCACGATCCGCAGATGCGGCATGGTTTCACGGCGCGCGGACAGAACGGCGACCGAATTGTCGGTGGAGCCGTCATCGACCACGATAATCTCGATCGGCGCATGGACCTGCAAGGCGCGGTCAATCGCCTCGACCAGCGCGATGATGTTCTCTGCCTCGTTCTTGGCAGGGATAACGATGGAAAGCGTGGTCATGGTCTTCCCGCGAAAGGGGTGGTCCGAAGTTGGGTCTCTATAGGCGACAGGCCGCGGCCTTGCAATTGCTCAGGCCTTGGCGGTGGATTCAAGGCGGCGTTTCCGCTCACGCCACAGCGTATAGATGCCGGTGGCAACCACGATCAGCGCGCCGACCACCGCCCAAAGATCGGGCAGGCTGCCAAAGGCGACCCAGCCCAACAGGATCGCCCACATCAGCGACATATAGCGGAAGGGCGCGACAAAGCCGACATCGCCCACCCGCATCGCTGTAACCGCGCAGATATAGCCGATGGTCAGCATGACGCCCGCGCCGATGATCTGGGCGAAGTGCAGGGGGGAAACGGGGTGCCAGCCTTGGAACAGCACGCCGACAAGCCCCATCAGGGTGACGGCCACCCCTGCCCCCAAGGCGACCATGATCGACGGCACATCGCGGGGCAAGGGGCGCACTGCAAGGTCACGCACCACCACCGCCAGCACCGAGGCGAGGCCCATCACCGACCAGACATCGAACCCGTCAGAGCCGGGGCGCAGGATGATCATCACGCCCGCAAAGCCGATGAGGATCGCGGTCATCCGCCGCCAGCCGACCTTGTCCTTGTAATACAGCGCCGCACCCAGCGTCACCGCCAGCGGGGTTGCCTGCATCACGGCCGAGAGGTTTGCCAGAGGCATGTGCATCAGGGCGGTCAGGAACAGGATCGTCGCGGCCACATCCGCCATGGATCGCAGGGCGATCAGGCCAAAGGCCTGACGCGGGAGCGCAAGGGTAAAGCTGCGGGTCAGGCGCGCGACCAGCAGCAGGCCCAGCACGGCGATCAGGCCGCGCAGGGCGATGGTTTGATAAAGCGGCAGCGTCTGGGTCACCGCCTTCATGAAGGTGTCGTTCACCGTGAAGGCAAACATCGACAGGTTCATATAAAGCGCGCCGCGCAGGTTGTCCGAGATGGCCATGATTGCTCCCTGCGTGATGGGTAGCAGGGGGCGGCGGCGGGGGAAAGGGGAAGCCGTGGTCCCCCGCGGGGACGTTTTGCGAGGCCTTCAGGATCAAAGGGTTAGCGGAGGCTGTTAACCGATTGGTAAGATATGGCGGATCTGCTGCGCGGCGGAGTCGGCATTTCCTGATGATATGTCGGAGGGCAACTGCCGTTGGTGCAGCCGTTGCGGCAAGCTGGGATCAAAAGGACCATGCCGATGCCAAGCCAGACACCACACCGCGCGACGCGGGCTTTGCCGGTGATGTTTCCGCTTTTGGCAACGGCTTTGGTGCTATGCTGGAGTTCCGGCTTTGTCGGCATCCGCTTTGCCACCGAGCAAGCCCCTGTGCTGACCGTGCTGTTCTGGCGGAGCATCGTGTCAGGGGCGCTGTTGCTGCCTTTTGCCCTGCTGATCGGTCCAAGGATTTCCGCCCCTGCAGTGGCGGAGCAGGCGCTGTTCGGGTTTCTGGGCATGTTCGTCTATCTGGGCGGCTTTGCGATTGGTATTGCCTACCGCGTGCCGACGGGTCTGGTCGCGCTGATGGCGGATCTGGTGCCGCTGGCGATTGCGGTGCTGTCGCAGCCGATGCTGGGGCAAAGGCTGACAGGGCGGCAATGGGTCGGCACCGGAATCGGGATGGCGGGTGTTCTGATCGTATCGGCGGATGTGCTGGCGGTGGGGGATGCGCCGCTGTTTGCCTATCTGCTGCCAGTGGCAGGGATGTTGTCCTTTGGCTTTACCACCGTATTGCAGCGGCGGATGGCAAAAACCCAAGTGGCCATCCATCAGAGCCTGAGCCTGCAATGCCTGTTCGCCGCCCTGTTCTTTGGCCTCTGCGCGCCCTTCGCGGGCAATATCGCGCCACCCTTGACCGCCGATTTTGCCTTTGGCATCGGCTGGCTGGTGCTGTTCGCCACCTTCGGGGCCTGGGGCGTGTATTATCTGGCACTGCGAACCTATGCGCCCGCGCGGGTCAGCAGCGTGATTTATCTTAGCCCGCCGGTGACAATGATCTGGGCCTGGGCGATGTTCGACGAACCGCTGTCGGTGGCAATGTTTGTCGGGCTGGGGGTCAGTTTGTTCGGGGTTTATCTGGCGGCGTCGGAACGCAAGTTGGGCTGACGGGAGATGTGGCAGGCGGCAGAGCGGGGGTTTCACACCCCCGCGCCCTTACGGGCTACCCCCGTGGGATATTTGTGCAAAGAGGATGGGGAATTTTAGTTAAATTTTAGGGAGTTGTGCGTCAGGCGGACCGAAGGCACGCAAGGGGGTTATGACATGCAAAAGGCCCCCCGATTGCGCGGGGGGCCTTTGTTTTTCAGATCAGGCGATTATTCGTCGCGCGATTCGATGGTGTCGAAGCTGGACTCGGCTGCCGGAAGCGGGGCGACCAAGGCGGCTGCGATTTCGGCGTCCGAACGGCGCGCCTCGACCACAACCATATCGCGGTCGGCGGCGATCTTCTTGACGCGGCTGGTGGCACCGCCGGTGCCTGCCGGGATCAGACGACCGACGATCACGTTCTCTTTCAGGCCGACCAGTTTGTCGCGCTTGCCCTGAACCGAAGCCTCGGTCAGCACCCGCGTGGTTTCCTGGAACGACGCCGCCGAGATGAAGCTGCGGGTTTGCAGCGACGCCTTGGTGATGCCCAGCAAGATCGGCTCGGCAGTGGCCTGACGCATGCCGTGGGCATGTGCCTTTTCGTTGGCCTCGTCGAGTTCGTGCTTGTCGACGTTTTCGCCCTTGAGCAGCGTGGTTTCGCCCGAGTCGAGAATTTCGAACTTTTGCAGCATCTGGCGAACGATCACCTCGATGTGCTTGTCGTTGATTTTCACGCCCTGCAGACGATAGACGTCCTGCACTTCGTCGATCATGTAGTTCGCCAGCGCTTCGACACCCAAGATACGCAGGATGTCATGCGGCGCGGGGTTGCCGTCCATGATGTAGTCGCCCTTCTGCACGAAGTCGCCTTCCTGCACCGGAATATGTTTGCCCTTCGGCACCATGTATTCCATCGGGGTCAGCGTCTCATCAACCGGCTCGACGGTGATGCGGCGCTTGTTCTTGTAGTCTTTGCCGAAGCGGACGTAGCCATCGGTTTCCGCGATGATCGCGTGATCTTTCGGGCGACGGGCTTCGAACAATTCGGCCACGCGGGGAAGACCCCCGGTGATGTCCTTGGTCTTGGCACCTTCGCGCGGAATACGCGCCACAACGTCGCCGGGGCGGATGTCCTGACCGTCTTCGACGGACAGAATCGCGTCCACCGACATCGGGTAGGAGATCGGGTTGCCCGCATCCGAGCGCACCGGATCGCCGGTGGTCGGGTCCATGATGATCACTTCCGGCTTCAGATCGTTGCCCTTGGGCGCGGAACGCCAGTCGGAGACGATCTTCTGCGTCATGCCGGTGGCTTCGTCGGTGTCTTCGCGCACCGAGATGCCCGAAACCAGATCGACAAAGCGCGCGACACCGGCCTTTTCGGCGATGATCGGCAGGGTGTAGGGGTCCCATTCGAACAGCTTGGTGCCGCGTTTCACGGTCATGCCGTCCTTGGCGTGGATCTTGGCGCCATAGGTCAGCTTGTGAACGGCGCGGTCCTGACCCGCTTCGTCCACGATGGCGATGACCATGTTCCGGCCCACCACGATCTGCTCGCCGTTGACGTTCGACAGCAGGTTGGCGTTGCGGAACTCGATCTTGCCCTCTTGGCTGGCCTCCAAGAAGGACTGCTGGCCACCTTGGGCGATACCGCCGATGTGGAAGGTCCGCATCGTCAGCTGGGTGCCGGGTTCACCGATGGACTGGGCGGCGATGATGCCGACTGCTTCGCCCTGGTTCACCAAGGTGCCGCGCGCAAGGTCACGGCCATAGCACATCGCGCAGACGCCTTCTTCGGCGTCGCAGGTCAGCGGCGAACGGATACGGGCCGAGGCCACGCCTGCCTGATGGATCAGGTCGGCGCGACGTTCGTCGATCAGCTCGCCACGGGCGACGATCACATCGGTGGTGCCGGGCACCAGAATGTCATCGGCGGCCACACGGCCCAGCACACGTTCGGACAGGGTTTGCACCACTTCGCCATCGTTCACAGCCACGTCGGCGGTGATGCCGCGATCGGTGCCGCAATCATGCGAGCGCACGATGCAATCCTGCGCCACGTCCACCAGACGGCGGGTCAGGTAGCCCGAGTTTGCCGTCTTCAACGCGGTATCCGCGAGACCCTTACGGGCGCCGTGGGTCGAGTTGAAGTATTCAAGAACGGTCAGACCTTCCTTGAAGTTCGAGATGATCGGCGTTTCGATGATCTCGCCCGACGGCTTGGCCATAAGGCCGCGCATACCGCCAAGCTGCTTCATCTGGGCGGGCGAACCCCGCGCACCGGAGTGCGACATCATGTAGACCGAGTTCGGCTCTTTTTCCGCGCCCGCGTCGGTGTAACGCACGGCGGAAATTTCGGCCATCATCTCGCCCGCGACCTTGTCCGAGCACTTCGACCAGGCATCGACAACCTTGTTATACTTCTCGCCCTGAGTGATCAGGCCGTCCATATACTGCTGTTCGAATTCCTTCACCTGATCGCGGACTTCGTTGACGATGGTCCACTTGGTGTCGGGGATCAGCATGTCGTCCTTGCCGAACGAGATACCGGCCTTGAACGCCTCGCGGAAGCCCAGACCCATGATCTGGTCGCAGAAGATCACCGACTCTTTCTGGCCGCAGTAGCGGTAGACGGTGTCGATGACGGTTTGCACGTCTTTCTTCCGCAGCAGGCGGTTCACCAGATCGAACGGGGCTTTCGCGTTCAGCGGCAGAAGGTTGCCCAAGCGCAGACGGCCGGGGGTGGTTTCGAACCGCTTCCAGACGATATTGCCGTGTTCGTCGACCTGTTTCAGGCGGCCTTGGATCTTGGCGTGCAGGTGAACGGCACCGGCGGCCAAGGCGTGTTCCACCTCGTCCATATTGGCGAAAGCCATGCCTTCACCGACCATGCCCTTGCGTTCCATGGTGGTGTAATACAGGCCAAGCACCATATCCTGCGACGGAACGATAATCGGCGCGCCGTTGGCGGGCGACAGCACGTTGTTCGTCGACATCATCAGAACGCGCGCTTCAAGCTGGGCTTCCAGCGAGAGCGGGACGTGAACAGCCATCTGGTCGCCGTCGAAGTCGGCGTTAAAGGCCGAGCAGACCAGCGGGTGAAGCTGGATCGCCTTGCCTTCGATCAGGATCGGTTCGAACGCCTGAATCCCCAGACGGTGCAGCGTGGGCGCACGGTTCAGAAGGACCGGGTGTTCGCGGATGACTTCATCAAGGATATCCCAAACCTCGGGACGTTCCTTTTCCACCAGCTTTTTGGCTTGCTTTACGGTCGAGGACAGACCTTTGGCCTCAAGCCGCGAGTAGATGAAGGGCTTGAACAGTTCGAGCGCCATCTTCTTCGGCAGACCGCACTGGTGCAGCTTCAACTCGGGACCGGTCACGATGACCGAACGACCCGAGAAGTCGACGCGCTTGCCGAGCAAGTTCTGACGGAAGCGGCCCTGTTTGCCTTTCAGCATGTCGGACAGCGATTTCAGCGGGCGCTTGTTGGTGCCGGTGATGACACGGCCACGACGGCCGTTGTCGAACAGGGCGTCAACAGCCTCTTGCAACATGCGCTTTTCGTTACGCACGATGATGTCGGGCGCACGCAGTTCGATCAGACGCTTCAGGCGGTTGTTGCGGTTGATGACGCGACGATAGAGGTCGTTCAGGTCAGAGGTCGCAAAGCGGCCACCATCCAGCGGAACCAGCGGGCGCAGTTCCGGCGGAATGACCGGAAGAACGGTCAGAACCATCCACTCCGGACGGTTGCCGGATTCGAGGAAGGATTCCACGATCTTCAGACGCTTGATGATCTTTTTCGGCTTCAATTCGCCGGTGGCTTCTTTCAGATCAGCGCGAAGCTGCTCTGCGGTGGCCTCAAGATCAATCGCGGCCAGCATTTCACGGATCGCTTCGGCGCCGATATTGGCGGTGAAAGCGTCGGCGCCATACTGGTCTTGCGCGTCGAGATATTCTTCTTCGGTCAACTGCTGCTGATAGGTCAGGTCGGTCAGACCCGGCTCGATCACGACGTAGTTTTCGAAATACAGCACACGCTCCAGATCCCGCAGGGTCATGTCGAGCATCAGGCCGATCCGGCTGGGCAGCGATTTCAGGAACCAGATGTGGGCGACTGGGGCCGCCAGTTCGATGTGGCCCATCCGTTCACGGCGGACCTTTTGCAGCGTGACTTCAACACCGCATTTTTCGCAGACAACGCCGCGATATTTCATGCGCTTGTATTTGCCGCACAGGCATTCGTAATCCTTGATCGGGCCAAAGATACGCGCGCAGAACAGGCCGTCACGTTCCGGCTTGAACGTGCGGTAGTTGATGGTTTCCGGTTTCTTGATCTCACCGAAAGACCACGACAGAATCCGCTCGGGCGAGGCCAAGCTGATCTTGATTTCGTCGAAGGTCTTGACGGGCGCAACCGGGTTGAACGGGTTGGTCGAGAGTTCCTGGTTCATTTCATACCTTATGAATGGGGGCGGCGGTCAGAGGGGGCCAAAATTTTTCGGCGAAAAATTTTGGCCCGAAGAATTTTCATACGAAAATTCTTCTATTCCTCCTCCGCATCCAGGAGTTCCATGTTCAGGCCCAAACCGCGGACCTCTTTGACAAGGACGTTGAACGATTCCGGCACGCCGGCTTCGAAGTTGTCCTCGCCCTTGACGATCGACTCGTAGACCTTGGTGCGGCCTGCAACGTCATCCGACTTCACCGTCAGCATTTCCTGCAGGGTGTAGGCGGCGCCGTAAGCCTCCAAGGCCCAGACTTCCATCTCGCCCAGACGCTGGCCACCGAACTGCGCCTTACCACCCAGCGGCTGCTGGGTAACAAGCGAGTACGGACCGGTCGAACGTGCGTGCAGCTTGTCGTCCACAAGGTGGTGGAGTTTCAGCATATACTTCACGCCAACCGTGACCTTGCGGGCAAACTGTTCGCCCGTGCGGCCATCGAAGACCACCGACTGACCCGAAGTGTCAAAGCCTGCGCGGGTCAGGGCGTCGTTCACGTCGGATTCTTTCGCACCGTCAAAGACCGGCGATGCGATCGGAACGCCCTTGGTGACGTTGCCTGCCAGCTCAAGGAAATCGGCCTCGGTGCGGCCAGCGAAGGCCTCATCATAGGTTTCATCGCCGTAAGCGTAACGGACAGCTTCACGCACCGGGGTCATGTCACCCGAACGGCGATACTCTTTCAGAGCGTCGTCGATGCGGATGCCAAGGCCGCGCGCGGCCCAACCCATGTGGGTTTCAAGGATCTGGCCGACGTTCATGCGCGACGGCACGCCCAGCGGGTTCAGCACAAGGTCAACAGCAGTGCCATCGGCCAGGAAGGGCATGTCCTCGACGGGAACGACCTTCGAGATAACGCCTTTGTTGCCGTGACGGCCTGCCATCTTGTCGCCCGGCTGCAGCTTGCGCTTCACAGCGACGAAGACTTTGACCATCTTCATCACGCCCGGAGGCAGATCGTCGCCGCGACGGACTTTTTCCACCTTGTCATCGAAACGCAGGTCGAGGGCGCGCTTTTGCGCCTCATACTGGTCGTGCAGGGCTTCGACGTCTTTGGCATCCGATTCAGCCTCAAGCGCCAGTTGCCACCACTGGCCGCGCGACAGCGTGCCCAGCAGTTCGGCGTCGATGGTCGAGCCGGCCTTGATGCCCTTCGGACCTTTCACAGCGGTCTTGCCGGTGATCAGGGTCTTCAGACGCGAGTAGATGTTGCGTTCAAGGATCGCCAATTCGTCGTCGCGGTCACGCGCTAGGCGTTCGACTTCTTCACGCTCGATCTGCAGGGCGCGTTCGTCTTTGTCCACGCCATGACGGTTGAACACACGCACTTCGACGATGGTGCCATAAGCACCCGGCGGCAGGCGCAGCGAGGTGTCCCGCACGTCCGACGCTTTTTCACCGAAGATGGCGCGCAGCAGTTTTTCTTCCGGCGTCATCGGCGATTCACCCTTGGGGGTGATCTTGCCGACAAGGATGTCGCCCGGAGCCACTTCGGCGCCGATGTAGACGATGCCCGCTTCGTCGAGGTTGCGCAGTGCTTCTTCACCGACGTTCGGAATGTCGCGGGTGATTTCCTCTGGCCCCAGTTTCGTATCGCGCGCCGCGACTTCGTATTCTTCGATGTGGATCGAGGTGAACACGTCGTCTTTCAGGATACGTTCCGAAATCAGGATCGAGTCTTCGTAGTTGTAGCCGTTCCACGGCATGAAGGCCACGATGACGTTCCGGCCAAGGGCAAGTTCGCCCATGTCGGTGCAGGGGCCGTCAGCGATCACTTCGTTGCGCAGAACGGTATCGCCCACCTTCACCAGCGGACGCTGGTTGATGCAGGACGACTGGTTCGAGCGTTTGAACTTGCGCAGACGATAGATGTCAACGCCGGGTTCGCCGGGTTCCATCATCTCGGTGGCGCGCACAACGATACGGGTCGCGTCGACTTGGTCGATGACACCTGCGCGGCGGGCCATGATGGCTGCGCCAGAGTCACGCGCAACAACCGCCTCGATCCCCGTGCCAACGAAAGGCGCGTCGGATTGCAGCAGCGGAACCGCCTGACGTTGCATGTTCGAACCCATGAGGGCGCGGTTGGCGTCGTCGTTTTCAAGGAAGGGGATCAGCGATGCCGCAACCGAAACCAGCTGCTTCGGCGACACGTCGATCAGGTCGATGGCTTCGGGCGGGTTCAGCATGAAATCGCCCGCTTTACGCGAGGAAATCAGGTCATCGGTGAACTTGCCGTTAGCGTCCTGGCTGGCGTTTGCCTGTGCCACAGTGTGACGCATTTCCTCGGTCGCCGACATGTAAACCACGTCGTCAGTTACCTTGGAGTCGATCACCTTGCGATACGGGGTCTCGATGAAGCCGTATTTGTTCACGCGGGCAAAGGTGGCCAGCGAGTTGATCAGGCCGATGTTCTGGCCTTCGGGCGTTTCAATCGGACACATCCGGCCATAGTGGGTCGGGTGAACGTCGCGGACTTCAAAGCCTGCGCGTTCGCGGGTCAGACCGCCTGGGCCAAGGGCCGAAAGACGGCGCTTGTGAGTGACTTCGGACAGCGGGTTGGTTTGGTCCATGAACTGCGACAGCTGCGAGGAGCCGAAGAATTCACGCACAGCCGCCGCTGCGGGTTTGGCGTTGATCAGGTCTTGCGGCATGATCGTGTCGATTTCCACCGACGACATGCGTTCCTTGATCGCGCGTTCCATCCGCAGAAGGCCAACGCGATACTGGTTTTCCATCAATTCGCCGACCGAGCGCACACGGCGGTTGCCGAGGTGGTCGATGTCGTCGATTTCGCCCTTGCCGTCGCGCAGTTCGGTCAATGCCTTGATACAGGCGATGATGTCGGCGCGGTCCAGCGTGCGCTGGGTGTCCGGTGCCTTGAGGTCAAGGCGCATGGTCATCTTCACGCGGCCAACGGCGGACAGATCATAACGCTCGGAATCAAAGAACAGCGTGTCGAAAAGCTGCGATGCAGCCTCGACGGTCGGCGGTTCACCCGGACGCATGACGCGGTAGATGTCCATAAGCGCGGTGTCGCGGCCCATGTTCTTGTCGGCGGCCATGGTGTTGCGGATGTAGGGACCGACGTTGACGTTGTCGATGTCCAGCACCGGAATATCGGTGATGCCCTGATCCAGCAGCAGTTTCAGGCTGCCACCTTTGACGCCGCCGTCGCGGTCGTATTCCATCGTCAATTCGTCGCCGGCTTCGACCCAGATCTCGCCGGTTTCTTCGTTGATCATGTCTTTGGCGACATAGCGGCCAAGGATATGGTCGAAGGGCAGCAGCAGATCGGTGATCGTGCCTTCTTTGGCCCAGGTGTTCGCCATCTTCGGCGTCACTTTTTCGCCCGCTTTCAGCAGAACTTCGCCGGTGGCGGCGTCGATCAGATCATAGGACGGACGGGTGCCGGACAGGCGTTTCGGGAAGAATTTAGAAACCCAGCCCTTGTTCTTTTCATGCGCGAAATTGATGGTTTCATAATAGGCATCCATGATGCCCTCCTGATCCATCCCCAGCGCATAAAGCAGGGTGGTCACCGGCAGCTTGCGGCGACGGTCGATGCGCGCGAACACGATGTCCTTGGCGTCGAATTCGAAGTCCAGCCACGAACCGCGGTAGGGAATGATGCGGCAAGCGAACAGCAGTTTGCCCGAAGAATGGGTCTTGCCTTTGTCGTGATCGAAGAACACGCCGGGCGAACGGTGCATCTGGCTGACGATAACCCGCTCGGTCCCGTTCACGATGAAGGTGCCGTTCGAGGTCATCAGGGGCATGTCGCCCATATAGACGTCTTGTTCCTTGATGTCCTTGACCGACCGCGCCCCGGTGGTTTCATCGACATCGAACACGATCAGACGCAGGGTGACTTTCAGCGGCGCGGCATAGGTCATGTCGCGCGACTGGCACTCGTCCACGTCGTATTTCGGCTTTTCAAGCTCGTATTTCACGAACTCCAGCACGGCGGTTTCGTTGAAGTCCTTGATCGGGAACACCGATTGGAACGTGCCTTGGATGCCTTCGCCGTCCAGAGGCTTGTCGCTGTCGCCAGAGCGCAGGAACAAATCGTAGGAGGATTTCTGAACCTCGATCAGGTTCGGCATCTCGAGGACTTCACGGATCTTGCCGAAATACCGCCGGATCCGCTTTTGGCCAACATAAGCTTGCGCCATGCTCGTCGTCACCTTTCATCTTTTCGCTGGCGCGCCACCCGTCGGGCCACGGGCGCGCACCGCATGCGAAGCAGGGGGTCAGGTCCAATTCATGCCGTCCATCCCTTAGGGCGGCTCCCGAACCTTTCACCGCGCCTGAGAAGCCGCTTTCGCAAAAGCACCTTCCAAGACGCGTTTGGCTGGGCGCGAATTTCTTCGCACCCAGCCAGAAAATCCTGTGGGGCAGAACCCCAGCCGGATTACTTGAGTTCGACCTTGGCGCCAGCGGCTTCCAGGGTTTTCTTGATCGCTTCGGCGTCGGCTTTGCCAACAGCTTCTTTGACCTTGCCGCCAGCTTCGACCAGATCCTTGGCTTCTTTGAGGCCCAGGCCGGTGATGGTGCGAACTTCTTTGATCACGTTGATCTTGTTCGCGCCAGCTTCGGTCAGAACGACGTCGAATTCGGTCTGCTCTTCAGCCGGAGCTGCAGCAGCAGCCGGGCCAGCAGCCATCATGACAGCGCCGCCAGCAGCGGGCTCGATGCCGTACTTGTCTTTCAGGATGGTTTTCAGTTCCTGAGCCTGCAGCAGGGTCAGACCAACGATGTCTTCTGCGAGTTTGTTCAGATCAGCCATTTGTTTGTTCCGTAAGTTTGAGAGGGTTCCAACGAGGTGGGTCTATCCCACGCAGGTGTCGAAGATCAGGCGGCTGCCTTTTCCTCGATGGTGGACAAGATGCTCGCGATGTTCGAAGCAGGCGCGCCAATGGCACCGGCGATGGCAGAACCGGGCGCACCGATGCACGAAACGATCTGAGCGATAAGCTCTTCACGCGACGGCATAGCAGCCACAGCTTTGACACCAGCGGTATCCAGAATCGTGTCGCCCATAGCCCCGCCAAGGATAAGGAACTTGTCGTTCCCCTTGGCATAGGCTTCGCAGACCTTCGCCGCAGCGACGGGGTCTTCGGTATAGGCCAACACGGTCATACCCGTAAGCAGGTCACCCATTTTAACGCCGGGCTTCCCTTCAAGGGCGATCTTGGCGAGCTTGTTCTTGGCAACGCGCACAGACCCGCCAACTTCGCGCATTTTGGCGCGGAGGGTCTGCATTTGTGCAACCGTCATACCTGCGTAGTGTGCAACCACAACAACGCCAGAGCTTGCGAAGATTTGGCCGAGTTCGTCGACCACTTTCTCTTTTTGGGCTCTATCCACAGTTTCACTCCAAGTGTGGGGGTTTCCCCCCGGCTCATGTTTGTGCGGGATTGGTCCCGCACGTTCGGGTCCGTGATGCGTCCCGAGCCAAGTTCACCCGAGGAAAATCCCCGTGAAATTCGTCTCGAACCCCATCTCAGGAGGGAAATTAAGCGCCTTTCAAGGGGCGCACCCACCGTCTCGGACAAAGCATAACCCAGCGGCGAAACGAATCACGACGCTGGATCATTTGGGGGTGATAGCGGCACTGGCGCGGGTTTCCAAGCGCAATCGCTTTGGAACCGGTCACAACGTGGTGCGACCATGGGTCATGGCCACAGTCGGGCCGGTGTCAGGGGACAGTATGCAGGGAAATCGGCAGTTTTGCAATGCAAACGGCCACCCCTTGCGGAGTGGCCGTTTCAGTCTTGGCGCGCAAGGTGCGTGCAAGCACGCACCCTACCCTTAGTTGGCGGTGGCCGAGGACAGGTCGAGCGACACGCCCGGACCCATGGTCGAGGACAGCGAGACCTTCTTCAGATAGGCACCCTTGGCCCCTGCGGGCTTGGCACGCGACACGGCATCCACGAACGCGCGAACGTTCTGGGCCAGCGCATCATCCGCGAAAGAGATCTTGCCGATACCGGCATGGATGACGCCAGCCTTTTCGACCTTGAACTGCACTTCGCCGCCCTTGGCCGCATCGACTGCGCCCTTGACGTCCATCGTCACCGTGCCGACCTTGGGGTTCGGCATCAGGTTACGCGGGCCGAGGATTTTGCCCAGACGGCCCACCAGCGGCATCATATCCGGCGTTGCGATGCAACGGTCGAACTCGATCTTGCCCTGCTGGATGGTTTCCATCAGGTCTTCTGCACCAACGATGTCTGCACCGGCGGCCTTGGCTTCGTCAGCCTTGGCACCACGGGCGAACACAGCGACGCGGACGGTCTTGCCCGTGCCGTTCGGCAGGGTGACAACGCCGCGCACCATCTGGTCGGCGTGACGCGGGTCAACGCCCAGGTTCATCGCGATTTCCAGCGTCTCGTCGAACTTGGCCGAAGCGGCCGATTTGATCAGCGCAACTGCATCTTCAACCGAGATCAGGTCTTTGCCGACAAAGGCTTGCCGCGCGACGGCGGTCCGTTTTGCTACCTTGGCCATGACTTACCCTTTCACTTCGATGCCGCAGGACTTCGCCGAGCCCATGATGACCTGCATTGCCGCCTCGATCGAGTTGGCGTTCAGGTCTTTGAGCTTGGTTTCAGCGATGGCGCGCACTTGGGCGACAGTCACGGAACCGGCAACAGCGTGGCCGGGCTTCACCGAGCCTTTGGCGCGGTTACGCTTGCCGACGGGCGGCAGGCCAGCAGCCTTTTTCAGCAGGAACGAGGCCGGAGCGGTCTTGAATTCCAGGCTGAACGACTTGTCCTGATAGTAGGTGATGATCACGGGCGTGGGGGTTCCCAGTTCCAGATCAGCGGTCTTGGCGTTGAATTCCTTGACGAAAGCCATGATGTTCAAGCCGCGCTGACCCAGTGCCGGACCGACCGGCGGGGACGGGTTGGCTTGGCCCGCTTTGACTTGCAGCTTCAGGCTGCCGATAATCTTCTTGGCCATGTGGCCTCTCCTTTTTCACAGCGCCGCCCGTCATTGGGCAAGTTGGCGCGGTTTAGTGGTCCGGTCCGTCACGGGTTGCCCCGCGCTCGCCTTCCACGCGATGCACTCAGATGTTTTTCGACACCTGAGTGAATTCCAGTTCGACAGGCGTTGCCCGTCCGAAGATCGAGACGGACACTTTCAGGCGGCTGTGCGCCTCATCCACGTCCTCGACCATGCCATCGAAGCCTTCGAACGGGCCGTCGGTGACTTTGACTTTCTCGCCCACATCAAAGCGGATCAGGTTGCGCGGTGCAGCCTCGCCCTCTTCGACGCGGTTCAGGATCTGGTTCACCTCGGCATCGCGCATCGGCATCGGCTTGCCCTGCGGGCCAAGGAAGCCCGTCACGCGGTTGATCGAGGAAATCAGGTGATAGCCGCGCGAGGTCATTTCCATCCGCACCAGCACATAGCCGGGCATAAAGCGACGTTCCGACGTCACCTTCTTGCCGCGACGCACTTCGATGACTTCTTCGGTCGGGACCAGCACTTCGTCGATCTCGTCGCCAAGATTGGCCTCGGCAACCGCTGTCCTGATCTGCTCGGCAACTTTCTTCTCGAAGTTCGAGAGAACGCTTACCGAATACCACCGCTTGGCCATGCCATCCACCTTGTCTGCCCGGGGTCGCCGCAGCGCCCGATTATTCTGTGCGATCAAGCCGTTGGCCTGACCGTTTTCGGAACAAAAAACAGCGCGCAACACGAATCGCTGCGCGCCGATGCCCCTTGTTATCGGGCGCAATACCGCTGCACGCGCCACATTTCAAGGCAATTCCGCAACTTGGGCAGGTTCCCCCGCCCATCGGCCGGGTTTCAGAACCCGTTGATGATCAGCGACAGGCCGCCCCGGATGGCCATATCGACCAAGCTGAAGAAGGTTGCGGTCAGCGCGGCCATGATGAACACCATGATCGTCGTCAGCACCACTTCGCGGCGCGACGGCCACGAGACTTTCGCCACCTCGGAACGCACTTGCTGCATGAACTGAAGGGGATTGGTCTTGGCCATGGGGATTTCCGCGTCTGTGGATCGGGATTGATCGTGGCGAGATACGCGCATCGCCGGATGATTTCAAGCGCGTTGCAGATGCAGCCATGCGGCCGGCGACCAAGCCCTGCCCGAAACGCCACGTTTCTATCGGTTTTTTACGGTGTGGGGCGCCATCGAGCGCAGGCACCGGTCCGCATGCGCGGCATCACATATGAATTTGCGGGGAAACAGGCCTGGCAGGAGTTGGGGGACTCGAACCCACGACCCTCGGTTTTGGAGACCGATGCTCTACCAACTGAGCTAAACTCCTAGGCCTGCGGCGGGAGTTACGGCAGGGGCGCGGGGAAATCAAGAGGGGAAAGCCGGATATTCGCGCTTGGCAGTGACAAAGCGCAGGGCTATCTGCGCCGTCTGTCTTTGCATAGGAGCTTTGCCCATGATCCCCGCCCGCTTTGCCCCCGTCCTGTTCGGCCTGATCCTGTCGGGCCTGATGTCCTTGATCGTTTCAGGGCTGTCAACTTTTCGCGCCCTTGGTCTGGTCGATCACTTCCCGCTGATCTGGGCGGGCAATTGGGCGGTGTCCTGGGCGATTGCCTTTCCGACAGTGCTGGTCGTCGCACCGATCACCCGCCGCATCGTCGCCAAGCTGGTGCGCTAGGCGCTGACAGGGCGATAGCAGGCCACGGTTCCGGTCACGGCATGGGTGACGGTGGTGACGGTCACCCTGTTGCCGCCCGCGATGGGCGTCGTGGTGGTTGTGCTCGAATCAGGCAGGGCGGTCAGTGCCAACGCGATGGTCTGCACCTGCCCCGTGTGCGAAGGAATGTTTTGCTCGATCACTTCGACCAACCCCGAGTTCAGCACCCGCACCACCAGCGCCGAGTGGTTGGGCGCGCCCCGCGTCTGGGTTTCGGTGCTGACATCATCCGTCCCGCTGCCGTCGGGATTGTTAACGGTGGTGGTTACGGTCTGGGTCCATGAATAGCGGGTGAATTGCAGCGCATCGCCCGGTTGCAAGGCCGCCTGCGTCACAACGGTTCCCCAGACATAAGACGAAAGCGGACCAAAATTCGGGGTCTGCACGCGCGAGGATTTGCCCCCCGCCCCGACAATGGTATCCTCGACAAGCGTCCAACATTCCCCGTCCCCATAGCGCCCGCTTTGGCGCTGCGCGAAGGCGACGGCATTCGGTCCATTATAGGCCATGGCATTCAATCCTTTTGCAAATTCAAAAAGTCGGGCGGAAAATCAAAATCAACGGGCCAAGTATAGGGCAAAACCCCCTGCAAAAACAGGGATTCTAAAAAGGTCTGTCCGGCCATGCAAAAGGGCCGCCCCTGCGGGCGGCCCGATGCTTTCCCGATAAAACGGGTGACTTAGGCGATGATCTTCGAGACGACGCCTGCGCCGACGGTGCGGCCGCCTTCGCGGATGGCGAAGCGCAGTTTTTCTTCCATCGCGATCGGAGCGATCA
>MHZT01000040.1:177063-325506 GCA_001828855.1 Rhodobacterales bacterium RIFCSPHIGHO2_02_FULL_62_130 | reverse complement strand
TGGCCAACCGCGTGATCGAGATGGATGAGGTGTTCGAGGTCAGGATCGTCTGCGGCCCCAGATGCGGCAAAAGCGACGCAAAGATCTTGTCCTTAATGTCCTCTTTCTCGGTCGCGGCCTCGATGATCAGATCGCAGGGACCAAGTTCGGCCAGAACCAGCGTGGTCTTGATCCGCGCCATCGCCTCGGCCTTGGCCTGCGCGGTGGTCTTGCCGCGCGTGACCTGCCGTTCCAGATTGCGGTCGATGGTGGCGACCGCCTTCTCCAGCCCCGCTGCCGAGATGTCGTTCAGCAGCACATCATATCCCGCCAGCGCAAACACATGGGCAATCCCGTTCCCCATCTGACCCGCCCCAACGATGCCAACAGTTTTGATCATAGCCCCTGCCCCGCCCGAATGGCCTGCGCCATGACCAGCCCCAGCACCCGCTGCGCCGCCCCGTCCGAGCGCGAATTCAGCAGCACCGGCACCGTCGCGCCCAGCACGATGCTGCCGGTCTGCGCGGCCCCGTGCAGCTTCCACGCCTTCACCGTGGCATTGCCCGCCTCGATGCTGGGGAAAAGGATCAGATCGGCCTGCCCCGCCACGGGCGAGGCTTGCAGCCCCTTGGCCTCGGCCGCCCGCGCCGAAAGCGCCACGTCATAGCCGAAAGGCCCGTCCACGATCAGTCCGGCCAAGGCACCAGAGCGCGATTCCTCGGCCAGCGCCGCCGCATCGCCTGTGGCGGGCTGGCGATCAGACACCTTCTCGGATGCGGCAATCGCCGCGACCCGCACCTGATCCAGCCCAAGCCCGCGAAACAGCGGCAGCGCGTTCAGCAGGATCGCCCGCTTCTGATCCAGCGTTGGCAAAGGGATGATACCGTTATCCGTCGCCCCTATCAGGCGCGGCACCGAAGGCATCTGCGCCAGCGTCAGGTTCGACAGCACCGCCCCCGCCCTGATGCCGATTTCCCGATCCACAATCGCCCGCAGATAGGCGGCAGAATCGACATGCCCCTTCATCAGCACATCGGCCAGCCCCGCCCGCACCTCGGCCACCGCCAAGACTGCGGCCTGCGCGCCCGAGTCAGCCGCAATCAGCCGCACGCGATTGCGCCACGCGTCAGGCAGCAGCGCGCGCATCACCGCCACATCACCGGTCAAGGCTGCCGAGGCAATCAACCCCGCCTCAAACCCCGAGACAACGCCCGCCATCGCTCCCGCATCATCGCCCCCCGCAACTGCCAGATGCAGCGGCGCGCGGCCCTGCATCGCGGCGCGCAGGGCGTCAAAAGACCGGATCACCATGCGGAAGCCTCCTGCGCAATCGGCCACATCATCGGGGTTTCCTGCCCCGCCAGCACCCGCGCCGCGCCTTCGGCCAGCGCGCGGGATTCGTCCGATCCGGCATAGACATGCAGGGTGCCAAGCCTGCCGCAGCGGGCGCGGACAGCCTCGACCACCCGCGCGCTATGCGCCATCCCGCCCGTCAGGATCAGCCCATCCGGCGCGAAATCCAGCACCGCCGCCATCGCCCCGATCGCACGGCCCACCTGATACAGCATCGCGTCATGGATCAGCGCGGCGTGTCCGTCCCCCGCCGCGATCATCGCCTCGACCCGGCGCATGTCCTTGGTGCCAAGATAGGCAAAGGCCCCGCCCTGCCCGTAAAGCCGCTTCATCAGCGTGGGTTTGTCATAGCGGCCAGAATAGCAAAGCTCGATCAAGGGGATAGGCGGCAGACCGCCTGCACGTTCGGGGGAAAACGGCGAAACCTCCATCCGGTTCGAACTGTCAACGATCCGCCCGCCCTTCAGCGCCGCAATCGAAAACCCCGCCCCCAGATGCGCCACAACCGCGTTCAACTGGTCAAACGGCTTGCCCAATTCGGCGGCCAACCTGCGGCCACAGGCACGGATATTCAGCGCATGGACAAAGCTGAAGCGCGGAATTTCCGGAAAGCCCGACACCCGCGCCACCGGCGGCAACTCATCCACCGACACCGGATCAACGATAAAGGCCGGACAGCCCTGCACCCGCGCAATCGCATCCGCCAAGGGCGCGCCAAGGTTTGACGCGTGGTGATAAACCGGCCTGTGCAGCGCGAAATCGACCAGATCGGCGTTCACCGCGATCACCCCCGCAGGCACAGGACACAGCATCCCGCCACGCCCCGCCACTGCCGCCAGCCGCACGCCCCCCGGCACGGCAGCAAGAAAATCCTGCAACGCCGCCGCGCGATACTCCAGTTGCGCGGCAATCGAGGGGAAGCCCGCCACCACCGCCTCGTCATGCTCCACCGTTTCTTCCAGTAGCGGCTGCACCTGACCGCTTTGCGGCGCGAACAGCCCGATCCGCGTGGTGGTGGTGCCGGGATTGATCGTCAGGATCAGGTCTTTGCCCATCGGATCACCCCGCAAAGCTGTAGCTGGTTTTGACGGTCGTGTAGAACTCCGCCGCGTGCCGTCCCTGTTCGCGTGACCCATAGCTGGACCCTTTGGTGCCGCCGAACGGCACATGATAATCCACCCCCGCCGTGGGCAGGTTCACCATCACCATCCCCGCCTTGACCCCGCGTTTGAAGGCGCGGGCATGACGCAACGAGGTGGTGCAAATCCCCGCCGAAAGGCCAAAGGGGCTGTCATTCGCCACCGCCAAGGCCTGATCGAAATCATCCACCTTGATGACGGCAGCACAGGGACCAAAGATTTCCTCTTGCGCCACCCGCATCGCGTTATCCGCCCCGATAAACAGCGCAGGAGCCTGAAAATAGCCAACACCGCCAAGCGCCTGCCCCCCGATCACGTCACAGCCTTCGTCCTTGGCCAGCGCGACATAGCGCAGGTTGCTGTCCAGTTGCGCCGCTGATGCCACCGGCCCGATCTGGCTGCCCTCGGCCAAGGCCGGCCCCACCCGCAGCGCCTGCATCTGCCGCGAAAGTTCCGCGACAAAGGCATCGTGAATCCCCGCCTGCACGATCAACCGGCTTGACGCCGTGCAGCGTTGCCCCGTCGAGAAAAACGCCCCGTTCAAACAGGCGGCAACGGCGGTGGGCAGATCGGCATCGTCCAGAACCACCATCGGGTTCTTGCCGCCCATCTCCAACTGCACCTTCTTCATCGTCTCGGCAGCGGCCCGCGCAATGCCGCGCCCCGTCGGCACCGATCCGGTAAAGGAAATCCCCGAAATCAGCGGGTCCGAGACCAGCGCCGCCCCCACCTGCGCGCCCGATCCCATCACCAGATTGAACACCCCCGCAGGACAACCCGCCTGATGGATGATCTGCGCCAGCAGGTGCGCCGTGCCGGGGGTCAGATCGGCGGGCTTGAACACCACCGCATTGCCATAGGCCAGCGCGGGCGCAATCTTCCACGCCGGAATGGCAATCGGGAAGTTCCACGGGGTAATCAGGCCCACAACGCCCAAAGGCTCACGCAGGATTTCCACATCCACATTCGGGCGGACCGAAGCCAGCGCCTCACCCGAAATCCGCACCGCCTCGCCCGCGTAGAACCGGAAAATCTGCGCGGCGCGGCGGGTTTCGGCGATGGCTTCGGGCAGGATCTTGCCCTCCTCCCGCGCCAGCATGGTGCCGATTTCCACCGCCCTTGCGTCAATCGCCGCCGCGATCCGGTCCAGCACATCGGCGCGCACTTGTGGCCCGCCGTTGAACCAAGCCGCTTGCGCCGATGCCGCCGCGGCAGAGGCCCGCGCCACATCCTCAGCCCCGCCGCTGGCATAAAGCCCGATCAGGTCGGTCGGATCGGACGGGTTGCGGTTTTCAGTGCTATGATCGGCGCCAACCCATTGGCCGGCAATCAGATTGAGATGCGGTGCAGTCATGGCAGGCCCTTTTGGCAAAAGCGGGCCTGCACGCCTGATCGGCGGTCATGCAGGCCCAGTCGGGGGGGGATAGGGTCAGGCGGCTTTCTGGATCGCCGCCTCGACCGAGGCTTCGATGATGTCCAAGGCCTCGGCCAGTTGATCCATCGGGATGGTCAGCGGCGGCAGCAGGCGGATGACGTTATAGCGCGTGCCGCAAGACAGCAGGATCAGCCCGCGCGCCTCGGCCTCGGCCACAATCGCCGCTGTCAGGGCCGCATCGGGGGCGCGGGTTTCACGGTCTTTCACCAGTTCAAACGCATTCATCGCGCCAAGGCCGCGCACGTCGCCGATGCACGCCATCCCCTGTCGTTCGGCCATCGCGGTCAGGCGGTCGCGGATGATCTGGCCAATCTCGTCGGCCCGCGCGCACAGGTTTTCGTCCGCGATCACGTCCAGCACGGCATTGGCCGCCGCAATCGCCAGCGGGTTGCCCGCATAAGTGCCACCCACGCCGCCCGGCAGCGGCGCATCCACCACTTCGGCCCGCCCCGTGACCGCCGACAGCGGAAAGCCGCCAGCCAGCCCCTTGGCCATCGTCACCAGATCGGGGGCCACGCCCGCATGATCGAACCCGAACATCCGGCCCGTGCGCGCCATGCCCGCCTGCACCTCATCCGCGATAAAAACGATGCCATACTGGTCACAAATCGCGCGAAGCGCGCGCAGGAAACTGAACGGCGCGATATTGAAACCACCTTCGCCCTGCACGGGTTCGATGATGATCGCCGCCACCCGCTCGGGGTCGACAGAGCTGGCGAACAACCGCTCCAGCGAGGCAATCGCCTCGGCCTCGGAGACACCATGGAAATCGTTCGGGAAAGGCGCATGCACAATCTCGGGCGGCATCGCGCCAAAGCCCTTCTTGTAGGGCGCAACCTTGCCGGTCAGCGCCATGCCCAGCAAGGTCCGGCCATGGAAGGCACCGGAGAATGAGATCACGCCCGACCGCCCCGTAAAGGCCCGCGCCATCTTGATCGCGTTCTCGACAGCCTCGGCCCCCGTGGTTACCAGCATGGTTTTCTTGGCAAAATCGCCTGGCGTCAGCGCGTTCAGACGCTCGGCCAGGGTCAGATAGCTTTCATAGGGGGCGACGTGGAAGCAGGTGTGGGTAAAGGCCTGCGCCTGTTCGGCCACGGCAGCCATCACACGTGGATGACGGTGGCCGGTGTTGTTTACCGCGATACCGGCGGCAAAGTCGATAAAGCGGCGGCCATCGGCATCCCACAACTGGGCGTTTTCGGCGCGGGCGGCATAGATGCCGCGGGTTCCAACCCCGCGCGCCACGGCGGCGGTCTTGCGGGCGATCAGGGCGGCGGTAGCGGTTTGGGTCATGACAGGCTCCGATGATTCACTGAAATTAGCGATAGCATCGCTCAATATTTTGAGCAACACTTTTGCATAGATTGCGCGCGTTTTTCCCCTGCCCTATGCTGGCGGTGACCAAGGGGGCGACATGATTCAAGATTTCGACGTGGGCAGCCGGTTGAAGGAAATGCGGCTGGCGGCTGGCCTGTCGCAGCGGCAGCTGGCCGAGGCATCCGATGTGCCGCATGGCCAGATTTCCATGATCGAAACCAACCGCTCCAGCCCCTCGGTGGCCTCCTTGCGCAAGATTCTGGGCGGGCTGAAGGTCACGATGTCCGAGTTTTTCGAACCCGACGCGCCACAGACCAGCGCGGTTTTCTTCAAACCGCATGAATTGCGCGATCTGACCACACGGCTTTACACCAAGACCGAGGCGACCGGCGGGCGCATCACGATGCAGCAGGTCGGCGATGCCAAGGCGCATGGGCTGCAAATCCTGTATGAACGCTATGAACCCGGTGCCGATACCGGCGAGGCGATGCTGGAACATATCGGCAATGAGGGCGGCGTCGTGATCTCGGGCGAGATCGAACTGACGGTAGGTGTGCAAACGGCGGTGCTGAAAGCGGGCGACAGCTATCTGTTCGAGTCGACCGAACCGCACCGCTTTCGCAACCTGGGCGACCGTGAGGCCGTGGTGGTTTCGGCCTGCACCCCGCCCTATCTGTAAGAAACGGCGCGCATCCTGCGAGAGCTTCAGGACACGCGCCGCAGGATCATTTCGCGATCAGAACGTCCATCGGGACGGGTTCGGAAATGCGCCATTCGTCAACACGGGCAGGCTTGCCGCCGGTGATCTCGATGATCTGCATCAGCGCGGTGTTCTGGTGGTGCAATTCGCCCGAGAAGCTGCGCGGACCAAAGGCAGTCGGCTCGTCTTGCATCTTTTCCAGTTCCGCGGTGACGGCGGCACCTTCCAGCGTGCCTGCACGTTCCACAGCCTTGGCCCACAGGTCGATCAGCACATAGCCCGGATAGGCGTATTGGCTGGCCGGACGCGCGCCGGTGGCCTTTTCATAGGCGGCGTTGAAGGCTTCCACCTCGGGGCGCGGATCGTCGCCATAGATCGACCCCTGCACCGGCACGACAAAGCCAGACAGGTCCGGCGTGGCATCCAGCCAATAGCTGCCGTCCACTGCCGATCCGTTCAGGATCAACGAGTTGATGCCCGCAGCCCGGATCTGCCGCACCGCCGCAGCCGCCCCCGGCATGACCGAGCACAGCATTATGACATCGGGTTCCTCGGCCAGTTCCTTGATCCGCGTGATCTGGCTGGCGATCGAGGCATCGTCGTTCTTGAACGTATCGCGGCCCACGATTTCCGCGCCTTCAAGACGCGGGAACATCCAGTTGAAACCGGTGCAGATGCCTTTGTTATACTCGATGAAGGTATCCTCCAGCACATAGGCCTTGCGGGCCTCGCGCTTGGAATAGGACCATTCGGCCATCGTGGCCCCCTGAACCGGCGCCAGAACCGAGGACGAGAACGCATTCGGCCCCACGCCCTGAATCCCGGCCTTCACATCTTCGGCGCAAAGGAAGAACGAGTTCATGCCCTCGCCTTCCGCCACCAGTGCGGACGGCGCACCGAAGTCATAGTCGCAGGACACAACCAGCATCTGCGCGCCCTGATCGACCAGATCAAGACCGGCCTTTGCAGCCTCGGCGCGGTCGGTGCGGGTGTCGGATTCCACCCAGTTGATCTGGTTGCCCAGAAGGCCGCCTGCGGCGTTAATCTCGTCGATGCGGATTTTCGCAGCCGTTGCAGCGGGGGTGTCATAGGCCTCCATCCAGCCGGATTTCGCAATCGCGAAGCCCACGGTAATATCTTCGGCCATCGCAGGGGTGGCCAGCGCCGCAACCAGTGCGGTGCCAAGGGTCAGGTGTTTCATGTCTCTCTCCTGTTGAGTGTTCGGGTCATTTGGTCGTCTTCGCCCGTCCCGCGACCCATGCGGCGGGCAAGCTCAGATCGCGTCCCGCCAGCAGGCCGGCGGGGCGGAAAATCAGCACTAAAATCATCGCAAGCCCGATCAGGATTTCCTGACTGCCTGCGGGCAGGGCGATCTCGGTCGCGCCAAGGGTGACGCCCTTTTCCAGCCGGACCAGCCCTTCGACCGCGATGGAAACGACAAGCACCCCCACCACAGCGCCCGAAAGGCTGCCAATCCCGCCCATCACCAGCATCGCCAGCATCAGGAAGGTCAGGCTTAGGTAAAATCCGTCGGGGTTGATGACGCCGATGAAATGCCCCATCAGCGCGCCGCCCACCCCGCAGAAAAACGCGGACACGGTGTAGGCGGCAAGGCGGTGGCGATAGCGGTCGATGCCGCTGGCGCTGGCGGCCACTTCGTCTTCGCGGGTGGCGCGCAGGGCAAGGCCCGAGGCCGAGGTGGCATAGACCGCCGCCACCACAATCGCCGCCGCCGCCCATCCCAGCCCCACCCAAGGGCTGACATAGCGCGCCAGCCCCACCACAGACGAGGTGCCGCCCGTAACAGGCGTCCAGTTCGCCCAGATCGTGTTCACCATCGCCAGAAAGGCAAAGGTGGCAATAGATGCCGCAATCCCCGACAGCCGCAGGATGGCCGCGCCAGTCACCAGTGCCAGCACCGCCGCCACCGCCCCCGCCGCAACGGCTGCGGGCAGCACATGCCATTCCGCCTGCGCCAGCCAATCGGGCAGCCCGGTCAGCAGCAGGGTTTTCATCTCGGGCTTCAGCGTGACCCAAGCCGAAACATAGGCCCCCACGCAGGCAAAGGCGGCATGGCCAAAGCTGACGACACCAGAGTTGCCGACGAATATCCAGAACCCCACCACCAGCGTGACGCGGATCAGCGTTTCGGCGGCCATGCGGCCCAAAGATCGGTCGCCAAAGGCCCCGACCAGCAGGACAAAGACGGCCAGCAGCGCGATCAGCAGCAAAGGCGTGGTCAGGCTGGCCAGTTTACGGGCTTGATGTTCGGTCATGTCAGACCCTCGGTTTGGCGCTGGCAGCGGCGAAAAGCCCCTGCGGACGCAGAAGAAGAACAAGGATTACAAGGCCGTAGAGGAAGGCATCGCGGAAGGGACGCGCCTCGATCGGCAGGGCGGCTTGCAGCGCCACGGATGCCGCCCCAAGCGCAAAGCCTGCGGCCACTGCTCCGGGCAGGCTGCCCATGCCGCCAACCACCGTGGCGATAAAGGCCACCAGCATGATCTGCCCGCCCATCCGCACATCGGCCACACCGGTTTGCGCCACCAGCACCAGCGCCACCGTGGCGGCCAGTGCGCCGGACAGCGCGAAGGCCCCCGCGATCACCGCATTTGCCCGCACCCCCAGCAGCCGCGCCATGCCGAAATCTTCGGCGGCGGCCCGCATCTCCAACCCGATGCGGCTGCGCTTCAGCATCACCGCCAGCAGGGCCAGCACCACCAGCACCGACACAATCACGATGATCTGCAGCATCGGCACCTCGGCCCCCAGCAGGGCCACGGGCTTGCCCAGTTCGGGCCACAGGCTGATCGCCTTGGGCCGCCCGCCATAGGCCACCAGCAGCCCGTTCTGGATCACCACGCCCAGCGCGAAACTGGCCACCATCAGCGCCACCGGCGAGGCGTTGCGCAGCGGGCGGAACACCAGATATTCCGACGCCACCGCCAGCCCCGCGCCCACCGCCAGAATGGCAGGCACCAGCACCAGTGCGGGTGCCGCCCCCAGTCCCATCACCGCCACCGCATCGGTGGACGGCACGATCAGCGCGAACACAGCAAAGGCGATGAACTGGCCATGGGCAAAATTCACCAACTTCATCACGCCAAAGATAAGCGCGATGCCAAGCGCCGCGATGGCATAGATGCCGCCCAGCGACAGCGCGTCGAACAGAAGTTGCAGAGTCATGGCGTGGCCTCTCCGAAATAGGCTTCCTTCAGCAGGTCATCGGCGGCAAAGGCGGTGGCATCGCCATCCGCCACGATCCGCCCGCCGCGCAGCAACAGCATCCGCCCGCCCACGCGCCCCGCCCGCGCCGAGCTTTGCTCGACGATCACCAGCGTCAGGCCGCGTTGGGCCTGAAGGCTGCACAGGCGGTCGTAAACCTCGTCCACCACGCGCGGGGCAAGGCCCAAGGATGGCTCATCCACCAGCATCAGTTTCGGGTTGGTCATCAGCGCGCGGCCAATCGCCAGCATCTGCTGCTGCCCGCCCGAAAGCGCCCCCGCATTGGCATGACGACGGGTGCCAAGGATCGGAAAGGCGGCATAGATCGCCTCCAGATCATCCGGCACCGCCGTTTTGTCACGGCGCAGACCCACCCCGACCATCAGGTTTTCCTGCACGGTCAAGGCGCGGAAAATCCGCCGCCCTTCCGGCACCATCGACAGCCCGCGCCGTGCAATGGCTTCGGGGACGCGACCCGACAGGATGTCGCCATCCATCTCGATCCGGCCATGCGCCGCGCGCACCTCGCCCGCAATCGCCGCCAGCAGCGAGGATTTCCCCGCCCCGTTCGGCCCCGAGATGAACACCCGCTCTCCTTCGGCCACCGAGAAGGAAATATCGTTGACAGCCGTCAACTTGCCGTAGCGCACCGAAAGGTCGAAAACTCCAAGTTTGGACATCATGCAGCCTCCGGATGGTCGGCGCCCAGATAGGCCTCGCGCACGGCGCGGCTGGACAGGATGGCGGCACGGTCGCCCGCCTCGATCACGCGGCCCCCGTCCAACACGACCACATGCGCGCAGACGGAAAGGACCAGCCCGACATTGTGTTCGATCAGCAGCACGCCCACGCCTAGTTCGATTGCGATGCGGCGGATCAGGGCGGCAAGATCGGCGGCCTCGGGTTCGGACATGCCCGCGGCGGGTTCGTCCAGCAGCAGGAATTGCGGCTTGCCCATCAACGCGCGGGCAATCGCCACGCGGCGTTCATCCGTATAGGGCAGCCCTGCGGCAGAGCGGCTTTGCATCCCCGTCAGACCCATCCAGTCCAGCAGGCGGATCGCCTCGACCTCGGCATGGTGGCGCGATTGGCCAAGGCCCACCCCCGTCACCGCCAGATTGTCCAGCACATCAAGGCCGGTGAACAACCGCCCCGCCTGAAAGGTGCGCGCAACGCCCAGACGGCGCAGCGCATGGGCCGAGTGTCGCGAGACATCGCGTTCGCCAAGGATCACCCGCCCCTCGGTCGGGCGCTGAAATCCGGTCAGGACATTGACGCAAGTGGTCTTGCCCGCGCCATTCGGCCCGATCAGCCCCATGACCCGCCCCGGCTGCACCGTCAGGGACACCGCCCCAAGGGCCTGGAAGCCGCCAAAGGCGACCCCCACCTGTTCCAGCGCCAGCGCCATCTTATGCAGCACCCGTCTGGGTGACGACATAAACGCCGGTCGCATCCAGCTCGACCTTCCACTCCGGTTCGATCACCAGCGTCGTGGTCACTTCCTGAATGACCGCCGGACCCACCAGCACATCACCGGCCCCCAGCAGAGCGCCGTCATAAACCGGCGTATCCTGTGCGATGCCTTCGGCGTTGAAGATCATCGGGCGGGTGCCTTTCAGTGCGGTATGCGCGCCCTGCCCCGCTGCGATCACCATCCGCGCCGGACGATCCACCGCCCCCGAAATCGCGCTTTCGACGTTCACCACCTCGACCGCGCTTTGCGGTTCGGAATAGGTGTAAAGCTCTTCGTGGCGGGCGTGGAAGGCGGCTTTCAGACGCTCAAGCGCGGCCTCGTCGATGGTGAAGGCCTCGACATCCACGGTGCATTCATGGACTTGGCCGACATAGCGCATGTCCAGACTGCGGCGGATCGAGATGCGGTCTTCGGTAAAGTTGTCCGCCTTCAGATCCTTCATGCCACGGGTTTCCAGCCCGTTGAACAACGTATCCAGACGCGCGGCAGACTCGGCCCCTTCCAGACGCACCGGCGCAGGTGCCATGTAGTTGTATTTCACATCCGACAGGATTTGCCCAAAGGCGCACAGCCCCGAGGCCAGCTTGGAGATCAGCACCTTGGTGATGCCCATTTCCCGCGCCAGCGCCATGATATGCGCGCCCGTCGCCCCGCCGGCACAGTTCAGCACGAAATCACGCGGGTCATAGCCGCGTTCCACAGACACACGGCGGATGGCGTTTACCATGTTGTTGTTCACGATGGTAAACATGCCGAACGCTGCCTGTTCCACCGTCAGCCCCAGCGGATCGGCCAGATGGGTTTTGATCGCCCGATGCGCCTTTTCGACGTTCAAAGGCAGACGCCCGCCCACCAGACCATCGGGATTAAGATAGCCAAGGATCAGGTTGGCATCGGTGGTGGTGGGCTTTTCGCCCCCTTGGTCATAGCAGGCCGGACCGGGTTCCGACCCTGCCGATTGCGGACCCATCTGCAACAGACCCATGCTGTCGATCCAGCCGATCGAGCCGCCACCCGCGCCCAGCGTTTCCACCTGAATCATCGGAATACCGATGCGATAGCGCAGGAAATCGATGTTCTTCGACACATTCGCCCGCCCGTCGCGGGTCAGGGTGATGTCAAACGAGGTGCCACCCATATCGACCGTGATGATGTTCTTCAGATCCCACGGCGCGCCGATATACAGCGCCGCCTGCGGAGCCGAAGCGGGGCCAGAGTTGATGGCATAAACCGACTGATCCGACACCACATTGCCCAGCGCAAGCCCGCCGTTCGACTGGAAATACCGCACCGGATGCCGCGCGCCCAAGGACTGGAAGTAACCGTCCACCGCCTCGACATAGCGTTGCAGGATCGGGGCCAGATAGGCATTCACGATAGCGGTCGAGGTGCGGGTATATTCGCGCACCTGCGGATAAAGCTGGCTGCCCACGGTCAGGCGGACACTCGGCATCATCTCGCGCACAATCTCGGCGGCGCGCATCTCGTGTTCGGTGTGCAGCACCGACCAGACGAAGGAAATCGCTACAGATTCAACGCCTTCACGGATAAAGTGACGGCAGGCGTCGCGCACTTCCTCCTCGTTCAGCGGCGTGTAAACCGCGCCGGTCGAGATCACCCGTTCCGACACCCCACGGCGCAGATAACGCGGCACCAGCATGGTTGCGGGCGGATATTCGGGGTCATAGCGATAGCCGTCTTCCTTGTGGCCAAGACGGATTTCGATGCTGTCCTCGTGGCCCTTGGTGGCGATCAGGCCGGTTTTGGCACCATTATGGGTGATCAGCGCGTTCAGCCCCACCGTAGTGCCGTTGATGCACAGATCAGAGTTCGAGACGATCTCGCGGGGGGAAATGCCGGTTTCCTCTTCGATCAGTTTCAGCCCGTTGCGGATGGCAAGGGTGGGATCGTTCGGCGTCGAAAGCGCCTTGAAAATCCGCACCTCGCCCTTGCGGTCGGCAAGGATGAAGTCGGTGAAGGTGCCGCCCGCGTCGATGCCAAGGCGATATTGGTTCTGCATGGAAATGATCCTTTCAGGGTATGACAGGCCAGCGGGCGCAGCGCAGCGGCGCGGCCAAACGGCAGGCTAGTCCAAGGGGTTACAGGTTCAGGCGGCGCGCAGTTTCGCGGTGGCGGCGGTATCGACCTTCAGCGTGTCGCGGTCGGTGATGACGACGCCATAGTCCAGCCGCGCGCCTTCAAGGCTGACCAGACCGTTGCGGACATCCTCGACCACCTTTTGCACATCGCGTTCAAACGGGTTGCCAAAGCCGCCGCCGCCGGGGTTGCGGTTGGCCGCGCGCTGGCCGGGCTGGATGGTTTCGATCACGTTGTCGGTGATGATTTCGGTGCCGCCGTTGCGGGTCAGTTCCAGCCGCCCGACCTTGGGCGCGATCATGGCCGATTTCGCCCCTGCCGCCCCCATTGCCGGAATACGGCGGCCTTCGCCAAAGGTGATCAGGGTCATCGGGGTGTCCAGCGGTTCCACCTCCCAACAGGTGCCGGAACCGCCACGGTTCTTGCCCGCCCCGCCGCTATCCTCCATCAACCCGTAACGGTGGATAATAATCGGATAGCTATGCTCCAGCATCTCGATATCACCGGATGTCAGCGCGCCAAAGCAACATTCCGGCCCGACCGCATGCCAGCCATCCTGCGATGCCGTGGCCCCTGCACCGGAAATGATCGAGGCCAGAACCATCGTGACATATTCCTCGTCATGGCGGTTGTCCCAGCCTGCGATGTTGCAGCCGTTGGCATGACCCCAGCTTGCACAGACCTTGGCGGGGGCGGCCTGTTCAAAAGCCAGACGCACGGCGTCGGTCAGCGTCTCCATCGGGGTGGTGGTGCAGTTCATATGCGGCGCGGGGGACTTGGCGTTGCACAGCGTGCCTTTCGGCCCCATATCGACGGTGACGCAGCGATACAGCCCCTCGTTATAGGGCGGCGGCAGTTGGGCGAACATCATCAGCCCCAGATAGACGCCGGAATAGCTGTTCCCCTCATAGCTGTTGATGAAATAGGGGATCTGCGGCGGCGAGGCGATGGTGATGTGAACGCCATTGCCCTTGATCGTCACCTCGGCGCTGATTTCAAAATCGCCATAGCCGTGGCCCGCGTCTTCCAGAATGGCCGTGCCGTGATAGGTGCCATCCGGCACTTCGGCGATCAGCTTGCGCATATGCGCTTCGGCCATATCCAGCAGTTCCGCGATGCACTCCTGCACCGTCTCTTTGCCGTATTTGTCCATCAGATTCCGCAGGTTGCGCGCGCCCACCTGACAGGCCCCGATCAATGCGTTGAAGTCGCCCTCTTGGTCGCGGCGGGCGCGCATGTTGGTCAGCAGCAGGTTCATCACGTCATGGCGCGGCTTGCCCTTGTCCCACAGCTTTACCGGCGGAATCCGCAAACCTTCGGCGAAGATCTCTTTCGCGGCGGGGTTATAGCCCGCAGGCACCGGCCCGCCGATATCGGTCAGGTGGCCCTTGCAGACGGTCCAGAACACCAACTCGCCCTGATAGAACACCGGATAATACATGCAGGTGTCGATGATATGCGAACCGCCATAGGCCGGATCGTTGTGCAGGATCAGATCGCCCTCGTGGATATCGCCCTCGAAAAAGCGCGCGACCGATTTCATCGCGGGGATCAGGCTGCCAAGGTGGATCGGAATATCCTGCCCTTGCAGGATCATTTCCGGCGTGTGGTTGAACAGCGCCGTGGAATAATCATGCGCAAGGTTGAACACCGAACTGCGCGCCGTCTGCTCCAGCGTCAGCGTCATTTCGCGCTGGGTTGTCTCCAGCACCCCCCGCACCACCGACAGCGTGATCGGGTCTACCTTGCGTTTGGTCATTTTCCGTCTCCCTCTGGAAGGAGACCGCAGAAAGGGTGCGCGGATCAGGGGCCATGCCCGAAGGCCTGACGCGATTTGAAACTCCCTGAACCGTGCCGATTCTTCGGCCTCTTGTTTGCTGGGTTCAGCGTGACGCAAACCCGCCCGGCCGTATTGCGGCCCAGTGTGCGATCTTTTGTCATTCCGCGCAGAATTTTCGCCAATTTGTCACAGGACGCACAACCATTTGTCACAGAGCGCGATGCCTTGACGCCTCCGCGAAATTTTCTTGCAAGAAAGGGGGGTGATGTTTACGCAAAACATCAGGCGAAGCGTTTTAGGGTTGGCGTTTCCATGACCATGACAGCACATAGCACTGCCATGATTGCTCCGGCACAGCGCGCGGGACATTGGAATACCGTCATCGCCGAAACCTATTTCCCGCTGCAACTGACCTTCCGCGATGCCTCTACCTTTGAAGGCCAGTTGGAACGCCGCGAAATCGGGCCGGTCTCGGTGTCACGCCTGCAAACCGAGGCGATGCAATATGAACGCCGTCCGCGCCACATTTCCGGTGCCAGCGACGAGGAATACCTGATCACCATCCCGCGCCGCAGTCCGGTTGAATTTCGCCAGCTTGGCCGCGATGTGCGCTGCGATCCGGGCGGGTTCCTGCTGGAACGCGGGGACGAGCCTTACAAGTTCTCCTACGGCGCGACCAATGATCTGTGCGTGCTGAAAGTGTCAAAGCCGGTGCTGTGCGAAAAGCTGCGCCACCCTGACCGCTTTTGCGCCAAGGTCTTTGATGGCAGCACCGGCGTTGGCGGGCTGTTCACCATGTTCGCCCAGCAGATCTACAGTCAGGCCCCCGCCGACGGCAAAAGCGCGCAGGTTCTGGGCCGCCAGTTGATCGAGCTTTTGGCCCTGTCGCTGGACGCGCAATGCGATGCCGATGACGGGGTGCGCTCCTCGGTGCGAGCGGCGCATCTGGCGCGCGCCGAAGAGATGATCCGCGCCAACCTGTCCAACCCCTCGCTGTCGCCCGATCTGGTGGCCGACGCCTGCGGCATCTCCAAACGCTATCTGCACGAGCTGTTTTCCGGCGCCAACAGCACCGTGTCGCAATATATGCGCGAACAGCGACTGATCGCCGCGCGCGACATGCTGGAAATGCCCAATGCAGCCCCGATGGCCGAAATTGCCTACCGCTTCGGCTTTTCCGATCAGGCCCAATTCTCGCGCCTGTTCAAAGCCATGTTCGGCCAGACCCCGTCGGGCTATCGGGCGCGGCAGGGTGGCGGCTTTGGCGCGATTGCCTGAACCGGCCTGCCCCCCGCGCCATCCCGTCGCTTGCCCTTGCGGGGGCGATATGTTTGACTCGACACCAAGCTATTGGTGACAGATCGCATATGCCTTTCTTTGTCGTAACATAGCGCTTGCAAACAAAGGCGGTATTGGAGCGTGAAGATTGCAATTCTGGGGGCGGGGCTGACCGGCACGCTGGCCGCTCTGGAACTGGCCGAGGCCGGCCATGACATCAGCCTGTTCGACCGTCTGGATCATCCCTTTTCGGGGGCAAGCCTTGCCTGTGAAGGCAAGATCCATCTGGGCTATGTCTATGCCTTGGACCAATCGCGCCGCACGGCGGTCAAGATGCTGCAAGGCTGGGCCGTGTTCCGCCCCTTGATCGAACGCTGGACCGGTGCCGCCCTGTTCGACCACCACCTTTCCGACCCGTTCCTCTATGCCGTGCCGAAAGACAGCCTGCTTCCGGTTGATGGCATCCGCGCGCATTTTCATGCGGTCAGCGATGCGATGACGGCGATGAACCTGCCCGCGCCCGACCGTGACTGGCACGAGATGTCGCGCACAGCCTATGCCGCCACCTTTGACCCTGATCGCGTCATGGCGGCCTTTGAAACGCAGGAACGCGCCATCGACACCGCCGCTCTAGCTGCCGCGATCCGGCAAGCCTTGGCCACCGCCCCGCGCCTGACGCTGCGGATGGGCTGCCAGATCACCGCCGTCACCCGCGCCGAAACGGGGTTTACGGTGCAGGGTATTTCCGGCGAAACTCCGTTCCTCGAAGGCTTTGACATTGTGGTCAACGCGCTGTGGGAACACCGCATCCTGATTGATGCCACACTTGGCCTGCCCGTGGACCGTCCCGTTGTGCATCGCTTCAAATACGGGGTTTTCACCAAAAACCCGCAGGTTCTGCGCGCCATCCCCTCGGTCACCTTCCTGATCGGCGCCTATGGTGACTCGGTGGCCTTTTCCGATAACGCCTATCTGTCATGGTATCCCATCGGGTTGATCAGCCAAGAGGTGGCGTTGCGCCCCACCGTGCAAGACCCCACGATTTCCGCCGATCAGACCCGGCGCATCATAGCAGGCACGCTGGAGAACCTGCGCGCGCTGATGCCCTGCACCGCCAGCCATCTGACCCATAACGAGGATGACTGGACGCTCAAGGGCGGCTTTGTCACCGCTTGGGGGCAAAGCGGCATCGAGGATGCGGGCAGCGAGTTGCACGAGCGCCATGACGTCGGTGTGTTCAGCAATGGCGATTACCATTCGATTGACAGCGGCAAGCTGACCACCTGCCCCCTTTTCGCCGCCGAGGTCTGCGCCCGCATCCTGTCCCGCCACGGAGCCGCCAGATGACTGCGACCGTCACCGTCTGTATTCCGGCCTATCGCGCCGCCAGTTTCATTGCCCAGACGGTTATCGGCGTTCTGCGCCAGACCCATTCCGATCTGCGTGTGGTGGTGGCCATCGACCCGCCCGATGACGGCGGCCCCTGCGGCACAGCCACGGCCCTTGCCCCCCTCATGGCCGACCGCAGGCTTTCGGTGCGAACCAACCCAAAGCGGTTGGGCTGGGCCGAGAATGTCAATTCGATGCTGCGTGATGTGACCACACCCTATTTCTGCTTTTTGCCGCATGACGATATCTGGTCACCGCTTTATCTGGAAAGGTTGATGGCCGCGCTTGCGGCACAGCCGCAGGCGATCATCGCCTATTGTGACATCCTGCGCTTTGGCGCGACGCCGCCAACCCGCAAAAGCGTGATCCTGCCCCAAGGCGCGAACCGCGTGACCGGACTGCTGCATTTCCTGCTACAAGGCACCGAGGCCCAGATGTGGCGCGGGCTGACCCGTGCCAGTGCCTTGGCCCGCGTGCCGGGTTTTCCGACCGACCGCCATCTGGGCTTTGTGGTGGAATGTGAATATGCGCTGGCCTTGCATGGGGTGGGGGCGGTGGTTCATGTGCCGCAAACCCATTATTTCAAACGCATTTACGCGCAGGACACTATTTCGGCCTCACGCGCGCGGATGCTCTTGCCGCTTGAGGACTGTCGGCTGGGCTGGCAAGAGCATGACCGCCGCATGCAGCGCCTGCTTGGAGAAGCCCTCGACGACATGCAGGCCGAAGCCGCCGACCGAAACCTGTGCATGGCCGCCAAAGAGTCCGCGCTGTTGCGCCGCTTCCAGCAGTTCGTGCAACCCGCGTTGACACCCCCTGAACTGTCACGAGCCGAAGCCGCACTTCAGCTTTGCGCCGCCAGCGCCGACCCCGTTGCCGGACAAGTCGCAGCCAATCTGCATCTGGTTCTGCAAGCCCATTGGCAGGCCCAAGGCAACGCCCTGAACGCCGCGGCCGCCGCGCGCGATGCTTGGCAGGCGGGGTCCACATTCGGCTCGGTTCTTGCCCATGCTCAGGCTTTGGCCCGTCAGGACCGCCCGCTTGAAGCCCTTGAACGGGCCACCGAAGCCATGCGGATCGGCCATTGCGACGATACCCGTCCGGCCCAAGTGTTGATCGACGAAATCTACGCCGGATTGGGCTGGGGCGTGCAGACCTGACGACGCATCTGCCGCCGCAAAGCCACCCTATGCCACGCCGCCCGCACAGAACGCCCCCATCGAACGGATTATCGCATGACCACGCCCCGTCCGGATATCTCGGTTGTCATCGGCGCCTATAACATGGCGCGCGAGTTGCCACGCACCCTTGAAACGCTGACCCGCCCCTATCAGCGCGGTCTTGCGGATCTGACCTGCGAAGTCATTGTGCTGGACAATGGCTCCAACCCTGCGGTGGATGCCAAAGCGATGGCACAGATCGTCCCCGGCCTGCGGGTCATCCGTCCTGCAACTGTCAGCATATCGCCTGCCGCCGCGCTCAATGCCGCCCTTGAACTTGCAACCGCTCCGCTGGTGGGGCTGTTCATCGACGGCGCACGCATGGCCTCTCCGGGCTTGCTGCATCTGGCCCATGCGGCGTGGCTGCAAGACCCAAGCCGCGCCATCGGCACGCTGGCCTTTCATCTGGGGCCGGATATGCAGATGGTGACGGTTCCGCAGGGCTATGATGCGGCAACCGAAGACCGGCTTCTGGAGTCTGTGCCGTGGCGCCGCGACGGCTATCGGCTGTTCGACATCTCGGTTCTGGCCGGATCGTCGCGGGCCGGTTGGCACGGCACGATCGCCGAAAGCAACGGGCTATTCATGGACAGCCGGATCTGGCGCGCACTGGGCGGTCTGGACACCCGCTTCTGCACGCCGGGCGGGGGGTATTGCAACCTTGACCTCTGGGAACGCGCCGTGGCCGCCTCGCATCAGGAGCCGTGGATACTTCTGGGCGAAGGCACTTTCCATCAGGTCCACGGCGGCGCGGCAACCAACGGAACCCCCGAGGACCGCCGTCTCATGGCCGAAGAATATGAGCGTCTGCACGGCCACCCTTTCGTCGCGCCGCAGTACAAACCCCGCCACCTCGGCAGCCTTGCCCATCTGCCCCCCCGACATCGCGAGTCCTGACGGTACACCCGCGCACAGGTCAAAACCTGCAAGGCATCGCTACCATCGCAGGTAGCGATGCCCCAGCAACCCGCCACAACCAGCAACGATACCGATTGCCAAACCATACCAAAGCACAAAAAACAGCGGCGAATCCTCGGTGCAGTGCAAGGCATAGCCTGCCGTGACACCCGCCCCCACGGCGATGCCAAGCAGTGTGCCGGTCAAGGCGGGCCGGATCGCCGCCCCGCGCCGCAGCATCACGATACCCACCCCCAGCGGAGTCGCGGACAAAACTGTGATCGAGGCAAGGCAGGCGAATGCGGTCTGGCCCAGCGCCTCGGCCTGCAACGATCCCTCTGCCACCTGACCGAACCGCTGTATCACCAGAAACACGCCCAGCAGCAGCGGCACAGCCAAGGGCCAAAGCACAATCCGCCCCCCCGGCCTTGAAGACCCGAAGGCAAGCCAGACCGCCGTGATGGCCAGAAAAAGCGGCAAAACCGTCTTGGCCTGCACCTGCATCAGCAGCCATGCGCTTGCCAGATCCGTGCGAATCCCGAAGACCAGCCAGAACGCGCCCAGAGAAATGCCCAGAAGGGCCAGCAACCCGCCTGCAACAACGCCGGTTCGGAACGGTCGCGGGGCGGGGCTGGCTGCAAGCTGCCTGATCAGATCTGCCGTCGTCTGTTTCGGGGTCATTTCATCATCCTTTCAGCGACATCCGACAGCCGCCGCATCGCCCGGTGCAAGGCGACACGCGCGGCGGCGGCTGTCAGCCCCACCGTTTCACCCGCTTCCTCGGCGCTTTTGCCATCCAGTGCCACCGCCCTGACCAACGAGGCCGAACGAGCGTCGATCAGGCCCAGCATCACATCCGCATCCCGCGACGACAGGGGAGTAGCGGCATTTTCCTCGGGCAGCACGTCCGCGAAATCCTCGATCGGCAGGTTGATGCTGGCCCCCCTTTTGCGGAAGGCATCCACCACCTTGTAGCGGGCAAGGGCATAAAGCCACGGCCGGACAGGTGCATCCCGCCGCCATGTCTGGCGCTTGAGATGGATCGCAAGCAGAACATCCTGCAGGATGTCTTCATGCTGGTCGGCAGGCAGCGCCTCGCCGCGCCGCCGGATCACGGCCCGCAGGGTCGGTGTCACCGCACCCAGAAAACGCGCAAAGGCCGCGCCATCCCCATCATTGGCGCGGGCAAGCAGCGTTTCCCATAGCTTGTCCTGTTGCAGCCGAACCTCCACTCTTGGCTGCATCAGCCTAACGGAACCGGATCGAGCAGCCCAGTCACAGCTTGGTGTAAAGGCAAGGGCGGCTGTCATCCGGCAACTGCCAATGCCGCATCAAACAGCGCCTTGATTTCGGCCGCGTCGGTTCCTGCAACGATGCGGCCGATCTCTTGCTGGCCCTTGAGTGCCACAAGCGTCGAACGGCGCGGGATCTTCAAGGCGCGGGACAGGTCGCCATCCCCATACTGATCCCAATCCACCACGATGAAGCGGATTTTCTGACCGTATACGGCATTCTCGGCCATCAGGGCTGCAATCACCCGCTCTTGCGCCGCACAGGTGCTGCACCAGCTTGCCCAGAAGTCGAGGATGACCACTTCGCCCGCCTGCATGGCGGTTTCTGCCAAGCCCGGAGTGTAAAAGGTGCGGTCATCGGCCCGCACTGGCCCCGCCATTACCAAGCCCGATGTGGTCAGAAGAAATATGCGCCGGTTCATTGTGAAGTCCTTTGTTCAGATGCTGACAGACAAATCGACAAGCCAAGCGGGCAGGATATGCAGCGCCCAGCCTTCAAACACATGGTTCAAGCCAAGGAACAGTGCGGCACCGACCACGATGAACACCCACCCCATCGCAGTGCGGGCGCGCAAAGACAGTGCAACCATCAGCGCCATGTTGCGGCGCATCCATCCCCTGAACCCGTAAGACGCGGCAAGGATCAGGGTTGCCACCCCGCCGGCAAAGGCTGTCATCACCGCCGCAGCGCGCCAGAGGTCTTGACCCGTGCTTGCAAGCGCAATCGCCGCCCCCAGCGTCGGACCGATGCAGGGGCTCCAGACCGCGCCAAGCAGCGCGCCGCCCCAGAACTCGGCCCCTATCCCGCGGGGAGCGGCGCTGATGCGCGCATCTGCCGCCGCCGCCAGACCCGCAGATACCATCGCAAAGCGCCGCCCGAACGCGGGAAGAACAAGCACCATCCCGAAACCCAGCATGAAAACTGCGGCAATACGGGTCATGTCGTCAGGGTAGATACCAATGGCCGGACCGATTGCAGCCACGGCAAGTCCCAGCCCGACAAAAGACACCGCCATTCCAGCGGTCAATGCCAATGGCGCACGCGGATCGGTTTGCAGGCTGGTTGCAACGACGATGGGCAGCACTGGCAGGACGCAGGGGTTAATCAGTGTCAGCAGGCCCGCAAGATAGGCAAAGACCAGTTCCATCTAGCCCTGCATCCTGCGGTCAAACCCGATCAGACTGTCCAGCGACCAGCCCCCCGGCCCGCGCGCGGCCAGCGCAAGCAGCGGCGCGGCCCAAAGCCCGTGGGTCATCCACGCATCAGGGTAGACAAAGATCTGGATCACGGCCGTCATCCCCAGAAGGCCAAGCGCCGAAAGCCGCGTCAGCAGCCCAAGGATCAGCAGGACGGGCAGCAGATGTTCGGCAACAGTCGCCAGCACGGCGGCAAGCTCGGACGGGATCAGCGGCAGCGCATATTCCTGTTCGAACAGGAACCATGTGGAGTCCTTGATGGCAAACCCCTCCACCTTGGTTTGACCCGATTGCCAAAAGACCAGCGCGGGAAAAACCCGCAGCATCAGGGCAACGGGCGCCTCGGGTATCCGGGCAATCCAGTGGTTCAGCTTGGCAAGGTTCAGCATCACTTACTCCGTTGCTTGGATGATCACGCCCGCGCGCATCAGGGCGACAAGCATGACTTGCGGGTCGTGGTTCGCTTCGGCGTTTTGCGCGGCACCGGCAGCCTGCGACAGGGTTTGCCCGCCAAGGATTGCCTGCATCATGGCGCAATCCCCCGCGCCAAGGCTTTGGACCGGCACCTGATAGGCCGCATCCCGCAAGATCAGTGCGGTTTGCGGGCCTTGCACCAGTGGCATCGCCGCGCCGCCCGGCTGGTTGCGCGCCCAGATCGCCACGGCAGGATGGCGAAGCCGCAACAGGATCACCGAAGGATGCAGCATCAGCCTGATCCGTTCAGGATCGGCCACGGCAAGGATCTCGGGCGCGACAGGCGGTGCATCGGCAGCGTGGAAGGCCCGCCCGCGTGCAAATTCGATGCGCGCCACATCGGCCAGATAGGGATAGGCCGCCAAGGGGGGGAAGCCTTCCAGAAATCCCGCAAACCCCGCACCCCACTCCGCAAGCACCGGCGTTCTGGGCCTGTCGGTTTCCGCATAAAGCCGGGCAAGCGGGGTAAAGAACGCCTCCCCCACCAGCCGCCGGATCACGGGAAAGCGCGCAGCCAGCGCCTCGGACAGGCTGACCGCCACGTTGTTACGATAGACGGCAAAGCGACGCTCCACCTCGGTCATGTCGCGCGCGATCAGGCCGGTTGGCAGCGCCCCGCCGCGCAGGGCAGCATCAAATCCGAATACAAAGTCAGGATGCGCGGGCAAGGCCAGCCCCCCTTGCCGCAAGAATGGCCCCCGCCCGCGCCGCTTCGGCCAAAAGCACAGGCCAGTCGGGCAGATTGTTGTCCCATTCAACCAAGGTCGGCAAAGGCCCGATCCTTGACACGACCTCGGCATAAAGCGACCAGACCGGATCGGCGACGGCTGCACCATGACTGTCGATCAGCAGCGGTCCAGAGGGCAACTCCTCGGTATCATGGCCCCCCAGATGGATTTCCCCAACCAGATGCAACGGAATTGCCGCCAGCCAGTCGCGCGAATTGGTGCCGTGATTTGTGCAGGACACAAAGACATTGTTCACATCCAGCAACAACCCGCATCCCGTCCGGCGCGCCACCTCGGCCAGAAATTCGGTCTCGGGGATCGTCGATTGTGCAAAACACAGATAGGTCGCGGGGTTCTCAAGCAGCATCCGCCGCCGCAACACGGATTGAACGTGGTCAACATGATCGCAGACCAGCCCAAGGGTTTCCCCGGTATAGGGCAGCGGCAGCAGATCGTTCAGATACTCCGCCCCGTGGCTGGACCATGCCAGATGCTCGGAAAAGCTGTCGGGTTCATAGCGGTCACATAGACGGCGCAGGCGCTCCAGATGATCGGCATCCAGCCCCCGCGCACCTCCGATCGACAGGCCAACCCCGTGGATGGACAGCGGATAGTCCGACCGGATCGCCGCAAGCTGGGCATGGGGCAGCCCGCCCTCGCCCATGTAATTCTCGGCATGGATTTCAAAGAAACCGACATCCGCAGCATCCTTGCGGATCGCGGCGAAATGGTCGGGTTTGAAACCCACTCCGGCCAAGGCTGGCAGCATGTCCTGTCCCCTTTCCAAAAAGCGGGCGCGCGTGTGACCGCGCGCCCATTTTCATCATGCTTTCGGAACGTCGCGCTCCAGCGCCTCAAGCGATCCGGCCCGCATCATGCCGTCTTCGGCTGCCGGCAGTTCCATCGTCAGGCAGGTGCCAGCCGGAACCAGCTTCCACGCATTGCCCTGATAATCGGCCTTCGAGGTGCCGGCGCAGGTCGTGCCAGGCCCGGCGGCGCAGTCATTCTGCCCGGCCAGTGCAACACCGAAGCATTTCTCCATGTCTTCTGCCATCACAGGCGTTGCCGCCATCGCGCCAAGCGCGCAAGCAAGCGAGGCACCAAGAACCAGGCGGGACGTCATCGCGGTCATCTCAATCTCCCTTTAGGATGGAAGGGCCTGTTTGCCCTTCATCCTACAATTCGCGGAAAGAGGCGGATGTGTTACAACGCTCGCGGCTTCGTGATCACGGGCCGCAAACCTGCCCTGAAAACCAGCGCAAAACCTGACGGAACAGCCTTGGCTTTCGCGAACGCCGCGCAAGGCGCAGAGCGGGCAATACCCCCGCATTCAGCCAAAGGCGTCAGGGACGGACGCGTTGCGCCAGAAGTTGCAGGATCTGGCGGGCGGCGCTTGGGGCGCCCACCGTCTGGAAAATGTCGCGCAACATGCCAAAATCGCCATTCAACCCCCGCAACAGCCCATGTTTGCGGGCTTTGGACGGGCTTTCAACTCTGTCCCATCGCACAACGGCGATACGTCGGGCCGAGGCGATCCAGAGCGTGTTCAGAAACACCTCGACCCCAAAGCGCGGCATCCGGTCCAACTGGTGCAGGCAACCGGCAAGCATCTCTTTCGGCATCACCCGTTCGCCCGAAATATAATCGAGTCCGATCAGCCGCCACAGCAAGGGGGCGTTGCGGCGCAGGCTGATCGCGGTATGGGCTTGCCCTGTCAGAACCGGTTGGATCAGGCGGGTCAGATCGTCATGGGTCAGACCGATCAGATCGCTGTCGATGAACATCAGCCACTCGCCCGTTGCAAGCGCGGTTCCGGCGGCCAAGGCCCGCGCCTTGCCGCCGTTTTGCGTCATGTGCAACAGCCGCACGCCCTTGCGCGCCGCAACCCGTGCGGTCTGGTCGGTTGACCCGTCATCCACGACGATAACCTCGTCCACCCACGGATGACCCAGAACAGCATCCAGCACGGCACCGATGCGCGCAGCCTCGTTATAGGCGGGGATTATGCAACTCAGGCGCATTGGTCACCTCCTTGGGCGTCTGGAACGCGGGTTGAAATCGGCCGGATCATTCTGCACTCAGCACAGGCTGGCCTGCCTCTGCGGCGGCAGGGGGGGCCATCTCCGTGCCACGCCATTGAAAGCCCCGCGCGGCAAAGGTAGTCAGCCAAAGCGGCAGGATCAGGGCGTCGCGGATCGGCATGGCCAGCAGATCACGCCAGCCGTGCGGCCACCCGCAGCGCCAGAGCAAGACAGCCTCGGCTGCATAAAGCACGCAAAGCAGCGCCGCCGCCGCGATCGGGCCAAAGCCAAGCCCGATCGCAAGGGCCGGAAGCACCGGCGTGTTCAGCACCTCGGCAATAAACAGGGTCGGAAAGCCGTCACGGCGCACACGGGACCAGCGCAACTGCCGGTCCCAGACCGCCCGCAAGCTGCGCCTGCCGATTGGCTGGGGAAAGGGCTGCGGCGTCAGCGTCACGCGGCGCGCCAGACCGCGCACCAGCTTGGTCGCACAGGCGTCTTCTGCCAGATCTTCGCCAAGCGCCCGAAGTCCGCCTGCCCTTTCAAGAATATCGCGGCGCCAGAACAGGGTCTTGCCTTGGGCAAAGCCCATGCCCAGCGAATCCGCAGCCAACTGCAACCGCGCCTGATTGCCGTTCAGAAACGCACATTCGACCGAGGCTGCAAGCCCTTCGGGACGAATACCGACAGGCGGTGCCGAGACAAGCCCGCTGTCATAGCGCCAAGCCGCCACAAGCGTTTGCAGATAATCCGACGGCAAAAGCAGGTTGCTGTCCGTCATCACGATCCAGTCGGCAGCACTGTTCATCCAGCCCTTATGCAGATTGTTCAGCTTCGGGTTTGCGGTCACGCGGCTATCGCCGACCAAAAGCCGCGCGGGCCGTTGCGGATGCTGCAAGATCAACTCTCGGACCAGCGGCACAACAGGATCATCGGCACGCGCCACGCAAAAGATGATCTCATAGCGCGGGTAGTCCTGCACAAAGCTGGAGCCAAGCGTTTCGGCATCAAAAGGGTCAAGCCCGCAGACCGGACGCAGCAGGGTGACGAAGGGCAGGTCAGCCACAGCTATATGATTGTGGCTTGTCTTGGCGCTGCGCCGCAAGACAAGGCCGGTCGTTATCAGATGGGCCGCCGCGATTGCGCTGGCAAAGGCGGCCAGTGTCAGGCTCAACATCCGCGCTCCATGGAAATCTGTGTGCTGGCCAGACTGCCAGCGGGGGAAATCTGTGTGCTGGCCAGACCGCCAGCGGGGGAAATCTGTGTGCTGGCCAGACCGCCGGCAGAGGTTGCGGCAAGGGCTGCGCGCCCGCCCAGAATGGTCAGTTGGCCGGATTGATCTTCGGCAAGGGCGGTAAAGCTGTCCACCCAATCGCCGCAATTGGCATAGATCAGCCCGTGGGTGTCATGCAGTTCAGCCAGATGGAAGTGACCGCAGATCACCCCGTCATGCCCGCCCGCACGCGCCAGCGCGACAAGGCGCTTTTCATGGCCATGCCCGAAGGCCAGCGCCGAATTGACCCAAGACAGCAAAGCCTGAACCAGACTGCGATCTTCGGGGCGAACCCGGCGTCCCAGACGGCGCAAGGCGTGGTCTGCCAGCCGCAGCAGGCTATCGACATGGCTTCCGATGCGGGTGCAAATATGCCAACGCAACACCCGCGCATCACAGACATCACCGTGCAGGACAAGAAACCGCTTTCCATCGGCAGTCTGATGCACCACCTGATCCGCGATGGTGACGGGAAACAGATGCTTGCGCGGGTCTTGCCGCATCTCGGAATCGTGGTTTCCGACCAGATAGACCAGTTGCACCCCGACATCGGCCAGCCTTGCCAGATGGGCGATGATCGCATCATGCGTGGCGGTCCAGTGGACGTGCAGCGGATGCCAGATGTCCAGAACATCGCCGACCAGATAGATGACCGGCGCCGAATTTGCCTGCAGGAAGTCCAGAACAAGATCGGCGCGACAGCCAAGCGACCCCAGATGCAGATCCGACAGGAACAGCGCGCGATGGTGGCGGGGCAAGCGATGGTCGATGGACGGAACGGTCATGCGGCCTCGCTGATGCAATCACCCTGTCAGCGCCCTGTTTTCCAGCCCGAGGGAACGTTTTTGTAAAGCATCCGTATCACTCCGATGAAGTTTGCCGCTCTGTGGTTGCAGCGCGGCGGCGTCATACGGCTGTGATCTTTCCGTGACATGCAGCGGGCGGACCAAGACCCACGCGCAACTCACTGGATTTCAGCACAGCATGACCGATGCAAAGGACTGGCTAGAGGCCGAACTGGCCGAAAGTTTCGACGAAGAGTTCGAGCTTGATCTGGAGGACGCGGTTCTGTCGCGCGAGATTTCGCGCATCTACCGTGACAATCACCCTGAAATGATTGATCGCAAGGTCTATTTCCAGTCGCTGATCCGGCTTCAGGCAGAGCTGATCAAGCTTCAGGATTGGGTGCAGTATCACAAGAAAAAGGTCGTCGTGCTGTTTGAAGGGCGCGACAGCGCGGGCAAGGGCGGCGTGATCAAGCGCATTTCGCAGCGGCTTAACCCGCGCGTGGTGCGGGTTGTCGCCCTCCCCGCGCCATCGGACCGCGAGAAAACCCAATGGTATTTCCAGCGCTATATCTCGCACCTGCCTGCGGGTGGGGAAATCGTGCTGTTCGACCGGTCATGGTATAACCGCGCCGGGGTTGAACGCGTGATGGGCTTTGCCTCGGAAGATCAGGTCGAAGAGTTTTTCCGCGACGTGCCGGAATTTGAACGGATGCTGGTGCGGTCCGGCATCACGGTGGTGAAATACTGGTTCTCGATCACCGATGAAGAACAGCAGATGCGCTTCCTGATGCGGATTCACGATCCGATGAAACAGTGGAAACTGTCTCCGATGGACCTGCAATCGCGCGTGCGCTGGGAACACTATACCAAAGCCAAGGAAGAGATGATGGCGCGCACCAACATCGCCGAAGCCCCTTGGTATATCGTTGAAGGCAATGATAAAAAGCGCGCACGCCTGAACTGCATCGACCATCTTCTGGGCCTGATCCCCTATCAGCCGATCCCGCATGACGATGTGACGTTGCCCGACCGCGTGTTCAATCCCGATTATGAACGCGCGGTTCTGCCGCCCGAGCTTTACGTCCCACCGAAATACTAATACCCCCACGCGTCGGGACCGCCTTGCTGCGTTGCCTGAAAAGGGGGGCAAATGTCGCGCGAAGCCATAGCCGAACTGCTGCGGAAGCAACGCCTTGTGGCGGGGCTGTCGCAAACCGCACGCAAGTCGGGTCAGGATGTGGTGGATTCACTGGTCCATCGCCAGCAAGCCGCAGAGCTTGAAGCCCACCTGAACCGGATGACCCCCGAAGCCATCGCCGCCGTGCTGGAAACGCTGGACGTATCGGATGCAAAGGTGCTGTGGCAATCACTGCGCTCTGCGCGCACCAGCGATGTTGCGTGGTTCCTCTCCCAACCCCTGCGCGAGCTTCTGGACGGAACCTCCGAGCCTCGCTTTGGCGAAAACCGGATCACCTTGTATGAGCGTGTGGACGGGCGTGTGCGCTTTCGCCAGATCCGCAGCGCCGCCGATTTGCAGGGGGTAACGCCGGTCTGGATCGACCTGCTGGAGGCAAGCCCTGCCGAACGACGGCTGATCGGCGCCCATTACGGCGTCGATCTGCCTGATCCGGGCGAGGAAACCGATCTGGAGGTCAGCACGCGCTTTCAGGTGGACGAGGCTGGCGCGATCCGGTTGCACTCCAACTTTCTGCTGGACCGCGAAGGCGCGTCCCGCAGCGTGCCGGTGGCCTTTGCCATTCCCGGCCAGATCCTGTTTTCGCTGCGGAACGAGGAATTGCCGGTGTTCCGCCTGTTGCGGCGGCGTCTGGCCACCCTGCCGATCGGCCAACAGCAAGATTGCATCGACCTGCTCATCGCCCTTTACGGGGCGGATGTGGAATATTCAGCGGATTCGCTGGAGGATATCTACCGCACGCTGGGCAAGGCCGGCCGTCATGTCCTGTCCGAAACCATGACCGACCAAGAGGCCGCTTCGGTGCTGTCGGAAATTGCAGAAGAGGAAGACCTGAACGGGCGTATCCGGTCCAACATCATGGACACCCAGCGCGCCATCAACTTCCTGATGCAGGCACGCACGCTGCAAAAAGGTCAGGCCACCGCTGTCAAACAGATCCTGCGGAATATCGATTCTCTGAACAGCCACACCGCCTTCCTGTTCGACAAGATCAACTTCCTGATGGATGCGACCATCGGTTTCATCAACATCAACCAGAACAAACGCGTGTCGCAGCTGACAATTTTCGGTCTGGTGTTCATGCCGATCAATATCCTGTCCGGCATGGGCGGCATGTCCGAATTCTCGATGATGACGGCAGAAATCCCTTGGCCCTTGGCCTATGGCGGCTTTCTGGTCGGCTGCCTGTTCGTAGGTTGGCTGACCTTCGTCCTGATCCGCCGCGGCGAGATCCGCCGCCTGCGGCAATCCCGCCCCAACGCCCTGAAATCACGCAGCTAGATCTGAGTCGGCGCGCTCTGCCTCGTGCACTGGACTAGGCACGGCCAGCCCGTGAGCAGTGGGGGCCACTTTGGGACTTATAAGGCGGGTCTGCCAAAAAATTCACTATTGGTGTGGGCGCAGTAATGCGCTGAGATGGTCTAAACGATTCGGATGGTTCGAGAGCGTGCGGAGGAAGCCTTGCGTCCATTGGTTTGTGTATTCTTGGCATCTGTCTTTTCGGCTTCCACGGCCAGCGCACAGTCGTGGGAATTTGAGTACGCTGTGGGTGAAAACGCCGATCAGATAACGAGTTGCAATGCCCGGATAGACTACCGAGACGGTGCGATGATTGCGCGCATATATGGCGAGGAAATGGACTTCTTCTTCATTCAGTATTCCTTAGCCCTTCCTGTCGGGCAAGTCTTGGGAAGCGTTGCTTTGGAGTTCAAGGCGGACACCTTTATTGTGTCTGCGGCTTCTGCGCCCAGCACCGACCGTGCAACTACCTCAGCCATGTTTCTCACTCCCGCGAAGTCAGACTACAAAGAAGTCTTGGATGCAATGAAGAGGGGAGAGCATCTTTCTGTCGTGTTCCCAGATGGAAGTGCTTTTAGCATAGAGCTAGTTGGCACCGAGTCAGCGTTGGAGCGGGTCGGGGAATGCTGGAAGAACCAAGCAACCGGACCTGCTGGACGAAACCCCTTCAATGCTAATGATGGCGTGAATCCATTCAATTGAAGCATTTGCGGCGATCAAGCTAGCGGCGAATCGCCACGCCCGCCCCCGTCGCCACCTGCCCCGCTTCAAGAAACTGGACGCCATGAGCCTCTAGGGCCTTTCGGATGGCTTCTGTGGCTGAAAGACTCCCGCGACCTGACCGCCCGAACTTCTAGCGCGCTTGGATTTTGTCAGGCCCGAAGGCAAGCAAACAGAAGGTCCCGCCCAGCGCAGGGCTTTCGCATCTTCCCGTCTATAAAAAGGGGGGGCAAAATTGGCACTATGCTGCCCGACGCGACAGCCTAGCGGCGCAAGGTGGGGGGTGATGTGTGGGATGCTGCAAATCCAGATCAGACTTTTCTTTAATTTATCAATGTCTTGTCTGGAATGAATGGCGGACAGAGAGGGATTCGAACCCTCGAGACGGTTCCCCGCCTACACACTTTCCAGGCGTGCGCCTTCGACCACTCGGCCACCTGTCCGTTGCTGCGGTTTATAGGGGCTGGGAGGGCGGTTGCAAGGGGGTTTGGTGAAAATTGCAGGAAAGCGTGGGCTTGCGGCAGGCAAGGCCCATGCACCAAGCTTTGTGGCGCTGCAAGGGCGGTTGCACCACAAGACTGCGGCGCGTGACGGTGGGGCGGCTGGGGATGATATGGTCACGAACATCATCCCCAAAGCCTGCGGTGATGCCGAAAATCCGGCAAGGGACGGCGCTTGATTCTGGCGCAAAACGGGCAGCCCCCGCTTCGCCTGCATGGGTGGGCGTTTTCCGGCAGGATCATCCGGCCCGCCAAGACCCATCTGCCACCCCAAACGGTTGGCCCCAAGCTTGCAGACTTCCCATGACAGCGCGGCAAAGCGCCGGAGCGGACCCTACGCCGCGCTGGCGCTCTGCCGCGAAAAACCGGAACGCGCTGCCCCGAAGTTTGCTGCAAAACACCTTGCAGCCCCGCTTTCAAAGCAAGGTCAGGCTGACCCTGCGGTTCTGGCGGCCTTTTTTCTCGATCTTGCCGATCTCGACCCGCCCGATCTCGGCGGTGCGGGCGACATGGGTGCCGCCGCAGGGTTGCAGATCAATCAGATCGGTCCCCTGCCCGATGCGGACCAGCCGCACGCGGCCCTGCCCCATCGGCGGCATCACCGACATGGTTTTCACCAGACCCGGATTGGCCAGAAGCTCCGCGTCGGTGATCCACTCATCCGTCACCGTCAGGTCGCGGTCGATCAGCGCATTCAACGCCGCATCCAGTGCTGCGATGTCCGAGGGCGGATCGGGCATGTCGAAATCAAGCCGGCCCCGCTCGGCCCCGATCTGCCCGCCTGTGACCGGCAAAGGGATCACCACCGACAACAGATGCAGCGCGGTATGCACGCGCATGTGGCGGTGGCGGCGGCCCCAATCCAGCCGTTGCAGAACCTGCGCGCCGACGGGGGGCATGGCGGCGGCCTCGGCTGGCACAAGGGCAATACGCCCGCCTTCGACCTTCACCGCCGTTGCAATCGCCAGACGGCCACCGTCCCAGTCCAGCCAGCCGTTATCCCCCGGTTGCCCGCCCGCAGTGGCGTAGAACACCGACCGGTCCACCACCAGCCCGCCCTCGGGGGTATAGGCAAGGATGGTCGCTTCGGCCTCTTGCAGATAGGCGTCGTCACGGAACAAAAGCTCGGTCATGCGGGGTCTTTCGGGGGGAGCAGGCGGGCGGAAGGGGCCAGAAGGGCGGCCACCTCGGCCTGATGCTGGCTGGCCTCGGCGGCCTCTTCAGACTCAAGGGCGGCGGCATCAGCCTCGCGTTTCAGGTGGTCGCGATGGGCGTTCGAGAACATGATGCCCTCGGCGGCAAAGCGGGCGGCGATCTGGTGGTTGATTTCCGACCGCACCTGCACCTGAAAATTCACATCGCGCAGGATCAGGCGGATTTCAAAGTTCATCGTCTCTGCGCCAAAGCCCATCAGCGCCACCACGGGCGGCGGGTTCAGCATGGCGAGGGGCTGCGCCTCGGCGATCTGGCGCAGGATGGCTTCGACTCGGCGGGAGTCGGTGGTGAACGGCACCGCCACAGGCACCACCAACCGACCTGACAGGTTGAACCGCGTCCAGTTCGTCACCCGCCCCGAAATCAGGTCCGAGTTCGGCACGATCACATCAGATCGGTCAAAGGTCTGGATGCGGGTGGACCGCACCGAGATGGATTTGACGATGCCGGTGGTCGTACCAACCTCGATCCAGTCGCCCTCGGACACGGGCCGTTCAATCAGCAGGATGATGCCCGAGACGAAATTCGACACGATGGTCTGCAAACCGAAACCGATACCGACCGACAAGGCACCGGCCACAATGGCAAGGCCGGACAGATCGATCCCCGCCGCGTTGATCGCAATCAGCGCCGACAGGAAAATGCCGACATAGCCCACGCCCGAGACGGTGGCGTTCTGCCCGCCCTGATCCAACCCCGTGCGCGGCAGGATCGAGGTTTTCAGCGCCCCCTGAAACAGCCGCGTTAGGGTGAAACCGATGCCGAACACCACCGCAAAGAACAAAAACACCGTGGGCGAGATGCGGGTATCGCCCAGTTGTATCCCCTCGCGGAACCGCGTCCACAGCTCCGTCAGATCGGCCATCCGCGCGCCCCAGATCAGCGCGAACAGCGGCAGCGTCGCCAGCGTCAGCGCAAATCCGATCAGCACCGGCACCAGACCGTCGCGCCCCTCGACCGCGCGCCGCCCCGTCAGCATGGCGTATACCTCACCGACCAGATGCTGCATCACCGACAGGATGCCCACCAGCGCCAGCGACAGCACCGCCGGAAACACCATCGCCGAGGCCGCCGAGATATAGCCCACCGCGCCCAGACTTGGGCCGATCACCCCCACCGCCATCGCGCCGCGCGCCAGTATCCCCATCAGACGGGTGCCATAGCTGCGCCCCTCATCCGTGGCCTCTTCATTGGCGACATGGCGGCGCATCAACTGGCCGATCCGCAGCAGAAGCAACCCCGTCAGCACCAGCACCGGAAAGGACAGCACCGAGGTCGCCGCCTCGGTCGCGTCCAACTGATCCATCGCCACCTGACGCAACGACTCCGTCGCCAGCAGCACCCCGAAAGCCGCCGACAGGAACCGCCCTTCGGCCCGGCGTTCGTCCGACAGGTTCAACGGCGCATAGGCGTTCTGCCCCTGCGGAAACAGCCGCCCGCCCAGCCACACCGCAGCAAAGAACATCAGCCCCATATTCGGCAGGTTATCCACGATAACCCGCCCCATCACCCCCAGCATCCCCGTCCGTGCCAAGGCCACCGACAGTAGCACCACCCCCGCAATCGGCACCACGATCTGCCCCAGCGAGGCCAGAAACGCCCAGATCCGCCGCCCCTGCTCTGACGCCCGGTCCTGCAAGCGCAGCGTCAGCGCATCGATCCACTGCCGCCCGCGCCACAGGATCGCCAGCGCCAGCGCCAGATAGGCCAGCACCACCGGCAGATTGTCGGTCAACTGCGCCCGCGCCTCATCACGCCCGATCTGCGTCTGCGTTTCCGACCACAGCGCAACGGCGGTATCCGACAGCGCCCGCAACCCGTCCGGCCAGTTCGCCGGATTGATCGGCATCGGCCATAGCTGCAAAAGCTGATCCGCCTGCCGTTCGCGCAGCACCCGGTCAATCTCGCGGATCAGACCATCGGCGCGCTGATAGGCCTCGTCCGCCGCAATCCCCGGCGCTTGCAACCGCACCAGTTGCGCCGACAATTCCGTGCGCCGCTTGGCAATCTCGGCGGCCTCTTCCTCGCCCTCGGCAGGGGGTGGCCCCAAAGCCTCGATCTGGGTCCGCAGCGTCGCAATCCGGTCCGAGTTGGAGCTTTGCGCCCCCAGCAACGCCGCCCGCCAGTCCACCAGTTGCGCGCGGATATGCTCCAGCGCCACGGATGTCGTCACCGTCGATTCAATCGCCTTTTCGGTCCGCTTGGCCATGCGGTCCCACGCGGCATAGTCAAAGGATGAAGGCGCCGCCCCGCCGCTGCCGCCCTTGGCAGGCTTGCCATTGACCGGACCCACAGGCGCATCCGCCGTCACCAGCGCGCCATCGGCATCCACGCGCGGCAACAGCGCACCGGTGTCGTCCACCTGCCGCGTTGGCCCGTCCACCGTGGCCTGCGCCCCCGCCGGAACCGGTGCCGCAACCGGCAACAGCGCCAGCATCACCGCCGCACAAGCTGCGCGCGCGGTTTCAGCCCACGCTTGCCAGTGCGGCCTCAGGGTCATGCGTCCTCGAACACCGCAGGGATAGCGCGCGGCGCGCGGTCCAGCCATTCCGGCACCGGCAGACCCTTTTCCTTCAGGAAGGCAGGGTTATACAGCTTGGATTGATAGCGGTTGCCGTAATCGCACAGGATGGTGACAATGGTCTTACCCGGCCCCATTTCATGCGCCATGCGGATCGCGCCCGCAATGTTGATGCCCGACGATCCGCCAAGGCAGATGCCCTCGTCCTCCAGCATCTCGAACACCAAGGGCAGCGCCTCGGCGTCGGGGATGCGATAGCTGAAATCGGGGGTAAAGCCTTCAAGGTTCGCGGTGATCCGCCCCTGCCCGATGCCCTCGGTGATCGAGGTGCCGGGCGCGTCAAATGTACCGTTGGTGTAGAAGGAATGCAGCGCCGCGCCCTCGGGATCGGCCAGACCGATCTTCACGCCTTTGGGCTGCAAGGCCATGCCCACGCCCGCCAAAGTGCCGCCCGACCCCACCGCACAGATGAAACCATCCACCTTGCCGCCGGTCTGTTCCCAGATTTCCGGCCCCGTGGTTTCGATATGGGCCAGACGGTTGGCCACGTTGTCGAACTGGTTGGCCCAGATCGCGCCATTCGGTTCGGTCCGCGCCAGCGCCTCGGCCAGACGGCCCGAATAGCGCACGTAATTGTTGGGGTTCTTGTAGGGAGCCGCCGGAACCTGCACCAGTTCCGCGCCCGCCAGCCGCAGCATGTCTTTCTTTTCCTGACTTTGCGTTTCGGGGATCACGATGACGGTGCGAAAGCCCATCGACGCCCCCACCAGCGCAAGTCCGATGCCGGTGTTTCCGGCCGTGCCTTCGACAATCGTGCCACCCGGTTTCAACTGCCCTTTGGCCACCGCATCGCGGATCATGTAAAGGGCGGCGCGGTCCTTCACCGACTGGCCGGGGTTCAGAAACTCGCATTTGCCAAGGATGGTGCAGCCGGTCAGTTCCGACGCGCGCTTCAGCTTCAAAAGCGGGGTGTTGCCGATTGTGTCGGCCAGATCACTGTGAATCCGCATGGGGACGCCATCCTTATTGTCTTTGTTCAAGGTTTAGGCGGGCTGCGGGGCAAACTCAAGCACTGCTGGCGCAAAACCGCGCAAGCTGGCATGGGGCGGCTTTGCGGCCAAAGGTTAAATTTCCGTTAACGCCACAGGGTCAACCCCTTGATAATGCATGCATTATAAAAGTCTCGAGTCGGGACCGCAGCAAAAAGGGGGCAAGGCATCCCCTGCCCGCCCCCATTCTGGTAGAAGATTCATCTCTTACAGCCGCCTATTTGGCAACGAAAAGCCCGTCCGCTTTCAGCCCCGCATAGCACTCATCAAGGCTCTTGCGGGCGCGCGCGATCAGCACGTCGATTTCCGCAGGCGTGATGACCAGCGGCGGCGAGATGATCATCCGGTCCCCCACATGCCGCATGATCAGATTGTTGGCAAAGCACCGCTCGCGGCAGCGATACCCGACCGTGCCGGTGTCACTGGCAAACTTCGCCCGCGTGGCCTTGTTCGGGGTCAGCGCGATGGACCCCATCAATCCTACCAGCTTGGCCTCGCCCACCATCGGATGATCCGTCAGCCCCGCCCATTTTTCCGCAAGGTAGGGATGCGCCACATCGCGCACATGCTCGATGATCTTTTCTTCCTGCAGGATGCGGATGTTTTCCAGCGCCACAGCCGCCGCCACCGGATGCCCCGAATAGGTGTAGCCATGGTTGAAATCGCCCGCCGAGCCCATCACCTCGGCGACCTCGTCGCACACGATCGACCCGCCAATCGGCTGATAGCCCGAGGACAGACCCTTTGCGATAGTCATGATGTGCGGCTTGATCCCGAAGGTGGTCGAACCGAACCAGTTGCCAGTGCGGCCAAAGCCGGTGATGACCTCATCCGCGATCAGCAAGATGCCGTATTTGTCAACGATCCGCTGGATTTCCGGCCAATAGGTCGAAGGCGGAATGATCACCCCGCCCGCGCCCTGCACGGGCTCGCCGATAAAGGCCGCGACGTTCTCGACGCCCAGTTCAAGGATCGCCTTTTCCAGCTCTTGCGCGCGCATCAGGCCGAAGTCCTCGGGGGTCATGTCGCCGCCCTGCTCCCACCAGTTCGGCTCTCCGATATGGGTGATGCCCGCGATCTTGCCGCCATGGGCGTGGATGCCCGACATGCCGCCCAAAGACCCGCCGCCCATGGTGGACCCGTGGTAGCCATTCTTGCGCGCGATGATGATGCGCTTTTCAGGCTGGCCCTTGATGTCCCAATAGCGCCGCACCATGCGGATGTTGGTGTCGTTTGCTTCCGAGCCAGAGCCTGCAAAGAACACATGGTTCATGCCTTCCGGCGCGATTTCCGCGATCTTGGCGGCCAGCGCGATGGCCGGAACATGGGAGGTCTGGAAGAAGGTGTTGTAATAAGCCAGCTCGTCCATCTGGCGCTTGGCGGCGTCGCCCAGTTCGGTGCGGCCATAGCCGATATTGACGCACCACAGACCCGCCATGGCGTCCAGAATCTCGTGGCCTTCGGTGTCCTTCAGCCAGACACCTTTGCCCGACACCATGATCCGCGCACCCTCTTGGGCCAGCGCGGAATTGTCGGTGAAGGGGTGCATGTGGTGGGCCGCGTCCAGCGCCTGAAGCTCGGCAGTCGGCATGTGGTTGGTGATCTTGTTCATCGGCGGACCCTCGCGGCTATGCTTGCGCGCCGGTCTGGCCCGAATCCGGCCAAGGCGCTTGCGATCAGGATATGATCAAACGATCCGCCGATCAAGGAATTTGATCAAATTATTTGAAGCGCGTAAATCCTCAGATCTCGCCGCGCGCCAAGGCCGCCCGCACCTGATCTACGCCTTGCGCGATATCCCGTTCCATCGCGCGGGCCAAAGCCGCCGCATCACCCGCCCGCATCGCGGCCAGCGCCTCTTTATGGGCATCGGGCAGCGCCGCCGCCCCGTTGCGCGCCGACACCACCCGCAAGGACGGCCCGAACCGCAGCCAGAGCGAGCGCGCCATATCCAGCAGCACTGCCGCCCCCGATGCCTCATACAACGCAAAGTGGAAGGCGTGGTTGCTTTCCAGATAGGCTGGCACCGCATCGGCGGCGATGGCGGCATCGACGCGGGCATCAATCGCCTCAAGCCGCGCGATCAGATCGGGGGTGACAGCGGCGCCCGCAAGTTCGGCAAGGCGCGGCTCGATAGTCAGGCGGGCAAAGGCCACCTGATCAAGGATCGAGGGCGTCAGGCGCGGCACGGTCACGCGGCGGTTGCCTTGCGGCAGCAGCGCGCCTTCGGCAGTCAGACGGCGGATCGCCTCGCGCACGGGGGTCATTCCGGCGTCCAGATCGGCAGTCAGCCCTTGGATGGTGACGGGCTGGCCCGGTTCAAGAATCCCGAACAGGATCATATCGCGCAACCGCGTATAAGTGACCTCGTGGGTGGGGATCTTGCGGGCGTCGTCGGTCATGCGGTCACTCGATGCAGAGAATGGTCCAGATATGCCGCCTGAAGCCCGTCTTGCAAGCCCGCGTTGCAGAAATGATCAAATCGCAGCTGGGGCGACACAATCGGGGCTGTGCCGCCACCCCAAACCGACCCGTAGGTCGGGGTTCACCCCGACTCTGCCCCCCCTTTTCAGCACAAAACAAAACCAGCCACCATTGACCGAGGCCCCCGCCGAGGTCACGCGCTAGGCCAGCCCCAGACCAAGCCGGTGGCCCAAAGCAACCGGCCAGCGCCCGCCGGGTCGGGCGCCGACCTATGTCGGTCTTGCTCAAACGGTTTTGCCGAGGCGTTGCGCCTTCAGGCGGGGAAAAGCAGTGCTTTTCCTTCGCCGCCCGATCCGACACTTGGCCCTATCGCAACAACGCCCGCGCCTGATCCGGCCCCAGCGCTGCGGGCCGCGTGCAGGTGGTGGTCAGGGTGATGAACTGCCCCGTCTCACCCGATTTCAGCGCCGCCGTCATCACATCGACCCCGTGCAGGGTCCGCTCCAAGGAACAGCGCGCGTCGCGGCCTTCGGTGACGGCCAGCACCATATCGGCCATGCCTGCGGTACGGTAATTCGCCAGATCCTCGCCGCGATGGCCCTTCTGGTTGATGATGCCAAAGGGGTGGTCCCACGGGGCCACCGCCTGAATCACGCCATCACGGCCTGCGATTTCCAGCGGGCCGCCGAAAAAGTTCGGGTCCGGCACATAAAGCGAGCCTTCGGTGCCGTAGAGTTCAAAATGGTTGCGCTTGTGGCTCCAGACGTCCCAGCTTGCGGAAAAGGCGATAGTGGCACCGGAATGAAACTCCAGCAGCGCCTGAATGTTCGAGGGCGTTTTCACCGGAATCTCTTGGCCAGCGCGGTCACCCGACCCGATGGTGCGGGTGGGCGTGGCGGATGAGGTCAGCGCCCCCACACGGCGGACGGGGCCAAGCAGGTTGATCAGGTTGGCGATGTAATACGGCCCCATATCCATGACCGGACCCGCGCCGGGCAGATAGAAGAACTCGGGGTTCGGGTGCCAGCTTTCGGGGCCGTGGCCTTGGATCGCGGCGTTGCCGGTGGTGATGGTGCCAAGACGGCCCTCGTCGATCAGGGCGCGGGCCTGCTGATGGGTGCCGCCCAGAAAGGTATCGGGCGCGCAGCCCACGGCCAGCCCTTTGGCGGCTGCCAGATCACGCAGAGCCACACCTTCGGCCAAAGTCAGCACCAGCGGCTTTTCAGAATAGGCGTGCTTGCCCGCCTCCAATATCCGCCGCGTGACGGCATAATGGGCGTCGGGAATGGTCAGGTTGATGACCACATCCACATCCTTGTTCGCCAGCAGATCATCGACCGACTGCGCGCGGGTGTTGAATTCCGCCGCCCGTGCTGTGGCCGCCGCCATGTTCACATCGGCCACAGCCCGCACCTCCAGCCCTTTGAACAAGGGCGCAAGCCGCAGGTATGAGGTCGAGATATTGCCGCATCCGATGATGCCGATGCCCAGATTTGCCATGTTATATCCTTGCATTAGGTGGGCTTAGTAGGATCGCGCCGAGGCCAGCGCGCGGGTGGCGAAACGGCGGTGATCGGACGGGTTGTCATGCTCCATCACGAAATTGGTCACACCGATGGCGCGCAGGGCGGGCAGGATGGTTTTCCAATCCACCGTGCCGTGGCCGACATCGGCCCAGCCGTCTTCGTTCAGGTTCTCGCCCTTGGGCGCGATGTCCTTCACATGGGCTGCCACGATGCGGTGGGCGTGGTCCTTGATCCACTCCAAGGGGTCCGCCCCGCCGCGCACGACCCAAGCCACGTCCATCTCCCATTTCAGATCGGGACCGCCATCGAACAGGGCGGTCTGGGGGATTGCACCATCGGGGGTCTTGAAGAATTCGAAGTCATGGTTGTGCCAGCCGAATTGCAGCCCCGCCGCGCGGATGGGTGCGCCCGCCTTTTGCAGCCGCGCGCCCAGCGCATGCCAGCCCGCGCCGTCCTTCGGGCGCTGGTCGGGGTGCAGCCACGGCACGATCACGGTTTCCATGCCCAAAGTGGTTGCCACCTCGATTGCCCAATCGGGGGTCTGTTCCACCTGATCAATCCCGAAATGGCCCGAGCGCATCTTCAACCCGTTGGCCTTCAGCCCCGCCGCCATCTCGGCCAGCCCCGCCTTGTCGGCATAAAGCCCGCCAAAGCCTTCGGCCCCCGCATAGCCCACCTCGGCCAGCATTTTCAGCGTGTCCGACAGCGGCGGAAAATTGCGCGAAGAAAAGAGTTGATAGCTGAACATGGGCGGCCTCCTTGGCGGTCAATGCGTCCCGTAGGTCGCGGAATGAAGATCACGGATGGTAAAGCGGGGCGCTTGCCCTGCGGTTTGGGGGGTAAAGACCACCGTCGCCGGGTGGTCGGGGAACAGGGAGAAGGCGTTGACCGAGACGCGGCCCGGCTGATCGGATTCAACCGCGACGAACAGCGCGAGGGTTTCGGCGGTCAGGGTCAGGGTATAGCGGCCGTTGGCCTCGGTCACAGTATGGGCGATTTTCGGCGGCAGCAGATCATAGTGCTTGTAGGGCTGCGGCGCGAACACATCGCCCGCGCGGGTGCCGTCACTGCCCACCCAGACAAAGGCCAACATTTCCTGCGGGCCGATCTGATCCACCGCAACCGTCTGCACCAACAGCGCCGCGTCAGCGCCGACCGTGGCCGTCATGCGGTTCAACGGGCGGGTGGTGCCGTCCATGGCAACGGCGACGGCCCCGACGGTCAGGGTGACGGGTGTGGCCGTGTCATTCGACGCGCGTAACTCGATCCCGCCTGCAACCGGAACAGCCGACACCAGCACCGGCTGGAAGAACGCTTTTGCCATATGGTGCAACAGCTTCCAGCCGCCGCCGTGGTCAAGGCTGGACCATGAACACACCGGCCAAGTGTCGTTCAACTGCCAGATCAGCGCGCCCATGCAATGCGGCTTGAGGCTGCGCCAGTGCGTCACGGCGGTCTTGATCGCAAGGCCTTGCTGCACCTGACTGAGATAGACGAAGTTTTCAAAATCCACCGGAAAGCGGAAATAGCGGAACATGGTTTCCGCAATCCGCGCATTGCCGCCCGCGTTCTTCTGGTGGCTTTCCATCACGGGGGCGGCGATGTTGAAATCCTGCGCTGCGGCAAAGCGGCGGATCACGTCAAGGCTGGGATAGCTTTGGAACCCGAATTCCGAACAGAACCGTGGACTTACATCGCGGTAGTGGTCGAAATCGCGGCCCTCGTGCCAGACGCTCCAGAAATGCATGTCGCCCGCACTGTCATCATGCCACGCATCGCCAAAAGCCATCGGGCCGGGAGAGGGGCTGGAGGGCCACCAATTTGCAGCGGGTTGGGTTTGCAGCAGGGCCGTCTCGATGGTGCGGTTCAGACGGTCATAGCTGACCAGATAGCGGTCGCGGTCCTTGCGGGATTCGTCAAACCACGTCAGCGCGCCGATCAATTCGTTGTCGCCACACCAGACCGCAATGCAGGCGTGATGGTTGATACGGGCGACCACATCGCGCACCTCGGCATCCACCTCGGCCAGAAAATCGGGGGTTGAAGGGTAAAGGTTGCAGGCGAACATGAAGTCCTGCCAGACCATCAGGCCAAGTTCGTCGCACAGATCGTAGAACCAGTCCGGTTCATACCGCCCGCCGCCCCAGATGCGGATCATGTTCATATTGGCAAGGACCGCCGATTGCAGCAGATCGCGCACCGCCGCTTGGGTGATGCGGCCATGCAGGGCATCGGCGGGAATCCAGTTGGCCCCCTTGGCAAAGACATCGCGGCCATTGACCCGGAAGCCGAAAGACCGGCCCGCGGCGTCGGGTGCGCTGACCAGATCAAGCTGGCGCAACCCGATCTGGCGGGTGGCAGTGGCATCGCCCATCGTCACGCGCAATTCATGCAAGACCTGCGCGCCCTGCCCCGCAGGCCACCACAGCACGGGGTTTGCGATGGCAAGGACCAGTCGCGCCTTGCCGCCCCGAACAGGCGCGGTCTGGCTGACGCCGCAAAGCGAAACCGTCACCTCGGAGCCGTCGGCATGAACCTCGACCGCGACTTCTGCCAGCCCGTCATGGTGGCTCTGGCTGACGATCACATCGCGGATGCGGGGGGCGACGGGTTCCAGCCGGATACCACCCCAGATGCCAAAGGGGGCCAGCGCGATGTTCCAATCCCAGCCGAAATCGCAAGCGGGCTTGCGGATCATGTTGCCGTTTGGGATTGGGCAATTCTGCGCGGCATAAGGCACATGGAACGGTTGCGCCGCCTGCAGGGCCGCGCCTTCACGCAGCACCGAGGCAAAGCGGATCGAGATGTCATTCTGCCCCGGTTTCAGGGCTTGCGACACATCCACCCGCCAGCGCCGGAACGCATTGCTGGCGTTCAGAATGACGCGACCGTTGATCTGAACCTCGGCCAGCGTATCAAGGCCTTCGATACAGAGTTCGCCAGCCGCACCGTCATGGAAAAAACTGCGCGCGATCACCCAATCGCGCCCGCAAATCCAGCGCAAATCGTATTCGTTGCGGCCAAAATAGGGATCTTGGATCACCCCTGCGTCATGCAGCGCGGAGATTCCGTCACCGGGGATGGGCATCGGCGCAGTTCTTGCCCCACCCACCTCGGCCAAGGTCCAGATCCCTGCAAGATCAAGCATGGTTCAGACCCGCTGCTCGGACGCGGTGTCAAAGATCGATGCCTTGGAAATATCGACCTTCAGATGCACATGGGTGCCGGGGGCAAGGCGACGTTCGACCGGCACGCGCACCGACATCTGGGTTTCGCCCGCTTTCAGCCATACAAGGCTGTCTGCGCCCATCGGTTCGTCAATCTCGACCAGCGCGGGGATGGTATGGCCTGCTTCGGGTTCCATCTGGATGTGCAGGTGTTCGGGGCGCAGGCCAAGGATGGCCTTGCTGCGCTCCAGCACCGCGCCACCGTCATAGCCTGCAAGATCAATGCGGGTATCGCCAAACAGGAAGGCGCGACCGCCATCCACCGTGGCCCCATGCAGGAAATTCATCGACGGGCTGCCGATAAAACCGGCCACAAACAGGTTCGACGGGCGGTTGTAGATGGTTTGCGGCGCATCTAGCTGCTGGATGATACCGCCGCGCATGACGGCAATCCTGTCGGCCAGCGTCAGCGCCTCAATCTGGTCATGGGTCACATAGACCATCGTATTCTTCAACCGGCTGTGCAGACGCTTGATTTCCACGCGCAGTTCAGAGCGGAGTTTGGCGTCAAGGTTGGACAGCGGTTCGTCAAACAGGAACACATCGACATCGCGGACCAAGGCGCGGCCAATGGCGACGCGCTGGCGCTGACCGCCCGACAAAGCCCCCGGTTTGCGGTCCAAGAGCGGTTCGATTTGCAGGATTTCGGAGGCGCGGGCGACGCGTTTGTCGATCTCCTCTTTTGGCAGCTTGGCGTTCTTCAACCCGAAAGACAGATTCCCGCGCACCGTCATCTGCGGATAAAGCGCGTAGGACTGGAACACCATGCCGATGCCGCGATCGGACGGTTCCGCCCATGTCACGTTCTTGCCCTTGATGAAAATCTGCCCGTCGGTGATGTCCAGCAGACCCGCAAGGCAGTTCAGCAGCGTGGATTTCCCGCAGCCCGACGGCCCCAGCAGCACGATGAACTCGCCCTCTGCCACATCAAGGTTCAGGGTTTTCAGCACCGAGACCGCACCGAAATTCAGCGTCAGGTCTTTGACTTGGATGGAATGGGTCATGTGTCAGCCTTTCACGGCGCCGGCGGCGATGCCGCGAACGAAAAGTTTGCCGGATATGAAGTAGATGATCAGGGGAACAAGGCCGGTCAGCATGGTCGCCGCCATGTTAACGTTATATTCCTTCACGCCCTGAACCGAGTTGACGATGTTGTTCAACTGAACCGTCATCGGGTAGTTGTCGGCCTTGGAGATAAAGACCACGCCGAACAGGAAATCGTTCCAGATGCCGGTGATCTGCAGGATCAGGGCGACCACGAAGATCGGCAGGCTCATCGGCAGCATGATATTAAAGTAGATGCCCCAGAATCCCGCCCCATCCACCCGCGCGGCCTTGAACAATTCCTCGGGGATCGAGGCAAAGTAGTTGCGGAACAGCAGGGTCAGGATCGGCATGCCAAAGATGGTGTGAACGATCACAAGGCCGGTCAGCGTGCCGTAAATCCCCATCTCGCGCAGCATCACCACCATCGGATAGAGCATGACCTGATAGGGGATGAACGAGCCGAAAATCAGGATGGTGAAGAAGACTTCCGATCCTTTGAACCTCCAGTTGATCAGGGCATAGCCGTTCACGGATGCCACGATGATCGACAGGATCACTGATGGCACAGTGATCTGGACCGAGTTCCAGAAGCCACGGCTGAGGCCATCACAGTTCAGGCCGGTGCAGGCCTCGGACCATGCCTTGACCCAAGGCTGGAAGGTTACCTCAAGCGGGGGGCCGAAGATATTGCCCAGCCGCACTTCGGGCATGCCCTTGAGAGAGGTCATCACCATCACCCACAGCGGCAGGATGTAATACAGGCTGACCACGATCAGCGTGCCGTAAAGCATCAGGTTGCGACTTGAAAAGCGGCGTTGGGGTTTGGAGCCGCGCGGCCCTGCCATCGCGTTTACACTGGCATCAACCATTCTTCTTGCCTCCGAATTCCAGATAGGCCCACGGGATCAGCACGATCAGAACCGTCAGCAGCATCATGGTCGAAGCCGCAAAGCCCTGTGCCAGATTTTGCGCCTGAAACATGTAGGAATAGACATACATTGCAGGCACTTGGGACGCATTTCCCGGCCCGCCGGAGGTTTGGGCGATCACCAGATCGTAAAGCTTGATGATGCCCGCCGCGACCAGAACCAGCGTGGTGATGAACACGGGGCGCATCATCGGGATGATGACGACGATATAGGTTTTCCATGTGCCGATGCCGTCAACGCGGGTGGCTTTCCAGATGTCCTCATCAATCCCACGCAGACCCGCCAGCATGATGCACATCACAAAGCCCGTGCCTTGCCACAGCCCTGCGATCAGCAGGCCATAAAGCACCAGATCGGGGTTGTTCAGCGGATCGAAGGTAAAACTGGTCCAGCCCATCTCGCGGATAACGTTCTGGATGCCCAGTTGCGGGTTCAAAATCCATTGCCACGCAAGGCCCGTCACGATGAAGGACAGCGCGAAAGGATACAGCATGATGGTGCGGAAGGTGTCTTCAAACCGGATTTTCTGATCCATCAACACCGCCAGCACAAAGCCGATCACGATGGTGAACACCAAGGCCAAGGCCCCGTAGATCATCAGGTTCTGGATCGAGATCAGCCAGCGGCTGTTGGACCAAAGCCTCTCATACTGGTCTAGCCCCACAAAATTCGCCTTGGGCAGCAGTTTGGAGTTGGTAAAGGAATAAACCACCGTCCAAACCGAGAACCCCGCAAAAACCACGACGGCGGTGAAAATCATCGGTATCGCTGCAATCTTTGCATTCAGATTGCGAAACACACGGGCGCCCCGTGAACTGGTAGCCATCTGCATCCCCTCCGCAGCTTTATAGATGCAAGAGCCGCCCGAAAGGCGGGCGGCTCCGCAGGTGTCAGAGGATCACAGACCCGATTGCAGGATTTCCACCCACTTGGCCTGCGCGTCTTCGGGGGACATGTCGGTCTTCCAGAATTCGACCATCAGATCGCCTGCCTGCGTCTGAACGTCGGGCGACCACACCATATCGCTGGTCGGAAGCAGGTTGCCCGAGGCCAGAACTTCAAGACCTTTCTTCATGCAGTCGTTGGCAGCAGCCAGATCGACGTCGCCTCGGATCGGCAGCGAGCCTTTCTTGAGGTTGAAGGCCACCTGCACTTCGGGGCTGACCAGAAGGGCCGCCAGACGCTTTTGCGCGGCTTCTTTTTCCGGATCATCCAGTTTCGGGAAGTAGAAAGCGTCGCCACCAGTGGACAGGTAGGCGTTCATGCCCAGACCCGGAAGGCAGGTGTAATCGGTGCCAGCCACCTTGCCTGCCACGGCGAATTCGCCCTGCGCCCAGTCACCCATGATCTGGCCGGCGGCCTCGCCGGTGATGACCATGTTGGTGGCCTGATTCCAGTCCTGCACGGTGGATTTCGCGGCCAGTTTGCGCGCATCGGCTGCGGCCTGGAACACGGCGGCCATTTCAGGTCCGGCTGCGGCCTCCATGTCCTTTTCGACGTTGACCTTCTTCCAAAGTTCAAGCCCGCCGATACCGACGGTGATCGCGCCGAAAGCAAGGTTCGACTGCCAAGGCTGGTTGCCCAGTGCCAGCGGAATCTTGCCCGCTGCTTCGACCTGCGGGGCGGTGGCGACGAATTCGGTCCAGTTGGTCGGAACCGGAATACCCAGATCATTGTAGACCTTGTTCGACAGCCACAGCCATTCCGGCGAGTGAATGTTCACAGGCGCACAGTAAACCTTACCGTCAACAGTGCAGGCATCCAGCAGCGACGGCGGGTAGATCTTGTTTTTCCAGTCATTCGCCTCGGCCACGTCGGTCAGGTCCAGCATCAGACCGGCCTCTACCAGTTCCATCGCCTGTTGCCCGTGGTTGAACTGTGTCGCCCCCATCGGATCGCCGCCGGTGATCCGGCTGATCATCACCGGACGCGCGGTATCGCCGCCGCCTGCAATGGCGCCGTCGATCCACTTGTCGCCCGACGCATCAAAGGCCTTGGCCAATTCGGCCACCGCGGCGGCTTCACCGCCCGAGGTCCACCAATGGGTGATTTCCAGATCCGTCGCAAAGCCCGCCTGCGGCAGCGCAACCGTAAGCATCAGGCCAGCGGCCAGTTTCCAAGTCTTCATGTAGTCCTCCCGGTTTATTGGTCGTTTTTGCAGTTTCTAAATCGTTATAGTTGAAATCTATAACGTTATAGTTTTTTCAATCAAGCAATCTTTTCGCTTGTCGGCGGCCCCGTTCCGGCTTTGAATACGACTTGGTATTGACCGGATGCGACACCTGCCCGACCCTTGCCGACCTTGGGAACCATCTGAAATTGCGGGGTGTTTTCACCTTGCACGGGAACCGGGGGCGGCCAGACACCCGCTGTTTTCCCGCCGTCGGAGGGCAAAGCGGAAGAATCGGGGGGCTGGAAAATTCGGGGAATACCCTGCACAACATGCGGCCTGCGTTGGGATTGGAAGTCATGACAGAATCACCCCTGCCCCTTGTCGGGACGGAACGCCCCACGCTGAAAACCATCGCCGCCGAAACCGGCCTTGCCATTGCGACGGTCAGTCGGGCGCTGAAAGATGCCCCCGATATCGGCGCGGAAACCAAGCAACGCGTGCGCGAGACCGCGCAGCGTCTTGGCTACCGGCAAAATCGCGCTGCTGTGCGCCTACGCACAGGCAAGACCAATGTCATTGCCTTGTTGCTGTCCACCGAATCCGATGTGATGAACCACACCTCAAAGCTGATCTATTCGATCGCCGAGGCGTTGCGTGGCACCGCCTATCATCTTGTGGTGATGCCGTTCTTTCCCGATCAAGACCCGTTGGACACCGTGCGCTATATCGTGGAAACCGAAAGCGCGGACGGCATTATCCTGAACCAGACCAAGCCGGACGACCCGCGCATCCGCTATATGGTGGATCACAGCTTCCCCTTCGCCACCCATGGCCGTACCGATATGGGGCTGGACCACCCCTATTTCGACTTTGACAACGAAGCCTTCGGGCGGCTTGCCGTCGAGGTTTTGGCGAAAAAAGGGCGGCGGCATATCCTGATGGTCGCACCGCCGCGCAACCATATGTATTCGCGTCACATGATCCTTGGTGCGGTCGAGGCTGCCGCCGCGCATGACCTGACGTTTGAAGTCTGCACCACCGTCACCAGTGACAGCCCCGCCGCCGATGTCGAGGCCGCGATGGCGGCGCGCTTTGGCCAACCCAACCGCCCCGATGCCATCATCTCGGGGTCCACCACCTCGGCAATCGCGGCCACAACGGGCGCGGAACATGCCGGGCTGATGCTGGGGCGTGATTTCGATCTGGTCTCGAAAGAGGCGATCCGGTTCTTGCACCGTTTCCGCAAGGAAATGATCGTTGTTCAGGAAGATGTCGGCCGCGCGGGGAATTTTCTGGCCCGCGCCGTGATGGCTGCGATCGAGGGGCGCGCGCCGGATGAAGGACAAGGGCTGGAGGTGCCGCAACTGTCGGACTTCCGCAGCGCAGTTTAGGGAGAACACCATGAAAACCATCAAAGGCCCCGCGCTGTTTCTGGCGCAGTTCGCAGGCGATGCCGCACCGTTCAACAGCTTGGATTCGATCACGAAATGGGCCGCTGGGCTAGGCTATAAGGGCGTGCAAATCCCGTCATGGGACGCCCGCCTGATTGATCTGGACAAGGCCGCCACCTCGAAAACCTATTGCGACGAGATCAAGGGCATTGCCGCAGCGAATGGCATTGAGATTACGGAGTTATCGACCCATTTGCAGGGCCAGTTGGTAGCTGTGCATCCGGCCTATGACAGCCAGTTTGACGGCTTTGCAGCGCCGGAAGTGCGCGGCAACCCCAAGGCGCGGCAGGCTTGGGCGGTGGATCAGGTGAAAAAGGCGCTGCTGGCCTCGGAAAACCTTGGCCTGACCGCGCATGCGACCTTTTCGGGCGCGCTGGCTTGGCCCTATCTTTACCCGTGGCCGCAGCGGCCTGCGGGGCTTGTGGAAGAGGCGTTCGACGAACTAGCCCGCCGCTGGATGCCCATTCTGGATCATGCCGAAGATTGCGGCGTTGATCTTGCCTATGAAATCCACCCCGGCGAGGATTTGCACGACGGCATCTCGTTCGAGATGTTCCTTGACCGTGTGGGCGGGCACAAACGCGCCAACATGCTGTATGATCCCAGCCATTATGTTCTGCAACACCTTGATTATCTTGACAATATCGACATCTACCATGACCGGATCAAGATGTTCCACGTCAAGGATGCCGAGTTGAACCCGACAGGCCGCCAAGGCGTTTACGGCGGCTTTCAGTCTTGGGTGAACCGCGCGGGCCGCTTCCGCAGCCTTGGCGACGGGCAGGTTGATTTTGCGGGCATCTTCTCGAAACTGACGCAATACGGCTTTGACGGCTGGGCCGTGGTGGAATGGGAATGCTGCCTGAAGCATCCCGAAGATGGCGCGCGCGAAGGGGCCGAGTTTGTGAACGCCCATATCATCCGCGTCACCGAAAAAGCCTTTGACGATTTCGCGGATGCTGGCACAGATCGGGCTGCAAACCGCCGCATGCTTGGATTGGAGTAAGCCATGGCCATCACCGCCGCCCATGTCGCCCGCGCCCCCCGTATCCGTCTGGGTATGGTCGGCGGCGGGCGTGGCGCCTTTATCGGCGCCGTTCACCGCATCGCCAGCCGGATCGACGACCAGTATAAGCTGGTCGCGGGCAGCTTTTCGTCTGACCCCGAGAAATCCGCAGCCTCTGCCGCCGATCTGGGCGTGGCGCGCAGCTATGGCTCTTTCGAGGAGATGGCGCAGAAGGAAGCCCGCCGCAAAGACGGGATCGAGGCGGTGGCGATTGTCACCCCCAACCACATGCACGCCCCTGTGGCGCTGCAATTCCTGAAGCGTGGCATCCATGTGATCTGCGACAAGCCGCTGACCGCCACCCTGCCCGAGGCCAAGAAACTGGCCAAGGCCGCCGAAGCCTCGGGCGTGGTCTTTGCGCTGACGCATAACTACACCGGCTATCCGATGATCCGGCAGGCGAAAGAGATGATCGCGGCGGGCGTCTTGGGCGATATCCGTCTGGTCAATGTCGAATACGCGCAGGACTGGCTGGCCGAACCGCTGGAAAACTCGGGGCAAAAGCAGGCTGACTGGCGCACCGATCCGGCGCGTTCGGGCGCGGGTGGCGCCACGGGGGACATCGGCACCCATGCCTTCAACCTTGCCAATTTCGTTTCCGGCCTGACGCTCGACAGCCTTGCCGCCGATCTGCAAGCCTTTGTTCCGGGGCGTAGGGTGGATGACAACGGCCATATCCTGATGCGCTATACCTCGGGCGCGCGGGGGATGCTGTGGTGCAGTCAGGTCGCCTCGGGTCAGGAAAACGGGCTGCGCTTGCGGATTTACGGCACCAAGGCCGGCATCGAGTGGGAGCAGGAAAACCCGAATTATCTGTGGGTTACACCACTTGGCGCGCCGCGCTATCGGCTGACCCGTGGTGGGTCCGGCACGGGTGAAGCCGCCGCCCGCGTCAGCCGTATTCCCGCAGGCCATCCCGAAGGCTATCTGGAAGGCTTCGCCAATATCTACGCCGAAGCCGCCCGCGCCATCATCGCGCGCCGTGACGGCGTGGCGCTGGACGCCGCCGTGACCTTCCCCGGCCTGAAAGAGGGGCTAGAGGGCGTTGCCTTTGTCGATGCCTGCGTGCGATCCTCGGCCAAGAACGCGGCTTGGGTGAAGCTGGCGTTGTAAGATCTGGCGCGGGGTCAGCCCCCGCGCAATTCTGCCCTGCGGGATTGCAACCAGAACGCCGTCAGAATCAGCGGTGCGTTTGACACCTCACCGGATGCAACCAGCGCCATCAGATCGTCAAATCCGATGAGGTGACCGCGAATATCCTCGGCCTCGCCTTCGACCCCGAACACCCCCGCCGACCCGTCGGGCAGGTCAGTGACTGCGACATAGGAATAGAGGTATTCGGCACAGATCCCCGGCGTCGGGTAATATTGTGCCACCGGAAGCAGCGCGCCCAAAGTCAACCCCGCCTCTTCCTCCGCCTCACGGCGCGCGGCGTCTTCGGGGGTTTCGCCAGTGTCGATCCGGCCTGCAATCGCTTCGATCTGCCAAGGCTGGCTGTCGCCCCGCGCGAAGGGGCCAGAGCGGAACTGCTCGACCACCAGCACACGGTCGCGCACGGGGTCATAGGGCAGCACTGTCACCGCATCGCCCGAAATGAACACCGCGCGGGTGACGGCAGGGCTGGGGGTGCCATCAAAACGGCGGAAGGACAGGTCGTATTCCTCCACCGCGAAAAAGCGCGCATAGGGTTCGCGCCGTGCCGCCACCTGCACATCACCTGACAGGCGTAACGTCACAGGGTGCGTCGCGCCCGCCCGCACCCGTGCCGCGCCGCGCACCAGCATCTGGGCATGGCGCGCCTGCACCGCTTGCGCGGGTTTGACGCCATAAAGCGCCATGACATCGCGGGCGGTGGCCGTCACCGTCGGCCCGAACTGTATCTCCCACTCGGTCAAAGACCATGCGCGCCCCGCAACCCACTGACCCGGATCAGGAAAATAGACCTGCGCGCGGAATGGCCCCGATGCGCTATGCACCAAGGTCTCGCGCGTCTGATAGCCAAAGCCGCCCTCATAGAAATCCAGCCGTGCCACATCTTCGGGCGACAGATCCCGCACCAGCACACCTGCCGCCTTTGCGCCGGTTTCGGCCATGATCAGCGGAAACGCATGATCTTTTGCCCAATAGACCGCATGGTCCGGCAAAAGCGCAGGCTCGGCCTGCACCTTGCGCCCCAACACGATCTGCACCAGACCGGCATGGCACAAAGTGCCATAGAAAAAGAAATCCGCCATTCTCAGGACCAGCGCCGCCCCGCCCATTCGGCGGCAATCCCCCCCAAGACCCCGCCAATCAGCAGTGTGCCAATGAACTCTGGCGATCCCATCATCTTGCCATAATAGATCACCAGATCGAACACGCCCAACAGCGCCTCCATCGGGCCGTCATACATCATCTTGGTCGAGCGCAGGATCATCTCGTAGATGGAAAAGCCCAGAACCGCCCAGAACAGCACGGTGACCGATGTGCGGATGCCAAAGCCAACCGCCTCGACATAGCCCTTACCCACCAACCGCCCCATAACAAACCAGCCGATGACAAGTCCCAGACCCGCGCAAATCTCACGCAGAAAGCCGATCTGGGTGCCTTCGGGCAAAGACGGCACATAGGCCTGCGCGGCAAGGAACCCCACCGCTGCAAACATCACGGCAGCGACAAGTTTGGCGGCGGTGGGCATGGCGGACCTCTGGAAAAGCGGGATCAGGGACGCATGATGGTAATCTGCGTCACATCGCAGTTTCCGCCCTGAAAAGAGCCAGCGCAAGAGGTCAGATAAAAGTTCCACATGCGGCGGAACCGGTCGTCAAAGCCCAAGCGCGCCACATCCGCCCAGCGCGCGTTGAAGGTTTCATGCCAGCGCCGCAGGGTCAGACTATAGCTTTGCCCGAACTCGATCGAGCCTTTCACCCGCAGACCGGCCTTTTCCACTTCGCGCCGCAGCGCCGAGGGCGAAGGCAGCATCCCCCCCGGAAAGATGTATTTCTGGATGAAATCAACGCTTTTGCGATAGGTTTCAAAGCGTGCATCTTGGGTGGTGATGATTTGCAGCGTGGCATTGGCCCCCGGTTTCAGCCGGTCGCGCACGGTGTTGAAATAGGTCGGCCAATAGCGTTCGCCCACCGCTTCGAACATCTCGATACTGGCAATGCCGTCATAAAGGCCGCGTTCGTCGCGGTAGTCCTGCAGCTTTATTTCCACGCGGTCCGACAGGCCCGCCGCCTGCATCCGCGCTACGGCATAGTCATGCTGGGCCTGACTGATGGTCAGCGCCGTCACGCGCAGGCCGCGCTCCTTGGCGGCATATTCGGCAAAGCCGCCCCAGCCGCAGCCGATTTCCAGCACATGATCACCGGGCTTTGCGCCCATCTGATCCACCATGCTGGCGTATTTCTGCTCTTGCGCCTTTTCCAGACTTTCCTGCCCGGTGCGGAACAGCGCCGAGGAATAGGTCATGCTGTCATCAAGCCACAGGCTGTAAAAATCATTCCCCAGATCATAGTGATGCGCGATGTTCTTGCGTGCCTGTTTTTTCGAATTCGACTGCATCCAGAACCGCAGCCGTTCATAGGCGCGCACCAGCCCCATGCCCGGAAAACCGTCGTAAACGTCGGCATTGCCGTCCTGCATCAGGTCCATGAAGGCTTGCAGATCGGGGGTGGACCAGCCGCCATCCAGATAGGCCTCACAAAAACCCAGATCACCATCGCGGATCAGGCGGGCGAAAATATCGGGGTCATGCACGTCCAGTTCCGCCACGGGACCGGCGGTCTTGCCTTCGATGCGAAAGCGGCGGCCATCGGGCAGCACAAAATCCAGCCGCCCGCGGTGCAGGCGCTTGGCCACCTCGAACACGGCAGCGAAATAGCGCGGCAGGCCGGTCTGGCCCTTGATCGTGGTCAGATAGTCCATGTCTCCCCCATGGGCCTTTGCCGTATCGTTCCAGATTGTCGCGGGCCGCTCAAGCATTTCGTTCTCCATAGGCAGCAAGGGCGCGGGCGCGACCTGCGGCAAGATCAATCACGGGCGAAGGGTAGGCTTGCGTCGCGCGCAGGCCCCATGCCTTTGGCACGGCATCGAAATAAGACAGCGCCGTGGCGGATGGCGGGCGGCCAAGTTCGGCCACAAAGCGGCGGATATAGCGGCTGTCCTTGTCGAATTTCTCGGCTTGACCCGCAGGGTTGAAGACGCGGAAATAGGGGGCTGCGTCGGGGCCGCACCCTGCCACCCATTGCCAGCCCATCGCATTGGCGGCAGGGTCAAAATCGGTCAGGCAGTCGGCAAACCATGCCTGCCCCACGCGCCAATCGGTCATCAGATGCTTGGTCAGATAGCTGGCGACGATCATCCGCGCGCGATTGTGCATCCGGCCTGTGACATACATCTCGCGCATGGCGGCATCGACGAAAGGTTCGCCCGTCATGCCGCGCCGCCAGCGTTCCGCGTCGGGGTTATCTGCCCGCCACGGGAAAGTCTCCCAGCCCTCGCGCCAGTTTTCGGTCAGCATTTGCGGTGCGTGGTGCATAAGATGATAGGCAAACTCACGCCAGACCAGTTCTTTCAGGAAATGCTCGGCCCCGTCTGCGCCTTGCTGGACTGCGCGCTGGCCTGCCGCCCAGATCGTGCGGGGGCCAATCTCGCCCCAGGCAAGATTTTCTGACAGGCCCGAGGTCGCCCCTGTCAACGCCGGAAAGTCGCGGTCCTGTTTGTAGCTCTGCACAGGCGCGTCAATGAAGGCATCAAGCTGGGCCAGCGCCGCAGCCTCGCCCACATGCTGATGCGGCAACATCACCGCCGCCCCGCGCCGCATTGCTGCGCCCATCTGCCAGTCATCCAGATTGTCCGACGCAGGCCAGACCGAAGGCGCGCGCAACCGCGACGGCGCTGGCAAGGGCGCTGCCACGTCACGCCCCGACACCGCCCGCCAGAACGGCGAATATACCTTGTAATAGCCACCCTGCCCTGTCTGCACGTCCCAAGGCTCGAACAGCAGCGCGCCTGCATGGCTTTCGGCAATTAACCCGCGCGCCTTAAGTGCTGCCTTCACGTCGGTATCGCGGGCCTTGGCAGCAGGATCATACATCCGCTGCCACATCACCCCCGCCGCGCCGGTTTCCGCAGCAAGCGCCTCGATCACCGGCAAAGCCGCCCCTCGCCGCAACACCAGACGCGAGCCGATGGCGGCCAGATCACCGGCAAAGCGGTCAACCGACAGCCCCAGCCGCCATTTCGGCGCGGCCCCAAGGCTTTCTGTTTCCGGATCAAGGATAAACAGGGGAATAAGGGGCCGCCCCGTCGCCACGGCAGCCGCCAGCATCGGATGGCCGGTCAGCCGCAGATCGCGGCGGAACCAGAGGATCAAAGGCTTGTCAGTCATCACGTCCCGCGCTCTTTCAAGGGTTTACGCAAGGCAGCGCGGGACGGATCACTTTCGCAAGATGTTTTATCGTGCAGAGGTCATAACACCCGATCCAGCGCCGCGATCAGACGGCTGACATCCTCGGCACTGGTGTAATGCACCGAGGACAGCCGCAGCACGCCCTTGCCCAGATCAACCCCCATCGCGGTCAGGGGTCGCACGGCATAGAAATCACCCGCCCAGCAGGCAATGCCGTCGCGCCCCAAGGCCTCCGAGACGGGCTCTGCCGCGCGGTCCAGCGCTACGGCCACGGTCGGCGCGCGATCCTCGGCACGGCGCGGCCCGATCAGCCGCAGATCGTTGCGCGCGGCCAGATAGTCCAGCAGCGGTGCCACCACGGCCACCTCTTGCGCCCGCATCAGATCATGCACCGCACGGTTGCGCGCCGCCGCATCGGGTTCCGCGCCAAAGTGATGTGCATGCAGCGCGTCGATATAGTCCGCCATCCCAGCACAGGCCGCGATCTGCGCGTGATCCGGTCCGGCAGGGGTGAAGCGTTTATAAAGGCTGCCTGCATTGAAATAATGCCCCTGCGCGGGTAGCTCTGCGCCGAAATCTTCTGCGATCACCATGATGCCCTGATGCGGCCCATAGGTCTTGTAGGCCGAGAACAGGTAAACATCGCAGCCAAGCGCGTTGAAATCGGGAAAGCCATGCGGGGCGTAGGACACGCCATCCACCACCACCCGCGCGCCTGCGGCCTTGGCCTGCGCGGAAATCGCGGCCACATCATTGATCTCGGCCACCACGTTCGAGCAATGCGGGAAACACACCAGCTTCACCCGCTCATCCGCCAGCAACTTGCCCAGATCGGCGGGGTTCAGCGATCCGGTCTGCGGATCAACCTGCCACTCCCGCACTTCGATACCCTCATCCGCCAGCCGCCGCCAAACGCCAGAGTTCGCCTCATGATCCTGATTTGTCACCACAATCGCGGCATTGGCCCCGCGCAGCCAGACCCGCACCGCCTGCGCCAGAACATAGGTATTCGCCGAAGTCGAAGGCCCGAAGGACACCTGCGGCCCCGCAACCCCCATCATCGCAGCCAGCCGCGCGCGCGCCTCGTCCATCTCGGCCCCGCCCGCCTGCGCGCCGGGATAGGGACCATAGGGCTGAACCTTTCGGTCCAGATAGAACCGGTGCAGCCGGTCCACCACCTGACGGCAGGGGTAAGACCCGCCTGCGTTCTCAAAGAAGGAATGGCCCGACAGCACAGGACTGTCAAAGGCCGGAAACTGGCTGCGGACGAAGTTCAGATCAAGTTGGGTCATCACAGAAACCATTGCATTGCGTTCCAGACTGTGGCCGGCGAAATCCCTTACCCTCGGGCAACTCCCCAAGCCGCGGCAGGTCTTCCAGCCAGCCAAAGCCCCGCAAAGGTGCCGTGGCAGAGACCGAACGGCATCCGCCGCAGGTCATCGCCGCTACCTTAACCAAGCCATTTTGCGCGGTAAACCCCCGCCGGAGACCCCGACAATTTTCCTAAAATTGTCATCCTCTTCGTTCAAATATCCCGCGGGGGGCCTGTGTTTTCTGCAAGAAAACACAGGTTTGGGGGTGTGAAACCCCCATCGCAGCCCGCCAAGCAGACGGTCCTAGCGACGCACATCCACCACGATCCGCCCCTGCACCTCGCCGCGCAGAATGGCAGCGCCCAAGGCCGGAACCTCGGCCAAACCGACCTCGGTCACCATCGCCGCCAGCTTTGCCATCGGCAGTTCCGATGCAATCCGCCCCCAAGCCCGCAGCCGTTCGGACAAGGGTGACAGCACGGAATCGATGCCAAGCAGATTGACCCCGCGTAAAAGGAAGGGGATCACCGTGGCAGGCAGCGCCGCGCCGCCTGCCAGCCCCACAGCCGCTACGCTGGCGCGGTGTTTCATCTGGCCCAAGACCCGCGCCAGCATCGCGCCGCCAACAGCATCGATGCAGCCCGCCCAAACCTCTGATTCCAAAGGACGCTTTACCGTCTCGGCCAGATCGGCGCGCGGGATGATCCGCGATGCCCCCAAAGCGCGCAGATAGGGTTCCGTCTCGGGCCGCCCTGTCACGGCGGCCACCTGATAGCCCCGCGCCGCCAGCACCGCCACGGCGACCGACCCGACGCCGCCCGCAGCACCTGTCACCAGAACCTCGCCCGCCGCAGGCGTCAGTCCGTGATCCTCCAGCGCCATCACCGCCAGCATCGCGGTAAAACCTGCCGTGCCGACCGCCATCGCGTCGCGCGTTGAAATCGTGGCGGGCAGCGGCACCAGCCAGTCGGCCCGCACCCGCGCGCGGGTGGCATAGCCGCCCCAATGCACCTCGCCCACGCGCCAGCCGGTCAGCACCACACGGTCGCCCGCGCTATAACGCGGATCGGACGATGCCTCGACCACCCCCGCGAAATCGACCCCGGCCACATGCGGATAGCTCCGCACCAACCCGCCGCCATTGGCCGACAGGCACAGCCCGTCCTTGTAGTTCAGCGTCGAATACTCGACCGCAACGGTCACCTCACCCTCGGGCAAGCGCGCCTCGTCCACCTCCTGCACCGAGGCCAAAGCCGCCCCGTCTGCCCCTTTTTCCAGCACCAAAGCCCGAAACATCGCCTGCGCCCCTTTTTCTGCCAGTATTTTCCGCGGTCACGCAGCCGAAATGCCGCCTGCGACCGTGCCTGACAAATCTTATTAATTGCATGACCGAAAACCAGCACTAAACTGTTGTCATCGTGACCGGCCCGCGCAACGGCCAAGGTCGCAAGCACAACCGAAGGAGCCTTTATGACCCGTTCCACCTATCTGCTTGCCGGAGCCGCCGTTCTGGCGCTTGCCACAGCCGCTTCGGCTGCCGATCCCGAACTGACCGTTTTCGACTGGGCCGGTTTCGAGAATCAGGCCCTCATCGAGGGCTATGTGGCCAAACATGACGACATGCCGACCTATGCCTTCTTCGGCGATGATGACGAGGCGTTCCAGAAAGTGTCGTCGGGCTTCAAGGCCGACGTGGCGCATCCCTGCTCGCAGATGGTGCAGAAATACCGTGACGCGGGGTTGATCGAACCGTGGGATGTCGCGCGTATTCCCGAATACGGCAATATCGCCGCGCGCTTCAAGGATTCCAAGATTTTCGCGGATGACACTGGCGTCTGGTATATCCCCACCGACTACGCCTACACCGCGATTGCCTATAACACCGAGCAGGTGAAGCCCGAGCAGGTCGCCTCGCTGAATGTGTTTATCGATCCGGCCTTTGCGGGCCGCATTGCCCTGCCGAACAACACCGACGATACGTGGTCGCTGGCGCTTCTGGCCACCGGCGTTTCGGATTGGTCCAACATCACCGAAGAACAATTCGCCGCCGCCGCCGCTTGGCTGCGTCAGGCCCATGCCAATGTCCGCACCTATTGGGCCGACCCTTCGGAAAACGCCCAGTTGATGAAAACGGGCGAGGTTGTGGTGTCGTGGTCGTGGAATGATGGCGTTGCCGCAATGAAGGCCGAAAATATCCCCGTAGCCTTCAACCGCACCCCGACCGAAGGTGTGGCGACGTGGTTCTGTGGTTACGTCAACTTCAAGGACGCCCCCGGCAGCGAAGACAAGGCCTATGACTTCATCAACGCTTGGCTGGATCACGGCTCGGCCAAAGGTTTGCTGGAAAACTTTGGCTATGCCCATTCCAATGATGCGGCAATGGCGATGATCAGCAATGAAGAACTGGCTGCGGGTGATGTCGATCCTGTCACCGGCACCTTGTTGAGCCAGGTTCCGATTGATCCGGCCATGCGTGATCGCATGACCCAAGAGTTTGAACTGATCAAGTCTGGCTTCTGATCTTCTGACTGTCAGCGCAATAGAACCGCCCGATCTTTCGGGCGGTTTTTTTCATGCGAATATGCCACAGGGCAAATGTGTCTTTTTCGCCCGCCACGCCTATCTCGGCCAAAACATTCAGAAATATCGTTGGACAAAGCCTGCCGCGCCGTTTGATCTTTCGAGATTGAAATTGCCCCGGAGTGCCTAATGCCGTCTGTCCAGTTTTACCCGCGTGTTGTCTGGCATCGCTTGTTGTCTTTTTGTCTGGCGGGAGCCTTGGCGCTGTCGGTTGTGATCGGTGCAACCTCGGTACAGGCCAAGGGGGCTTTGCCCGAGCCCTATGTGTCCCAAGCCCTTGATGTCGTGCTGATGCCTGTCACCAAAGAGGTGCGGTCCAAGTTCAAGCTGGGCAAGAAAGCCGCAGGCGCGGTTGTGGTTTCGGTGCAACCGGGCGGGATTGGCGAGCTTTATGGCTTTGAACCCGGCGATGTGATTTCGCAGGTCGATGGCAAGCTGATCCGCCGCCCCGTCGATGTGGACAGTATGGTGCGTTATTGGCTGAACAAGGGGAACAGCTATTTCACCTTTGACGGCACCCGCAAGAACCGCAAAAAGCGCGCCATTGTCGAGATCGCCGCCGAAGTTTACCAACAGCCCGTGGCGCTTGAAACCGTGGGGCGGTGGCGGGGATACACCTCCCAAAGCTTTAATTACATTGAGTATTATACCTATTACGAGCCGCGTTTCTACGAGATCTACGAATATTCGACCTATTATGTCGAGCAGGTGATCATCACCGAAACCTATATCACCGCAATCGAATCCACCGAAACGGTGTTCTACTATGACACCCCGTCCGATGATCTGGTGTGGCATGACGAGGATTACATCACCGAAGTGAACGAATACGTCTATTCCGAAGAATTCTATTCGGAATACACCTCGACCGAGGTTTACTACGACGATCAGCCCGAGGCGCAGGTTTACGAAGACCAAGGCTATGATGATGCCGCAACGGCAGAGCCTGATGCCGATGCTTATGACGAGGCATCGCAGGATCAAACCTATGAAGATCCTGCGACAGATGAGCAGGTGCCAGAGACTTACGACGACGCTTCGCAGGATGAAGCCTATGCGGAACCGGAAGCGGACCAAGCCTATGAAGAGCCAGCAGACGACCAAAGCTATGAAGACCCCATGCAGGAGGAATCCTACGAGGAGCCTCTTGCTGAAGAACCCGCCTACGAAGAGCCTGCTCCCGAAGAGCCAGCTCCCGAAGAACCCGCCTACGAGGAACCCGCCCCCGAAGAGCCTGCATATGAAGAACCGGCTTATGAGGAACCCGCGCAGGACTCTGGTGACGGTGGCGAGTGCTATTATGACGATGAAGGCAATCTGATCTGCTGAAGTCAGATCGTTCGGCCCGAAGAAGGCGCGCCAGATGGCGCGCCTTTGCTTTTGCCGCGAAGGGAAATTCCTACCCCACGCCGCGCGCGGGCTTGTGAAGCCGCAAGCCGCCACCTATATTGCCAGTGTCCGGAGCAATCCGGACTATGGCGATAAACGCACCCATAATAAACGGCTCGGACCCGGGGGCGGTACCCGGCGACTCCACCAACATTCCCGGCATTGCGGGCGATTGGGGTCGAAACAGGATCGACGAACGTCTAAAGGGGCCAGCTTTTGCTCGGTGAGCTACCACCGTTATCGGTGCAAACGTACAGTTGCCAATGACAACCGTGCTCCGGCATATGCTCTGGCTGCGTAAGCAGTTCGAGTAGCCGAAACTAAGTCCTTGCGCTTAGCCGCGTAAGGCGGGGTCCGCCGGAACCTGGCAACAGAATCCGGCACCTTACCCCTGATTTTGCATCGGTTTTGCGGGCGGCCTGCATCGGCTAGTGCTGTCTTCCTTCTGTCATGACCACGGCTTAGACTGCCGTCATGCAAAGCCCCAGCCTGTCCGACCTGACCCGTGAATTTGCCCGCATCGGGCTGTTATCCTTTGGCGGCCCCGCCGCGCAAATCGCGCTGATGCACCGCAGGCTGGTCGAGGAAAGGCGCTGGATCAGCGAAGCCGAGTATCTTTCGGCGCTGTCGTTTTGCATGCTCTTGCCCGGTCCCGAGGCGATGCAACTGGCCACATGGATCGGCTGGCGCACCCATGGCACGCGCGGCGGGCTGGTTGCGGGGCTGCTGTTCGTGCTGCCCGGCGCCTTTGTAGTGCTGGCACTGTCGATAATCTACGCCGCCTTCGGGCAACTGCCCTTGGTCGCGGCCCTGTTCACCGGCGTGCAGGCCGCCGTGGTTGCCATTGTGGTCGAGTCCCTGCTCCGCGTGGCCAAACGCGCTCTAAAGCGGCGCGGCCATTGGGTCATTGCGGGGCTTGCGTTCTTGGCGCTGTTCGCCTTTGCTGTGCCGTTTCCTGTCGTCATTCTGGCCGCCGGAGTTTGGGGGCTTTTATCAACACCCGGCCAAACCAGTGCGGCCCCACCCCCGCAAAATGCCAAAACAGGGCAGACGGTTGCAATCTGGCTTGCGGTTTGGCTGCTGCCCTTGGCCGCACTTTGGTTGATAGAGGGCGGGCTGCTGTTCCAGATCGGGCTGTTCTTTTCCAAGCTGGCCGTCGTGACCTTTGGTGGGGCCTATGCGGTGCTTGCGTGGATGGCGCAGGCGGTGGTGCAGGACAAGGGCTGGCTGACGCTGCCGCAGATGATGGACGGGCTGGGGCTGGCGGAAACCACGCCGGGGCCGCTGATTCTGGTGACGGAATTCGTGGGCTATATGGCGGGCTATCGTCAGGGCGGTCCGGGTCTGGGCCTGCTGGCGGCGGCTGTGGCGCTGTGGATGACCTTTGTGCCTTGTTTCCTTTGGATATTTGCCGGCGCGCCCTATCTGGCCCGCCTGACCGCCCAACCGCGCCTTGGACAGGCTTTGGCCGCCATCACCGCAGCCGTGGTGGGCGTCATCGCCAATCTGTCGCTATGGTTTGCGACCCATGTCTTTTTCGCAAAGGTCGCAATGTTCGAGGCAGGCCCGCTGCACCTGATCCTGCCAGACCCCCAAAGCCTGCGCCTTTTCGCCAGCGTTTTGGCACTTGTTGCCGCCTATCTGCTGCTTTGGCGGCACTGGCCCTTGCCTGCGGTGTTGGCCCTGACCGCCCTGACCAGCGCAGGCTTTGCGTTGATCTGACCCGCCCCCCCTTTCCTTCGGGATCGAATCCCCTATGCTGGCTGAATTGGAGAAAGGGTGCAGTATGGCGAAATCGATTGATTACGGGAACCTGATGCACCGCGCGATGCGGGGCTTGATTCAGACCGTTCTCAAGGACGTGGCTGCAAACGGCCTGCCCGGCGCGCATCACTTCTTTATCACCTTCGACACCAATGTGGCGGGCGTGAAGATCGCGGATTGGCTGCATGCGCGCTATCCCGAAGAAATGACGGTGGTGATCCAGCATTGGTTCGAAAACCTGATCGTCACCGATGATGGCTTTTCGGTCACGCTGAACTTTGGCAACAATCCTGAACCGCTTGTGATTCCCTTTGATTCCGTTCGCACCTTTGTCGACCCTTCCGTCGAATTCGGCCTGCGCTTTGAAACGCATGAAGAAGAGGACGACGAGGATGAAGAGGACGACGGACCTGACGACGATCCGACGCCGCCGCATCAGGACGCGCAGATCGTCCGGCTTGACAAATTCCGCAAGCAATAACCCGGCATTCGGGCCGCACCGATCCCTAGGAAGGCCAGAACATGCCGGAAGCTTTGCTATTTCTTCGCCAATTGTTCACCAATCCAAAGGATATTTCGGCGATTGCGCCGTCATCCCGTTGGCTTGGCCGGGCGATGGCGCGCGACCTTGGGCCGGATGTCGGACGGGTTGTTGAATTTGGTCCCGGCACGGGCCGTCTGACCGAGGCGATTCTGGCCAGCGGAGTCGCCACACGGGATCTGACCCTGTTCGAGATGAACGGTGATTTCGCTGCGCATTTGCGGCAACGCTTTCCGGGCGTGACCCTGCATCACACCGGCGCGCAAGAGGCCCCCAATCGCATCCAGGGTCAGGTTGGCGCGGTAATTTCCGGCCTGCCCCTGCTGTCGATGCCTGCGCTGATCCGCGAATCCATCGTAAAGGCAGCGGTAGATATTCTGGCCCCAGATGGCATCTTCGTGCAGTTCACCTACGGCCCGCGCCCTCCCGTCAGCGACGAGTTGATTGCGCGGTTGGGTCTTGAAGTGGACGCGGGCCGCAAGGTCTGGCTGAACCTGCCGCCTGCGACCGTCTACACATTCCGCAAAAAGGCTGCGGCAAATTCGGTATACGACGGTATGCCAATTGATTCCGCGCGGACCTGATCGTAAAAGACGCGCAACCCATCCAAGGAGGCTTGCCATGTCCGCCACCCGTACCGAAACCGACAGCTTTGGCCCGCTGGAAGTTCCCGCCGACAAATACTGGGGCGCACAGACCCAGCGGTCGATCCAGAATTTCCCCATCGGGTGGGAGCGCCAGCCCATCGCCATCGTCCGCGCGCTTGGCGTGATCAAGAAGGCCTGCGCGCTGGTGAATATCGCCCAAGGCGATATCTCGGCAGAACTGGGCAACGCGATTGCCGCCGCCGCAACCGAGGTGATCGAGGGCAAATTTGACGACAACTTCCCGCTGGTGGTCTGGCAGACCGGTTCCGGCACCCAGTCGAACATGAACGCCAACGAGGTAATCTCGAACCGCGCGATTGAAATGATGGGCGGGGTGATGGCCAGCAAAAAGCCGGTTCACCCGAATGACCATGTGAATATGGGGCAATCCTCGAACGACACGTTCCCCACCGCGATGCATGTCGCCATCGGCATGGTCGCGCGCGATGTGCTGCTGCCGGGTCTGGAAAAGCTGCATGCGGCGCTGCTGGTCAAGGTGGAAGAGTTCAAGGATATCATCAAGATCGGCCGCACCCATACGCAGGATGCAACGCCGCTGACCTTGGGTCAGGAATTCTCGGGCTATGCCAAGCAGGTTGAAAAGGGCATCGCGCGGGTCAAGATGTGCCTGCCCGACATTTACGAGTTGGCACAGGGCGGCACTGCTGTCGGCACCGGCCTGAACACACGCGTCGGCTGGGATACCCGCGTCGCGGCCCAGATTGCCGCGATCACCGGCCTGCCCTTCGTCACCGCGCCGAACAAGTTCGAGGCGCTGGCCGCGCATGACGCGATGGTGATGTTCTCGGGTGCGCTGAAAACCGTAGCCGCCAGCCTGTTCAAGATCGCCAATGACATGCGCCTGCTGGGGTCTGGCCCGCGCTCGGGTCTGGGCGAACTTAGCCTGCCGGAAAACGAGCCGGGCAGCTCGATCATGCCGGGCAAGGTGAACCCGACGCAGGCCGAGGCGCTGACCATGGTCTGCGCGCAAGTGATGGGCAATGACGCCGCCGTGGGCTTTGCCGGCAGCCAAGGCCATTTCGAGCTGAACGTCTACAACCCGATGATGTCCTATAACGTGCTGCAATCCATGCAGCTTTTGGGCGATGCGGCGGGCAGCTTTACCGACAACATGGTGGTTGGCACCACCGCCAACACCACGCGGATCGAAAAGCTGATGCAGGAATCTTTGATGCTGGTGACTGCCCTTGCCCCCACCATCGGCTATGACGCGGCCACCAAGGTTGCCAAAACCGCGCACAAGAACGGCACGACCTTGCGCGAAGAGGCGATTGCCTTGGGCTACGTCGATGCCGAAACCTTCGACCGCGTAGTGCGGCCCGAAGACATGATCGGCCCCAAGGGCTGACATGGCGGAAATCGTCAACCTGCGCGCGGTGCGGAAGGCCAAGTCCAAGGCCGAAGCCCGCGCGAAAGGTGACGAAAACGCTGCGAAATTCGGCCAGACCAAGGCGGAACGCGCCTTGGCAAAGGCGCAGGCCGACAAGGCCAAGCGCGATCTTGACGGGGCCAAGCGCGAATGAGCGGGCGGCCCGTCAAACACTCGGTCACCCTGAAAGGCCACCGCACCAGCATTTCCTTGGAAGAGGCGTTCTGGGTGGCCTTTCGCGCCATTGCAGCAGCGCGCGGGCAATCCCTGAACGATCTGACCGCCGAAATCGACAGCATGCGCGGCGATGTTGGGCTTGCCTCGGCCATCCGCGTTTTCGTGCTGCAAAACCATCGTCCGACGTAGAAGAATTTTCGACGAAAATTCTTCTGAACCCGAAAATTCTTCGTCGAAGAATTTTCTAGCGTCGCGTTATTTTCAAACGGATTCCATCCTTCGCGCGCACGGTCAGATGCGCCACCGGCACCGGTTCATCCCCCTTGATCGCCTCAAACCGGAAGGCGCGCGCGAACATAGCCAGCAGCAGCACCCCCTCTACCATCGCAAACCCCGCCCCCGTGCAAACGCGGGGACCAGAGGAAAACGGCATATAGGCATCGCGCGCGCACAGGCGGCCGGCGTCGGTCTGCCAACGGTCGGGGTCGAAATCGTCAGGCCGCTCCCATATCCGTTCATGCCGGTGCAGGTGCCACGGACTTAGCACGATCTGCGCGCCCGCCGCCACTTGCCGCCCGCGCATCTCCTCGGGGCAGCGGTTTTCGCGCACCATCATCGGCACGGGGGGGTAAAGCCGCAGCACCTCGCGGAACACATCGCGGGTATACTTCAGCTTTGACATCGCGGCGAATTCGGGTGTGTCGCCCAAATCCGCAGCCTCGGCTGCAACGCGCGCCTGTATGTCAGGATAAAGCGCCAGAAGATAAAGCGCCCATGCCAGCGCCGATGCGCTGGTTTCATGTCCTGCAAGAAAGAAAATCGCGACCTGATCGACCATCTCCGACGTTTCAAACCGCTGGCCGGTTTGCGGATCGACCGTCACCATGATCTTGGTCGCCAGATCATCGGGTGCCGTGCCTGCCGCGATTTCGGCGGCCCGACCTTCGGTCAACCGTGTGATCAGATTACGGATGACCGCTGCCGAGCGTTTGGTGGCGCGGCGGTGAAACCGCGGAACCCAACGCGGCAAAGGCAGGAAAGCCGCAAGGTTCAGAATAGGTTGCGTGCGCTGGTAGGTGCGAAACTCGGCAAAGACGGCCGAGGCGATTTCATGCTCGATGGGGATGGAAAAGAGGGTGCGGAAGATCACATCGGCGGCGGCGTGGCTCATTTCCTCTTCCACCTCAACCGTGCCTTGCGGCATCCGCGCCACCGCCGCCTGCCCCGCCGCCCACATCGCCGGATAGGTGTCGCGCAGCCGCCCGCCTTCAAAGGCCGGATCAATGATCCGGCGCTGGCGTTTCCAGACCTCGCCATTGGTCACGAAAACCGAGTTGCCAAGAAGCGGATTCAGCCCCTCGCGGATGCGGTTGGATTTGGGGAAATCATCGGGGCGCTCGTTCAACACCCGCCGCACAAGCGCCGGATCGTTGCACATATAGCTGCGGAAGAAGGGCGTGCGAAACTCGGCCATCCACGCGCGATAAAGCCGCGCGGGTTGGGCCGACAGGATGTCTTGCCTGAACAGCCGGACATAGCGCCACAGCGAAACGCGGTCAGGTCGTGGTGTTGGTTTGGGCGGGATCATGCGACGGTTCTATACCCGGACACCGCCGTTTCGATCCGGCTTTTTGACGCGGGCCGATCCCTGAAGCGTTCGGCAAGCGTCACGGGTCCGGCGGTGATGCGGAAATAATCGTAATCACGGGGGCGGTCAAAGGCGCAAAGATATTGGAAATGCAGACGAAAAAACCGCCAGCGCAGCACCTTCCAGCGTTCTGGGGACAGGGTTTGCGTAAAGGCCGCCGAGATCACCAGAGGCCAGCGCTTATCTTCAGGTGCCACGCCGCTGACAGACACCGGATCGCAAAGCGCAAAGGCACAGCCGTCGCCCGGTGCCGTCACATCTATCCAAACCAATTCGTCCCGCGCCGACAGAAACCGGAGGTCGGCGCGCAGCCGTCGCGCTTCGGGAAGGAATGACACCATCGGAACCACCTGCCCCAAGGACAACAGCGCCAATTCGGGGCGATTTTCAGGCAGGCCAGCCCGGATCATGTCCGCCAGAATCGATACTGCAAGATGTGCGCCCGACGAATGGCCAACCACCAGAACCTCATCGAAGTCGCGGGTTAGCGCCTCGGAAATGGTCTGACGGAATTGCGCCATGCGCGCCTCCAGTTCGGGCGGATTGGCTCCGCCCGCCTGTGCCGAATAGGCGTAGTCATGCATCAGATAATAGGCGAACACCTTGTTATCCCAGCGTTTGAAGGCGCGCAGCATGACCCAGATCAGCCCCAGCGCCGCCATCCAGCCCAAGACCGGATGCAGGCCTCCGACAAGCTGGCCAAGCCCCCAGCCCGCCAGACAGGCCAGCAAAAGCTGCGCCAACAAAAACACGATGGGATAAAGCGCCGCAATCATCGGCCCCTTGCGCAACCCTGCCAGCCGGAACAGCGCGCCCGAGCCGATATAGGCCCATGCCGTGCGCACCAGTTGCAGATAGGTGCCCGCGATCCCCCGCTCCATCGAGGATTTCACGATATCGGCCCAGACCAGCACCTCGATATCGGCCTGCGCCCGTGCGCCGTTGATTTCCGTGTTCACATGCCAGCCGTAGGGGCCTTTGACCTTTTTCGGCGTCAGTTCAAGGCTATAGCCCGATATCTTCGCCTGATCCTGCCCCTCGCGGCGGTAAAGCTCGCGGTAGCGGCGGGGGTGAATCGGGTCATATCCGGGAATGTAGAACACCCGCCTGCGGAACACAGGCGGGGCATCGGCGTGATCTGGAGGTGCTGCATCTGTCATGCCGGTCCTTTCGCCGCGATCATGGCAGGAAATCCGGGCAAATCTATGGGGAAAGCTTAGCCAAGATTGGCCAGAAACGGCACGTTTTCCAGCAGCCAGTACGAGAAGGACGAAAACCCGCCCGTCAGCATCAGCAAACCGATGGTCCACAGAAGCAGGCCCATGATCTTCTCGATCCGCTCGGCATGGCGTTTCAGGAAGTTGACCACCGGCGCAAGGCGGGCAAAGAAGGCGGCGACGGCCAGAAACGGCAGGCCCAGCCCCGCAGCATAGACAGCCAGCAGCGTCATGCCGCGCCCGACATTGCCCTCTTGTGCCGCCAGCGACAGGATCGCGCCCAGTTGCGGGCCGATGCAAGGCGTCCAGCCAAAGGCGAAGGCAAGACCCAGCACATAGGCCCCCAGCGCCGAGCCGCCTTGGTCGCCTGCATCCAGCCGCATCTCGCGGTCAAGGAAACCAATCCGGTAGACCCCAACGAAATGCGCGCCAAACACCATCACCACGACACCTGCGATGGTGGCAAAGGTATCGGCATTGCCCAGAAAGAACGCGCCGAAGGCCGAAGCCGCAAGGCCCAGCAGCAGGAACACCGTCGAAAGGCCCAGCACAAAGAACAGCGCCGCAAGGATGGGAGAGCGTCCACCCTTCATCTCGCCCACGGAAATTCCGCTCATATAGGCCAGATAGGGCGGCACGATGGGCAGCACGCAGGGGCTGAGGAAGGACAAAACCCCCGCCAGCAGCGCCACGATCATGGCCGGAAGCAGACTCGCGTCGAAAATATCAATGCCGAACATGATGGCTCCTTTTGGTGGGACTTAGCGCGGATGGGCGCTTGCGTCACCCCTTTGCGCGTCACATCCCCGTGCGGCACTTTCGGCTGGCGTTGGAGCCTCCGGCGGGGATATTTGGGCAGAGAGGATTTCGGATGCAGAGTGATCTTGAACTGGACTGCGCGGGGCTTTTGTGCCCGCTGCCCGTCTTGCGTGCGCGCAAGCGGTTGATCGGGATGGAAGCGGGGCAAGTGCTGGCGGTGCTGGCAACGGATGCGATGGCGGCGATTGATCTGCCGCATTTCTGCACGCAGGCGGGGCACGAATTTCTGGGGTCGGAACCCGCCGAGGGGGCCACGCGCTATCTGATCCGGCGCGGATAAGGAAAGGGCGGCGGGTTTCCCCACCGCCCCTTTATGTTCAGCGGCCCAAGGACCACCAGCCCTTGCGCTTGGGCTTGGACGGGCCGTCATCTTCCGGCGCTGCGGCTTCGGGCGCGGCGGCGACGGGGGCCGCCGCATTCGTCACCTCAATCGCCGGATCGACCGGGAAGGACGGAGCCTCGACAGGCGCTTCCACAACAGGCGCTTCAGCCACAGGAGCTTCGGCCACAACCGGTTCGGCGGCAGCTTCTGCCTTGGCTTTGCCACCACGGCTGCGGCTGCGGGCCGGTTTGGCTGCGGGTTCGGCCGCGGCCTCGTCAGCCGCGCCTTCCACCGGTGCCTTCGGCTTGCGGCTGCGCGATTTGGGCTTGGCCTCGGCCACGACCGCTTCGACGGGGGCTTCGGGGGCGACTTCGGCCTCAACCGGGGCGGCTTCGGCAGCAACTTCGGCTTCGGGCTTCACCACCTTGGACTTGCCACCACGGGTGCGGGTGCGCTTTTTGGGCGCGGCTTGCTCGGCCTCAGGGGCTGCTTCGGGTTCGGCGGCAGCAGCCTCGGCGGGGGCATCCCCTGCCTCGCTGTCGTCCTCATCCCCTTCGGCATCGCCGTCCTCATCCGAAGCGCCCGCTGCGTCGGCAGCGCCATTCGCCCCTGCCGGACCCTTGCGACGACGACGACGACGGCGCTTTTTCTTGCCCTGACCATTGCCACCATCTGCCGCAGGAGCCGGAGCCTTTTCTGCAACCTCGGTGGCCTCTTCCGCCTCTTCCACCTCGTCGAGGATATCCTCTTCGACGAAATCATCCTCTTCTTCCTCGGCCACAGGCGCGCCCATCAGGCTGGCGTTGCCCGAGATGACGGACGAGATTTCCGGTACAACCCGCGTCGCGGTCTTGAACTTTTCAATCGAGTAATCGGGGCTGATCAGCGAGGGATCACATTCGATCCGCACCGACATGCCATAGCGGGCCTCGATCAGCGCGATATGCTCGCGCTTCTGGTTGATCAGGAAGTTCACGATGCCAATCGGCGCTTTCAGCAGCACCTCTTTGGAGCGTTTACGCGTGCCTTCCTCTTCCAGCGCGCGCAAAACCTGCAGGCCAAGGCTGTCGTCCGAGCGGATCAGGCCGGTGCCGTGGCAATGCGAGCAAGGCTGGGTGGTCGATTCCAGCATGCCCGGACGCAGGCGCTGGCGCGACATTTCCATCAGGCCAAAGCCGGAAATCCGGCCCACCTGAATCCGCGCGCGGTCGGTTTTCAGCTTGTCTTTCAGCTTCTTCTCGACGGCGGCGTTGTTACGACGCTCTTCCATGTCGATGAAGTCGATGACGATCAGACCGGCCAAGTCGCGCAGGCGCAACTGGCGGGCGATCTCTTCGGCGGCCTCAAGGTTGGTCTTGACGGCGGTGTCCTCGATCGAGCCTTCCTTGGTGGCGCGGCCCGAGTTCACGTCGATGGCAACCAGCGCCTCGGTGATGCCGATGACGATGTAACCGCCGGATTTCAGCTGCACCACGGGGTTGAACATGCCTCCGAGATAGCTTTCGACTTGAAAGCGGGCGAAAAGCGGCATCTGTTCGTCGTAACGCTGCACCAGCTTGGCATGGCTGGGCATAATCATCCGCATGAAGTCCTTGGCAGTGCGATAGCCTGCCTCGCCCTCGACCAGCACTTCGTCAATCTCGCGGCTGTAAAGATCGCGGATCGAGCGTTTGATCAGGTTGCCTTCCTCGTAGATTGCAGCGGGCGCAATCGACTTCAGCGTCAATTCGCGGATCTGCTCCCACAGGCGCATCAGATATTCGTAATCGCGCTTGATTTCCGCCTTGGTGCGCTTGGCCCCTGCGGTGCGGATGATCAGGCCAGCGCCTTCCGGCACTTCGATCTCTGTCGCGATTTCTTTCAGCTTCTTGCGGTCGGCGGCTTGGGTGATCTTGCGCGAAATGCCACCACCGCGCGCGGTATTGGGCATCAGAACGCAATAGCGGCCCGCCAGCGACAGATATGTGGTCAGCGCAGCCCCCTTGTTGCCGCGTTCCTCCTTGACGACCTGAACCAGCATGATCTGCCGGACCTTGATCACTTCTTGGATTTTATACCGACGCGAACGTGGTTTACGCGGGGCCGAGATTTCTTCGGCCACATCCTCTTCGGCGATGGATTCGATTTCATCGTCAGTGTCGGAAGCGTGGTCGATGGAGCGGTAGGGCGCGCCGTTTTCTTCGGATTCAACCGGAGCAATGATGGTGTTCGAGGTTTCCACCAGCGCATCGGCACCGGTTTCCTCGCCCAGATCAACGACATCCATGCCCGAGATTTCGGCCTGCTGCACCTCGTCCCCCGACACGGCCTCGGCCTTGGCGGCAGGGCGCGGCGGGCGCTGGCGATTGCGCGAGCGTCGGTTGTCTTCTTCATCCTCGGCCCGGTTGAAAGCGCGCTCTTCTTCCAGCAGCGCTTTGCGATCCGCGACGGGGATCTGGTAATAATCGGGATGGATCTCGGCGAACGCGAGGAACCCGTGCCGGTTTCCACCGTAATCCACAAAGGCCGCCTGAAGCGAAGGCTCCACGCGGGTTACTTTGGCAAGGTAGATGTTTCCGGCAAGCTGGCGTTTGTTTACGGTCTCAAAATCGAATTCTTCGACCTTGTTTCCGTCGACCACGACCACCCGAGTTTCCTCGGCATGGGTGGCGTCGATGAGCATTTTCTTAGACATATCAATCCATTGCGCCCCAAGCGCAGGCCCCTGACCGGCGGGCCGGGCGGGTCATGCCCTGTGGGCATTCCTCGTCCTGCATTGCCAATGTCGCGCACGTCATCGCGGTTCACGTCTGGCCAGCTTGCGCCGACCACCTTAAAAAGCCCGCTTTGTCATAGACTTACAGGCAATAACCCGACCTTTCGGTCGATCCGACCGCCCTGCATATCGGCGCATATGGTGCGCCAGAGCCGCAAGGGCAGAGAATTCCGTGGCAAAAACTTGCCTCTTGCGACCCTAACGGGAAAGAGCTGGCAAAGACAATGGGTGATTTGAGTAATGGCGGGGTGAACCCCGCCCTACAACAGAACCGCCGCGCCCGTTGGTCGGGGTTCACCCCGACATCAGCGTTCCGTATTGGCGGGGTGACTGACGGAGCAAAACTCCCACCCGTAGGTCGGGGTTCACCCCGACTTTGATCGCGCCGCGTGGCGGGGTGAACCCCGCCCTACGAGACGTAGTCCTGACGCTGCAGGCCATACTTGGCCATCTTCTCGTTCAAGGTCCGGCGCGGCAGGCACAATTCGTCCATCACGGCGGTGATGCTGCCCTTGTGGCGGCGCATGGTGTTGTCGATCAGCATCCGCTCAAACGCTTCGACATAGTCTTTCAGTGGCTTGCCTTCGGTGGTCAGAGCGGGGCCGGAGGCCTCGTTATCTGCCATCAGCAGGCTGGCGATCGACCCCGACCCGCGCCGGTTCTGCAAGACCGCACGTTCGGCGATATTGACCATCTGGCGAACGTTGCCCGGCCAAGGCGCTTGCAACAGTTGCGCGGCCTCTTGCGCGGTGACTTGCGGCGCGTCGCAGCCATATTCCTCGGCGAACTGTTCCGAGGCGCGGGTGAACAGCGTCAGAATATCCTCGCCGCGCATCCGCAGCGGCGGGCAGATGATCGTCATCGCCCCGAGGCGATAAAACAGATCGGGCCGCAGCACATCCTCAAGCGTCTTGTCCGGCGCGTGTTCGTTGCAGATCGCAATGATGCGGGTTTCGGGCGGCGCGCCCTGATCGTTGATCAGCGTCAGCAGTCGCGACTGCAGCGCATGCGACAGCGATTCAATGTCCTCAAGACACAAGGTTCCACCGCGCGCCTCTTCGATCAACGGGATCGCGCCGTCCTCACCGGGGCCGAACAGCTTGGCCGCCAGTTGATCTTCGGACCATGCGGCACAGGAAATCGTGACAAACTTGCGCCCTGCCCGCGGCCCCACGGCATGCAGCGCATGGGCCACCAGCGTCTTGCCCGTGCCGGTTTCGCCATCGATCAGCACATGGCTATCTGCCTGACCCAGATCAAGAATATCCTCGCGCAGACGCTCCATCACGGGGCTGTTGCCTACCAGTTTTTTCATCAGGACCGAGCCGTCCGACAATTCCCGCCGCAGCGCGCGGTTGTCCAGCGTCATCCGCCGCGCCATCGTCGCGCGTTTCGCCAGTTCGGTCATCCGGTCTGGGTTGAACGGCTTTTCCAGAAAATCATAGGCCCCGACCCGCATCGCCTCGACCGCCATCGGCACATCGCCATGTCCGGTGATCAGGATCACCGGAAGGCCCGAATCCATCCCCATCAGCTTTTTCAGAAAGGCCATGCCATCCATGCCCGGCATCTTGATGTCAGACACCACCACCCCCGGAAACTCGGGGCCGATGGCCTTCAGCGCCTCTTCTGCCGAGGGGTAAGTCTCGGTATCGAACCCCGACAGGGCCAGCCACTGGCTGATCGACTGGCGCATATCCGCCTCATCATCGACGATCGCCACTTTCATTGCGCGGGCCATATCAACCTCATTCTGCTGCTTCGATTTCTTTGCCCAAGACGGGCAGATGCACCTCGAACACCGCGCCACCGCCGTCGCCATTATGCGCCGTCAGCCGCCCGCCAAGGTCGGTCACAATGCCAGAGGAAATCGCAAGGCCAAGCCCCACGCCCTCTCCGGGCTTTTTCGTCGTATAGAACGGCTCGAACACGTTATCGAGTTCGGCAATCCCGTGGCCATTGTCGCGCACCGAAAGAACGGCGGTTTCACCGGCAGTCAACAGCAGGTCAATCTGCGGCTGCGCCACGTCTTTGGTGGCATCGAGCGCGTTCCGCAGCAGGTTGATGATAACCTGCTCCAGCCGGATGCGGTCGGCCATCACCATCACCGGCGTGCGCGGCAGGGTTCGGGTGATCCGCACCACGCGCAGCTTCAACTGCGGCTCCATCATTGACAGGGCCGAGGAGAGACAATTCCGCAGATCGACAGGCTCGAACGCCTCGCCGCCCTTGCGGGCATAGGATTTCAACTGCCGCGTGATCGCCCCCATCCGGTCGATCAGATCATCAATCCGCTGGAAAGAGCTTAACGCCTCATCAGGGCGCTTGCGTTGCAGCAGCAGCCGCGCGCCGGCCAGATAGGTTTTCATCGCGGCCAGAGGTTGGTTCAATTCATGGCTGACCGCCGCCGACATTTCGCCCAAGGCCGCCAGTTTCGACGACTGCGCCAAGGTCAGCTCGGCAACCTCAAGATTTTTCTGCACCTTCTCGCGCTCGGCGATTTCGCGCGACAGCCGCGCGTTCAGCAGCCGCAACTCGGCCGACTCGCGCCGGAACGACATCGATTGCGACCATGCCCTGCGCGAGAGAATGTAGAAGGTCAGCGCGGCCAGAATCGCAAAGCCCATGATTTCCAGCGCGATCACGCCGTTCACCCGTTCGCGCACCGAATCATAGGCGGTAAAGGTGACCATCTTCCAGCCACGGAACGGCACCCGCGCTTCGGTCCGCAGCACGGCTTCGCCGGACAGATAGGCGTCGGGCGGGTTTTGCGCCCAATCCGCCGCCCCTTTCAGCGCACGCCCAAAGGCCGAGGGGCTATCGGGCTTGCCCAATGCCTCTTCTGATGGGTGGCCACGCCAGACAGGTTCGGTCGCCAATAGAACGGTGCCTTCGGTGTCCGTCACCAGAACCGCATCCTGCAGGCCTGCCCAAGCCCGCTCATGCTTCATCAGATCGACACCCACCACGATCACCCCCAGCGCACGGCCATCGGCCTGCACCACACGGGAATAGGTGAAATTATAGCCGCCGCCTTCGCGGGGTGTTGCCGAAAACACCGTATCCCGCGTGCGCTGTGCCTCGACAAAATAAGCCGCCTCGCCATGCATGCTGCCCAGAAGGTTACGGTCGGTGGCCCCCACCGCCCGCCCGTCGCCATCCAGCAAAAGGATCGAGGCGACGCCGATTTCACCCTGCACCTTGATCAGGCGCAGCGTGGTGTCGGTGAAACTGCCCTTCAGCAGCGCATCGCGGATCGCCGGATCATCGACCAGCAACAGCGGCACCACCGAGGTCCGCTGCAACTCTGACAACATATTGCCGGAATAAAGCGCAAGCCGCAGTTCGGCACGGTTGCGGGTGGTTTCGGTAAACCGCTCGGACAGCCAGCGGTTTGTAACCAGCACCACGCCCACGGCGAGCAGAATCAGCACGCCCGCCGCAAGCCGCAACCACCAGTTCGAAAGCTGGGGCGAGTCCGGCAAAGGATTGGGAAGATTGCTCAGCTGCATAGCCGGACTTTAGGCTGCCAAAGGGGCCGCCTCAAGCCAAAGGGGGTCAGGCCAGCGCCATCCCGCCCATCAGAGCCGCAAACAGCGCCGCGCCATCGGTGCCGCCCTGAATGGGGTCTACCACACGCTCGGGATGGGGCATCATGCCCAGAACACGGCGATTTTCCGACAGCACGCCTGCAATGTCATCGACCGAACCATTCGGGTTGGACACATAGCGCAGGGCGACGCGATCTTCGCCCTTCAGGCGGGCCAGCCCTTCGGAATCAATGGTGTAGTTGCCGTCATGGTGGGCGATGGGATAGGTGATCACCTGCCCCGCCTTGTAGCCAGAAGTAAAGGCGCTGTCGGTGCTGGCCACGGTCAACTCGACCCGCTTGCAGGCAAATTTCAGCCCCGCATTCCGCATCAAAGCCCCCGGCAGCAGCCCCATCTCGGTCACAACCTGAAAGCCGTTGCAGATGCCCAGCACATAGCCGCCGCGCGCCGCATGGGTCTTTACAGCGCCGGCAATCGGAGACTGCGCCGCAATCGCACCGCAGCGCAGATAATCGCCAAAGGAAAACCCGCCCGGAACACCGACCACATCGACGCCCGCAGGCAGGTCGTGGTCCTTGTGCCAGACCCGCGCCACCTCGAAACCCGCGCGCTCGAACGCCACGGCAAGATCACGGTCGCAATTCGATCCGGGGAAAGTGACGACGGCGGCTTTCATGGGCAAACCCTTGGCTGATGTGGGATGGCGGGCGCATAGCGCGAAACGCCGCCCGCCGCTACCCCTACTTGGGTGCTGCGTGAAAATATCAGCCCGCCCAAGCGGTCAAAGTTGTGGCCAGATCGCCATAGCCGGTAAAGCGCCGCTCGTAGGTCAGTCCAAGACGGCGGGCGCAGTCCTGAGCCTTGGCATCCAGCGCGGGATCATCGGTCTGCGCCTGATAAACCAGCTTGGTGTAATTGCCGAAATACATGTCACGAAGCTGCGGATGCCGGTCCAGCCCCATCGGACGCCAGACAAAGGCATCAAACTGCCGCACCAGAAAATCAGTCAGGTAAAATGCGGAAATCTCGGACTCCAGATGTTCGGCAAAGCGATCATTGCCTTCAAAAAACGAATAGCAATGCGGGCCTGCGATCATCTCGACGCCCATTTCCTTGCACTTTTCGAACAAAAGGCCGCCGGTGCCGCAGTCGGCATAAAGGATGAAGATCGACCCGTAAGTGTCGCGGTGTTCGGCCACCGCAGCGGCCACGGCCTCGGTGATCCTGTCAGGCCACAGGTGCAGGTTGGCGGGCAGGCATTGCAGGTCCATATGGTCCCAGCCGTTCAGCCGCTTCAGCGCCACCACCTCATGCGCCAGCGCACCGCACGCAATCAGCAGCACGCGGCCCTTGTGGTCCGGCGCAAGACCAACTTCGGTCAGCGTCACGTCATCGGGGATCATTTCCATGCCACGATCCCCCGCAGCAGAACCGCCACACCCAGCGCCGCAACACCCAGCCAGACCATCGAGACGCCCGCCGCCTGCACCAAGGCAATGCTGGCCCCCGCTGCGGCAATCACAACCAGAATCAGCGCGGCAAAAGCGATCAACGGCATGGCAGCCCCCCTCATGTCCCAAGGTCTAGGTGGGAATGCAAAAGCCCCGGAACAAGTCCGGGGCCGTTGCGAAACCTGTCAGGGCAGATCAGTTGCCCAGCTGGTTATGCTTGCGTGCCACGAACTGCTTGGCGGTTTCCACAGCCACAGCTGCGTCACGGCAATAGGCGTCGGCACCGATGGCCTTGCCGAATTCCTCGTTCAAGGGCGCACCGCCGACCAGAACGATGTAATCCTCGCGCATGCCCTTTTCCTTCATCGTATCGATCACGACTTTCATATAGGGCATGGTGGTGGTCAGCAGGGCCGACATGCCAAGGATATCGGGCTTTTCGCTTTCCAGCGCTTCCAGATACTTCTCGACCGAGTTGTTGATGCCAAGGTCTTTGACCTCGAAGCCAGCGCCTTCCATCATCATGCCGACAAGGTTCTTGCCGATGTCGTGGATGTCGCCTTTGACGGTGCCGATCACCATCTTGCCCATACGCGGAGCGCCCGTGGCGATCAGCAGCGGCTTCAGGATGAACATGCCACCCTTCATTGCGTTGGCGGCCAGCAGCACTTCGGGAACGAACAGGATGCCGTCGCGGAAGTCGGCGCCCACGATGGTCATGCCCGCCACAAGCGCCTTGGTCAGCACGTCATAGGGCGCCCAGCCGCGCGTGATCAGAATATTCACGCCCTCTTCGATCTCTTCCTTCAGACCGTCGTAAAGATCGTCATGCATCTGAAGAACAAGTTCGTCGTCAGAAAGCTCGGACAGGATGATTTCGTCTTCGTCGGCCATATCAGCGCTCCTTGGGCAGTTACCCTGTGCATGAGGCCAAAGGCCGCAAAGGACTTTTCGATTTACGACATGCCCCGGATGAAAGCCGACAGCAAGGGGTCGCCCACAGAAAATTCTCTGGTAAATGTTCACTTTTCGTTCTAGATTTCGACGATGCCAGACAAGGAAACCACACTGTTGCAAGGCCAAAGGCTGCGGGCGCGCGGCACGGCGGAAAACGCTGTGGGCCGGTTCGAATCCCACGCCCGCATCAGCTTTCACGATGGCTGGGATCTGCCGGAAACCGACCGGCTGCTGCGAACCGAGGTGCGGCTTGAAACCCCGCGTTCAGCGTTGAGTTATAATCGTTCGCCCGACCTGCCGTTTGATCGATCAATCAACCCCTATCGCGGCTGCGAACATGGCTGTGTCTATTGCTTTGCCCGCCCCAGCCACGCCTTTTTGAATCTTTCGGCGGGGCTGGATTTCGAGACAAAGCTGATCGCACGACCGGGGATTTCCGCCGTTCTGGCGGATGAGTTGCGCGCCAGATCCTACCGCCCCGCCGCCATCGCCATTGGCACAAATACCGACCCCTATCAGCCCTGCGAGCAGACCCACCGAGTCATGCGCGAGATTTTGCAGGTTCTGTCCGATTGCAACCACCCCGTCGCCATCACCACCAAAGGCACGCTGGTGGAACGCGACATTGATCTGCTGGCCCCGATGGCGGCCAAGGGGCTGGTGCGGGTGGGCATTTCGGTCACAACGCTTGACGCAGACCTGTCGCGCCGGATGGAACCGCGCGCTGCCGCCCCGTCCAGAAGATTGACCACCATCCGCCGCCTGACCGATGCGGGCATCCCCGTGCGGGCGATGGTCGCTCCTGTCGTGCCGGGCCTGACCGACCCCGAGATCGAGCCGATTCTGCAGGCGGTTGCAGAGGCGGGGGCCATCGCCGCCAGTTTTATCGCACTGCGCCTGCCGCGCGAGGTGTCGGGACTGTTTCAGGACTGGCTGGCGCGTCACGTCCCCGATCGCGCCGCCAAGGTGATGGCGCGGGTGCGCGAGATGCATGGCGGGCGCGATTATGATCCGGCCTTTGGCAAGCGGATGCGCGGCGAGGGGCTTTGGGCCGATCTGATGGCGCAACGCTTTGCCAAGGCCACAGCGCGGCTGGGTCTGGACGCGCGCCAGCCTGCCCTGCGCTGCGATCTGTTCCGGCCGCCCGAGCGCGCGGGCGACCAGTTGACCCTGTTCTAGCCGCGACGCCCCCGCCGTTCCCGCTTGGGATCGCCCGAGGTATCGCCCGTGCCGTCAGATGCCGACGAGAACCCGCCCAGTGCGGCGGAAATCGTTTCAAGCGTCGGGCGCGGACCTTTGGGGCGGCTTTCCAGCGCAGCGCGCATCGCTTTCAGATGCTCCGGCACGGTGCCACAGCAACCGCCGATGATCCGCACACCCGCATCGCGGGCCAGCACGGCATATTCCGCCATCAACTCGGGCGTGCCGTCATAATGGATATGGCCGTCGTGATACTTCGGAATCCCGGCATTGCCCTTGGCGATCAGTGGGCGGCTGGAGCCAACGGCGGCAAAGCCCAAGACCGTCCGCAGCAGATCCGCCGCCCCGACGCCGCAATTCGCCCCAAAGGCGATCGGCGGGTTGGCCAGACCTTCCACCATTTCGGCCATCGCGGATGAGGTCATCCCCATCATCGTGCGGCCTGCGGTGTCAAAGCTCATGGTGCCACACCACGGCATCCCCGCCAAAGCCGCAGCCTCGGCCGCTGCCTTGTATTCTTCGGGCGAGGAAATGGTTTCCACCCACAGCACATCCGCGCCGCCCTCTTTCAGGCCTTCGGCCTGCTCATGGAACATCTCGACAGCGGCGGCATGGGTCAGCGTTCCCATCGGCTCGAAAATCTCGCCCGTCGGGCCAACAGAACCGGCCACAACCACCGTGCGCCCCGACGCATCGGCAATCTCGCGGCCCAGCGCCGCGCCAATGCGGTTCAGCTCGCGCACACGGCCCTGCGCACCGTGCAGCTTCAACCGGCTGGCATTGCCGCCAAAGGTATTGGTCAGGAAGATATCCGACCCCGACTCGACCGCGCCGCGATACAGTTTGCGGATATTGTCGGGCTGATCGACGTTCCAGAACTCGGGCGGCTCGCCCGAGGACAGCCCCATGTTGAACAGGTTGGTGCCGGTGGCGCCGTCGGCCATCAGCCAGTCATGGGTGGAAAGCAGTTTGGAAAGGGCGTCCTGCGACATGGCCTACCTCTGAAATGATGTTGCCAAAGCTCTGCCACGGGTCGGGCAGCGGTGCAATTTCATATTCCGCATGATCTTGTTCGATCAGGCTGAAAAACAAAAGGCCGCCCCTTGGAAGAGGCGGCCCGCGTGATCTGCCGTCAGGTCAGATCAGAATTCTTCCATCAGTTGCGCCTTGGCAACCGCCAGCAGCCTGCCCAGTTCGGCGCGGATGTCATCGGCGCTGGCCTTGCCTGCCAGATCACCCGCAAGCTTGCGAACCACATCTTCGATGCCAGCCTCTTCGAAATCAGCCGAGACAACTTCCATCGCATAGGCCTGGGCCTCATCGCCGGATTTGCCCAGCAGTCCGGCAGCCCAAAGGCCCGCCAGCTTGTTGCGGCGCGCTTCGGCACGGAACTGCATGTCTGCATCATGGGCGAACTTGGATTCAAAAGCGGTTTCGCGGTCGTCAAACGTTGTCATGGCTGGCCCTCTGGGTCACTGGTGCTTTCTCTCCATATGCCCCCCCCCGCGCGGCGCTTCAAGTCTAAACGCATATTCAGGCTGCGTCGCTTGCGCCCGTGTCTGTCTCTGCCTTGCCGTGCGCCGATCCTTGGCTTATAGCGCAGGCAAAGGGAGAAGGGTGGCAAAAGCCGCCCCGTTTCCTATTGGTATCGGAGCATTCATGGCGCGTCGCAAGAAGGTCTACGAAGGCAAGGCAAAGATCCTTTACGAAGGGCCAGAGCCTGGCACTCTGATTCAGTATTTCAAGGATGACACCGCCCCCACCGCGACCGAGGCAAAGCCTGCCGCCGTCGAAGGCAAAGGCGTGCTCAACAACCGGCTTTCGGAATTCTTCATGACCGGCCTGAATTCCATCGGAGTGCCGACGCATTTCATCCGCCGCCTGAACATGCGCGAGCAACTGGTGCGGATGGCCGAGATCATTCCGCTGGAAGTGGTGGTGCGGAACTTTGCCGCAGGCGAGATTTCCGAACGGCTGGGCATCCCCGAAGGCACGCCCCTGCCCCGCCCGATTGTCGAGTATTACTACAAGGACGACCGGCTATCCTCGCCGATGGTGTCCGAAGAACATATCATCGCCTTTGGCTGGGCCACACAGCAGGATCTGGATGACATCATCGCCTTGTCGTTGCGGGTGAACGACTTTTTGTCGGGCGTGATGATGGGCGTGGGCATCCGTCTTGCCGATTTCCGTATCGAAGTGGGCCGGATCTGGGAAGGCGACTTCATGCGCCTGATCGTGGCCGATGAAATCAGCCCCGATTCCTGCCGCCTGTGGGATTTGCGCGGGCTGGCCGACCGTGGCGATGGCGCGCCGATCCCCGAGCCGGGGCCGCTGGCCGATGTCTACTCGGAACTGGCGCGGCGGTTGGGTGTCATGCCGTCGAACGTCACCCACACCACGAAACCGACCCTGATCAACTAAAGCGGATCGACACAATCCGCTTTAGCCCCTTGCCGCATCGCCCCTTGGGCGGTAAGGCTCCGGCGAAATTTGCAAGCTTGGAGATGTCCATGAAAGCCCGCGTCACTGTCATGCTGAAAAGCGGTGTTTTGGATGTGCAGGGCGAGGCCGTGCGCCACGCGCTTGGCACTTTGGGATTTGCCGGAGTGAACGGCGTGCGCCAAGGCAAGGTGATCGAACTTGATCTGGCCGAAACCGATGCCGCTGCCGCCGAAACCGCCGTCAAGGCGATGTGCGAAAAGCTGCTGTCGAACACGGTGATCGAAAGCTACCGCGTCGAGATTCTCTAAGGTTGCAACCGGCCCCGCCGTCCCTGGCGGGGCTTGACCTTGGGCGGCCTTTGCGCGCCAATCCGGCAAAACACCGGAGTCCCCCATGCGCGCCGCCGTCATTCGCAGCTATAACAGCGATCTTTCCTTGGAGAGCGTGGCCGATCCGGTCTGCGAAGCCGATGGCGTGGTTCTCAAGGTGCTTGCCTGTGGCATCTGCCGCAGCGACTGGCACGGCTGGGTTGGTGAACATCCCCGCGTGAAACCCGGCGCAATCCCCGGCCATGAATATTGCGGCGAGGTGGTGCAGGCCGGTCCGCTTGCGAAATGGCGGGTGGGGGATCGGGTGATCGCCCCCTTTATCCTTGCCTGCGGGTCATGCCCCGAATGTCAGTCCGGCCAATCCACCACCTGCAAGAATCAGCGCGTTCCGGGGTTTGGCGAGCCGGGGGCCTATGCCGAATATGTCTCGGCCCCGCATGCCCATAACCTTGCCCGCCTGCCCGACAGCCTGACACCCGCCCTTGCCGCTGGCCTTGGCTGCCGCGTGACAACCGCATGGCACGCGCTGACAGGGCGTGCGGCCTTGCAGGCGGGGGAATGGCTTGCGGTGCATGGCACGGGCGGGATTGGCCTGTCGGTGCTGCTGATCGGTCGCGCCTTGGGCGCGCGGGTGATCGTGGTCGATGTGGTGCCGGAACGGCTGGACCATGCGCTGTCCTTGGGGGCCGAGATCGCCATCGACGCCCGCGACGGCGAGGTGGCCGCCCGCATTGCCGAGTCCACGGGCGGTGGCGCGCATGTTTCGGTCGAGGCGCTGGGGATCGAAGCCACCACCAACGGCTCGATCGAATGTCTGCGCCCCTTGGGTCGCCATGTGCAGGTGGGCCTGCCCACCGGCCACACCGCGCGGATGAATATCAACATGAACGCGGTCTATATGAAGCAACTGGCACTTTACGGCACGCGCGGGATGCCAAGCTGGCGCTATCCGTCGCTTCTGACCATGATCGAGACGGGCCGCATCGATGTGCGCCCCATCGTCGCGCGTCAGGTCGCGCTGTCAGATGCCAGTGCAGAGCTGCGCGCCTTCAACGCGCCGATGCCGCCCGGCGTGGCCGTGATCACCGATTTCACCCGGTAAAGCGGGCTTCGATCCCCCTGTCCTGACAGATCAAACGCCAAGACTGGCGGCACGGCAACTTGCCTTGCCGGTCGGCTGGCTTTACCCTGCCCCGATGTTCCGCCCCGAAGCCCTTTCCGATCTGCGCGCCACCCTTGGCGACCGGCTTTCCACGGCCCCGGCGGTGCTGGAGCATCACGCCCAAAGCGAATCCCACATCCGCGCCCGCAGCCCTGATGCCGTGGCCTTTCCCGAAACCACAGACGAGGTCGCCCAGATCAGCGCCATGTGCGCCCGCCATAAGGTGCCGATGGTGGCATGGGGCGCAGGCACTTCTCTGGAGGGCCATGCCTTGGCGGTTCAGGGCGGCCTCACCATCGACTTTTCCCGCATGAACAAGGTGCTGGCGGTCTCTCCCCAAGACATGCGCGCGGTCGTGCAACCCGGCCTCACCCGCGTGGCGCTGAACCATGCGCTGCGTGACACGGGTCTGTTCTTCCCCGTCGATCCGGGCGCGGATGCCAGCCTTGGCGGCATGGCGGCCACTCGCGCCTCTGGCACCGCCGCCGTGCGCTACGGCACTATGCGCGACAATGTGCTGGGGCTTGAGGTGGTTCTGGCGGGTGGCCGCGTGATCCGCACCGGCACCTTGGCTCCGAAAACCGCGGCAGGGTATGATCTGACCGCCCTGATGGTCGGGTCCGAAGGCACGCTTGGCCTGATCACCGAGCTGACCCTGCGCCTGCATGGCCAGCCCGAGGCGATCTCGGCCGCAACTTGCGGCTTTCCCAGCATCACGGCCGCCGTCGATTGTGTAATTGCCACCATCCAATCCGGTATCCCGATGGCGTGGATCGAGTTTCTGGACGAGGCCACCGTTGCCGCCTGCAACGTCTGGTCCGGCACCAGCCTGCCACTTGCGCCGCAACTGATGGTCGAGTTTCATGGCTCGCCCGCAGGCGTGGCCGAACAGGCAGAACGCTTTGGCACCATTGCCCGCGACTTCGGCTCGCACGGGTTTCTCTGGGCCAAGGCGCAGGAAGACCGCAGCCGGCTTTGGAAGATGCGCCACGCCGCCTATCCGGCGATCCTTGCTGCCCGTCCCGGCGCGGTGGCGATTGTCACGGATGTCTGTGTGCCGATTTCCGCACTGGCCCAAGCCGTAGCCGAAACACAGGCCGATATCGCCGCCAGCCCCATCCCCGGCCCGATCCTTGGCCATGTCGGTGATGGCAACTTCCACGCCATCCTGCTGATCCGGCCCGATGATCCGACCGAGCATGCCGTGGCACAGGCGCTTGCCCACCGCATGGCGGAACGCGCACTGGCCCTTGGTGGCACCATCACGGGAGAGCATGGCATTGGCGCAGGCAAGCTTGCCCTGATGGCCGCCGAACACGGCTCGGGCTGGGGTGTGATGGGCGACATCAAGCGCGCGCTTGACCCGCTGAACCTGATGAACCCCGGAAAGCTGGTGCCACAGACATGAACCCCTTTGAGTTCGCCCGCAGCTTTGCCTCCGCCTTCGCCGCTCAGGACGCCGAAGCCCTTGCCGCCCTGATCGAGACGACAGGCACCGCCCTGACCTTGACCGGTGCTTGGGCCGAAGGCCGCGCCGCGGCCCAAGACATCTTTCAGGCCGAGTTTGAAGGCATCTTTGCCCAGGCACGGCTGGTCACGGGCAAGGGTAGCCTTGAGCAACTTGGCCCAACCACCGCCCTGCTGCGGCAAAGATTCGTGGTGACAGGGGCACTTGCAGGGCCGGGCGAGGAACTGCCCAGATTCGGTGCCATGCTGGTTGCCGTTCTCCGGCACAGCCGGACAGAATGCACAGCGCTGAACCTGTCCTTCACCGCACTGACCTGACTGCCGCTCCCGTCGACCACCTCTGCCGACTGTAGCAAAGCCGCCACGAAACCGGAGGGCAAACGCCAAGCCTGACAGGATCAGTGTAGGGTGTGTGCTTGCACGCACCGCTTCGGGCCAAGGTGCGTGCAAGCACACACCCTACCCCCGCCTAGGCACCCAGCAAGACCCGTGCCGCCTCGCGTGCGGCTTCGGTGATACGGTCGCCAGCCAGCATGCGGGCTATTTCCTCGATGCGCTGACCGGCATCCAGCACGGTCACCGTTGACAGGGTTTGCCCCGCCTCGACACGCTTTTCCACCCGCCAATGATGGCCACCAAGAGCTGCCACCTGCGGGCTATGCGTCACAACCAAGACCTGCGCCGTGCCGGATAGCGCCTGCAACCGCCGCCCGACCGCATCTGCAGTCGCGCCACCGACACCACGGTCAATCTCGTCAAAGATCAGCGTCAAGCCCGGCGCATCGCCCGTCAGACAGACCTTCAGCGCCAGAAGAAAGCGCGATAACTCACCGCCCGAAGCGATACGGTTGAGCGGTCCCGACGGCGCGCCGGGGTTGGTGGCAACCGTGAAGGTCACAGCGTCCATTCCGTCCGGCCCCGCCTCGGTCACAGCGATCTCGGTTTTGAAAACCGCGCGCTCCATCTTCAGCGGTGCCAGTTCGGCTGCCATCGCCGCATCCAGCCGCACCGCTGCCGCCCGCCTTGCCAGTGTCAGAGCCGCCGCCGCGCGGGCATAGATCGCATCGGCCTCGGCCACGCTGCGCTGCAATTTGGCAAGCCCCGCCGCGCCGCCGTCAATCACGGCAAGCCGCGTCCGCAGGGTTTCGGCATGGTTGCCCAGATCATCCGGCAGCACGCCATATTTGCGCGCCAGCGCCCGGATCGCAAACAACCGCTCTTCCAGCGCCTCAAGTTCGGCCGGATTGAAATCCAACTGGCGCAAACAGTCTTCCACACCGCCCTGCGCCTCGCCCAGTTCGATCAGCGCACGGTTCAGCGCCGCCAGAGCGCGATCCAGTTTGCCCTCGGCCCGATCCGACGCGCCTTCCAGCCAGCGCAGCGCGTCCCGCATCGCACCTTCGGCCCCCTCGGCGGCAATCGCATTGTTGGCGCGTGCGATGTCGGTGCGGATGCGTTCGGCCCCTTGCATGGTGCGACGACGCGCGTCCAGCACCGCTTCTTCGCCCGGTTTCGGGTCCAGTTTGTCCAGTTCGGCGACGGCATGGCGCAGGAAATCTTCTTCGGCCTGTGCGCGGCCCAATGCGGCCTCGGCGGCTTCAAGCGCCGTGCGCGCCTGCGCCCTTGTCCGCCACGCGCTGCGCGCTTCGCCCGCATCAATGCCGCCAAACTGGTCCAGCAACACCCGATGCCCGCGCGGGTTCAACAGGCCACGGTCATCATGCTGGCCGTGCAATTCGACCAGAACATCGGACAGATCGCGCAGCACCTCGCCCGAAACCCGACGGTCATTCACAAAGGCTGTCTTTCGTCCATCGGCGGTATTGATCCGGCGCAGGATCAATTCATCCCCTGCACTGATCCCTGCAGCGGACAGCACATCCCTTGCGGCATGGCCCTCGGGCAGATCGAAAACGGCCGTGACTTCGCCCTGTGCCGCCCCCGCACGGACCAGTTCGGCGCGCCCGCGCCAACCCAGTACAAAGCCCAAGGCATCCAGCAGGATCGACTTGCCCGCGCCGGTTTCACCGGTCAGCACGTTCAGGCCAGTCCCCAGATCAAGGGTCAGCCGATCGATGATCAGCACATCCCGAATATCAAGCGAGCGTAGCACCTTATGCCCCCGAAGGGCGCGCAGTCACGACGCAGGGTGCCTGCATTACAACCACTCGCCCTTGATCATCTGACGGTAGACCGTTGACAGCCAGTTGGTGCCTTTGGCCTCGGGTGCAAGGCCGCGATCTTTCAGCAGACGGAAGCTGTCGTCATAGAAGGGGCTGGACTGATAGTTATAGCCCAGAATTGCCGCCGCCGTCTGCGCCTCGTCCGTAAGACCCAGCGCCAGATAACATTCGACCAGACGGTGCAAGGCTTCGGCGGTATGGGTCGTGGTCTGGAAATCCTGCACAACAGTGCGGAACCGGTTGATCGCCGCCGTATAGTTGCGCCGCTTCAGATAATAGCGCCCGACTTCCATATCTTTGGCTGCCAGATGATCAAAGGCCAGATCAAACTTCAGAATCGCGGATTTGGCATATTCGCTGTCGGGATATTCTTCGATCACGACCCGCAACGCCTGCAACGCCTGATAGGTAAGCCCCTGATCACGACCGACCTCATCGATCTGGTCATAATAGGACAGCGCCATCAGATATTGCGCGTAGGCCGCGTCTTCTTCGCCGGGATAGAAATCAAGATAGCGCTGCGCCGTGATGCGGGCTTCTTCGTAGTCCTTGGCCTTGTGCAGCGTATAGGTCTGCATGATCAAAGCGCGCTTGGCCCATTCCGAATAGGGATAAAGACGCTCCACCTCTTGGAAATAGATCAGTGCATCTTTGGGCTTGGCCTTGGATTCAAGGACCAACTCGCCACGTTTGTAGATTTCCTCGGGGGTGTAGCTGTCCAGCGCACGCTCTTGCGCGCCGCCGCCCGAACATGCGGTCAGCACAGCCACGAGAAGCGCCATGCCTATGACCCGCGCCGCACCCGGTTTTCCGCCTGCCATCTTCCGCCTATCCCAATTTGCCGCAACCTAGAACACCCGCAAAATGGGCGCGTCACGCTGCTGTTGTGACTGTCCTAGCACAGAAAAATCCGAGGCGCAAAACGGCTTTCATCGCTTTGTTGCGCCTTGTGTCACTGACGCGCCGGAAGATCGCCCTGATGCACCCCTACGCCGGGCAGTTTCTTGCCTGTCGCAGCGCCGCAATCATCGTACCGCCACGCATCAGGCGCGGCGAACAGCGCGCGCAACAGACGGTTGGTCAGCGCATGACCCGCGCGAATACCGGTGTAACGACCAAGGATCGGCCCGCCCGCCAAAGCCAAATCTCCCAATGCATCCAACATCTTATGGCGCACGGGTTCGTCGATATAGCGCAGGCCGCCCGGTGACAGCACACGGTCGCCATCGAATACCACGGCATTTTCCAGCGTGCCGCCCAAGGCCAGACCGCGCGCGCGCATGGCCGTCACATCATCGGCGCGGCAGAAAGTGCGGCTGTCCGACAATTCGCGCACAAAAGCGCCATTTGCCATGTTCAGCACTTTTTCCTGACGGCCAATCGCGGCCTCGGCAAAATCGATACTGAAATCAATCTCCAGATTCTCGGACGGCTCCAGCCGTGCCACCGCCTCGCCGTCGCGCACTTCGACAGGCTTCAGCACGCGGATTGTGCGAACTTGCGCGCTTTGCGCTTTCAAGCCTGCGGCCAGAAAGCCCGCCACAAACGGCACCGCCGACCCGTCAAGGATCGGCACTTCCGGTCCGTCAATCTCGATCAGCGCATTGTGAATAGCACAACCTGCCAGCGCAGCCATCACATGCTCGATCGTCGAAACACTGGTCCCCGCCGCATTCGCAACCAGAGTGCAAAGCCGCGATGGCACAACCGCATCCCAGATCGCCGGAATCAGGGCTTCGTTTTGGTCAAGATCGGTGCGACGAAACCAGATGCCATGATTGTCCGGCGCAGGCTTCACAACCATACGAACCGGCGCACCAGAGTGCAGACCAAGGCCGGTAAAACTGGCGGGGGCAACCAAGGTATTTTGCACGGCAATCCTCAAGGGTAGGCATGGCGACCATTCTGCGCCTTGATGACTGTGCTAAAACTGTGCGGCATTTATCTCAACTCACTCTTTGTAACGGAGTGTGACAGAATTTCCAACAGGTAAAGCATTGATATAAAAAGAAAAGCCCCGAACACGTCGGGGCCTTCCAATCAACTGTAACAGATCTTAATTGGCTTGGCGGCGCAGAAAGGCCGGAATTTCGATCCGTTCCTGATCGGCAGAGAGTTCCTGCTCGTCATCATAAGCCGTCACCGGAGGCTGTTGGCGTGCGGTCTGCTGCCGCTCTGGTGCCGGTTCGGCGTGGCCACCGGCCATGCGGTTGATCAGGCTGCCGATGCCAAAGCGCGGACGCTCGGCCGGTTTGGCCGCAGTGGCAGGTGCGCGGCTGGCTTGCGGCGCGGCGGGCGCAGACCGGGTTTGCTGAGCGGGCGATTTGCTGACCGCTGCCTGAAGCCGTGCAATTGCCTCGGGCGAGGGCGTGCCGGGCGCGCGCGGCCGCGGAGCGACAAAGGCCGCCGCATCGGCGTCATAATTGGCCGTGCTGGGGGCCTGACGCTGCATCGGAGCCTGCGGACGGTAGGCGGGCGGCGGCATGTCGTCGGCGGCGATAAAGTCCTCCGGCTCGGTCTGCGGGGCAAAGCTGTTTTCGCCATCCAGACCGTCGAACATCGATGGCTGCGGCGCGGGTTGCTGCGTCTGAACCGGCGTCGCAACCGGAGAAGCCGCAACCGGCACTTCACGGCGCGCAGGTTCCGGCGCGGGAACCGGTTTGCTCAGCGGTTCGACCATCTTGCGGCGGGCAATCGGCTGATCGGCGCGGCTTTGCGCGACATCGATACCGGTGGCCACCACGGAGACCCGCAGAGTGCCTTCCATTGTGGTATCCAGAGTGGAGCCAACGATGATATTCGCGTCAGGATCAACCTTTTCGCGGATGATATTCGCAGCCTCGTCCAGTTCGAACAGGGTCAGATCATAGCCGCCGGTGATGTTGATCAGAACGCCCTTGGCACCATGCAGGCTGATTTCGTCCAGCAGCGGGTTGGCAATCGCCTTTTCAGCGGCCTCGACCGCGCGGTTCTCGCCGCTGGCCTCGCCCGTCCCCATCATGGCCTTGCCCATCTCGTCCATCACCGCACGCACGTCAGCGAAGTCAAGGTTGATCAGGCCGGGGCGCACCATCAGGTCGGTCACGCCCTTGACGCCCTGATACAGCACGTCATCGGCCATGGCGAAGGCTTCGGTAAAGGTGGTGCGTTCGTTCGCCAGACGGAACAGGTTCTGGTTCGGAATGATGATCAGCGTATCGACAACCTTTTGCAGTGCTGCAATGCCTTCTTCGGCCTGCTTCATCCGCTTGTTGCCTTCGAACTGGAAGGGCTTGGTGACAACACCCACGGTCAGCACGCCCAGCTCCCGCGCAGCCTGTGCGATGATCGGGGCCGCACCGGTGCCGGTGCCGCCGCCCATACCGGCCGTGATAAAGCACATATGCGCGCCCGCCAGATGATCAACGATCTCTTCGATGGTTTCTTCCGCAGCCGCAGCGCCAACCGACGGGCGCGCCCCTGCCCCAAGACCTTCCGTCACCTTCAGACCCATCTGGATCTTTGCCGTCGCGCGACTTTGCTGCAGGGCCTGCGCGTCAGTGTTGGCGACCACAAACTCGACACCTTCAAGTTGCTGGTCGATCATGTTGTTGACGGCGTTACCACCGGCACCGCCGACACCGAACACCGTGATACGCGGCTTCAGCTCTTCACGCTGCGAGGTCATGGTCAGGTTCAAGGTCATGTGCTGTCCGCCTGTTTCTTGTTGTGCAGCTCACCTGCCGCCAGTTGCCGTTCCGGTCTGTTCTGAAACCTGTCCCAAAGTTCCAGATTGCCGAATTATCCCCGATTCTATCCACAGAGCCGGAAAAGGTCACGAAAAAAAGTCAGGCTCCCCACAAAATATGGGGAAAAACTACCGCATATCAGCGGCATTTTGCCAAACTGTCAGAATGTAGCGGTTTACCAGTTATCCTTGAACCACCGGATGGCCCGTTTCAACGACCTTGCCGGATAACGCTCGGTCGGAATGTCGAAATCCCACCATTCATCCTGCGGATGCGCCGCAAACAGGCACAGCCCCACTGCACTGGAGAACGCCGCCCCTGTCGCTGCCTGCGGCAGGCCCTGCACACGCAAAGGCCGCCCCATCCGCACCCTTTGCCCCAGGATGCGGCTGGCCAATCCGTCAAGCCCCGGAATCTGGCTGGCCCCGCCGGTCAGCACGACCTGCTGGCTGGGCAGATGGTCAAAACCCGCCACGTCCAGCCGCGCGCGCACTTCTTCCAGAATTTCCTCGACGCGCGGGCGCATGATGCCGATCAGCTCGGTCCGGCTGATCTGGCGGCGGTCTTTCTCCCAATCGCCGGAATCGCCGCCCATCTCGATCATCTCGCGGTCATCCATGCCGGTGGCATGCACGCCGCCGTGCTTGGTCTTGATACGTTCCGCCACTGCCAGCGGCACCTGCAAACCCTTGGAAATATCCGACGTCACATGATCGCCGCCCATCCGCACGCAGTCAGCATAGATCATATGCTTTTTCATAAAGATCGAGATACCGGTGGCACCACCGCCCATGTCGATGCAGGCCGCCCCCAACTCCTGTTCATCCTCAACCAGCGACGAAATCCCCGCCACATAAGCCGAAGACGCAATCCCAGCGAGTTCGAGATCACAGCGCTTGATGCAATACAGCAGGTTCTGCACCACCGACGCATCCACCGTCAGCATATGCATATCGCAGGCCAGACGGTTGCCGATCTGCCCGCGCGGATCGCCCAGACCCGTCCGGTGATCCAGCGCAAAGTTCACCGGTTGGGCGTGCAGCACGTCGCGCGCCTCGCCGATATCGGGCACATCGCAGGCGGCCATCACGCGCGCCACGTCCTGCTCGGTCACGACCGAGTCCTGCAATTCCCATTCGCCCGCAAGGCCATAGCTGCGGGGTTCCGCCCCGCTGAAGCAGGCGATCACATGATCGACCCGCACATTCGCCATCTTTTGCGCGGCCTGCACGGCGGTGCGAATGGCACGCTCGGTCTCGTTCATCACGGCAATTTCGCCAAAGCGCACACCGCGGGACCGCGTGGTCGCAGCCCCGATCACGCGGAAGGTGGATTGCCCTGCCATCGGCCCCACGCCATCAATATCGCGCATCTGCTCGAACCCGTCGAACCGCAGCACAAGACAGGCGATCTTCGAGGTGCCGACGTCAAGGATTGCCACCACACCGCGCTGCATCGCCGTCCGGCGCATGTGACGCATGGCACGCTGGGATTGATACAGGTCGGTCATAGGTCACTCTCCGTCGTCTCGATAATCCCAAGCGCGCGCCGCGCTTCGGCCAGTGCAAAGGGTGCAAGCCGCAAAACCGGCCGCTGTTCGTTTCTTAAATCCACCGCAACAAGATCGCGGGCCAGCAGGTTCTCGGCGGCATCCAGCGCCAGAAGCCGCTCCAGCGCCGCCACAGCGCCATCAGAGGGCAGCAAAATCCGCTGCTCACGATCCAGCACGATATCCCAGCGCCGGTCGCCCATCCGCACAAGCCCGCGAATACGCGGACTGATCGGCCCTGCCGCATCCAGCAATTCCAGCGCCTCGGAGGCATGGGTATCGGCCCCCTCGCCCGCCACCAGCGGCAAATCCGACCGATCCCCGCGCGCGGCCAAGCCCGCCACGCGATGCCCTGTGGCGTCCAGCAGCTCTAAACCGGTGTCGTTCCGCCAAACCAGCACAGGCGCGCGTTCGGTCAGCAACACCTGCAACACACCGCCCGCCCGCACCCGCAATTCCGCCTTCGCCACCGCATCCAGCGCTTCGGCCTTTTGCCGCAGCGCGTCCAGATCCAGATCAAACGAAGACTCCGGCAACTTGACCGCCAGCTTGGCACGCACTGCGTCCGCCAGATCACGCGACGCGCCTTCGATCGACAGATAACTGACGCGGAACTCGGGCCGGTCCTGAAACTGTTCGCTCAAACTGTCATAGGTCTGCACCAGCGCCGCGCGGCGGCTGTCATCATGCAGCACAAGCGCCGCGATCAGACCAACCGAAGCAACCGGCAGACCCACACGGAACAGCACCCGAAACAGCGGCGTAAGCCATAGCCGCTGCATCCGGTATTGCCAGCGGCTGGGGGCCGGATCGCGGCGGATGGCATGCGGGCGCTGGGGGGCGCGGCCTAGCGATTGCATGAGGCGTCCTCCACCATCCACGCGCATAATTCGGGGAACGACATGCCCAAAAATGCAGCCTGTTCCGGCGCTAGCGAGGTCGGCGTCATCCCCGGTTGGGTGTTGGTCTCCAGCAGGATCAGCCCCGCCAGCCCGCGCCCCTCATCCCAACGAAAATCGGTGCGGCTGACACCCCGACAGCCAAGCGCGCGGTGGGCGCGCAGGGCATAGTCAAGGCAAGCATCCGTAATCTCTTGCGGCAACTCGGCAGGCAGCACATGGCGGCTGCCACCGGTTTTGTATTTCGCATCAAAGTCATACCAGCCTTCGGTGATGATATCGGTCACGCAAAGCGCCCGATCCCCCATCACCGTCACCGTCAATTCGCGCCCCGGCGCATAGGTTTCCACCAGCACCACCTCGGGCATGGTTTCGGCCAGACGCGGGGCATTGCTGCCCGGATGCACGATATAAACCCCGACGGACGAGCCTTCGTTGTTCGGCTTGACCACATAGGGCGGCGGCAGGACGTGGCCTGCCTGAACCTCATCTCGCGTCGCCAGTCGGCTGGCCACGATCGGCAAACCGGCTGCGACATAGACCTCTTTCGCCTTGGCCTTGTCCATCGCAAGGGCCGAGGCCAGCACGCCCGAATGGGTATAGGGAATGTGCAGCCACTCAAGGATGCCCTGCACGCAGCCATCCTCGCCCCAACGGCCATGCAGGGCGTTGAAGGCGACGTCGGGTTTAATCTCGGCCAGACGTGCGGGCAGATCGGGGCCGCAATCGACCTCGATAACCTGATACCCCGCCTCCCGAAGTGCCGCAGCGCATGCGCGCCCAGAGACAAGCGAAACCTCCCGCTCTGCGGAAGGACCACCCATCAACACCGCCACCTTGGAGACTGCCCTGCTTGAGCCGCCTGCCATTTACTGCCTCATCCAGACCGTTTTCGGCCCATGATCTTATTTTTGCGCGCGCCGTTCCCCGACCCGCATGATTTCCCACTCTAGCGTGATACCGCTCTGTTGGAAAACCCTTTTTCTTACTTCCTCGCCCAAATCTTCCAGATCGGCGGCGGTTGCCCCATCGCGGTTTATCAGGAAATTTGAATGCATCGGCGACATCTGCGCGCCACCCAAAGTGGCCCCGCGCATACCGGCGTCGTCAATCACTTTCCACGCCTTCAATTCATGGCTGTCATCGGCATGGCCTGTGCTGGAATGACCGACGGGATTGCGGAAGGTTGATCCGGCAGAGCGGTCTTTGGTGGGCTGGCTTGCATCGCGCTTGGCGATCTGGTCGGCCATCCGTGCCTCAAGTGCGGCGGGGTCACCCGCCTCGGCGCGGAAGGTGGCCGATACGATCACCCAGCCGTCGGGCAGGTCGGTCTGGCGGTAGCGGGGGTGCAGGTCGGCGGCGGGCAGATCGACCACCTCACCCGCGCGGGTCACGCAGCGGACCGAGATCAGGTGATCGGCCACGTAGGACCCGTAGCAGCCCGCGTTCATCCGCACTGCCCCGCCGATGCTGCCGGGGATGGTGCGCAGGAAGGTCAGGTCCAGCCCCGCCTCGGCAGCTTTGCGGGCCACGTGGGCATCAAGGGCGGCGGCGCCGGCCACCACCTGCCCCTGCCCCACCGAGATCGCGTTGAAGCCGCGTCCCAGCCGGACCACCACGGCCCGCAACCCGCCGTCCCGCACGATCAGGTTGCTGCCGACCCCCATCGGGAACACCGGCACCTCGGGCGGCAAGGCCCGCAGGAAATCACGCAGGTCATCCTCGTCGGCGGGCTGGAACAGCCAGTCGGCGGGGCCGCCCACGCGGAGCCATGTCAGGTCGGCAAGGGGCCGGTTCGGGGTGAGGGTGCCGCGGGGGGTGGGGAGTTGGGTCATGCCGATGTGATAGAAAATGTGGGGGCGGCTGGCAAGGCTGCGCCAGCTTTGGCGATGATCCCAACTCGGGACCATTTTTTATCTTTCTTTATCAACGGCTTGATATGGCCCCATTAAGGAAAAATTAACGATTCCCGCCCTTTGAACGCAAAAGACGGGCAGAACTACCTTGCCCGCCCGCTTTGTCAGCCGCCCTTTGGCCCGACGCTAGTGCAGCGCCAAGGGATCGGCAGTGCCGGATTTGCCATGCAAAGCCAGCTTGTCCACGATGGTTTCAGAGGCCAGATTCATCCCGACCACCTTGACCTGCGCGCCCGCATGACGGAATTTCAGCACCACCATATCCAAAGCCGCCACCGCCGAGATGTCCCAGATGTGTGCTGCGGAAACGTCGATGGTCAGATGGTCCAGCGGTTCCTTGTAATCGAAGGCGCGGGCGAAATCCTCGACCGAGGCGAAGAACACCTGACCTTCGATCACATAGGTCCGCGCCCTGCCATCCGGCGACAGCACCGACGTGACCTGAAACAGTTGCGCGATCTTGCCGGCAAAGAAGATGCCCGACAGCAGCACACCGATGCCGACACCAATCGCAAGGTTATGGGTGAAAATCACCGTGCCGACCGTCACCAGCATCACGATGGAGGACGAGCGCGGATGCGTCCGCAGATTGGCCAATGAGGCCCAACTAAAGGTGCCGACCGACACCATGATCATGATCGCCACCAGCGCGGGCATCGGAATTTCGCCCACCCAGTCGCCCAGACCGACGCAGAACACCAGCAGCATCGCCCCCGCGACAAAGGTCGAAAGCCGTCCGCGCCCGCCGGATTTGATGTTGATCATCGACTGGCCGATCATGGCACAGCCCGCCATGCCGCCGATGAATCCGGTGAAAAAATTCGACAGGCCTTGGCCGATACACTCTTGCTTGCGGTCGGTTATGGTCTCGGTGATCTCGTCGATCAGGTTCTGCGTCATCAGGCTTTCCAGCAGGCCGACGGCGGCGACGGCAAGGGAATAGGGCAGGATGATCTGTAACGTCTCAAGCGTGAAGGGGATTTGCGGGATCAGAAAAACCGGAAGTGTATCAGGCAGTTGGCCCATATCGGACACGGTGCGCACGTCCCAGCCGAAGTATAACGTCAGGGCTGTCAGCACCACGATGGTGACCAAGGGCGACGGAATGGCCTTGGTGACATAGGGGAACAGGTAGATGATCGCCAAGCCTGCCGCGACCAGCACATAGGTCAGCATATTGACCTTGGCCGGATCAAGTTCGGGCAGTTGCGCCATGAAAATCAGGATGGCCAGCGCGTTCACAAAGCCCGTCATCACCGATTTCGACACAAAGCGCATCACAAAGCCCAGCCGCAGATAGCCCGCCGCGATTTGCAAAAGCCCCGCCAGAATGGTCGCGGCCAGCAGGTATTGCAGGCCGTGATCCTTGACCAGCGTGACCATCAGCACGGCGGTCGCGGCGGTGGCCGCCGAAATCATGCCGGGGCGGCCGCCGGTAAAGGCGGAAATGACCGCGATGGAAAAGCTGGCGTAAAGCCCGACCTTGGGATCGACGCCCGCGATGATGGAAAAGGCAATCGCCTCGGGGATCAGCGCAAGGGCGACGACAAGGCCCGACAGCAGATCGGCGCGGATGGTGCCAAACCATTCCTGGCGGTAGGTGTTCAAAGTGATCATGGTATTCCGTTCCTGACCGGTGGCGGCTTTGCGCGCGTCTGGGTGCAAATCATGGTCAGTTGAGCGGTGGTCCGGCGGATCGGCGGCCGGAAGAGCCACCCGGGAGTTGCACCCGGGTCCGGGTTGATCGGGCCGATCTAGCAGAGCGGCGCGCGCGGGCCAAGCCCTAGCGGCGTTGCGGGCGCGGGCTGAGGTGGCGCCACAGATAGACCAGCGGCCAGCGCAGCACCGATGCCGCACCAAGCAGCAAAAGCATGCCCCAGACGGGACCATCCTGCCATGTCACAAGGCCAAGGATCGGCACGCCGATGGCAATCAGCGCATAGGCGTTGCGCCAGTGATTGTCACGGCTGGGGAACATTGCGATCACATTGGCGGCGATCAGCCAAAGAAATGCCAGAACCAAAGGCCAGCTCATATTTTTCCCCTTCTTATATCTTCGACGCGTAACCCATTGGCCTTACGATAAAAATATATCAGTGGCCGTCGAAACATCGATAGAAACGCAAAAGCGCCAAACGCGGTCCAGAACCAGCCCTGTGTGGCGCCGATCCAGATCAGCAAGAGCGGTGCCATCATCAGCAGGGCCAGACCGGGCCAGATCTGGCGCGGCATCGGCAGCAGTGCCACCAGCGCCGCCGCGATCACCCAAACCGCGCCAAGGACCAGCGGCAGCATCACGCCTGCGCCAGTTTTGCGGGCAGGTTGTTGGCCCATGTCGAGATCGTGCCAGCCCCGAGGCAGACCACCATATCCCCCGGACCGGCCTGTTCGCGCACAAGGCGGGCCAGATCGGATTCATCGATGATGGCGCGGGCGTGGCGGTGGCCGTGGGCGATCAGCCCTGCCACCAGATCATCGCGGGAAGCACCTGCGAGGGGGTCTTCGCCTGCGGCATAAACCTCGGCAATGGCGACGACATCGGCCTCATTGAAGCAGGTGCAGAAATCTTCGAACAGGCTGTGCAGGCGGGTATAGCGGTGCGGCTGATGCACGGCGATAACGCGGCCCTTGGTGGCCTGACGCGCGGCTTTCAGCACGGCGGCGATCTCGACCGGATGGTGGCCATAGTCGTCGATAATGGTGACGCCGTTCACTTCGCCCACACGGGTGAAGCGGCGGTTCACACCGGCGAAACTGGCCAGAGCTTCGCGGATTTCCTCGCGCTTCATGCCAAGGTGGCGGGCGACGGCCACGGCGGACAGCGCGTTGGATACGTTGTGATCGCCGGGCATCGGAAGGGTGCAGCCTTCAATTTTCGAACCTGTCGCCTCGTTCTGAAGCAGGATGTCGAAGTGCGCTATGCCATTTTCGAACGTCAGGTTCACCGCACGCACATCGGCCTGCGCGTTGAAACCGAATGTCACCACACGGCGATCGGTGACGCGGCCCACCAGCGATTGCACCTCGGGGTGGTCGGTGCAGCAGACCGCCAGACCGTAAAACGGGATGTTCGAGACGAAATCGAGGAAGCCTTTGCGGAGGGCATCGAAGGTTCCCCAATGCTCCATATGCTCGGGGTCGATATTGGTGACGATGGCGATGGTGGCGGGCAGGCGGTTGAAGGAACCGTCGGATTCGTCGGCCTCGACCACCATCCATTCGCCCTCACCCGCGCGGGCGTTCGAGCCATAGGCATGGATCACGCCGCCGTTGATCACAGTCGGATCAAAGCCGCCCTTGTCCAGCAGCGTGGCCACCATCGTCGTGGTCGTGGTCTTGCCGTGGGTGCCAGCGACGGCGATGTTCGAGCGCAGGCGCATCAGCTCTGCCAGCATTTCGGCGCGGCGCACGACGGGGAGTTTCTTGCGGCGAGCCTCCTCCAGTTCAGGATTGCCCTTTTTGATGGCCGAGGAAATCACCACAACGGCGGCCTCGCCGATGTTCTCGGCGCGCTGGCCTTCGAACACAGTGGCCCCCAGCGACACCAGACGGTCGGTAATCTTTGACGCCTTGGCATCAGACCCCTGCACGCGATAGCCAAGCGTCATCAGCACTTCGGCAATGCCCGACATGCCAATGCCGCCGATGCCGACGAAATGGATCGGTCCCAATTCCATCGGAAGTTTGGTCGCGTTCATGGATTACCTCGTAGGGGAAAGCGCCTCGACCAGCGAGACGAGACGTGTCGTTGCATCGGGCATGCCCAGCGCCAGCGCCTTGCGCGCCATCAGCGCTGCGGCCTGCGGGTTGCCCAGAACCGTGGCCAATTGGGTGGAAAGGGAGGCGGCGTCAAGCGCCTTTTCCGGGATCAGGATGGCGGCCTGCCCGTCGACCAAGCCGCGCGCATTGGCGGTCTGATGGTCGGCGGTGGCGGCGGCAAAGGGGATCAGGATGGCGGGGCGCCCGATCACCGAGATGTCGGCGACTGAGGACGCCCCCGCGCGCGAGATCACCAGTTGGCATTCGGACAGACGGCGGGGGATGTCGGTGAAAAAGGGCGCAACTTCGGCAGGAATGCCTGCAGCGTCATAGGCTTGGACGACGCGATCCACGTCTTCTGCGCGGGCCTGATGGGCGACGCGCAGGTGTTGGCGAAGCGTTTCGGGCAGGGCCGCGATGGCGGCGGGAACCACATCGGACAGGATGCGCGCGCCCTGACTGCCGCCGATCACCAGCAGATCCATCGGGTAATCACCGGGGGCGATATAGCCTGCGGCGGCGCGGTCCAGCACGGCCTGGCGCACGGGGTTGCCGGTATGCTCGCCCGTCACACCTGCGGGCAAGGTGGTGGGCCAAGTGCCGCAAGCCACCTTATCGACGCGGCGCGCAAAGACCGCGTTCACGCGGCCCAAGACGCCGTTCTGTTCATGGATCATCCGCGGGCGCCGCAGCACCCATGCCGCCGCCAGCGCGGGGATCGAGGGATAGCCGCCAAAGCCCACCACCACCGCAGGCCGGTCGCGCAACATGGACCCCAGCGCCGCCAGCACCCCGCCCGCGATGCGGAACGGCACCGCCAGCTTGGCCAGCACCCCGCCACGCGCGAAGGTGGCCGACGACAGCACCACCACCTGCACGGCATCAGGAAAGCCGCCCGCATAACGTGCGCCACGGGCATCGGTGGACAGTTTCACCCGCCAGCCTTTGGCAACCATCGCCTCGGCCAAGGCCTGCGCGGGGAACATATGCCCGCCCGTGCCGCCCGCCGCGATCAGGAGAAGCGGGGCCATCACCGCCCCCGCCGCAGGAAAATATCGCTCATCTGGCCTTGGGGGCGCGCACGGGTCATGGCCAGCAGCATCCCTACGGTGATACCCGCCGCGATGACCGAACTGCCACCATAGGACACGAAGGGCAGCGTCATGCCCTTGGCGGGCAGCAGACGCACGGCGACGCCCATGTTGATCATGGCCTGCACGCCAAAGATGCAGGCAAGGCCGGTGCCTGCCAGACGGGTGAAGGGATCACGCTCGCGCGTCAGACGCGACAGGCTGCGGACGACGACGGTGGCATAAAGCGCAAGGATCGCCAGCACCAGAACCAGCCCGTATTCCTCGGCGGCCACCGCAATGATGAAATCGGTATGCGCGTCGGGAAGGGTCCATTTCACCTCGCCCGCGCCGATTCCGACGCCGAAAAAGCCGCCCTCTTGAATGGCGTTGGTGGCATAGCCAAGCTGGCTGCGCGGGTCGATATCCGAGGCCAGAAAGCCGTCAATCCGGCGCGCAAGGTGTTCGGACATGCCATAAGCCACAAAGCCCGCAGCACCGGTCGAGGCGATGATCGAAATGATCAGCCACATCGGCGCACCAGCGACGAAATAGATCACGCCCCAGCCGAACAGCACCAGAAGCGCCTGACCGAAATCCGGCTGCAAGGCCAGAAACAGCACCACCGTCACCGCAAGGCCGAACGAGACCAGCTTGCCGGGGGGACCGTTCAGATCAAGGCTGGCGGCCATCAGCCAAGCCACCACGATCATGAAACCGGGCTTCAGAAACTCGGACGGCTGCACCGAGGCAAAGCCGAAGCTGAACCAGCGGATCGCGCCCTTGCCGAAATCGGTTCCGAAAACCGGAAGCAAGATCAATGCGATAAAGGAAATCCCAAAGCCCAGCACCCCCAAGCGCCGCACCATGTCGGGCGACATCATCGAGGTCGCCACCATCGCCGCCATCGCCAGCCCGCCAAAGAAGGCCTGCCGCTGCACATAGTAATAGGGGTCCAGACCGTTGCGCTCGGCCAAGGGAACCGAAGCCGCAAGCCCCAGCAACAGCCCGATGCCGAACAGCACAAGGATTGCTGTCATCGACCATTTGTCGATGGTGCGCCACCAGCGGGGAAGAACCGGCTCGGATACCCGTGAGGGCATGGAGCCATAGACCATCTCAGTCATGGGAAATCCGCCTGTTTGCCGTCTGCTCTGCCGATATGCCGGGTATGTCCCGATCTGTGGGCAAGACTAGCCAATATCAGGCGCGATGGCCAGCACAAAGGCGGGGATAACCCGCAGGGGACAGGCAAGAAACTGCCGCGGGCCTCAGGTCTGCGCCGCGCGCGCCTTCATCGCCTCGCGGCGGGCTTGGGCAGCGGCGGGCCAGATATCGCGCAAGGAATAATAGCCGTCAAATTCCGGCACGGTCCCGTCCAGCACAACCCAAGGCAGTTTGGTTGCGGTGTAGATATGCACCTGTGGCGGGCAGGTGGCGGGATGATCCAGCGTTCCCACCCGCACAAAGGCGGCCAGCCGGCCTGCCCCGGCGTAATGGCTGTAAAGTGCCACCTTGCAGGCCGGACAGCGCACCACCTCTTGCCCCTTGCCCGAGGCGGAGGGCAGACCGATCCTCTCGACCGCCCCTGTCACCTCCAGCCGGTCCGTCTCGATGATCGCGTTCAGCGCAAAGGCCGATCCGGTTTCGCGCTGGCACCACGAACAATGGCAGCAATTCACGAACATCGGCGCCTCGGTCATCCGATAGCGCACCGCCCCGCATGTGCAACCGCCCTGCATCTTCTCTCCCCCGATCCTCTTCGCTTAAATATCCCCCGCGGAGCGTCCTTTGCCTGCCAAGGATCACGCCGTTACAGGATTGCCTTCACCAGCGCGGTGAAATCTTCGCCGCGTTTTTCAAAGTTCGGATATTGGTCAAAGCTGGCGGCTGCGGGGGCCAGAAGCACCACCTCGCCCGCCTGCGCCTCGGCGGCGGCACGTTCCACTGCGCGGGCCATCGTCTCGCAGATCTCATAGGGCGTGGCCCCCAGTTCCAGCGCGAAATCGCGGGCGGAGTGGCCGATAAGGTAGGCTTTTTGCACCGAGCCTAGATAAGGCACCAGCCCAGCAATACCGCCGTCCTTGCCCAAGCCGCCCGCGATCCAGCGGATTTTCGGGAAGGCTTGCAGGGCTTTGGCGGCAGAATCGACGTTGGTGGCTTTGGAATCGTTGATGAATTTCACCCCCGCCTTTTCGCCGATCAACTGGCTGCGATGCGGCAGACCTGCGAAGGAGTGGAACGCGCCTTCGATCAGCTTCGGTGCAATCCCAAGGCTGCGGCAGGCAGCATAGGCGGCGCAGGCGTTCTGGTGGTTATGCGCGCCGGGCAGGCCCGCCACCCCGCGCAGATCGATCGAGGCCACCTGCTTGCCGCGCCGCCATTCGGCCAGAAAGCCTTTGCGCGCGAACACCGACCACGCGAAATCCTCCAGCTTGGTGCCGGAGGAAATGCGGATCACGCGGTCATCTTGCGGGCCTTCGGCAAGCTGGTTGGCCAGAAAGCGGCCTTCCACCTCGTCCACGCCCACAACGGCGCGGTCGGGACCGCCTTCGGCGAACAACCGGCGTTTGGCGGCGAAATAGCCGCCCAAGCCGTTGTGGCGGTCAAGATGATCGGGCGACAGGTTGGTGAACACCGCCACATCCGGCGTCAGGCTGCGGGCCAGATCGGTCTGGTAAGAGGAGAGTTCCAGCACCACCACCTCGCCATCGGTGGCGGGATCAATGTCCAGCACGCCGCGCCCGATATTGCCCGCCATCTGGGTGGGGCGGCCTGACACGTCCAAAATATGATGGATCAGCGCGGTGGTGGTGGATTTGCCGTTCGATCCGGTCACACAGACCACGCGCGGGGTGGTTTCAAAATTGTCCCATTCGGGACCGGCATAGCTGCGGAAGAACAGGCCGATGTCATTATCCACCGGAATCCCTGCCTCAAGCGCGCGGGCGATCACCTTGTTGGGATTCGGGTATAGATGCGGGATGCCCGGGCTGGTGATCAGGGCGGCCACGCCATCAAAGGCAGAGGCGCGGGTCAGATCGGTGCAGGTAAAGCCTTCGGCCTCGGCCTTGGCGCGGGCTTCGGGGCTGTCGTCCCACAAAAGCGGTTCCGCCTCGCCCGCCAGCAGCGCGCGGGCGGTGGCAAGGCCGGACCGGCCCAGACCAAGGACCGCAACCTTTTTGCCTGCATAGCCTTTAACGGGGATCATGGCGCGCCTCTTTCTTGGATCAGGCTTTGGCATAAAAGAAGACGGGGCAAAGTGGTAGGGGTAAGGCTTGACCATTCACGGTGCTACGGCTTTGTTACGCCCAGTTTACATGCAGGAGCCTGCCGATGCCCGTCACCATCCGCCCCGTCACCGCCGCCGACCGCCCTGTATGGGAGGAGATGTTCGACGCCTATGCGGCCTTTTACAAGACCAGCGTTTCGGCCGAGGGCAAGGCCGCCACATGGGGCTGGATTCATGATCCCGATGAGGATTTCTGGTCGGATCTGGCGCTGGATGATGCGGGGCGCGTGGTGGGGATGGTGCAGTATCAACTGATGCACCGGTCGCTTTCGGGGCAAAAGGTGGTCTATCTGTCCGACCTTTATGTGCGCCCCGACATTCGCGGCGGCGGCTTCGGGCGGGCGATGATCAACCATGTCATCGGCTTTGCAAAGGCGCGCAAGATTTCCAACGTGCGCTGGCTGACGCAAGAGTTCAACTATGCCGGTCGGCAGTTGTATGACAGCTTCCGGCCGAAATCGGATTTCATCCTGTATTCGGTTCCGGTGGAAGGCTGATTACCAAGGTTTCGGCGCGCGGTTTTCGAAAAAGCCGCCGGTCGGGCCATCGTCGGGCAACATGGCCAGCCAGACGGGGGTATCGGCGCCCTCTTCCACCGTGCGGGGCGCATTCTTGCCGCCCATGCGGGTGGCGACCCATCCGGGGTGGCAGGCGTTGATCTTGACGCCTGCAGGCAGGTCACGCACCAGTGCGCGGGTCAGGGCGTTCAGCGCGGCTTTGGCCACGCCGTAAGCCCCCGGACCGCGCAGACCTTCGGCATGGGCGCCAAGGCCCGAGGACAGGTTGACGATCCGCCCCCAGCCGGTTTCGCGCCAATGCGGGACGTTGAGGCGGATCAGGTCCAGCGGGGCTGCCACCATCACCTCCATCGCCTGATCGAAATCGGATTTCGGCGACAGCAGGGAAACTTCGTTCAGGGTACCGGCGTTGTTGACCAGAATGTCAAAGCCGCCTGATTGGGTTATGGCATCGAAATAGCTGTCGGGGTCGGTCAGGTCGATGCGGACAAAAGCAACGCCCAGATCGGCGGCGGCGCGGCGGCCTTCGTCCTCATCGCGGGCGGCGAGCGTCACGGCACAGCCTTTGGCCTTCAGCCCCGCCACGATGGCCCGCCCGATGCCGCGATTCCCGCCGGTGACAAGGGCGGTTGGATGCAAGGGGCGGGGCATATCTAGCGCACCTTGAGCGTGGCCAGACCGATCATCGCCAGGATCAGCGAGACAATCCAGAAGCGGATCACGATCTGAGGCTCGGCCCAGCCTTTTTTCTCGAAATGGTGGTGGATCGGGGCCATCAGGAACACGCGCTTGCCGGTGCGCTTGTAATACAGCACCTGAATGATGACCGACAGCGCCTCGACCACAAAGAGGCCGCCGACGATGGCCAGAACGATCTCGTGCTTGGTGCAGACGGCAATCGCACCCAGAGCGCCGCCCAAAGCAAGGCTGCCGGTATCGCCCATGAACACGGCTGCGGGCGGGGCGTTATACCACAGGAACCCCAATCCCCCGCCGAACAGGGCGGCGGCGAAAATCAGCAGCTCGCCCGTGCCGGGGACGAAATGCACGCCAAGGTAATCCGAGAAGTTGAAGTTGCCCACGACATAGGAAATCACGCCCAAGGTGCCTGCCGCGATCATCACCGGCATGATGGCAAGGCCGTCAAGCCCGTCGGTCAGGTTCACCGCATTGGCCGCCCCCACGATCACGATCATGCCGAAGGGGATGAAAAACAGCGACAGGTTGATCAGGGTGTTCTTGAAGAACGGCAGCGCAAGCTGGTTGGTCAGCTCTGCCGGATGGAATTGCGCGGCGGCATAGGTCGCCAGTGCGGCAATCGCCAGACCGGACACAAAGCGCACACGGCTGGAGACGCCCTTGGTGTTCTGCTTGGTGACCTTGGCGTAATCATCGGCAAAGCCGATCAGCCCGAAGGCCAGCGTGACCAGCACCACGATCCAGACATAGGGGTTGTCCAGACGCGCCCAAAGCAGGGTGGAAAACATCAGCGCCGACAGGATCAGAAGGCCGCCCATCGTGGGGGTGCCGGCCTTGGCAAAATGGCTTTGCGGGCCATCATCGCGGATCGGCTGGCCCTTGCCCTGCTTGCGGCGCAGCAGGTCAATCAGCGGGCGGCCAAAGATAAAGCCGAAGATCAATGCGGTGACAAAGGCCATGCCAGCGCGGAAGGTGATATAGCGGAACAGGTTGAAAAAATCACCGCCGTCGGAAAATCCGGTCAAAAGATACAACATTCAGTGATCTCCCTGCTTGGCATCGGCGCTCGCATGGCCCAATTTCCGCAGGGCGTCAACGACCAGACTGACTTTTATCCCCTTCGATCCTTTGACAAGAACGATGTCGCCCGCGTCAATCAGCGACCGCGCGCGGGCGGCGAGTTCGGGGGCAGTATCGACCCATTCGCCGCGCTGGTTGCGCGGCAGCGCGCGCCACAGCATCCGCATCCGCGGGCCGACGCAGTGGATCACGTCGATGGTGTCAAGGTTCGGGTGGCGGGCAATGGCCTCATGCAATTCGATCTCGGTGCGGCCCAGTTCCAGCATATCGCCAAGGATGGCGATGCGGCGGCCACGGCCCACGCGGCCCACGCCGTGCTGCGGTTCGGCGGCGATCAGCACATCAAGCGAGGCTGCAAGCGAGGCAGGGTTGGCGTTGAAGGCATCGTCGATCAGCTCGAAAGCGGTTTCGTCGACGCGGTCAAGGATGATCTTGTCGCGGGTGCCGCGCCCTGCGGGGGGCGCCCAGCGGCCCAGATCGGCGGCGGCAATCACCGGATCAAGCCCCAGCGCATCGGCCACCGCCAGCGCGCCAAGGCCGTTTTCGGCAAAGTGGCGGCCCGGTGACATCACCTTGTAAAGGAACGCCGCGCCGTGGCGGGTGGCTTTGACGATGGTGGCCAGATCACCGATCTGCACATGGGTCAGTTGGTAATCGGCATTTTTGGTGCCGAAGGTCACGGGCTTGGCCCCGACAGCGGCGGCTTTGGCCAGCAGGATCGGGCTGACCTCCAGATCGGCGGGCAGGATGGCGGTGCCGCCCGCAACCAGCCCGTCCATGATCGCGGCTTTTTCACGGGCGATGCCTGCGATGTCGTGAAACGCCTCAAGATGTGCAGGGGCGACGGTGGTGATCATCACCACATCCAGCCGCGACAGGATCGCCAGCGGCGCGATTTCACCGGGGTGGTTCATGCCGATCTCGATCACCGCGAAATCGGCGTCGGCGGGCATGCGGGCAAGGGTCAGCGGCACACCCCAGTGGTTGTTATAGCTGGCCTCGGCGGCATGGACGCGGCCCTGCCCCGACAGGATGGCGCGCAGCATCTCCTTGGTCGAGGTCTTGCCGACCGACCCTGTGACGCCGATCACCTTTGCGGTGGTGCGCGCACGGGCGGCGGTGCCAAGACGTTCAAGGGCGGCCAGAACATCATCGACGATCAGCAAGGGCGCATCGGCGGCGACGCCTTCGGGGATGCGGCTGACCAGCGCAGCGGCGGCGCCTTTGGCAAGGGCGGCTGCGACAAAATCATGACCGTCGCGGACATCTTTCAGCGCGACAAACAGGTCGCCCTTGGCAATCGTGCGGGTGTCGATGGACACACCATTTGCGGCCCAGTCAGAGGTTGCGCGCCCGCCGGTGGCAAGGGCTGCGTCTTTGGCGGTCCAGAGTGTCATATCAATCCATCCAGTGCGGCCACGGCGACGCTGGCCTGTTCCACATCGTCAAAGGGGTAGACATCGCCCTTGATGATCTGCCCTGTCTCATGCCCCTTGCCTGCAATCAGCAGGGCATCGCCCGCCTGCAAGGCATCGACGCCGCGCAGGATGGCCTCGGCGCGGTCGCCCACCTCATTTGCATCGGGGCAAGCGGCCATGATCTCGGCCCGGATGGTGGCGGGGTCTTCAGAGCGGGGGTTGTCGTCGGTGACGTAAAGCACATCGGCATTGGCGCGGGCGGCGGCCCCCATCAGTGGGCGTTTGGTGCGGTCGCGGTCGCCGCCTGCCCCGAACACCACGATCAGGCGGCCCATCACATGCGGGCGCAACGCGCGCAGGGCGGTCTGGATGGCGTCGGGTGTATGGGCATAATCGACAAAGACCGAAGCGCCGTTCCGCCGCGTTCCGGCCAGTTGCATCCGCCCGCGCACGCCTGACAGATGCGGCAGGGCGGCGATGACATCCGAGGCCGCCTCGCCCGCGCCGATCACCAGACCGGCGGCAAGCGCCACATTCTCGGCCTGAAAACCGCCGATCAGGTTCAGACGCACCTGATAGGGGGTGCCGCGCCATGCCAGACGCACATCCTGCCCCGTAGCATCAAAGCGCTGTGCCAATATACGCAGATCGCAGTCGGCGGCGTGGCCCACGGTGATCAGGTTTTGTCCGCGCGCCACGGCGATGGATGCCATCGCCGCACCCTTGGGATCGTTCATGTTGATCACGGCCACACCGTCTTCGGGCAGCACGCGGTCAAACAGGGCGGCTTTGGCGGCGAAATAGGCGTCGAAGGTCTTGTGATAATCCAGATGGTCTTGGGTAAAGTTGGTGAACCCCGCCGCGCGCAGCCGCACCCCGTCCATGCGGCGCTGATCCAGCCCGTGACTTGAGGCTTCCATCGCGGCATGGGTGACACCTTCGGCGGCGGCTGTGGCCAGCATGCGGTGCAGGGTGATCGGGTCGGGCGTGGTATGGGCAGAAGGCGCGGTCCATGCGCCTTCCACCCCCGTGGTGCCGATGTTGATCGCGGCATGGCCCATTTGCATCCAGATCTGGCGGGCAAAGGTGGCCACGGATGTTTTGCCGTTGGTGCCGGTCACGGCAACCATGCAGTCGGGTTGTGCGCCGAACCAAAGCGCCGCAGCACCGGCCAGTGCCTCGCGCGGGTCTTCGGCTATGATCAGGGCAACGTCTGCGCCTGCGAGAAATTCGGCGGCGATCTTTGCGCCCTCGGCATCGGTCAGGATCGCGGCGGCCCCCATGCGAAGGGCGGGGCCGATGAATTCGGCGCCGTGCATCATGGCTCCGGGCAGGGCTGCGAACAGGTAGCCCTCTTTCACCGCGCGGCTGTCCACCGTCAGACCCGTCACCAGCATCCGGCGATCCCGCGCCGAGCGAAGCCTGCCAAGCGTCGAGCGGCGCTCATCCACTGTCAGCCCCCCCCGCGCGGTCAGGCCCAACTCTGTCAAAGATTTCGGCCTGTCCATGCTGGTTGCCTCGCTGTCCTAGTTGTTGACGGCTGTTAACCCATCCAGCGAGGCGGCTTCAACCTGTGGCCGCATGCCCAGCAAGGGTGCCGTGCGGCGGATGATCTCGGCGGCGACGGGAACGGCGGTCCAGCCTGCGGTGCGGCGCGGCTTTGGTCCCGAGGTTTCAACCGGTTCATCCAGCGTGACCACCAGCACATATTTCGGATCATTGGCGGGGAAAACGCTGGCGAAGGTGTTGACCACCTTGTCCTCGTAATAGCCGCCGCCGCGCTTGACCTTGTTGGCGGTGCCGGTCTTGCCGCCCACCGCATAGCCCGGCACATCGCCAAGGCTGGCGGTGCCATCGGTGACCACGCGGCGCAGCATGGCAACCGAGGCCAGGGCGACCTCTTCCCGCATCACCCGTTCGCCCATCATCGGCGCGGTGCGGTGCAAAAGCGTCGGCGTCACCTTGATGCCGCCATTGGCGATGGTGGCGTAGGCCGAGGCAAGGTTCATCGGGCTGCCCGACATGCCGTGGCCATAGCTGGCGGTGATGGTGACGATTTCAGGCCATTTAGCCGGGCGCAGCGGCTTTGCGCCCTTGGCCTCGACCAGTTCAAGCGGCGCGGGGTCAAACAGACCCATCGTCTTGAGGAAGGCCTGCTGGCGTTCGCCGCCGATCATCAGGGCGATATGCGCCGTGCCGACGTTGGAGGATTTGGCGATCACATCCGATACCGAAAGCAGCGGGCCATAGTTGTGGCCTTCGAATTCGTCGATCTTGTGCTTGCCCCAATACATCGGCGCATTGGCGTCGACCATGCTTTCGGGATTGACCAGACCCAGTTCCATCGCCTGCGCGACCGCGAATATCTTGAAGGTAGAGCCGAGTTCGTAAATCCCCTGCACCGCGCGGTTGAACAGCGGGCTGTCGGACGGATCGCCCGAGGTGGGGTTGTTCGGGCGGTCATTGGGATCAAAGGTCGGCAGCGCGGCAAGGCTGACGATCTCGCCGGTGTTCACATCCATCAGGATCGCGGCACCACCCTTGGCGTTCATCATCGAGATGCCGGTGGCCAGCACCTCTTCGACAGTGGCCTGCACGGTCAGATCCAGCGACAGTTGCAGCGGCTGGCCCGATTGCGCCGGATCGCGCAGGCGGTCATCCATGAATTTCTCGATGCCGGCGGTGCCGATCACTTCGGCGGAATCAACGCCTTCGTTGCCAAAGGACGCGCCCCCCAGCACATGCGCGGCCAGCGTGCCGTTGGGGTAAAGCCGCATCTCGCGCGGGCCGAACAAGAGGCCGGGATCGCCGATCTCATGCACCAACTGCATCTGTTCGGGCGACAACACCTTGCGGACCCACAGGAAACTGCGCCCGTCGGTAAAACGGCGCAGCAGGGTGTCGGCGTCCAGTTCGGGGAAGATCGCGGCCAGTTCGGCGGCCACTCGCGGCGGATCGATCAGATCGCGCGTCTGCACATACAGCGCATGGGTCATCATGTTGGTGGCCAGAATCCGGCCTTTGACATCGACGATATCGGCGCGGCCCGCCTGAATTTCGATTCCGGCAGAGGCGTTGCGCGGCTCTACCGCTTCGGTTCCGGCCAGCATCCCCATCCGCACCCCGATCAGGGAAAACGCCGAGAAAAAGCAGGCCGCCAGCAGGGTAAGCCGGAATTGCGCCTGCCCGCGGGCCTTTTCACGCATCGCATCGTGACGCTGGCGCAGGTTTTCCCGCTCGATCAGTTCGGGATTCTCACCCTTGGCGCGGGCGTCCAGAATACGCGCCAGCGGGCGCAGGGGGGTGCGGGTCATGGCACGGCCTCGCCTTCGGGATCGGCGGGGGTGATGGTCGAGATGTCAAGCATCCCCATCACGTCTTGCGGGTTGTTGATGAACAGGTCTTCGGCAACGGGCGGCGGCGGCATGGATACCTGCGTGGCATCCCCGAATTGCTGCGGCTCCATCGGCAAAAGGCCAAGGCGGTCAAAGTTCAGCGTGGCCAGCTCGCGCAGGCGCGCGGGGCGGTTGAGGTAGGCCCATTCGGCGCGCTGGGTGGCCAAGGCATCGCGCAGGGTGGCGATTTCGTTTTGCAGATCCGAGACTTCGCGCAGGGCGGCTTGGGTGGCGTAATTCTCGCGGTAGGCCCAGAACCCAAGCGCGATCACGGCCAGAAACGACAGGGCATAAAGCACAGGGCGCATCATCCGCGGCGTCCCTTCTTGGTCTGGGGCAGATCGGGGGCATCCAGCTTGGCGGCATCGGGGGCCATGGCAGGGGCAGCGGTGCGACGCGCCACCCGCAGCTTGGCCGAGCGTGCGCGGGGATTTTCTTCCAACTCCTGATCGTCGGGACCGACGGCCTTGCGTGTCACCAGTTCAAACCGCGCTGTTGTGCCGGATTTGGCAGGGGCATAGCGGTTCGAGTTCGGCTCTTCACCGGATGCGGCCTGAAAAAAGCGTTTGACCACACGATCTTCCAGCGAATGAAAGGTCACAACCGCCAGCAGTCCACCCGGTTTCAGCGCGCGTTCGGCAGCGCCAAGACCCTGCACCAGTTCAGAAAACTCGGCATTCACCGCAATCCGCAGTGCCTGAAAGCTGCGGGTGGCAGGATGGCTTTGCCCCGGTTTCGGACGCGGCAGGCATTTCGAGACAATCTCGGCCAGCCGCAGGGTCGTGATGATCGGATCGGTGGCGCGGGCGGCCACAATCGCATGGGCGATGCGGCGCGAGGCGCGCTCTTCGCCAAAGTGATAGAGGATATCGGCGATGCGTTCTTCGGATGCGGTGTTGACGATATCGGCAGCGGATTCGCCGGATTGGCTCATCCGCATGTCAAGCGGGCCGTCTTTCTGGAAGGAAAAGCCGCGCTCGGCCATGTCGATCTGCATCGAGGACACACCTAGATCCAGCACGACACCATCCAGTTGCGCGCCTGCATGCTGGTCAAGTTCGGAAAAATTGCCCTGCACCAGACGCAGGCGGTCGCCATAGGCCCCCGCCCAAGGCGCGGCCAGTTCCAGCGCCAAAGGATCGCGGTCCACCCCGATCACGCAATCGGCCCCAGCCTCCAGCAAGCCGCGGGTGTAGCCGCCCGCGCCAAAGGTGCCGTCCAGCCAAAGCCCCCGCACGGGGGCCACGGCAGCAAGCAAAGGACGCAGCAGCACAGGAATATGGGGAGAGCGATCGGCGGCAGGATCGCGGGCAGCGGTCATCTATTCCGCCCTCGCAGCCCTGCCGACCAAGGCCAGCGGATCAACGCCATCATCGTCGTCCTCGTCGGCCAGCTCGGCGTCATAGACATCGCGGCGGAACAGTTTGAAACGGTTGGTGAAACCGGCAAAGGCAGCCTCGTCGCCCTTGGCCAGATCATCGCCCACAAAGCCCATCTTGGCGCGCACTTTGGCGGGCAGCACGATGCGGCCATCGGGTTCGATTTCCACCATGACAGAGCGGGAGATCAGGTCACGTTCGGCGCGGTCGCGCGCGGGGCTGCCAAGTTCCATCGCCTCGATCTTGGCGGCAAGGGCATCGGCCCCCGCCTTGGAATAGCATTCGACAAAATTGCGGTGCTTGCCGCCATAGACCATGTAGACACGCGCGCGGGGAAATTCGGCGCTGGCGGGATCTTCGGCCTCCAGAATACGGCGGAAGGCGGCGGGAATGGACACCCGCGCCTTTGCGTCTACCTTCTGGTAGAACTCGCCTCTGAAAGCCTCGGTCAGCATGGGCCTTGCGGCTCCTTCGTTCACGTTCGGGGCGGTGGAATAGGAAAAGCGGATCAAGCTGCTGCCACTGCTTGATCCGCTTTCTGTCCCATCGCTGGGCGTCCAGCTACGCGCGCCACCTGGGGGAGATGTCTGCTCGCTCGCGCGCCGGATCTCTGATTTGGGATGAGGCGGGTGCCTGTATGAGCCTGTCTTTTTCGCCTGTTCGGGGTCTTAGCTGCCCCTGCTTTTGATTGCCCGTCTCATCTTCGTAGGGAAAGGGATGACATGGGATTTTATGGGAAGCAATGGAAATTTTCGGGAAACCAGACCGAAGATATTGCGCCAAGCCCCGACACAAAGCAGCATTTGGTAGGGAATCGAGACAGGCAGGGCAATCACTAGGCGGTAACGCCGCCGTTACCGCTATATGTAGTCCAATCCATGCCGCCCCAAGCCCACCCATGCATTCCCAAAAAATCTTTCGGTAGTGTGGTGTGGCGTGGTGATTTTGCGGAAAAACTGGTGGCTGCAAGGCCCTGAATATCGAAAAACCGGACACGAGGCCCGGCTTTCCCATGATTTCCCAGATGAGGTGATTCGGGCTGGTCTCAGGCCATCCCGCCCGCCACCAGACGCGCGGCAAGGCGGGCATAGGCCTCGGCAATCGGGCCATCGCCTGCGGCCACGGGGGTGCCACTGTCTCCGGCCAGCCGCACCGACAGGTCCAGCGGCAATTCGCCAAGGAAGGGCAGATCCAGCCGCGCTGCTTCGGCGGCCACACCGCCATGCCCGAACAGATGTGCCTCATGGCCACAGTTCGGGCAGACATAGGTGGACATGTTCTCGATCAATCCCAGCACGGGCGTTTTCAGTTTCTGGAACATGTCCAGTGCCTTGCGCGCATCCAGCAGCGCCACGTCCTGCGGCGTGGACACCACAATCGCGCCGGTCAGATGCGTGCGCTGGCACAGGGTCAATTGGATGTCACCGGTGCCGGGGGGCAGGTCGATCAGCAGCACGTCCAGTTTGCCCCATGCGACCTGCGTCAGCAGTTGTTGCAGCGCGCCCATGATCATCGGGCCGCGCCAGATCACAGCCTCGTCCTCTTTCAGCATCAGGCCAATCGACATCATGGTGACACCATGAGCCACCAGCGGCTCGATGATCTTGCCGTCGGGACTGGCGGGGCGTTTGGTGACGCCCATCATGCGCGGTTGCGAGGGACCATATATATCGGCATCCAGCAGGCCGACGCGACGGCCCTGCTTGGCCAAGGCCACCGCAAGGTTGGAAGAGATGGTCGATTTGCCCACCCCGCCCTTGCCGGACCCGATAGCAATGATGCGGTCTACCCCTGCAATACGGGCAGGCCCGCCCTGTTGCGGCGTGGGGTGCTGACCGATCTTCAGCGTCGGCGGGGCGGCCTTGGCTGCCGGACCATGCGCCGTCATCACCGCCGAAACCGCTGTCACCCCCGGCAAGGCCTTCAGCGCGATTTCCGCCGCCGCCTGTGCCGGACCAAGGCCGCGCGCCTCGTCTGGCGTGGCGGCTTCGATCACAAAACGAATCTGTCCGCCTTCGATCACCAGCGCGCGCACAAGATCGCGCGAGACCAGATCACCGCCCCCCGGCGTTGAAATCCGTGACAGCACCGCTAGAACGTCGTCCCGCGTCAGGTCCATATCTTCATTCCCCGCATAAGTTTTCCGCAAAGTTGTTTGGTTTGGGGCAAAGGGCAAGTGCGTCTTGACCATTTGCTCAAAGATTCAGCGAAGATGCTGTATTTGATGAACTTTTTGTGACGACGAGCCATGCGCTTGCTGCATGGCAGCATTGACTCGGCAGGCCATTGTGCAGTCGCAGCATTTGCCCCATGTTACCCCTAACAGCGAGCAAGACGTGATCGACATCCGGTCGGAACGCCCTCGCCAAGTAAAAGACTGATGAGGCTATCATGGCATATGTGAATTCGACCCGCGCTACCACTGTTTCGATCTCGGACCGTTTTGGTTCGCTGGTTGCGGGTGTCAAAGCTGCTCTGGCCCGCCGCCGCGTCTATGACCAGACCGTGCGTGAACTGGCTGCGCTGAGCGATCGTGATCTGACCGATCTGGGCATCAGCCGCTCGGTCATCGCCCAAGTGGCTTCGGAAGCCGCTTACGGCAAGTAATTCCTGACACGGGTCCCAACCTCCTCCCTGGGGTCCGTATGAAGGCGCGGCGGCGCTGTTCCTCCTCCCTGGCGTCGCCGTTTTTTCTTGCTTTCGACCGGCCCTCTCCTCCTCCCTAGGGCCGAGCGATCCGGTGGCGATCTCAACCTCCTCCCTGAGATTGCCGCCACTCCTTTCGAACGGCCCCCTCCTCCTCCCTGGGGTCGAACGATCCGGTGGCGATCCCCTCCTCCTCCCTGGGATCGCTGCCCCTCCTTTCGAGCGGCCCCCTCCTCCTCCCTGGGCTGAACGATCCGGCGGCGATCTCCTCCTCCTCCCTGAGATCGCCGCCCCTCCTTTCGAACGGCCCCCTCCTCCTCCCTGGGGCCGAACGATCCGGCGGCGATCTCCTCCTCCTCCCTGAGATCGCCGCCCCTCCCCCCCTGCTTGCATCCCCCGCAAAGCCCCCCGATAGTCCGGCGAAACGACAGGGGCGGTTTCATGCGGCTTTCACTTTTTTCGCCTGCGCTGGTGGCGGCGCTGGTTGGCTACGGCTCGACCATCGCGCTGGTGCTGTCAGCGGCGGCGGCGGTCGGGGCGACAGTGGCGCAAACCGCAAGCTGGGTTTTCGCCATCTGTCTGGCCAAAGCGGTCGGGTCTGCGTTTCTCAGCATCACGCAGCGGGTGCCGGTGGTTTTGGCGTGGTCCACCCCCGGCGCTGCGCTGATCGCCGCGACATCCGGCATCACCATGGCCGAGGCGGTGGTGGCCTTTGTGCTGGCAGGTGCGTTGGTTGCCCTGACCGGCGCGCTGCGGCCCTTGGGGCGGTTGGTGGCGCTGATTCCCGATGGCGTGGCGTCGGGGATGCTGGCGGGTGTGCTGCTGCCATTTTGCCTCAAGGGCAGCGCCGCCGCGCAAGCGCTGCCTGCGCTGGTGTTCCCGATGATCGCGGTGTTTCTGCTGGTGCGTCTGAAGAATCCGGCGCTGGCGGTGCTGGCAGCCTTGGCGACAGGGTTGAGTCTGGCCTTTACCTTCGGCGGGTCCAGCCTGCCCGCTCTGGCGCTGCCCCTACCCACCCTGACCTTCATCGCCCCCAGTTTCCGGCCCGATGTTCTGATCGGGCTGGGCGTGCCGCTGTATCTGGTCACGATGGCCTCGCAGAATCTGCCCGGTTTTGCCACCCTGCGCGCGGCGGGATATGAGCCGCCGGTGCGCGCGGCGCTGGCGACGACGGGGGTTTTGTCGGCGATTTCGGGGCTGTTCGGCGCGCATACCATCAGCATGGCGGCGATCACGGCGGCGATCTGTCTGGGTGAGGATACCCATCCCGACCGCGCCCAGCGCTGGAAAGTCGGGGTGGCCTATGCCGGATTCTGGCTGCTGCTGGGCTTGGCGGGGCCGCTGATCCTGACGATTCTGACCGCCCTGCCCCCGCCCTTGATGACGGCGCTGGTGGCGCTGGCGCTGCTGGGGCCGCTGATGGGCGCGCTGACGGGGGCTTTCACCCCGCCCGCCACCCGCTTTGCCGCCACCATCACGCTAGCCACCACCGCCTCGGGCGTGGCGGCTTTTGGCATCGGGGCTGCGTTCTGGGGATTGCTGGCAGGGCTGGCCGTATATGCGCTTGAAAAGACGATGAAACCTTAGCGTTTCATCTTGGCCGAAATACTCCCGCCGGAGGCAACCAACCGTTAAGCCCGCGCCGACAGCGCAGGGCTAGAACGGCACGTCATCCACCTGATGCGCCGGCACAACCCAGCGGGCGACGATCTTTTTTGATCCGGCGTGATCGAATTCGACATCCAGCTTGTCGCCTTCAATCGCAATGATCTCGCCATAGCCGAATTTCTGGTGGAACACCCGTTCACCGATGACAAAGGACGACACCGCCTCGGCGTCGATGGTCATGTGGCGGGATTCGCGCGGTTGGGACATCGGGCGCTGCGCGCCACGATCCTGCATCCGCTTCCATCCGGGCGAGTTGTAGACATCAGCTTTGATCGCCCGATCTTCCAGCGCCGCGCCATAGGATGAGGCCGCTGCGCCAAAGCCGCCACCGTAAAGGCCGGGGGGCGTCAGGACTTCGACATGCTTTTCCGGCAATTCATCGATAAATCGGCTGGGAAGCTGGCTTTGCCACTGCCCGTAAACCCTGCGGTTCGAGGCGAAGGAAATCGTGCAAAGTTCCTCGGCCCGCGTGATGCCGACATAGGCAAGGCGGCGTTCTTCCTCTAGCCCCTTCTTGCCCGATTCATCCATGCTGCGCTGGCTGGGGAACAGCCCTTCCTCCCAACCGGGCAGGAAAATCACGGGAAATTCCAGACCCTTGGCGGCATGCAGCGTCATGATCGACACCTTTTCGACCGCCTCTTCGGTGTCATTCTCCATGATCAGGCTGACGTGTTCGAGAAAGCCCTGCAGGCTGTCGAATTGCTCCAGCGCCTTGACCAGTTCTTTCAGGTTCTCCAACCGGCCGGGGGCCTCGGGCGTCTTGTCGTTCTGCCACATCGAGATATAGCCGGACTCTTCAAGGATGATCTCGGCCAGCCGGACGTGATTCAGGTCGTTGGCGGGGGGCGTGTCGGGCAAGAGGGGTTCAACCACGGCATCCTCGGGCGGTGTTGCGCGTGCGCCCAGAAGGGCTGCATGCCAGCGGTCCACCCCTTCGACAAAGCCGCGCAACTGCCCAGCGCCCTTGCCGCCGATGCCACCGCGCGCGATCAGGCTGCGCGCGCCTTCCAGCAGGGGGAGGCCCTGCGCGCGGGCCTCGCGCTGGATGTCCTGTTGCGCCTTGTCGCCAAGCCCGCGCTTGGGCAGGTTGACCACACGTTCAAAGGCCAGATCATCCTCGGGCGACACCGCAAGCCGGAAATAGGCCATCGCATCGCGGATTTCCTGCCGTTCATAGAATCGCGGCCCGCCGATGACGCGGTAGGGCAGGCCAATGGTCAGGAAGCGGTCTTCAAAGGCGCGCATCTGGTGGCTGGCGCGGACCAGAATCGCAATTTCGTTCAGCGACACCGGATCAATCGCACGCCGCCCGCGCTGTGCGGCTTCGATTTCCTCACCGATCCAGCGGGCCTCTTCCTCGCCATCCCAATGGCCGATCAGCCGCACCTTTTCGCCCTGTTCGCCTGCGGTCCACAGGGTCTTGCCCAGACGGTCGGCATTGGCGGCGATCACGCCTGAGGCCGCCGCCAGAATATGCGCGGTCGAGCGGTAATTCTGTTCCAGCCGCACCACATGCGCGCCGGGGAAATCTTTTTCGAACCGCAGGATATTGCCCACCTCGGCCCCGCGCCAGCCATAGATCGACTGGTCGTCATCGCCCACGCAGCAGATGTTTCGGTGCCCCTGCGCTAGCAGCCGCAGCCACAGATATTGCGCGACGTTGGTGTCCTGATATTCGTCCACCATAATATAGCGGAACCAGCGCTGATACTGTTCCAGCACGTCGGGGTGACGCTGAAATATGGTGACGCAATGTAGTAGCAGGTCGCCGAAATCGGTGGCATTCAGGGTTTTCAGACGTTCCTGATATTGTTCATAAAGTTCGGTCCCGCGGTTGTTGAAGGCGCTGGCCTCAGACGCAGGCACACGGTCGGGCGTCAGGGCGCGGTTCTTCCAAGTGTCAATGATTCCGGCCAGAAGCCGCGGCGGCCAGCGTTTTTCGTCGATATTGGCGGCCTGAACCAGTTGCTTCAGCAGGCGCAACTGATCGTCGGTGTCCAGAATGGTGAAGTTGGATTTCAGGCCCACCAACTCGGCATGGCGGCGCAGGATCTTGACCGAGATCGAGTGGAAAGTTCCCATCCAGCGCAAGGGTTCGGGCAGGTTGAACGGCGGCGCGGCAAGGCGGTTCTTCATCTCGCGCGCGGCTTTGTTGGTGAACGTCACCGCAAGGATCTGGTGCGCCTGTGCGCGCTGCGTTGCAATCAGATGCGCGATCCGTGCCATCAGCGCCTTGGTCTTGCCCGTCCCTGCCCCCGCCAGCATCAGCACAGGACCATCCGAGGCCAGAACCGCCTCGCGCTGCGCGGGGTTCAGATCGGCCAGATAATCGCCCTGCACGCCACCAACAGCACCAGGCCGCGCGGCCATCGCACGTTGGGACAGCGGCACCGCCGCCTCGAAAGCATCTTCTTCATCGGACCAGTTCATAGCCCCACCCTAACCCGAGGCCGCGCGGAATTAAAGAAGTGTTCCGCATATGTTCCGACAGATTTTCATCCCCTTTGCAACGACCCGATGTTAGCGCAACACCAGTCGCAAAACTGTGATAATTCGGCGTTTCAGCCCCTTGCGCTGCACCGCAGCACCCCTAGAGTGCGGCGCAATGACGCCCCCTCACCCCTGACCGGAGTGCTGCCAATGACCGAGTTCAAGAAAATCCTTGTCGCCAACCGTGGCGAAATCGCGATCCGTGTGATGCGGGCAGCCAATGAAATGGGCAAAAAGACTGTCGCGGTCTATGCCGAAGAGGACAAGCTGTCGCTGCACCGCTTCAAGGCGGATGAGGCCTATCTGATCGGGGAAGGCCTGTCGCCTGTGGGCGCCTATCTGTCGATCCCCGAGATCATCCGCGTGGCGCGGGCGTCGGGGGCGGATGCGATCCACCCGGGCTATGGGCTTTTGTCGGAAAACCCCGATTTCGTAGAGGCTTGCGATCAGGCGGGCATCACCTTTATCGGCCCCAAGGCCGAAACCATGCGGGCTTTGGGCGACAAGGCCAGCGCGCGGCGGGTGGCTATGGCGGCGGGGGTTCCGGTCATTCCGGCGACCGAAGTTCTGGGCGAGGATTTCGACGCCATCAAGAAAGAGGCGGCAGCGGTGGGTTATCCGCTGATGCTCAAGGCGTCCTGGGGCGGCGGCGGTCGCGGCATGCGTCCGATTCTGTCCGAGGCCGAACTGGTCGACAAGGTGCGCGAGGGTCGTCGTGAGGCCGAGGCTGCCTTTGGCAATGGCGAGGGCTATCTGGAGAAGATGATTCTGCGCGCGCGGCATGTCGAAGTGCAGATCCTTGGCGACAAGCACGGCGAGATTTATCACCTTTATGAACGCGACTGCACCGTGCAGCGCCGCAACCAGAAGGTCGTCGAACGCGCGCCTGCCCCCTATCTGACCGAGGCCCAGCGCGCCGAAGTCTGCGATCTGGGCCGCCGCATCTGCGCCCATGTCGGCTATGAATGTGCCGGCACTGTCGAATTCCTGATGGATATGGACAGCCAGAAATTCTACTTTATCGAGGTGAATCCGCGCGTTCAGGTCGAACACACCGTGACCGAACAGGTCACCGGCATCGACATCGTGCAGGCGCAAATCCTGATTGCAGAAGGCAAGCCGCTGGCAGTGGCGACCGGCATGGCGCGGCAGGAGGATATCCGGCTGCACGGCCATGCGCTGCAATGCCGCGTCACCACCGAAGACCCGCAGAACAACTTCATCCCTGATTACGGGCGCTTGACGGCCTATCGCTCGGCCACCGGCATGGGCATCCGTCTGGATGGCGGCACGGCCTATGCGGGCGGCGTGATCACGCGCTATTACGATTCGCTGCTGGTCAAGGTGACGGCCTGGGCGCCGACGCCGGACCGTGCGATTGCGCGCATGGACCGCGCGCTGCGCGAATTCCGTATTCGCGGCGTGTCCACGAACATCGAGTTCGTCATCAACCTGCTGAAACACCCGACCTTCCTGAACGACACCTATACCACCAAGTTCATCGACACGACGCCAGAGCTGTTCCAGTTCAAAAAGCGCCGTGACCGCGCGACCAAGATCCTGACCTATATCGCGGATATCACCGTGAACGGGCATCCCGAAACCGCAGGCCGCGCCAAGCCGCATGCCGAGGCGCGTATCCCCAAAGCCCCGAAAGCCTTGGCGGAACCCTCGATGGGCACGCGCAACCTGCTGGAGCAAAAAGGCCCGCAGGCGGTGGCGGACTGGATGTCGAAACAGCAAAAGGTGCTGATCACCGACACCACGATGCGCGACGGCCACCAGTCGCTTCTGGCGACGCGGATGCGCTCGATCGACATGATCAAGGTGGCCCCCACCTATGCGGCGAACCTGCCGCAACTGTTCAGCGTCGAGTGCTGGGGCGGGGCGACGTTTGATGTGGCCTACCGGTTCTTGCAGGAATGTCCGTGGCAGCGCCTGCGTGATCTGCGCGCCGCGATGCCCAATGTGATGACGCAGATGCTGCTGCGCGGATCGAACGGGGTGGGCTATACCAACTATCCCGACAATGTGGTGCAGGCCTTTGTCAAACAGGCGGCGGCCACCGGCGTCGATGTGTTCCGCGTGTTTGACAGCCTGAACTGGGTCGAAAACATGCGCGTCGCGATGGATGCGGTGGTTGAGGCAAACAAGGTCTGCGAAGGCACCGTCTGCTATACCGGCGATATTCTGGACCCGACCCGCGCCAAATATGATCTGAAATACTACGTTGCCCGCGGGCAGGAATTGAAGGCGGCAGGCGCGCATATCCTTGGGTTGAAGGATATGGCGGGGCTGCTGAAGCCAGCAGCGGCGCGGATTTTGGTCAAGACTTTGAAGCAAGAAGTCGGGTTGCCGATCCACTTCCACACCCATGATACCAGCGGCGCGGCGGCGGCGACGATTCTGGCCGCCTGCGACGCGGGTGTGGATGCGGTAGATGCGGCGATGGACGCGTTCTCGGGCGGCACCTCGCAGCCTTGCCTTGGCTCGATTGTCGAGGCGCTGCGCCATACCGACCGCGATACCGGGCTGGATATTGCCGCGATCAGGGCGATTTCCAACTATTGGGAAGGCGTGCGCGGGCAGTATGCGGCGTTTGAGAGCGGCCTGCCCGCCCCCGCCTCGGAAGTCTACCTGCATGAGATGCCCGGCGGCCAGTTCACCAACCTGAAAGCGCAGGCGCGGTCCTTGGGGCTGGAGGAACGCTGGCACGAGGTGGCGCAGGCCTATGCCGATGCCAACCAGATGTTCGGCGACATTGTGAAGGTTACGCCATCGTCCAAGGTCGTGGGTGACATGGCGCTGATGATGGTCGCGCAAAACCTGACCCGCGCGCAGGTCGAAGACCCTTCCGTTGACGTGGCCTTCCCCGATTCCGTCGTGGACATGCTGAAGGGCAACCTTGGCCAACCGCATGGCGGCTGGCCTGCGGGGATTTCCAAGAAAGTGCTGAAGGGCGAAGTGGCCTCGACCGCGCGCCCCGGCGAAGGCATGGCTCCGGTCGATCTGGAGGCGGTGCGCGCGAAGTTGTCGGGCGAATTGAACGGGCTGAAGGTCGATGACGAGGATCTGAACGGCTATCTGATGTATCCCAAGGTGTTCCTTGATTACATGGGCCGCCACAAAGCCTATGGCCCCGTCCGCACCCTGCCGACGCGGACCTTCTTCTATGGCATGGTGCCGGGGGAGGAGATCACCTCGGAAATCGACCCTGGCAAACTTCTGGAAATCCGCCTGCAAGCCGTGGGCGAGACCACCGAGGATGGCGAGGTGAAGGTGTTCTTCGAGCTGAACGGCCAGCCCCGCGTGATCCGTGTGCCGAACCGCGCGATCAAGGCCAAGGCGGCTGTGAAGCCCAAGGCGCAAGACAGCAACCCCGGCCACATCGGCGCACCGATGCCCGGCTCGATTGCCTCCGTAGCCGTGGTGGCGGGGCAGAAGGTCAACGCAGGCGACCTGCTTTTGACCATCGAGGCGATGAAGATGGAAACCGGCATCCACGCCGACCGCGCCGCCGTGGTCAAAGCGCTGCATGTCCACGCCGGCAGCCAGATCGATGCCAAGGATCTGCTGATCGAGTTGGAATGAAAAAGAAGGGTGCGTGACAAGCACGCACCCTACCCTTGCAGCTTCATCTTGGCCCAAATACTCCCGCCGGAGGCACCTGACGTTGGCAGCGGGTGCCTCCGGCGGGAGTATTTGGGCCAAGATGAAGCCAAAACCGCCCGTTTCAGATTTTCCGCAGAACGGCGGGCTTAGCGCTTTTTGACGAATTCGGTCAGGATGACGATGCGCTGACCTTCGACGCGACCTTCGATCTGGGCGGCGTTGTCGGGGACTAGGGCGATGCCGCGCACGGCCGTGCCGCGTTTGGCGGTGAAGTTTGCGCCCTTGACCACCAGATCCTTGATCAGCACCACTGTATCGCCTTGGGCCAGCAGCGCGCCGTTGCTGTCGCGGTGTTCCACGGCCAGCGGAGTTTCGGACCAGCCCTGCACTTCGGGCAGCAGGGTCATGCCTTCGCGGGCCTCGGCGGCCCATGCCGCGTCGATCGTGCCGAGTTTGCGCCAGACCGCCAGTTGCACCGCCGGTTCTGCCGTCCATGCCGCGCCTTCAAGGCAGCGCCAGTGGTCGGGCTGCACATCTTCTTCGCCACGGCAGGCGGGGCAGAGGGCGATTTCGCCTGCGGGGGCGATATCGACAGCCTCAAGCCCATCGCCCGCACCACAAAATTCGCAGGCATTGCCTGCCCGTTGCAGAATATCCTTGAGTGCCATGTCTTGCCCCTTTGCGCTTTGGGTCTGCCTAGACCCCGCCCCGCCGGAAGGCAAATGCCAATTCTGCGGCTAAAGCACGCGCAAACTGACCCCGAGCCACGGCCATTCCGCGCGGGCGGGGGCGACGACGGCATCTTCGATCAGGCGCGTCAGGTGCGCCGCCACCTGAGCCGGCACATCGCGCAACACGCCTGCGCGGGCTGACAGGGACAGCGTGCGCTCCAAGGGGGCGAAGGGCAAGGGCGCGACATCGACCGCGCCGCGAAAGCGGGCGGCCTGATGCAGGGCAAGCGGGGTCAGGATCGTCCAACCCTGCCCGCCCGCGACCATCGCCAGAATGGCGTTATAGCTGTCCAACTCGAAGCGATGCGCCAGCCGCAGGTTCAGCCGCGCCAGATGGCTGGCGATCTGCCGCCCCATCAGGTGGCGCGCGGTATACTGGATCAGCGGCAGATCATCGGGTGTGCGGCCCTTGGGCGTGACGGCCAGAAACGGTTCGGCCAGCAGGGGATGCACTTCGCGCCAGCCATCATCGGCGGCCTCGCTGCCCAGATCGGCGGCGACGACCATATCCAGCGCGCGGGATTCCAACTGGTCCAGCAGGCGGTGGCTGGCACCGGTTTCCAAGAGGAAGCGGCAGCCCTTGAGATCCTGCGCCAGTGCCGACAGCAGACGCGGCGTAACCTCGGCGTCGAAATCTTCGATCATGCCAAGGCGCAGGGTGGTCAGGCCTGACAGATCGGCCAGCCCCAACTCGGCCCGCGCTTCGGCTTCGGCATTGAGGATGGTCTGGGCGTGGCGGCGAAACATTGCCCCTGCGGGTGTGGGGCGCATCGGGCGGGCGGATCGGTCCAGCAGCACGGCCCCCAGCGCGGTTTCAAGCCCCGTCAACTGCTGGCTGATCGCCGAAGGGCTGACGCCCAGCCGTTTGGCGGCCGCCGAAATCGCGCCCTCTTCGGCGACGGCCAGAAACACCTCGATCCCCCAGAGCGTGACGCGCCCTTGCACTTCGGGCATGGCCACGCCCCCACCTCAGAGTTTCGAGAGCTTTTTCTGCAATTCGGCGAATTGCTTTTTGATCTCGGCCAGTTCATCCGCGACAGCCTGCGGGGTTTGCGGTTCTTCCGACGCCGGACCAGAGCCGCCCCAGCCGGGAACGCCGCCCATCATGGTTTTCATGAAGGCTTCCTGCTGCTTACGCATCATGTCAAAGCCCGGCATCGCGGTCAGCGGGTTCGGGATGGTGCCAAGGTTTTCGATCACCTTGTGCTGGCCGTCGCGCAGCATCTCAAAGCTGGCGGACAGGAATTGCGGCACGACTGACTGGATATTGGTGGTGTAGGACCGCACCAGATCGGTCAGCACATTGGTGGGCAACACGGTGTCGCCTTTGGATTCATGCTCGGCCACGATTTGCAGCAGGTATTGGCGCGTCAGATCATCGCCGGATTTCAGATCGACGATCTGCACCTCGCGCCCTGCGCGGATGAAGCCTGCGATGTCTTCCAGTGTCACATAATCCGATGTCTCGGTGTTATAGAGACGACGGCTGGCGTAACGCTTGATCAACAGCGGCTTGGCAGTATCGGCCATCACAGACTCCCCGGTCTTCATGCAGTTTTATTGCAGTGCAGAGAAGTCTAGGGCAGTGCAGAAAAAAAAGAAAGGGCGGGCTATAGGCCCGCCCATGCGCATCATCCTGTGGGGGAGGAAAGGAGACGCGCGATCCTAAAGGATCACTTGGCAGCAGCGGCTGCTTTTTTCGCAACGTTGGTTGCTTCGGTCGCGGCTTTCTTCACGGCTGCGGTTGCTTCTTCCGAAGCGTCCTTGCCAGCGGCCAGCAACAGTTCAACGGTTTCGGACTGCACTTTTTTCGCAACTTCAGCGAAAGCAGCCAGATTTTCGGCAGCCAGTTCAGCAGCGGCCGATGCGAAGTCGGTTGCGGCTTTGGTGTAATCGGTCGGCTCGGCTTTGGCTTTGGCAGCAGCCGACAGCTTGGCGATGGTTTCTTTCGCCCATTTGGACGAGATTTCGGTCGACTTTTCAGCAGCTTCCAAAGCGACTTTGGACAGCTTCTCGCCGAAAGCGGCTTGGGTTTTGAACGCGTTCTGGAACGCGGTTGCGTCCACGGGGAACGAAGCCATTGCGTCTTGGAATGCTTTGGTGAAATCCGGGGTCTTGGTCATTTGATTTGCTCCTAAGGGTTTCGGGTTCCGCCCGTTTCCTGATGATCAATATATACATGCTGCAGTGCAGCATTTCAAGTAAATCTTCTGCAACGCAGCGATGACAGTGACGCAGGGCTTGACGCGGGTAAAAAGCTCTGTCCGCTCAACCAGTTGGCTGAGCGGTCACATAGGTGCCGGGCGCGGGGCATAGCACGGGATGCACCGAATCACCGGGGACGCGGGCCTTTATTTGTTGGCCGGACTGCGCCGACAGCCATGCGCCCCAGCGTGGCCACCAGCTTCCCTGATTGAAGGTTGCCCCTGCCAGCCATGCCTCGGGGTCGCCCGAAACGGGGGCGGCACTGGTGTAGTGGCCATATTTGCCCTTGGAAGGCGGGTTGATGATGCCCGCGATATGGCCCGACTGCGACAGGATGAAGGTCTTATCCTCGGACCCCATCTGTTTGATGCCGTTAAAGCTGCCACGCCAATGCGCGATATGGTCGGTTTCGCAGGCGATGGCGCAGAGCGGCAGCTTGATGTCAGACAGGCTGACAGGCCGCCCGAACACCGGAAACGCGCCCTTGGCAAAGCCGTCCTGCTGGCACAGCCCGCGCAGATATTGCAGCGCCATCTTGGCCGGAAGGTTGGTGCCGTCGCCGTTCCAATAGAGCAGATCAAAGGCGGGCGGGGCCTCGCCCATCATGTAGCTTTTGATCGCGGGCTGATAGATCAGGTCGTTCGAGCGCAGGAAGGAAAATGTCCGGCTCATGAAGGTGCGCGCGAGAATCCCGTCATTGTTGGCCTGCCGTTCGATGCCATCGACAAAATCATCGTTCAGGAATACGCCCACCTCGCCCGGATCGGAGAAATCGGCCAGCGTGGTGAAGAAGGTCGCGGTCTTGACCGATTGATCTCCCGCCTTTTGCAGATGCGCCAAGGTCAGGCCCAGCGTGGTGCCTGCGATGCAATAGCCCACGGCATTGATCTGCTTTTCGCCGGTGATGCGGCGCACCTCGGCCATCGCGGTCAGATAGCCTTCGCGGATATAGTCATCCATCCCGACATCGGCGTAAGATGCATCGGGGTTGACCCAAGACACCACAAACAGCGTAAAGCCCTGATCGACAATCCATTTGATCAGGCTGTTCTGCGGCTTCAGGTCCATCACGTAGAATTTGTTGATCCACGGCGGGAAGATCAGCAAGGGCGTCTGGTAGACGGTTTCCGTGGTGGGGGTATACTGGATCAGCTCGAACATGCGATTGCGGTAGACCACCGAACCGGGGGTAGAGGCGATATTCTGGCCAACGTGGAACGCTTCGCGGTCAGCCAGCGTCACCAGCAATTCGCCGTTATTCGCCTCGATGTCGCGGACCAGATTTTCAAGCCCCTGCACCAGACTTGCGCCATCGGTCTCGACCGCTTTTTCAAGCGCGTCGGGGTTGGTGCCAAGGAAATTCGTCGGCGCCATCATATCGACGATCTGGCGGGTGAAGTATTCCACACGGCGCTTGTCGCCCGGATCGATGGCGTCCATCGCCTCAACGGAATTGTGAACAGCCTCGGCGTTCAACTGATACTGCTGCTTGAGGTAGTTGAAGGCGGGATGGGTTTCCCACAGCGGGTTGGAAAAGCGGCGGTCCTTCGGGAAGGGATCGGCAGGGGCCTTGAATTCGCCCGAGGCCAGCGCCTGCTGCGCCTCGACATAATGCTTCAGGGTTTTGCCCCAGTAGCTTACCTGATTTTCCAGCACCTTGGCCGGATCTTGCATCATCGCCGCGATATAGGCGGTGGCGGCCTTCATATAGATGTCATTGCCCGGCCCCTGCACACCGGGGTCCGAAGGCTTGCGCGCGGCCAAAGCGGCCATCAGGCGGGCAGACAACGCTTCTACTTTCGCAAGATTGGCATTCAATCTTTCCAATTTTGCGCCTGCGTCGTTGTCTTCAGTTGTCATGTTAAACTTTCGCCCCTATTCTCGCTGCTGTGCAGCATAACTTCGCCCTGCCCCTAAGGGTATGCGGCAAACGGGCCGTGGCCCTTTTCCACGCAAGGAGACGCCGATGAAGTATATGACCACCTATGACCTTATGGAAAGCATCCGTAACACAAATGAGTGGATGGGTGCCACCGCAAGGGCAATGGCGTCTTATCCGGCGTTCTCGATGTCGTTCAGCCCGATGCTGCAACTGACCGCAGCCTGGGGCGAAGTGACCGAGCGCAGTTTCCGCCGCATGGTGGCCAAGCCGGATTGGGGCATCCGGTCGATCCCCGGTCCCGACGGGCAGGATCACCTTGTCGATGTGGTTAATGTGGTGGACAAGCCCTTCGGCAGCCTGATCCATTTCCATGTCCGCCGCCGCGCACCGATGACGCGCAAGATTCTACTGGTGGCGCCGATGTCGGGCCATTACGCGACGCTGCTGCGCTCTACCGTCTCCAGCCTGTTGCCCGATGCCGATGTCTATGTCACCGACTGGCACAATGCCCGCGATATTCCGGTGTCGGAAGGCAAGTTCGACATCGAGGATTACACGCTTTATCTGGTTGATTTCATGCGACATCTTGGGCCGGACACCCATGTGATCGCCATCTGTCAGCCCGCGCCGCTGACCCTTGCCGCCACCGCCTATCTGGCAGGCGAAGACCCAGCCGCACAGCCGCGCAGCCTGACCCTGATCGGTGGGCCGATTGATCCCGATGCCGCCGCGACAGACGTGACCGACTTTGGCCGCCGCATCACCATGGGGCAGTTGGAACAGATCGCCATCCAGCGCGTCGGCTTCAAATACAAGGGCGTGGGGCGGCTAGTCTATCCGGGGCTGTTGCAGCTTCAAAGCTTTATGTCGATGAACGCGGAACGCCACACCAAGGCCTTTACCGACCAGATCATGCGCGTCGCGCAGGGTGAGGCTTCGGATCACGACGCCCATAACCGGTTCTATGATGAATATCTGTCGGTGATGGATATGACCGCCGAGTTCTATCTTTCCACCGTCGAGCGGATCTTCAAAAACCGCGAAATCGCCAAGAACGAATTCGTCGTGGCGGGCAAAAAGGTGGATATCGGCGCGATCACCCAAGTGGCGGTGAAGACGGTGGAAGGTTCGGAAGATGATATTTCCGCGCCGGGCCAGTGCATCGCGGCGCTGGATCTGCTGACCGGCCTGCCTGATTCGAAAAAGGCCAGCCACCTTGAACCGGGCGCGGGCCATTACGGCATCTTCGCGGGCAAAAGCTGGCGGTTGAACATCCGCCCGCTGGTGCTGAACTTTATCGACGCCAATTCTGGCGCGCCGAAAGTGGCCAAGATCGAAGCTCCCAAACTGGCAGCCGTGAAGTCAGCGCAGTAGCACCGGGCCTTTCAGAAAGGCCGCCAAAGCCTCGCTGACAGCTTCGGGCTGTTCCAGCGAGGCAAGATGGCCTGCATCGGCAATCACCTGCAACTTGCCAAAGGGCATCAGCCCTGCGGTGAATTCCGACCGCCGCATCGGCACCAGCGTATCCGCCGCACCTGCGATCACCAAAGCGGGCAGTTTCACCCGCCGCATCGTCTTTTGCTGATCTGGGCGGCGTTGCAGCGCGCGGGACTGGCGCAGGAACGCCCCCTCCCCCAAACCCAGCGCCATATCCTGCACAAGCGCCAGAATCTCGGCCCGCCATTCGGTATCGGCCAAGGCAGCGGGCGGGATTTCCTCATGCATCGCTTGCCCAAGACGGCCCGACCGCGCGGCCACGATCCGCATCTCGCGCGCGGCGGCACTGGCGGGCGGTTCGGGCAGAGGATCGGTGGCCATCAGGATCACACGGGTCACCCGATCCGGCACACGACGGATCAGATCCAGCGCAATGTCGCCGCCCAGACCATGCCCGAGCAGCGCGAATTTCGGCGGCAATGCGGGCAGGATGGCCTCGGACATCTGCTCGACCGTTTCGCCGCGGGTGGGCAGCACAACCAGCATGGCCCGATCCGCCCCCAGCTGCACCATCTGCGGCAGGAACAGCCGTGCATCCGCCATCAGACCGGGGATCAGGACAAGCGGATCATTCATGGCGGCGTTTGTCCTGATGTTAAAGCTGGCAGCAGATTATTCGAATTTCACAACCTGCATAGCTTGGATTTCACACGAAGATACTATTCAGACTTATTCAGAATGAAGGATTATCTTGAATCCTACCCGAGTCTTGTCTGGTTACGAAATTTCACCAAAATGCAGAAAAAGTGCAAAGGTGTAATCAGGCCAGAACGTCGTCAATCGCTTGCGTGATCATTGCCAGACAGTCCGGCGTGGAAAAGCGGTGGTCCGCGCCTTTGACCAAGGACAGCCGGATGTCATCGCCCGAGGCATGGGCCAACAGTCGCAGCGCCACCTCTTGCGGCACATCGACATCTGCCGTGCCTTGCAAAAGCCGCACCGGAAACGGCAACGCCAGAGGGGCGCGCAAGACCAGATGATCCCGCCCATCCTCGATCAGCCGCCGTGTGATGACGTAAGGGGCATCGGAATATTCCGACGGCAAAGCCACCTGCCCCGTCGTCGCCATTTCCGCCCGCTGTGCCTCGGTAAAGCCTTGCCACATGCTGTCTTCGGTAAAGTCAGGTGCCGACGCGATCCCCACCAGACCCGCCACCCGATCCGGCATCGCCCGCGCCAGCAGCAACGCGATCCAGCCCCCCATCGACGAGCCGACCAGAACCTGCGGGCCTTCGGTCAGCGCTGTCACCGCCGCCCGCGCATCTTCAAACCAGTCGCCAATCGCGCCCGCCAGAAAATCACCCGAAGATTGGCCATGCCCCGAATAGTCAAACCGCAAGAAGGCCCGCCCATTCCGTTCGGCCCAATCCTGCAAATAGACCGCCTTCGTCCCCTGCATATCGGATTTGAACCCGCCCAGAAACACCACCCCCGGCCCTTGACCGGCAGTCTGGTGATAGGCAATGCGCCGCCCCTGCGGCGTGGTCAGATGGTCCGGCCCGCTCATGTCGCCCCCTTGGTTTTTTTCCTGATATAGCAACAGCCCTCAAAGCCGGACAGGTCTTTCTGGCCGTTTCGTCTTGGCCCAAATACTCCCGCCGAAAGCTCTTTTCTTCACGGTAGGCCCCCACCCCGCCACGCGCGGGGCGTTCGACGCTGAAAAGGGTCCACCGGACCCTTTTCCGGGCGCGCCTCACCCTCCGGCGGGAGTATTTAGTCCAAGATGAAGCTGGGAGGCTGGTTGACAACTCTGCCCGCGCGCGCGAAAACGCCGCCAACATAACCCGCAACCGGGCGTTTCGTAGGCGCCAAAACGACGAGGAGGACAGCATGTCCCAGATTTCCCTGACTTTCCCCGATGGCAACAAGCGCGAATTCGCAGCCGGTGTGACGGCTGCCGAAGTGGCGGCGTCGATTTCGACCAGCCTTGCCAAGAAGGCGATTTCCGCCACGGTGAACGGCGCGCATTACGATCTGCAATGGCCGATCCCTGCTGATGCGACCATCGCCATCCACACCATGTCCGACGATGCGCAGGCGCTGGAGCTGATCCGGCATGATCTGGCGCATATCATGGCCCGCGCCGTGCAGGAAATTTGGCCGGATGTGAAGGTGACCATTGGCCCCGTGCGCGATTACGGCTGGTTCTATGATTTCGACCGCGAAGAGCCGTTCTCGCCCGAAGACCTTGGCCAGATCGAGGCCAAGATGAAGCAGATCATCAACGCGCGCGAGCCGGTGAAAACCGAAGTCTGGAGCCGTGCCGAAGCCATCGAATACTATCGCGGCAAGCACGAGCCGTTCAAACTGGAACTGATCGAGCGTATTCCCGAAGATCAGGACATTCGCATGTATTGGCACGGGGCTTGGCAAGACCTGTGCCGTGGGCCGCATTTGCAGCACACGGGTCAGGTTCCGGCGGATGGCTTTAAGCTGACCCATGTGGCGGGGGCCTATTGGCTGGGCGATGCGTCCCGCCCGATGTTGCAGCGCATTTACGGCGTGGCCTTCAAGAACCGCGACGACCTCAAGGCCCATATGACCATGCTGGAAGAGGCCGCCAAGCGCGACCACCGCAAGCTGGGCCGCGAGATGGAGCTGTTCCACCTGCAGGAGGAAGCCCCCGGCATGGTGTTCTGGCACCCGAACGGCTGGACGATCTATCGCGGGCTGGAAGACTACATGCGGGGCCGTCTGCGTACCGCCGGCTACAAGGAAATCAAGACGCCACAAGTGGTTGACCGCATCCTGTGGGAGAAATCCGGCCACTGGGAAGCCTACCGCGAGAACATGTTCATCGTCGAGGTGGACGAGGATGGCGCCAAGGAAAAGCGCATCAACGCGCTGAAACCGATGAACTGCCCCTGCCATGTGCAGATCTACAATCAGGGCATCAAATCCTACCGCGACCTGCCGCTGCGGTTAGCCGAGTTCGGGTCTTGCCACCGCTATGAATCGTCAGGCTCGATGCACGGGCTGATGCGGGTGCGCGGCTTTACGCAGGACGACGCGCATATCTTCTGCACCGAAGATCAGATCGAGGCCGAATGTGCGGGCTTCATCGCGCTGCTGTCCTCGGTTTACAAAGACCTTGGCTTTGAAAAGTTCGACATCAAGCTGTCTACCCGCCCCGATGTGCGGGTTGGCTCGGACGAGGTCTGGGACAAGGCCGAAACCGCGCTGCAAAAGGCGATTGAAGGTCTGGGCCTGCCCTATACCATCAACCCCGGCGACGGCGCCTTCTATGGCCCGAAGCTGGACTTCAAGCTGACCGATGCGATTGGGCGCGAATGGCAGTGCGGCACGTTCCAGGCCGATTTCAACCTGCCGGTGCGGCTGGATGCGGAATATGTCGGCGAGGATGGCGCAAAGCATCGTCCCGTCATGCTGCACCGCGCCGTGCTGGGGTCATTCGAACGCTTTATCGGCATCCTGATCGAGAACTACGCGGGCAAACTGCCGTTCTGGCTGGCGCCGCGTCAGGTTGTGGTGGCGTCCATCGTGTCAGACGCCGATCCCTTTGTGCATGAGGTCAAGAACGCCCTGATCAAGGCGGGCGTGCGGGCCGAGGCCGATACGCGGAACGAGAAGATCAACTACAAGGTCCGCGAACATTCGGTCGGCAAGGTGCCGGTGATCCTTGCCATCGGTATGAAAGAGGTTGAGGACCGCACCGTTTCCGTGCGCCGTCTGGGCGATCAGCGGACCGAGACCATCAGCTTTGATCAGGCCGTGGCAGAGTTCGGTCTGGCCGCCCTGCCCCCTTCGGGCAACTAGGACGGGCCAAGAACTGACCCCAAAAGCGCCGGTTTTGCCGGCGCTTTTTTCAATGGGCGTCCGGCTGCTTTGCCACAAGCGCCAAAATCCCGCCCAAGCCGCACATCGCAATCGGGAACATGGTGAACACGTTGAAGCCGAAGGCGACAAGGATCGCCACGGACGAGGCCAGCATCAGCACGCCCGCAGGCACATTCTGCGACCGCGCCATCGCCGCCCCCGCAATCGCAAGGATCGGAGCCAGAAAGCTGGCCAGTTTGATCACCATAGGATGATCGACTTGGCTTGCGAAATCGCCGATCTCGCCGTTGTTCTCGATGAACTCGGTGTAGCCAAAGCCGAAAAAGCCCACAAACATGGCCAAAAGGCCGCCAATCAAGCCCAAAGTCAGTGCTGCGTTTCTCACCCGAATCTCCGTGCTTGATTTTCGTCTTAGGTTTGGCATGATTTGGCTTGTGACGACAGACTTTCTGACCGGCTATCGAAGGCCCTGGAAGACCTGGCTTGCACGGCCCGCGGCAATATCGCCCCGGGAGGGTTGAGATAGGAGATGCGGCATGCCGACCGGCACCGTGAAATGGTTCAATAGCACCAAGGGCTATGGCTTTATTGCGCCCGATGATGGCGGCAAGGACGTGTTCGTTCACATCTCGGCCGTTGAACGCGCCGGGCTGAAAAGCCTGAATGACAATCAGAAGATCGGCTACGAGCTTCAGTCGGGCCGTGACGGCAAGCAATCGGCGGGCGACCTGCGCCTGTTGTGATCTTTGGTCAATTTATCGGAACGGCCCGCGCATGGCGCGGGCCGTTTTCATGTAAGGGCGGCCTCGGTCGCGGCGTCCCAGCCCAGATACCACTTGGCGCCGTCATGGATCACAGGACGCTTCATCACGGTGGGCTGGGCAGCAATCTGCGCTTCGGGGTCAGAGGCCTTGAGGAAATCGGAAAAGCTGCGGTAGGTGGTCGATTGGCGGTTGATCACGCGGTCACCGAATTCGGAGATGATGGTGTCAATCTCGGCCTCTGTCAGCGGGTCTGACCGCACATCGCGAAAGGTCACGTCCTTTCCCGCCGCAGCAAGGGTTTTCAGCGCGCGGCGGCAGGTGTCGCAGGTGGGGATGCCGTAAAGGATCATGTCAGGCCTTGAAAATCAGTCGGGTCAGGAACAGCCCGCCCCATGCCGAGGCGGAGGTCAGGATCGTCCCCCAGATCAGGTCTGTCGCAACCATCTGCGGGCTCCAGCCCTTCATAATGGCGTAGCTGGTGAATTCATAGGTTCCATAGGCCATCGCCCCCAAGATTGCCGCAGGGATCAGCACGGCGCTGCCGGTTTTCAGCGCCGGATAGCTGACCAGATAGACCAACCCTGCAATATAGGCGGCGTAAAAGGCAGCAGCCGGCAGCAGGCGGATGTTTTCCAGCAAAAGCGGACCGATATGGCGCTTGAACAGCGGCTGCATGTGCAGGGTCAGCATCAGGGCATCAAGCACCAGAAACAGGGTCAGCGTCGTCAGGTAGAGGGTGGCGATTTGCATGGGCGGCGCTCCTTTGCACAGCAGTTAGGGCGCAGGGGCCGGTTGGGTAGTGTCCAGTAGCGGGACATTTTCAGAATCTTCCAAGACAGTTGGGGGATGCGGGTTTACCGGAGTTTGCACCGTCTTGCAGTCGGAAGGGATTTGTTAACCCCTGCGCGCTAGGCTTTCCCTATATCCGACTACCTTCGCCCCCGCCTGCCCGGTGCCTCGATCTTCTTTACCGTGGCCTTGGCCGCGCGCGACTCGGATCTGTTGCTTCGCAATATCGGGATCTTGCGGCAGTCCGTGCGCGTGACGCGCGCCGAAAGGCCGTTCAGGATCAACGCCTGGGTGGTTTTGCCGGATCATATGCACTGTGTCTGGACTTTGCCTGAGGACGACGCGGATTACTCTACCCGCATGGCTGCAATAAAGGCGCGGTTTACGATGACGGTGCGTAGGTCGGGGTTCACCCCGACCTACGCCCACCAACCCCTATGGCGCGAAGGGCGGGCGCAGCCGCATCGGCACAGAGAAAAGAGTCGGGGTGAACCCCGACCTACACAAGGACGAGGCACCGATCTGGCAGAAACGATTCTGGGAACATCATCTGCGGGATGAAGCCGATTTCCGCGCCCATATCCGATATTGCTGGATCAACCCTGTGAAACACGGGCTGGTCGGGCATCCCCGTGACTGGCCCTATTCGTCGTGGCATCGTGATGGATCAAAGGATCTGCACTTGTAGGGCGGGGTTCACCCCGCCATTGCGCGGGTGTGTGGGGGAGAGTCGGGGTGAACCCCGACCTACGGTTTTCAGGAGGGGTCAGTTACCCCCAAACCTCCAGAAACTCGCGCCATTCGCCCTTACTCATGCCTGACTCGGGCTGCTCGACCACCTCGCCCGCCAAGCGCCGCTTCAGGACGGCAATCGCTTTGCCCGACAGCGTGACACCCCCCATGCGGTAATCTTCAAAGGCAGCAAAGGCGAGCGGTAACCAATCCTTGGTGATTTGCGCGATAATCTCGGCATAGACGCGAATCTCGTATTGGGCATGGGCGTCTGCGCGCAGGCGGAGGAAGTGGAACAGGTTGTGCAGATCGGTTTTCCAATACCACTGGGTATAGATGTTCATCGGCAGGTTCATCCGCGCCAGTTCGCGCGCCAGTCCCTGCTGGCCGTCTTGCGACAGCATCGCCTCGTAATGGTCATAGGACCGTGCGGCGTCGGATTTCAGCATCTCCAGCACGCGGGCGGATTCCGCGCCCGACAGCACCTCGCCGCGCCCCTGATTGTTGACCACCGATTGCGCCGCCAGTTGCGACGGTTCGGGAATATAGAACTCGCGGTCAAGGATCGAATAGCGGGCGGAGTATTCGTTGACGTTGGCGGTGCGGTGCCTGATCCACTGACGGGCGACAAAGACCGGAAGTTTGACGTGCAGTTTCACCTCGCACATCTCGAACGGGGTCGAGTGCCAGTGCCGCATCAGATAGCGGATCAGCCCTTCGTCGTTCTGCACATGCTTGGTGCCGGCACCATAAGACACGCGGGCAGCCTGCACGATGGCGGAATCGTCGCCCATATAATCGATGACACGCACAAGCCCGTGGTCCAAGACCGGATGCGCGCGATAGAGATGCGCCTCCATCCCTTCGGAGACGGCACGCAAGGTCGGACGCGGATTGCTGCGGGCAGCCTCGATTTCGGCCAGTTGTTCAGGGGTCAGCGGCATGGCGTGGCCTTTCGCGGCAAAGGGATGAGTCGAAGCCGACTATATCTGGTGGGGCCGCTTTTAGGAACCGCAAGCTACGGCGTGATGCAGCGCGGCCACGGACGGCCCGTCAGGTATCGAATGGGGGAATAATCTTTGACTTTCAATATCTTTCAGCACTATCTTAATCTGGTTTTGACCAAAAGGATGGATGCGGCATGTCGGGTTATCGGGGCGCTTTGTTGGCGGTTTTTCTGTTGGCTGCATGTGATGGCAACCCCTTTGCGCCACCCGCCCCTGAGCCGGTGGGCGATACGACGGTTTCCCCGCTTCCCGGCACCACGTCCCCACGCGCGGCAACCTCGATTGCGCGCTATGAGGATGAAAACGGCGATGGCGATGGCTTTGTCAAAGATACCGACATCACCTATGACGCCGAAAATGATGAATTCCACGTCAACAATCTGGCCTTTGACGGCAACAACACCTACCCCCGCTCGACCGTCACCTTTGCCGGAACCGGAAAACCTGCCGGAACCTTGGGCGATTTCGCGGTTTATGAGGCGGTGCCGGTGCCGGGAGATCTGTCGCCGACGCTGCAATACCGCGCCTTGCGCGGGGTCAGCAGCAGCGGCAAGACCCAGTTTGCCGTGGTACGCACAGGATCATTTGCCGACTATGGCTTTGGCGGCTTTGTCCTGTCGCGCGACGGTGGGGTGACACTGCCGCAATCCGGGCGGGCGACCTATGAGGGGGCTTATGCCGGCCTACGCGATTTCGTCGGTCAGGGCGATCTGGAATATGTCAAAGGCACGATGGATCTGTCCATCGACTTTGGCGATTTCGACAGCGGGCCGGGCGTGGTTGGCACGGTTCGGGATCGGCAAATCTTCGACATCAATGGCAATAACATAACGGCTGACGTGCTGGCAGGGCTGGCACCAGACCCCGACAACATTCCCACAGAGTTACCGGTGTTTCAGTTCTTCCTTGGTCCCGACACCATGGACCAGAACGGCGAGCTTTACGGCAACGTCAAAAGCGAGATCGATAATGGCGATGGCAGCTTTTCGGATTACGAGGACGGCAACTACTATGCCATCGTCGCGGGCGACAATGCCAGCGAGGTGGTGGGAATCATCGTTGTCACCTCGTCCGACCCGCGCACGACTGGCGTGACCGTGCGCGAGACCGGCGGCTTCCTGCTGTATCAAACCCAACTGATCGAATGACCCCGCGCGCGGCCCTGATTGCTGGCATACTGGCCACGGCGTTGGGGCTTTCGGCGCAGGCCGAGGGGATTACGGTATCGCCCAAGGATTTGAGCAAACTGGCGGCGGTGGCGCTTTCGCAGCAAGACCCTGCGACGGCGCTACGTTTTACTGCGGCGTTGCTGACACGCGATGCACAGGATGCCACCGCGCTGATCCTGAAATCGCAGGCCGAGCGCGATCTGGGCCGCAACGCACAGGCGCGGTTGTCGGCCAAGGCGGCTTGGGCTGCAGCGCAGAACGATCAGGAAAAATATGGTGCGGCGATGGCGATGGCGCAGGCGCTGTCGTCCTCGGGGCGGCGGACGGCGGCGCAACTATGGCTGCGCCGCGCAAGCGAAGTCGCCCCCAGCGACATAGCCCTTTTGGTGGCCACGCGGGATTTTGACTATGTACGGTCGCGTAACCCCTTGAGTTTGCGCTTTGATATAGGCTTGCGGCCATCGTCCAACCTCAACAACGGCGCGACAAACCCGATGTTCGAGTTCATGGGCTTTCCGTTTCAACTGTCGGGAGACGCGCTGGCCCTGTCGGGGGTCGAGGCCTCGGCGGCACTGTCGGGGCAGTTCCGGCTGGCGGACTCCGAGCAAGGCGCGACGGATTTGCGTTTTGCCGGATCACAAAAGCTGGTCTGGCTGTCGGACAAGGCGCAGGCCCAAGCCCCCGAGGCGCGGAACAGCGATTATGCCTTTGCCGGCATAGAGCTTGGTCTGGCGCGGCGTGGCAAGCTGGGTTTGGGCGAGGTGATCTATTCGGCCTCGTTGGGTGCGGGGCATAACTGGTATGGCGGGGCCGACCTGACCGATTACGCGCGCGCCGATCTGGGGCTGGAGGCACCGATCGGACGCAAGGCCACTGGCTTTGCCCTTGTCAGCGCCGAGACGCAGCACAGCCTGATGGCGGGCCAAGGTTCGGCGCAGATTTTCGGGCTGACGGGTGGCGTGATGGCCAAACGGGGCAATGGCGACACGGTGAAACTGGCGCTTGATCTGGGGAAAACCCGGTCCGACATCGCCCCCAGCAGCTATGACGCGGTGGGGCTGACGCTGGATTATACCCGCGCGCGTCCGGTGCTGGGGGTGGTTCTGGCGGGCAATCTGGGACTCGAGGCGCGGGATTATCCGGTTTCCCCCTATGACATCGGCGGGCGGCAAGATTTTCGGCTGTCGGCAGGACTGTCGGCGACGCTGACGCAGATCAGCTATATGGGGTTTTCGCCGGTGCTGTCAGTCACGATGGCGCAGGCGCGCTCTACCGTGGCGATTTACGAAACGCAGACGCTCGGTGTCGGGTTGAGCGTGCGCTCAAACTTCTGACCCCTTTCGCCGGAGGGGATTGGCCTGCTAGACTGGCGCGATAACCGCAAATGAGGCGCCAATGTCGATCCGCTATCTGCACACCATGGTCCGCGTGCTGGACCTTGAGAAATCCATCGCGTTTTACAATCTTCTGGGGCTGCAAGAGACGCGCCGGATTGTCAATGAGGGCGGTCGCTTCACGCTGGTGTTTCTGGCCGGACCGGATCAGCCGGAATGTCCGGTCGAGCTGACCTTCAACTGGGATGGCGATGCGGGCCTGCCCAGCGACAGCCGCCATTTCGGGCATCTGGCCTATGAGGTTGATAATATTTACGAAACCTGCGCGCATCTGGCCGCCAATGGCGTGGTGATCAACCGTCCGCCGCGCGACGGGCATATGGCCTTTGTCCGCAGCCCCGACAATGTGTCGATCGAGTTGCTGCAAAAGGGCGAGTCGCTGCCTGCTGCCGAGCCTTGGGTCAGCATGGGCAACACCGGAAGCTGGTGATCAGTGCGGCCCGCCGCGCAAGCGCCAGATATGCATGACATCTTCGCCCGCGACACGCAGGTCTGACAGCACATAATCGGGCGCATGCAGGGTGGGGGTGCCAGCAAGCGGCCCCACGGCAGGCGTGCCGTTTGATCCGAACACACGGCCCGCGCTAAAGGCGATGATTTCGTTCGCATGGCCGCCCGCAATCAGCGAGGCGGCCAGCGTGCCGCCGCCTTCGCAGAAAATCCGCGTCAGGCCCGCTGCGGCAAGCCGTTGCAGCGCGTCGTAAATATCCACCCTGCCATCCGGCCCTGTGGCACAGGGGATCAAGGTCAGACCCTTGTCTTGCAGGCGTTCGGGAACGGATGCCCCTTTGGCATGGCACAGCCAGACCGGCACTTCGCGGGCAGTTCGCACAAGGCGGCTGTCTGGCGGCAGGCGCAGGCCCGAGTCGATGACGATGCGCAAGGGCTGATGCGACACACCCAGATCCCGCACGGTCAAATCGGGATCATCGGCCAGAGCCGTGCCAATCCCCACCATCACCGCATCATGGGTAGCCCTTTGGGCATGAACCTGACGCCGTGCCGACGGTCCGGTGATCCAGCGGCTTGCCCCAGCGGCATTGGCGATCCGGCCATCCAGTGTCAAAGCCAGCTTCATCGCGACATGCGGCACCCCTGCCGTGACACGGCTCAGAAAACCCACGTTCACGGCAGCGGCCTGATCGGCCAGCACGCCTTCGGTCACAGCAATGCCAGCCGCGCGCAGCATGGCATGGCCCTTGCCCGACACGCGGTCATCTGGATCGGTCAGCGCGCTGACCACGCGCGCCACGCCCGCAGCGATAAGGGCTTCGGCACAGGGCGGGGTTTTGCCGTGATGGGCGCAAGGCTCCAGCGTCACATAGGCCGTCGCCCCGCGCGCGGCGGCTCCGGCCTGCGCCAGCGCCATCGTCTCGGCATGGGGGCGGCCTCCGACCTGGGTCCAGCCGCGCCCGATGATCTGGCCATCCTTCACCAGAACACAGCCCACAGCCGGATTGGGCCAAGTGCGCCCCAGCCCCCGCGCGGCAAGGCGCAGGGCGTGGGCCATATGGTCTGCGCCACTCACCCAAACGGCCTTATTCGTCGGGCAAGGTGCCGGGGCGCAGTTCCGACACAAAGCGGTCGAAGTCATCTGCCGCCTGGAAGTTCTTGTAAACGCTGGCAAAGCGGACATAGGCCACGGTATCGATCCGGGCCAGCGACTCCATCACGATCTCGCCGATCACTTTGGACGAGATGTCGGTATCGCCCAAGGATTCCAGCCGCCGCACGATGCCGGAAATCATCTGGTCGATGCGGTCGGGATCAATCGGGCGTTTCTGCATCGCAATGCGGATCGAGCGTTCCAGTTTGGAGCGGTCGAAATCCTCGCGCTTGCCGGAGGTTTTCACCACGACCAAATCGCGCAACTGCACACGTTCATAGGTGGTGAATCGCCCGCCACAGGCCGGACAAAACCGCCGCCGCCGGATCGAGACGTGATCTTCGGCCGGACGCGAGTCCTTCACTTGGGTATCGATATTCCCGCAGAATGGGCAGCGCATGGCCCCCTCCTTGCTTGTTTTTTGATGACTGCCTCGACCCCCGGTATAGATCCGGGGTTATCCACAGACCCTAGCCCAGTGGTCTAGCGCTATACCAGCACCAATTCGCCGCTACTGCATATAGGGCGGCAGGTGTGGCGGTCAGGACTCAGGGGGAAGGGCGTTTCGGGGGGTCAGGCGGTGGCGATTGCTGCAGGAGCGTCGCAAGCCTCGGGGCGCAAGGTGCCGCGATAGCCGATCAACTGGCCCAGAACCGGCAATTCCGCCCCGATGTCGAAAATCACCGCACCCGACGCATCAACGCTTTCATAGGACGGGTTTTTCGGCAGCAAGCGGCGCGGCAAGGCAAAGCCAAGGCAATGGATCGCCACCACAGGAAACGAAAGGCTGGTCGGGGTGGCCACGGGCTGCATGGTGATGTGGAACGGGCCAAAGCGTTCGACGACCTGCCCCGCTCTGCCCGCTCGCAGCCGCGATTGCGTGACATGGCCATCAAAATCGCGCGCCCAAGCCTCGCCCTGCGCGTCGGGGGTGATGGTAAAGCGCAGCGGCAGGCCAGAGCCTTGGGGCGGAAAGCCACCAAGCCGGAGCAGGATTCGCGCGATGACCGAAGGTCCGTGCCTGACAACGGTGCGCCCGGAATAGCGGCGCACATCGGTGCCAGAATGCAGCTTTTGCAGGGCGTTTGGCAGATCCGCAAAGGCGGGACCAAGGGCTGCGACGATGGGGTTCTGGACTGTATTCATCACTCTTGCCATGAGCGACCTGCTCTTGCGAGTTGCGCTTTAGTCGCAACCGCAGGCGGGGGCAAGGCGGCGCATCGCCGCGCGACGCGGCTAGGTCAGTTGCGTGGCAATCCAGGCGCGGAAGGACAGCAGCGGCGCACGGGGCGGTATGTCGCGCGGCCAGACCAGATAATAGCTGCCCAGCGCGCGGATCGGGCCGCCGTAGACCGGCACAAGCCTGCCTTCCGCCAACTCGCGTCCGATCAGGAACAGCGGCAATAGCGCCACCCCCAGACCGTGCAGCGCGGCCTGTGTCATGGTGGCGAACTGGTCAAACAGCATCCCCGCCGGGCGCTGCCCCGCCTGTCCGTGATGTGCCAGCCAGCGGCCCCAATCGCCGGTGCGGCTTTCCAGTTGCAGCAAGGGCAGGCCCAGCACGTCTTGCGCGGCGTCCAAGGGCTGCGGCACCAAGGCGGGGGCTGCCACCGCCAGAACCTCTTCCTCCATCAAGGGCAGGTAATCGACGCCCGCCCAATCCTGCCGTCCGTAGTGGATCGCCGCGTCAAAGCTGGTGTTGGCGAAATCAAACGGCGCAAGACGGGTGGACAGGTTCACCGTCACCTCGGGGTGGCTGGCGGCGAAATGCGCCAGCCGTGGCGCAAGCCAATGCATGCCAAAAGCGGGCAGGATCGCAAGGTTCAGACTGCCGCCCAAAGGGTTTGCCCGCAGCTTGAGCGAGGCCTGCGACAGCGATTGCAGCGCGCGCCGCACCTCGCGCACATAGTCCTGCGCGGCGGGGGTCAACCGCAGGCGATGCTTGTCACGCAGCAACAATTGCACCCCCAACTGCCCCTCCAGCACCTGCAACTGGCGGCTGATCGCCCCTTGCGTCAGGTTCAACTCATCCGCCGCAGCCGAGGTGGTGCCAAGCCGCGCCACCGCCTCCAGCGCCAGCAGGGACGGCATCGACGGCAGGTAGCGGCGCGAACCGATCATATGAGTTTTCCTCATCATTGGGCGATGCCGTTTCGTTAGGCTGTTACTGCGATTCATGCAATAGAAGGCCACAGAAATGAGTTTTCCACCAAGGAGCCGCCATGACCGAGAAACCTTACCTCAAAGCCAAAGATGCCCCCGATCTGGGCCGTTTTGATTGGGAAGACCCCTTCCGGCTGGAGGATCAGCTGACCGAAGAAGAGCGCATGCTGCGCGATGCCGCACGGTCCTATGCCCAAGAGAAACTGCAGCCGCGCGTCGTTGCCGCCTACCGCGAGGAATCCACCGACCCCGCGATCTTCCGCGAGATGGGCGAGATGGGCCTGCTGGGCGTGACCGTCCCGGAACAATACGGCGGGCTGGGATCGTCTTACGTCGCCTACGGCCTGATCGCGCGAGAAGTTGAACGCGTGGACAGCGGCTACCGCTCGATGATGTCGGTGCAGTCATCCTTGGTGATGTATCCGATCTACGCCTATGGCACCGAGGCGCAGCGGATGAAATATCTGCCGAAACTGGCGACGGGCGAATGGATCGGCTGCTTTGGTCTGACCGAACCCGATGCCGGATCGGACCCTGCTGGCATGAAGACCGTGGCGAAGAAAACCGCCAATGGCTATGTGCTGAACGGCGCCAAGATGTGGATTTCCAACGCACCGATCGCGGATGTGTTTGTGGTCTGGGCGAAATCCGAAGCCCATGGCGGCAAGATCAAGGGCTTTGTGCTGGACAAAGGCACCAAGGGTCTTAGCGCGCCGAAGATTGGCGGCAAGCTGTCCCTGCGCGCCTCGATCACCGGCGAGATCGTGCTGAAGGATGTCGAAGTCTCCGAGGACGCGCTGCTCCCGAACGTCGAAGGCCTGAAAGGCCCGTTCGGCTGTTTGAACCGCGCGCGCTATGGCATCTCGTGGGGGGTGCTGGGGGCTGCCGAATTCTGCCTGCACGCCGCCCGCCAATACGGTCTGGACCGCAAGCAGTTCAACAAACCGCTGGCGCAAACCCAGCTTTACCAGTTGAAGCTTGCCAATATGATGACGGAAATCTCGCTGGGCCTGCAAGCCTCGTTGCGCGTCGGTCGCCTGCTGGACGATGCCAACGCCGCACCCGAGATGATCTCGATCATCAAGCGCAACAACTGCGGCAAAGCGCTGGACGCCGCCCGCCACGCCCGCGACATGCACGGCGGCAACGGGATTCAGGAAGACTTCCAGATCATGCGCCACATGGTGAACCTTGAAACGGTCAACACCTATGAAGGCACCCACGACGTCCACGCGCTGATCCTTGGCCGCGCGATCACCGGCCTGCAGGCGTTCTTCTGACCCTGAGCAAAGGTGCGTGACAAGCACGCACCCTACCCTTTGGGTTCACCTTGGTTCAAATACTCCCGCCGGAGGCTCTTGCCATGACAGCCAGAGCCTCCGGCGGGGATATTTAGGCAAAGGGGATGAGCGGAACTTTCAGAACAGGGGTAGGGTGCGTGGTCTCCACGCACCCTTTTTATCACAGAAGCGCGGCCTCTTCGGCGCGGCGGCCCTCGGCCTCGCGGGCGGCTTCGATCCGCGCTTTGCGGCGGCGGTTCAGTTCATACCAGACGGCAAGGCCAAGTGTGAACAGGATCAGCAGCAGCGCAAGGGCGTTGATGGTAGGGGTGATGCCCGACCGCACTTTCGAGAACACATAGACCGTGAGCGTATCGGCATTGCCGCGCGTGAACAGCGTGATGTTGAAGTTCTCGATCGACTGGAAGAAGGCAATCGCCGCCCCTGCCCCGATGGCGGGGTAAAGATGCGGCAGCATGATGCGGCGCATCACTTGGGAATGCGTCGCACCCAGATCCAGTGCCGCCTCTTCCAGCGAGTGGTCAAAGCTTTGCAGCCGTGCCAGCACCAGCAGCATCACGAAGGCCGCGATATAGCTGACCTGCCCCAGCACCGACAGATGCAGCCCCGCCGGCACCGAGAACTTGTTCCAGAACAGCAGAGTCGAGATGCCGATCACAGCGCCGGGTGCCAGAATTGGCGCCACCATGATCCCGTACAGTGCCGAGCGGATACGCCCGCCCAGCGAGTTGATCAGGATGGCCGCCGCCGTGCCGATGGGAACCGAGATCGCCGCCACGGCCACCGCCACAAGGATGGTGTTGCGGAACGCGATCCAGATGCGGTTGTCGTTCCAAAGATCAATAAACCATTGATCGGTATAGCCCTTCCAAGGGTAGACCGTCGGCAGCTTGCTATCGTTGAACGCCGCCCCGCCCATGATGATCAGCGGGATCAGCAGATAGGCCAGAAACAGCGCCATATAAAGGTGAAAGGCCAGATTGCGGTTCTTGTGCATGATCTTGCCCCCTTATTTGGCGATGTCGGACAGTTTCACGCGGAAAATCCGCATGACGACGCTGACAAAGACCGTGCAAAGGATCAGCAGCATGAAGGCATAGGCCGCCCCTGTGTTCCAATCCAGCGCTTCAAGCATCCATTGCTGGATGGTCTGGGTGAACCATTGCGCCGAGGTCGACCCCAGCAGCGTCGGCACCAGCAAGGAGCCCGCGCACAGCATGAACACCATCACGGATCCCGAGGCGATGCCCGGCTTGGCATGGGGCAGGATCACGCGCTGGTGGATGCGCCACCACGGCGCGCCAAGGTCTTCGGCGGCCTCGATCTGGTTGGTGTCCAGCGACTGGATCGCGTTATACAGCGGGAACACCATGAACAGCACATAGGTGTAGACCAGACCGACGATCACCGAGTTATAGCCGGAAATCCAGCGGACCGGCGCGTCGATCAGGCCGATGTTCAGCAGCAGCGCGTTCAGCGGGCCTTTGAAGGCCAGAATGATGAACCACGCGAAAGAGCGCAAAATCTCGGACACCCACAGCGGCACGAACAGCAGCAGGAACAGCGTCGGCAGCGATTTGGGCGAAACCACCTTGGCCAGATAATAGGCCAGCGGATAGGCAAGGAGGAAGGTGATCACTGTCACCAGCGTCGAGTAGTAGATCGTGCCGAAGAAGATCTTGATATGGACCGGCACCTGAAAGGTCATCCACAGCACCGACACATCGACCGGCACGCCGAACACTTTCATGTAGTTGTTCAGCGAATAGGTATCCAGCGGCCCGCCGACATCCACCACCGGCAGATAGGGGCGGAACGAGCTTTCGAACAGGGTGACGTTGGGCAGGATGACAAGGATCAAAAGCCAGAACGCGGTCAGGCCGATGAACGCCGCCGTCAGGCCCACGCCATAGCGGCGAAGGAGTTCCTGCATGGCCGTTACCCCCGCCCGCCCACGGCATCCGGCAACAAGGCCGAACGCTGGGCGTCAAAGGTCATGTGCAGCTTTGATCCCGTGGCCGGAACCGTGGCTGCGCCATCGTTGCGAAGTTCGGCCACAAGAGTGGTGCCGTTTTCGGTCTGGGCCTGCACGGCGATGAAATTGCCCTCGAAAGCCACATCGCTGATGGTGACGGGGACCGAGTTTTCCTTACCGGGAATTTCGGACAGCGTGACGTGTTCGGGGCGGATATAGAGCTTGACGGGCTTGCCATTGGCACCATCGACAAGGCGGGCGCGGAATGTGCCGATCGGGGTGGCAAAGCTGGCCATACCATCGGCTGCATTTTGCACGGAACCTGTCAGGATGTTGTTCTCGCCGACAAAGCTGGCGACAAAGCCGTTCACCGGATTGTTGTAGATGTCGCGCGGGTTGGCGACCTGTTGCAGGCGGCCCTGAGACATGACGCCTACACGATCCGACATGGCCAGCGCCTCGCCCTGATCATGGGTGATATAGATGAAGGTCACGCCCGTGCGCTTCTGGATGGCGCGCAACTCGGCCCGCATGTGCTGGCGCAGTTTCAGGTCCAGCGCCGACAGCGGTTCGTCCAGCAGCATCACCGCCGGTTCCACGGCCAAGGCGCGGGCGATGGCGACGCGCTGTTTCTGGCCGCCCGAAAGCTGGCTGACCATCTTGTCGGCGGCATCTGGCAGATCAACCAGTGCCAGCAATTCCTCGGCGCGTTTGCGGCGGGTGGCCTTGTCGACGCCGCGCACTTCCAGCCCGAACGAGATATTCTCCCAGATCGGCATCAAGGGAAACAGCGCAAGGTTCTGGAAGATAAGCGCGGTGGGGCGCTGGTTAGGGCGCTGGCCGCGCATATCCTTGCCGCCGATGCGGATGACACCTTTGGTTGGCTCGTTGAACCCCGAAATCATCCGCAGGATGGTGGTCTTACCGCATCCCGACGGCCCAAGGAACGAGAAGAACTCTCCGGGCTGGATGTTGACGTTTACATTGTCGACGGCGCGGAAATTTCCGAAGTCGCACACGACATTTTCAAGCTCGATCCCAGCACTCATCAGATCGCCCTTTTCCCTGGTCTTTGTTGTTATGGTTTTTGAAAGCCTAGCAGGCCGCGTCATGATCCTGATGGGTAGCGCCAGATCAATCACGCGGATCGGTCCAGATATACCCCCGCAGAAACGCAACTCGCCGGGCCTTGCAGACCCGGCGAGCCGTCAAAGCGACGCTGATCAGGCGGCTTTATACTTGTCAGAATATTCCGCGCGCTTGGCGAGGAAGTCCGCCGACTGGTCCGGCCACCACCACAGGGCAGCCAGTTTGGCGTCATCGAAAGCGGCGTTGTAATAGGCCGACACTTCCGGATCGAGCAGATCGGCTGCGCCCTTGCCAACCGGGTTGGACGAGAAGGCCGTTGCCCAAGCGGCGGCACCTTCTGCAGAGGATACCCACTTGGCAAATTCATGGGCCTGATCGACGTTGACGGCATTTGCCATCAGCACAAAGCCCTGATGCCATGCGAAGGCACCTTCAACCGGCGCGGCATAGCCGTAGCCGTCATTGCGAAGGTTGTAGCCGGTCGAATCCCAGCACAGTCCCACGGTCGCGCCGTTGGCGGTAAAGCCGGCATTGGCCTCGTTTTCACCCGACCAGAACTGGACCACGTTTGCCTTGGCCTTGATGGCTTCGGCCAGAGCGATGTCCCACAATTCGACCATGGCGGCCGGATCGCTGTAGCCGTCCATCCACGGACGCGGCAGCTTGCCGGTGGCGTCCAGCCAGCGGCCCATCGCAGCAAGGGCCGAATGCGGACGCAGCACAACCTGATTGGCCGGATCGAACAGCGCGCCCAAGGACGCCGGATCGCCCAGAACGGCAGCTTCCTTGTTATAGACCAAAGCCTCGGTTCCCCAGACAGAGGGAACATACATCAGCTTGCCATCGACGCGCGAACGCTCGCCCGCGGCACCGTCGGCCAGACCGGGCAGATAGTTGCCCATCGCCAGCTTGGCTTCGTCAAACGCACCCAGAAGGCCGTTCGACGCCCAGGCGCCGACGCGGTCAATGGTCGGTTCGATCATATCGATCCCGCCCGATTGCAGCGCCACCTTGCCTTGGGCGAACATGGTGTCCTGATCGGGCTGTTCGGTGAAGTTCACCGTGATGCCCGTGGCGGCGGTGAAGGCCGGAAGCACTTTTTCCGCAAGGGCGGGATAGCCGGCCCAACCGGTGAAATTCAGTTCGCCCGACGAGGCCAAGGCCTTGGACGAGATCAGCGCGGGGGCAGCCAGTGCGCCCACACCTGCGGCCGAAGTTTTCAGAAAACTGCGGCGGCTGACAGATGCATTCTTTTTCACGAAAGTCTCCCTGTTGTTGGTCCGCTTGCGCGGTAACGTGCGGGGTCCGTTGATCGGACCCCATCTTTAAGAGCGCCCCGGATTCGCCATGTAAATGGCCTGCCAAGGCTGATCCCTGCTTCACCTTACTCTGTGCTGGGGGCGCTGTGTCAACTGGCCTGTTACAAATGCGACGCGGGTAAAAATGTTTGTGTAGATACGACTGTGACAAAGGGAAGAATTCGGCTGAATTGCCGCAATTTAGAGCAGATTTGCGGCAGGCAGGGGCCAGCCGATCCGCGCTTTTGCGGGGGAATCATCGCGCGGGATGGCCCTGTCAGACCGCCAGCGTCGCCTGCACCGCCCTGCCCCAGCGCGCATAACGTGCGGCACGGGTCTGCGGCTCCATCTGCGGGATAAAGCGCCGCTCCAGCGCCCAGCTTTGTGCAAAGACTTCGGGCGCGGGGCAGACCCCTGCCCCAAGGCCAGCCAGATAGGCCGCCCCCAGTGCTGTGGTCTCGGTCACGCGCGGACGGTCCACCGGCGCGCCCAGAATATCGGCCAGAAACTGCATCGCATAGCCTGAGGCCACCATGCCGCCATCCACCCGCAGCACGCCTGCCTGCGCGTTCGGCCAATCGGCGCGCATCGCCTCCAGCAGATCGCGGGTCTGGTAGCCGACCGATTGCAGCGCGGCGCGGGCAAATTCGGCGGGACCGGAATTGCGGGTCAGGCCAAAGACAGCGCCACGAGTTTCGGGGTTCCAATAGGGCGCACCAAGGCCGGTAAAGGCAGGCACAAGGATCAGGTCTTGCGACGGGTCGGCGGACTCGGCCAAGGCCTGAGTTTCCGCGGCATGACCGATGATCCTAAGCCCGTCGCGCAGCCATTGCACCACCGCCCCCGCGATGAAGATCGAGCCTTCCAGCGCATAGGTAGGCTTGCCGTTCAACTGATAGGCGATGGTGGTCAGCAGGCGGTGCTGCGAGGCGACCCTCTCCGCGCCGGTGTTCAGCAGGGCAAAGCAGCCGGTGCCATAGGTGGATTTCATCATGCCGGGTTGGAAACAGGCCTGACCCACCGTCGCAGCCTGCTGATCCCCCGCCACGCCCCGGATGGGGATGGCATGGCCGAACAGGGCGGGATCGGTCAGCCCGTAATCATCCGCCGAGTCCTTCACCTGCGGCAGCAGGGCCATCTGGATGTCCAGAAGAGCGCAAATCTCGGCGTCCCAGCGGCCTTCGTCGATATTGTAAAGCAGGGTACGGGCGGCGTTGGTGGCATCGGTGGCGTGGGTCTTGCCGCCCGTCAGGTGCCAGATCAGAAAGCTGTCCACGGTGCCAAAGGCCAGCTCCCCGCGTGCCGCGCGGTTGCGGGCGTCGGGGAGGGTGTCGAGCAGGTATTTCAGCTTGGTGCCGCTGAAATAGGGGTCCAGCAGCAGGCCGGTTCTGGCGGTGATCATCGGCTCATGCCCTGCCGCGCGCAGGGCGGCGCAGGTGTCGGCGGTGCGGCGGTCTTGCCAGACGATAGCTTTGTGGAGCGGTTGGCCCGTGGCGCGGTCCCACAGCAGGGTCGTCTCGCGCTGGTTGGTGATGCCGATGGCGGCCACCTTGGCGGGATCGGTGCGGGACAGGACGGCGCGGACGGTCGAGAAGGTTGTGCGGATCAGGTCGGCGGGATCATGTTCGACCCAGCCCGAGGCGGGGAAATGCTGGGGGAATTCCTCTTGGGCCTGAGTCACGGGCGTCAGGTCTTGGGAAAACAGGATCGCCCGTGTCGAGGTGGTGCCTTGGTCGATGGCAAGGATCTGGGTCATGGGGCGGCCTTTGGCGGTCCCGGTGCGGGACTTTGGATTGTTGTTTGATTTCAACGGGGGGTGGGGGTGCGGTTAAGGGATTGTTAGGGGTTGGGGGGGGTATGGAGGGCGGGGGCGGTTTCGGGG
>MHZT01000040.1:0-177053 GCA_001828855.1 Rhodobacterales bacterium RIFCSPHIGHO2_02_FULL_62_130 | reverse complement strand
GGGTGAACCCCGACCTACGGGTGGTTGAGAGGTAGGCGGGGTTCACCCCGACAAGCGACAAGCGGCTTTGGAGCGTGGCAATCTGCTCTGATGTCAACCTTAGCCCCAGCTTGGACCTGCGCCAGATCACATCCTCGGCGGTGCGGGCGTATTCTTTTTCGATCAGCCAGCGCAGCTCGGCCTCATAAAGTGTGGCGCCAAAATGCTGACCCAGATCGGCCAAGGATCGGGCATCGCCCAGAAGGCACATCGCGTCGGTGCCATAGGCGCGGATCAGGCGGGCGGCATGGGGGGCAGTCAGGTAGGGGTGGGCGGTTTGCAGCGCCGCAGTCAGGGCGGCAACGCCGGTGTGGGGGAAATCTCCGCCGGGAAGGGGCTTGCGCGCGGTCCATGCGGGTTTCATCGGCAGATGCGGGGCGAGTTTGGCCAGCGCATCTTCGGCCAGTCGGCGGTAGGTGGTGATCTTGCCGCCGAACACCGACAACAGCGGTGCGTCCTGCGGATCAAGCGTCAGCACATAGTCGCGGGTGGCGGCAGAGGCAGAGCTTGCGCCATCGTTATAAAGCGGGCGAACGCCGGAATAGGTCCAGACCACATCGGCGGGGGTGACGGGCTTGGCGAAATACTGGCTGGCGAAGGCGCAAAGATAGTCGCGCTCGGCATCCGAACAGCGGGCGGTTTGCGGGTCGCCCGCATGGTCCAGATCGGTGGTGCCGATCAGGGTGAAGTCTTGCTCGTAGGGAATGGCAAAGATGATACGGCCATCCGTGCCTTGGAAGAAATAGCAGCGGTCGTGGTCGTAAAGCTTGCGGGTGACGATATGCGAGCCGCGCACAAGCCGGATGCTGGCCGCGGTGGGGGTATGGGTGACATCGTGCAGAATATCGGTGACCCAAGGGCCGGCGGCATTGACCAGCGCGCGGGCGGTATGGGTCTGGGTGCCAGCGGCGGTTTCGGTGGTGATGTGCCAGAGGCCGTTTTCGCGGCGGGCATGGGTGACGCGGGTGCGGGTCAGGATGGTGGCGCCGTGGTTTTGCGCGTCGCGGGCGTTCAGCACGACAAGGCGGGCGTCCTCGACCCAACAATCCGAATATTCGAAGGCCTTGGCAAAGCGGGGCTGCAACGGCTTGCCTGCGGGATCGGTCCGCAGATCAAGGCTACGGGTGGCGGGCAGGATTTTGCGCCCCCCCAGCGTGTCATAAAGGAACAGGCCAAGCCGGATCAGCCAATTCGGGCGGCGACCCTTCAGCCACGGCATCAGAACGCGCAGCAGTTTCGAGGTGGGGGTGGTGCTGTCAAACCGCATGTCGGGGGCCAGCGGCAGCACAAAGCGCATCGGCCACGAAATATGCGGCATGGCGGTCAGCAGGGTTTCACGTTCCTCTAACGCTTTGGCAACAAGGCCGAATTCGAAATATTCCAGATAGCGCAATCCGCCGTGGAACAGTTTGGTCGAGGCCGAGGAGGTGGCTTGGGCCAAGTCTCCCATTTCCGCCAAGGTGACGGATAGGCCCCGCCCTGCGGCGTCACGCGCGATGCCGGTGCCGTTGATGCCGCCACCAATGATGAAAAGATCTGCTGTCATAGCGCGTTTGTCGCAGTTGGTGCGATTTTGTCAATTATGCGCGCGAGTTTGACAAAAGCGAAGAAAAACGAATATTGGCGGGATGGGATTGAATTTCAGGCAGGGCGAGATTGTGGCGATTGCGCGGGCCTCGGGCCGCGTGGTGGTGGACGATCTGGCGGCGCGGTTTGGCGTGACGGTGCAGACCATCCGGCGCGATCTGGAGGTGATCTGTCGCGCCGGACAGTTGGACCGCGTGCATGGCGGCGCGGTGGCGCGGGGTGGCGTCTCCAACATCGACTATGCCGCAAGGGCGCGGATGAACGGGGCGGCAAAGGCGGCAATCGGGCGGGCCTGTGCGGCGGCGATACCGGATAATGCTTCGGTCATTCTGAATCTGGGGACGACCACAGAGGCGGTGGCGCGGGAATTGCTGCATCACCGGAATCTGACGGTGGTGACCAATAACATGAACGTCGCCAATATTCTGGCCTATAATCCGGGCTGCGAGGTGATCGTGGCGGGCGGGGCGCTGCGCCGGTCGGATGGCGGGTTAGTGGGCGAATTGACGGTGCAGCAGTTCCAGCAGTTCAAGGTGGATTTCGCGGTGATCGGAGTGTCGGCGGTGGACGCTGACGGCGATCTTCTGGATTATGATCTGGCCGAGGTGCGGGTGTCAAAGGCGATCATCGCGCAGGCGCGGCGGGTGTTTCTGGTGGCGGATGCGTCGAAATTCGCACGGGTGGCACCGGTGCGGCTGTGCGGGTTGGCAGAGGTGGAGGCTGTATTCACCGACTCCGCCTTGCCGCCCGATCTGGCGGAAAAATGTAACGGCTGGGGGGTGGCAATCCGTCTGGGCTAGGGCTGCGTCAAAAGGCTTGTCAACGGGCGCGCTAATTGTCAGACATATGACATGGCAGGCCAAAGGCGTGCTGGCGGCGGGTCAACGAGCCTTGCCGGACTGGGTGGAAATAAGACCAACAGCAAGGAGGACGTGTATGAAATCATTACTGAAACTGGCGGGGGCGGTCTTGGTGGGGGCGGTTCTGTCCGGCCCGATGCAAGCACAGACCACCGTCTATAGTGCGGGGGATTCGACCTCTGGCACCTATATGGACTACATGAAAACCGTCTATGCGCGGGCCGGAAACCCCGAGGCCGTGCAACTTCCGCTGACCAGCTTTGACAACAATTACGACCTGAACGGGCTGGCCGCCGAAAGCTGGAGCCAATCGGAAGATGGCCTGACCTGGACCTTCAAGCTGCGCGACGGGCTGGTGTGGTCGGATGGCGAGCCGCTGAAGGCCAGCGACTATATCTTTGCGCTGCAACGCGCCGCCACCACCGGCTATGATTTCGCGTGGTATTGGGGTTATGCGGGTGGCATCGCCAATTGGGATGCCGTGACCAAGGGCGAGGCCGATGTGGCCACGCTTGGCATCAAGGCGGTGGATGACAAGACCATCGAAGTAACGACCTCGGCCCCGAAACCCTATCTGCCGGGGGTGGTCAGCCTGTGGTATCCGGTGCCAAAGCATGTCTGGGACAAGCTGGGCGACGAATACGCTGCGAATGTCGAAACGCTGGTGACAAGCGGGCCGTTCATCGTGGAGTCATGGGAGAAATCCAACAACAAGATGGTTCTGGTGAAAAGCCCGACCTATACCGGCCCTTGGCAGGCGATGGTGGATCGGGTTGAAATTGACCCGTCCTTGGGTGCGCCCGAGGTTGGGCTTCCGGCCTTCATGGCGGGGGAATCGGACTTTTCCTATCTGAACGCGGGGCAGATTCCCTTTGTGGAACAACGCTTCCCCGGCCAGATTGCCAAGAACGCGGTGTTTGCGGTGTCTTACCTGTCCTTCGATCTGTCCTCGGCACCGTTTGACAACATCAACGTCCGCAAAGCCTTCCAATATGCGATCAACCGCGACGAGATGACCGCGACCGTGTTGAAAGACCTTGCGATCCCCGGCAAATCGCTGCTGCCGCCGGGCTATCCCGGATATAACGACACCATCACCGCGCAGGCTGTGTTCGATCCTGAAAAGGCCAAGAAATTTATGGCCGACGCGGGCTATCCGAATGGCGAAGGCTTCCCCGAGGTGGAAATCTGGTATCGGGATCAGGGCGGCTATAACGGTGCGATCACGGCACCGATGCTGCAATACCTTCAGGCGCAGTTCAAGGACATCCTTGGAATCACCATGAATATCAAGGTGATGCCAACGAAAGACTGGATGGCGGGGCTGTTGGAGAAGAAGAACAACCTGTTCCTTGCGCCCTATGAGTATGACTATCTGGACCCGTCGAACTTTTACGGCATCTTCTATAACGGCGGGCGTCACGATCACCGCATTGCCGCATATGACGAGTTGGTGGCCAAAGCCGACAGCGCGCCGGTCTGGGAGGATCGTGACCAGCTTTACCGTCAGGCCGAGCAAGTGCTGATCGACAATGCCTCATTCGTGCCGCTGGTTCACCCGATCACCAATGCGGTGGTCAGCAAAGACCTGAAGGGCGATGGCACCCTGCCGAACAAGCTTGGCTTTGCGCCGTTGCGTCAACTTGCGCTGTATTTCTACACGCATATCGAAAAGTAAGTCTTTCGCCCCCCGATCACGGTCGGGGGGCGGATTTCAACGGGGAAACGGATGCGACTTCTGGATGTGGTAAACCTGACGGTCAGTTTTGTGCAGCACGAGGGTGTTGTGCAGGCGGTGCGGGGCATGACGCTGCATCTGGATGCGGGCGAAAGCCTTGGGATTGTGGGCGAATCCGGCTCGGGCAAATCGGTGACCTGCATGGCGGCGCTGCGGTTGCTGCGCGAACCGCCGGCGAAAATTGCGGCGGATCGGCTGGATCTGGGCGGAGTCGATGTTCTGGCCGCGCGCGGGCGTGATCTGGCGGCCTTGCGGGGCCGCGTCGCCGCGATGATCTTTCAAGACCCGATGACGGCCTTTGATCCGTCTTTCACCATCGGGCATCAGATTGTGGAAACCATTCAGGCCCATCGCGCCACGGCCAAGGCGCAGGCGCGGGCCGAGGCCGAGGCGCTGCTGCGTCGGGTCGAGATCAAGAATGCGGGCGGGGTGCTGGACGCCTATCCGCATCAGCTTTCGGGCGGCATGTTGCAGCGGGCGATGATTGCGATGGCGCTGTCCTGCCAGCCGCAGGTCTTGTTCGCGGACGAGCCGACAACCGCGCTGGACGTGACGATACAGGCGCAGATCTTGCAGCTTATCAAGGAGTTGCAGGCCGAGATGGGGATGGGTCTGATCATGGTCACGCATGATCTGGGGGTGGTTGCCGAAACGGTAGACCGCGTGCTGGTGATGTATGGCGGGCGGGCGATGGAACAGGGTCCGGTGCAAAAGATTTTCGACGCGCCGCTGCATCCCTATACGCAGGCGCTTTTGGCCTCGATCCCCGGTCGGGTGGCGGGGCGGCAGCGGTTGGTGGAAATCGCGGGAGCCTCGCCCAATCCGGCCAATCCGCCCAAGGGCTGCCCGTTTCATCCGCGCTGTGCTGTGGCCGAAGCGCGCTGCGGGGTGGAGGCACCGGCGTTTCAGACCGTCACGGCGGGGCGCGATGCCGCCTGCTGGAGGCTGCAATGACCGCCCCCGCGCTGGAATTGCGCGGCATCAGCAAGGTCTATCCGCTGCGGGTGCCGGGCGGTTGGCTGCCCCGGTTCAGCGATCACCATGCGGTGCGCGATGTGTCCTTGGTGCTGCCGCGCAACCGGATTCTGGGGCTGGTCGGAGAGTCCGGCTCGGGCAAGACCACCACCGGCATGATGGCGCTGCGACTGGTCGAGCCTTCGGCGGGGAGGATTCTGGTCGATGGGGTGGATATTACCGCGATGGATCACGCGGGGCTGAAACCCTATCGGCGGCGGATGCAGGTGGTGTTTCAAGACAGCTATTCGGCGCTGGACCCGATGATGACGCTGGCGCAGATCGTGGCGGAACCGCTGCATATTCATGGGCTTGGCAGCAAGCCCGAGCAAACCGAACAGGCTTTGGGCTGGCTGGCGCGGGTGGGGTTGGATCGCAGCTATGGCAACCGCTATCCGCATGAACTCTCGGGCGGGCAGCGGCAGCGGGTGGCGATTGCGCGGGCGCTGATCCTGCGGCCTTCGGTTCTGGTCGCGGACGAGCCGACCTCGGCGCTGGATGTTTCGGTCAAGGCGCAGATCATCAATCTGCTGCAGGATTTGCAGGCGGAAATGGGGCTTTCGATCCTGTTCATCAGCCATGATCTGAGCGTGGTACGGTCGCTGACGGATGAGGTGGCGGTGATGTTCAACGGCCGCATTGTGGAACAGGCTCCGACCGAGGCGATCTTTACCGACGCGCGCCATGCCTATACCCGCAGCCTGCTGGATGCCGTGCCGGTGCAGAACCCGCGCGAGCGGCGGCACCGCACATTCCTGACCCGCGCACAGCTTGAGGCCGCGACACCACGGCTGGCGCAGGCCGATCTGGCCCGCCCTGCCCTGTCACAGGCTGCGCCGCAACTGGTGGCGGTGGGACCGGATCATTGGCTTGAGGCGGTGGTGACATGATCGTTTACATCCTGAAACGGCTGGCCTCGATTGCGCTGACCTTTACCGTCGTGTCGGTGATCGTGTTCCTGATGATGCATGCGGTTCCCGGCGGGCCGTTCGATGGCAATGACATGCCAGTGTCGGATGAGGTGAAGGCCAAGCTGAACGCCTCGCTGGGTTTGGACCGCCCGCTTTATGTGCAGTATTTCAAATACATGTGGGGGGTGCTGCATTTCGATTTCGGCGTGCCGTTCCAAAGCCCCGGTGAGACGGTGCTGGAGTTGCTGGGCCGTGCATGGCCGCCAAGCCTGATCCTTGGCGGTGCGGGGGTGCTGATCGGGGCGCCCTTGGGGATCTTGCTGGGCATGGCGGCGGCGCTGCGGCGCAACACTTGGGTGGATTATCTGGCCTCGGCCTTTGCGACGCTGGGGCTGACGATTCCGGTGTTTGTCACTTCGATGCTGCTGATTCTGGTGTTTGCGGTCTGGCTGGATTGGCTGCCGGCAAGCGGCTGGGGCAAGCCCTATTCATGGGTGCTGCCGATTGTGGCCTATGCAACGATCCCGCTGGCGACCTATGCGCGCTATACGCGGTCGGCCATGCTGGATGTGCTGAACAAGCCCTTTGTGACCGTGCTGCGCGCCAAAGGTCTGTCCGAGCGGCGGATCATCTTTCAGCATGTGCTGCGCAATGCGGCGCTGCCGATGGTGACGGTGTTCCTGCCCATGTTCATCGGCACCGCCACGGGTTCGATCTTTGTCGAGGCGATGTTCCGCGTGCCGGGCTTGGGGGCCTATTTCGTCTCGTCGATCAACCTGCGTGATTATGCTTTGGAGATGGCGCTTATCCTGATGATTACCATGATGTTTTGTGTGTCCTACCTGATCTCGGACATCCTTTACGCGCTGCTGAACCCGCGCATCAGAACCGGAGGGCGGCGGGGATGAAGACGCGCAGTCCGGCCTATTTCGCATGGCGCAGGTTTGCCGCCAACAAGGGCGCGCTGGTGGCGGGCGCGGTGCTGCTGGTGCTGATCCTGATGGCGGTTTTCGCGCCGCTGATCACCAAGACCGGCTATGAGGCACAGGATTTTCTGGTGCAGTCCTATGCGTTCCCCTCGACCGAGTTCTGGTTCGGCGTCGATGATCTGGGCCGCGATTTCTTTTCGCGTATCGTCTATGGCGCGCGGGTGTCGCTGACCATCGGCTTTACGGCGGCGGCGTTTTCGGTGCTGATCGGCATCCCTTTGGGCGCGCTTGCGGGCTATTACGAGGGCTGGGTCGATTGGGCGGTGATGCGGCTGATCGAGTTGTTCTCGGTGGTGCCGCCGCTGCTGGCGGCGATGCTGCTGGGGGCGCTGACCAATGGCGGGTTTTTCACCATCGTGCTGATCGCGGCGCTGTTCGGCTGGGTGCAGGTCTGCCTTCTGGTGCGGGGCCAAGTCAAGGCGTTCAAGGAAAAGGAATTCGTGCGCGCGGCACAGGCCTTGGGGGCGTCTCCGGCCTATATCATCCGCAGGCATCTGATTCCGAATGCGATTTCTCCGATCATCGTGGGTTTTGTGCTGGCAATTCCGCTGGCGATGATGCTGGAGGCCTCGCTGTCTTTCCTTGGCATCGGAGTGCCGCCGCCGGTGCCAAGCTGGGGGCAGATGATCAACACAGGCATGAATTTCATGTATTTCTACTGGCATCTTGCGGTGTTCCCGACGGCGGCGCTGGCGATCACGGTGCTGGCGACGACATTGTTTGGTGACGGGTTGCGCGATGCGTTGGACCCCAGCCTGAAGGGGCGCTGAGATGACGGAAAACCTTGCGGCCCTGTTCCTGCTGCGCCCCGATGTCACCTTTCTGAACCACGGCTCTTTCGGGGCCTGCCCGCGTCCGGTGTTCGAGGAATACCAACGCTGGCAGGTGCAGCTTGAAAGTCAGCCCGTCGCCTTTCTGGACCCTGCGCGCGGGCTGTCGGGCTGGATGCGCGATGCGCGGGTGGCCTTGGCGGGGGTTTTGGGAACGGGGCCGGACAATATCGTCGGCGTCACCAATGCCACGGCGGGGCTGAACATCGTGGCGCAGTCGCTGGACCTGCGCGCGGGCGACGAGATTCTGACGACCGATCACGAATATGCCGCGCTGGAAAAGACATGGGCCTATGTCTGCCGCAAGACCGGAGCCAAGGTGGTGGTGGTCAAGGTGCCGCTGCCGCTGACGCGCGAAGAGGATTTCACCGACACGCTGCTAGCAGGGATGACAGAGCGGACCAAGGTGCTGTTTCTAAGCCATATCACCTCGCCCACCGCTTTGGTGTTTCCGATTGAACGGGCGGTGGCCGAGGCGCGCGCGCGCGGGATCTGGAGCGTGATCGACGGCGCGCATACGCCGGGGCATATCCCCTTGGCGCTTGACGATCTGGGGGCGGATTTCTATGCGGGCAACTGCCACAAATGGATGATGGCCCCGAAAGGATCGGCCTTTCTGTATGTGCGGCCCGATTTGCAGACCATGATCAACCCGCTGGTGATCAGCCACGGCTGGACGCCTGACGCCAATACCGCAGGCGCTGCGGGGGTGTTCGGCAACACGCCTTTCGTGGATTTCCTTGAGATGCAAGGCACGCGTGATCCTTCGGCTTGGCTGACCGTGCCTGCCGCGCTCGACTTTGCCCGCCAGCATGGCTGGGACAAGGTGGCGGCAAGCTGTCGGCAGATGGCGCAGGATACGGCGGCGCGGGTGCGGGCGTTGACAGGGCTGGCGGCGTTTTCCAGCCCCGCATTCTGCGCGCCGCAGATGGTGGCGATGCGGGTGCCACGGCAAGACCCGATGGCGCTTAAACTGGCGCTATGGGAGACATACCGGATCGAGATTCCGGTATTTGACTGGCAGGACAACACCATCGTGCGGCTGTCCACCCAAGGTTACAACACACAAAACCAGATGGATTTTCTGGTTTCGGCCTTGGAAAAGGAAGCGGTGTTCCCGACGGCCTGACTGTGCTAAAGCCCTGTGCCGATGCGGGGCTCAAGGGGTTTTGCCCTGCCTGGGGCGCAAGGAAGGCACTGATCTGTGACGAAAAAGGCCGTGCTAAGCTATCTGGAGCCGTTGGAATCACGCACCCGCGGTGCGGCGGTGCTGGATGCTTTGGCGGATATGATCGAACGGGCGGGGCTGGAGATCGGCGACCGTCTGCCGCCCGAAGTTTCCTTGGCCGAACAGTTGGGCGTGGGGCGATCCACCATCCGCGAGGCGCTGAACCGCTGGGAGGGTTTGGGCCTGATCCGGCGCAGGCGCGGCGATGGCACCTATCTGTCGGCGCGGGTGCAGGCGACCAAGGGACCGGTTTCGACCATGCTGCGCCTTGAGGGCGAGGCGCTGTTGCGGCTGATCGAGGTGCGGCGTGCGTTGGAAGGGGCTGTGGTGCGGTTGGCGGCGGAACGGGCCACCACGCGGCAAAAGGCGGAAATCGCGCAGTTGTGCGACACGCTGATTGCCGAGGTGGACGCGGGCCATAGCTGGCGCAAGGCCGATGCCGCCTTTCACGGCGCGATCTATGAGGCTGCAGGCAATCCGCTGTTCGGGCAGTTGCTACACAATCTGGATCAGGCCTTCGAGAGGTCGCAGGAATCGCCCTTCGGGCGGGACGAGTTCGGGCTGCGGTCTTTCCCGCTGCACCGCAGGCTGTGCGACGAGATCGTGGCGAACAATCCTGACGGGGCGTTTCAGGCGATCCATGTCATTCTGGATTCGGTCGAGGCCGAAGTCCGCCAGATCATTGCCGAGGGTTTGCGCTAGGGCTGCTTGTCCAGCAGATAGAGGTCCATGATCCAGCCATGCGCGGCGCGGGCGGCGGCCCGGGTGGCGATGATCTGCTCGGTCACCTCGGCTACGGGGCCGGACAGCAGGATCTGGTTCTGCATCCCAAGATAGGCGCCCCACCAGATTTGCAGGCCGGTCGGGTCAAGCGTCTGGAACGAACATTCGCCATCCAGAAACACCGCCGCGCGGGTGACGCCTTGGGGAAAGCCTTCGTCCCGCAGGCGGCGGCCGGTGGTGATCAGCACCGGCGCGTTGATGCGGTTGAGCGGGATGGCATGGGCCGCCGTCAGCACTTGCAGCGCGGTGATGCCGGGGATCACGGTGACATGCAGCGGGATCAACGGGCGCAGCCGATCCGCGATCCGCAAGGAGGAATCATACAGCGACGGGTCGCCCCAGACCAGCAGCGCCACGGTGCCGCTGCCGTTCAGCGGGGCCATCGCGGCCAGCCAGACATCGGCAATCGCGTCGTGCCAGTCGTCCACGCCCTTGGCATAGGACGGGTTGGCCGCATCGCGCACGGGCAGATCGAAAGGGATGATCCGCGTGGCGGGATTGGTGATGGCGGTGGCGCAGATTGCCAGACGCAATTCGGCCAGATCGGCCTTGTCGTCGCCCTTGTGCGGGATCAGCACCAGATCGGCGGTGTTCAGCGCCTTTTGCGCCTGAATCGTGATGTGGTCGGGATTGCCGGTTCCGATACCGATCAGGACAAGGTTGATCATGCGGGCGATCCCTTTGGCTGTGGCCTGCGCGGGGCGCGCGCAGGCCGTTGTCATGTTTCAAGCGGTCTTTTCGGTCCAGAGCCTGGCCGAAAGCCAGCCCAGAACCAACCAGGCCACCAAAGCCACGCCCAGACTGCGCGCGGCGTAAAGCGAGGACAGTTCCGGCGGTGCCGAGCCGTAAAACCCGTCCACCATCGGCGCGCCGATGCCGTGGGGGGCGGCCAAAAGCGCGCCCGCCGCAATCCACGCCCAGATGCCCCAGCGACCCGAAGCGAACAGCGCAAGCCCTGCCGCCGTGGCAATCACTGTGGCAAGCCACCAGATTTGCCGATGCACCAGATCTGCCGCGATGGTGCCGGGCAGTTCGGGGGCCAGTCCCAGCGCAGGGGCAAGGTGGAAGGCGAGAAAGCCGCCAAGCCCCCAGAGCAGCCCGCGTTCCACCGTGATCGCATAGCCGTAATGCGTGGCAAGTCCGTAGCCCGCGGCCAGCAATATGCCATAGGCGGCATAGGTGAAGCCCATGAACAGCACGGTCAGCGCGTTGCGTTGCGTGCTGCTGTCTTCGCCCATCATCGGGGCCGCGCCGTGGTCATGGCTCATATGGTCATGGTCCGCAGCCTCGGCATTGCCGATCTGGTCTTGGGCGGGCGCTTCGGAAGGGGTGGCTTGGGGGGCGGCAGCGTCGGACGGGGTGGCATGGCTGCCCATCGTTCCGAAATGCGTCATGGCACCCATTTCATATTGCTCGCCCAACAGCAAAAGCGGTTGGGTGAACGCGAAATGCAGCAGGGCTGCAAACAGCCCCGCTGCAAAGCCAGCGATAAGCCCGCTGGCCAGCATTTTATAGGTCATGGTGTTCGGCTGTGCCGGATCAGTGGCAGGGGAAGCCGGACGCGTGGCGCACGTCATGGGCCGAATCGTGCAGCACCGAGGATTGCGCGTGGCCAGCGGCGAACAGCAGGCCCGCACCGATCAGCGTGACAAACAGGATCTGCACGAGGGCCGAGGATTTGGTGCCGACAGCGGTTTGGTTCAGAGTGGTCATCTTTAGTCTCCCTGCCGTCACACCCGACGGCGTTGATATGTTCCGTCCTCTGGCCGGTCTCCTGACTCGCGGGTCGTTACGTGCTGTCCGCCTTCCCAACCCGTTGCCGGGCCAGTGGCCAATTGAACGCACGCTCGCCGCATACAGTCGCGGGGGCGGTTGTGGCTTGGGGCGCCCTGTATGGGTCCGCCCGTTCCTCATTCCCGTTTCAGCCTTTGCCGCTTTGCGGACAAGAAGGCACCAGTAGGTCTATTTGCCTGCAAGGGGGCGGCGGGGTCAAGCCGGGAAACGGCCAGCGCGGTGTGATTTGCGACAATAGCGGTGCCTTCTGTGCAGGGAACGCCCAAAGCGTTCCGTGCCGCGCCCGACCTCCCCCCGGGAGGGCGCGATGGCGCCCCCCCGAGGTCGGGCGCGTCCCTCTGTTCGGGTCAGATCAGGCAGGGATTCGGGCGATGGCCTTGAAGCGCAGATCACCGATCGGGCGGGCATCGGCCAGCGTGCCATCAGGGGCGGCAAGGTAGAGGCGCGTGAAAATCAGGATGTCGGGCAGATCGGCGGCAGTGATCTCGCCAAACAGATAGGCCATTTTGGACGGCGCACGGAAGGCCAGCGTTGAAGCACGCTTGCAGCCTGACATGCAGTCGGTTTCCTGCACGGTGACGGGCAGGTTTTCGGCGGCAAAGGCGGCGGCCAGCGTGGCGGCAAAGCCGCCCTGCCCTGCCGCACAGGATTTGCACACCGTAGCGGTTGTCATGGCCGATCCATCAGCGGCCCGATCAGCACCAAGGCGGGGCCATCCTCGGCCTGCGCTGCGATCAGATCGGCCATCGAGGCCAGCGTGCCACGGATCAGCTTTTGCTGCGGGGTCGAGACGCTTTCGGCCAGCAGCGCGGGTGTGCTGGCGGGCAGGCCGTGGGCGGTCAGTTGGGCTGCCAGTTGCGCGAAGGTGCGCTTGCCCATGAACACCACCGTAATCACGGCAGGATCGGCCAGCGCGGCCATGTTCAGATCATCGGGCAGCGCGCCGGTCACGTCATGGCCGGTGACAAACTGCACCCGTCGCGCGGTCAGGCGGCGGGTCAGCGGAATACCGGCGGCGGCGGCGGCGGCCATTGCCGAAGAAATGCCGGGAATGACTTCATAGCCGATATTCTCGGCATCCAGAGCGGTGATTTCCTCTTCCAGCCGCCCGAAGATGCCGGAATCGCCGGATTTCAGCCGCACCACTTTTGCGCCGGTCTTGGCGTAATCGACCAGTAACCGGCTGACGTGATCTTGCTTGGGCGAGGCGCGACCCGCGCGTTTGCCCACCGCGATCAGGTCGGCATCGGCGCGGGCATGGCCAAGGATCGGCCCAGAGGACAGATCGTCAAACAGCACCACATCCGCGGCTTGCAGCCGGTTCACAGCCTTGACTGTCAGCAGCTCGGGGTCGCCCGGACCGGAGGAGACAAAAGAAACAAAGCCAGTCATGTCAGGGCCGCCAGTCATCTTGTGGCCTTTGCGATCAGGTGGAAATAGGTGCCTGTGGCATGCCCCCGCCGCGAGCCGGTTTCAGCCACGGCATCGCCATTGGCGTCCTGCACGGCGGCCAACGGGGCATCGGGCTGGGTCAGGATGGTGGAATAGTGGAACTCATGCCCGCGCAACCGGCTGCCTGCGGCGTGGCCGGGGATCGGGGCGGCAAGGGTGGCAAGGCGGTAGCCAAGGTGCATGCGGCGTTTCTCATAGCTGGTGACAAGGCCCAACAGCCCCGCCATGTCGTGCCGATTGCCCTGTTTGTCAATCAGCGCCTGCCCCATCGCCATATAGCCGCCGCACTCACCATGCACGGGGCGGGTTTGGGCAAAGGCGCGCAGGCCGGTGCGGTAGGTTTGCGCCGCTGCCAGCGCGCCTGCGTGCAGTTCAGGATAGCCGCCGGGCATCCAGACCACATCCGCCGAAGGATCGGGGGCTTGGTCAGCAAGCGGCGAGAAGGGCAGGATTTCCGCCCCCGCCGCGCGCCATGCGTCCAGAAGATGCGGATAGACGAAGGAAAACGCGGCATCGCGGGCAAGGGCGATGCGTTGAGCGGGAGGGATGATTTTCTGTGCGTCGGCGGCGGAGTGACCGGCGCTGCGGGCTGCGTCACGCAGGGCGGCAAGATCAAGGTGTTGGGCGGCGAAATCGGCGGCGGCTTCGAGGATCGCCTCCAACGCGGGCTGTTCTTCGGCTTGGACAAGGCCGAGGTGGCGTTCCGGCAGGGCGATGGACTCGCGGCGGGGGAGTGCGCCGAAAACGGTGATGCCCGCAGCCTCCATGCCGTTGCGGACAAGGGCTTCGTGGCGGGGGCTGGCGACGCGGTTCAGGATCACGCCTGCGATCTGGGTATTGGCGCGCATGGTTGCAAAGCCGCGCGCAACAGCCGCCGCCGATTGCGCCTGACCCGAGACATCCAGCACCAGAACCACGGGCCAGCCCATCAGCGCAGCAATGTCGGCGCTGGCCCCCGTGCCATGTTCGCCCGCCTGTGCCACACCGTCAAACAGGCCCATCGAGCCTTCGGCAAGCACCAGATCAGCATCCGACGCCCGCGCGGTCAGGGCGCGGATCATCTCGGCCTCCATCGCCCAACTGTCGATATTCACCGAAGGGCGGCGGGCGGCGGCGGTGTGAAAGGCGGGGTCGATATAGTCCGGCCCCGATTTGAACGGCTGCACCACAAGGCCCATGCGGGTGAAGGCCCGCGCCAGACCCAGCGTGACAGTCGTTTTCCCCGTGCCAGAGGCGGGCGCGGAAATCAGCAGGCCGGGCGGCGTCATTCCGCCGTTCCGGGAAAGCGCGGATCGGTGCCGACGGGGCGATAGCGGCGGTCATAATCGCCCGCGTAAAGCCGGCTTTCGCCGAAATCCTCGGGGGCGATGGTGCGGCCTACAAGGATCAGGGCGGTGCGCTCCATCTCGGTGCCGATGGCGGTTTGCAGGTTGCCAAGGGTCGAGCGCACGATACGCTCGTCCGGCCAAGTCACCCGCCAGACCACGGCCACGGGGCAATCCGCGCCGTAATGCGGGGTGAGGTCGGCAATCACCTTGTCCAGCACATGCACCGAAAGGTGGATCGCCAGCGTGGCCCCCGTGGCGGCAAAGGCGGCAAGGTTTTCGGTTGCTGGCATGGCCGTCGCCCGCCCCGAGGTGCGGGTGAGGACGACCGATTGCGCCAGACCCGGCAGCGTCAACTCGGCCCCCAAGGCGGCGGCGGCGGCGGCAAAGGACGGCACTCCGGGGGTCACGTCATAGGGGATGCCAAGTGCGCGCAGGCGGCGGAGTTGTTCGCCCATCGCGGACCAGACCGACAGATCGCCGGAATGAAGTCGTGCGATATCATGACCTTGGGCGTGAGCGGCGGCGATTTCCGCCATGATCTCGTCCAGCGACAGCGACGCTGTGTTGATGATGCGCGCATCTGCGGGGCAATGGGCCAGCACGCCTTGGGGGACCAGTGAGCCGGCGTAAAGGCAGACGGGCGAGGCCGCAATCAGATCGCGCCCGCGTAAGGTCAGCAGGTCGGGCGCACCGGGTCCGGCGCCGATGAAATGGACGGTCATGGGGTGATCCTTTCGGGGTGGCTTGTCGCAAGGGCAGCAGTCGCCATGCGGCGGGCAGGGATGGGCTGGCCGGAGTGCCGGGCTTTGGAAAGCGGGTGGGAGACGCGGGCGGTCATGCGGTGGCCCCTGCGGGAAGGCTGGTCGCAAGTGCGGCTGTGGCCATGCGGTCGGCTGAGATAACGCGGGGCGCGATCAGGCGGGCGTCAGGGCCAGCGGCGGCGAGGGCTGCGGCCTCGGCCACCGATCCTGTGCCTTTCAGGGCGGCGACGCGGGGGGAGTTTGTTGCGGTGGGTTGGCCTGTCAGATCGGCCACCGCGATGATCGGCAGATTGGTTTCGCGGGACAGCGCTTGCAACGCGGGGGCTGCGGCCTTTTCGGCGGCGGTGGCAAGGGCATCTGGGTTGCCGCCCGCACGGGTCAGCGCATCGCGCAAAGACGCGGTGCTGGCTTTGCTGCGAAACCCCAGTCCGGCGACGATCATCTTGTCACACTCCACTGTGCGACCGCGCGCGACGGGGTCCAGCCCCGCATGGTGCCAAGCGGGGTGGCGGTGGCGATCTCGATCCGGGTCAGGGTGCCGCCGTGGCGGGCGGACCAGTTCACCAGCAGCGATTCCGTATCCAGCGTGACGGCGTTGACGACAAGGCGGGTGCCTTGGGGCAGCAGGCTCCACAGCCGCGACAGCAGGGCATCATCCGCGCCGCCGCCGATGAACACGGCGTCGGGAGTGGGCAGGGTTTCGATTGCGGCAAGGGCGGGGGCTTCGATCACGGTCATGCGGTCGGACAGGCCATAGGTTTCGGCATTGGCGCGGATATTCGGGGTGCGCTTGGGCTTTGCCTCGACACAGATCGCGGTCGTGGTGGGGGTGGCAAGGCACCATTCCACCGAGATCGAGCCTGACCCCGCCCCCAGATCCCACAGCCGTTCGCCCGCGCGCGGGGCAAGGGCGGACAGGGTCAGCGCGCGGATCGGGCGTTTGGTGATCTGGCCGTCATGGGCGAAGGCGTCATCGGGCAGGCCAGCGGCGCGGGGCAGACCCTTGGGGCCAAGGGCGTGGATGGCGATGGCTACGGGGGCGCGGGCCTCCAGTGCAAAGGTGGCGGCGGTGGCCTGACGGATGCGCTGATCGGGGCCGCCAAGGGATTCCAGCAGCGTCAGGGCCGAGGCCCCAAAGCCGTGATCGGTCAGCCATGCCGCCAGTTGGGCTGCGGCAGGGCCATCGCGCAGGGTGCAGATCAGGCGCGCGTCATGGGTCAGATGCGGCAGCAGGCGGGCGAAAGGGGCGGCGTGCAGGCCGATGCAGGTGGTCTCTTCGATCCGCCAGCCGAGATGGGCGGCGGTTTGGGAAAATACGGAGGCTGCGGGGAAGGTTTGCCATTCGCCTTGCGTCAGATGCACGGCGATGCTGCCCCCTGCCCCGTGCCAGAACGGATCGCCCGAGGCGAGGATGGCGGTGGGCCTGCCGCGCAGGGCAAGCACGGGGGTGATGGAAAACGGCACGGGCCAGGCGCGGCCTTTGGGGCCAGCGCCCGCCAAAGCCAGATGGCGCGGGCCGCCGAACACGATTTCGGCTTGCGAAAGGGCGGCGCGGGCGGCATCCGTCAGACCAGCAAGGCCATCTTCACCGATGCCGATGATCGACAGCCACGGAGTTCTATTTGCCATGACAGCCCCCGTCAAAACCTTGGTTCTGGGTGGCACCACCGATGCCAGCGCGCTTGCCCGTGCGTTGGAGGGGCAGGATGCGGTGCTGTCCTATGCGGGGCGGGTTGCCGCACCGCGCGCGCAGGCCATTCCTGTGCGGGTGGGCGGGTTCGGCGGCGTGGACGGCTTGGCGCGCTATCTGAAGGCCGAAGGTTTCACGCGGTTGGTCGATGCCACCCACCCCTTTGCCGCCCAGATGAGCCGCAATGCCGTTGAGGCTGCGGCGCTGGCCCGCGTGCCGCTGATCGCGCTGGAGCGTGAGCCTTGGGTTGAGGCTGCGGGCGATAACTGGCTGCGGGTGGCCGATATTGAAGGGGCGGCGGCGGCCCTGCCCGAAGCCCCCGCGCGGGTGTTTCTGGCGATTGGCCGGATGCATCTGGACCAGTTCGCAGGTGCGCCCCAGCATCATTATCTGCTGCGGTTGGTGGATCAGCCTGACGGACTGCCCCTGCCAGATGCCCATGCCATCGTCGCGCGCGGTCCCTTCGGTCTGGCCGAGGATCTGGCGCTGCTGCGCGATCACCGCATCACCCATATCGTCGCCAAGAACGCGGGTGGAGACGGCGCGCGCGCCAAGATCGACGCCGCGCGGGAACTGGGCCTGCCGGTCATCATGATCGACCGGCCCGCCCTGCCCTATCGCCGCATCGCGCGGTCTGTGGAGGAGGTGCTGGCGTGGCTTCATGCCACCGACCTTGGGGTATAGACGATTTCGGTGCCATCGATCCGGCGGGTGCGCGATGAGCCGACGATCACCATCGTCCGCATATCGGCCATCTCGGGGCGGGCGTTTTCAAGGGTTTCCCAGCGCAGGGATTGGTCGGGTGTGCTGACCGCGCGGGCGAACAGGATCAGGCGGGCGGGTTCACATTCCTCGCGCAGCACCTCCAAAGTGCGGGTGAACTGGTGCGGGCGGCTGGCCGAGCGGGGGTTGTAGAAGGCCATGGCAAAATCGGCCCGCGCGGCAAGCCGCAGGCGGTTTTCCACCACATCCCAAGGCTTCAGGTTATCCGACAGGTTGATGGCGCAGAAATCATGGCCCAAGGGCGCACCCGCCGCCGCCGCCGCCGCCAGCATCGCGGTGATGCCGGGCAGGACTTTGATTGACAGGCTGCGCCAAGCGGCGGGGCCAGCCTCCAGCGCCTCGAACACCGCAGATGCCATGGCAAACACGCCCGGATCACCGGAGGACACCACCACAACGCGACGGCCTTCGGACGCCATTTGCAGGGCGTGGGTGGCGCGGTCCACTTCAACGCGGTTGTCTGATCCGTGCAGGGTCAGACCATCGCGGGGGGCGACGCGGGCAACGTAGGGGAAATAGCCCACCACATCCGTGGCATCGGCCAAAGCGGCGGCGACATCGGGCGTGACCATCGACTCGGCCCCCGGCCCAAGGCCTGCGATGATGACAGAGCCGGTCATTCTTCCACCTCGGGGCGGCGACCGTGGCCGTGGACGATCACGATGGCAAAATAGGGCGCGTCACCATCGGGCAGATCGGCAAGGCGCAGGATACGCTGGTTCGGCATGGTGCCGCGTTCGACCAGCCACGCATCGTCCAGACGGCCTGCGGTGGCCAAGGCGCGGCGGATTTTCGGCAGGTTGCGACCGGTTTTCATCACCACCAAGGCGTCGGTTTGGGCGGCGCGGGCTGCCAGATCATCCTGCGGCAGCGTGCCGGGAAGGACGGTCAGCACATCATCGCCCCATGTGATCGGGGTGCCGGTGGCGGTCCAGCAACCGGACATGCCGGTGATGCCGGGGATCACCTCGACCGTGATCCGCGCGCGCAGGCGGGTGTAAAGATGCATGAAACTGCCGTAGAAGAACGGATCGCCCTCGCATAGCACGATAACCTCTTGCGTCGCGCAGAGGTCGGCCAGACGGTCGGCCCAAACATCATAAAACTCGGCCAGCAGGCGGTTGTATTCCGGATCGCCCAGCGGGATTTCCGTGGTGACGGGATATTCCATCGCATATTCGGTGACGCCTTGCGCCAGCATGCCGTCCACGATCCGCCGCGCCTGACCCTGACGCCCCGGTTTGCGGAAATAGGCGACATGGGCGGCAGAGCGGATCAGCCGATCCGAGCGCACCGAGATCAGATCGGGATCGCCGGGGCCAAGCCCTGTGCAGATCAGCTTGCCCATCGCTATTCCTTCCGGCTTGCCAGCGCATTGACGGCGGCGACGGTGATCGCCGATCCGCCCAAACGGCCCGCAACGATCATGGATGGCACGGGCAGATCCTGCATCAACGCCTCTTTGGACTCGGCGGCTCCGATGAAACCGACAGGGCAGCCGATGATCGCGGCGGGGCGCGGGCAAGTGGGGTCTTCGAGCATGTTCAGCAGGTGAAAGAGGGCGGTGGGCGCATTGCCGATGGCCACGACCGCACCGGCAAGGTGGGGCCGCCAGAGTTCCAGCGCGGCGGCAGAGCGGGTGTTTTGCATCTGCTTGGCCAGCGCTGGAACAGCGGGGTCTTGCAGAGTGCAGATCACCGCGTTGTCGGCGGGCAGGCGGGTGCGGGTGATGCCTTCGGACACCATTCGCACATCACAGAGGATCGGCGCGCCCGCCTCAAGTGCGGCGCGGGCGGCGATGGCCATGCCTTTGGAAAACTGCACGTGATCTTCCAGCCCCACCATGCCTGCGGCGTGGATCATGCGGACGGCGACGACTTCTTCCTCGGGGGTGAAGCGGGCCAGATTGGCCTCGGCGCGGATGGTCGCGAAAGAGCGCAGGTAGATGGCCGCGCCATCGGTTTCATAGACGTGGGGCATTGGCGGGTTCCAGAAGGTCGGAGGGGGTCGGTTGGGGCAGATCGCGGCCAGCGTCGGCGGCGCGGCCTTGGTGGATCAGGCGATAGCCTGCGGGTGTGGCGGTCAGGGTCAGATCGCAGGCCGAGGGGTGCGCGCAGCCCTTGGCACAGCCCGAGACATGCAGCAGGCGGTTTGCGGGCAGATGCGGGGCAAGTTGGCGGGCAAGGTTGCGGGTCGGCCCAAGGGCTTGCGGGCAGGCAGGGGCGCCGGTGCAGGCAATAACGCGGAGAAGCGGATCGTCGGGGGTCAGGATCAGACCTTCGGGTGCGCCTTGCGGGTTTTCCAGCAGCAGCATCCGCCACGAGGTCAGCCGGACGCCGGAAACCTGCGTGGCAAGGCTGGCAAGATCGGGCGCGGTGATCTGGCCGAAGGCAAGGGCGGCAAGTGGGCCGAACGGGGTCGAGCCGGGCTGGGCGGCGGGGGCGGTTTCGGCGGGGGCGGTATCGCCCGCAGGGATATGACCCCGCGCGATATGGGCGGCCATGCGGCCCCGCCCATCGGTGATGCCACCGGTTTCGGCAAACCATGTCGCCAGCGCGACGATCTGCGCCGGGGCATCCTGGGGCGTGGTGATCTGGCCCAAGGGGAAGCCATCGGCGCGGATGATCAGATCGCCCTTGGTGCTGCGTTCAAGGCGGATGTCGGCGGAGGCTTGGGTCAGCACGGGGTGCGGGCCGATGTCGATGGTGTAGCCAAATTTGCCGGGCAGATCGGGGGCTGACAGCAGCGCGGTTTCCAGCGCGGCGGCGATTTCCTGTGTGCCGTCGCCTGTGGTCCAGAACGGGCTTACCTGAATGTTGCGCTTGGCTTCATCCTGCGCGGTGCCGTCGATCAGGCCAAGCGCGCGCAGGCCTGCAATCAAGGGGGTATGGGTTTCGGGCATGACGCCGCGCAGTTGCAGGTTGGCGCGGGAGGACAGATCGATCAGGCCGTTGCCGTGGGTTTGCGACAGGGCTGCAATGCCGGAAAGCTGCGCCGCAGTCAGCCGCCCGCCATGCGCGCGGATGCGGACAACCCAGCCGTCACCGGATTCCATCGGGCGCAAGGCCCCCGGACACCAGCCCTGAATGATCGGGCCTTGGATGATCGGGCCTTGGATGATCGGTTGCGTCATGCCGCGCCCCCCAAGGCCGCCGCGATGGAGTTGCGGCGGGTGATCCAGAGGCCTGCCTCGGCCAGCGCGCGAAAGCGGTCCTCCATCGCGGCCAAAGCGGCGGGATTCTCGCGGGCTAGAAACGCGCGCAGATCGTCACGGCCAAGGGTGGCATCGTGGTAAAGATCGAACAGATGCGCGGGGACGGTCTGGGCCAGATGGGCAAAGGCAGCCATATGGTCCAGCGTGGCCGCGATCTCGGCAGCGCCGCGAAAGCCGTGGCGCATCATGCCGTCGGCCCATTTGGGATTGGCGGCGCGGGCGCGCACGGTGCGGGCGATTTCCTCGGCCAGCGTGCGGGCGCGGGGGGCGTCTTGGTTGGTGGCGTCAAGGTGGTAAAGCGCGGGCGCTGTGCCGCCAAGGCGGGCGACGGCGGCGGCAAAACCGGCCTCGTGCGCTGCATAATCGACGGCCAGCAGGACATCGGTTTCGGCAAGGTCTTGAACGTGGACAAAGGCATCGGCGGCAGTCACCCGCGCTTCAAGCCCTGCGCGGTCTTGGGTTGCGGTGCCATTGGCGGCAATCGCCCATTCCGAACCTTTCAGCCAAGCCTCACCTGCGGCCTTGCGGGCGGCCTCGGAATAGTCGTCCAGCACATCGGCCATGCCAAGGCCATATTGGCCGGGTTTGGGGCCGAATACGCGGGGGGCGCGGGCAAGGTAGGGGTTGTCCTCGGGAGCCTCCTCACGCTGGGCGAGCAATGCGGTCGCGGCCTCGAACAGCTGCGCCAGACCGGGGAACACATCGCGGAACAGGCCCGAGACGCGCAGGGTGACATCAATGCGGGGGCGGCGCAGCAGGGCAAGCGGGGTGATCTCGAACCCCGACACGCGGTCCGAGCCTTCGTCCCAGCGCGGGGAAAGGCCCGCAAGGTGCAGCGCCATGGCGAATTCCTCGCCCGCCGTGCGCATGGTGGCCGATCCCCACAGATCGACGACCAGCCCGCGCGGATAGTCGCCGTGGTCTTGTAGATGGCGGCGGACCAGTTCTTCGGCCAGCTTGACGCCTTGGGCAAAGGCCGCGCGCGACGGCACGGCGCGGGGATCAGTGGTGTAAAGGTTGCGGCCCGTGGGCATCACATCACTGCGGCCCCGATAGGGCGAACCGGACGGGCCAGCCGCCACGCGGCTTCCGTTCAATGCGGCCAGCAGGCCCGCCATCTCATCCGCGCCGCACTGGCCTTGGCCATAGATGTGCAGGCCATCGCCGAACTGGCTTTCCTTGATGTCGCAGACAAAACGGTCGATGCGGGTGATCGCCTCGGCGGGAGAGGCGTCGGTGGGCAGGCCCAGATCGGTTTCGACACCTGCGGCTTGGGCTTCGGAGCGGATGTCGGCAATCAGGCGGTCGCGGCGTTTGGGGTCAAGCCCATCGGCGGTGGAGTATTCGTCCAGCAGCCGTTCAAGGCGCAGCAGCGCGTCGGGGGTTTGCGAGGCGGCCATTGGCGGCGGCAGATGGCCAAGGGTCAGCGCGCCGATGCGGCGCTTGGCCTGAGCGGCCTCGCCGGGGTCGTTGACGATGAAGGGGTAGACCACGGGGGTCGCGCCCAGCAGAGCCTCGGGCCAGCAGGTTTCCGACAGGGCGACCGATTTGCCGGGCAGCCATTCCAGCGTGCCATGCGCGCCGATGTGGCAAAGGGCATGGATGCCTTGGGCGCGCAGCCAGAGGTAGAAGGCGACATAGGCGTGGCGCGGGGTGCGCGAGAGGTCGTGATAATCGGCGTCGCGGGTTTGAACTTCGCCGCGTTCGGGTTGTAGTGCGATCAGGGCGTTTCCGGCGCGGATGGCGTGGAAATGGAGGGCATTATCGCGGGCGGCTGGATCGGTTTCAGGTGCGCCCCATGCGGCGGTAAGGTCGTTTTGCAGGGATTGCGGCAGGGTTTGCAGGGCGGTTTTGTAATCGGATAGGGGCCAAGACAGGGTGGCCGCGCCGAGGGTTTGACCAAGGTTTTCTGTGGCTTGGGTGGTGTAACCCGTCGCGGCAAGGCCGGTCAGCAGGGTTTCCACCGAGGCCAGCGCATCAAGGCCGACGGCATGGGCCAATTGATGCGGGCGGCCCGGATAGGTGGACAGGATCAGGGCGATCTTGCGCTGATCGGCTTTGGTCGCGGACAGGCTGTGCCATGCCGCCACGCGGTCGGCTGTGGCATTGATGCGGGCGGCATCGGGACGGTGGGCGTAGCGGGAATATTGCAGATCGGGGTCGCGCTTGGCGGGGGATTTGAAGCTGACCACGCCGCCGAAGATGCGGCCATCGACCTCGGGCAGGACCACATGCATGGCAAGATCGGCGGGGGAAAGGCCACGATCCGACGCGGCCCAGTCGCGCTTGCGCGCGGTGGAGAGGGCGACTTGGAACACGGGGCAGCCTGCAGCATCCAGCGGCGAGGCGGACCCATCGCTGCCTTTGGCGGAAAATGCGGTGGCGTTGATGATGGCGGCGGGCTGGGTGCGGGTCAGCTCCGAGGCCGTCCAAGCGGCGGCTTGCGGGGCTTTCAGCGACGAGGCGAACAGGCCGTAAGCGGTGAAACCACGCGCGCGCAGGGCGGCGATCATCGCATCGACAGGCGCGGTGTCGGCGGCGGTCAGGTAGGAACGATAGAAGGTGACGACGGCCAGCGGCCCCTTGGCGTCGGGGGCGGCAATCACGCCCGCTTCGGGGCTATACCAGCCGTGATCGGGGACGGTTTTCGACCCCAGCACGGGGCCAGCATAAAGGCCCACGGCAAGGGAAAGCTGTTGCAGGGCGGCCTGTGCCGCCACCGCCCCGCCTGCATCGCAGAGCGCCTGCAACCGGCGCAGGGTGGATACGGGCAGCGTGGACAGCGCGTCCAGCCGCGCATCTTCGCGGCCATCGGCGGGCAGGATTGCCAAAGCGATGCCCTTGCGACGGGCGAGGTCTTGCAGTTGCGCGAGGCCATAGGGCCAGTACTGCTCGCCCCCGATCAGGCGGATCAGGATGCCTTTGGCATGGCGCAGGGTGTTTTCGACATAGGTATCAACCGACAGGGGATGCTTCAGCGCGACCAGATTTCCCAGCCGCACCGAAGGCAGCGCCCCCGCCGCGCGATGCCAGCCCGCCGCGAAAGCGCCAAGGTCGCTGTCGGAAAACGACAGCACCACAAGGTCAGCCGGGTCCTGCCCCATATCAAAGGGCGTCTCGGTTTCTTCTAACCCGTGGCTTTCGCGAAAGACGACGTGCATCAGGCCCCCAGCACCGCGCGAATTGCAGGCTCGTCGATGTCGGCATGTTCGGCAATGACCACAAGGCGCGACGTGCGGGGGCTATCGCCCCAAGGCTGATCATATTGCGCGCGCACCCGTTCGCCCACGGCCTGCACCAGCATCCGCATCGGCTTGCCGGTGATGGCGACATAGCCCTTCACCCGCAGGATTTTCTGCTCGCGCGCAAGGCGGATGATGGCGTCGGTCAGGAATTGCGCGTCCGACACCTCGGGGATGGTCACGACGATGGAATTGAAATCGTCATGTTCATGGTCATCGGCCCCGTCGTGGTGCGAGGGGCGCGCGGCCAGATCATCTTCGGCGGCGGCGTTCAGGCCAAGGATCAGGCGCGGGTCGATGCGGCCCTCGGTCATCTCGATCACCGGCAACTGGCGCGGGGATTCGGCGGCGATGACGGCGCGGGCGGCCTCCATCTGGGCGGGGGTTGCCAGATCGGCCTTGGAGAGAAGCACGATGTCGGCGCAGGCGAGTTGATCCTCGAACACTTCGGACAGCGGGGTTTCGTGGTCGATGCTGGTATCGGCGGCGCGTTGGGCGTCAACTGCCGCCACGTCGGGGGCAAAGCGGCCCTCGCCCACAGCCTCGGCATCAGCAACCGTAATCACGCCGTCAACGGTGATGCGCGAGCGGATCGCGGGCCAGTCGAAGGCCTTGAGCAAGGGTTTCGGCAGCGCGAGGCCCGAGGTTTCGATCAGGATATGGTCGGGGCGCGTCGGCAGCGCCATCAGTGCCTCGATCGTGGGGATGAAATCATCGGCCACGGTGCAGCAGATGCAGCCGTTTGCGAGTTCGACAATGTTTTCAACGGGGCAATTTTCATCCGCGCAGGATTTCAGGATGTCGCCATCCACACCCACATCGCCAAATTCATTGACCAGAACCGCAAGGCGTTTTCCTTGGGGGTTCTGCATCAGGTGCCGCATCAGCGTGGTTTTGCCCGAGCCGAGAAAGCCGGTGATGATGGTGACGGGAATCTTGGACAGGTCGGTCATTTGGAAGGCTCCAATGGCGGGATACGGGCGATGCTTTGTTTGCGGAAAATCACGGGGCGGGCGCGCCATGGCACGATGCCATCGGCGGATTCGGCATAGGCCGCTGCCCCCGCAAGGATGTCTTCGACATGGGTTTCAGGATTCAGGCGACCATAGACATAGGACCATTTGCGCGGCGAGGTGAGCGCGATGTTACAGCCATGATCGCAGGCCGACAGGCATTCCACCGGCACAACTCGCACCGATTCCGGCGCGGCGGCGGCAAGGGCCGCGTAAAGTGCCGCACCCGGGCGCGGGGCATCCTCGGCCAGCGGTTGCCCTGCCTTGCAGGTCATGCAGACGTGAATCGTGGCCGGTTCTGACACCGCATTCTCCTAACCTGTGGCGCAAATGGGGTGGGACCGGCGAGGCAGACGTGCTGCCGGGCTGGTCGCGGAACACCCCGTCCGCGTCGTCTTGCCGTCACGCTGGCAGGTCTCCCGGCTTGCGGATTCAGGGGTTGCCCCCAACGGCCCCCCTCTCCTTCCCGGGTTTCCCCAGTGGCCGAGGGCGGCCTTTCCGGTCACGGTCGCGGGGGCGGCTGCGGTTTTCGGCTTTTGACCCTTATGGGTCGCAAACCTGTCGCATTCCCTCTTCGCCTGTCATAGGACAGGAACCAGCGCGGCTTTCACCTGATCCAGCCGCCCCCCCTTGTCAAGCAGAGACGTGCCATGAGCGATGAAACCGAAGACACAGGCGCTGATACCAGCGTAAGCGAAGCCGCCCGCCACGCCAGCAAGATGGCCAAGAAAAAGGCCGCGCGCGACAAGATCATGGCCACGAAAGAGGGTGAGAAGGGGTTGATCATCGTCAACACCGGCGCGGGCAAGGGGAAATCTTCTGCGGCCTTCGGCATGATCATGCGCTGCATCGCGCATCAGATGCCCTGCGCCGTGGTGCAGTTCATCAAGGGGGCGTGGTCTACGGGTGAGCGGACCCTGATCGAGACGCATTTCAGCGATTTGTGCCAGTTCTACGCGATGGGCGAAGGCTTCACTTGGGAAACCCAAGACAAGGCACGCGATATTGCGGCGGCGGGGGCTGCGTGGGAAAAGGCCAAGGAGCTGATCCGCGATCCGCGCAACACGATGGTGCTTCTGGACGAAATCAACATCGCCCTGCGCTATGACTATATCCCGCTGGCCGATGTGCTGGAGTTTCTGGCAACCGAGAAGCCGCCGATGACGCATGTGGTGCTGACGGGGCGCAATGCCGCCGAGGGGTTGATCGAGCTGGCCGATCTGGTGACGGAAATGACGCTGGTCAAGCATCCGTTCCGGTCGGGCGTGAAGGGGCAAAAGGGCGTGGAGTTCTGATCTTTGATCAGGCCGCCGGGGGTTTTACCCCCGGACCCCCAGGATATTTAAGCGAAGAGGATCAGGGGAATGGGCGCGTTGATGATTCAGGGGGCTGGCTCGAACGTGGGCAAGTCGATGATCGTGGCGGGTCTGTGCAGGGCGGCGCGGTTGCGGGGGTTGTCGGTGGCTCCGTTCAAGCCGCAGAACATGTCGAACAATGCCGCCGTGACGGTGGACGGGGGCGAGATTGGCCGCGCGCAGGCGTTGCAGGCGATGGCTTGCGGGTTAGAGCCGGTGGTGGACATGAACCCCGTTTTGCTGAAGCCCGAGACCGAGACCGGCGCGCAGGTGGTGGTGCAGGGGCGGCGCGTGGCCACGGTGCGGGCGCGCGATTATGCGGCGCTGAAGCCGTCGTTGATGGCACCGGTGCTGGAAAGCTTCGGGCGGTTGCGGGCGGCGTATGATCTGGTGATCGTCGAAGGCGCGGGATCGCCTGCGGAAGTGAACCTGCGGGCGGGCGACATAGCCAATATGGGCTTTGCGGTGGCTGCCGATGTGCCGGTGGTGCTGGTGGGCGATATTGATCGTGGCGGGGTGATCGCGCAGATCGTGGGGACGCAGGCGGTGCTGGAGGCGAGAGATAACGCGCGGATTGCGGGGTTTCTGATCAACAAGTTCCGCGGTGATCCGCGGTTGTTTGACGATGGCTATCGATTGATCGAGGCACGGACGGGGTGGCGCGGCTTTGGGGTTTTGCCCTATTTCGCGGGCGCGGGGCGGTTGCCTGCCGAGGATGCCTTGGACATTGGCGCGGATACCAAGGGCGGGCGGGTGAAGATCGTGTGTCTGTGCCTGTCGCGGATGGCGAATTTCGATGATCTCGATCCGTTGAAGGTGGAACCGGGGGTGTCCTTGGTGATGCTGCGGGCGGGTCAGCCTATTCCGGGGGATGCGAGTTTGGTGATCATTCCGGGGTCGAAATCGACGCGGGGGGATCTGGCGTTCTTGCGCGCGCAGGGCTGGGATATTGATCTGGCCGCCCATGTGCGGCGGGGCGGGCAGGTCTTGGGGATTTGCGGCGGCTATCAGATGCTGGGCCGCGTGGTGCGCGATCCCGAGGGGTTCGAGGGCGCGGCGGGGGCGGATGAAGGGCTGGGCCTGCTGGACGTGGAAACCGTGATGTCGGCGGAAAAGCGGCTGACGCGGGTGGCGGCGGTGCATGCGGCGTCAGGGCTGGCGTTGCAGGGATACGAGATTCACATCGGGCGCACGGAAGGGGCGGATTGCGCGCGGCCCTTTGCGCGGGTGGACGGGCTGGATGAGGGCGCCATCAGCCGCGACGGGCGGGTGACGGGCAGCTATCTGCACGGGCTGTTTTCCGACGATGCCTTCCGCGCGGCCTATCTGGCGGGCTTGGGTGTGCAGGGCGCGGGGCATGGCTATGGCGCGGGGGTTGAGGCTGCGCTGGACGAGTTAGCCGCCCATCTTGAGGCGCATGTCGATGTGGCGGGGCTATTGGGGTTGGCGCGTTAGGGCTGCTGTGACGCGCGCCCATTCCGACGGGCCTGCGGGCAAGCCAAGGCGCAGCCAGCGGGCGGAATAGGGAAAAATCCGGCTCCAGATATGGGCGGCTGCAAGGGTGTTTTGCGCGTCTACGGCGTCGGGGGTGTCGTAAAGGCGGAAAAGCTCGGTCCCGCCAAGGGCCGTCCAGCCTGCGGCGGTGGCAAGGGCGTCAAGCTGTGCGGCCTCGGCGGTCAGGCGGGCGGTGGTGGCGGCTTGCCATGCGGTGTCGGCAAGGGCGGCGATGCCGATCTCGATCGCGGCACCGGATACGGGCCATGGGCCGGACATCTCGGACAGGGCAGCGATATCGGTGGGGCTGCCAAGGATGAAGCCAAGGCGCACCCCTGCCAGCCCGTAGAATTTACCGAAAGAGCGCAGCACCAGCAGGCCCGCGCGTCCGGTTTCGCCGCAAAGCGAGAAGGCGGGCTGCGGGTCGGCGAAGCTTTCATCGACCAGAAGGCGGCCGACCTTGGGCAGCAGGTTCAGCAGGGTCTGGGGGGTATAGCGGTTGCCATCGGGGTTGTTGGGGTTCACCACCACGGCAAGATCGGCCCCTGCCAGATCGGCAAGGGTGGCCACCTCGGTCACCTGCCAGCCTGCGGCGCGCAAGCTGGCTGCGTGTTCGTTATAGGTCGGGGCCAGAACGCGGGCGGTTGCGGGCGCGGTCAGGCGGGGGATCATCTGGATCGCGGTCTGCGCGCCGGAAACGGCCAGCACCGCGCCTGTGATCCCCCAAGCTGTGCGGGCGGTGTCGTGCAACGCGGCAATCGCGGCGCGGGTGGGCAGGCCGGTCCATGCGGCAGCCGACAGGGGCGGAACCGGATAGCGCGCGCGGTTGATGCCGGTGGACAGATCGATCCAGTCGGCAGCAGCGCCGCCATAGGTCTGGATCGCCGCGTCGATATTGCCGCCGTGGTCGCGCATGGGATGCCCTTAACCGCCAAGTCCAAAGCGGGTGATCGTGGAAAACCCCGCCGCGCGCAAGTCTGACAGCGCCGCATCCGGCACCGTTCCCGCCGCAAAGATCAGCCCGCGCGCCGAGCCTGTATGCGCCATCGTCCAGCCCAAGGCACCCAGACGGGCGGCCAATTCGGGCGTCGGGTCACCTGCGGGGCCGCGCAGGGCAAGGCAGCGGCGGGCAGATTCGCTGGCAAGTTGCGCGATTGCGGGCAGGCTGGCGCAGGCGGCGGGCCAAGCGGCAACAAGATCGGAAATGTCTGAAAAGTGCAAATCTGCGGGATCTGTGCGCCTTGGTGGACCAAAGAAACCCCCGATAATGTCAAAGCGCGGCAGGGGTGGAAGCTGCGCCAGAACCCGCCCTTGGCGCGAGGCCCACAGGAGGCGCGCCGGATCGGGGAACATCAGCGGATCGGTTGCGCCTTCAAGCGCGTGGCAGGCTGCGGCCAGTTCGGCGGGATCGGTCATCCCGCCCAGACTCAGCAGGGCGACGCGCGCGGCGGTGGACACCCCTGCACCGCCCCCCAAAGGCATCGGCGCGCGCAAGGTGAGGCGGGCGCTATGGGGAAACAGGCGGCGGGCCTCGGCCAGCGGGATCGCGCGGCCATCGGGTTGATGCAGGGCAAAGCCGCCGGAACGCGCGGTCAGGGTGACGCGCAGGGCGGGGCATGGCAGGGTGACAAGCGCGACGGGGCCATCACTGCCAAGGCGGCCCTGCAGCAATTCGCCGAAATGTGCGGCGACCGACAGGGATCGGGGCGGCATATGCGCGGAATCGGTCACGGCGGGCTTTCGCAGGGGCAGGTTTGGGAGGCAGGATCGCGGCAGTCATTCCAGTGCGGCGCGCGCGGGGCAAGCGGTTTCTTGTCGACCCTACCCCAGCAGAGTTTCAAAACTTGCCAGTGGCAGGCGGAACAGCACGGCTTTCTTGTCGTTGACGCCATAGCTGAAGATCGCATCAGTGGCGGTCAGGGCAAGCCCCGCACAAAACTCGACCCCGTCATTCTCAAAACGGAACGAGGGTCCGACACGGCGGATGCGGAAATCGGGCCCGTAATCGACCAGACAGTGCTGGTAGATGCGCCAGAACGGACCCGGTGCGGGATAGCAGTGATGGGCCACTCCGACAAAGCCGTCGGCATAGGGCATCAGGGCGGAGCTGCCGGAAAAGCTGACCAAGCGCGCGGGGGTTTCGGCGTGCAGATGCGGCACCAAGCGCCCCTGATCATAGCGCAGCACCCGCAGCGGATGGTGGGTATAGACGAAAAACAGATCATCGCCCTGCACCACAGGCGCCCAGTTCTTCTCTTTTGGGGCGAGTTCGGGCGAGGGGAAGAACACCGCGTCACGCAGCAGGCTGCCCTCCAGCCGCGCCATCATCATGGTGTTGCGCTTGGCTATGTAATTGCACGCCGACCCGATCACCCATTGCGCGCCGCGCCAGACAAACAGGCGCAGATCCTCGATCCCGTCCAAGGCGGCCTCATCGGCGCGCAGGGGGCGGTCTTCGATCAAGGACATCGCAAGAATGGAAAGATCGGGAGCCAGATCATAGAGATAGCTTTGGCTGTCCGGCACCGGGACCGCCGCCGAGCCATAAAAGAAGCCGCCGCGAACCCCCAGATCATAGTTGCAGCCGCGCACAATGGCCGCAAAGCCATCGGGGCGGGCCAAAATGGTCGGGTTGCAGACATTGTGGCGCGTGACGCGCGGAAATTCGATCCGCTGTCCGGGGTAAAGCGTGGTCAGTTCCGGCACATTGCTGACGCTGCAGTCATAACGGGGCAAACCAAAAAAGGTTTTCTTGACCCATTTTCCGATTTCCATCGCCGCAACCGCCTCTTTTGTCCGGTTCCTTCCCTAGCCAGCGCGAAACATCCGTGCAACCGGCTTGTTGCATGCGCCATACCTTGCCTTCACCGCATGGATGATTGCATCCTTGGCCATTGTTTTGCGGCAGAAGGGAAACCCGCTTGCGCCTGTCGGTTGTTGTGCCTTGTTTCAACGAAATTGCGGTGCTGCCCGCGCTGCGGGCGCGGTTGATGGCCGCCTGTCAGGACGCGGTGGGCGAGGATTTCGAGATCGTTCTGGTCGATGACGGATCGACCGATGGCACCCGCAGGCTGATCGCTGCCTATCACAGCGAAGACCCGCGCGTGGTGGGGGTGCTGCTGTCGCGCAACCACGGACATCAGCTTGCGCTGGCGGCGGGGCTGTCGTTTTGCCGTGGAGAACGGGTGCTGATCCTTGATGCCGATCTGCAAGACCCGCCAGAACTGCTGCCGCAGATGATGGCGCGGATGGATCAGGGCTTTGACGTGGTGTTCGGGCGCAGGCGGTCACGCGCGGGCGAGACGCGGTTCAAGACGGGGGCGGCGCATTTGTTCTACCGCGTGTTGCGGCGGTTCTCGACAGTCGAGATCGCGGCAGATGCGGGTGATTTCCGGCTGCTTAGTCGTCGGGTGGTAGATATTGTGGTCAAAATGCCCGAGGAGCATCGGTTTCTGCGCGGCATGATCAGCTGGATCGGATTTGCCCAAAGCCCGTTCGACTATGACCGCGCCCCAAGGCTTGCGGGCGAAACGAAATATCCGCTGCGAAAGATGCTGCGGCTGGCGGCGGATGCGCTGACCGGATTTTCAACGCTGCCGCTGCGGCTGGCCAGCTATGCGGGCTTTGCCTTTGCAGGGATGGGCGTGCTGTTGATGATCTATGTGCTGGCCAGTTGGCTGGCGGGGGCGGTGGTGGCGGGCTGGACCTCGTTGATGGCGACGGTGCTGATCATCGGGTCGGTGCAACTGATCGTGGTCGGGATATTGGGCGAATATATCGGGCGACTTTACATGCAATCCAAAGCACGGCCTCTGTTCATCGTGGATCAGCTTTTGCGCGACGAGGCCGAACGCGGCCTTCGATAGACCAGCGCGCGGCCAGAAATCCAAGGATGGCCCCGATGGCTATGGCCAGTGCCTTGGCGGGCCACGGTCCGATCAGACCCGACAGTGCCGCAAGGATCAGGGTTGAGGTCAACAGGCTGACCGCCGCGCCAGAGGCGGCAAAGCGGACAAAGCGCAGCGGCAAAGGCGTTGGCGCGGCGCGGAAGGTCCAGCGGCTGTTGGCCCAGAACGACAGGCACACCCCTGCGCCCCAGCCTGCCAGATTGGCCAGCAAGGGCGCGCCCCCCACCTGCATCACCGCACCGAACACCGCCACATCCAGCGCGGTATTGGCGACGCCGATCAGCCCGAAGCGCAAGGCACGTTGCGGCAATGGCCTAGGCATCGACTTTGGCGGAAGCCAGCTTGCGCTGCGTGGCCAGCCGAGGCGGTGCGCCCTTGCCTGCCCCCGTCACCGCAACGGGCGAGGCCACCCCGTCGGCGCGGGTGGCTTCGGCGGCGGCGATCTTGGATTTCATCTGCGTCAGGATTTCCTGCGTGTAATCAATGAAATGTTCAGCATGGGCGCAGATCGCCACATAGGTCGACAGCCGGGTCGGATTCTCGCGCCGGATCGCAAAGAGGTTGCGCCAGAACGCCCCGCGCGTTTTGCGGACCACGCCCTGCCGCCAGATCACCACAACGGCAGCCCGTGCCATCCGCAAAGCGCCCAGCCCCTCTTGCCACAGCATCGCCGGCGAACGGCGGGCTTTTCGGGTGGGGGCCACCTTTGGCGGATGCGCGAAGGGCGGATTCAGGCCCAGTTTGCGGAAGTGGCGATAGGTGCGGTCCAGATAGACGGCGGGATCGTAAAGCGTCTGGTAGGCCTGCACATATTCGGCGGCGATTTCCTCGACAGGGCGGGTCGGGATGAAATTGGTCATATCGGTCTGGTTGATGGTGCCGATGCCTTCCAGCAGGCGGCCCTCTTTTTCCAGCCGCGTCCAAAGGCCGGTATTGGGCAGCACTTGCAGCATCGACAGCAGCACCGTGGGAATATTCGCAGCCTCGGCAAATTCGACGATGCGCTGGCCTGCGCCTTTTTCCTCGTTGTCAAAGCCGATGATCATGCCGCACATCACCCGCAAACCGGACCTTGTGATAACATCCAGACTGTCCAGCATCGGGACGCGGTTGTTCTGATGTTTGCGCGTCAGTTCCAGACTGGCCTCGTCCGGTGTTTCGATGCCGATAAAGACCGAGCCGAAATTGCAGGCATGCATCATGCCCAGAAGGTCAGTATCGGCGGCAAGATCGATCGAGGCTTCGGTATCGAACCAGAACGGGAAGTCATGCTCCTGTTGCCATGTCAGCAGATCGGGCAGCAGTTTCTTGACGTTGGGTTTGTTGCCGATGAAGTTGTCATCGACCAGAAACACCCCGCCGCGCCAGCCCAGATCCTCAAGCCGCTGCAATTCGGCCATGACCTGTTCGTTGGTCTTGGTGCGCGGGCGGCGGCCGTAAAGGGTGATGATGTCGCAGAATTCGCAAAGGAACGGGCAGCCGCGCGAGTATTGCAGCGCCATCGCGTCGTATTTGTGCATATCCAGCAGGTCAAAGCGCGGCACCGGCGTTTCGGTCAGCGCGGGCTTTTCGCCCTTGGCGGTAAAGCGCACCGGTTCGCCCGTGCTGCGCTGCACGCCATGGGTTTTCAGATGATCGACAAAGGGGGCGATGGTGATCTCGCCCTCGTCCAGCACCAGATAATCCGCCGCACCGAAGTCCTGCGGCACGGATGTGGCATAGGGGCCGCCCACCGCAATCACCCTGCCGTGCCGGTGTGCTGCGTCGATCAGCGCCATCATCGAGGATTTCTGCACGATCATGCCGGTCAGCATGACGATATCGGCAAAGGCCCATTCGGCCTCGGTCGGTTGGCGGATGGCGCAATCGACCAGCTTGAACTCCCACTCTTGCGGCAGAAGGGCTGCGACGGTGATCAGGCCAAGCGGCGGGTTCAGCGCCTTTTTGCCCACGAGATCAAGAACGGATTTGAAAGACCAGAAGGTGATCGGAAATTCAGGGTGCAGAAGAAGAACACGCATCTTGCTTTACCTAACCTATCAACCCGTTTCGGGGATGGTAGGACAAAGCCGCACATGTGGGAAGGCGCTTTACCACCATCGCGCGAAAGACCACCAGCGTCGGCGGGCGGGCGAGCGGGATTCTGGAACGTGACGAACAGCCTGTTCCAGATCGTCCACCGTGCGGGCAATGGTGTATTCCTGCAAGGCATGGGCGCGGGCGGCGGCGATGCGGGCTGGGTCGGGGCGGAAGCCTTCGATCATGCGGATCAGATCGGCATCCTGACGATAGATCTGGCCAAAATCCTGCAGGACCGTCGCCCCTCCGGTTTCATGCGAAATCCACGGGGTTTCGTTCATCATGGCCTCCAGCAGGACAAGGCCGAAACCCTCGTCGCGCGAATGCATCAGATAGCAATCCGCCTCGGCAATCGCAGAGGTGACATCCGAGCGGTCAGGCAGCATCAGTGGCAACACGCGGTCACTGGCACGGGGCATGGCGTTGTCGCGGTTGTCATAGCCGGTGGTCACCAGCAGGGCATCGCCCTTGGTCGTCTCGAACAGTTTGGCCAGGGGTTTCATACGCTTGTTCGGCCAATAACCACCGCAGGACAGGAACATCTGCCGATCCGGTGCGATGCCGTATTTGGCGCGAAACCCCGGAGCGCCAAGGGCGGCGGCAGGCAAGATACCGTGGCGCAAGCGTGTGGCCTTGGCGGCATGGCCCGCGCGGGCGATGATCTGCTGATCCATCGGCGTGGACCATCCCAGCAGCGTCGCCTGCCGCAGGTGGGCCGCGCGGATGTGGTGGCGATAATGGGCGACCAGCATATACAGCACCGGACTGGGCAAGGTGGCGGCACTGTCCAGCACGCGGCGCGGCGGGCCATCGCTTGATCCATGCACGACGATCATGTCGAAGGCCTGATCGAGAACCGCCATATCCGAGGTGACAGCAACGCCGTTCAGATCGCCCTGATGCTGTCCGGCAAGGATTGTGACGCTATGGCCGCGCGCCAGCGCCTCTTCGGCCATGGCCTGCATGAAAACTTCGGTGCCGCCGGGAAACGGTGCGGCGCGATGGACGACAAAGCAAAAGCGCATCTATCAGCCCTTCCAACGCAGGATTTGGGCCAGAAGGCCGGGTTTTGGCGCAGGCGGCGAGGCGCATCGCAACTCGCCCGCCGCAATCAGATCGGTCAGTTGGGCCGCCGAAAGCCGCCCCATCGCGCGGAAAAGCGCGTTGTTGCGGCGCGATGCGCCATACCATGACGCCGCCGCCCAACTGCGCCCGCGCGGGTGAGACAGGTGGATCAGCGGCACTTCGGCGATGCGGTGGAAAGCATGGCCCAGTTTGCCCATGCGGGCCATGATCTCGGCATCCTCAAAGCCCCAGCCGACAAAGGCTTCGTGATAGCCCCCGCAGGCACGATAGGTTGCGCGATCGAACAGCACCACACCACCCACCGAATTCGGGTTGATGCAGACCAGATCGCCTTTGCCCTTGGACGGGGCGGCTTGGGCCTGATCGGCAGGGATCTGGCCCAGATCGGGATTGGCCAGAAGGCGGGCGCGCAAGGCCCCGCGCGCATCGCAAAACCGCCCATCATAGGGAAACACAACCGCCCGCCCCGCGCGCAAGCCGGCCAATGCCTGTTGCCATGCCTGCGGATAGATCAGCACATCGGTATCATAAGACGCGGCAAAGCGGCGCGTCAGAAGCGACTCGATCCCTTGGTTCAGGATACGCGTGCGGTGGAACGCGCCCGTGTTGGGTCGCGCAATATGACGGACCCCGAGATCGTGGCAAAGCGCGGCCGCATGGATCTGCGCGCCGTCCTCGATCACAAGGATTTCGGCATCTGCAAGGGTCGTGGTCAGGTGACGCAGAACAGCGGACAGGTTCTCAAACCGTTCGGGCCGGTCATGGCGAAAGGGTATGACGATGCCAAGATCGGCGGCAGCGATCCTGTCTTGCATGGCGCGGGGGCCAGTGAACATGCGAGCCTGCGGCATTGACCAGTCTCCTTGTCAGCAAGTATAGCGGCAAGAACCTCCGCACAAAACCCGCTAAACCCATAAGGAGCGGCACAAAAAGGCAAAATGGGCATCTGTTTTCGACATAACGGGGGCGTCGCGGGGCCAAGTGCGCCGGTGATAGTGTGACGGGGATGCGCTGACACAGGCTGTCACGGGCGGCGCGGTGGGTATGTCTGCATCCGCTGCTGTGTCTGACGCTGATCCTGTTGGCGCAGGTGATCCCGTCCTTGGCGGTCAAGGATGTCTGGATGCCCGACGAGGTGCGCCATGCCGCAGTCTTTACCAATCTGTGGCAGAACGGACACTGGCTTGTGCTACATCTGGGTGATGCCGCCTATGCGGACAAGCCTCCGGTCTATTTCTGGCTGGTGGCTGCGATTGTGTCGGTCTTTGGCACGGTGCAACCTTTTGTTTTCATGGTGGCGGCAGCGATATCGGCCTAGTTGCTGCTGGCAGCTTTGGCACAGGCCGGGCGGCGCATGGGATTTGCCCCGCGCGTGGTGCTTCTGGCAGGGCTGGTCCTGTTGACCAACTGGTTTTTCATCGCGCGCGCGCATCAGCCCCGTATGGATCTGCTGTTTGCGGCCTTCATCCTGACGGCCCAGACCGCCCTTTTCCGTGCAACGCAAGCCGAGCGGTTGCTGCCGCGACCAATGGCGGTGGCGGGGCTGGCGATGGGAATGGCTGCGCTGACCAAGGGGCCGCTTGGGGTTGCGCTGCCGCTGGCGGGATTTGCGCTGTTCTTGCTGCGGCAAAGACGAGGCTGGCTTCTGGTCAGTTGCGAGGCTGGTTTGGCGGTGGCGGTGGTTCTGGCGCTGGCCTTTGGCTATCTGGCTGGCGTGGTTGCCGTCGAGGGCTGGGGATTCGTGCGTAGCGTGGCGGTCGATCAGATCTGGGTGCGCGTGGTCCGATCGGTTGATCTGTCAGAACCCGTCTATGCCTATGTGCCGATGCTTGCCGCGGCATTGCTGCCGTGGAGCGTGGTTCTGGCATGGCTGATCTGGCGCGGGGTGAGTCAGTTGGGCTGGCGCGGCCTTTTTGCACCAAGCCGGGGCCAGCCCTTGCGCTGTCCTATCTGTGGGCCTGCGTTCTTGGCAGTTTGGCGGTAATTTCGGCGTTGGATTACAAGATCGCCTTCCTGCTGGTGCCGCTTCTGGCTCCTGTTGCCCTGATTATCGCGGATGGGATTGAAACCGCGTCGCCGGTCATGCGGCGCAGGCTGTTCGGCATCGTCGCGGGTTTCTTCGGATTGGCCGCTGTGGCCCTGCCCTTTGCCCCCGCGCTGACACAATGGCCCGAACATGTGACCGGCGGCGGGGATGGCGTTTCTGGCTCGTCAAAGGTCCGCGCTTTGGTTCGGTTTGACATTGGCGGGAGGGGTGGCAGCAACGCTTTTGCCGTTCCACCAGATCACCACGCGCGGGTTGAATGCGGTGATGTCGCCCCGCGCCTTGGCCAAGGAGATCGCCGGATATGCCGCACGGGGCTATGCCGTGGCGGAATATGATCCGGCCTATACCGGACATTTCGACTATCATGCGGGGGTGATCCTGCAATCCTTGCGCGCGCCAGCCGATCTGTCGGCCTTTGCCGCAAGCACAGGCTGCGGTCTTGTGGTCATGCGGCGGCGCTTGCAGGATAATTGGGCAGACCCGCCCGCCTTGACCGTGGTGGCCGAGGCGCAACTGGATGCCGCAGTCTACCGCGTGCTGGTCTGGACGCGCGGGGCTTGCGGTTAAAGAGCGCGGATATAGGCGGGGTTCAGGATGCAGTGCCGCGCGATCACCAAGGCAAGCCGCACCCTGCCCTGCGCCACCAGCCAATGCAGCAGCGGTCCAAGGCTGCGGCTGTTCAGCAGGCCGCCCAGACTGAAAATTTCCCACAGCACACGATGCAGCGGCGTCATCTGCGCCATCAGCCGCACCGCAAAGACGGGATGCTTGGCGTAGAAGGCGCGGGCCATGACAGCGCGGTCCACCTCTTTGGCGATCATGCCGGGCAGGTCGGCCATGGCAAAGGGGGCGCAGTGGTGCAGGCCAGCCGCCGCAGGGTGCCGCATCCGGCGCGGGGCGTGGGCGCGCAGGCGGCGCTCCAGCTCCAGATCCTCCCAGCCGTAGCGGGTGAAGGTGGCCTCGTCAAAGGGCCCAAGCGGGGTTTCCTGCACCCTCTCCAGCAGAGCGCGGGGAATACCGACATTGGCGGTGGTGAAATGCGCGTGGCCGCCGATGGGATCGGTTGTGGCGGCTTCGGGCGGATCAAGGCGGACCACATCGACCAGACGCCCCAACGACAGGCAGCTTCCGCCTTCGGTCAGGGCGGCAGCATGGGCGGCCAGAAAGTCGGGACGGGTGATCACATCGCTGTCCAGAAACACCAGCGCATCACCCTTTGACGCGCGAAAGCCTGTATTGCGGGCTGCGGATCGCCCTTTGTTCTGCGCATGGGTTGCAACGCGCAAGGCAGGGTGGCTTTGCTGTGCCAGCCATGTTGCCAATTCAGGGCCAGAGCCGTCATCGACCACCACCACCTCATGCGGGATGGGCAGGGTTTGGTTCAGGATGGCAGGCAGCGTGACCTTGATGACGTCAAGGTTGTTATAGACCGGAAAGACAACGCTGATCAGGTTCATGGCTGGCCCTTGGCAAAGAAGGCCGCAACCTCGGCCGCGAGTTTCTGCGCCGCACCGCCTTTGCCCATCGCATCGCGGATTTGCGCGCCAAGGGCGGTGGTGTCTTGGTCAAGATAACCGCGCAAGGCCGCGTTTATGGCAGGGTGCAGGCCTTCGCCCACCAGTTCCGGCACGATCTTGGTCCCTGCGCGCCTATTGGGTTGTGACAGCAGCGGCAGACCGTGCAGCACCTTGTAGCCAAAATACAGTTTCAGCATCTTGCCGATCAGGGGCAGCCGCCCGACATGCCCCGCCAGCCCCGGAAGTGGCACTTCATGACCCAGATAGGTGGGCAAAACCACCACCATAGGCATCCCCGAGGCTGCAATCTCGCCCGTATTGGTGCCGGGTATGGTCAGGGCGCAATCGGCAAGGCCCAGCACCTGCGCGCCCGGCAGGATGCGGATGCGATTTCCGGCGGGGGTTTGCAGCCATGCGGCATTGCCCTCTTCGTGAAAAGACAGTGGCAGGGCAGGCCAAGTGCGATCCTCGGGCGGTGGGGCAAGGCTGCGCAGAAACTCCATCCGCACGAAATCGGCGCGGGCCATCACCCAATCGATGTCAGGACGTTCTGCAGACAGCGCGTCCACCGTCACGGCGTAATAGGGCAGCAGAAATTCTGCCATATATTCACGACTGCCGGGGAAAAGGCCAATGGTGGGGCGGCCTGTGCGGGCGACGCGGGCGGCATCGCGGCGCAACTGCGCTGCATCCACCATCAACTCGCCCACCGCAGCCTCGGGGGTGGCACGGATGCGGGCGGGCAGTTGGTTCAGCCCGTTGTAGAACACCCGCGAAAACGCAAAGCCGTAGGGCAGCGGGCGTTCGGCATAGGCATAGACCTTTGCGCGCAGGCGTCTGGACAGCAGCACCGTCAGCGCCACCTCGCCGCCCAGATGGAAAATCAGCGTCGGCGCGGTGCGGTCCAGCCCCTCGGGCGCGCGCCCACGAAAGATCAGCGCAAGGCTATCGCGCACCGAGACCGGCACATCCACTCCAAGGCTTTGCAGCACCGAGGTTTCCGCCCCCGTCGAATAGACGCAGGGCAAGAGGCAAACCGCAATCCGCAGATCGGGGATGGCCGCGCGCAGGGCCACGATCAGCGGGAACATCCAGCCCGAGATTTCCCCCGGCCCATTGACGGTAAAGACGATTTGCGGCGCTCCGCGCTTGTCTTGCATCCTGCTGTTATCCGTGCTGCCCATCGCGGGCCATTTAGGGGGGCGCGGGGGGCAGGGTCAACCGCCCTGCCCTTCAGATGTTTTGCGTCTCGCGCACCCAAGTCATCCATTTGCGGTAATTCCCGACCGGAACCGACCATGCGCGGTTGACCATCGGGCGGGTGTCTCCCAGCACGGCGGCCATCAGCGTGGTGGGTTTTTCGGTCAGTGCGAAGGCAAGGCTGCGCGTGGCGTCGTTCTGATCCACGAACATCTCTTCGAACTTGTGCCAGATGCCCGCGCTGCCTGCGGGTTCGGTGATCATGCCGTGGATGCCTTTGACGCCAATGGCATCCAGATGGTCCAGATACATCAGCACCAACTGGCTGTAATAGCCGCGCCCGTAGCCTTTGCGAAGGATGTTGCAGTGGTATTGCGCGGGATAGGCCTTGAAATCGACATGCGGCGCCTCGGCGGCCCCGCGCAACAGCATATGCTTGAGATAGGCCTTGGTCTGTGGCTTTTTATAGCGCCCCAAGGCCAGCCGCCACAGCGCCCGCGCAGCACCCCAAGGCACGATCCTGCGCGCCATCGTGCGATAGAAATGGTCATAATCCGAGGCACCGAAGAAATAGCCGATCACCTCGCCCTCCCGCTCGATCACCCAGGATTCCTGCGGGTGGTAGTCGGTGTAATAGCTGGTCCAGTAATCGGCGTGAATCTCGCGGTCCTCGAAAAAGCGGTCCGAGCCTGCGTTGCGAAAGGCGGTGCGGCAGCAGATCTCGCGCACGGCGGCACGGTCGCGCGGTTCCAGTTTGCGGATCAGGTCGGGGCTGTCATTGGCCATAGGTCTTGCCCCCCCAAGCAATGCCGCGCCGTGCCAGACGCCGCAGCAGCGCCGCCGCCGCCAATCCGAAAACAGCCGGTTCATAGCCCAGTGCCGCCACATAGAGACGGGCAGAGCGGCGGGGACCAAGGGCGCGGATCACGATCATCACGCCGGTCAGGTAGCGCAGAAGCAGGGCTGCCGCAACCGTTGCGCCCGCTCCAAGGGCGGTTGCAATCGCCAAGCCAAGCAGAGTCAGCGGCCACACCGTCAACACAAGGGCCAAGGCCGATGGCGGGCCGGAGGTAACGCGCAGGCTGCGCTCTACCAGAGCTGGGATCGACGGGCAGGGCCTGACATCGACGCGGGCAGTTCCGGCTGCAAAGCCTATGCGATGCCCCGCACGTTGAAGGGCCAATGCAAAGGCAAGATCCTCGGTCAGGGCAAAGCCTATGGCATCAAAACTGCCCAAGCGGGTGTAAAGATCGGCACGGAAGGCAAAATTGCCAAAGAACACGCCCCCTCCAAGCCCCGCGCGCGCCATCAGGCCCGAGACCAGAAAGTAATAGGCGGTGTCACAGCATTGCCAGCGCGCCACCCCAGAGGTCAGCGGTGCAAAGCCGATCGGGCCAGCGGTGGCTTGGGTTTGCCCTGCCTCGATCGGGGCGATCATTTGCGCGATCCAGTCGCGCGGCAGGGTGGAATCGGCGTCCAGCGTCAGGATGATCGGGGAAGCGGCGGCACGAAAGCCAAGGTCAAGCGCCTGTTGGCGGGTGGTCAGCGGGCTGGCGGGATCGGGGGCCGCGTGCAGCAGGCGCAGCGCGGGCAGATCGACCGAAAGCGCCTGCGCTACGGTATCGTCAGTGCTGCGGTCATCGACCAGAACCACCTCGGCCCAGCCTTCGCGAAAGGCACGGTCTTGGGCCAATCCCAGCAGCGTGGCGCGGATGGAGGCCCCTTCGTTATGGGTGGTGATGATAACCGAGGCGCGCAGGGTCATGGGGTGTCCCCGCTTTCCAGCAGATCAAGGAGGCGGGCGGCGATGGCGACACTTGCGCCCGCCTTGCCCATCCGGGGCTGACCTGCCTGTGCCATGGCGTCGGCACGGGCGGGATCAGCCAGAAGGGACGTGATGGCACCGGCGACGGCCGATGCCTTGCGCGGCACAGACAGGCCCGCCTCGCCCACCCAGTGCATTTTCATCTTCACATAGGCCGGACCCTGATTGCCCGCCCCCGGCACCACGATCAGCGGCAGCCCAAGCCCCAGCGCCTGTTCATTGGCCGTGCCTGCCATGCCCACCGCAAGCCTGCCCGCATGCAGCATATCGGCAAAGGCCCCCGCCATCAGCAGCGCCTTGGCACCCGATCCTGATTGCAGGCACAGGTGCGGCGCGGTCAGCGGATGGTCCCAGTCGGCGCGGGTCCAATCGGGGGAAAGCGCGGCAACCCGTGCCAGATCGACGGATGGGTGGCAGGGGAAGAGATAGCGCAGGCCGGGCTGGCCCAGATCGGGCTGGTCCAGACGGGCCGCCGACAGCAGGAAAGCCGCGTTTTCCGTGGCATCCTTGCGCGATCCGGCCAGCATCACGATGGCACCCGCGCCAAAGCGGGCAGGGTCGGTTGCCTCCAGCCCGTCCATCATCGGGTTGCCAAGATAGGTGTTCGGCACGCGGTTGGCTGTTAACCTTTCGGCGGTCAGCCCGTCGCGCGGGAACACCGCGCGGCAGCGGCTTCGCATCAGCCAGCGTTCTGAACCGGTGTGGCCATCGCTGCCGCCGTAATAGGCCGATTTGGCGCAGGACACAAAAGCCATCGGCGTGCGCGACAACAGCCCTGCCGCCAGCGGCACGATGTCTCCGACCGCCAGCATCAGGTCATACCGGCCCCGGATGGCGCGGGCAAAGCGGGCCTGCGCCAGATGGGTGGCGATGAAGCCCGCCTTCAGATCGCGGGCGAACAGCTTCAGTGACAGGGTGCCGAAACCCTCGCTTGGCAGGGTGTTTTGCACGCCAACCACGGGAATCCCGCGCGCGGCATAGGCGGGGCCAAGACCCACCATCGGCCATGCCTCGATCTTCGGGCCGCGCCCGCTGGCGCGCAGGGCGTCGATGACTTTGCAGGCGATGTCATCCTCGCCATTGCCGTTCGAGACAACCAGAAGGCGCGCGGTCATGCTATGCTCCTGCCCAGGTCAAGGGCTTGGGGGATCGACATCGGCTGCCAGCCCTCGGCCTGCAGGCGGGCCAGTGTGGCGCGGATTTCGCGCGTGGTGGCGGGGCGGGTCAGATCGTCGGGGTGCAGCACAAAGCGGAAGGGCTGACCGGTTCGCAACAGGTCCGGCACCGTCAGGCGACGGGCCAGCGCACCCAAGACGATTTTGACCGCCCGCGCGCCTTCGTCAAAGTTCAGCGCGGGCAGCGGCACCGGCGGGCCGTCAAAGGTGGACAGGGCGTTGCGGGTCAGACAGCCCTGAAAGCCCAGCCCCGCCAGCGCCGGTTCAAGATGCCGCGATTGCTGCCAGCGTGGCGCGCAGAACCAGCGCGGCGGCTGACCCAGCGCGGCGGTCAGGATGGCAAGGCCACGGGTCAGCCGGTTCCGGGTTTCCACCTGCGACAGCCGTGCGAATTCAGAGCGGTTGTCATGGCCGTAAAACAGCCAGTTCAGAAAATCAGGGCCAAGGCTGTGGGTCAGCCCGTGTAGCACCGGCGTACCGGAAAGGCCGCGCAGGCGGGCGGTGAAGGCTGCGTTCCGGCCCAGCGGTTCCGCGCCCTGCCAGTCCGGCACGATGGAAAAGGCGATCTTGTCCTGTGCAGGGGCTGGAAACAGACCGATCAGATCATCCAGAACCGGCGCCATCGACGGGTGAAGATCGTGGATTTCCGGCAAGTAGCGCCGTGACATGCGGGCGGGAAAGGGCATGGGCTGGCTCATGGGGCGGGGCAGGCCATTGGCTGCGCGCGGGGGGCGGCGTCAAGCCCCGACGGGCGGGCCAGCACGATATAGACCTGCCCCAGAAACGGAACGCAGGCCAATGTCTGGAAATCCGCATGTCGTGCGGACAGGGCCTTCGCTTCGGCCAGTTGCAGCGCAATCACGGCGCGGGGCGTGGCCGCCAGCCAATCGTCCACGGCCTGAAGCTGGAACAGCGCCGTATAGTGCTGTCCCAGATGAAAGGCGAAGACGCCCGGAATGCCGTGAAGGATGGCAGGGGCATAGCCTTGGTCGATGGCGGGGCGCATCGCGCCTGCCAGCGTGGCCGGACTTAGCACCGGATCAAGCGCGGGCATGACGCGCCCCAAAAGCGCGCCCCCGAACAAGGTTTGGGCGGCAAGAAAGGCCGCCAGCACCGCAGACCAATGCCGCAAGAGACCGCGTGTTGCCAGTGCCACCCCCAAAGCCAGCGCGACGCCCAGAACCGCAGGCAGCACGGCTTGGCCCAGCGCGGGGGCCAGATGGTCGGCGGGCAGATGCAGGCCCGCGATAACGGCGGGGGTGGCCAGCAGCAGGCCGCTTTGCAGCCCAAGCCATAGGGCCAGCACCTCCCCCAGTCTGCGCGCAGGCAGCCCCGCGACCACTTGCACCAGCAGGATAGCGGCAGGCACCAGCAGCGGGATCAGGTAATATTCGTGCTTTTCCCCGATCAGGCTTAGCCCCAGCAGCCCCGTTGCGATACAGATCAGCAGATAGCGGGTGGCAGGTTGCACCACGGTCTTGGGCCAGCGGCGCAGCAACAGCAGGCTATAGGGTAGCAGAACTGCCGGAAATGCCCAGAAATAGCGCAGATAGCCCCACACCCCGCCCCGCGTGTCCAGCGTGCGCCCGACGATCTGGCGGTCAAAAAGGCGGGCCAGATAATCTGCGCCGCCAAAATAGATCAGCCCGCCAGCCCAGAACGCAAGACCCGCCGCAAGGATACCCGCTCCGCCCAGAACCGCGCGGTCAGCCAGAAGCCGCACACGACCCTGAACCGCAAGCTGCCCGATCAGCGCTGCAAGTGGCAGCAACACGCCGACCGGCCCCTTGATCAGTGTGGCCAGAGTCACAAAAACAAAGCCTGCCAAGATAGCACGGCGGTCCAAAGCCGGAGACACCGAGGCCGTATAGAAACTGCTCCACGCCAGCACGATTGCCGCCGAGAACAGGAAATCCATGCGCGCGTAGTGGCTTGCGGCCAGAATGTAGCTGCCCGACAGCAGCACGGCCACGGAGCCCAAGGCAAGCGCCCCCTCGCCCAGCAGACGCCGCGCCAGATGCCAGCAGGCCAGCGCATAGGCAAAGACCGTCAGCGACAGGCCGAAAAAGATCGGCACCGGTCCCGCCCCGAACAGCCGCTGCACTCCGGCCAGAAACAGGAAGTAGAGTGGCGGCTTGTCGGTATAGGGCGCGCCGTTCAGGTGCAGCGCCCACCAGTCACCTTTGCTTGCCAGATCAAGCAACACACCGCCGTGGCGCACCTCGTCCGACCACCACAGATCGCGGGCGGCGATCAGGGGCGCGTGCTGCGCGACCACCGCCAGCACGATCAGCCAGACCGGATGGGCCAAGGCCAGCGCGGCAAGGCGTTTCTGGATGGGGGCAGGCGGCATAGGCGCGGGGGTATCCTTTGGTTCGGCAGGTTTCGCGGCGGTTTACAGGCGCTTGGTTTTGGCAAGGATCAGCGCAGCCAGCAAGGCCGTTACCGGCACAAGCCATTCTGCGACGGGAATCCAGATTTTGCCACCCGCGCCCAGCGCCTCTAGCACACTGGTGGCCGCATAGACCACAAAGGCTGTCATCAGCACCGCGACGGCATCCCTGCCCCATTGGCCCGAGAACAAGGGCCGGATCACAAGCGCCGCAGACAGTGCCGAAACCGCCCCGAGCATCATCGGCAGCGCCAGAAGCCAGTGCAATTGCACCTGATACCATTCCGAAGGCGCGCCAACGCTTTGCGCAAAGGCGATGGTCGCGGGCAGGTGCAGCAGCGGAATGGAAAGGCGTTCAGCCAGACGTTGCGCCATGACGGTTTGCGGGAAGGCCAGCAGTGACTCTGGCACGCTTGGGGCGGCGCGCTGACCTGTTGCTGGCTCTGTCTTTGCCCCGCTTATGCTTTGGGCATCGGTCAGAACCCAGCGACCCTCGGTCCAATCGGCCTGACGCGCCTTGACCCAGATCTCGATACGATGGGCGGTATCGACGCGGATCAGTTGCACGCCTTGCAACCGGTTGCCCCCCTGCAAGACCTGATCGGCAAAGATGTAGGAGCTGCCGGTTTCATCGGCCAGCACGATTTCGCGCCCATAGGCGGCTTCGACGGCGGGGGCGGGGGCGGAAATTTGCGTGGCCTTGCGGTAGGCCGCAGCGGCAAGCGGGTTTCCGGCCAGCGTATAGACCAGCCCCACCAGAACCCCGCACAGAAAGAACGGCAGCAGCAGCCGGGTTCCGGCAATGCCGGTTTGCATCAGGATCGCCATCTCGAACCGGCTGCCCGCGCGGTAAACCGCAAGGGCGGCAGAAATCAGCATGACATGCGGCAACACATATTGCAGCAAGGCGGGTGTCCGCAGGGCGGCCAACATGACCAGCCCGACCGAGTTATGGCCGGAGCCGTCCTGATAACGGGCGATATCTGCGAACTGGCCCAGAAACAGGACGATCACCAGCAGGCCAAGCACCAGAAGCGTGATGGCCAGATGCTGGGCAAAGAGATAGGCAAAGATCAGCCGCGGCTTCATGCGCGCCCCCCGTTTGCCCGCAATCCGGTGATGCGCTGGCCTGCAAGGATGCCGAAGATCAGCGCGCCCCCCAGCGGCACGGCAAAAGCCGCTGCCAAGGCCAGAACGCCCTGCCCCGCCGGTCCCAGAATGGCAAGTCCCAGCACGCGCAGCCCGCCGCCGATCACCACCGCCAGCGGCAGGCGCCAGCGCCGCAGCCCTGCCTGCCGCGACGGCACGGCGCGGCTGGTCAATGCCGCCGCCAGCGCCACGAAAAGCACAGGATAGAGCCAATCCGTTGACCGCCGCACCAGTTCCGACCGCGCGCGGGCGTCGTTATCGGTTCCCAGTTGCCGCAGCAATTCGGCCGTTGTGGCGTGACGCGCCCCAAATCGGGTTTCCACGGTGCCAAAGAAAGCTTCCGGCTCGGTGATGTATTTGCCAAAGGACACACGCTGTTCCTCGGCACCGGCACGGTTCCGCACCAGCAATGTGCCGTTGAAAATCTCAAGCCGGATACGGCCCTGATCGCGCACCAGTTGGCCGCGCTCGGCCACGTAGAGGATTTCGCCACTGTCCCTGCGACGGTCCAGAATAAAGATGCCGTTGATCTGGCCATCGTCACTCTGCGCGCCGCCACGCACGAAAAGACCCGGCTCGACCTCGCGCAGCACGCCGTCCGTGGCGATGATCTGGATTGCGTCCAGTTGCACGGTTCCCAGCAGATCGCGCACCGCACGGTTGGCGGCGGGTTCGACAAAAAGGCTGGTCAACAGCACGATTGCCGCCACCCCTGCCCCCACCAGAGCGGCAGGCGCAAGCAGGGTCCAAGGGCCGGCGCCGGTGGCCTGCACCACGGCGGTTTCAAGGTTCTCGTCCATGCTGTCATAGGTCTGGATGACCGCAATCAGAAAGGCGACAGGCAGGATCACCACGGCAATCGTCGGAACAAACAGCACCAGAAGCCGCACAATCAGCCACAGGCTGCTGGAGGCTTCGACAAGTTTAGAGGCTTGGTTAAGAACTTGTGTCGTCAAAATAATAACGCCGACAAAGCCGAACACGGCCAGACTGCGCGCCGCGACACGGCGCGCCATCATGCGCGAAATCACGCGCATGTCCGCATTCCTTCCGTCTGCAATCCGGTCAGATGGCCTGAAGGCAGGCAAACCTTGCCCGCATCACGGGCTGCCCCCATCTCCGATTGCCGCGCCCCTCCATGACAGATTCGGCCTATCCGGTTGTATTTATAAATTTTCTCAGAATCGCGCAGCACTATCCCTGCCCTTGCTCGCCCATAAACAGGGCAAGCCTGTATTGGCACAGTTTAGACGGCAATCAGACCAACAAACAATCACCCGCTTGGCGGCATCCGGCAAAAGATCGTCGCGAGAGGCTTGTGAGCCGTAGGTCTTGGGTGATATTCAACCCTCACATCATCAGATAAAGCTTTTTGCAGGCCGAATTGTATTTCTGAAACATGACCGCACCCTGCGGCGTATAGAGTGAGGACCTGTTGTGAGGATTGGCGTTGTCGGCTGCGGGGCTTGGGGAACCAACCATGCCCGAACCCTGCGCGGGTTCCGCGCGCTTGCGGCTGTGGCGGATGCCGATCCGGGACGGGCCGAGGCAACGGCGAACGGCTTTGGCTGTGCGGCGATGACCCCCGACGCGCTGCTTGCCGATCCTTCCATTCAGGGTGTGGTGCTGGCCTTGCCCCCGCATCTGCACGCGCAGACCGCCTTGGATGTTCTGGCGGCGGGCAAGCATCTGTTGGTGGAAAAGCCGATGGCGCTTGATCTGGTGTCGGGTCAGGCGATTGTCGATGCGGCGCAGGCGGCAAATCTGGTGGCGATGACGGGGCATCTGCTGCGGTTCCACCCCGCGTTTCTGGCGCTTGAGACCATCTTGCAGGAAGGCCGTCTGGGGCAGATCCGCTATATTCAATCGACCCGGATCGGGTTGGGGCGGTTCTTTTCGGGGGCGGACGCCTTGTGGGATATCGCCCCGCATGACCTGTCGCTGATCCTTGCGCTGACAGGGGCCATGCCGCAAGCGGTGCAGCTGGAAACCAGTTCTGTCGTCGGCGTGGGCAATGACATCGCGCATTTGCATCTGACCTTTCCGGGGGGTGTGCAGTCGCACAGCTATGTCTCGCGGCTTGCACCGCGACGGGATCGCAGCCTGACGGTGATTGCGGGAAACGGCATGGCGGTGTTTGACGATCTGAAACCTTGGCCGCAAAAACTGGCGCTTTATCCCAATCAGGTCTGGCGCGATGGGGATGACGTGCATTTCACCTCTGCCGAGCCGACCTATATCGCAACACCCGAAACCCTGCCACTTGAAGCAGAGCTTTCGCATTTCATGGCCTGTATCGAGGGGGGCGGCACACGGCGCTCCAGCGTGGCCGAGGGCTTGGACGTGCTGCGGGTTCTGAGCATGGCCGAGGCGGGCGGGCAATCCGGCAAGGCTGCCCCTGCGCGCCTGACCGGCCATTCCGCCCCGCCCGTCCACCCTAACAATGAGCGTTTGTCTTGAGCATCGGACTTGTCGATCTGGCGCGGCAGCGGGCCGCGATCGAACCCGGCGTGACCCGGGCATTGGCGCGGGTGCTGGATCATGGCGGCTTTATCAACGGCCCCGAAGTCGCGGCGCTTGAGACGGCGCTGGCCGCAAGGGTGGGCCTGCCGCATGTGGTGGCCTGCGCCAATGGCACCGATGCGCTGCAACTGCTGCTGCGCGGCTGGGGTGTCGGGCAGGGCGATTGCGTCTATGTGCCGTCGCTGACCTTTGCCGCCACAGCCGAGGCCGTGGTGCTGGCGGGAGCCGTGCCGGTTTTTGTGGACGTTACGGCGAACGGCACGATCTGCCCGCAAAGCCTGCGCGACGCGCTGGCGGTGCCGCGGGCCGAGCGGTCGGTGGCGGTGATCGCGGTGGATCTGTTCAGCCTGCCCGCCGATCACGCGGCACTGTCGCAGATCTGCGCCGAGGCCGGGCTGGCGCTGTTTTATGATGCGGCGCATTCGATCGGGTCTGACAGTGCGGCGGGGGCTTGCGGATCGCTGGGGGACGGGGCTGCAACCAGTTTCTACCCCTCCAAGGCTTTGGGCTGTTACGGGGATGGTGGCGCGGTGTTTACCCGCCATGCCGATTTTGCCGCGCGGATGCGGGCGATTGCCAATCATGGCTTGGTGACGGGATCGCCCGCGCACGGGGTGGTTGGCACCAACTCGCGGCTGGACACGATGCAGGCGGCGATCCTGCTGGAAAAGCTGAAGATATTTGACGCCGAAACCAAGGCGCGCCGCGCGATTGCCGCACGCTATGCTGCGGCCCTTGCTTCGGTTTGCACCCTGCCTGCGGCGGATGCCGGTGCTGATCCGGTCTGGAGTTATTATGCCATCCGCCATGCGGATCGGGACGGATTGCAGCGGCATCTGCTGACGCAAGACATCCGCACGGTGATCTATTACCGCACTCCGACGCATGAGCATCCGGCCTTCGCGGGCTATGCCACAGCCCCTGCCGGATTGCCCGCCACCAAGGCATTTGCCGACAGCATGATCTGCCTGCCGCTGCATCCCTATCTGAGCGATGCCGAAGTTGACCGCGTGATCGCAGGCGTTCTGTCTTTCAGTGCCTAGCTTTTGGCCGCAACGCCAAGCGTCGCAAAGCCTGCCCCAAGATCGGGCATGACCACAGGCAGACCGAAGGCTGCGGGGTTCACGGCCGCAGGATAGGACTGGTCGGGATGCTCCATGCAATAGCGGTCCCAAGGTGACAACTGGATGCGGAACAGCTTGATCAGCGCCTCGGCCATGCCACGCCGCAGCGGTAATACCGCGATGCGACGTTTGCCGAAATGGCGGCAAGCGGCGCGCACCAGATCGTCGGCAGAAGTTGCGGGGTTGCCAAGGATCACCCTGCCCGCGCCCTTTTGCTCCGAAGCCTCAAGCACCGCGCGGGTGACTGTGGCGATATCGGCGGCATGAATCATGTGCAGCTTTGCCTCGGCGGACAGGAACCGCACCAGCCACAGATAGGACCGCACCTGCAACAACAGCCGCGCAAAATGCGACAGCGGGGCAAAGGCGTTGTCGGGGATGCCGCCGAACACCAGAGTCGGGAACAGGCCGGTGATGCGGGTGGTGGCACTTGCCCGCGTCTCCATCGCCTGCACCAGCCCGTATTTGGCGCGCACATATTCGGTGCCAAGGCTGGCGGCCTGCGGCAACAGGCTGCCGTCGCGGTCCAGCACACTGGCTGTTGCGAAATAGGCCACATGGCCGCAGCCTGCCGCAATCAGCGCGTCGGTCAGCGCCAGATTGGCATCGCGGATCACCGCCTCGGCATCCGGCCCGCCCCAAGCGGTGGCGACCAGAACGGCGGCCTGCACACCCGCCATGGCCGGACGGATGGCGGCCAGATCGCGCATATCCGCCGCGACAATCTGCACAGCCGGATGGTTGCGAACCTCGGGTGGCATTTTTTCGGGACGGCGGACCACCAGCACCAGATCATGCCCCGCCGCCAGAAGGGTTTGCACAAGGTAATACCCGACACAGCCCGAGCCGCCCGTGATCAAAATCCGCATCTTGTCCTTACCCCCAAGCACAAGGCCGCAGGCGGACTTGCCGCGCCTTTCCTAGCGAGGTGGGGCCAGACGGGCAAGCGGCAGATCACCGCCGCCTCTCTTGAACCGCCGTATCGAACCTGTATACCGAAGAAAGGCCATTTGATTTTCCGCCCTGCCGATTGCCGTTGCCCATAAAGGACGCCTCATGCCTGACGACCGTGCCGCCCTGCCGGCCCTCATTGATGCAAGCTCTATCGTCTCGGACAAGGCCGAGATCGGGGCCGGGGTTGAGATCGGGCCGTTCTGCCGTGTGGGTGCGGGTGTGGTTCTGGGCGATGGCGTCAAGCTGCAATCGCATGTGGTGATCGAAGGGCGCACCAGCCTCGGCGCGCGCACCGAGGTTTACCCTTTTACCATGCTGGGCGGCCCGCCGCAGCACAACCGCTATCAGGGCGAGGATACCACGCTTGAGATCGGTCCCGATTGCGTGATCCGTGAACAGGTCTCGATCCATCGCGGCACGGCACATTCGGGCGGGCGCACGGTGATCGGCGCCAAGGCGCTGATCATGGCGCAGGTGCATATTGGCCATGATTGCCGGATCGGCGACAACGTGACCTTCGCGGGCAATTGCACGCTGGCAGGTCATGTCGAGGTGGGTGATTTTGCCATCATCGGCGGCGTGTCGGGCATCCACCAGTTCGTGCGGATTGGTGAACGTGCGATGGTCGGCGGCTGTGCGGCAGTGCCTGCGGATGTTGTCCCCTTTGGCTCGGCGCTGGGGAACCACGCGCGGTTGGGCGGATTGAACCTGATCGGGCTGAAACGGTCGGGGCTTGACCGTGCCGCGATCCACACCTTGCGCGCGGGTTTTCACGCGCTGTTCCAGACCGAGGATCAGCCCTTTCGCGCACGGGTCGAGGCGGTGGCCGAACAGTTCGCAGACTCGGTCGAGGTGATGAAGATCATCGATTTCATCCGCGCCGACGCGCATCGCCCGATCCTTGGCGGGCGCGAGGCAAAATGATCGACGCGCGGTTCTTCTCCGTCGCTGAACCGCTTAGTCTGGCGCAGATTGCGGCTTTGACGGGGGCGGTTCTGGCGGAGGGGTGTGATCCGGCGCAGCGGTTTTCGGGCGTGGCACCGCTGCGGGTCGCCACGGCGCAGGATGTGACGTTTCTGGCTTCGGCACGGATGCAGGCAGATCTGGCAGAGTCGCAGGCCGGAGCGTGTTTTATCACGCAAAGTCTGGCTGTGGCGGTGATGCGGCCCTGTGCGCTGTTGATCTGCAGCGATCCGCAGGCGGCTTTCGTGACGCTGGGGCGGGCGATGTATCCTGATGCGGTGGCTTTGGGCAATATCCACCCGCGTGCCGAGATTGCGCCCGATGCGGTGATCGGCGCGGGCTGTGACATCGCGGCGGGGGTGGTGATCGGCGCGGGGGCGATGATTGGCGCGGGCTGCCAGATTGGGGCCAATGCGGTGATCGGCGCGGGCGTGGTGCTGGGCGATGCCTGCACCATCGCGCCGAATGTCACCCTTAGCCATGCGTTGATCGGGGCGCGGGTGGTGATCCATCCGGGGGCGGCGATCGGGCGGGCGGGCTTTGGCTTTGTTCCGGGTCCGGCAGGGCTGGTGCGGGTGCCGCAGTTGGGCCGTGTCATCCTTGAAGATGATGTCGAGATCGGGGCGAATACCACGGTTGACCGCGGCACGGGCGAGGATACCGTGATCGGGCGCGGCACCAAGATCGATAATCTTGTGCAGATCGGCCATAACTGCAAAATCGGGCGGCATTGCATCCTTGTGGCGCAGGTCGGCCTGTCTGGCAGCGTAACCTTGGGCGATGGCGTGGTGCTGGCGGGGCAAGTCGGGGTGGCCGATCATGTCACCATCGGCGCAGGCGCGCGGCTGGCGGCACGGTCAGGTGTCAGCCGCGATGTGCCTGCGGGCGCGACCTTTGGCGGCGCTCCGGCGCAAGAGGTTGGCCGGTGGCGCCGCGAGATCGTGACGCTGCGAAATCTGAGCCGCGCGGACAAAGGCGGCACGGCATTGTGACCAGATCCAGCCACACCGCCCTTGTGCTTTGGGCGGTTGCCTTGGCGCTGTATCTGTCTGGCCTGTGGATCGAGCCGCTGCGGGACTGGGAGGAATCCACCTATGCCCGGATCGCGCATGAAATGGCAGCGGCGGGATGGCAGGGATGGCTGCATCCGACGCTTTGGGGTGCGCCCTATCTGAACAAGCCGACCTTTCTGTTTGGCCTGATGGCGGCGGCGTTTCAGGTCTTGGGCGAAACGCCCTTTGCAGCGCGTCTGCCCGGAGCGGTGCTGACCTCGGCCACGGTTCCGCTTTTGTATCTTCTGGCGCTTGATCTGACCGGACGGCGCGACCGCGCGCTGTGGGTGGGGCTGGTGCATTTGCTGCTGCTTCCGGTGCTGCGACACGGGCGGTTGGCGATGCTGGACGGGGTGGCGGTGCTGGGGCTGGTGCTGATGCTGCTATGCCTGCTGCGCGCGCCACGACATTGGGGATGGGGGCTGGCGGCGGGATTAGCCTTGGCGATGGTGGCGCTGACCAAAGGACTGCTGGCGCTGCCGTTTCTAATGATTGCCGTGATCTTTGCACGGGTCAGCGGCAGGCCTTTGCTGCGGGTCCGTATTTGGATGCCGGTCCTGCTGGGCTGCCTGCCTGCGCTTGCGTGGTTTGCCGCGCAATGGGGGTATTATGGCGGAACCTACACGCAGGAGGGCCTGATAAAACAAGGCTTTGCCCGGCTGTGGACCAGCGTCGAGGGCAATCGCGGATCGCTGCTGTATTACCTGCTCGAGATCACAAAGCTGGCGTGGCCGTGGCTGCTGTTCCTGCCCGCGGCACTTTGGCTGGTTTGGCAGGAACGCGCGCAGGACTGGGCGCGGCTGGTGCTGATCTGGTTGGGCGGCTTTGCGGTGCTGCTGACGCTGATGCCGACGAAACTGCCGTGGTATGTCTATCCGGTCTACCCTGCGCTGTCGCTGGCCTTGGGCGCGGTTTTGGCCGATGCACGGGCGGGGCGTTTGACAGGACGCGGTGCGGTTCTGATGCGTGGCGGGGTCTGGGGGTTGGCCGCGCTGGCGCTGGCGGGTATCGTCGGCGCGCTCTGGCTGGCAATGGCGCAGCCGATACTGGCCGCAAGCCTGCTCTGCGCCGGTCTGGGCTGTGGCGCGGGTTTTGTACTTTTGCGTCGCGGACTTTCGCGGGGATTTGATATTCTGGCCGTAGCCGCCGCCCTGTCCTTGTGGCTTTTCACGATTTCCGGCCAAACCGTGTGGGAGTTGAACGAGGATTATCCCGTAGCCCCCGTGGCGCAGATGATCCGCGACACCCTGCCCCCCGGGGCCGCCCTGTCCACCACGCGCGGCCATTCCCGCCCTGCGCTGAACTATCAGGCGGGCCGCTTTGTGACCCCCCGCCCGCCCGAGCAAATGCTGACAGCACCTGCGGGCAGTTTCTGGCTGACCCGCCCGTCCGAGATTGACGGGCATGAAAGCAGCTTTGCAATTTTGGGTCAGGCCGGGGACTGGCTGCTGGTTCGCAAGCTGCCCTGACTGCATCCTTATGGCATAAAAGGAAAATCCACCGCTGTTGCGGGATTGTTTCCAGATAATAGACGATGACACGGCATTGTTGCGCCGATAAGATATTTCCGACTGCCGTTAGATATTCGCACGCCAAGGATCGTCATGGAATTGAACCGCCGCCCCGTCGCCTCGCTCTGGATCGGCGAAAGCCTGCATTATGTGAACCAGCTTTGCCTGAAATCGCATCTGGTGCAGGGCCATCCGGTGACGCTTTACACCACCGATAACGTCCGCAATGTGCCTGCCGGGGTCGAGGTGCGGCCTGCCTCCGAGATCATGCAGATCGACCGTGCGATTGTCGCCGAAACTTCAGCCTCGTTCCTGTCGAATGTGTTCCGCTACAAGATGATCGCGGCGACGGGGGCGATCTGGATTGATACCGATGCCTTCTGCTACCGCCCCTTCCCCGAAGGGATGGAGCATATCTATGCAGGCCACGGCATGCGCGGGGCTTTGAATTGCGGCGTGGTGGGGATGCCCAGAACCGGCAAGCTGATGGATGCGCTGCTGGATTATTACGACAACCTGCCGACCTATCCGGCATGGTGGGGCAACAAGCAGAAGAAGAAGATGGACAAGCTGCCATCGTCCCTGCCGCTGGCCGTCCGCATCTACCAGACCGAACGCACCGCCTTTGGCCCGCAGGCCTTTACCCATTTCGCACGCGCCACCGGCGATATCGAACACGCGATGGAGGCGGACACGCTTTACCCCGTGCCGTTCCAGTTGAACGATGTGTTCTACGATCCCTATTCACAGGTCGAAAAGCATTTCACCGATCGCACCCTGTCGGTTCACATCTACACCAACGCCGCGCGCCCGTGGTGGCGCAAGAACCCGCCGATCCCCGGCAGCTATATCGCCCGCATGTGCGAGCAGTTGGAAATCGACCCGACGGCAGCGCTTGAGGCCTAGGCACCCGATGCAATTCCAACGGCAAACCAGCCGCCACGGCGAATTGATGGCGCTTTCGACCATGAAGGACGAAGGCCCCTATGTCGTGGAATGGGTGGCGCATCATCTGGCCATCGGCTTCACGCAGGTGATGGTCTATACCAATGACTGTTCGGATGGCACCGACACCATCCTGAAACGGCTTGAGGCGCTGGATATCGGCGTCTACCACCGCGAGAATGTGATCCCCGAAGGGATGAAGCCGCACCCTTCGATGCTGAAACTGGCAGCGGACGAAGAGTTGGTGCGCGAAACCGACTGGCTTCTGGTGCTGGATGCGGATGAATTCATGTGCATCAACCATCCTTCGCACACGCTGGATGGCATGGTGGCCGACCTGAACGCAATCAATGCCTCGGCCATGGTCTGCACGTGGCGGATTTTCGGATCGGGCGGCGTTCGCGACTGGAGCCGTGCGCCCATCACCGACCAGTTCACCCGCGCCGCCCCAGAATACTGGAACAAGGGCTGGGGCACGAAAACCATGCTCAAGTTCGATCCGAAATACCTGCGGCTGGGCATGCACCGCCCGATCATCAAATCGCAGCATAAGGACACCGATTATCCGGATTCGGTGCTGTGGGTGAACGGGTCGGGGCGGCCCTTGGAGGATTGGTTCAAGCTGCGCGGCTGGCGATCCATCCGGCGCACGGTGGGCTATGACTGGGCGCAGATCAACCACTATGCCATCAAGTCGATGGATGCCTATTCCCTGCGCAAGTTCCGCGGCAACGCCAACCTGAAGAAAGACAAGTACAACTCCGACTACTGGTCGCTTCAGGACCGGAATGAGGTTGAGGACAAGAAGATCTTCATCCACCGCGAACGCCGTGCGGCCATCATGGCGGAACTGCTGAAAGACGATCTTGTGCGCGAATTGCACAATGCCGCCCACGCCCATGCCGAGGCGCGTCTGGCCGAATACCGCCAGTCCGAAGCCTATCAGGCGCTGGTGGCAGGGCTGGTGGCCGCATCCGGCGTGCCGATCAGCCAAGTGGTCGCCAAGCCCCCCAAGGCGCGCGACCCCGATGCCGTGGCCGCCGTGCAGGCTAAGATCGACAAACGCCGTGCTGAAAAGACCAAAGAGGAACGCCGCACGCCCCCGCCCCCCGGCTGGGGGTCGGCGTTTTCCTCGCCTTACGTCAGCGGGCCGATTGACCTGTCCGCCGATATCGCGCTGGAAGAGGTGGAAAATCAGGGCCTTATGCTGCCCGTCGATCCGCGCATCTTCACCGCAGCAGCAGCCGAAGCCGTCAAGGCCGGCAAGTTCGACCGCCGCCATGGCCGCAATATCGCGGGCTTCGTGAACGGGTGTGCGCGGCTTCTGGACCTGTCGGGGGGCATCGGCTTTGTCGCCCTGCGCGCCCACGCCCTGAAACCAGAGGTCTCGGTGCTGGTGCAGGACGACCGTGCGGCCCTGATCTCCTATGGCCGCGCCCTTGCCGCCAAACACTTCCCCAAGGACGATGGGATCAGCTTCACCGACTCCCCCCTGCACGGGGAAAACCGCGACTGCGCCACGCTCGATGCCCTGCTGACTGGTTTCAAGCCCGACGTGCTGCGCCTGCCCGGCACCCTGCTCCCGCCCGAGGCGCTGACGGAACCCCACCTGAAAGGCATCCGCCGCATCCTTTTCCCCTTCCTCGACCCGTCCGAAATCGCGCATGACCGTGCCACCTTCCTGCCGGTGCTGGAACCCATGGGCTTTACCGAGGACACAACCGGCGAGCCCAACGGCAGCCTGTTCCTGCGCCGCGAATAGGAACAATTTATCTAAAATTGTTTCATCTGTTCGTAAATATCCCACGGGGGTAGCCCTGAAAGGGCGCGGGGGTGTGAAACCCCCGCTCTGCCCTATCCCGCAAGCACCACCTGCGCCAGAATATCATGCTCGGGTGGCACGCCCCTGATCCGCAGCACGGAAAGCCCCAGCGTCAGGTCCACCACCAGATCGCCATGCCGGTGCAGCGCGGGCGACTTCGGCCAGGCGGACAGGTCATAAACCTGCCCCTCTTCCCACTGGCTGATATGGGTCACGCCGCCATAGGCCACGACAAACACCACCGCCCCCGACCCCGGATCGACCCAGTTCACGCCCGTTCCCGCATGCAGCGTGTCATTGCCTCCGCCAAGGCTGATCTTGTTGCGCCCCGGTCCGGTGTGGACAATCGACGATCCATCGCCATCCACCACCTCGTCATTGCCGTGGCCCGCATAGATCAGGTTGCGCCCCGTGGTGCCGTGGATTGTGTCATTGCCGGTGCCGCCGTCCAGCGTATCCTTGCCGCCGCCACCTTCCAGATAATCATTGCCCGCGCCGCCAAAGAACTGGTGGCGTGCCGATGGCAGGGCCGCGATGGCGATGAGGCGGTCGTCGCCTTCACCGCCATAGAATACCGCCCCGCCGTATTTCGGGCCGATCAGCACATCATTGCCGCGCGATCCGCGCACGTCGACTGTCACCCGCTCGGATGTTTCAAAGGTGATCGGGCTGTCGGGATGGGCGACGATGCGGATGGTGCGGCTTTCCCCCCGCGCGGTGTCGCCTTCGCTCCGCGCCACAACCGTCGCGATGCGGATGTTTTCCACATTCATCGGGCAATGCAGCACATAGTCATCCGGTCCGCCCATATACCACAGCGTGTCATTGCCGCCGTCCTTGGTCTCGCGGATCTTTTCCACCTCGGCCCCGTAGGCCCAATAATGGTCATCCCCGCGCCGCCCCTCCAGCACCACCGACCCATCCACCGCCATCATCGCATGAACGCCCAGCGCGGGGTCTTCGAAACCGCGCAGGTCCAGCCCCAGTTCCAGCGCGGATTTCACCAGTTCGGCCCGCAGAAAGGCCATCGGGGCGGTGTCGATCAGGTTTGTCGTCTCGCCCGGATCGGCCACGATATCGTAAACGTGCTCCTCGCCATTGGGATAGCGAAAATAGCGATATTGCCGATAGCCTTCGACCGAGGGCCGCACCGACAGGGTGCCGAAAACGGATGTCATCGGGGATTTGCTGTCGTCATAAACCCCGAAAGACGGATCAATCAGCGGCAGCAGGCTTTGCCCCGACACCCAGTCGGGGCGCGGCGGCAGGCCCGCAAGCTGCAGCACGGTTTTCGGGAAATTGTGCAGCGTTACCGGCAGGTCGATCACCCGCCCGCCCTCCATCCTTGGCGAGTAGATCCCCAAAGGCACATGGGCGGCGCTGTCCCACTGGCTCATCTTGTGGAAACTGTCGTGGTTGCCAAGGTTGAAGCCGTTGTCGGACAGGAAAATCACGGTGGTCTTGTCACCCATGGCCGAGGCAGCAAGCGCATCCAGAAAGCGGCCGATTTCGTGGTCGACATGGCTTATGGCCGCGAAATAGGCGCGCACGACCTGACGCCAGCCCTCATCCCCCGCCTTTTCCGGCGTCCAGTTGCCGTTGGCGATATAGGCGGCCTCATAGACCGCAAAGCCGGGTTGCGGGCCATAGTAATCCTCGGCGGCGGCGATTTCCGGCCAGCGGATCGCGGCGGCGTCATATTGGGCGTAAAAGCGGTCGGGACATTCCAGATTGTAATGCGGGTGCTTAAAGCCAAGCTGGATCAGATGCCTGCGCGCGGGGTTGGCGCGGGACAGAAAGTCGATGGCATTCTGCGCCACCGAGAAATCGTAAAAGGTGTGGTCCTGCGCGCCGTCGTCATTGGGGTGGTTGATGCCCTTGATGCCCGGCCCGCGGTCCAGATATTCCTTGATCTTGCTGCGCCCCCCGTTGTCGGCGGCGGGGGCGTCCTCGTGGAACAGCACGCGGCGATAGCGTTCGGGCATCGGGCGATAGGTGGCGTCAACCTTGCCGGTGGTGAAATTGTAGAACCCCGCGCGGCGCAGATCATAGGCCCAAGCCTTTTCGGGGGGATGCACGTTGCGCCAGAACCGGTTCAGGTCCACCAGCCCCGTGCGAAAGGGCGACAGCCCGGTGGCGAGTTCGGCCCGGCAGGGCGCACACAGGGGAACGGTGGCATAGGTGTTGGAAAACCGCACGCCCGCGTTCAGCAGGCGGTCAAGGTTGGGCGTCTGGATCGCGATGCCAAAGGCGTTGCGCCATGTGAACACGTCGATCATGTCATCGACCCAGATCACGCAGATATTGTCCTGCGCGATGGTTTCGGCGGTGAAGGCCATCACGCGCCCTCGGTCAGGGTCAGCCGAGCGGGCAGCGCCCAGCGGTGCAAACCACCCTGCCCCCAAGCATCCCGCAGCGCCCCCGCATTGGCCGGATAGGGGCCATCATTCGGGGCCGCGCCAAAGGCATAGGCCACCTCGACCGCGCCTTCGGGGCGTTTCGTGCAGTGCAGGATCACCGCGCGGCGGTCCTTGGGATCAATTTCCACCTTCTTGATCTTCGCGTCGTTGGTCACCCCGTCAAGCCGAAAGCCCGCGCTTGCCCCCGCGCCAAAGGGGTCGGCGGCGTCGATCACAAGGGTATCGGAGGCCTCGCAGATCAGGCGGATGTCATTGCCCGCGCGTTCCGCCAGTTGGATCGTCGGGCACAGCCACTTGGCCCCCGCCTGCACGGCCAGCAGCGCCTCGGCGCTCAGTTCCGCCTTGGCGCGGCGGCCTGCGTCGGTCAGGCGGCCCGTGTCGTCTATGGCAAAGGCGTAAGAGGGCGCGGTGAACACAAGCTGATGGTCGCCGTGGTTCCACGACAGCTCCCACTGACCATGCAAGGCGGGGCCGGTGGTGATGCGGTGGGTGCCGCAATCAAATCCTGCAAGGAAGATCGGGCGCGAAAAGCCCAAAGCGCCAAGGCTGCGGGTAATCCGCTCCATCAACGCAAGAATCCCGTCGCGGTAGGCGAGCGCGTCGCCCGAGACATCCTCCAGCACGTAATCCAGCGTCACGGCCAGAACCTGCGTGCGCAGCCCGAGACGTGCGGCGGCGGCGGTCAGGTTGGCGGCGGCGCGTTCCAGATTGGCCACGGCAAGCCCCTGCCCCAGATCGGCAGCCGTCGCGGCGGTGTCGGTTTCGGCGCGCACCACGATCAGCGGCAGCGACATCCGCGCGGCAGAACGGCGGGCCAGCAGGGATTCAGCCAGCAAAGCCTCATGCGTCAGTTCAGGAAGCTGCTGCAACAGCGGAGTCGCCTCGGCCTCGCCCTCGCCTCCCATGCCGACAGCGCCGATGTCATCGGCGGGGGCGAAGATGTGATAGGGGAAACCCGACGGGCCGTCCGAGGCCAGACCCGCCCGCGCACCGCCGATGCCCAAAATGCCCAGCAGAGGCCCGCGCGATTCCGCCAAAATCGCCCCACCATCGATATGCCGCCGATAGCCACGGGCCGAGTCTGCCCCCGGCAGGTTGGCTTGGAACAGCACCCAGTCGCCCTCGCGCCGGATTGCCCATGCGTCCAGATCGTCGGGCAATTCCGGCGCTTCGGTCACTTCCGCGCGCGGGGCATCGGCGGGGGCCAGATCCAGCCGCGCGGCGATGTCTGAAATCACCCGATCCGCCAGCCGCAGCACCAGCCCGCTTTCGTCATAGCCGATCACATCGCCATTCCCGGCGCGCAGGATCACACCGGAACTGGCGGGTTTGCTATCGGTCATTGCGGCAGTCCTTATCGGTCAAAACAGGCGGGCAAAGCGGTCTGGCAGGCTATAGACACCCTTGGGTCGCGCGCCACCGGGGGCGAAATAGACCACTTTCTTGGGCTTCCAGCCATCGATCATTTCCTTGCGAAAGTCAGGGAAATCAATGGTTTCCGCAAGAGGCGTTTCCTTGCACAGCGTCGAGTAGGTGGCCCAAGCAGTATCCCATCCGGTCGCAGCACGTTCGGATTCCCCCAAGGCTCCGCTTTGCAACGCGCGCTGAGCCCGCCGCGTTGCCAGCCGCGCCTCGGTCATGCCGTAGTCGATAAAGCGCAGGTGGAACAGGTAAAGATGCGGGTCGAGATAAAGCTTGGGGTGGTTGGCGAAATGCCCCCCCGGCACGATGTCGATCTTGCCTGCCGTGATGCAGGGCTTGGCGTAGTTGGCATTCAGCCGGAAGATCCGGCGCACGTCCAGAATATTGCGCCCCTGCGTGATCGGTTCAGGCTCCAGCGTCGGGTTATGCACCATCTCGATGGCAAAGGGAGTGATCACCTTCGGCCCGCGCCGCTCGGGCAGACGCGAGAGGTATTCGACCAGATTATCCGACACATCTGGGTCAACCGCGACGATTTCATCCACATCGCCCACCAGCACCCAATTGTAGAAATTGGTAAAACCCGAGGTCACCCGCGACAGCATTTGCCAGCGCCGCTGGTTAAAGCAATCCCGGGTTTCGTCAAAAGGCAGGTAGATCACATTGCAGCCCGCGGCGATGCGTTTGTGTTCGGGGTCGCCGCCATGCGACAGAACAAACAGGTTCTGCCGCCCCAACTGGCGACCATAGTATTCGACCCAGCGTTCCAGAAAGAAGTGGTCGCCGCCCACCATCGTCATGGCCGCCATCTTGCCGCGTGTCGAATCCATCGCCTATCCTGCCTTGGCCTGTTTCAGCGCCTCGCGCCGTGCGCGGCGGGCAAAGACCATTTCCTCATCCGGCAAGCCCGCCCCTGCCCGCAGGATCGCATCCGCAGCCTGCACGGCCAACCGGCGATGCCCGCGCGCCACCGCTTGGCCCAAAAGTGATTTTTGCCATTTCGGCACCGATTTGCGGGCGCGGAAATCGGTCCAGAACCGCGCGCCAACGGTATCGCCTGCCACCAATTCTTCGATCAAACCCTGCAAGGCCCCGGATTTGATCAGCACCCGAATGGCTTCATGCGTGCAGAAGGGCGCGCGCAGCAGTTGCACGTTCGGGCCGGACAGACGTGCGGCATGGGCGCGGTCTTCGGGAACAAAAGGATCGTAGACCAGCACGGCCTTGCGGATATAGGGGATCGCGGCGGCGGCATCGAGAAAGGGCATGCCCTGCCAGTTCGATTTCCGCACCGCAAAGGGAAAGCGCGCCTCGAACGGGGCGATGTCCTTGTTCATGGTGGATTGCGGAGAAAAGGCCAGCACCCGCGCCTCGGGGATCAGGGGGGCAAAGTTGAGCGCCGCAAAGCCGCCCATCGACGCCCCCAGCATCACCACACGGCGAAAGCGGCGGAAGAATCCGCGCTCTTCCAGACCGCGCAGCAGGGCGGGGGCGGTGGGCTGGCGGAACCAGTCTTTGGCATGGCTTTGCACGCCCAAGACCGAATGGCCCAAAGGTGCCAGCCTGCGTGACAGCCACGGCCCGCGCGGCCAGCCTTCGTCGATGGTCGCCAGATTGTCAAAGCTGACAATCAGCGTGTCGGACTGGCGCGGCTCAAACCACAGGTTCGCGTGATCGCCCATGATCAGAAAATGGTCGGCTTGCGCCGCCGCATCAAGATCAAGCAGGGGCGGCAAGACAAGGGGGGCTGCGGCGGGATCACTCATGCCGATGGTTCCGCAAATGACCAGCGAAGATAACGGTCAAGCGCCTCCAGAATGGCAGCATCGGACGGACCTTGCTGGGCCAGAACCGCGCGGTTGGGCCAGAAGATAACATCATGGATATCGGCCCCCCCCAGCGTCTTGGCCAGACCTGACCGATCCGAGCGGCAACCGATGAACAGATCGGCGGGGGCATCCATGGTCAGAACCCGCCCCTGCGCCATGGTGGTTTTGCCACTGGCCCGCAGGAACACCCCCTGCGGCGACAGGCTGATCATGGCAAGCCGTGGCCGCGCGCCAAGCCGCTGCGCGGGTAAGGTTGCGGTCACGCCGCCGCTACGGTCCTTGGCCGTCACCTCGCCTGCGGCATCGCTGAGAAAGATCAGGTTATTTGCGGCACCGGTATTGACCGCCAGCAGGCTGCGGGCATCCTCGCCGGGCGTCGCGTAGATCACCGCAGCGGTAAAGTGATCCGCGCAAGCCGTGGCATGCCGCAGGGCAAGGCCACAGTGGTTGCCTTTGGTGAGGCGCAAGGCTTCACTTTGTGCCGCAAATCGGGTGCCGCCCTGATTGGGGACAGTGGCCTCGGCCAAGCAAGCACCATCGCGCGACCGCCAGCCCGTGATGCGATCTGCCTGCCACACCACACTGTCCGCATCGGCATGGAACCAGACAGCGCCATCGGATGCCAGCACTTCCGACAACTGATTCCCCTCACGCCCAATCAGGGCGCCAAGTGGCAGGCGTTGGTCAAGCATCAGCATTGTGGCCCTCGGGCAAATCTACCGCTTGCATTGTGCAGCCACCACCGCAGAGCCGCAAGGCAAACCGCTGGATTGTCGCCAGATTTGCAACGATGTGACCGCACTAGACAATGCCCACTTTCAGCAAGGCAAGCACCTGACGCATCACTGCGGCCCCAAAGGCTGCATTGCGGTGGGCATAATCCGCACGTTCCAGATAGCCATCCACGGCGAAATCGGCGGATGTGAACACGCCATTGACCACGGTTTCCTCGGGCTGCGGGATCAGCAGCAGACCATCTTCGGCAGCGACCTCGGCCATCATATCCCACAGTTTGGCACGGTCTGCGGCGGTGCAGTCACGCAAAGGGTCGGTCCGGGCGGCGGGGCTTTTGGGTGAACCGACGGTCGGGAAAGACACCGGCGACAGAACGACCAGCGCCTCGGCATGGGCGGCAAAATCCTGAGCGAACTGATAGGCCATCAAGCTGTTCAGCCGATCCCGCACCATGCGCCGTGCCAAGCCGCTCGATATGAACTCGCCGCGCACCGCAGCCGACAGCAGCACCATGAACAGATCGGTCACATCAATCCGCGCCCCGACAAACAGGATCACGTCGAAATCGGCGGCGGGCAGAAAGCTGCGCCCCTTTTCGTTGAACTTGGCAAAGCGCTGCGCGGTAAAATCATCCTTGGGCAGGATCACCCCGTCCTTACAACTCAGGAAGTTGAACCGGCGCCCGACGTGGCCCCAATATTCCACATCTATCGCAGACAGATCGACAAGGCCCAGACCATGCGCCATGCGGACACAAGCATAGTGGCTGTCACCGAACACGGCCATGCGCGGACGCGCGGCACAGGGGATCATGGCGTTATCTTGGGGCAAAGGCATTCAGGATTGCCTCTTCACACCGCAACTCATCCTCGGCAGTCTCACCCTCATCCGTGTCGGCAGGTCCGCCGCATTTCTCGGCAGGGATCGCGGGGGCAGTCTGGTCCACCGCGAATTTGGCGGCCTGATCTGCAAAGAAGGTTTTCATAACGTGGTCAACACCTTCGGGCAGCACGCTTCGCAGGTTGGGGGCAAAGAACATGCCGCGATAGGCAGGGTGGGTGATGATCTCGTAGGAGGGGAAATAATCGACATTGGCCCGCCCCTCGGTCGCTTCGGCGGCAACGGCACGCAAAAGCGACTTGGAATGGCTGGTTGCGCTTAGAACATGCTGACCCGAGGCTGTGGCTGTCAACGGCACCGGTGACACGGTCAGCAACACGTTGAGCCTGCGGTTTTGGCGAAACATGATCCGCAGCGCGGCCAGCAGATCCCCCATAAGGGCGCCAAAGCGGTGGTTGACGAAGATATGGGTGTCAGGATCGAAATCACCGGCAATCGTGCCGGGGCAGACGGCATATTCCACTCCGGTTTCGCGGTGCTGCCATGCCTCTGTCAGACCCATGGTAAAGACAAACACCTGCCCCCCGCGCACAGCGTCACGCAGTGCCGCAAGGGTTTGCTGGCGAGAGGCGTAAACCTCGTCGGCGCTGGCAAATCCGTTCGGCTCGATCGCGGGGCGGAAGGGGTCGTAAAAACGGCCACCGGTTTCCCACACCTCGGTCGGCACGGGTTCCTGATCGAAGGCCCAAGCCAGCCATTGCCGCAGCATTTTGGGGGTGTAGATATTGCCGGTGCGGAAACTGAACACACCGTAATTATAGTCGCTGCGCTGTGCTGCGGTCAGGCCGGAGGGGCCGGGTTCGTAATCCATCCAGCTATAGCCACGCGCCACCAAGGCGCGGCTGAAATGCTGGGCAAAGCAGGAACCGGCGGTAACGATGCGGCTGCGCGGGCGGATGCGGAATTTCGGCTGCCACAGGCCCGCAATATCCAGCGGAGCCAGTTCGGCAACGCCGGTGCGCCAGAACCGGTCAGACGGCATGGACTGATACGGATGCGGCATGGCGCTGTTTCCTTGCGGCCGCGGGGCAAGCCGCCCTGCACTGTTCGATGACAACGGCTATTGTTGACCAAATTTCAACAATAGCCACGCTTTATACCTTGAATGAATCAGCACCCTTGCGCTGTCAACTTGAAGTTTTTCGACGGCATGTGTTAGCCTTCCCTTTGAAAAGCAGGATGGATTTCACCGATGGCCCCCCGCCCGATCATGGACCCGACCAAGGCCGCCGCTGGTGCAATCACCATGGTCTATAAAGATTACCTGTTCCTTGAACGCTGGGTAGATTATTACGGGAAACAATTCGGGCGCAAACATCTCTATATCCTGAGCCACGGCGATGACCCCGAACATGATCGCATAGCTGACGGATGCAACGTCATCCACATGCCCCGCGACCCCACGCTGTTCCGGCTGGAGCGGCGACGCTGGAGTTTGCAGTCGCAATTCGCCTCGGGGATGCTGCGCTATTACAACTGGCTGATTGTGGGCGATGTGGACGAGGTTGTGATCGTCGACCCCGATGTGGCCCCCGATCTGGTCAGCTATCTGGCCCGATATGACAGCCAGCAAACCCCGAGATCGCTTTGCCCGTTCGGGATCGAGCTGATCCACAATCCGCAGGTCGAGCCAGAGCCGATCATGGCGGGCGAAACCATCCTGTCCAAGCGGCGGGTGTTTCGGGCCAATGCCAATTATTCCAAACCCTGCGTGATCCGCAAAGATGTCGGCTTTACCATCGGCGGCCATGCCAATGACCATTTGCCCCGCACGCTGGACCCGCATCTGTTCCTGCTGCACCTGCGGTTCTTTGATTACGAGATCGCCACGGCACGGCTGACAGGACGCAAGGAATTGCGGAAAACCATGACAGGCGACAAAGATCCCGCATCGGTTGGTCATGCTTGGGGCAAAGATCTGGAGAATTTCCAGAAACTGGCCTCGGGGGTGCCGGTGCGCGAGGATGCCGACCTGCCCGAATTCCGCAAGAAGATGGTCGACGGCCTGCAGCTTTTGCATGATGACAAGGTGGCCTTCTGGGGCGCCGGGCGCAGCAAAGAGCTATACCGCCTGCCCGAACGTTTCGCTGCGGTGTTCTAGATGCAGATGGCCGCATCCGAGGCGACCGAACATTTTCGCATCACCGGCGATGTCGGCGCGGCAGGTTTTGCCGCGTGGATCACCCGCCATGCGCGCAAGTTGGGGCTGCGCGGCGCGGTTCTGGCGCAGGATGCCGGCCAGATTGACGTGATCGCCAGCGGCCCGCCCGATCTGCTGGACGCACTGTCTTTGGGGTGCAGTCTTGGCCCGCAGGAGGTCTGGGTCGAGAAGATCGAGCGCACCCCCGCAACCGCCCTGAGAGTGAACGATTTTTCTTCGATGCCTGCCTGATCTGTGATCATATGATCAAGATTCGCCCATAATTCAGGCGGCTCTCGGGGGAAATTCCAGTTGAACACAGGCTGGGTCTGGCCGTTTCGGCGCTTGGCTTCAAAGATCTGCCGGTGTGGTGCGGAGGCGTGAATGGGGACGGAGTGGGTGGCCGTTGGGCTGTCGCGGGATTTGCCTGCGGGTGTTGCGATGCCCGCGCTGTGGCAGGGGCGCGAATTGGCGGTCTGGCGCAGCGCCTCGGGCAAGCTGTCGGCGTGGAATGACCGCTGCCCCCACCGCGGGATGCGCCTGTCGCATGGTTTTGTGCGTGGCGAGACGCTGGCCTGCATCTATCATGGCTGGGTTTACGGCACATCGGGGTCGTGCATCCATATCCCCGCCCATCCCGATCTGGTGCCACCCGCCACCATCAAGGCCGAGACGTTCTTGTGCGTCGAGGCGGGCGGCGTGATCTGGGTAGGCGCGGCGGGTGCCACCGATACGCCGCCGGAATTTGCGGGCTATGTGCCGCTGCGGTCTGTGGCGACACAGGCGGATGCGGCGGCCTTGGCGCAGGCTTCGGGGTTGGAGCAGGCCGCGCAAGGCTTGCTCGGGTCGACAGCGGCGGGCGGGGTGTGCCTGATCCTGTCAACGTCGCAGACCAAGACGACCATTCACGCGCTGGCCGCCAAGGAGGCTGATCGGGTGGCACTGTCGCGCTGGCTGGACGGAGTGGTGCGACGCGCGGAAGAAAGGGTTCTGGCATGATACCGCAGGCAGTTCTGGACGAATGGTATCCAGTGGGCATGGCCGCGCAGGTTGGCCCGCCTCCGGGGCGCGAGACGATGCTGCTGGGTCAGCCGATCACCCTGTTCCGCGATAGTGCTGGCATTCGCGTGACCGGCCCCGATGGCGATCTGGCGGTAACCGTGGCTTACGGCCATGTCTGGGCCTGCCTTGGCACGCCCGCGCATGCCTTGTTCCCAATCCCCGAAGCAACGCAGGAAGGCCGCCGTCTGGTCGATTGCGGCGTGGTTCGGGTGAAATGCTCGCCCTTGCGCGCGGTCGAGAACTTTCTCGACATCGCGCATTTCCCCTTTGTTCACACCGATATTCTGGGGGCCGAACCCCATACCGAAGTCGCCCGCTATGAGGTGCAAATCCGCGAGGACAGCGACGAGGTTTGGGCGACCAAGGTGCATTTCTACCAACCGCAGGCCGCGAAATCGGCGGAAGGCGGCATTGTCACCGAATATATGTATCGGGTTCCCGCGCCCACGGCCTCGGTTCTCTATAAAACCTGTCCGGCGCGGGCGGGCGAATGGGATGTGATCGGGATTTTCGTGCAGCCCTTGACGGAAGAGCTGTGCGATGTCTGGCCGTGGATGGCGCTGTTTGATGACGAAACGCCGATGGCCGATCTGATCCAGTTTCAGCAGATGATCTTCCTGCAGGATCGCTCGATCCTTGAAAACCAGATCCCACGCCTGTTGCCGCTTGATCCGGGGATGGAGATTCCGACGCAGGCGGATCTTACCTCGGTGGCCTACCGGCGCTGGCTGAAACGCAAGGGCCTGACCTATGGCGCGCAAATGGTGGCGGCATGATCCTTTATGATTATGTATTAAGCGCAAGCTGTTACAAGGTGCGGCTGATGGCGGCACTTGTGGGCGAAAGGCTGGATTTGCAGGCGGTGGATTTCCATCCGGGGCGCGAACACAAATCCGCATCCTTCCGCGATCTGAACCCCGCAGGCACCTTGCCTGTGCTGGTGGATGGCGATCTGCTGCTGACGGAAAGCACGGCGATGCTGGTCTATCTGGCCACAAAGGCAGGTGGCTGGATGGGCAGCGGGGCGGTGAACGCGGCACAGGTGCAGGGGTGGCTTGCGTTCTCGGCGCGGCTGGGGGCCAGCCTTGGCATGGCGCGGCTGCACGACATGCTGCACTATCCCGTCGATATTGCGGCGGTGCGCCGCGCGGGCGTTGATTGCCTGCGCGAGCTGGAATCGCATCTGACCGAAGCGCGCTTTGCGGGGCGGATATTCCTTGTGGGTGACGGTCCGACCATTGCCGACATTGCCTGCTTCCCCAACGTGGCGCTTGCCCCTGATGGCGGCGTGGCGCTGGACGATTACCCTTCGATCCGGCTGTGGATGCGGGCGATCCGGTCTTTGGAGCGGTTCATCGAAATGCCGGGCATCCACCGGCTGCACGAATTGAAACCCGCGCCGGAGGCGGTGTGATGGGCTATCTGCTGAAAAACTGCGCGGCGATTGTAACCTCGGCCAGTGCCCCCGTTCTGCGCGATCAGGATATGCTGATCGAGGGCAAGGCGATTGCGGCCATTGGCGCGAACCTGTCGGCGGGGCCATTGCCTGCGGGGACTGAAATCATCGACGCGACTGGCTGGTTCGTCTATCCGGGTCTGGTCAACACGCATCACCATTTCTTTCAATGCTTTGTCCGCAACCGCGCCGATCTGGACTGGACCAAGCTTTCGGTGATCGAATGGCTGGACCGGATTTATCCGATCTTCTCGCGTCTGACCGAGGATCAGTTCTATAACGCCAGCGTGGTCGCCTTGGCCGAGTTGGTAAAGCACGGCTGCACCACCGCCTTTGACCACCAATACAACTTCCCCCGCCATGCCGGTTCCCGCATCGTGGATCGCCAGTTCGAGGCCGCCGACCTGTTCGGCATCCGCTTTCACGCGGGGCGCGGCACCAATACGCTGCCGAAATCCGAGGGCAGCACCATTCCCGATGAGATGCTGGAGACCACTGACGGTTTTCTGGCCGATTGCGAACGGTTGATCGACAGCTATCACGACGCAGGTGCCTTCAGCATGCGGCAGGTGGCGCTGGCCCCCTGTCAGCCGGTGAACTGCTACAAGGAAACCTTCACGGAATCGCTGCGACTGGCGCGCGACAAGGGGGTGTTGCTGCATACCCATGTGGGTGAAGGCGAAAGCCCCGTTTTGTTGGCGCGCACAGGGCGGCGCACCGTGCAGTATCTGGAAGAGATGGGCTTTGCGGGGCCGGATGTCTGGTATGCCCACTGTTGGGAATTGAAGCATCCCGAACTGGCCCGCCTTGCGGCAACCGGCACCGGCGTGTCGCATTGCCCCGAACCCGTCTATCTGGTGGGGGCCGAGGTTACGGATATTCCGGCCATGGCCGCCCTTGGCGTTCGGGTGGGCTTGGGCGCGGACGGGGCCGCGTCGAACGATAATTCCAACCTGATGCACTGTGTCCATTCGGCCTATATGCTGCAATGTCTTGTCGCATCTTCGCGCCAGCATCCCGTGCCGGACCCTGCGGCGTTTCTGGGCTATGCCACCGAAGGCGGCGCGTCGCTGCTGGGACGCAGCGATATCGGGCGGTTGGGCGTTGGCATGGCTGCCGACCTGTTCGCCATCGACACCCGCCGCCTTGAGTATGTCGGAACCCGCCATGATCCGGCCAGCCTGATCCCAAAGGTGGGTGTCGGCACTGCTGTCGATATGACCATGGTCAACGGGCGGATCGTGTGGCGCGACGGGGCTTTCCCCGGACTGGACGAAGGCGCGCTGTTTGCCCGCGCCGAAGCCTCGCTTTTGAACCTGAACACCTGAACCCGCAAAGGACATGCCATGACCACGACACGCCGTTCCTTCCTGAAAACCTCGCTTGCGGCCAGCACTGCGCTGGCGCTGCCGATCCCCGCCTTTGCCGCCGGCGAGACACTGAACGTGGCCCTCATCGTTCCGTCCCCTGCCGCTGATGTTGGCTGGTCGCACACCCTGATGGCGGGCGTCGAGGCGCTGAAGGCCGATTACGGCGACGGGCTGAAGATCACGCTGCTGGAGAATATTCCCGAAGGGCCGGACGCCGACCGCATCATGAACAAGACCGTGGCCGACGGGAACACTTTGGTGATCCTTGGCTCGTTCGGCTATATGAACGGCGGGCTGAAGCTGGCCAAGGCGCATCCCGAAGTGGCAATCCTGCATGCCTCGGGCTATCAGGTGGCTCCGAACTTCTCGCCCTTTGGCGCGCGCTATTATCAGGGCACCTACCTGATGGGGATGGCGGCGGCCTCGCTGTCGAAATCCAAGAAACTGGGCTGCGTCGGGGCCTTTGCGATTCCCGAACTGATCACTTCGATCAACGCCTTTACCCTTGGCGCACAATCGGTTGACCCGTCGATCGAAGTGTCGGTGGTCTGGGTGAACTCGTGGTTCGATCCGGCATCCGAGCAAGAGGCCGCCAAGGCGCTGCTGGCGCAGGGTGTGGATGTGATCTTCTCGAACGCGCAGGACACGCCTTCGGTGATCGCGGTGGCCGAGGAGGCGGGGGTTTATGCGTTCAACCTGAACTCGTCGATGAAAGCCTATGCGCCGACGAAATATCTGGGCGTGGTCGGCACCGATTGGTCGCCCTTCTTCAAGGCGAGCGCTGCGGCGCATCTGGCGGGCACCTTCACCGGCACCTCGGCTTGGCTGGGTATGGCAGACAATGTGGTGTTCGTGGCCGACTGGAACCCCGATATTCCGGCCGAGATCGTTGAAAAGATTACCGCCGTGCAGGCCACGATCCTTGATGGCAGCTTCTCGCCCTTTACCGGCCCGCTGACCAATCAGGATGGCGGTGAAGCTGTGGCCGCAGGCGTGACCCTTGGCGACGACATGATCCTGTCGATGGATTGGCATGTGAAAGGCGTCATCACGCCGCTGCCGAAATAAGCCGCGATGACCCCGCTTTTGTCGCTTCAAGGGGCTTCGAAACGCTACGGCGGGGTGCAAGCCAATGCCGGAATCGATCTGAACGTCGATTCCGGCTCTATACACGCGATCTTGGGCGAAAACGGCGCGGGCAAATCCACGTTGATGAAGCTGATTTATGGCGTGGAAACCCCTGACGAAGGGGAAATCCTGTGGAAAGGCGCGCCCGTGCGGCTGACCAGCCCTGCGGATGCGCGGCGGCTGGGCATCGGCATGGTGTTCCAGCATTTTTCGCTGTTTGAAACCCTGTCGGTGGTGCAGAACATCGCGCTGATCGTGCCGGGGACGCAGGCGGACTTATCGCGCCGGATCAGGGCCTTGGGCGACGAGTTTGGATTGGCGGTTGACCCTGCCGCGATGGTCCACTCGCTGTCGGTGGGCGAACGTCAGCGGGTCGAGATCATCCGCTGTTTGTTGCTGAACCCCGAACTGCTGATCCTGGACGAGCCAACCTCGGTGCTGCCGCCGCAAAGCGTGGCGCGGCTGTTTGATACGCTGCGGGCGCTGCAGGCCAAGGGCATGTCGATCCTGTTCATCAGCCATAAACTGGAAGAGATCAAAGAGCTGTGTGACACCGCCACCATCCTGCGGGCGGGGCGGGTGACGGGGCGGGTTGATCCTGCCGCGCATAGTGCCAAGGAACTGGCCACCCTGATGATCGGCCGCCCGATGCCGCCGCCGCTGCACCCCACCCCGCATGGCGTGGGTGAGGCGCGGCTGGAACTGGTGGGCCTTGATTTCGCCAATGACGATCCGTTCGGGGTGTCTTTGGCCGACCTGTCGCTAACGCTGCGGGCGGGAGAAATCGTTGGAATCGCGGGCATTTCCGGCAATGGCCAGCAAGAGTTGGCCGCACTTGTCTCGGGCGAGATTGTGCCGGGCAACGCCGATTGTATCCGCATGATGGGCCGCCCCGTCGGCGATTTGGGCGCGGCGGCGCGGCGGCAGATGGGCTTTGCCTTTGTGCCAGAAGACCGGCTTGGCCGTGGCGCTGTGCCGGAAATGAGCCTGTCGGACAACGCCCTGCTGACGGCGCACGGGCGTGGGTTGGTCACGCGCGGCTTTATCTCGCGCGAGGCAGAGCGCGCCTATACCACCGCCTGCATCGCCCGCTTTGATGTCCGCACCATCGGCCCCGATGCCGAGGCCGGGGCGCTGTCGGGCGGCAATCTGCAGAAATTCATCATGGGGCGCGAGATTATGCTGAACCCCAAGCTGCTTCTGGTGGCGCAGCCGACATGGGGCGTCGATATCGGGGCGGCTGTCGATATCCGGCAGCGTCTGGTGCAGATGCGGAACGAGGGGGCGGCTATTCTGGTGATCTCCGAGGAAATTGAAGAGCTGTTCGAAATCTGCGACCGCCTGCATGTACTGCATCAGGGACGGCTGTCGCCCAGTCTGACGACGCAGGCGACCACGGTGGAACAGGTGGGGGCCTATATGATCGGTGCAGGGGATCATTCGGCATGAAGCTGACCATGATCCGCCGTGACCGCGCCTCGCGCGCTGCGATGTTTGCCGCGCCCTTCATCGCGCTGGCTCTGACCATCCTGTCCAGCCTTGTGCTGTTTGCGGTGCTGGGCAAGGCCCCCGGACAGGCGCTGTATTCGCTGCTGCTGGAGCCGTTCCTAAGCTGGTATGCCTTTTCCGAAGTGCTGCTGAAGACCGCGCCGCTGTTGCTGATCGCGCAAGGGCTGGCGATAGGCTTTCGGGCCAATGTGTTCAATATCGGGGCCGAAGGGCAGTTGGTGATCGGGGCGATTGCAGCCTCGGCCCTGCCGGTCTGGTATCCGCAGGGGGATGTTCCGCTGATGCTGCCCGCGATGATGGTCATGGGAGCCTTGGGCGGGATGGTGTGGGCAGGGTTGGCGGCAGGGTTGCGGACCAGATTCAATGCCAATGAAATCCTTGTGACGTTGATGCTGACACTGATTGCGACCCAAGTGCTGAACTATCTGCTTTTGGGACCGTGGAAAGACCCGATGGGCTTCAACTTTCCGCAAAGCGTGATGTTTCCTGATGCGGCGCTGCTGCCGATCCTGCTGCCCGGAACGCGGGTGAATGTGTCGATCCTGATCGCGCTGCTGGCAAGCGTTCTGGCCTATGTGCTGATGCGGCATCGCTTTTCCGGCTTTCAACTGCTGGTGGGCGGCCTTGCGCCGCGCGCCGCCAGCTATGCAGGATTTAGCGAGCGTCGCGCGATCTGGATCAGCCTGTTGCTGGGTGGGCTGGCCGCAGGTCTGGCGGGTGCTGCCGAGGTGGCAGGCCCACTGGGTCAGTTGCAGCGGTCTGTCACCAGCGGTTACGGCTATTCGGCCATCATCGTGGCCTATCTGGGCGGGTTGAACCCTTTGGGCATCGTGGTGTCGGCCTTCCTGATGTCGGCGCTGGCGATTGGGGGCGACAATGCGATGGTATCCGCTGATCTTCCGGTGGCGGCGGTGTTCGTGTTCCAAGGGCTGCTGCTGGTCTATTATCTGGCAGCGCTGACGTTGATCCGCCACCGCATCCAAGTGATCCGCCCCGATGAAAAGGCCATACCATGAACGGCTTTGATTTCATTCTGGCAGGCACTTTAGCCGCCGCGACCCCGATGCTGCTGGCGGCGTTAGGAGAGTTGGTCGTGGAGCGATCCGGCGTGCTGAACCTTGGGCTGGAAGGGCTGATGGCGGTGGGGGCGGCTTTGGCCTTTATCACCGTCTACAGCTATGACAGCCATGCTATGGGCTTTGCGGTGGCCGCCTTTGGCGGGGCAGCGCTGTCGATGGTGTTTGCCGCTGTGGTGTTGGGATTTGCCGCCAATCAGGTGGCGGCGGGGCTGGCAATCGGGGTGCTGGGGCTGGGGCTTTCGTCCCTGATCGGAAAGAAGTTCGAAAGCCTGACCATCACCGGCCTGCCAAAACTGTCGCTGCCGCTGCTGTCGGATCTGCCCTTTGTGGGGCCACTCTTTACGCAGGACATTGTGGTCTGGCTGACCGCCCTTCTGGCAGTCGCGATCTGGGGCGTTCTGAACCATTCCAAGCTGGGCCTGATCATCCGCGCCGTGGGCGAAAACCCGCATGCCGCCCGCGCCATCGGCTTTCCGGTGCTAAGGGTGCGCTGTGCGGCGATTGGCTTTGGCGGTGCGATGGCGGGGGTTGCCGGGGCCTATGCCGCGACCGTTTACACCCCGCTTTGGGCCGATGGCATGATCGCGGGGCGCGGCTGGATCGCGCTTGCGCTGGTGGTATTCGGCACATGGCAAACGGGCCGCGTGGTGTTTGGCGCGCTGCTGTTCGGGGCGCTGTCCTTGGGCGAGTTGGCAGCCCAGGCCGCAGGCATCGGCCTGCCGTCGCAAGTGCTGGCCAGTATCCCCTATGCCGTAACGATCCTGATGCTGGCGGTGATCTCGTCGAACCGCCGTCGGATGCGGTTGAACACCATCGCCTCATTGGGACAACCGTTCGAGCGGTGATCCTCCGGCCCAAGACACCTGCGCCCAAGGCCGCATGCGGCTGGCGGTGCTGTTCTTTTGGCGTGTTTGCTTCCTCTTAAGGACAGGTCGCTAAACTGGGGCGGTGCAGGGGCCGTTCTGCATACCAAAGACCGGATGCAGAGGAATATCCCCTGAAAATCAACGCGCTTGACTTTGGCCGCTTTGCGCCAAACGCCTTTATTGTCGCAGCCGTCCTTGTTGCGTCAGGCTATGCCCTCTCGGGGCGATTGGACGATTTTAGCGGGCAGGCCATTCTGGACAGTCTGGCTGACCTGTCGGCAGGACAGGTGACGGGCGCGCTTGTGGCTGTCGCCTTGGCCTTTTTTGCCGTCGCAGGGCAAGAACGGGCGGTGGTGCAGCATCTGGGACTGGATATTGCCCCTGCGGCAGGCGGCAAAGCGGCGGTTGCGGCAGCGGCGGTATCGCAAACCGCGGGCTTCGGGCCGCTGGTCGGGGCGATCATCCGGCGCAAACTGGTGCCGGGGCTAAGTCTGGGACAATCCTTTGCAATCTCTTTAGGCATGGCGATCGGGTTTTTCACCGGATTGGGTTTGCTGGCGCTTGCCTGCTTTGCGGTTATGCCGGCCATGCCATATCAGGGCTGGGCGCGGCTGTTGCTGGCTTTGATTGGGATCGGGGCAACAGGGTTGGCACTCTGGCCCCGACCGCTTTTGTTCGGGCGGCGCAAGCCGAACCTGATCGTGATGGCACGTTTCCTGTTCTGGCTTGGTCTGGATGTTACGGCCCTTGGGGCCACGCTGTGGATCTTGTTGCCACAGCACAGCAGCTATGGGTTTCTTGATCTTTTGCCCGTGTTTTTCATCGCTTTGGGCATCGGCCTTGCCTCGGGTAGTCCGGGTGGTGCCGGCCCTTTCGAGGCAACCTTGCTGACCCAATCCCCCGAGATCGAGGGCAGCGGTCTGCTTGCCGGAATCATCGCCTTTCGGGCTATCGCCTATGCACTTCCGGCGATTTTAGGGGCGATTTGGGCCTTGGTCGCACCGCGTGTAAAATCAAAGCCTCCCATCGCTCCTGTCGCCCTGACCCGCTGGCTGACAGAGCCTGCATTGCGCGCCCTGCCCTGTGCCGAAGCGCAATTGGTGCGCCAACAAGAGTTGCACCTGATCGCGTTGCGGGACAGTTCGGCGCTTTGGCTGTCGGGCGCTCTGGCGCATGTCCGCGTTATGTTTGGCGCACCTTTGACAAGGGGCGCGTCGGCACAGCAGCTTGCAACTGCGCTTGGCAGGCTGACCCGACTTGCCCGCGATGAGGCAAGACTGCCATGCCTTTACAAAGCTACGCCACGTCTGGCCGCCGCCGCCCGCGCACAGGGGTGGACCGTGCTGCCTGTCGCCAAAGAAGCCGTGCTTGATCCGCAAACCTTCAGCCTTGCCGGAGCAGAGCGGGCGCGGTTGCGGCGCAAGCTTGCCCATGCCCGCAAGGGCGGGATTACGGTGCAGATGGCGACCGCCCTGCCGGTCGCGGCCATGGAACGGGTGGCACAGGCATGGTGCAACGCCAACCACCAAGAGCGGGGCTTTTCCATGGGCCGCTGGAGTGTGGATTACGTGACGGGCCAGCGCGTGTTCACGGCCTATACCGATACGGGTGAGTTGTGCGCCTTTGTGACCTTTCACGCAGCCCGTGACGAATGGACACTGGATTTGCTGCGCGTGGTCGAGCGTTGCACCGATGGAACGATCTACGCGCTGATTTGTCACGCTCTTGAACATGCCCGCGCCGAGGGGGTGTCGCGCCTGTCCCTTGCGGCTGTTCCGCAGCCTGATCTGGGTCTGACCGGCTGGAAGAAACGCATGGCCGTTCGCTTGACGGGCCGCAGCACCGGGTTGACCCAATTCAAATCCGCCTTCGCCCCGCGATGGGAGCAACGGTATATCGCCGCGAAAGGTGTGGTGCCGCTGGCAATTGCCGCACTGGAAATCGCCGTGGCAATCCACCGCCCTTCCCCTCACCGCGCGGACCGCATCGCACCGCTGCGCGTTGCCATGCGATCTCTGCTAAAGGCCCGCCAATAATAGCAAAATGAGCACTCCATGAGGAAGGTCGTGTGCGCGCGTCGCCTGAAGTTGCGATGCGGGGGCCGAATTCAAGAAGCGCGCCCACCAAAAATAGGATGGAGCGGCACTGCCGTTTCTGGCGGCAAATACCGCATAAGGTGGGTGCAAGGCAGCTCGGGAGAATGCCCCGGATCAGGCAAGGCCAGCGCCACTTCGGGCCGTGCCGCCCGGCATACCACGTGCAAGACCGCCGCCTGCAGGCTGCTGATCTGCCTTGTTTTCCTGCTATGGCACAAGAGCCACAATCAGAAGGCAGTCTAGGGGTTAATGGTCGCGCGAATGTGATTGTTGGTGCAAAGGCCCCGTGAGTTCGTTAACAAGAAGATGGTAGATTCCGTCGGCCGCATGGCCAGACAAACAAACAAGCCAACCGAGGTGTTAGTATGGACCACAAATCGAGCAAGTTTGAACCAGTGGTGCGTGGTGGCCGCATGACAAAGCTGAAGGGTCGGGTCGCAAGTTATGCGCCTTCTGTCGGCCTTGCCCTTGCCGTGGCGGTCGGTCTTGGAACCGCAACTTTCGCAGATGTGATCAGTGGTCCCGAAACCTCTATGTACTATCTGGACTTCGATGAAGACCTTGAGATTACGAACAGTGGCTCGGTTCTGGTGATCGACGGTCCGATTGATGGAACCTCGATTTATGCCGACGGCGGGTTTGAAGGCAGCGTTACCAACGAAGGCACCGTTGGAAATTGGGCTTCGGACGGCTTTATTTCCGCCATCGAGATTGATGGTGACCTTCTTGGCGCCATTACCAACAACGACGATATTGTCGCCGATGTGGATAGCACCAACGATGCGGTCGGGGCTGTTGGCATCTATCTTGACTATGACGTCGAGACGGGCGGCGTGATCGCCAACAACGGCGATATTTCGGCCACCTCCTATGTGGATGGCAGTTCGTTCTCGGATCTTTATGCCGAGGCGATCGGCGTAAATGTTGAAGACATCTATGGTGACGTGACCAACGCCGGTGACGTGACCGCAGAAGCAATCGTCATCGGTGATTCCACAAATGATGGCGATGTCTATGCTGCGGGCTTCGACTTTCAGACGCTTTACGGAAACTTTGAAAACACCGGCGATATTACCGCGATTGCAAGCCAGACCGGTGCTGATGACTATGATCCCTACGTTTCCGCATTCGCCATCAATGGCGGCGCTGTCGATGGCAGCTTTGTCAGCACAGGTGATGTTTCGGCCACGGCGAATTTGACCGATGTTGAAGACAATGCTTACGGCGAGGCCTATGCGATCTCCTTGGGTGACGTGGATGGTTCGGTCGAATTGGGCGGAACAATCCGTGCGACGGTCAATGCCGACAGTTCTTATTGGTCCGATCTTGAGGCTTATGGCGTTGATCTGTCGGATGTTTACGGCTCGGTGACCTCGACCGCGGATGTAACCGTCAAGGTCGAACATGACGACTACGGCTATTCCGAAGGCGTCGGCTTCTATGCCGATTGGGTCGGCGGTTTGCTGGAAACTTCCGGCGATGTCGACGTGACGGTCGAAGTATATGACGGCGCCGATGCGACGGGCATTTGGGTTTACTACGGCGTTGACAGCGCAGGCACCGTTTCGAATCTGGGCGATATCACCGTATCGGCCACGTCCGAAATTGATGAGGCCTATGCTGCTGGCATCTACATCGACGATACGGTTTCCGGAACCGTGTCGAATGAAGGCACGCTGGATGTAACCGCCTCTGGCGAAGATGCCTGGGGCTATGGCATTTACGCCTATGATATCCAGGGCAGTGGCTTGGTCAGCAACGTTGGCGATATCACCGTCGATGTCAGCCAGTATTATGACGAGAATGGCTATAACCAGACCGGCGCAGGTATCTGGGTTGAGGATGGCATCGACCAGGGCACCGTTGACAACAGCGGTTCGATCCGCACGACGGTTACCGCGGCAGATGATGACTCCAACCTGTTTGCCAGCGGCATCCATATCGACGGCAATGTCGGCGTGTATGACGAGTTTATCGAAGGCGAGATCACCGCAATGGTGGTGAACACCGGCGATATCACCGTCGATGCCACGCAGCAGGGTCTTTATGACGACGGCTATGAGGGCGATGTCCTTGCCGCCGGTATTTCATTTGGCTTCGGCGAAAGCATGGACCCGGTTATCGTTGGTGGCGCTGGCACGACGGCAACCATCGACAACCAAGGCGATATCCGCGTCACCGGCATCGGCAAAGATGACGATGGCGCTGTGTTGGTTGCCGGCATCGGGATCGCAGGGGATCTGGGCGACGACAGCATGATTTTGGAGTTGCTGCCGGTTGGTTTCGGCAATGGCAATATTCTGAACTCGGGCCTGATCGATGTCTCGGCGGACTCTGCTGACTATGCAGCAGCATCGGGTATCCATATCGAAGGATCTGCGGTCAACGGCGCTATCACCAACTCTGGCACGATCGAAGTTGACTCCGCGGGCTACATTGCTGACGCGGCGGGTATTTACATCGGCAATCAGCTTGACCTGATGGCAGGAAACGAAGGCCTGATTGACGTTTCCGCGCGTGCAACCTTCAGCGATGCGTCCGCGCATGGCCTTTTTGTCGACGAAGACGTGACCTATGATGGCGGCTTCACCAACACCAACGAAATGCAAGTCAGTGCGTTCTCGGAAGACGGTGGCGCTTATGCGGCAGGTATTGGCGTCGACGATGAAATGGACGGCCAACTTGTCAACGCGGGCTATGTCGAAGTCGGTGCGATTGCGATTGGCTCTGGCGATTGGGCCGAAGCTGTCGGGGCCTATGGCCGCGATATCAGCTATTCCGGTCTGATGGAAAACGCTGGAAACATGGTTGTAACCGCGACCGCAGACTATGCCGAAGCGACCGGCCTTGCCTCGGAATACCTCTACGGCACGCAAACCAACAGCGGCAACCTTCAGGTTACGGCAACTGCCAATAACGGCACAGCCATCGCCATCGGCTTGGACAGCGTCTATGTCTATTCTGATTTCACCCTGTCTAACACCGCCTATCTTGAGGTGAACGCCACCTCGGACGATAGCTCGGCAACGGCGGTTGGCATCGGGGCAGACACGCTTTATGGCACGTCGTCCAACTCGGGCGAAATGGTGATCTGGAGCGATGGCACCGGGCCGGATTCTTCGACTGGTATTCTGGTCGGTGAAGTGATGAACGGCGGGACTGTCGAGAATACCGGCATCATCCGCGTTGACAGCGCAAACGGTGACTCTTTCGGGATCAACATCGGTCAGCTTGATGGTAACCTGTACCAAAGCGGCATGATTGACGCGCCTGTCGATGAATATGCGATTTTTGTCAAGGACGGGGATGGCACCGCCTATCTGGACGCAAAAGGCCTTATCATCGGCAAGCTGGACTTCAACAATGCCGAGGTCGTTCTGCGCTCTGATCCGAACCAATCGGTCAATTGGACCGTCGACGGATCGGCGCTTGTAACTTTGGATGAAACCAGCGGTATTCCGTGGTTCAACAATGGCGACCAGTATGCCACGTTTGACACCTCCGGTCTGGTCGGCCTGAGCAATGCCGCAATGGGCATTTCCCGTCTTGGCTTCAGCGCGAACCTGTTGGCAGATCGTCCGTCTGAAGGCGTGACGGTCAGCTCGAAAGGCGGCTGGAACAATAACGATGCGGGTGCTTGGGTTTCCGGCCAAGCCAGCCAGATCGACTACGACGGCGGTGAAGTGTCGCTGGATCAGGCGGTCACAACGCAAAGCCTGACGGTGGGTTACACCGGCCTGCTGCAAAACGGCCTGACCTTTACCGTCCTTGCGGGTGGCGCGCAGGGTGATGTCGGATCGGACTCGTTGTTCTCGCCGTCTTATGACGCTGATTTCAACGGGGCGTTCGGCGGTGTTGTGCTGTCAAAACAGCTTGGGGCAACCAACCTTGCCTTTGGCTTGATGGGCGGATCTTTGACCAACCACACCACGCGGACGGTCAATGACAACACCCTTGAAGGTGGCATTGATCTGCTGTCCGCCGATTTTGGCACGAAGTTCCTGACGCCTGAGTTGGCCTTGTCGCATACGATCGGCAACGCAGCGGGCGGGTGGAGCGTTACGCCCGGCCTGCGTGTCCGCTATTCCTCGATGTCGGTGGATGGCTATACGGAAACCGGTTCGAACGCTGCAAACGAGGCAACGGTTGACAGCTATTCCGTCGGCATGACCGAGGTAGAAGCCAGCGTTGCAATGGCGCATGATTTCTCGTTCGGCACCCTGACCGGAAGCGTCGGCGTGCTGTCGCGCAATGCCGCGACAGGCGACGCAACCGTGCAACTGATCGGCGACACCCAAGATGTGCCAATGCTTTACAACGATACGATGCTTGGCACCGTTGGCGTGAACCTGATGATCCCGGTTTCCGCGAACGGCTCGGTTCAGGTCGGGGCAGAGGCCGTGTTCGGTGGCGGGGCAACGGATGTTGGCTACTCGGCCAATATCGGGTTTGCCCTGCGGTTCTGATGCCAATTTCGCCCCGGCCAATCGCCGGGGCGCGCTTTGGAAAGGCGCCCAGCCTTAGCGCCGGGCGCCTTTTAGATTCCTGATTTTGGATGAACGATCATGAAGATTCTGTCTTTCTTGACCGGCGCGGCAATGCTGCTGTCTGCCCAGGTGGCACTGGGCCAGCCCACGGTCGGCGCGACCTATGACAAATGGGTGTTCGACTGTCAGGCCCTGGCCGAGGGCAAGACGTCGTGCGGGCTGGTGCAAACCGTGCGGAGCGAGGATGGCAAAAGCGTCCTTGGCCGTGTGACATTAAGCCATGACAGTGAAAAGGCCGAGAACCGCATCATCATCAGCCTGCCCTTGGGCGTGGCGCTGGCCCAGCCCGTTGCCGGTAAGATTGATGACGGCGAACCGATGTCCTTTCCGGCCTATACCTGCTGGACCAGTGGCTGCACCTTTGGCCGCAAGCTTGAAGCTGCCGAGATTGATGCCCTGAAAACGGGGTCCGAACTGGTGGTAGCTTTTGCCTTCGTGCGTGGTGGCGGCAAGGTTGTGGGGTTCAAGGCCAGTCTGAGCGGTCTGACAGATGCCTTTGCCGAGGCGGGCTGGTAAATATCGTAGACCTACCTAGCCGAACAGACTCCAGATCACGCCCGCAGGCCAGTCTGCGAGCGTGATCTTTTCGAACAGCACGACCACAAGGCCAGACAGGACCAAGCCGACACAAGCCGCAGACAAGCTGAACCGGCGCTCGGCCGCGCTGATCGTCATTAGGGTAAATACCGCCGCAGCCGCAGCCAGCCCGCAAAGATACAGCAATCCTGTCAGGGTAAGGCATAGCCCCAGCGTGATAAGCACAGGCTTTGGCGGCAGTCCCAAAGACAGGCGCGTGCCGGCCCGCAGGCCGCGCAGCAGACCAAGACCGGCAATCACCATCAAAGCCACGGCCGTCAGCACAGGAAAGCTGCGCGCGGTTACATTCAGGCCGGACAGCAAACCTACCGCCGCCAAAGCAAGCGCGAAAAGGGCGGCAAACCCTGCCCATCCCGTTTCGGGCGCAGCCGTACGTGGGCCTTCACGCCTTTGTTGCCATACCCAAGCTGCAATGATCGCAAGGATTGCGAGGGCGGCCAACACAAGGCTGGGGCGCAAGAACATCGCGGAACCATGCAATTTGTAGGATAGGAACGCATAGCGCTCGACCGTTGGTCCCAGCACAAAGCCCAAGGAAAATGCCGCACGCGACCAGCCCCCCGATTTCATCGCCACGCCCAGCGCCCCTGCCCCGCACAGCACCACGATGTCGGCAAGACGCCCATTGGTTTGAAAGGCGCCCAGAGTGATCAGCACCAAGGCCACCGGAACAATCCGCGACGCCGGAATCGTCGTCAGCGCCGCCAGATGCCGCGTCAATAGCAGGCAGGTTCCGGTTCCCAAGATATTGGCCAGCACCAGAAACATCACCATCGCATAGGTCAAAGGCAGGTTCTTGCCCAACATCTCGGGGCCGGGAACCAGACCATGCACGGTAAAGGCCGCCAGCAGGATCGTCATCGTCGCAGAGCCGGGCAGCCCCAGCACCAGCGTCGGAATCAGATAGCCCCCTTCTTTGGCGTTATTCGCACTTTCCGGCGCAATCACCCCTGCAATATTGCCCTGCCCGTAGACCGGCCCTGCCGGATGAAACCGCCGCGCGATGCCATAGGCCACCCAATCAATCACGGTCACGCCAACCCCCGGAATGGCCCCGATCAGCGCGCCGACCGAACTGCAGGCCAGCACCAGCCGCCATTCGGCAAGCGTCTCACGCACTCCTCGCCATAGCCCTTGGGCATCAATCCGCGCGGGATGGTCGCTTACCCTGCCTCGCTGCAACAGCGCGGCCATTTCGGGCAAGGCGAACAGTCCCAGAAACAGGATTGCGAGCGGAATGCCTCCCCACAGATAGACCAGATCAAAGGTAAACCGCTCTGCCCCGCTGTGCGGGTCCAGCCCCACGAAGGACAAAAGCATCCCCAGCAGCAGGGCCGCCACCCCCTTTAACGGGTCTTTACCCGAGATGAAGGCAACAAAGATCAGACCGATCAGTGCAACCGCCAGAAAATCGGGCGTCTGGAGCGACAGGATAAGCGGACGGATGACCGGAATCGACAGCCCCAGAACCAGCGCTCCAAAAATGCCGCCCAGCATTGAGGCCGAATAGGCCGCCCCCAAGGCCCGCGCGGCCTGTCCTTGCTGGGCAAGCGGGTGGCCGTCTTCGACAGTGGCAATCGCCCCGACAGATCCCGGCACCCCGATCAGAACTGCGGGGATTGTATCAGAGGTTGTGATGACTGCGGAAAGCCCCAGAAGCAGCGCGAAGGCCGCGTAGGGGTCCAACTGGAAGGTGAAGGGAATGACCATGACCAGACCGAAGATCCCGCCAATCCCCGGCACTGCCCCTACCACCAGCCCAATGCCTACGCCGGTGACCAGCATCAGCAGGCAGAGCGGCTGGGTCACGTTGACAAAGGCTTCGATCAAAACATCCATGTCGATGGCGCGCTGACTCTCCTTTATCGGTCAGGATGCGATCGCCGCGGGTTGCAGGGTCGCCACCACTTCTTGCGCCTTGCCACGCATGGCCTTGCCGGTATCGGTCCTTGGCAGTTGTGTCACGGCAAAGGCGCGTTTGGGGGCCAAGTTGGCTGGCAAGGTACGCGCGCAATCGGCAAGCAGGCCCTGCGCTATGCTTGCCACGTCCTGACCCGCTACCGGCACAAAGATCACCTCAATCTCGGCAGAGCCGAACTGGTTGTCATGCAGATAGCAATAGCCGTCCTTCACGCCTTTGTAGCCTTGCACCACATCATCCAGCACAAGTGCGTTGAACTTGACACCGCCGATGTTCAGCACCTCATTGCCGCGCCCGCTGACATGCAAGCGCCCGCTTGTATCGAAATGACCGATATCACCGGGGTAAAACCAGCCATCGCGTATTGTATTTTCGACGGACAGCCTTTCGTTCACATAGCTGGGCGTTCCCAGCGTGCCACGGATGCGAATCCGCCCCTCTGACCCGGTTGGCAAGGCTTGGTCGGCATCATCCACCACCTCGATATAGACCATATCGGCAATTGGCGTCAGCCCGCCGTCAAAATCTGCTTGATCCGTGATGCGCGTTTCTGCGGCATGTCCCATCTCGGTCGATCCGTAGAACACCGTGACGGTTTTGAAGCAGGTGAACAGCGATTGCAGGAACCGCTCGGACGGCTTGCCGCCTCCGACCATCGCGGCACCGATGCGATCGGCGAGTCCTTCGCCTGCCTCACGCAGAAAGGCACTGAATTGCGCGGGCGAGCCGATGACGGTGTTGACGCCTGCAGCCTGCCACGGCTCCAGCAAGGTTCCGGGTCCGGTTTCAACGCAGCACCCCCCCGCCAGCAGCGTGCGAAGCCGTGTGTTGCACCCTACGCCGGAAAGGGGTGGAAACAGGCAGGCAATGACGGGAAGCACATCGGCGGGCATGCCAGAAGACTTCCACATTGCCCGTTCCCACATATCACGCAAGGTAATTGCGATGAACTTGGTGCTGCCAGTTGTGCCGGAGGATTGCCCGATCCGGCAAATGTCGCTGTCCGAGGCATAGCCTTCGGGATCGACCTTATCCAACCAGAACTCCATATCGCGGCTTTTCAACCGGCTGCTATCAAACGAAATCAAGCGGGGATGTCCGGGTGGCACCTCATTCCGGTTGCCTGCCCAATAGACATGGGTGATACCCAGACCGGGTTTTTGATAGGCTGCACGGCTGCCATGCAGCCAGCTTGCGCCCAACAGGCAGCAGGCGATCACGCTTGCCGTTGCTATTCTTGCGTCCCTAGTGTCGATGGCCACCCGCGATCCGCGACATACACCGGCCTCTTTCAAATCCAGCGCGATCCCACCGATAAGATTATCGAACTGGCCATAGGTCAGATTTCCGAAACTGGTCACAAAGGCCATTCTGCCGACATTGCTGCGAATGGCCGACAAGAGATCGTTGCCGATGTCGTGGAGTTGCATGAACAGTCCCTTTGAATTGGACGGGCAAGAAGCCACCCCGCCGCACAGAACGGCAGGGTGGGATTTCGATTGGGTTACTTCAGCAGGTCCGCAAGATGCGCCAGTGTTGCCGGATCGGCCTTGCTGATATCGGCTACAATCGCCTCGACCTCTGCGCCGGACTTCGGCGACAAACTGCCATAAAGACCTGTCATCTCGGCCTGAAAATCCGGGTCCGCCAACATCGCATCAAACGCGGCCCGATAGCGGGCAACGGCGTCATCCGCCACTGACGGTGCCATCATCACGGGATAGTAGATATTATCGCGCAGGGTGAACAGCTTGACCGCCGCAACATCCTCTGGCTTGGAGACGGCACTCAGGATGCTTGGCACGTTTGCGCCCGAGACCTCGACATCTTGCGTCATGCCCCCGATGAACCAGCGGGTATCAACCTGATTGTTGCGCTCAAACGCGTCCAACTGGCTGCCACAATAGCCCGCAATCTCGCCGCGATCGATGGCAGCCTCCATTTCACGAAGGCCTTCGAAACCGGTCACAATTTCATATTTCGCGCCAAAGATGTTCTTGACCAGTGCCGCCAACTGATAGAAGCCGCCCACTGCCGTGGTTGCCCCCACCTTGAAATCCTTGGTTACAAAGTCCTGAAAATTTGCAACGCCGCTATCCTTGCCGGTCAGGCAGATGCTTTCCGCGCCGGTCAGGCTGCCGATCCATTTGAAGGTGGTGAAATCCACATCCACATTGGACGGGTCCAACTTGGCATTCAGCAAAAGACTGGCCAAAGCCATGCCCAGTTCAGACGCGCTGCCTGCCGCCGCCACTTCTTTCACAAGGTTCAGGCTTGAGGCCCCGACAACATTCTGAACCGGAATTTCGCCGCTTTCACCAAGCTGCTTGCCAAGATGCCGCGCCATGACGCGCCCGACCGTATCATAGCCGCCCCCCGCCGCGACGCCGATCTTCAGGACAGTCGCTTCCTGAGCATAAACAGGCTGCGACAGCGCCATTGCCATGACAAAAAGCGTCTTGTTGATAAAGGCCAGCCTCATTGCGCGCGCGCTCCCCTTGATTTGCCCCAAGCGGGGCGATCCACGTTCGGACCAAAGCTTAGGCCGCCATCAGTGACGCATCAATACTATGTTTTGCACAGGATTTTTCGCGGCCCCTGCGACAGGAAGAAGTAAAGACGCACTCTGGACAATTCCTTCCGCCCTTGGTTAATCTGGGACCATGGATGATAACGCGCTTATTCGTATGCAAGAGCCGCTGGCCGAGTTGGCCTCTTTTGCTTTTGATTGGGCGCATTGCCTGTGCGACCCCAAATCGGGTTGCCAGATCTATCATCGCGGCTGGAGCATCGTTCGCCATATCGAAGCCAAGGGCGCGCTGCCTGCTGGCGCTGCCTTCTTCGGCAATGCCTTGCGCGGGCTGGCCCGTGACGGGCGTGTCCGTGTGTTGCTGTCAGGTTCGGCGGATACGGGCTTGGCCTCGATGGTCTTGCAGGGTTTGCGTCCGCATGGGATCGAGCCTGAACTGGTTATGGTTGATCGCTGCCTGACCACATTGGAACAAAATCGCCTGTATGCCCGCCATGCCGGTTTTGACCTGCAGACATATCAAATGGATGCAGCCGAGCTGCAAATCGCCCCTGTCGATGCCATCATCGTGCATAGCTTTCTGGGCTTCTTCCCGCCCGAGGCACGACAGGGCGTCGTCAATATGTGGGCGCGAAACCTTGCGCCGAACGGGCGGGTTCTGATTTCCAACCGGTTGTCGGTTGGTCAACCTTTGGCACGGCCCGCGCCGGACCCTCTCGCTCTGGCGCGGCGCAAGGCGGAAATTTTCGCCAACGCGCAAGCGCAAGGCTATCCCGCCCCCCGCGCCGCCGCGATTGCCGAGGCCGCCGAGGCGCTGTGGCAGGTCCGTATTGGCAACCCCCAGCTTGGCGAGGCCGAACTGATTGACCTGCTGACCAAGGCAGGACTGGCGATCGTTCAGATGGAAAAAGATCCCTCGGGCAAAACGGTTTCACCGATCATCATGCAAACCGATGCCAAGCGCCGTGACCGCGCGGAAATCATTGTGGCCCATGCGGGATAGGGCCAAGGCCAGATGGACGAAGTAACCGGGACGGATCACTAAGTGCAGCGCAACGGTCTGATCTTCAAATCACTATCCGATACCCTGACCTGTCGTCTGGTCTTGTCTGCAAAAGGTATCCCTGAGCTTTCAACGCCGAACCGCCTTCTGTTCACCATGGCAATCGAGACCGCACTGGAACAGGCGGCGCAGTCTTACTGGCACCCGCAACCCGAAGTTCCTTTGCCCGCAAGACCGGCTTGGGTGCTGAACACCTGCGCCGATGCCGACAGCTTTTCCAAAGGTCTGGAGGTGCTGGACACAGCCTTTCCGACGGCGCCGCCAATCTTTAACCACCCCCGCGCGGTGATGGCATCACGGCGTGATATTGCGGGGCTGGTCTTGGCCGACATTCCGGGGTTGGACGTGCCGAAGTGCCGTCGCTTTATGGCCCATAGTCCGCGAAGCTTTGTCGATTGTTTTGAACAGGGTGACTTTCACTATCCCGTGACGGTGCAGCCCACCACATCGCGGAATGGCGCGGATCGTGTATGGATCGCGCATCCGCTGGACTGGCAAACAGCTTTCAATATGGCCCGTGGCGGACAACAGCACCATATGGTGCAGGCGCACCCCGAGGAGGCGGCCGCAAACTGGGCGCTGCGGATTGTCTTTGTCGGCCGCGGCGGCACAGTGGAACCGTTCCACCACAACAAAAAAGACGGGCTGGCCGATCCGGTGATGCAGGCGTCCAAACCGCTTGTCCAATCCGTTTTCAAGACGGCAATGGCACGAATGCCGCTCGACTTCTGGACGTTGGACGCAGTGGTGCTTGCCCCGGACCGCCTTCGCCTTCTGGACGTCTGCACGGGTTTGCATGTCCCCACCGATGACGATCATTTGCCGGAATTGCGTCAGCTTGGTTTGCGCGTCACCACCCATCTGGCCCCCCGTATATCAGCCCTTCTGGCAGAACCGCACAAGTGGCGTGGAGAAGCGCGCCAATTACCAAGCGTCGCGACCCTGAAGAAAAGGTATGGCGCATGACAAAACTGCCCAAAGCTGCGCCAAAGTCTGCGGCCTTGCCCTTCCGCCAGACCGGCCGGACCACACGTATCAGCCCGCCCGCGCGCCCGATCAGCTTTTGCGCGGTGCCTGACAATGGCGAGATCGGCGTTCGCATCATGGCGGATGGCAAACCCACGGCACTTCTGCCCAACCGCTTGGCCGTGCCGAAAGAGTTGCGCGCGGAATTGGAACTGACAACGGACGAGTTGTGGTATCCGCGCCCTCCGGCACCAAATCCACCCGCTGTGCCTTGGATCGTGAATCATTGCGCCGATGCGGATGAATATCGCAACGGTTTGATATGGCTGGATGAAACCTTTGGTGCTTCGGTGCCGATCTTCAATCATCCCCGCGCCATAGCCCGCTCGCGCCGCGATCACAGTGCCGCTGCGCTGCAAGGTATTGCTGGCCTGAAAGTGCCGCGCTGCGTGCGCCTGCAAGCCAAATCTCGTGCTGCATTTGAGCAATGCTTTAGCGAGAACGGTTTCCGCTTTCCCGTGCTGGTGCGCCCGAGTGGCGAGCAGACAGGACGCGGGCTGATCAAGATCGAGGGGCCGAAAGACTGGGATCGCGCGGTGAATACGCCGTGGTTCGGCAAGCCGCACTTCATGACGGAATTTGTCGATTTCGCAACAGAGGACGGGCTTTATCTGAAAGCGCGGGTGCTGTTCGTGGCGGATCGGTTCTTTATCCGCCATGTCAAGGGCGCGACCGGCTGGAAGGTGCATAACGACTCGTCCAACAGCATTCTGGATTTCAAAACGCGCGAGCTGGAGCTGATCGAAATCCTGAACCAAAACGCTGATTTTGCACGTATTTGCGCGGATGTTCCGTCCCGGACGGGGTTGGACTTCTGCGGAATGGATATGGGCGTTGACCCAGAGCGCAACCGTTTCGTCATGTTTGAATGTAACGCAGCTATGTCCGTCTTCTTCAAGTCCGCAGGTCGCGTCGATGCCGAACGCCAAGCCCGTCGCGACCTGTTGGAAACACCGGCCTCAAGTGCTTTTGAGGCACATTTGCGCGCGCGCGATGCTTGGGTGTGGCGCAACTCTCCACTCTCACAAGACGGTGCTTCCCCGTCCTGCCGGACCATGCTGACGGATTAGGCTTTAGCGCCCCTCGATCCCAAGAAACGACAGGATCGCGGGATCAGGCAGCATCACTCCGGCGACCTGATCCAGATAGATCAGGGTCAAACCAAGGGACACCACCCCCGCCACGACCGATTTTATCGCCATCTTCAGATCAAGCGCTTCCCAGCGGCAGAACCATGCGGCAGTGAAAACGCCTGTCGCCACCGGAAGGCCAAACAGGTACACCCCTGGCCCCAGTATCGCGATAAGTCCCAGTGGCAGCCGATGTTCTGCGGGAATGCCGCCTGCCCGCGCTGCGCCATTACCGATCTTGAAACGCCAAAACATTCTGACGGCAATGGCCGTGCATAGCATGGTTGCCGCCACAGAAATGGCCAGCGCAAAGCCTGTATAGGCCCGCGTTGACAGCACCGCAGTTACCACCAGAACCGCCGCGCACCCGGCCATGACCGCTGCGAACAGTGCGGAAACCTGCGGCCCGAACTTGGCTTTGCCATCGCTGGCAGTCGTATTGCCTCCAGCCTTTCTTGTCATCCAGACCACAGACAGCAGGATCAGCGCAGCAATGCCCAAGGCGGCCGGTCGCTCGATCACGTTCAACCGCCCGACCTTTTCCATCTCAAACACCAGAGCAAGGTTGTTTTCGATAAAGCCGCCCAGAACAAAAGCGATCACAAAGGGTATCCGTGGCCAGTCAAACTGTCCGAACAAATAGCCCAGAATGCCGAAGCCCAAAGCGATATAGATATCTGCCACCGAGCCGTTCAACTGCACGACCGTTACAAGGCTGGCGACAAGTACGGGCAGAACAATTCTGTCAATCCGAAGACTGGTCAACCGTGCCAGCAGAGGCGCAAGGCTAAGGCCGACCACCGAGGTCAGCAAATTTGACAGCAACAGCGACAGGATCAGCGTGAACGAAAACGCCAGTTCTGTAGACAGCATCGGGAGGCCCGGCACGAAGCCATGGATCATAAGAACAGTGAGCAGGATCACGCCCGCTTCGCTGCCCGGCAACCCAAAGGCAAGCGTTGGCAGCAAAGACCCCCCGTCCTTGGCATCCACCGCCGCCTCGGGCGCGATCAGACCTCGGATATCCCCCTTGCCAAAACCGCTGCGGTCCCCCTTGGTTGCCTGAACCGTCTGACCATAGGCGACAAAGCTGGCGACAGTCCCGCCCACGCCCGGAATGACGCCCACCAATGTGCCGAGAATAGACGACCGCAGCGTCACGCCAAAATGCCGGAACACGGCACGAATGCCGACCCAAGTGCTATCTGGCACATTTCCCGGCGCAATCGAGGACGAGACTGTCACACGGCTGCGCCATGCCATCACTTCTGAAAGGGTGAAGAACCCCAAAAGCACCGTCACGGTGTCAAAGCCATCATAAAGGCTTAGGCTGCCAAAGGTCCAACGCGGGGTGCCGCTGGTCGGATCGCTGCCCACCAACGCCATCAGCAGACCCAGCAAAGCCGCTGCCAAGGCACGGCTGGCGGATCGGTTTGGCAAGGCAACAATCGTCGTTAGCCCCCAGACTCCCAACAAAAACCGCTCCAGCGGACCGAATTGAAGAATAAACGGGCGCACGATGGGCAGTAACGCGATCAGTACCATCACGCCAATAATTGATCCGATGGCCGAGGCTGTCGCAGCGGCCGCAATGGCGGTGCGCGGCAAGCCAAGCCTCGCCATTGCATGACCATCGATCATCGCCGCCGCACTCGAGGCATTGCCCGGAATGTTGAACAGGATCGCGGTGATGGACCCCATATAGGTCGCACCACCTGTCAATGCCCCGAACAGCAGCAAGACCTGAACCGGTTCCCAGTTCAGCGTCAAAAGCAACAGCAGTGCTGCAAGGCTGGTTCCGCCGATACCCGGCAAAAAGGCGCTGACCATGGCGATCAGCGTCCCCATCACCGGGATCAGGATATTGGGCCAAGAAAATACATTCCCAGCGCCCAGCAGCAGAGCAGACAGATAGTCGTTCATCGCAGTTCCATGAACACGGTGGAATCTGTCACTGTGCCTTGACCATTTCCGCCAGTTTCGCCACCGAAACCATCTGCGATGCCAGAAGGTCTGCGGACTCATCCGGGTCCATCGGCGTCACGGGGCGGCCCTGCGCCTCGGCAGTTTCGGCAAAAGCCGGATCGCGGATGGCATCTGCCACAGCTTCGGTCAGGCATTCCCGCAGGTCTTGCCGCAGGGTGCTGTGGGTGAAAACCGTGCGAACGTCATAGCTCAGATCAACGACGAGGCCTGCAATCTCGATTCGCTTGGCCCGCTCTTCTGGGGACAGATCTTTTGCAAGCTGTGCGGCAAGCCCATCCTCGCCTGCAATATGCGGCACACCGGGGGCGCGGTCGCTTGGCTTGTCGGACAACAGCAGTTGAACAGTAAGGTCACCGGATTTCGCAGCCTTGAGACTAGTCGTCAAACTGCCTGACATGAAATCGGCATCCCCGCGCAGCACGGCCGCCTCGGTTTCCTTCGACCCGTCATAGCCCGAAATCAGCTTGACGACCTTGCCAACGGCCTGCCCGCCAAATTCGAACTCCACAATGCCATCTGCGGAACTTGAAGCCGCAACCAAATTCTCGGCATTGATGAAGTCCATATCAGGTTTGCCAACCCAAGCGCTTGGTTCTGCGTGGAAAACACCGATCCTTTGCACACGTTCGGACCACGCCGAAGCGCCATCCTGGACTTCGGCGCGCAGCACGTCTGTTCCGTTCTCGACCATCACAACCAACTCGTCCGGTCCGGAATCCGCCAGCGTTGTCAACGCGACTAGACCTCCAGCCGCAGGCATATTGACCACCGAGGATTGCAGCCCTGCCACCGCGTCGATCACCGGGGACAGCGCCCGCGCATAGGTGTCATAGCCGCCACCCGCCGCATTCGGCACGATCACCGTCAAACGCTGACCCGTCAGCACAGATTTGCAGCTGTCGGAAATCTGGGCCGTTGCCGCCATCGGCAACACCCCGAAAATGCACAGCGCAAAAGAGGAAAAGCGGTCAAGTCGTAGCATGAAAACGTCCTTTTGGGGCCTTCGCCGTGCATATCCGAAACGACACAGAAGGGATTCCGGTGCCGCAAGATAAACCGACAATCAGGGGCAATTTCACAGGGGTCACGGTCTTAGGTTAGCTTGGTTTTTATCCTTTAATCCACCGAAATCTCGATAGCCGCTATTTGCCTTTTCGCGCAAGGCAGATAGCTGATGTTCCGGCCTTGCTTTCCGCATTTCAGCAGGAATGATACGGATCATTCGGAAATATATGCGACAAGCCGTGGAAAAAACCGCGTCACGACTGAAATATATATTCACTATCAATTATTTACGGATACCCTCAGCCGGTTTTGTCCGTGCAGCGGCCTGCCGGTTTTCATCAAGAGCGTGATCGACAGAGGCCACGATCCTTGCCAGTTCTGGCAGATAATCCCCCTGCTGCGCCGCAACTTCAGCAACAAGCCGGTCGACACGTTCAACGGCCACGGCGCCCGCAGCAAGGCCGCGCGCCACCGACGAGGGCAGACGCAAGGATTGTGCAGCCGTCGCATATTTGGCGAATGGGACCAGATCTTCCGGTGCAGCCCCCGCACGAAGCAGCATATTCGCAACCCATTCGTAGATCCGCTGTGTCTCGGCCAAGTCGGCATGAACGGCAGCGGCGATAGTGGTGAGGGCGCCGTCAAGCCGACGGCATCGGTAGTTCCCGGCGATCAGCATCGGCCACTTGGCAAGCGGCACAAACAGCCTGTCGTCATAGGGGATCAACCGCATCGGAGGCGCGACACCCCCGTCTTGGCCGCAGATAATGTCCTGACAGAGTTGGGTCAGCAGGCGCTGGTCTTTGGCTTCGGCAAAGGGGGCAATCTTGAAATTCGAGGCCAGTGTGACTGTCAATCGCCCCGGTCGGGTCGGATCAAGCCGAATGGCCTGTGCATCGGGGCTGGCCGCGGTAATGCGGCGCGGGTCCAGCGCTTTCCAGACAGCAGCAGAGGCATAAACATGGTCAAGACGTTCAACATTGATCCCCCCAAGCCGCCGCAGATAGCTGGATGGGACCATGTTCATCATCGAAATGACCGGACAATCGGCCGCTCCGATACGCGCAACCAGACTGGCCAGTTCTGGCGCCGCATATTGCGGTTCCGCCATTGCCAGAATGACCAGATCAAAGTCAGACGGCTCTGCCGCAGCAGGATCAAGCAAGCCAAGGCAGTCCGGTGCCTTGGCGCGCCCCGGCGCGGCGGGCAGTCCGATGTGCTTGCCAGGCCTTCCGTCGCGCCGACCGATATCCAGATCGACCCCTTGGCTTGCCAAAGCCGCTTGTTCGTCGGGACGGCAAACCACCGTGACGCGATGCCCTGCCAAAGCACATCGCACGGCTGGCAAAAGGCCGTAGTTGGCCCCCAAAAGCAAAATATCCAAGACTCGACTCGGTGTGGCGCGGCGTTCTGATGTCATGGCATGTCCTTAGCAGGCCGCCCCAAAAGCGCCAAATGCTGTATAAAAGGCGCATAGGACGGGCCAAGCAGATTTCACGGCCCAAGCAATAGAAAGGCTGGCCACTGTCGATGCAACGGCATTGCTGCACAGCGCGAACTTGTGCCTTGGATCAGTCGCTTATCAATGCCGATCCGGTCTCTGCTGCCGCCACCCGTGACAGCATATCAAGCGTGGCAGGGTAATAGCCCTGCGCGGTATCCAGACGCGGAAACTTGAGCGGGGCGTGCAACGGGTCTTCCCGCAGGATCAGTGCGCGCAGAGAGGCATAACCGGCATAGGTGCTGGATACCGAGACAATCTGCCCCCCCAAATCAGTCACAACCGGCATGTCCCCTTCGGCATGTGCGCCCAGCATACGCCGCGCCTTTTCAACGGCCGGATGCATCGCACGGCCAGACCAGATCAGATAGAGCGGCACGCGCAGCGCATCATAGCCCGATTGTGGCTTATGCAGAGTCGATGGGCGTAGCCCCGCGATGTCAATCTCGATCCAGTCAGGGGCCAGTCCGGTCTCGGCGATTTCGCGCAGCAGATCTTCGCCATCATCAGCGGCTTTGGCAAGGCGGGTGTCATGCGTCAGAAGTGCCAAATCCCGCAATGCTCGCGGCATGATGTAGGACGGGTTCAGGGTGACCATCGTCCCGCGCAAGAAGCCTTCGGCGGCTGGCAGCACGACAAGACGTGTGGAATCGCGCGGGTCGGGTTTCAGGCAGGTGTCCGCAATCGCCTTGGCAAGATGACGCGACCGGTCAAGCGCTTCGGGCAGATCAAACCGCTGTCCGCCAAGGCACAGACCCCATGCGTAGAAGATGTCTCCGTCTGTGGCATTTTCAGGTCTGGGTTGGGTCGCGCCCTTGTCCAGACGCCAGTTCAGCAACCCGTCAGCCCGTTTGGCCAGATTGGCGTCGGTCCAGTTGCGGATCAGATCAAAGGCGGCACGGTCTCCGTGAAAGACCGACAGCACAAGCGCGTATCCCTGCCCTTCCGAATGGCTTGCCTCGTCCTGCAAGTGATCAATAACGCGACCATCCGCAGCAAGAAAGCCATCTTTCCAGGCATGCCAATCAGCGCGGCCATCCGCTATTCCGTCTTGATCCTGATGGGCATGTGCCGCCACAGGCAACATCGCCAGCGCTCCCAACGAAAAAAGAAATGCCCGCCGTTTCATACTGCGTCCCGTCTGCCTAAACCGCTCCTCGCATGTTGTGCTAGGCAGTCTTATCTACGGTCCTTTCTGTGCCAACATTAGATGGCCTGAAGCATGGAGCCAGCTTCCAATTCGGATAGCGCCGCCATCAGGATAGCCCTAGGGTATATCGAATGGATAGAGATTGCATTGAGGTGACAACTTGGTGGTAGGAAAAGATGGACCGTCGCGCCAGCGGCTAAGTCTTGTTCGCGCCTTTCTGGGCTTCATGGCGCTGGGAGCATTGGTATTTTTCAGTGTGACACTGTTCTTTACCAACGATGCCGTCGATCAGCTTCAGACAGATGTGCTGGATGTCGCGATTCAGGCCAGAGGAGAGCATGTCGCTCTGGACATCGTAAAGCATCTTGAAGGACACTGGGTCGAGTTGGAAAATCTGGCGCAGGTCATGCCGTTTCTGGACAAGGCCTCGATGCGCGATTTTCTGACGCAAGAAGTCGCAGATGCCAGGCATGTGGACTGGGCGGCCTATGTTGGAGTGCAGGGCGATGTATTGATCGCCTCGCACCGCCGGTTGGAAGGCGAGAATGTCAGCGAAACGGATTGGTTCCGGCAGGCCCTGCTGCCCGGACCGCATATCGGGATTTCCACCACAGCCGATGGTCACCAACTGCTGGTTATGACGATGCCGGTGCAGGCGACGGGTGGGGTCAAGGCCGGATACCTGACCTTCCATTTCCCGCTTGACTGGCTTGGCAATATGGTCGCCGAAGTCGCCAAAAATCTGGCGCTTGGCATCATCGTCGTCGACATGCGGGGCGATGTTGTGCTTAGCACAGTTCCGCACTAGCCGTCCCATAGCGACCTGACTTCGGTTCGAAATGCAATGGCAGGGCAAGAGGTGACAACTATCGAAAACTGGGAAGGCATTGGCAAGGTCTACGCCGATTCCGTGCCAGAGTTTCCGGCAAGCGCATTGCCCCCCTTGGGCTGGCGGATGGTAGCAATCATCTCTTTCGACCAGTTCAGCGATCAGACCGCACGGCTGCGCCTGTCGCTGGGCAAGATCCTTGGTCTGGTTTCGCTGGTGCTTTTTGCCATGTCGCTTGGCTTCATTCGCATCTTCCTTGTGCCGCTGCATCGGCTGGTCGAAAACGCGCATGAGATCGCGGATGGTGTGGATATCATCCCGAAGGAAAATCACCGCACAGCCGAATTGTCGATGCTGTCCTCGGCGATTTCCCGCATGCAGGGACGCATGCTGCATGCCGAAGATCAGTTGGCGGCAAAGAACGCCAAAGACTGACGCCGCAGAGTCAAACCGTCCTAGTGGCGGTTTGAATTGAACGACAGCCTCCGCGCGATGTCCCGGAACAGCGCCGACGCCCGCACCGTCGTGACTCCCGGTGCGCCACCTTCTGTATAGAAACGAACTGTCATTTGCCGAAGTTGCTCGTCATCGGGCATCACATCGATCCGCACGCCCTCGGCGGCGCTGTTGACAACAAAGGCCGGCACCTCGCCCACCCCACGGATATTGATGGTGCCAGTGTCACCCTTGGCAAAGTCATGGCCGCGCAGGCGTGCCGTGTCACGCGTCAGGCTCATAAGCCAGACCGTGTAGGGCGTGCCGTTCACGGTGAAAACGGCACGCTCTGGAATGTCGGCAATATGACGTTCGCGCCGTGGCAACTCGATACAGGCCATTGCAGTCATAAAAAGCACGACCAGATTGTAGATTGTCCAGAACAGGATCACCGACTTGCCGGTTCCCGCATCATAAAACGCAAAGCGATCAAAAACGATGCCGATCAGAAGCCCTACGATGGTCAGAAAAAAACCGATCAGGAAGGGCCGCATCAGCGCCCATTGCACCACGACTTTGCTTCGATCACCGCCCTTTGCGGTCACCTTGAAGCCATGGCCATGCGGCTGGATCAGGCCGGTAAAGGCGGCGCGTGTGATCGGGATTGCGCCAATCAACTGGGTAACGTCCTGCAGGATCGGCACCAGCGTGCCGCGCGAGACAATCGTGGTCGCCATAAATGACCAGATGTAGAACGGCGCAAAGAACTGCAACACCTCGACCACCGAGGCATCCACCACGATAATGTTGAAATACCAGTAAAGCAGCGGATAATAGATCGCAGCCAACCTGAACGAAAATGTGGTCAGCCAGAACATGACGCTGTCAAGCACGCTCCACCGATCGCGCAGGCGCAGGTTGTTATACCCCAATGGTCCATAGTCGCTGCGCGCGATCTGCATCAGCCCAAGGCACCAGCGCGCCCGCTGGGTAACATATTCCTTCAGACCCTCGGGGGCCAAACCTTCGGTCAAGGCCTCGTTCAGATAGGCCGTTTTCCAGCCATGTTCTTGCAGCACAAGCGTCAGCATGAAATCTTCGGTCACGCTTTCTGTCGGAAACCCGCCAATCTCGGCCACCGCCGCAAAGCGCATCACCGAGGATGTCCCGCAGCAAAACGCAATCCCCCATGCATCGCGGGCGGGCTGCACAAAATCGAAGAAGAAGCGTTGCTCGTCAGGGTAGGAGCGGCTGAGTCCAAGATTGTGCTGGATCGGATCGGCGTTGAAAAAGTGTTGCGGGGTCTGGACCAATCCGACCTTGGGATCATGGAACAGCGCAAGAGATTGCTGCAAAAAACCCTGATGCGGCACGAAATCGGCATCCAGAACCGCCATGAAATCCGGTGGCCGGTCTTGTTTGGCCAGCAACCCCAGCGCGTAGTTGATATTTCCGGCCTTTGCGCCCTTGTTGTCGGGGCGGCGGACATACTCGACATGGTTCTCCGCGCAATAATCGCGCAGCCAGTCACGCTTGCCGTCATCCAGAATGTAAACCGTCTTGTGCGGATACCTTAAGGATTGCGCGCCGATAATGGTACGCTCCAGCACATCAAGCTCTTCGTTATAGGTCGCAATGAGGATCGCAACCGTGGGGTCAAAGGTCGGGCCATATTCGGGCTTGTGCCACCAATGCCAATGCTCCTGAACCTCGGCTGCGCGATGCTTGGTGCGCGACAGCATTAGGAACGAACTCATTGAACCGGCCATAGCTGCAGCTTCGATGACCAAAAAGCTCCAACTGGCAAAAGCGTCGATATTCCAGCCCAGCGGGGCTAAGGTCTCGGTTGCACGCCAATAGATATAGCGCAGGGCCAAGGCGGCACATATTGCAAAGATCAGGCTACGATGCAGCGTTCGGTCGGGATCGGCGGTCGCATGAATGATCAGCGCAATCCCGCAAAACAGGGCAACAACGACAAAAGCCGATTGCAGCTCGCTGAGATAGGGCATTAGGCGGGACTCATAAGAACATGCCGCGCAGCCAATCCAGCGGGCGCGTCTCGAAGAAAGCGCGCCCAGTATGCCCGATGGCACAGCGCAGTTCGGGGTCTTTTGCCAGCCCGGGCAGGTTGATCAAGACATCGGCACGCTGAAGGTGTCGCTCGCTTGGAGCCACGGCCAAGCTGTCGTAAAAGCTGGAGGCCGAAGTGCCGGCCAGCCGCGCGACCGTGCCTTCCATCGTCTCGCCACTGCCATCAAAACGGAAGGTCACAACGGCTCCGGGGCGCAGTCTGTTGAACACGGGCTGCGTGACCGACAGCGTGACAAAGGCTGCGCTGCAATCGACAAGCCGCACCACAGGCTGTCCGCGCACGACATAGCTGCCGGGGACGGTCAGCTTTTCCCACACTACCCCCTGAACCGGCGCGGTGACGTTGCTGCGCGACAGGCGGATCACGCGGATCTTTTCCTGATCGATCCGGCGCATGATGGCCGCGATCTCTTTGGCCGTCGCGTCCAGTTCGGTCTGCAACAACGTGGCCTCATCCCCCAGCGAGATTGCGACCTGTTCAGAATAGGGCGCATCGTTATAGCTGTTTCCGGTGTAAACGCCCTTCTTGGCTGCCTCCAGAATGACGTTCAGCGTCGCGGCCTCTTCGCGCGCACGGCTTCTGGCTTCGGTATCGCCAGCCACCTCGCCCCCCGAAAGCAGCGTCAAACGCTCTTGCGCCTCAGCCAGACGGATTTCAAGTTCATCCAACCGCGCCGCGAGATAGGTTTCCGAGCGTTTGACGACATCCGCCCGCTTGGCCTCGACCGCTCTCAGCTTTGCCTCAAGCACCCCCTGCCGCACCACGGCCAGATCATATTCAAGCTTCAAATCGTCCAGCCGAACACCGTCTGACGCGTCGTCCGAAACCGAAAAGACCTGATCCCCTTTTGCAACGGCCTCGCCCAAAGCACGCGCGTCTGGCCCAAGAAAACCGGCAATCGGGGAGGTGACATTGACAATCTGCGCGTTGACCACCGCGTCTGCGCTGGCCCCCGCCATCTGCTCCATCACAATGACCCAAATCGCGCCACAAATCAGCAAGGCACCAATCACTACCCGAGAAAATCGCATGCTCATTCCCCTGCCATGCCAAGGAGATCATCCGCGGCAATTCATCTTAAATCAAACAAAGACACCCGCGACGTCGCGCTTGCAAGGTGTAGACAAATAACCATACTACACCCTTGGATGATTACATGCTTGTGGCGAAAATGAAAAGCCAGACCGATGGTTACGACAATCCGTTCACATCGGCCCAGCCTCGCGGCATGGGGCGTGTGATCGGTGCGCGGCACAGGTCATTTCACAATATGCGCTCTGGGCCACCCCATCTGTGGCAATGGCTGGAAGAGGGACAGCAGCAAGATGTCACTGCCGGCACCGTGCTGCATGTCCAGGGGCCGGGCAGTCGTCTGCACCGGTTTTGGTTCGACGAAGCCGGAAGCCTGCATGGCCCTTTGAAGTTTTCGTGCGCCGCCGGGGCGGATATCACGAACCTTGCCCCCCCACCTTTCATGCTTAGACTTTTCGCAGCCATCGGCTTTGCGTTTGTCGTAGGCGTCCTTCTTTATGCGGCGTTGAACTATTGGTGGATGGATTTCATTCATTTATCGGCCATCACCCGGATGGAAGTGAGTGCCACCGTGGTCATCGGCTTGGCCTGCATTATTGTTTGGATTCTGCTAAACTGGGGTGCTGCAACGCGCTTGTGGACCAAATGCGTCTTGGTTGAGCCGCCACGGACACAAATTCTCTAAGTATTTGTAACGAATGGAATGTTGCCAGATTTTCTGCTGCAAAAGAAGCGGCGGTTATTGGTGACGCTATATATAGGAGTTGTGCCGATGCCGCGACAGGTGAAGAAAGCCGTTTTTCCCGTGGCCGGACTTGGTACACGCTTTTTGCCAGCCACCAAGGCAATGCCAAAGGAACTGTTGCCGATCATCGACAAACCCCTGATCCAATACGCGGTCGAAGAGGCAATTGCCGCCGGCATCACAGAACTGATCTTTGTGACAGGGCGGGCGAAACGCGCGGTCGAGGATCATTTCGACTCTAATTTTGAACTAGAGTATGTTCTTGCTTCCAAAGGCAAAACCGAAACCCGTGACATGGTGCGAAACATTGTGCCGCCGGGGGTGGATTGTATCTTCGTGCGCCAACCCGAAGCGATGGGATTGGGCCACGCCGTGCTGTGCGCGCAATCCGTTGTCGGGCGAGAGCCCTTTCTTGTGATCCTTGCCGATGACGTGCTGCGTGGAGAGACGCTTGGCTCGGAACAACTTATCCGGTCCCACCACCGCAAAGGTGGCACCATCCTAAGCTTGCAAGAGGTCGCGCCGGATCAGGTCTCCAGCTATGGTATCGTTCAACCCGGTGCCGCGCTGGAACATGACGAAATCAGCGTTGCGGGGTTGGTGGAAAAGCCCGCAATCGGCAAGGCACCGTCGCACCTTGCCTCAATCGGCCGCTATTTGCTTGAGCCTGAGGTTTTTGACGTTTTGCGCCACCTGCCGCCGGGGTTTGGCGGCGAATTGCAGCTTGCCGACGCCATCAACGTTCTAGCGCAGCAAGGCTCTGTCCGGGGCGTCCCGCTGACGTCGCATCGCTACGACTGCGGCTCAAAGTTCGGATATCTCGAAGCCATCGTGGATTTCGCACTGTCGCATCCCGATTTCGGCGAGCCTTTTGCCGAATTGCTGCACCGGCATGTGGAGTTTCGGTCCCGCTGATCCGGTCTTGGCGCGACCAGTGCCAAAGTTTCAGGGCGATGGTCCGCGCAGGACAACAGAAAGCCCGCCTCTCGCATTTGCCGCACTGATCAGTGGCACTTGCGCGATGGTCAGTTCAAGCGTCAGCGTGCGCCCCGGCATTGCGACTTGCCCCGCTGCAGGTGCAAGTTGCTGATCCACCGCCAGAACACGCAGATCCGTAGCAATCACCTCTGCCGAGATGGTCCCGCCGCTTGATGTGTTCTGCACCAGATCAATCCGATCCCCCGGCAAGACCAAGCCCCCGACTGCCGAGGCTTCGGAGACCACGATTGCAAAGGCCCGCTTGTCTGCGGCCAAGCTTGCCCCCAGCGCGGTTGCACCCCCCTTGTCCAGTGCAGTCCACAATATCGGATCACCCGAGGCAAATGCCTCTTGCGCCTTCAACCCGACGACAAGCTTGTCGGCCTCGGGCTCATTGACTTGCAAGCGCATGCCAGCACTGACCCTGCTGGATTGAATATCCGCCCAAGCGACATCTTCGACCGAAACCACCGCACCGGCGGGAATATCGCGTGCCGCTGTCAACACCCGCGACACAGAGGTGACACCGGACGCGGCCGGAAGCATCGAGGCTTGGGTCAACCACAGCCAATAGGCGGCACCACCGGCAATCAAAGCAACGGCAAAGAGCAGGATTCTCATTCTTCCGCCTTTTCAGTCTTGAAACAAGATGCCGCAGCCAAATCGGATGGCGCGACATTCAGTTCGGGTTTGGACAAACGCTGCATCTATTTGTCCATCAGATACAAGATAACGCCGGGGGTGAAGATCACAGCGAACAAAACAGGCAGAAAGAACAGGATCATCGGAATGGTCAGGCGTGGTGGCAAGGCAGCGGCCCTGCGTTCGGCTTCGGCCAGTCGCGCGGCACGGCTGTCTTTGGTCAAAGACCGCAACGTCGTGCCGATTGGCGTTCCATACCGCTCTGCCTGCACAAGCGCCGTCGTCACGCTGCCAATAGCCGGAATGCCGCAACGGCTGGCAAGATTGCTGAAGGCCAGTTTGCGATCCGACAAATATGACATTTCCCCGATCGTCATCCGCAACTCTTGCGCCAGCACAGGCGCGCGTTGGGCCAGATGGCGGGACACTTCGTCAAGGGCAGCATCAATCCCCAAACCGGACTCGACCGCAAGCAATAGAAGGTCAAGCGCATCGGGCCAGTGGCGACGCAGCGCCTCTTGCCGACGCTGCACAAGGTTCTGGACATAGATCGCGGGTGCGGCATGGGCCGCCAGACCAAGGCAGCAAATCACCACCACCATACCGGGGATCGAGCCGCGTAAACTGTCTGTCAGCGCAAGCCACACCGTCCCGACCGCCATCGCGGCCAAGGGCAGCAAGATACGCGCCAACAGATAGTTCAGCGCGGCGGGGCGGCGATACAGCCCTGCCCGCTTGAGCCACAACACCAGAACCGGGTCATTGGCAACCGCATACAGATCAAACCGTTTCGCCAGCCAGTCAATCGCCTGTTCTGTCTTGCTGGCTTGCAGGTGCGGTCGGACCAGAGGCACCGCTTTGGCCTTACGGCTATGCCACGCCCCCCGCAGCGCGGCCAACAATGCAGCGACCGACAAGATCGCCAAGGCCACGATCATTCCAAAGGGCTGCACGAAGGCATCAAACATGGATTTCGGTCATCTTTTTCATGACAAGGCTGCCGATTACCATCCAAAGCAGGCAAAAACCAAACACCGCAAGACCGGTTGGCTGGGTGAACAAGACCGAGATATAGGCGGGATTGAACAGGAAAAGCCCTCCCGTCACAAAGATCGGCAAAGCTGCAATGATTGCAGCCGACGTGCGCGCTTCTTGGCTGACGGTGCGGATGCGAAGTTCAAGATGTTTGCGATCCCGCAGGGTTCCGGCAAGGTTTTCAAGCGCTTCCGACAGACGCCCCCCCGTTCGGGACTGCACCCCGATCACAATGGAAAAGAACTGCACCTCGGTCAATGGCACCCGCTCGGCCAGACGCTCGACCGAATGGGGCAGCGACAGACCGATGGACATGTCATCAAGCAGGCGTTGGAATTCGATCTGCACCGGCCCCGCGACTTCCCGCTTCACGACATCAAGGGCAGCGATCAAGGGCATCCCGCTTCTCATCCCGCGCACGATGATGTCCAAGGCAGGCAGAAACTGCTGGGCAAAGCCTTGGACATAGGCCTGACGCTGACGGGCAAGATAAAACCACAGAGCCAGCGCGGACAGCACGCCGCCAACCAGCCCTGCAAGAACCGGCTGGCGCAACAGCGCAAAGGTCAGAACACCAAAGCCCAGCATCAACACCAAAAGAACAAGAAGGAATGTCCGCGCGCTCCAGCCGATGCGCGCCTCGGACAACAGCCGATCCAGTCCGGTTGGCCGCAGCATGGGTCTTGGTCTTGCCCCGATCCGGCGCAACTCTGTGGCCGGTCCGCGCTGTGCGGCAGCAGCGGCGGTTTGCGGCAGATCACCCGCGCCCTTCAGAGGCAGCAGGATTGCCGCCAGAAGCGATGCCAGCGCCACAATCCCCAAGCCAAAGACAGCCCATACCACGGACATCCGCTGCTATTTCCCCGTCTTGCCGCAAAACCGGTGACGCATCATGTCCGCCCCGCCGCCAAAGCCTCCATCATCCGCCGATACTCGCCAAAATACCTGACCTTATCAAGAAACGAGAGTGGGGACTCGGAAACAGTCAGGTGTTGCCCCTTGATCGTGTCTTGAAACTCGTCGGCAATGTCGTCGAACTCAAAGCGGATAATGTCGCGCAACTGGACATGGCCATCCTGAATGCCAGTGATTTCACTGATATGGGTAACACGACGGCATCCATCCCGCAGGCGCGCAACCTGCACGATCACGTCGATCGACGCCGCAATGATGCGGTGGATGATCGGAGATGTCAGGTTTTCATAGCCCATCATCACCATCGACTCGATCCGCGACAGCGCCTCTTGTGGCGAGTTGGCATGCAGCGTTCCCATTGACCCGTCATGGCCGGTATTCATCGCTTGCAGCAGATCGAAAGCCTCGGCACCCCGAACCTCGCCCACAATGATCCGGTCCGGGCGCATCCGCAGGCAATTCTTGACCAGTTGGAACATCGGCACCTCGCCCTGCCCTTCCACATTGGCCGGACGGGTTTCCATCCGGACGACATGGGGCTTTTGCAGCTGCAATTCGGCGGTGTCTTCACAGGTAACAACACGTTCGCTCCGCCCGATATGCCCGGTCAGCGCGTTCAAAAGCGTGGTCTTGCCTGAACCGGTTCCGCCCGACACGATAACATTGCAGCGGCACCGGCTGATAACCCGCAAGACCTCGGCAACCGAAGGACTGACCGACCCAAGCTGTTCAAGATCCTCAAGCGTCAGTTTTTGTTTGGTAAAACGACGGATAGTCAGGACTGGTCCATCAACCGCGAGCGGCGGAATAACCACGTTCACCCGCGACCCGTCCTTGAGCCGCGCATCGCAAATCGGGCTTGCCTCATCTACCCTGCGGCCCACAAGACTTACGATGCGCTGGCAGATGTTCAAAAGATGGTCATTGTCGCGGAAGGCAACATCGGTTTCCTGAATTAGCCCACCGACCTCGATAAAGATGTTCTGGGTGCCGTTAACCATGATGTCGGAAATGTCATCCCGAACCAGAAACCGCTCCAGCGGGCCAAAACCCAGCATATCATCGCAAAGTTCGTCCAGAAGCCGTGCTTCGTCGGCGACAGAAATATGTGTCCAGTTCTGCGCCAGCGTCTGCACCAAGGCCCGCTGAATTTCTTCACGGGCAAGGGCCAACGGCATATGCAGAACGACAGAAGCATCGATCAACTCGACCAAGGCACGAAAGCTTTGTTGCTTCAGGTGTTGAAATGCTGCGGCATCAAGCGTCCCTGCCTCGGGCGCATCGTCTGGTTGCCGTGCCGCTCCGGGCCGTGGGGCGAACCGCTTCAGTCCGAACATCTGTCTGCCGCGCCCCCAAAGACATATCGCTGCAAAAAACTAGGCCGCAACCATCGGCTGCGGCCAAAGCCTTGTCGCACCCAGACTATGGCCAAGGCCGCGCCGGACGCAATTCAAAAACGAACACCCTGATCACGGCGTGGTGGTCGTGGTCAGCCCGGTCTCAATGGCTTCGAATTTGGTTTTCAACTGCGTCCCAATGCCGGTGACAGCCGCAATGATAACCACAGCGATCAGGCCCGCAATCAGGCCGTATTCGATCGCGGTAGCACCGCTTTCGTCGCGCGAGAATTTCAGGACAGAAGATTTGAGGGGGCGCTTAAACAAGATGATAATCCTTCAGCTTTGGCACCCAAAGGCGCCGGATGAGAGGGGCGAAACACAAATCGACAACAACACTTCGCACCCTTTATCGCTATCATATGACAGTCAAAATGGCAAAGAAAAGAGAAGGCTACTCTTAATAGCACAACCCATCCGAAAGAAAGGTCGCAGGCCGGTCGTCACCGGGCCTTGCCTGCTATCGCATGACGCGGTAGCGTCTTTCGGTAGGGGCAAGCGGTTGAACGGGTATCAAGAAGGATGCGTCGGGTCGATTTTTCCACATGACGGCGGCAACCTGTTCAGCGGTCCCCAAGCAGGCGGAATAGGCGTAAGGGCATGCAGAACGTGACTCCCGGACTTCGCAAACTCGTACTTGCTTTTACAGTGATGTCACTTACCGTTTCCTGCGTGCCAGTCGGTGCGCCTGCGACATCTGGCAAGCCCGAGGTAAGCCTTGGCGAAGGCATAGCGCTTTTGTCCCAGCGCCGGTTTGATGAAGCCAAGGCGGTTTTTGCGCGGCTCTCCCCGTGGAAAAACGGCGACCCCCGTGTGTTGATGGGCATTGCCATCGCGTCGGACATGAAAGGTGATTTTCGCACCGCCGATCGCGCTTATGACGAATTATTGCTGCGCGCACCGGATCAGGCGGCTTTGTATAACAATCTGGGTTACTCTTACATGCTGCGCGGTGATCTGAACAAGGCAAGCAGCTATCTGAAAGAAGCCGCCCGCCGGGACCCTGATAACGCTGCAATCAAAAACAACCTGAAAATGCTCCGCGGGGTCATGCCAATCCAATGAAGACCAGCCGCGCCCCCCTGAAATCTTTGTTGCTCGGCATGTTTTTGCCGCTGCTTGCTGTCATGTGTGCTCTTGTTGTGGCCCCCGCCGTCCACGCCCAACCGGTTGATGTGGTTGAACTTGCCATGGGTGAAACGCAGGTCATTGACGTCGATTTCGACATTGCCGACATCATTCTTGGCAGCAATTCCGTTGCGGATGTGGCGCTTTTGTCCACGCGCAGTCTGGTTGTGACGCCGCTTGCCGGCGGATCGTCGCGCGTTATCCTGCGTGACGCTGCCGGTGTGCAAAGACGCATTCTGTCGATCATCGTCAGCGAAAGCTATTCGCAACTGCAAGCGATCATCGACGAGATTGCACCCGGCGCAAAGATCATTGTGCGGAACCTGAACGGGCGCGCCATGGTTTCGGGTGTGGTTCAGGATCAGGCCGAAGCAGACCGCATTCTCGATATCGCCAAATCCTACAGTCAGGGTGACGTGATAGACGGGCTGAAGATCGGTGATCCCCGCCAGATCATGCTCAAGGTCAATATTCTGGAGCTGACACGTTCGGGGGGCAAGGAACTTGGGATCAACCTGTTCCAGAATCCGACAGGCACGGAAGGGGTGAACGGCACGCCCTTCGGTGTGGTGCAGGGCAATCTGGATTTCTCGCTGGATGGTCAGCAATACAATGTCGACCTGCTTGTTCAGGCGCTTGAGACCCGCGGCATGGCCAAACGTCTGGCAAATCCTACTCTGGTCACCGTAAACGCATCGACCGCCAGCTTTGTCGTGGGCGGAGAGGTTCCGGTTGTCACGACAGACAAGGACGGCGGCACGACCACGCTTTACCGTGAGTATGGCGTCAAACTGGCCTTTACCCCGCATGTCTTGCCCAACCAGACCATCCGGATGCAGATCTCGCCCGAGGTCAGCGAAGTGGACTGGACGCGCCGTGTGAATGACAACCCGGCTTTCGTGTCGCGCAAGGTGGATACCACCATCGAGTTGACCAGCGGCACCAGTTTTGCCATCGCGGGGCTTTTGCAGCGCGACAGCGTGCGGTCCTTGCGGCAATACCCTTGGGTTGGGGATGTCCCGATTTTGGGCGCGCTGTTCCGCTCTTCCGCCTATCAGAACAACCAGACCGAACTAGTTGTGGTCGTTACCCCCTATCTTGTAAACGGCGGATCGCCGGAAAACATCAGTGGCGATCCGACGGTCAAAAGTGCAGAGCCGTCGGACGTTGAGGCGTTTTTGTTGGGGGCCGTTGACTCGGACAAGGAAATGGTGCGCCGCTTCAAAAGCGGTTTTGGCGTCACCGGTCCATTCGGTCATATTATTCCGACAGCGCCATGATGGACCAAGGCGCAATCAGATGACCGGACGCGGTGTCATATTTGCGACTGCCCCCCAATCTTGCGGAAGAACAGCATGATGCGTCGGATCTTGATCTTCATTCTGGCTTTGTCTGCGGCGGCAGCGACCTTCTTTCTGCTGGAATTTCGCCAGAACCAGCCGGTAAGCCCCGCAGCCGATACGACCATTAATGAAGCAGTCTATGTTCTGGTCTATGCCCGCGATATGCCGCGCGGCACACAACTGGACACCGACAGCGTGAAATGGCAGCAGCAATTGCGCGGGGCAGTTACAGAAGATGCCTATGTTGCTGCGACCGAAGATCAGGCCATTCCCCGCACTCTGTCTGGGATGCTGTTGCGAAGCGATGTACTAACCGGAGAATTGGTGCGGCCATCCTTTCTGATTGAAGGCTCCGCCAGCTTTATGTCTCTGACGGTGACCCCCGGAATGCGGGCCGTTGGCATCGCCGTAAACCCGCAGAAATTGGCAGGCGGCTTTATCCTGCCGGATGATCGCGTGAACATCATCCACACCATCGTTGCAGACATTGATGGTGACGGAAAGACTAGCGGCTATTCCCAGACCATTCTCGAAAATATCCGCGTCTTGGCGGTGGGTGAAATCCCGACAAGCCGTGTCACCTTCAAAACGGCGGACCAACAAGAGACATTGGCAACCGCTCAATCCGATGTCCTCCTGAAGGGAGAGACCATTACCCTCGAAATGAACGATGCCGAGGCGGCAATTCTGTTTTCCGCCATGGCCAGCGGGCAGATCTCTTTGGCTCTGCGTGCCATCGAAGATCACGGGCCGCCCCGCGTTTTGTCCACGATCGGATTTGAAGATCCGTCAAAGGCAACCGAGCCTGCCACGGCAGAACCGGAGGTTGCACAACCCGTTGCCCCCATACGGCCTCCTGAACCCGTCACCCAGACCGTGCGCGTTTTCAAAGGTGGCGCCCCAAGCTACATTGATGTGCCGCGCGCCATGACAGGTGACGCGGCTTTGACCGGAAATTAGGAATACGGCGACATATCATGGATGAGTCCCTTTTCATTCCGCGCAGTTCGATAGCCGCCTTCGGTCAGTCGCCGGATGTCGTTGCCGCTTTATCGGAATTGAAATCTCACCCGTTGCTGACGCGCGCCCATTACGAACAAATCGAGGGCGGGCTGAATGCGATCATTAACAAATACCCTTCGGGTGGCACACCCGATCTGATAATCCTGCAGCATGATGGCCCGATCGAAGACCTTGACCGGTTGGCCGAGGTCAGTGCTGCAACCACGCAACTGATCATCATTTCGCGCGACAATGACATTGGCCGCTATCGGAAACTGCTGGATCAGGGGGGGGCGGATTATCTGTTCACGCCGGTCACGACCGAACTTCTGCTGGCCTCGATCAGCCGGGCCTTTGCACGGGCCGAAAACCGCCAGACCGGAACTCTGGTGACCTTTATCAGTTGCGGCGGCGGCAGTGGTGGTTCGACCATCGCGCAGAACGCGGCAGTTCTGCTGTCCCAAATCCCGAACAAACGGGCGATGCTGCTCGATTTTGACATTTATACTGGCAGCGTTACGCTCAACTTCGACGTCCACCCAGTCAAAGGTTTGCGCGATCTGCTGCGCGATCCCAAGTCGATCAGTGCCAAGGAAATCCTGAAATTGGCGCAAGAGCGCTCGGCAAGTCTGCAAATCCTTTGCTCGCCGCCGACGCTGGAACCGGGCTTTGCTCTCAAGGCCGATCACTTCATTGATATTCTGGACCATGCCCGCACTTTGGTCGATTTCGTGGTGATTGACATGCCGGGAAGCTGGAGCCTGCTTCACAACAAGATGCTGGCCATGAGTGAAAGAGTCGGCCTTGTCGCCACGCCTACGCTTAGCAGCTTTCAGGTGATGCGGAACATTCTTGACCTGTCTGCCAAGTTGCGGACCAACTTGCCGGCGCAGGATCTGGTGCTGAACCGCTGGTCAACGACCACAGAAAAGCAAATAAGTTCTGCGGTTTTTGCCGAAACCTTGCGTGGCGGACGCATGTTCAAGGTTGCGGAATGTGATGAAGAAATCGTGACCGCCGGAGGAACCGCGCTTACTTTGGCCGAACTTAAGCCCCGTCCTGCAGCCCTTCAGGAATTGTCCGATTACTGTGCTATGATAGCAGGCGTGCTGGACCAGCACGGTTCAGAAGACCGGCCTTCGCTGATAAAACGTCTTTTCGGCTCCAAGAGATCCTGATGTGGCATGCTTGGCGCAGGTTCAAGCGACAGGAGGACGGCGTAGCAGCGATCGAATTCGCGCTTATTGCCCCGATAGTCCTGATTCTATTTGTCGGCATGGTCAACGTGGGTTTCCGTTTTTATGAAGAAGCGCGCTTGAATCAGGCCACCCGCGAAACCGCCGAGGCCGCTATGTTCACCCGCAATGTCGCCAGCCTGCAATCGGTTCTCAACGCCCAACTCGCCAGTCTTGGCCCCTCGGTCGGAGGGGAGCCGTTCACCGGCACCGTAAGTCTGTCTTGCGAATGCTACGATCCTGCACATCCGACACAATGCGCCGGAACCTGTGCCAACGGTTTGCCATCCGGCATATCGGTGTCGATACAGGCGAGCTTGCTTTATCGTCCGCTCTTTCCTTTGCTGGGACGCACCTTGACGCTGCAAAGCAAAATTCAGGTTCAGGTGCGGTGATGCGCGCGTCCCTCTCGCGGTTTCGCAAAGACCAGTCCGGTGCCACGGCGCTGGAGTTCGCGTTGCTGGCGACTCCCCTTCTGATCCTGACATTTGGCATTGTCGAATTTGGCCGCGCCCTGTTCCTGCAGCAAACCCTGACCTATGCAACCGATCAGGCGGCGCGCACGCTTTACCTGAACCCCGCAGCCACCCGCACGGCACTTGCCCAGATCATCGCCGATAACGTGTTTCTGGCAGATCCGGCGCGTATCACCGTTACCCTGTGTGGCGCGGCGGATGCCGGATGTGATCTTTCCGGTGTGACCGCCATTTCCGGCTCGGCGGCCAAAAGACTGGAGGTCTCCTACGATTTCCAGACCGTCGTTCCGTTCCTGATTACAAGCCTTTTGCCGCTGGAGTTCCAACGGATCGTTCTGCTTCCCGAATAGGGCGCCTATTCGACAAGCGCGATCCGCTGGTTGGCACGGATCTGGCCTGTGCCGGGGGGAAGATCGGGAAAGCAGCCAATATTCAACGTCCCGCTTCCCGAGATCGTCAAGGTAGACGCCATGATCTGCAAACAAGGATAGGCGGACCCCGAGTTCCCGATATAAGTTAGCTTGTCTTCCGGAAAATAGATCACTCCATTGGTTTGCGAGGCCGAATTTCCCGAAATCGAATGGGAAACAGGGGTTCCCACACCGTCAGAAAAGAACAGCAGCCCCGCAAATGGGTCAGTGCGGATATTGGGATTGCTGCTGTCATAAGCGCTGACATTCAGCAACGCGCCGCCCGCCACATCCAGCTTGGCCCCGTTGATCAGATAAAAGGACACGCCAGTCCCCGACAGAACGGCGTTGGCGTTGATCTTCATCGTGCCGCCATCAACGATGTAAATGCCCCGTGCCAGATTCACCGTGCCTTGAATGGTCAGCCCGCCAGAAAACAGGGCCGCAGGCAGATCTGGGTAGGCCAGTAAGGCTTCGCTGGGCGTGTAGGTGCCGGTCATGCTGGAAGAACTGCGCGGAATCAGACCGCCGATCTCGGCGGAAGTCGGAAGCATCAAAGATGCAAACGGGTTCGCCGTGGGGCGCTGCAGTATTTGCGGCTCTGTGCAATCGGTCAGGTGCAGGCCATCCGACACATCGACACCTCCGACCGAATAAAGGCACGACCCTGTCACCGAAACCCGCGCCCCGATCATATCAAAGCTGTTGCTTGCGCTGGAATTGGACGACAACGCGCATTCGGTCACGTTGACCACACCAGCCCCGCCCACGCCAAAGGCGGGACTGGCCGAAGGGGAAAGCGCCAGCATACAGACCGGCTCGCCACTGTCAGGGTCTGTTCCTGCGACGGCACGCACGCTGATTTGCACTGGAGCGTTGGTTCCCGCAAAAAGCCCCGAAAAATACCGTGGCACCTCGCGGCTTATGGCCACCTGCACATAGGCGCTTTGCCCCACAAACCCGCCGCTTTGAGGCGGCAAATACAGAGCAAATTCATCGTCCGCGACCATGCCCGAGGCGGTCGCACTTGCCCGCGCGGCCTGCTCCAACACCGTCAGGTTCTGGGTCGACATATGCCGCGCGGCTGCGGAATAGGCCGAAGCATCGGCAATTTGCTGCAACTTGCGCTCGGTAATCAGCCAAAGCCCCGCCTCGGCTCCAAGAGCCGCAAAGGCAATCAGGATTGGCGCCAACAGGGCGAAATACACCGCCACGGCCCCGCCTTCGGCTCGCAAGAAGGGATTCAACACGCCTTTCATAGATTTGCCGTCAACACGACGGGCGCGATGATGATCACGAACACCACCGGCAAGAAGAATACAATCATCGGCACGGTCATCTTTGGTCCCAGCGACGCCGCTCTTTCTTCCGCGCGCGAGATGCGGGCCTGACGGTTGGTCTGTGCAATTGTCCGCAACGAACTTGCAATCGACGCCCCCTGCTTTTCGGTCTGGATCAAGGCGATGGTTACAGATTTCACGCTTGGCAGATCCATACGCTCGGACAGGTTCAGATAGGCAAGCCTGCGCTCTTTCAAAAGCGAAAGGTCGGCAACCGTGATAATGAATTCCTCGGCCAGAACGGGACATGGAACCGCCAGTTCATGCGCGATACGGCGCATCGCCACCTCGATCGAAAGCCCTGCATCCAGACAGATGATCAAAAGCCCGATCGCATCATCCCAAAACAGATCGAAAGCCTCTTTCCTCCTGCGGATCATCCTTTTCAGCACAGTGCTGGGCAAATAGAGCCCCAGCAAACCGGCAAACAGAACAACACTGACGGACAGCGCCAGATTGGCGTCAAAGGCGCTGTTGGCTTGCAACAGGAATGCCACGCCAGCGCCAAGCCCGACACCGCCGATGGCCTGCCCGATTGCAAAATAGATGGGCATTCTGGGGTGGCGCAAACCGGCCTGCATGAACAGCTTATGTTGTTTTTCACTGTCGGCACTATGCACGGCGGCCCAATCTGCGGCAATTTTTTGCGCCGCTTCGATCCGAAGGTGGTTATAGAACCAGCCAAGCCCCAGTTTGATTGTGGACATATCGAACTGCCCCGACAGGCCTTTCTTGTCGCCCCCTCCGGTAAGATCGCGCATGCGCCGGTCAAGCGAGCGTTTTTCGGGCAAGAGCAAGGCAATCAGTGCCAAGATCGCAAAAACGATGACCGCGATGGCAAGACTTGTTGCCGACAGGCCAAGGGATGGCAGGGTTGTGGCCACCAGATCCATCACAGATCAACCTTCATCATTGATGTCATGACCAACATCCCAAGGGCCATCCAGCCACCGCAAACCCCCAAAATGACATTCCCGAATGCCGTGTCGAACAAGGGCGCAAGAAAGCCGGGCGAGAACACCGAAACCGCCCCGATCAGCAGCACCGGAATGCTACCGATGATCCAGGCCGAAGTGCGGGCCTCGGAGGTCATCGCCTTGATCTTGGCCTGAAGCTTGGACCGCTCCCGCAACAGTTCGGCCAGATTTGTGAGGACCTCCGACAGGTTCCCGCCAGACTGCGCCTGTATCGCAATCACAATGGCAAACAGCCGCGCCTCTTGGAGTGGCACCCTTTCGGCAAATCGCGCGATTGCCTCCTTGATCGTAAGACCGATGCCCATGTCATTGATAATCTGCAAAAACTCGGACCGCAGCGGGTCGCGCCACTCGCTTGCGGTCAGTTTCAGACATTCCAGAAGTGGCAATCCCGCGCGGATACCGCGCACCACCAGATCAAGCGCGCCGGGCATATCATCGACAAACAGCCTCATCCGACGATTGACCGCCATCTTGAGTTGAAGGATCGGCAACCACCCGCCCAGAAGAATGGCCAGAGCAAAGCTCAGGATCAGGTTGAGGTTAAGCAGAAGGCTGATCGCAAAGACCAAAATCGCGACAATAACCGAAATCCCGACATGCACAGCCAAACTGCGCCCTACACCCGAGCTTTTCAAGAGATGACGCAGATAGGAACGTCCCTCGCTTTTTTGCAGGGCTTCCAGTTCTTTCAGTGCCTTTTTAAGTGCTTCGCGCGACCGCAACTCTTCATCATTGCCATCGCCAGATACGGGACCGCTCCGCAAGCCAAGATGCGTCAGTCGCTCTTCCAATGGTCGTTCGGCGCGTAACTTTCGTCCCTGCAGCCCGATAAGCAGCAAAAAGACCGTCAGGAACACCATTCCTACGATCAGCGCGTCAATCGGGGCCACTTCCATCCTAGACCATCCCGATTTCCGATGTCACATCCGGTTTAATCTCGCTGTTGGCAATCTGCAGCGCCGCCGCAAGTTTGTTCTGTTCTCCGTAATACACAGCCTTGGACCATATTTTCGGCTGATTGATACCTGTGCCGCTATGCCGCCCTATAACATGGCCATGGCCGTCATCGCCTTCGATGTGAAAAAGGTAAAGATCCTGCGTTGTGATGATGTCTTCTTCCATCCCGATCAACTCGGTGATGTGGGTGATCACCCGCCTGCCATCGCGCAAACGCGCTGCATGGATGATGACATCGATCGAGTTTGCAATCATTTCCCGAATGTTACGCGCAGGCAGGGCGTAACCTCCGCCCGTGATCATGGTTTCCAGACGACGCAGCGCCTCTCGCGGGCTATTGGCGTGAACCGTTCCCATCGATCCATCATGGCCGGTGTTCATGGCTTGGAGCAGATCAAACGCCTCACCGCCACGCACCTCACCCACCACGATGCGGTCGGGACGCATCCGCAGACAGTTCTTGACCAGATCCGCCATACGAACCTCGCCCTCGCCTTCAAGGTTTGGCGGGCGCATTTCAAGCGGCACAACATGCGGCTGCTGCAACTGCAACTCGGCGGAATCTTCGCAGGTCACCACACGTTCGGATTTGTCGATAAACCCCGCAATGCAGTTCAGAAGCGTTGTCTTGCCTGACCCCGTGCCACCTGAAACAATCAGATTGCAGCGCGTGTGACCGATCACCTGAATGATTTCGGCCCCTTCCGCCGTGATCGAGCCGAAGCGCACCAGATCATCCAGCTTTAGCTTGTCCTTCTTGAACTTGCGGATCGTCAGCGTCGGCCCCTTCAAGGCAAGCGGCGGCACAATGACGTTCACACGCGATCCATCGGGCAGGCGCGCGTCACAAATCGGCGAGGATTCATCAATCCGGCGTCCAACCAGTGACACGATCCGCTGGCAGATATTCATCAGATGGTTGTTGTCACGGAACTGCACGTCAACCTTCTGGATGCGCCCGCCCATCTCGACGTAAACATCCTTCGGGCCGTTCACCATGATGTCGGTCAGATTGTCTTGGGCAAGAAGGGGTTCAAGCGGGCCAAAGCCCAGCACATCATCGACAAGTTCATCGACCACCCTGTCGGCCAGAAAAGTCGGAACCTGCACAGGGCGGCGTTCCAGAATCCGGCGGATGGCCGAGGCGATCTCAGCCCGTGCCTCTTGCGGCTTTAGCTTATCGATATGCGCCGCATCGATGATATTCACCAATGAAACCCGAACTTCGTCCATCAGTTTGAAGACTTCATCGGCGCTATCTGCTGCCGTATCCGGCGGCGCGTCGGCTTCGACCACTTCACCCGGAATCTGCACCACCCGCGGCGTAGCCGTGGTCGTCGTTCCAACACGGCGTGCTTTTCCAAAGGCCATAGCTGGCTCCTCCATGCGCCGCACTATGCGCGCTCTGACTGCAAACCGCCCTACCCCACCAGTACGTGATTTGCAGTCCCTTGCTTTGACCATACCGACTACGCGGGGGTTTGCAAAGAACACCGGAGACCAATGGCATTGTTGCCGCAATCCGTGAACCCACCTTGCCCAAGGCAGGTTGGATGATCCTCAGACATCGATGCTGGATCGCAATGCCGCTTCAACGCGGTTCGGCGGAGGATTTTGACTTGACCTGTTTGCCGCAGGTCTGGGTCAGACTGGCTGATCTGTCCACACAGCCGGCGGCAGGTGGCTAAAATAAAAAAGATTGCAGCAACTTGCTGCAATCTTAAGGTCTTGAGACCGGAGTTACGGTGCCGACGTCTAAGGCGCGGTTACAATAAACCCGACGTCGACGCGGCGATCCGCAGCGCCATTGTCGGACTCAGTGTCAAGAATCTCGATTGGTCCGACCGGACCGCCCGTGATCTTTTCTTCATCCACGCCAAGTTCGACCAGTTTCGCGTGAACCGCATCGAAACGCGCCGCGTCAATCTTGTTTCCAGCCAGATCCTCGGCCTTGGTCATGTGGGCCGCCAGCACGATGCTGACATTCTCATATCCGCGGACATAACGAGAGGCGTCCTTCAGGACATCTTCCGCAGATGCAGTCAGTTCTGCCGACCCATCGTCGAAGAAAACAAAGGTAACCGTAGGCACCTCGCGGGTTTCGACAACCGGTAACGAGGCACACGCCCCGAGTGCAAGGAATGCACCCAGAGCGCATGAAGAGACTGCTCCACGAATGGCAGCACTTAGCATTGTCTTCCTCACTTACTTGCCATCAGGCCACTAAGGGGAAAATCTATTACCGTTGTAATAGACCACCCCGTCTACCCTGCTGATCGTCGACTGAATGTTCGGCGTCTCAGCAGTGGCCGATCTGTCATCTCCGTCAAGCTCAACACCGACATAGGTATCGCCGACGGTGCTGTCAATCGAAGCCTGAAGCGGCGGGGGAGGCGGCGGCGGGGGCGGCGGCGGTGGCGGTGGCGGGGGAGGCGGCGGCGGGTCCATAGGCACGCCCGGAGTGGGCGGGACACCGGCGCAGGACGGATAGGCCGCTGCCACCGACGGATACACCGTGCTGCAGGGGATCGGTGCCGACGTCAGGCCCGGCGATGCTGGCACAGCGCCGTATTTGGACTGATAAGCGTCGCTGTTGGTCAGTCCCGTGTAGTCAGTGCAACCCGGCGTCGAGGCCATGTACTCTGGCAGCACGCTATTGCAGGACAGACCAGCCGGTACCATTCCCGGCTGTGCGGGTGCGGACGGCGGAGCCGCCACGGTAGTGGTGCAGGCTGCCAAGCCTGCAACTAATACCCATGAGATGTTTTTATTCATCAGTATTTGACCTTCTAATGTTTACGTACCCGGTAACTCACGCATTTCGATAGCGCAGCCCCGCTTTGTAAGCATGTCGACAACAAGTTGGGGAGAGTCTTCTGCAACTACTGCAACACACCCGTCGGCCTGACGACCTACGCGAGAGGCCCGCAGGACTTTCGGTTTCTTTTCGGTCTGTGCGGGTTGCGATGTGCTGGTTCCAGAAACTTCGTCCTCTTCACGGGGCGAACCTCTGAAAATTGGAATGCCTCTGGGCTTGCTGGTTTCAACCGAGCCAAAGCCGATGCGTTCAAACGGACCCGCAAGGTATTTGTCTTCGCGCATCACTTCGAATGCCAAGCGCCGCATAATCGCGGCATCTTCTGGACCCATATTCTGCGATGCACCGATCAGCGTCTGAACCCAGCTTCTGCGCTGACAGGCTTCGTCTTCTGTCGACTTGCCGCCGCTTATGCCAAATCCGGGCAGCGACCCACCCACCGAAACAGATGTGCCAAGGCACGGACCACCCGCAAAACTGGGCAAGCCCGGAGCATTCGGAGCCGATGTTGCGCCGGAAAAATCAAATACGTTGTTACCAGTATTCACCGAAGCTTGGTTCGCACTGTTGTTTGTCGCATTCGAGGCTGAATCCGCAGCACTGTCACCGCCGCTGGCGGCCTGCGCTGATACCTGAGTCACCGCCCCGAAAAGCGCAAATGCAAGACTGATAACAACGACATGTACTGGTTTTGTTACCATTATCCGCACCTTAATCCGTTCTGTGTCTTAGAGGGTGATGGCCGCCACAAGATTGCGGCGACCATCTTATTTGAAGAGATTACGGTGCCGGTGCAATCAGGCCGAACGAGGTCGAGCCGCCAGCCGAGAAGAAGCCGCTGGACAGACCCGAAGCGGTCGTGCCGGTAGCTTCGATCACGCCGCCGCCGAGGCTCGGAACGGCCAGTTCAACACCAGCGCCATCGTCGAACGAGAAGGCGATACCAGCTGCGTCGGTGGTCTGCAGAGAGGTAACACCTGCAGCAACGGATGCTGCCGGAGCCGTCAGAGCGCCGATGCTGAGCGTGCCGGTATCATCACCCAAGCCCGAAACCGAGCCGCCAGCAGTTGCCAGCGTGGTGCCGGTCAGCGCAGTACCCGACGAACCAACGAAGTCAAGCGAGGTGCCCTGCAGACCGATAGCAGCCGAGGTGTTGTTCGAGCCAGCAAGCGCTGCCTCGGACGCCAAGTCAACCGCCGAGTTTTGCAGGGTATCAGGAGCCAAGCCGCCATCAATGATCGTGCCAACACGACCGTCAGCCGATGACTCCGCAGAGCCGCCGAACGAGTTGGTCGCGCCAGCGGTGACGGTGGTGGTGCCCATGCCGATCATCGCGCCGTTCACAGCAACGTCACGGTCAAAGTTGTTCACAATGATCGCACCCGACGACGCGTCAGCGATACCAGCATTGTTTGTCGAAGATGCGAAGCCGGTCACGCCGAAGGTTGCGTCGGTGATGTCCGAGGTCGCAGCGCTGGAGCCGAAGCCGTTGCTGAGAATGCGGCCGGTGTTGCTCACCAGGAACGGCGAGGCAGTCGGGATAGAACCGCTCAGCGACGCCGAGGTGTTCAGCGACGTGAGATCTTGCGCGGACGCTGCGCCTGCGAGCAGGCCAAGTGCTGCGACGGAAAGAAGAAGCTTTTTCATTTCACCCTCATGAATTTTTACTTTAGCGTACCATAACAACGGTACATAACATACCGCATACAGGTATCGAAGGTGTATATCCAGATAGAATATAGTCAAACAAAATTTTCGTAACAAATATCCAAATTGCAGCTATTCGTGTCGAAACTGTGTCAAAAATGCGTCAAGACTGCCCTCACCGCGCCATCACCCCCTGCCCGAGATCAAATATTTCTTAATTTTATCAGTGACTTGACGGTCTATCGCTGCGACATATGCGCCCCACACTCCAGCAATCACGCCCGTCTTGCCCGATAACTATCATTCCGACCTGCCTCAACTATCTTGACCTCGAAGGCCAACGGAAAGCCGTGATGGCGCGGCATCTTAAGGGTTATGCGAATATGTGCATAACCAAGCCCGCGACAGTTTAAGAAAACTGCAAGTGGTCGCGTCTTGATTGTGAAAAGGTGCTGAACCAGTGTGCGCCGCCCCCTGCCGTTTTGCCTTATGTTTCCAAGCCTGCTGGAGGGTTACGCCCCGGTTTAGCCGTTGCCCGAGTCAGCCAGTCTTGCCCGAAGGTGCAGGCCGAAAGGCAGAGAATCGACGACGATCAGCCGGCCTGCCGGTGCCACGAAAACTGCGGCATGCTGGCCCGTTAGGTTGGTGGCAGAGGTAACGCGACGGCTTCTGCCAAGCAGTTCGCGGGCCTGATCGGAACCTGTTAAGACGCGACATCCGCTGGCTATGCAGGGGAAACATGGTTACGGGCTGGATAGATCTTGCCAGATGCGCCGGTGACCGCCGCCGAAACAGCTTTGCCAAGCGAATCTGATGTGGCATCGTCGAAGATGATCTCGGTATACGCATGACAACTTGTGGAAGACCCGTCTTATGGCAAATCGCAGCACACAGGAAATTCTGATCGCTATTCTGCAAAGGGACCACAAATTTGATCTGCAAGACGAACAACTGACGCAACTGGGACCACGGGATGCGGGCCTCGATTCGCTGTCGGAAGCAGAACTTTACCTTGAACTGTCTGATCAGCTGAATCTGAAAGAGGTTACATCACCAGAATCTGTCAGAAACTTCGATGACATCATCAGACATTTTGACAGAATTGCAGACAGATAGAAAAACTTGAACATGACCGCGCGCGTGACAAGTTATGAGATCAAAATCTCTGCCGAACATTTGGCACTTTTGATCGAGATGTGGGTCAGGGCGGGATTCGTCTACCCACATGGAATTAGGGATATTTCTATTATCCGTTTAGCGCTTGAGGATTTGATCCAGCGCGGACGGATTGATGTCGTAAGGCATTTTGTTGAAAGAAGTCACCGTGAATTGAACAGCGAAGTCACCGACGCGCTGTTCCGAATGACGTCAGCATTGCCACAAGGCTATGACGGTCGTGCATTTACAGAAAAACATGATCCGGATGCAGAGTTTTCTTTGTTTGAAGGCCAGGACAACGCCGACACGCTGATCGTCGTTTTTACCGGACAGGTGCATCGTTTCAATTACCCGCTTCCGCTTGTGCATGGGCTTCTGGAAACCACCGGTTGCCCGATCCTGTATCTGAAAGACAAATCGAAATCCGTGTTTCTTGAAGGCATCGGCGATGCGCCCAGTGTGGCAGACCTGACTGGCCGCATAAGGGAAACCATGACGCGCCTGAACTGTCGCCGGACCTTGGTGCTGGGATCTTCAAGCGGCAGTTTTGCCGCCTTGCACTATGCCCATGACATCGGGGCCTCGCATCTGATCTGCCTTGCCGGCCCAACCTGTATCGAACCCGACGATCAACGCCCCCCGATCCAGCGTCTACGCCAGATCTTGGAACGGCTGAACCTTGACGCCGATGCCGTGGACCCGCGCCTTAAGCACAGCGGCTGTCGCGTACGGTACTATTATGGTGAGGCAAATGCGCGTGACAGCAGCTATGCCCGACATCTTGCGGCATCGGGTTTTGCAGAGACCATCGCTCTTGGCGGACATGAAAACCATGTCGTGCTTGATGCGCTTTGCGCCATGGGCATATTTCAGACCGACCTGGCCACAGCGGTGGCTGGCAAAGACTTCCCCGATATTGCCGACTACCCCGCGTTGAGTCCGGCGCATCGGAGGGGGGAATGACGTATCTGTATCCAGACTTCCCGTTGCTTGGCACCCGCCCCTATGTGCATTCCACTTCGATCCTGAATTTTCTGGACGGGATTGTCGCGAGGTCCGAGGATAACCGCATTGATCTGAGGATTGTGTCGCAGGTCTTGCCCGGCGCACGGGCATTGCTTCTGGATCACGCCGACACCGCAGCGGTTACCACAACACCCGCCGCAGCAATTGCCCGCATCGGGGCGCGTAGCCTGCTGTTCGTAAACCCCTCGGCTCCCGTGGCGGCAGAACGTCGGCCAGACGGGTTCGAGGAAATGCTGTCAGCCCTGACACAGGCCAACGGCGAAACGACGCTGGGCCTGCCAAGCAACAACCGCCATACGTTCTGGGATCGCACGGTCTTCGGGGCCAAGTGTCATCTGACACGGTATCATTGCGCGACCAGTCTTGACGCCAGCCCACAAGGCGCGGCGCGGTTTCTTTTGTCCCGTATTGTCTGCAAGCAGGCGCATGACGCCGAGACGCTCAACTTTGCTACGGAAATTGTCCTCGACGGCAAGTGGGTCCGGATCGGTATTCATGCCAAAGGACAACGACTAGGATATGCCTTGGCGGGACAGTGACCCCGACGGTCAGCCAAGGGCAAGCAGAAGCGAAACCGCCGACCGCAGCTCATTCGTGGTCACTCCCGATGTCGCGCAAAGCTGCGCCAAAGCCGAGAGTGGAACAGCGACGATATCGGGCAAGGCGCAAAGGTCACGGCCAAGACGCGAGTCACCCAGATCATGAAGTGTGTAATCTGTCACGACCTTCATGAACCGCCCCCCTTCGTCAGATTGTCGGGTTGAAAGGATCGGGGCGTCAGGCATGGTTTCGGCAATATCTGCCAGAGACGGTGCCAAGGGAATATCTGTCTGGGTGGTTGGCCCATATTGAACTCCCTCGCGGAAGCCAGGTTCTGCTGACAGACGCAAGAGGGCGCATTTGATTCCGTTGCAATCGGCCAGCACGAGCCGCGCCTTATGTTCGCGCGCCGCGGTCAGAAAGGGCTGATCCCATGTCTCAACCTCGCGGCCGCGGATCATAACGCGGAAGCAGGCTATGCCAGCCCCCACTCCCATCGCGAGGCTGTCACTTGGCGACTTCCAACCAGGCAGGGCGTCAACAGCAATCTGGCGCAGCACAGCCCGATGGGCGCGGCGTGCAGCGTCAAGCCTGCCAATTGCGCGGCTCACCGCAGGCTGACTGGGTTCAGCCATCGACGCAAACAGGGCTGCCCGCAGAGAAGATGCAACCAGTGCCGAGTCTCCCCGAAACAAGGGGGCATCGGCACGCAACAGCGACCAGTTTCCAGAAACGATTGTGGATCGCGCATCCGTATTTATAAGGAAATCCTGCACCAGTGCTGACCTTAGGTCATCCGCATCAAACCAGCGCCAATTCGGGTGGTCTGGCAGAATGCTGTGATCCAGCAGAACTGTTGCGTTATTATTGTACTTCCCCAGAAACCGTGTGCCTTGTTCGGACTGTGCAAGGCCAAGCGGGCTTGTCCCGTCTGGAGACAGAAAATGCTCCAGATACAGCGTGGCTTTCCCGCCATGACGACGCATGTAGTTCGATCTGGTGGCCTGCACCGTCGGCCCGACCTGCACAGCCCCGACTGCCCCCGGTTCGGCCTTTGCCTGCAGCAACCAGTGAATGCGACCTTCCTGTCGGGTCACACAAAATCCGAGAATCCCGATCTCCGGCTGATCAATCAGCGGGAAGCTGCGAGCTGGCCTTTGCCCATCATCGTATTCGACAGCGATCACCGAAAAGAACGCGCCAAGCCGATGCCGGATTCTGCCATCGGCCAGCGACCAGTCGCGGCAGGCCGACAAGTCGATGGGATGGATTTCGGCCCCTGTCGCAGCCCGTCTTGTGGCTATCCATCTAGCAATCATTCAAATGCTCCCTTGCATGACGGACAAGGTCTTCAAGCGGCGGTGGCAGGGCAAGGCGTTCGCCGGTCCGCGACTCCAGCAGTTTCGCCATGCGCCATCCTGGCGCAAAGCCCCGCGCCTGAAAGAACGTATCAAGGGCATCAATGCCGCCACTCAGATAGGCAGCCGCTTCGGCCTCCCCCAGACCCGAAAGGGCCTCCCGCACCTCCAGATCGGCAGAACGCGGCGGCACGGCAGCACCGGAAGCGGCACGATGGCTTTCTGCAATAGCAAAGCGGATCTCGGCCGCTTCGGATGACAGGACAAGTTCGGTGATGTCTGCCAGACCAAACCGGTCTTCGGCATAGGAGGGAAGGCCGCTGTGTCGTGGAAGCGTGCAATCCTTCACAACAGTAACGGCCGGAATATCCACATGGTGAAGGCCTGCGCGCCACGCCCGCATCAACCATTGTTGCATCGGCATCCGGTAAAGCGTCGCCGCAGGGCTGAACGGCCCGATCGCCAGCGCCGCCTTGCGTCGCACAACCCAGGTCGAGATCGGCTCAAACCAATAGTTGGGCTGGAAGAAGGCGTCGCGCAACCGCCGGTCTTTGGCAGATATATCTCCAACCATCGGCATGCCTGTATGCGGCGCGGTCAGGAAGATACCTGCCGCCGTTGTCACGAAATCGACGGCCGGATCTTCAAACGCGGCCAGACAGGTTTCAAGATGATCCGGCAGCCAAAGATCATCATGATTCAGAAACGCGATGATCTCGCCTCGCGCGACGGCCATTCCGACCGAGTTCGGCATCGACTGTTCCCCGCATCGGCCCGGCAGGTTCACATAACGCAGCCTCGCCTCGCCGAAGCCCGCCAGCACCTCTGCGGTTTCAGGATTGCAGTGATCGCCGATCACGACGATCTCCCAGTTCTGATCGCTTTGCCGCAAGACGCTCTCGATGGCCATGCTCAGGTTCAACGGGCGATCATAGGTTGCAATCACAACCGAGACACGGGGCGCGCCATCCTGTCTGGCAGATGCTGGCCCTGCCGTCATCCCGCCTCTCCAGCAACACCTGTTTCGTTCCACTCTGCAAGAATGGGCATGCCGACGCCGTTCTTGTCGCGCCGAATCCGCCAAGGGCGGTGTTCGCGCTGTCCAGCCGTCAGAAAATGACTGACAGGGTCCACTCCGGCCGCCGCAATATCCGGGTTTCGGAGCAGATAAACTGCGGGGTCAAAACCGATGGGCAAGTCCGGATGCAGATCACGGCCCGTCAGGCCAGAAGGCTGTTGCGCCAATTCGGCAAGGATCACGCGCGCAATGTGCCGGTCATCCTCGCTCACCTGAAGCGGCCTAACTACATCCGCACGAATATCTGTGGCCAGAGCATCCTGCTGCGGCAAATGCGCGTTGATACGTTCAATCGTGCGGCTGAAATGGGCAAGCAGACGCGCATGCAGGCCGGGGTCATAAGGCTCAGACGCAGACGGCCCGCCAAACCTGCGCGCCAGCGTCTTCACCAACACATCCGTCAGGTCAGGATCGCCGGTCTCTTGCAGCAATTCCACGGCCAGCGCGGCACGAGACGCCGACATCGAGGCATTGACGCTTGCCGCAGGCCGCTCGAAAGCCAGCAATTCAGGCTCTGCCATCCCCATCGCCTGCAATACCCCCCCGACAATATCCTTTCCCAATCGTTCATAGCGCAAGACCGTCATCGGCACGTCAAGATCTGCCATGGCGTCAAAGCATGTCAGCATTGACGCCTGCTGCCTGCCTGCCAGCACATCATCAACAAAGGTCTCAAAATCATGGGTGTAAAGCATGCTTCGGACCTGCTGTTTCCACATTGAAAGCACAAAATCGAAGGGATCACGCACGAGGCAAAGAAGTTCAGGATCATGACGCGATTGGAGCTGCGTCAAGAAAGCCTCAAGCCGATCCGACGCAATAAGCGGGAACAACTCGCCAGATATCAAAACTATCTCAAACGGGCTTTCTTCAATCAGGTGGCAAATCCCGCTTGCCACCTTCCGCGTAAAACGATCCTGAAAATCCTTGGCTTGTTCCTGATCAAAAATCTCATCACCACCAAACACCCTGATCAGGATGGGCAGATTTCCGACAGCAAGCCCCGCCGAAAGATTACTTGCCGGTTCTGGGTATGGGTAATCAATCCCTGCCACAGCCAGTTCTTCGGATGCATTTGAAAAGAAAACCTGCAAGGCCGAAGTTCCGGTCTTGTGGAACCCGATATGTAGGATGACGCGTTTTCTCTCGATCATCTGGGGTTACATCCGGTTAAGGTTTGATTGTTCGACATGACGCTGCAACATAGCCTTATCCGCTCCGGTCAGTGCCGCAACTTCATCGAAGGATGCAACACCGCTACGCAAAACCTCTGTCTTTATGAAGGGATTGCCGCTGCGGATCAGGGCTTGCCAAGCATGATGCGCGGCGCTGAAGGGCGGCAGCATTTCGGCATAAGGCCCGAAAACATCATGAATCCCGAACAGGATCTGTCGGCTTTGGTCCGGCAACACATCACAAAGCGAAAGAAGCGGGATTTCATAATGCTGAATTGCTTCTTCCTTGTCGGAAAAGTTCTTAACACTATCCCAGAATGCCCGTAACTCTGGCGCAGAAAGATTCTGGCCTGCCCAGCCGAAGAAATAGCTTTGGGCGTGATATTGAAACAGCGTGCAATCGGTCAGAGCGAAGAAGCCGGCATCCTTCTTGCGGATTCTGTCAAAAACGTCAAACAGCGGCTGGAAAGGACCGACAACGCTGTCATTCGCAAACAGCAGGCGACGCGCCTCCCATAACTCGGGAACCAGTTTAAGAAGATCAGACCAGGCGCCGAAATCAAAACCGGCATTTTCACGCAACAACACGGCATCCGCGTGGTTCAACCAGTCACTCTGGATAGGGCTGTCGAGGTTATCGACAGCAAGGCATACCACCACGCGCAACCCGGACCGTCGCAATTCCTGCAAATAATGCGATGTGAACTCGGCAAGCTGTCCATAGGGCGCATGGGCGACGAAAAGGCACACCTCAGCACTGGGAGAAATCAGTCCTGCGGGCGGAGAAACAATCCAACGATGTGCAGGTAAAACGCGGGCGGTTTCAGGCAATTTCTGCGACGGTTTCAACACCTGAAAAAACGCCGCCTCGGCCTGTGACTGGCGGCGGACATCGGGCAAGTGGCGGCAGACTTCTTCTGCGGCAAGAACGCGGATCACACCATGGCGCGCACATATCTGGCGAAATCCGTCCGAAACAAGCGCATCGCGGCGCTCAGCTTCGATGCTGCCCGATTGGGAATGGTGAACATAGACATCGTCGACCAGACAAGGGTACAGACCAAGATCGATCATGCGAAGTGCTAAATCCTGCACTTCCCAATAGCCGCGCGGATAGCTTTTTGCATCCAGCCCCCCGGCGGCCTCATAATGCTCACGCCGCACCATGAGGCAAAACCCGCTTAGAAATGGAACCTTCGGATAAGCTGCCAAGCCATTGGCCCGAACAAAGGCCGCCCGTTTGTCGATTATCCGGACCTGTTCGGTTCCAACAATTTCGTTTTTCCCTTGCAAATGGGCAATCGACTGGAAATAGGCGCAATTTGACAAGGGGCCAGCCATCGCATGGCTTGCATTGGCGGCAAGTCCACGCCACAGGCCCGCCATCCATCCTGCCGATACAATCGTGTCGCTGTTCAGGAGAATGAAAAAAGGTGCATCGCTTTGTGCAATTCCCGCAATTGCACTGCGTGTAAAACCCAGATTCTCGGAATGACGCACAAGAATCGTCTCGGGATTTCTTGCAACATAGCGGTCCAACCAAGCCTTGGTGACGCGATCAGATGCGTCATCAACCAGAATTATTCTCTTGAGAGCGGGATCATGCCAACGCCGCAGCGAGGCCAGACAATCCGCCAGTTCGCGCACGGCATTATGTACCGGAATCACAATATCGATTGATGAGGGCGCAGGTTCAAACCATAATGAACGGCCTTCCGTGGAATTCGAAGCTTCAAAGTGCAATCCAAGCGCGTCGATGAAATCGTGATAACGGTCATTCTGCCCTGAATTGAGAAATCGTTTGAAACTTTCTTCAAAGAGTTCTCGCGCCAGAATCAGCTTTTCATTGCGCTCAACCAGAGACGCCAACTCTGTTAGAGTGACTTCGAAGTTTTCTTCAGCAGAGGCCAAACGCTGCTCCAGCAGGGCATGCATTGGCGCATACGAACCGCCCGCAGGATGTTGGCGCAGCAATGCGCGAGCGTGGTCAAGATCGTTCTGACGCACACTCACTTCGATCTGGACAGCAAGGGCCGCTTTGAAGGTCGGGTCCACAGCCAATGTTGAACTTGAATACATCGTGGCCTGTTCGATTGCACCAAGCCGGATACAAGTTTCAGATAGCATATAAAGGATCTGGGCATCCTCGGGATCAAGGCGTAGCGCCTGAATAAAACCCCTATAGGCTTCCGTCATTCGACCTTCGTCAAAAGCTGTCTTTGCCGATGAAAAAAGCATTTGCTTTCGGTGTTCAGACCCAGAATTTTCCGAAGCGCGAACTGATTGCCGAGGCTCTACTGGGGCAATCCTGTGACCATGGGCGGCATATGACATCTTATCCATTCAGCCAGTACTCCCGGATAGTGCAAGGGATCGCGCATCGAGTGTGATGCGGTCCAAGGCTACAACCAGTAAAGGATAATGATGACAGAGGTGCAAGCCGATAGGGGCCGCATCAGGTTTAGATCACCCGGCTCACTATGCAAAAATTATGATATTCCAATGAGTTGCCAGCGTCCGTTTTGGCCATTTGGACGCAACAGCACCGCAGGGTGCGACCACATAGCACATGCCCGTCAGTGGGATTGCTGTAGCACCATGAAGACCGCAAACACCCAAAGCCAAAGCGCAAGTGGCACGCCAAAGGGAATGCCGCGCGGGTCACGATCCGAGCGCCGGATCACCACATCACCAAGCGCCGACAGCGCCGAGAGCAGGATATAATTGGCCAGATAAAGCGGCCCGATCCATGCAGCCGCGGCAGTGACAAGCTTGATGTCACCCAGTCCAAGGCCCGTGCGTTGGCGCAGGCGGTAATGGCCCGCCCGCAGCGCCAGCAGCAGCGCCGCCGCCACCGCTGCCGTGGCAGCATGTACCAGCAACACCTCATGCCCCTGACCTGCGGCAAGACCAATCCCGGCAGGCACAAGCGGCAGCGAGATCAGATCGGGGATGATCCGGTGGCGCAAGTCGCAAAGCGCGATGACAACCGCCGATCCGGCAAGCAGGGCAAGCAGCAGGGTTTCTACCGGCGAAACGCCCGCAAACCACAGCATACCGGTTGCCGCCATCGCCGCGGCGATCAAGCCCCGGTCTTTCGGAGTCAGCATGTGCCAAAGTTGGCGCGGTTTGGTCGAAGACTGGAAAAACCTCATGGCGCGACTGTCTCAGCATCGGGCTGTTGCGGTTGCGGGAAGGCAAGGCGCAACGCCCCGTCCGGTCCCTCCAGTTCGGCCCAGCCATCTCCGACCGACAAAAGCCGCCAAGGTCCAAAGCTTTGACCAACCGCGACAAAGTCGGTTTCGCCGCTGCCGCCCTCGGCCAGAAAAGCACCACCCGGTTTTGGCAGGTTGACGGTTCCCAACAGTGTCGGGGTCAGATCTGGCGCAATGGCAACGGGGTCTGGCTCGGGGTTTGGCATCGCGTTTTCGGCTCTTTCCGGCAAGGTCTGCGATCGGCTTGGACGGAACAGCGGGCGATCGAAGATGGGCGCAAGGATGTCGGGGGCAAGCCCTGCAGCGGGGTTAAGTGCGCTTTGCGACATCGGGGCAGGATCGGCGACCGAAACGGGCTGCGTCGGCGCCGCCATCTCGGGCTGCGGGGCAAGCCACAGCCGGTCAAGCCCCAGTGCGACGGCCAAAGCCCCCCCAAGCAGCAGCAAAAACATCATTCTGCGAGTCATGGCGCGGCCTCTGCGGCGGCATAGGCCGAAAGCTCCAACTCGACCCGCAAGCTTTCGCCGCCTTCCTCTAGTGGTGCCATTTCCAGCCGGTCGAGAAAAATCAGCGGCTCGGCGGCTTCAAGGTTGATGACAAGGTTCATGATATCGGCATCGGTGCCGCTGAATGTCGCGCGGCTGTGCATTTGCGTCAGCACGCCGGCTGGCTCGGCCAGAATCGGATCAACGCGCTCCAGCGTGGCCCCCGACAGACCGGCCAGATCGGTCAGCAAGGACTGAAAGGCCGCGCCCGAAACGCCGATGGTGGCCCCTTGCATCAGCAGACGGGCCGGAGCGGCCCCAAGCGCCGCTGTGGCGGCTTGCGGGGCAAGCTGGGCGCGGGCAGCGGCCAAGGCGTAGCGGGCCAGTTCGGCCTCGGTCGCTGCGCGGTCGGCGCTCTGGCTGGTCACCCATGCCAGACCCAGTGACAGCAACGGCGGCAGCGCGACAAGGACACAGGCCCGCAGCAGCGCGCGGGAAGCAGAGGTCATGGCCACTCTCCTGTCGGCGACGCGCGCCCGCTGATGGTAAAGGTGAACAGCCCGCTTTCGGCCTCGCGGGCCGAGGTGGCCGAAAGCTGCACCTGTTCAAGACCGGGATCGGCTTCCAGCAGCGGCACAAGGGCTTCGGGCTGCGCCGATATGCCCGAAAGTTCGAAACCGGCGGCATCGATCCGCAAACCAACCGCCCAAGTCGCATCGGGCAGGCGCTGTGCCAGCCGCGCAAGGGTCAGGGCGCGCATCTCTTGCGGCGGACGTTTCTCCAAAAGCGCCAGCGCGGCCTCGGCCAGACCGGCAGGGTGATCTGATGCGGCAAGCAGGCGGGCGGCGGAGGCCTGATCCGCCGCAGCCGCCTGCCGGTCGCGGAGCGCGTGCTGCATCTGCCATCCGGCCACGGCAAGCCCAAACAGGCAGGTTCCAAGCACCAGCCCGATCCCCATAGTCTGAATCCGCTCGCCAAGCCGCTGATCCCGCCGCAGCCAAAGTGCTGGGCGATCCCCCTCGGCGGTCAGCCGGATCGCGGCAAGTCTGCGACCAATCCGGCCCTCCAAAGCCTCAATATCCGCAAGCGCGGTCAGAGCAATGTCAACCGAGACGGCACCGGTCTTGTCACGTCCGCTGATGGCCGCATCCCACAAATAGTCGCCTGTCTTCCAAGGCGACAGCATCGGCAGGCGTTCCGCCACATGGTCGCGCCACTGGGCTTCTTGCCCGCTGGTCAGCGAAAGGTTGCGGACCAAGACCCGATCCTCTGGCAGATCCAGCCACAGGCGGCGGCCCTTGGTCCCTGTGACTGCGGCGGCATCCTCTGGCCGCAGCCGCGCAACACCCAGCACGGCTGGCGGCAAAGTTGCAGTCAACCGATCCGCGATCAGGGCGAAGGGGCCAGCAAGGCGGGGCCAAAGGGCAAGTTTCATGGCGCGATGTCTTCCTCTGCGCTTGGCCAGTCCAATCCGATCAGGTGAAATCGGCCATCTTTGCCAAGCATCCCGATGCCGGCACTTGCCAGCCGATCTGCGCCGACCCGCAGGCTGAACGCATATATGCCTTGGTCTTGTCCGGCCAGAAAGGGGCGATAAAGCAATTCCGCCTCTACCCGCCCTGTCGCATCCCACCCCGCACCGGCGCGGGCGGTAATCAGGGTATCGGCGGCCTCGGCGGTCATGCCCGGAATGGCCAGAAGGGCAAGGCGCGGCGCGGTGTCGGGATCAAGCGTGTCAGCCCTGCCCCAGACCGTCAGCACAGGCCGCACTTGCTGCCAAATTGCGGGGGTGTCGGCAAATAGGAGGGCAAGCTCCCCCGTGGAATGGATCGGCGCTTGCTGGCGCGCAGCATCAAGGGCAGCGGCCTTGTCTTGGGCGGCCTGATCGTCCGCCCCAGCCGCGCGCAGCAGGCCTTCAAGCAGCACCATCGGCGCGGTATTGGCATTGATCAGCCCCGAAATGGCCTGCACTTTGGCTGTCACCACCGCATCGGCAGGACTGGGCAGGGTGAAACTGCGCCCGTCGCGCTGCCCCGCCGAGAGCGCGGGCGACAACGCCCCACCCAGACTTGCAAGCGCAGAATGCAGCGCGTTTTCGCGGCGCAGCAGCGTGTCCTCGGCCCGCAGCGTCAACAGAGCGTTGCGCCCGCTATGCACCAAAGCCGCAGCGATTCCGGCCAAAAGAGTCAGCACCAGCAATACCGCGACAAGGATGGCCCCGCCTTCGCTCTGCCCTTTGGTCATGGCAACACCTCGGGAGCAAGCGAACATCGGTCGGGTTGCCCGAGCGCGCAGTCCGGCTCGATCAGCGGCGGGAATTCAGCCACCAGCGCCGGAAGTGCGCCTTCTGGGGCCAGTGCCACGGCCAGCGCGCGCGGCATCCCCGCTTTGGACCAATCGGACTGCCAGCGGCCAGCGGCGTCCAGATAGCGCAGCCCCACAATATCCGGTGCGCGGCGCAACAAGACCGGTGTCTGCCACTGACCCGGCCCTGCGGCATCAAGCGGCGCTTCACTGCGATACAGCGATGCGCCCCCTGCCCCGTCACGTTCCACCGACAGCCGCACCAGCGACGCCCCGCGCCAAGGCGCAGTCGGGCGGGCGGCTTGGGCAAAAATCGCTGCATCCGCCGTGCCAAGAAAAATCAGCTTGCCCGAGGCGTCGCGCCAGCGCAGGGCGTGCAGCGTGTCTTGGGCAAGGATCGCGCCGGTACGGGCCAAGGACTCGGCGGCGGTGATGCGGCTTTGCAGACCTTTCAGCACAGATCCGGCGACCTGCACCGCTGACAGGGTCAGGGTGACAACCAACGCCCCCAAGGCAAGCGCAACCAGCGCCTCGATCAGCGTAAAGCCGTCCTCGCCAACCGGTCTTTTGCATGTCGGGCGGGCTGTCATGGCGTCGCATCTGTGATTGCGGGCGCGGCATCCATCCGCGTCAGCGTCAGACCGGCACCATTGGCCCAGTCGATCCAAAGCTGGCGCGCGCCGGTGGTGTCGCGCTTGACCTGCCAATTAAATTGCCCAGTGGTGCCGCTGGTGCTGGTGCTGTCTGCCAGCACCGCGCGGGCCAGCATGCGGGCGGCGGTTTGCATTTCAAGCCGGTGGCCCAGCCGCGCCGCGCCGGAAAAAGCCTGCATTACCATCCCCAGTGTCAGGGCGGCGATGGTCAGCGCGGCCAGCACCTCGACAAGGCTGAAACCCGCTTCAGGGCAGGGTGGTGACGGCTCCGGTAAGGGACGCGACGGCAAGGCCATAGCCCGCCCCCGCCCCGCCCGCGCCGCGCGGCAGGATACGCAGAACACCGCCGCCCGTCGAACCATCTGGCTGAAACGAAAGACTGTTGCCAGAGGGCTGACCGGCTTCAAGGGCAAGGCGGGCGTCAAGCTCCAGCGCGCCCAAAGGCGGCGGGCCGGAAAGCTGGCCGGTGCCGGGATCAAGCCCCAGCGTGACAATCCGGCCTTCAAGGATGGCCAGCGCGCGGGCCTCGCGCAGATAGTCACCCAAGCGGGCCGAGAGCGTGACAGCACTTCGGTCAGGGCTGGCGCGGGCCATGACCAGGCCTGCCGCAAGCGCAAGCAGAACCACGACCAGCAGCATCTCCACCAAGGTGAAACCGCTTTCCCTGTCATCGTTGTCCATCCGCCCCGTGCCCTGTCATCTCTGGTTCAGTTGCCGATATCGGCATTCTCGGCGTCGCCACCTTCGCGGCCATCCGCCCCCAGCGAAAGCAGTTGAAACCCCGCGCCATTGCCTTCGGCCTTGTAGATATAAGCAGCCCCCCAAGGATCGGCAGTGATGCCCTTGTCGAGATACGGGCCGGCCCAGCCGGTGGCTCCGGCCGGAGCCGCCACCAGCGCGTCAAGGCCTTCGCTTTGCAACGGATAGCGCCCGACATCCAGTTGGAACAGATCCAGCGCGGTCTGGAACCCGTCAATCTGGATATGCGCCGCCTTGACCTTGGATTGCCCCATATAGCCGACCACACGCGGCCCGACCAAGGCCGCCAGCAGTGACAGGATCACCAGAACCACCAGCAGTTCGACCAGCGTGAATCCGGCTTCGGTTTTGGTCCGGCACGGATGGCACGGGCGGTCCGTGGCGGTCTGGTGCTGTGATGCGGTATGCGGCATCGGCTTTCCTTTCTTCATATCAGCAGATCGTTGACCGCCATCAGCGCATCAACGATGACATAGATGATCCCGCCCACCACGCCGGAAATCAGCAGGATGATCGCAGGCTCCAGCACGGCAAGCGCGCGTTCGGTGGCATGGCGGGTCTTGTCGTCAAAAATCTGCGCAGCCTGCCGCAGCGACGGTGCGATGCTGCCGGTTTCCATGCCAACCCGGATCAGGCTGATCAACAGGGGCGGAAACTGGCCCGAAGCCTGCAACGGTGCGGTCACATCGCCGCCCGCGCGCAAGGCTACCTCCATCTGGGCAAGCGCATCGGCAAGCTTGGGCGCAAAGGTGGTCCGCCGCGCCAGCCGCAGTGCATCGGCAAGCGGAAGTCCGGCATCGGTCAACATGGCAAGCGTCTGCATCAACTCGGCCAGACGCATGGCACGGATCACCGGACCGATGACGGGCAGCGCCGCCAAAGCCTCGGCCACCGCCCGCTTTATGGCGGGCTGGCGCAGCGCCATCGCCCCCGCCAGCGCACAAAGCACAATGCCCAAGCCCAAAGCCAGCCAATGCGCGGTCAGCCAGTCCGACAGCACCACCAGCCGCGTCAGCGCGCTGGGATCGGCTTTGGCATTGGCAGGCGCGATGACCTTAAGCTGCGGCACCACCGCCAGCAGGATCACCGCAACCGCCGCAACGGCAACCGCGACCAGAAAGGCCGGATAGATCATCGCCGAGCGGATCTTGCGCCGCAGGGTCTGCGCGTTTGTCCGCGCAAGGTGAATGCGGTCAAGAACCTGCGGCAGCGTGCCTGCGGTCTCGGCCAGCCCGATCAGCCGCGCATACGACGCGGGAAAAAGCGTGGGCTGATTGGTCAGGGCATGGGCCAGACTGCGCCCCGCGCGCAGCTCGGTCCGCATCGCACGCAGGGCCGGCTCCATCGCCCCGCCGTCCGCATCCAGCAATAGCAGATCAATGGCCCGCCCCAAAGGCACGCCGGCCGCCACCATCCAGCCCAATTCTTGGGTGAACAGGGTGACATCCTCGGACGAGGCCTGCCGCCGCTGTCCGGGCAGCACAAAGAAAGCACTCCAGTCAGCCATCCTGCACCACCCGCAGCACCTCTTCGAACGAGGTCTGTCCGGCAAGGGCGCGCAGCACCCCGTCCGCGATCAGGGGCAGCATGCCTTGGCGCACCGCCTCGTTGTGCAAGGCCGAAACCGCCGCGCCGCGCAGCAGATGCCCGCGCAGATCCTCGGTCAGTGGCATGACTTCAAACAGGGCCATGCGGCCATAATAGCCGGTATGGCCGCAATGTTCACAGCCCGCGCCCACCCAGCACTCCACCTCGGCCCCGGGTTCCAGACCGGCGGCGCGCAGGATCGTGTCGGGAAAGGGCGGCACCGCCCGCGTCTTGCTCCGGCATGTCCGGCACAGCATGCGGACCAGCCGCTGCCCGACCGAACAGCGCAGCGTGGCAGCAATCAGAAATGGCTCGATTCCCATGTCGACCAGCCGCATCACCGCGCTTGCGGCGGAATTGGTGTGCAGCGTGGTCAGCACAAGATGTCCGGTCAGGGCGGCCTGAACCGTGATGCGCGCGGTCTCGGCGTCGCGCACTTCGCCCACAAGGATGACATCGGGGTCGGCGCGCAAAAAGCTGCGAAGCGCTCCGGCAAAGGTCAGCCCGATCTGCGGATTGACCTGCATCTGGCTGATGCCGTCGATGCGGTATTCGACCGGATCTTCGACCGAAAGGATCTTACGATGCGGCGCGTTGATTTCGGCAGTCGCGGCGGCAAGCGTGGTGGTCTTGCCGCTGCCGGTCGGTCCTGTCACCAGAATAAGGCCGTGGCTCTGACCCAGACCGGCCCGCAGATCGCGCTCGGCCTCGGGCCGCAGCCCAAGGGCTGCAAGCCGTGGCAAGGTGGTGCGGCCTGCAAGAATGCGGATCGCGGCCCCCTCGCCATCGACAAAAGGCAGTGTGGCGCAGCGCAGATCACGGGTCTGCCCGCCGATCTGCGCGCGGATATGGCCATCCTGTGCCAGCCTGCGCTCGGCAATGTTCAATCCCGCAAGGATTTTCAGCCGCGACACCACTGCCCGCCCCGTGGCCGGAGGCAGGGTCGTCATCACCCGCAACATGCCGTCAACGCGGTGGCGCACCGTCATCAGCTGCGGGCCCGGCTCCAGATGCAGATCGGTGGCGCGGTTCTGCACGGCTTCGGCCAGCAGCCGATCCAGTGCGGCAATTGCGGGGGCATCCAGCGCGCTGTCCTCGGGATCGTCGCTGTCGGCGGCATCAGAGCCGATGTGGAGCGCGCCGGCATCCAGCGCAAAACCAGAACCGTCCCCGCCCAGATCCTGCAGCCGCCCAAGGATCGCAGGGGCCGAGGCCACACTCAATTCCAGCGGCGCGCCAAGGGCAAGCGCAAGCGCCTCGATCGCCGCGGCATTGCCCGGATCGGCCACGGCAACCCTATGCGCGCCGGTTGCGCTGCGGCCCAACGGCAGCGCCTGCATCTCGCGCAGAAACCGATGCGACAGGGCGGGAGGCAGCGATGGGCTGGCGGGCCAGTCTTCGGGCCGCATCAGGGCCAGACCATGCGCCGCAGCCCGCGCCTGTGCCAGCGCAAGCGGATCGGCGCCTTGGTCGACACCGCCTCCCAAAGCCGGTTGAGGCACCGAAGGGTCCGTCATTGGTCCGTCATCACCGTCATCTTGTTGCGAAGCTCTGCCGAGATCGCCGCCGCATCGCGCTGGTTGCGAACCACATGCGGGGTGATAAAGATCAAAAGTTCGGTGCGACTGTCGCTGCTGGCCTTACGGCCCCCGCCCAGAATCCCCAAAAGCGGCACGCCTTTGCGGTCCTTGGATGATTGCGTCGAAATCAACCCCCCCAGCGTCACCGTCTGCTGGTCATAGACCGAAACCTGCGTGCTGATGCTGCGCTGGCGCAGGCGCGGGGTCAGGGTGTTTTCACCGGCAGGATCGGCCAGCACGGCGGAAAGCTCTTGCTTGACCAACAGGTTGACCAGATCCGATTCACTGACCCGCGGCGTGACGCGCAAGATCACACCCGCATCGCGGTATTCGATGGTATTGACCACAGGCGCATCGGCCGACTGGGTTCCGACCACCTTCTGCGTGGTAATCGGCACCTGATCGACGATCTTGATCTCGGCTTCTTCGTTCTCGAAGGCCACAACCGACGGGGCGGATACCACACGTGTGCTGGTGACCTGTTCCAGCGCGTCAATGATCATCCGGGGGCTGGTCGTCGATCCAAGGATGATGTTGAAGCCCGGCGATTGCGGCGCAATGCCGGAACTGTCGGCAGCCCCGCTCAGCAATCCGGCGTCAGAGCCGGTCAGATAGGCCTGCACGCCAAAGCGGGTTGCGTCGTTCAGGGTGACTTCAACCAGCATCACCTCGATCAGCACCTGCACCGGCGCACGGTCAAGCTCGGCCAGCAAGGCCAGCGCATCGCGACGCAGGGCGGCAGGGGCGCGAATGACGATGGTATTGTCGGCATCATTGGCGATAAAACGCACCTCGCCTTCACCGATTGCGCTGGACAGCGCGCGGGTGGCAGGGCGGCGATCCGCCACATCGGCGGGGAAAGCCAGCCCGCCATCTTGCGTCGCTGTGTCAGGGTTTGACAGCATATCGCCAGACCCGGCCGGAACCTCGATGGCCGTAGCCCCGCCGCCGCCGCCAAAAGTGCTTTCCAATATCGCCGTCAACTGCGAGGCGCGGGCAAATTGCACGTTGTAGACATGCACCTGCGCGGCTGCCGCGCCGCCTGCACGGTCAAACTGCTCGATCCAGCCCAGCGCATCGCGCAAATCATCGCGGTCACGGGCGACGACCAGAATGGCGTTGGCCTCTTCCAGCACCTGAAATTTCCAGCCAGCCGCCGCACCATCGCCAGCCTGCAAATCCTCGAGACTCAGGCTGACAGAGGCCGCAGAACTGTTCTTCAGAAAGGCGATGCCCGCATCCTGACGCGCCATCAATTCGACGTCCAGCGCGGTAACAATATCGGCCAGCGAGGCCCGTTCGCGCGCGGTTCCCCGCACAAGAATGATGTCCTCGCGCGCCGACGCCCGCAGATTGCCGCCATCGGCGACAAAACCGTCCAGCAGGGTCAGCATCCGGTCGGCCCCGACATTTTGCAGCGGCACCGCCGTCAGGCCATAGCCCGCCACCCCGACGCCACCGGGGCGCTGGCTGCCGTCGTCACGACGGATCACGAACTGCCCGCCGCCCTCCAAAAGCACCAGCCCGTTGGCCGCCAGCGCCTCTTCGAAGATCATCAGCAACTGGTCGCGCGGCACCGGACGTCCGGTGGCCATGGTGATAGTGCCTGTCGCCTGCGGATCAAGGCTGTAGGGCTGTTTCAGCACATCCCCCAGTATAGAGCGCGCGGCATCCGCCACCGGAACGGCCTGCAGATTGACGGAATAGCCTTCGGCTGTCGGCGTAACCCCCGGTGCGGCTGACACTTCGGCCCCATTTGCGTCAAGATAGACGAATTCGGTCTTGCCGCCGCCGGTGATCTGATGGCCGCTGTTGCCCGCACGCCCGTTGCGCGGCGACAGATCAATCCCGCCCAGCAGGTTTGCCCCGCCCCCTTCCACATCGGTGCAGCCGTTCAGCAGCAGAGTGCAGGCCAGCAGAGCCGCGCCAGCCATGCCGGTCAAAGGTTTTTGCGAAAAGCAAAGCGGAGAGCGGAACATCGGCACGTTGGTTTTCCTGTCGTCCAGAGGCCCGAAAACGGTTTCAAGAAACCGCAGCCGGGCCGAAAATGAGCATCGGGCGCGGTAGGATGCGCCCGATGCAAAGCTAAGCTGATCTCGCCCTTTCAGGCAATCAAATGCTTAGGCAAAGGTGTCAGCCATCAGCTCGCCAAACCACTCACCCATTTCGGAATAGGCTTGCGATGTCGGGCCTTCGGGGGCTTCGATCACACCCGGAGGAGCAACCTGCATTTCGCCCGCAACCGCGTTATAGGCAAAGATCGCGGTCAGCCATGTGGCCGTGCTGGACGTGATCGGCGTATAGCAGGCCGAGTTGGTCACAGGGGCCGGATAGGGCTGCAAGCCGCTTTCCAGCCGCAGGATCGCATCGGCGCAGACCTTGCCTTGCTGGTTGCCGATATGGCCTGCCTTGGGCTGCTTTGACGCGATGCTGTCGCCGATGACATGGACGCCGGGAACCAAAGTCTCATAGCTCAACTCGTTGACCTTGGCCCAACGGCCACCAACGATGGCCCCCTCGACACCGGCAAGGGTATCCAGCATGATCTGACCGCCCTTCATCTGCGGTAAAAGGTTGACCACGGCGGCGGTAAAGCTGCTTTGCGTCGTGACCGAGGCGACATTGGTCACCGGATTGACCTGCGCCGCCGGAGCCACAAGCGTCACCGTCTTGACCGACGGGCTGGCCGCGTCAAAGCTGACCGAGGCAACGGCTGCATTCGGGAAATAGTCGATATTGGCGTGAACCGTGGTGAAAGCGTTGCCGAAGTTCACCTTTTCGGCCTGAATCCCCGCGTTGGCATCCAGAACGATAACACGCGAACCGGCCTTGTTCTTCTTGAGCCAGTCCGCAATGACGCAGACCCGCTCATAGGGGCCGGGCGGGCAGCGATAGGGCGATTTCGGCACCGTGACGATGACATGCTCGCCCGCCGTCAGCGCGACAAGCTGGTTCCGCAGCGTATCGGTCTGCGGTCCGGCCTTCCACGCATGCGGCACGGCATCGCGGGCTTGCTCATCGGTCAGGCCCGTCGCGGTGATCGACACCGTGCTGTAATCGAACTGGATTCCGGGGGCCAGAATAAGCCGGTCATAAGACAGGGTTTCCGAGGTGGACAGCGCAACCGTCTTGTTGACGGCATCCACCGAAGTCACGCCCGCATTGACAAAGCGCAGGCCGAACTTGCTCGACAGCGTGTCATAACCGTAGGTCAGCGAGGCCAGCGTGCGTTCACCGGTGACGACCTTGTTGCTCATGATGCACGAGACGTAACGTGCGTTCTCGTCAACAAGGGTCACATCAACCGTCATCCCGCTGCGCTTGGCCCACATGGCAAGGTATTTCGCGCAGGTTGCGCCTGCCATGCCGCCGCCCACAACCACGAATTTCTTTGCGCTGACCGTCTGCGCGCCCAGTTCGGGGGCCGTGGCCGAAAGCCCGGCCGTGCCTGCGGCCAACATGCCGAAGAATGTTCTGCGATCCATGGAGAGTCTCCTTCTCAAATCTTCTGTCAATCCGCTGCTGCCCCTGCAGGGCATGATCCTAGCGGGTTATTTGAAGGTCGCCTTGACCTCGCGTTGCGCCGAAAGTGTGATTGTGCAGACGGCTGCCGTGCCACGGCAAGCTCCGCTCCAGCCGACAAACTTGCGTCCCGAAACAGGGGCCGCTGTCAACGTGACCACCGTATTCTTGGGCAGGGGTGCCGATGCTTTTTCACAGCCCAGACCACAGTTGATGCCCGCCGGATTGGAAACGACGGTGCCATAGGACTTGCCGGCTTTTTCCAGTTTCAGCGTGATGCTGCTGGAAACCGGCGTGCCGCCCGTTCCGCCCGTGCCACCGCCGGAAGACGCAAGATTAAAGGTTGCGCCAACAGTCGCGGCCGAAGCAACAGAGACGGTGCAAGAGGTTGCCGTGCCGGTGCAGGCGCCGCTCCAGCCTGCGAACACGCTGCCCGAGGTCACCGCAGCCTTCAGCGTCACCGAAGTTGTCTTGGTATAGGTCTTGGAGCAAGTGCTGCCGCAGTTGATGCCGGACGGGGACGAGGTGATGGTGCCTTTGCCCGTTCCGGTTTTCGCCACCGTCAGCTTGAACGAGCTGGGGGCCACGGCCCCGACAGTTGCCAGATAGCGCGAGATAAGATCGATTTCCGCAAGGCTATAGGCCTGTGCGTGAACCGTCATGATCGGATGCTCTGACCCGGCAATCGCCTCGGCCCGCATCTCGGACAACTCGGAGACGATCTCCTTCACGCTGCCACCGGCAATCTTGTCAAAGCCACCGGCAACGGGCGTCCCGTTGGTGCCATGGCACTGGAAACAGTTCGAGGCCAGAAGACGGCCAGGGTTATCTACCGCTTCTTGTGCCGAGACAGCGCCCGCGCCAAGAGTGGTAAAGAACATCAGAACCAATGACCGGACGACCGATCGTGGAAGAGATGAAATCGGCATTTCGTTTCCCTAATGTTGGAGACGGCTCAAGGTGCCGAGCTGTCGGATGGCGACAGCTGAGACACCCTTTTCCAAGCCTTCACCATTCGCCCCGAGTTCTAGGCCACCGGATTTCTGTGCTTTACACCCGCAGTTTATGGCTATTTTGCTAACCATTCGGCGCCGCTGGATCAGGTCTGCCCCTTCATCGGCATGGAATCTGTGGCGCGCACATGCATCGATGAACCAGCCGCAGGTTCTTACATCCGAAGGGCGCAGACGCTGTTAAACCGCATCCTGCCTGCGGTGAAAGCCCCCCGGGAGGAGATGGGTAAAATGGTTCGCGCGGCCCATTCCAACGCCCCCGCCCATAGCGAAGGCGGACCCGCTTATCCGCCCAGCGCAAAGCGACTCACCTGCTTCGCGGCGGCATCACAGTTGCGTCATTCAGCGCGCGGCAAATCCGCCTGCTGCTTGTGATCGAAAGTGCCATTGACCAAGCTGTCGATGACATGGCTTAGCATTCCGGCCCTATTGACCGATCCCGACTTGCGATAAACGGCGTTCAGATGCGCTTTGACTGTCGCCTCGGTGCAACCACGCAGTACCGAAATTTCAGCCGTGGTCAGTCCCTTGACCACAAAACCGGCCACGTCCCGTTCGGATGGCGTCAGACCCCAGCTCTCGAAATGCGTCTCGATCAGATCAAAGACCGTCTTGCGGGCATTTCTCAATTCTTCTTCAAGAATGACCGTGCGGCGCAACAGTCTTTTGCCTTCGCGCCATTCGAACGCGATTCCCGCCAGAAGGCAAAGAATTGCGACCGTCTCAAGCACGAGATGGCGCGTATCGGCAGGCGCGCGCCCCAAAATAGCCAATTCGGATGCCAGATCGACCACGAACAAGACAGCGCAAACCAGTTGCAGAACGATCAGGGTCATCGCCACAAGTGGCAAGCCAAGCAGTTTGTCAAAAGTGCGCCGCATCCGCCTGCCTGCATCCCTTTCTTCGTGTCACGGTTCGCACGAGAAGGCCCATAATAGTCTGGAATAATGGTCGGCAGTGGACCGCTTCTGCCGAAATTCATTTCGATTTTGGCTCGAGTTTGGTGAAAATTTGAAGACGGCGCAATATCCGGCTGAGGCCGAACCGCCCAACCGGCGGAATGTCCCCCAACGGGGTGGTGCCGCGGCCCCTTGGAGCCACAGGCACGCTTTCACTCCTGCCGTGAAGGCAGCTTACCGATCAGGACTGCTGTTGCACCAACATCTGCAGCACAGACAAGGCGGTTTGCAACGGAGACCTAAACCTCTCGCCGAGCTGCATCTGCCGTGGCCACATGATCACATGGCCTGCAAACATCTATCGCCCCCTTAGAACCGCGCATCAAAGGACAGCGACAGCGCACCGTAGCTTGTCGTTTCACTGACATAGCCTTCCGCTTCAAAGCGCAGCGTTGCAGCATCGGACACCGCGTAGTCGATCCCAAGGCTGGCATTCAGCCGTTCTTGCGTTTGTGGCAATCCGCTCACGCTATAGCTGAAGTCAGGTGCAGCCAGCGATGAACCGGTGACGCTGCGCTCGGGAGCAAATTCAGTTGATCCGGCAATGCGGCCAAAAATTCGCACCGCATCACCAGATGCGCCGGCCACCTTTTCATCAAATTCAACCCCAAGGGTCAGCTCGCGGCTGAATGTTGTTTGCGCGACATAGCTGTTGCCCCAGGTCATGTCATCCTCGTCGAAGGCCGCACGACGCTGACGATCAAACTGGAAGGACGCAAACGGCGTCAGGCCGCGCGTTGGCTGATACCCCAGTTCCAGTTTCGCGCCCGCAGATTTGGCCGAAAACTTGCCGTTCACAGAATGCCCCATCGCAGAGCGCATTTGCTCGGTATCGCCAGACCCGAGAGAGGCCAGCCCTTTGATGTAAAGGCCATTATCATAGGATTTGCCAAAGCCAAGCGCCATGTTGATCTGGGAAAACTCGCCCTGCGTCCAACGATCCAGAACGGTATAGCGGCCCCCTGCCCTGCCAAATGACCACCCCAGCGTCCGATCTCCATCCAGCAGCGTTGTCGCCCCGACCGTCAGGGAATCCCCGCCGAACGTCGCGGATGAGGCATTGTAGCTATGTGTCGCCCTGTCAGGATAATTGCCCGAAATATCGCCGTATTGGCTTTTCGCCTCACTCCACCAATGGGTTTCCTGATCGCAGAGTGCGGGCAATGCGCCAGACGACTTGTCACATTTCAACTGCGCCCCGACATGCTGCAATGCACCGCCCATGAAAGCGCCACGGCTTTCCAGCCCGACATGCTGTGCCGCAGCCGTGCCTTCTCCCGTCAAGGAGTCCAGTGCGCGGCGATAGTCGGTCGGATCTGTAATCGCCGCCAAGGCGAAGGCGACAGGCTCATAGGCCGGAACGCCTTGGGTCTGGATTGCATTGACCATCTTGGCATAGGCCAGTTGGTTCGGGGTCAGCCACTCGGGCGCAAAATCGACTGCATAATCGAGAAACAGCGTGTCTTCGGTGCTGCGAAGGCCGGGCTGGAACACAACCGTCGTCGAACCCCCGCCCGAGGCGAAGGTTGGATAGATTTCGATACCTGTATCGGTGATCGTGGTGGCGGTCAGCAGCGGGATCGAGAAGCTGCCCGGCTTGCCTGCCCCCGTGATCAACTCAAGCGTGACATAGCCATCCAGCACGGCATTGCCCGAAACCTGCAGCAGATCGGCATAGTCCATACGTCCGATGCCGGTCGCAAAGTTCAGATCCGTCAGCATCTGGCCCATCGCGCCCTGAACGAAATTGCCGGTCAAGACTGTCGGGCCATAGGTGGTGCGCCCATTCAGCACCGCATCCTCGCCGCCATCGTTCATGACGGCCCCTAGCCCGCCCAAGGAAAGATAACCGTGGTTGGTCAGCGTATTGCCCGCACCAAGGTCGATCTCGCCGCCGGACAGGAAATAGGCGCTGCCGCCATTCAGGAAACTGTTCAAACCGGCACCCAGTTTGACCGATCCGATGATCATCGCCCCGTTCAGGTTCTGGATCGCATCATTTCCACTGGTCGCCGTGATCACTGTATCCGTTACGATGCCAGCCGTGCGGATGACCGCAGTATCATCAGGGTCCAGCGCCCCGTCGTTGAGGATCAGATTTTCCGCACCACCGATGATCGCGATTGCAGTTCCGGTCTTGCCGCCCCGTATCAGGCCCGCATTTTCAAGCAGGATATCGCCGTTGATGGCTCCGGTGCTGTCCAGCGTGATCGCCGTGCTGCCATCTTCCCTTGAAATGATCGCACTGTGGTTCAGGGCCGAGACATCCCCCGCCTTGGCAGTGGCAGAACGGCTTTGCAGCACAACAGCACCCTCCGCCCCTACGTTGTAGATCCTGCCACCGGAGTTGTCCAAATGGACGTCGCCAGCGGCTCCATTCAGGGCCACGCTGCGCGCATCAACCGACACACCGCTATCGCGGCCAAAGCTCAGGATCTCGCCGCCGACGTTATTGATCGTGACGGCCACCGCTGTGCCGATGTCCGACCAGCTATGCGCCAGAACGCCGATGGCACCCGCACCCTCGGTCGAGATATGGCCCGCAGCGTTCGACACCTCGACACTTCCGGCCGCGGCAGGTTCTTCCAATCCTGCGCTTGCGAAAGCGTGACTTTCGGCGATGATGCCATGCGACAACAGGCCAGATGTTCCAATGGTCCCGCCATCATTCGACACCGTAACAGCGCCCGACCCATAGCCGGAACCATATGACAAAGCCGTCATCGCCGCTGCATAGTCGCCCGCTGTCAGCACTTCACCGGCATTGGAGAGTGTCACATCCCCCGCCCCGCCACTTTGCGCTCCGGTCGGAAGGCCCGTCCAGAACACCTCTTGCGCGACATAGCCGCCCAGCCCGTGAACGCCGCCCATGCTGATGCCGATGATACCATCGCCATGGTCGCCGAATGTGGCGACCCGGCCTGCATTTTCCACGGACACTATGCTGCCAAAGCCTCCGGTCAGGTTGGCGTTGCCGATCTCGCCCATGCCGGTGCCTGCCGACCCGCCGGGGCCTTCTGGCCATTCCAGCACGATGCCGCAATCACTTCCCTTGGTCACAAGGGTGCAGGCACCGGTCAGAATACCGCTAAGGGGCGAAAAATAGTCGCCAGCCTGACTGCCAGCACCGCCAAGACCTGCGCTGCCCGCAGCCCCCGCGCCACCACCGATCGCACCAAGGCTTTCAGCCTGTATGCCCGACCCATAAAGCGTCGCGGCAACGAAAATGCCTTGTTCGTTCTGGACAAAGACAGAGCCGCCGTTTCCGCCAGCCCCGCCGTCGCCACCATCTGCACCGTTGCCGCCATTCCCGCCACCGGCACGCCCGCCGACAAGACCGGCATACATAGCATCGGCTTCCGGCAGAACGAAATTTCCGCCCTGACTGCCCGACGCCATGCTATTGGTATCCGAGGTTACATCCGCAGGTCCACCTTGACCGCCCGTCCCCCCGACCCCGCCGGTGCCACCCGCGCCACCAATACCGCCAAGGCTTTGTGCCAGAATGGCGGTTTGACCGGCAATGATGCTGCTCTGCAAACCAAGGTTCAGCACAGTGACCGCACCACCGGTTCCCCCCGCACCGCCTTTGCCCGCGTCTCCGGCGTCGCCTGCAGTACCACCGGTTCCGGCCGAAGCAGTTCTGGTCATGGTGACAAAGTTCGTGGTGACATCCGCAGCCCCGCCGGTGCCGCCCGTGCCACCAATGCCCCCCGTGCCGCCCTGACCGCCCGTGCCGCCCTGACTGATCGCCGTCAGCGCCACTCCGGCGACCTCAAGCTGTGCGGTGGTGTTCGTCAGCCCGACAGAGCCACCGCCGCCGCCCGCGCCGCCTGTGCCACCTGCGCCGCCAGTGCCACCCTGACCACCGGTGCTGCCGTCTTGGGCGGTGGTGCCGGTGACAAAATCGGTGAAGGCGATAGCGTCGCCGCCTGTGCCGCCCGTGCCACCCGTGCCACCCTGACCACCTTGTGCGCCCGCCCCTCCGGTCGATCTGGCAATCACGCCGGTTTCGGCCAGCGCCTGCCCCATGTCCAAAGTGACATCAACCGCTCCGCCTGCACCGCCCGTCCCCCCAAGGCCGCCAATGCCGCCGACCCCGCCGATGCCGCCGGTGTTGCCCGCAGCCGATACTACCTCGGGAAGCAGGCTCGACGATTGCACCGCCGCGACAGCATCAGCACCTGCGCCGCCGGTGCCGCCAAGACCGCCCTGCCCGCCTTCGCCACCGATGCCGCCTGTTGATATGCCCTGAAAGATCAGGTCCGCAGAGATTGTCGAGGTTTCAAGGCCAAAGTGCAGCCCGCCGCCCGTCCCCCCCATCGCGCCGATACCGCCAGTGCCACCGGTCCCACCGGTTCCGCCAATCCCCCCGCGAAGCGCGAAAGACCCGGTTGTGGGGATCGTCAATGGTGGAAAGACGATAACCATGATCTCGGGAACCGTCCCGGTCGAGGCCTGACCACCCGCCCCGCCTGTGCCGCCCTGACCACCCTGACCGGCCTGCCCCGCATCACCGCCGGTTGTTGACAAATCATAAGCCGTTTCGCCCACGGCAACGTCTGGAACCAACAGATCATGGCTGATCGCGATACCATCCACGCCCGCGATGCCATTGGTGCCAACGCCGACACCCGCCTGCAACTGGCTGACGCTTAGGGTCGATGTGCCGAGGTCGGCCAGTTGAACCGTGATACCGTCGACGGTGATCTCGTTCAGATCCGACTGGAAACTGCCATCACCGCTGCCGCTGCCCGTAACCGTATATTGTGCCTGAACCGGATCGGTTTTCGTCGTGATCTCGCCAAATGGTAGATCCGCAAGCGATTGATCTACCGATTGGCCGCCCAGCGAAACGTCGGTGAACGCGCCCAGACTGAAATCGCGGCTGTCGCCTGCCGCCCCCGCAACAACCAGAGCCAGATCGCCCGTATCGGGATCAGCCTCAACGCTGGCCAGCAGCCCCAGATCCTCGGCATTGATCGCTGCGGCCACCTCTGCCAGCGTCCAGCCGTCGCTATAAACCACATTTGGCGGCGTTCCCGTCACCGTTTCGGCGAACGGGATGGTAAATGGGGTTCCCTCCTGCGTGGTGCCTTTCAGATAAAAGGCCGCACCGCCGTTTACAAAATCCGCCGCTGTCAGCCCATCCCCGGACGTGACCAGCTTTGTATCCACACTTCCGGCCAGCTGCGTCACAGTGACCGAGAAGCCGGGGCTTGCCACCGTCGCGGGATCATAATCGACAACCGAGACGATTTCCGGTTGGTCCGAAGACACATCGGCCACGGTTCCGCCCACAGGTGCATTGGTGCCATTCGACGCGCTCGTCGTTGAAAAACTGCCGAAGGAATAGAAATCCGCGCAAGCCAAGCCCCAAGTCATCTGATTGCAGCTATAGTAACCGGCGCGCCCACTTCTCCCGCCAACCCCGCTGTCCGGCAGCGTGGTGATATCGGCCGAGGCAGAAACGGTCTGGGTTTCGGTATAGGGGGCCGTTACAACTTGCGACCATGCCGGAACCGCACCGGATGTACACAGAAGCACCGCAACAAGGCCATCGCGCCCCATGCGTCTGGCCCGTGCAAAGCGCGTTTGAACCGTCACATCAGGCGCAACACAGCGCAACATGCTGCCACGGATTTCTGTCGGCGCGGACCCACCCAAAAACGGACGCGGTTGTGCAAATCGGTTCATCATTCAAAGTATCCCGGTGCCCATTTCTGCCCGTCGAAAATGGACGACCATCTCCACAAAGCGTTCAAACTGTTGATATTGCGCCAAAGAACAGCCTTTGCCCCATCTGGGCAAAGGTCTCGATCAGACGCAAACCAAACACCTTCACAGTAACGATGCCGCCGCGCGGTGCCACATATCGACAGGACACCCCCATCTCTCTTTTGATATACGGTCTATACTGATGGCGTAGAGCCGCCTTGCAGCCACCAAATTCCCCTTACAGGATTTCTGCTGGACAGAAGGCGGGGCGCAAGACACGCGGCGCTTTAGACCCAAATCGGATCATGCCTGATCCGGCATGATCCTGTGACGGCGCGCCGTGCGCCAGAAGGGCTTCAGCAGTTCGAGAACCAGCAGAACGCCCAGTCCGGTTCCCGCCGTCATGGCAAGATCATCCGCATGAAGCGGACCGAAACGGAAAAGCTCCTGCGCGACGGGCAAGAGGTTTATTGCAGCCAGAATACCGGTCACAATGGCAAGCACCAGCACAAGCGCAGGTTTCGGACGACCTATCGCCGCCACAAGCGATGCCTTGAACGATCTGTTCGCAAAGATCAGCGCGATGATGACGATGACCAGCGTAAAGAAGGTCAGGCCGCGCAGTTCGTCTTCTGGCATCCCCTTCTGTGCGCCGTGAAACAGGATAGCTGCAACGGCAGCAAAGGCGATCAAGCCTTGCGTCACGCTCCAACTGATCAATCCTGCCGAGAAAAGCCGCTCCTCGGGGTCACGGGGCGGGCGGTCCATAATATCGTCCTCTTCTTCCTCGGCCTCGAAGACCAGAGTGCAGACCGGATCGATCACCATTTCGAGAAAGGCAATGTGGATTGGGCCAAGGATGATCGGCAGACCGAAAAGAAGGGGCAGGATGGCCAAACCGGCAATGGGCAGGTGAACCGCAAAGATGAAACTGATCGCCTTGCACAGGTTATCGTAGATCCTGCGGCCCAACCGGACCGCACGCACGATCGAGCCGAAATCGTCATCCAGCAGGACAATACCCGAGGCTTCACGCGCCACATCCGTACCCCGCCCGCCCATCGCGATCCCGATATGGGCGCTTTTCAGCGACGGCGCATCGTTCACGCCATCGCCGGTCATCGCCACCACCTCGCGCCCCGCCTTCAGCGCATTCACGATCCGCAGTTTCTGTTCGGGCATGATGCGGGCAAATACGTCGCCCCGCCCGATCCGTTCCATAAGTGCTGCATCGTCAAGGGCGTCAAGTTCCCGACCGGTCAGCGGATGCTGACCGTCAAGACCCGCCTCGCGTGCGATGGCCGTTGCCGTAACCGGATAATCGCCGGTAATCATCTTCACCTTTATGCCAGCGCGGCGGCATTCCAGAACGGCCTGCGGGACACTCTCGCGCAAGGGATCGGCAAGCCCGACCAGCCCCAGAAAGGTCAAGCGCAGGTTCTGTTGCTTGTCCGGCATATCATCGCCCCGAACGCTCCCGCTGGCCACCGCAAGAACCCGAAGCCCGTCTCTGGCCATCGCATCCACTGCGCGCGCCACCGCACCATGCTCATCGGCTGAAAGGCGGCAAAGTCCGGCAATCGCTTCCGGCGCTCCTTTTGTGGCAACAACGCAATCTTGGTGTGCCGCGACAGGCCGCCATATCTGGGACATGGCAAGCAGATCGGGGCGCAGCCCGTAGGTCCGAACCAGCGTCAGCCCGCACTCTCGGTCTACCTGCCCCCCATGATCATGGAAGGCCTGTTCCATCGGATCGAAAGGCTGGGGATCACAGGCCAGAAGGCCATTTTGTATCACCTCGACAAAGTCAGCCTGCGGCAAACCCCTGCCTCCGGCCTCGAAAACCCGCCCGTCAGGCAAGCGCACCTCGCGGATGGCCATACGGTTCTGGGTGAGTGTGCCGGTCTTGTCCGTGCAAAGGACGGTTGCAGCCCCAAGCGTCTCGATGGCCGCCGCCCGCCGCGTCAAAACACGGGCTTTCGACAGCCGCCATGCTCCCATCGCCATGAAGATGGCAAGCACGACCGGAAACTCTTCCGGCAGCATCGACATGCCGATGGCAATCCCTGCCAACAGGGCTTCCAGCCAATCCCCCTTGAGATAGACATACAACCCGCCGACCAGCACGCTGACCAAAGCCCCCGCAACCGCAAGGAACAGCACGATCCGACGGGTCTGCACATAAAGACGCGGAGGCTCGGGCTTTACCGAGGCAAGGGATTTGCCGATCTTGCCGATTTCGGTTGCAGCCCCCGTCGCCCTGACCTCGGCAACGCCTTTTCCACGCACGACCAGAGTGCCGGAAAAGACAAGCGGCAGATCGTCCCCTCCGGGAAGCACCGGCTCTGTTTCGGGGCCAAATGCTGCGGATTTGCGGACAGCGATGGCCTCCCCCGTCAGAATCGACTCATCGGCCTGAAGATCCTGCGCGCTCAGCAGCCGCGCGTCTGCGGGGATGCGGTCCCCTTCGGAAAGAACAATGATGTCTCCGCGCACAACCTCGCGTCCCGCAATGCGCTGTCTCACACCATCTCGAATGACCAATGCGCGCGGGCTGCTCAGGTCGCGCAGCGCGGCTAGAACCTTCTCGCTCCGCATCTCTTGGACCAAAGTGATAACAACCGACAGGCAGGCAAAAACCGTCAGGACGGCGGCATCCCGCGTTTCCCCCAACAGCGCGTAGATGACACCGCCCGCAAGCAACAAGGCAAGCATCGGCTCTTTGACGACATCAAGCAGGATGTGAAGGCCGGTCCGATGGTCGCCCGATGGAAGTTCATTCGGCCCTTCCGACGCAAGCCGACGCTGCGCTTCTTCGGCGGTAAGTCCCATCATGGCGGGGCCAGTGGGCTGGCGACTAAGCGTCATTTGTTGATACCATGACAGAAATCTCGCCTGCATGATGCAGCGCCCGCCAGCCATATACAACATGGGCAAGCAGAAACCGGCTGCGTTTTGACCACCTGCCAAGCGCATCTCTTGCATCGATACATCATTCCACGCGCGCGCCACCGGTGCAGACAGCACCAGACCGGCGAAGATCACCCGAAACGCAGCAAGAATTTCGCCATGGGTCCGGTCATGGGATTAGGCAAGGCGGCGTTTCCAGTGGCCCCCATGCCTCGCCGATCATGACGCTCACAGCGGCATACAATCTGGACCGGTCAGGATCACCTGCAATGGCACGCCGGTCGCGGTAAGTGGACGGGGCGAACTGCGGTGTCAGAGAGATCGGCTCGACCGAATACATCTCACGATGTTTACCAATGAACGCAGCCATTTGCGGAACGGGCGGGCAGCGGCCGAAGTCAGCGCTGAAGCCGTGCCGCGCGGCCTTAGCTAAAAGTGTGGGATCGGCGCCCGTAATCCTTGGTTTGGGCGCAAATCTGTTTCGAAACCCGCAGGTTCTAGGGCGCGCTCTGTTGCCGCCCTAAATCCCCAGCGCGCGTTTGCGATCCTCGGACCAGCGGGTGATCAGATGATCGGTCATCAGCCCCATGAAGGCCACCGCAAACCCCAGCACCAGCCCCTTGCCAACATCGGTGGAGGACAGCGCGCGCTGCATCTCTTGGCCCAGATCCTGCGTGCCGATGAAGGCCGCGATGATGACCATGAACAGCGAGAACATCACCGATTGGTTGGCACCAACCAGCATGGTGGGCAAGGCCATCGGCAGCCGCACATGCCACAGAACCTGCCTACGCGTCGCCCCGCCCATATCTGCGGCCTCGATCAGTTCGGGCGGCACATTGCGAAGGCCCTCGATGGTGTAGCGCACGATTGGCACGGCGGCAAAAACCACGACAGCCGCCACCACGGCCACGTCATTCACGCCAAACAGCATGATGACCGGGATCAGATAGATGAAGCTTGGAAAGGTTTGCGCCGTGTCACAGATCAACAGGATACGCGCCGACCGTGCAGTGTTGCGCGCCGCCCAGATCCCCAAGGGCAGGCCGATCAGCGCCGCAACGAAAACGGAAATGCTGACCATATAGACGGTAATCATGGCGCGATCCCACCAGCCGGACAGCGCAATCAATCCGAAATAGGCCACGCAGATTGCCGCAGAGTGCAGGCCACCGATGGCCCAACCGACAGCGGCCAAAAGCATCAGGACTGCGGTGAAGGGAAGCCACAGATAGGCGTCCCGCATCGGAATCAGCACCCATGTGATCAGGAACCAGCGCAGCCACGCCGTCACCGGCGCGATCAGGCGGATCAGGTGATCCATCAAGCTATCGATCGGGCCAGCCACCGACAGGGCCTGCTTGCGTTCAACCTCAAGGAAATAGGGGAAAATCTGTGCCAGAACGAAGGCTGCGGCGCAGAGCGCCAGCCAGATGACCAGCAGGCGGTTGCGGTCGATCCAGCGCGGGCTTGGCACATCATGCGCGGGCAATCGCAGCGCCCATGCCTTGGACAAACGATCCAGAGTGACGGCCAGCAAAACGATGGTCACGCCGATTTCCACCGACAGGCCGATCTTCAGGGATTGCAGCAGTTGCAGCAGCTTTTGCCCCAAGCCCGGCATGCCGATGAAGCTGGCCAGCACCACCATCGCCAGACATTGCATGATGACCTGATTGACCCCGATCAGGATCTCGGCCCGCGCTGTGGGGATACGCACCCGCGTCAGCAACTGCCAGCGCGTCGCCCCGCACATCTTGCCGGCCTCGATCACCTCATCCGGGACTTTCTTCAGCCCCAGAAGAGTCATGTGGATCATCGGCGGCACCGAGAAGATAATCGTAACAATCGCGCCCGCCTTGGGGCCGACGCCAATGAACACCACCACCGGGATCATATAGGCAAAGTGCGGCAGCGACTGTGCTATGTTCAGGATCGGGTTCAATATGCGCTCGAACCGCTGCGACCGCCACGCCAGCACCCCCACTGTCAGGCCCAAAGACACCGAAAATGGCGCGGCAACGACGATGACCGACAAGGTTTCCATCGCCCATTGCCATTGCCCCATCAGCGCGATCCAGACGAATGTCCCACCACTCAGAACGCCAAGCCGCCAGCCTTTCAAGGCATAGCCGGCCATGAAGGCCGTCGCGGCAATGACTCCCCACGGGATCGGGCCGATGTTTGGCCACCGGCTTTTGCCGTAAAGCAGGTTGGCCGTGACGTTCAGCAGCCATTCCACCACATCCGAAAAGGCCCGCGTCAGACTCATCAACCCCAGATCGTTTTGCAGAAAATAGAACGCGGCGTTGATCCAGTCGGCAAAGGGCAGCACCAGCCATTCGGGCGGACGGATAAGTTCCGGCGGCAGGATCACCTTGGCAATCATCAGTGCAACCGCCAGCGCCAGAAGCAGTTTGGCCGTCGTCACATGCCACGCCTTCACCGCCATCACCGCCCATCCCCAAGCAAGACATCCAACGCCTCTTGCCGCAAGACAGAGCCGATGATCTTGCCCTCGGCATCGGCAACCGGAATTTGACTGCGGTTGTCCGAAACCAGTTGGCGGGCCAGATCGCGGATGGTGCGCTGTGCCGCAACCGGTTCACCGCTGGCGGGGCCGGACAACGGCCGCACAAGGCTGCCGATATGCACCACGCGGGCGCGGTCAATCTCGGCGGTGAATTTGGCGACATAGTCGGTGGCGGGGTGCAACACGATCTGGTCAGGGGTGTCGCATTGTTCAATCCGACCGTCTTTCATGATGGCAATGCGGTCGGCCAGACGCAAGGCCTCGTCAAAATCATGGGTGATGAAGATGATGGTCTTGTTCATCATGCCCTTGAGACGCAGGAATTCATCCTGCATCTCGCGCCGGATCAGGGGATCAAGCGCCGAAAAGGGTTCGTCCAGAAACCAGATGTCGGGTTCAACCGCCAAAGACCGCGCAATGCCGACACGCTGCTGCTGGCCGCCCGACAGTTCGCGCGGGAAATAGTCCTCCCGCCCTTTCAGCCCCACCAGATCCAGCATTTCGCGCGCACGGGCGTAGCGGGTGGCGCGATCCTGCCCGCGCATTTCCAGCGGGAAAGCCACGTTTTCCAGCACGGAGCGATTGGGCAACAGGCCAAAACTTTGGAACACCATGCCCATCTTGCGGCGGCGCAGGTCGATCAGTTCTGGCTCGGACAGCGAGGCAATGTCGCGGCCTTCAACCGTCACCGACCCGCCGGTGATCTCGATCAACCGGGACAGGCAGCGCACCAATGTCGATTTGCCTGACCCTGACAGGCCCATGACCACCAGCATCTCGCCACGCCGCACCTCAAGATTGACGTCGCGCACCGCATAGACATAGCCCGCCGACGAAAGCCCCGGATTGGCCTTCATATCCGCAAGATGTTGCGCCGGATTTGGTCCGAAAATCTTCGAGACATTGCTGCAGGTGATGACGCTTTCAGTCACGCTTGGATTCCGATCTGGGGTAAAGACAGACCCACCCGGCACAGAACCGGGAGGGCCAGAGACAGGTCAGGCAGGCTTAGCCAAGCCACGCTTTCCAGACATCGGGGTTGGCATCCATCCATGCCTTTGCGGCATCTTCCGGCTCCATGCCGTCAATATCGACCAGCTTTGCCATCTCGGCGATCTGGGCGTTGGTCAGGCTGACCTTGGCCAAGACGGCATAGGCGGCAGGCCATTTGTCCTTCATGCCATCCCAAGCCGCGATTTTCAGATAGCCGTTAGCGGGGTTGCCGCAATCAAAGGTCTTGTCGGGGATCGGGCCAACAGCGGGATCTTCATTGCAGCCCGCAACCCATTCCGGAAAGTTGACAAACTCGCCCGGCCAGACCGCTTCGGCAAAGTTCGGGGTCCAGTTGAACACCACGATGGGTGTTTTGGTCTTTTCGGCAGCACCGATTTCCGCCCAGATCGCAGCAGCCGATCCCGCGTTGACCACAGCAAAATTCATCCCCAAAGCATCGACCTTTTCCTGATCATGCTTCAGCCAGTCCACCGGCCCGCCAAGGAAGCGGCCTTTGTCGCCGGTCTCCGGCGTGACGAACAGGGCGGCACATTCGTTCAGCGCCTTCCAGTCCGGCAGGCCGGGGCAGGCCTCTTTGGTCCACATCGGATACCACCAATCCTCGCGGGTGACGGCATTATGCGCGCCTGCGGCATGGATGCCGCCCTTGGCGACGGCGGCATCAAACGACGCGCCAAACGCGCCTTCCCAGACCTCAAGCTCCAGCGAAACATCGCCCAGACGCACGGATTCGTAGACGGCCTGACTGTCGGTCGTGACATATTCAACCGTGTTGCCCATCGAGGCGAACACATCGCCGACGACATGGCTCATCACGATCTGGCTGGACCAGTTGTGAAGGGGGATCATGATCGGGTCGGTGGAATCTTCCGCCCAAACGGCGGGCGCAAGCAATGCCAGTGCGGTAGCACTTGCAAGCATCTTGGTGACAGATTTCATGGTGCGGTCCCTGTTGTTGTTCCACGCTTGCGCGCGGTGTGTCGCGGGAAATTGAGTCTTTCCCTGCGACTCAACGCTAGGCTGCGGTTGTTAATGCGTCAGACCCGCGCGATGAATGGACTCGCATTATTTGTAAAAAATTGTTAACAGAATGAAACTGCCACCCCGAGGTGCCTATGTCAGCAAGGCCAGCGCATATCGTCATTGTCGAAGACGAACCGATAACGCGCAGCGCTTTGGTGTCCTATCTGGGGTCGTTCGGCTATCGCATCTCGGAATGTGACACCGCCGAGAAGGCCGAAAAGATCCTTGCCCAAGGCACCGCCGATCTGCTGATTGCCGACATCAATTTACAGGGCAAGGATGGTCTGGAAATCACCCGCGAACAGCGCGCGCGGTCGGAAATCGGCATCATCCTGCTGTCTGGCCGCACCGATGACGTGGACCGGATCGTCGGACTGGAACTGGGGGCGGATGATTATGTCTGCAAGCCGTTCAACCGGCGTGAGTTGCTGGCGCGCGTCAAGAACCTGCTGCGGCGCACTGCCGCGATGCGCGCCCTGACGCGGAAAGTGTTTCACTTCAACGGCCTGACCTTTGATGTTGCCTCGCGTCAGGTGACCAACGCGGCAGGCGAGCAGATCGTGCTGACCCGCGCCGAGTATGAATTGCTGCGGGTTTTCGTGACCAATCCCGGCACGGTCATGGGTCGGGATCGATTGATCATGGCCATCACCCACCGACAAGACGGCACCAACACCCGCACCATCGATGTGCTGGTGCAGCGATTGCGCGCAAAGCTTGGGGATGACCCCAAGGCGCCGCGGATTTTCACCACCTCGCATGGCGAGGGCTATGTGTTCACCGCGCAGCTTGACTAAGGTTTGCATCCAGCAGGCCCAGCGCATGGACCAGCGCCAAGCGGCCCTGTTCGATGGTTGGCGGCAGATGGCGCAGGCAAAGATCAAGCTCGGCTGATGGGCCTGCTTCGGCCAAACTCTCGATCCGGTTCAGATGGGCTGCAAGAACCGGCAATTCGAAATTGCCCACAGCACCCTTCATCTGATGCGCGGCCCGCGACAAGGCCTTGAAATCCCTTTGCTCTGCAAGGGCCTCGATCACACCCAACCCATCGGGCAGGCCTGTCAGAAAGAGCTGCGCCAGTTCGGTGGCACGCCCTGCCCCCATGTCGGCGGCAAGATCAAACAGGGCATGTTTTTGCGGCACCTGTTCGCGCAACGCCGCCAGCAAAGCCTCGGGCGAGAGCGGTTTTGGCAGAATTGCCGACATGCCAGCCCGCAGGTTTTCCAAGCGATCCACTTCTTGCACATGGGCGGATATACCGATGATCGGCAGCGCGGCAATGGCGGGATCAGCCATCGCGCGGATCGCCCGCGTCGCGGCCGTGCCGGACAGACCGGGCAGGTTCACGTCCATCAGAATAACGTCGAACCGCACCTTGCCCAAGGCATCAAGCGCCGCTTCGGCGGTGGACACCACCTTTGCCGTGTGGCCCAAATCCTCCAGATAGGTCTGAATGACCATCTGGTTGATATCATTGTCCTCCACCACCAGCGCATGCAGTTTTGGTGTGTGCGGCTGTGCCTGCACCGGCGGCGGATCAAGCGGCAGATCAGACACATCGCCCACCCGAAACTGCGCGACCAGCGTGAACACCGTTCCCACGCCAAGCATGCTTTGAACCGTCAGGCTTGCCCCCATCGCATCGGCAAACCGCCTGCAAATCGCAAGGCCCAGACCCGTGCCGCCATATTGCCGCGCCGTCTGGGCGTCTTCTTGCTCGAACACACCAAAAATCCGTTCCTGCGACGCTTCGGCGATGCCTTTGCCAGTGTCGCTGACCGCAAACGTCACCGCATGGCCCTGTGCGGCTCCGGTTGCCGCGATGGTCATCGTAACTGCGCCCTGATCGGTGAATTTGACCGCGTTTGAGACAAGATTGAACAGGATCTGGCGCAATTTCCCCATGTCGCCGATCACGGCTACGGGCAGACCGTCCGGCACGTCCAGATGCAGCGCCAGCCCTTTTTCCTGCGCGCTGGGGGTCATCAGCTCGGCAATATCCCGCATCAGATCGACGGGCGAGAAGGTGACATCCACCAACGTCGCCGTCCCCGCCTCGATCTTGGAGTAATCCAGAATGTCATTCAGGATGGTCATCAAGCCTTCGCCCGAGGCATGCGCCGCACGCAACTGGCCTTGCTGCCGTGGGGTCAGGCCATCGCGCCCCAAGCTCCGCAGCATCCCCAGCACACCATTCATCGGCGTGCGGATTTCGTGACTCATCATCGCAAGGAATTCGGATTTCGCGCGGTCGGCGGCTTCGGCCTGCTTGCGCGCCTTGGCATGGGCGGCGACCTCGCCACGCAGTTGCATGGTTTGTTCGGCCACCAAGATCTGCAACTCAAGCCGGTGGCGCTGCAATTCGGCAAGGTTCTGGTCGCGCTCGGCGGCAAGTTCGTGGTTCTCGATGCCTTGCAGCCGGAACACTTCAACCGCCGCTTCCATCTCGGCGATCTCGTCAATGCCGTGGGGGGTAATGCGGCCAACTTCCTCGCCATGGGCAAGCCGCGTCATCGTGGCCGAAAGCGCATCGAGGCGGCGGGTGATATTGCCGCGCACATAGATCCACACCACCGCCAAAGAGATCAGCAAAGCCGCAACAGACCCCCAGGCATAAAGCTGCTGTGTGGCGCGGATGGCCGTGGTGGCATCATCTCCGGCCCGCACGGCCCGCAGGGTGATCTGGTCGGCCAAGGCCTGTGCTTCCGTGTCCAGCCGCCCTGCCCCTTCGCGCACCTTGCCCTGCGCCTCGGCGATCAGACGGTTCAGATCAAGGATGCCCTTGGTCAGGTTGAAAAGATCCTCGGCATCCGGTGGCGGTGCCGAACTGGGCCGGATCAGTTGCAGCAGCGCCAAGGCACGTTCGGCACGCACCGGATCATTGACCAGCAGGATACGGCGCGCGACGATCTCGATCCGGCCCTGAAGCTTTGCCCGCAAGGCTTCAAGATCCTTGTGGTTCTGCACCGTGGCAATCCGGTTCAGCAACAGCCCGATCTCGCCGATATGCGAGCGCATCTCGGACATCAGACCCTGACGGAACAGATCGACTTCGATCAGTTTGTCCAAGGTGTCTAGCCGCATGTTTGAATCGGGGTCGCTGTTTTCCAGATCGTAAAGGTTCGAGATTCCCGCCGATGTCCCCATCTGGGCATTGGCCACCAAGGTATCTGCGATCTCCAGAAGCTCGGTCGTGGCAGTCATGCCGACATGTAGCCGCGCCTTCTGCCCGGATATGGCGACAATACGGTCCTGAACCAACCGGTCCAACTGTTCGATGCCGTTCCGGACATCGGTTTCGGCCCGCGCCAGATCGGGCGGGGCGACATTGCCGGTGCGCTCGTAACGGCTGACCCGTTCGGACAGGGCATCGACCTGCGCGTATAGATAGGCCGCACGTTCGCGGCGCGCGCCTTCGGTGGTGACGGCGGCCAACTCGGGCGCCACCGCCACGATGCGGCTGCTTTCTTCGGTAAATCCGCGGACCTCCGAAATCGCCGGAATCGTTTCGTTGATCGCCTTGGTCTGGTTGCGCGCGACTTTCTGCAATTCGACCCAGCCCAGAATGCCCGTGGCCGTCGGCAACCCTGCAATGACCAGAAAGGCCAAAAGCAACATGCGTCCCAGACTGATGCGGGACAGGCTGGACTTGTGCAGCATCTGGCTTAAACCTTGCCTATGGTCTGTTCGCAGACTATCGCGGATGGGACCAAAGGCATGCAATTTTTGCGACATCTGTTTCTGGCCGGTCTTCTGGCCCTGTCACCCCATATCGCCGACGGTGAAACGTGGCAGATACAGGTGCCAGCCGTGCCGTTCGATGATGACAGCCCGACTACAACCATTGCCTATCAACCTTTGGACCACGCCGCCAAACCTTGGCGGATTTGCGTGATATACCCGCATCTTAAAGATGCCTACTGGTTAAGCGTCAACTACGGAATGGTCGAGGAGGCCAACCGTCTGGGCGTGTCCTTCGATCTTTACGAGGCCGGGGGCTATCCCAACCTGACCCGCCAGATCGAGCAGGTCGAAGCCTGCGGCAAGCGTCAGATGGATGCGATGATCCTGGGGCCGGTATCCTACGACGGGCTGACCCCGGCAGTAGTTGAAATCGCCAAACAGATGCCGGTCATTGATGCCGTGAACGACATGAACGATACAGGTATCACCGCCAAATCCAGCGTATCATGGCACGAGATGGGGGCGGCGGCGGGCCGCGCGATTGCCATGCGCCACCCCAAAGGCAGCGCGCCGGTGCGGCTGGCATGGTTTCCCGGCCCCAAAGGCGCAGGCTGGGTGCAATTCGTTGAGCGTGGTTTCATGGAGGCGCTTGCCGAAAGCTCGGCCCAGATTGTCGCCACCCGTTTTGGCGATACCGGACTGGAGCAACAAGTGCTTTTGGTCGAGGATGTCTTGGATACCGTGCCGGATGTCGACTATCTGGTCGGCAGCGGACCCATGGCCGAGGCCGCCGTGTCCTTGCTGCGCGCCCGTGGGTTGACCCAGCGGATCGGCGTGGTTTCCACCTATGTCAGCCACGGCGTCTATCGGGGCATCAAACGCAACCGCATTCTGGCCGCCCCGACCGATTTCGCGGTGCTGCAAGGCCGTCTGGCGGTAGAACTGGCCGTGCGGGCCATCGAAGGCCGTTTGACGATCCGCCATGCCGGCCCCAAGATCACCACGCTTACCCCTGAAAACATCGACGCGGTCGGCACGCAAGAGTCCTTGGCGCCGGCTTCGTTTGTGCCGGTGTTCAAGGTCTCGAACTGAATGGTGACACTCCTGTGGTGGTCCGATCCGCAGCCTTGGACCGCCCGAGGGCAGAGTTTTCCGGTGTCGCTCAGGGTGATGGGCTGGTTAAGCCCCCCCTGCCCGCAGCGGCAAAATCACGGCCTATAGATAGCGACCACCGCGCTGTAGCACTTCGATCTGATAGCCATCCGGGTCGGCAATGAAAAAGAACGTGGCAATCACGCTGCCTGCCGGGGCGAAGTTCACGATCTTGCGCGGGGCAAGCCCGGCGTCCGTCAGGCGGCTATGCTCGGCCTCAAGGTCGGCGACTGACAGCGCCAGATGGCCATAGCCGTCGCCGATGTTGTAAGGCTCGGTGCGGCCGGTGTTGATGGTCAGCTCCAGTTCGAAATCTGACTCGGGGTTGCCGAGATAGACCAGCGTGAAGGTGTCAAAGGGCAGCCGATCCACCACGCGCAAGCCAAAGGCCTGCTCATAGAACGCGACAGAGCGTTGCTCGTCCAGAACGCGGATCATCGCATGGATGAGTTTTGACATGGTGCGCTTCTCCATAAGGACGCGTGCAGGCTAGATAGGCGGAGCAAACCGGTCGAAGAAATCCGCCTCGCCGTGGGTTGGGTTAAACGCTTGTAGTCTGTGTGTCAGGCCGCTTTAGCATAGGGGCAAAGCGGTCTGACACCAAGGCAGAGACAGATTTGCCCTTCCCCCGTTTCGTTCAGACAGGCGCGCTGACCAGCCCAGATCTGTGCAGCACGCCGGCAAGCAAACCGCCCGCCAGAGGGGCTGCGATATAAAGCCAGATCTGCTGCAACGCCACACCACCCACGAACAAGGCCGGAGCCAGCGACCGCGCCGGATTCACCGAAGCCCCCGAGATATTGATGCCCGCCAGATGGATCAGCACCAGCGTCAGGCCAATCACCAACCCGGCCAGCGCACCGCCGCCGCCCTGCGCTGTGGCGCCTAGGATCACGGTGACAAACAGGAAGGTTGCCACAAATTCAAAGATCAAGGCAGCCGTTGGTCCGGCGCTGCCGACGGCTGTCTGCCCCAGACCGCCCGCCACAGTGCCGCCAAGCGCCATGATCACTACAATCGCGCCAATCGCGCCCACGACTTGCGCCCCGACATATCCCGGCAGATCGCTGACCTGCATCCGCCCTGCCGCCACCATGCCAAGAGAAACCGCAGGGTTCAGATGCGCGCCAGACACAGCACCAATGCCATAGGCAGCGGCGATCACCCCGAGTCCAAAGGCCAAAGCGATCCCGAGTTTGCCAATATCCGGCCCCATGAACACGATGGCGCAGGTTCCCAGAAAGACCAGAATGAAAGTGCCGATGACTTCAGCGACAAGTTTCTTGAACATGATTTCTCCTGTTGATCGGACCGGCCGCTTTTGATGCGCGCCGTGTTTGCACAAATGTGCGGTTGCAAGACGGCCCCGCTTTGCGGCGACCGTCTTGGGATTTGCTGTGGTTGGGCGGCACTTTGCCTTACGGCACGATCACGCCGCGGCCCGCGAAGCGGCGGTGCTTGAAGTCGTCGAGGGCCTGATTGATGTTATCCAGGCTGTATTCGGCATAGTGCATCTTGACCTTGCCGTCGGCGTTCAACTCCATCAGTTCGACCAGTTCGGTGTAGTTGCCGACAAGACTGCCGCCGATGTTGATCTCGTTGATGACCAGATGCGCGGTCGGCACTTCGATCTTGCCACCATAGCCGATCATGATCAGCTCGCCACCGGGGCGGACCATCTTCCAGCACAGGTTCTCGACACCCAACTCACCGACAAAATCCATGACCACCTGCGCGCCGCCGCCGGTGATCTGCTTGATCTCCTCGATAACATTCGGGCCGCCATCCAGCACGAAATCGGCACCAAGGTCTTTGCACAACTGCCGCGCGGCAGGTTCACGGTCTACCGCGATGATACGGCAGCCCGAGATTTCATGCAGGCATTGCAAGGCGATATGGCCCAAGCCGCCAACCCCGACGATCACGCAATAGGCACCGGGGCGCAGGGCTTTGGCGGCCTTTTTCGCCGCACGATAGGCGGTGATACCGGCATCGGCCATCGGGGCCACATCCAAGGGCGTGATGTTGGGGTTCAGCTTGATCAGGCTGCGTTCCGAGGTCAGGAAATATTCGGCAAAGCCGCCATCCAGCCCAAGGCCCGGAAACAGGCTGTGCTCACAGTGCATGTCGTCGCCATAGCGGCACGACAGGCAAATGCCACAGGTGCGGTGCGGGTGGCAGATCACCGTGTCGCCGGGTTTCACCGAGGTAACACCTGATCCGACATCCTCGACCCAACCGGCGTTTTCATGCCCCATGATATAGGGCAACAGGTTGCCACCCTGATCCATGATGTCCTTCCACACACCTTCGATGATGTGCAGATCGGTGCGGCACAGGCCCGCCGCTCCGACCTTCACGATCACATCCGTCGGCCCCATGATGGTGGGGGCTTTGACGTTTTCGATCTTCAACTGAACATTCATTGCGGGGTCATATTCGTAAAGTCTTGCGGCTTTCATGGCGCAGCCCTTTCCTGATTTATATGGTCAGCCAATCACTTACGGCCAAGTTTTTCGGCCCCGCCCCCCAAGGCGGCCCCTGCGGTCGGATCTTCATCCTCGGCCAGATCGGCGATCAGGGTTTCAGTGGTCAGGATCAGCGTCGCCACCGAGCCTGCGTTCATCAGCGCCGAATAGGTGACGCGCACCGGATCAATCACGCCGGATTTCATCAGATCCTGATAGGTTCCGGTGGCGGCATTGTAGCCGTGATCGCCATGCAGCGCGCAGACCTTGCGAACCACGTCATTGGGTTCTGCCCCAGCGTTGAAGGCGATGCGGGCCAGCGGCAAGGTCAGCACCGATTGCACCAGTTCAATCCCGCGCCGCACGTCGCCCTCCTCGGCCAGTGCCAGTTCGGCGAGTGACGGCGCAATCCGCGCCAGCGCCACGCCACCCCCAACCAAAACGCCTTCGTCCGAAGCGGCGCGCACGGCATTCAGGGAATCCTCGATCAACTGGATGGTGCGCTTCTGCTCAACAGGCGTCACGCCGCCCGCGAAGATCGTGGCCGTGCCGCCGCAAAGCTTGGCAAGACGCTCTTGCAACTTGTCTTTGTCGATGTTGGGCGGGGCGACTTCATACAGGCGTTGCACTTGGGCGCGGCGGGCTGCGATGGCTTGCGGGTCGCCATGGCCGCGAATGATCATCGCGTCGGAATTGGTCGCCTCGATCCGTTCCGCGCTTCCCATATCCAGCCGCGTGATGGCTTCCAGCGTGTCGCCCAGATCACGGGCCAGCACTTTGCCGCCGGTGAGGATCGCCAGATCCTCCATCATGTTGCGGCGCCAGTGGCCGAATTCTGGCGGATGCACCACAAGGAATTTGCCCGGCCCGTCCTTGCCCAACAGGGTCAGCAGCACCTCGGGCGAGGTTTCTTCCGAGATGATCACCAAGGGGCGGCCATCCTCGTCGGCAATCGCCTTGGCAGCATCCAACTGGCTGGGCGACTTCATCTTGATATCGGTCAGCACGATATAGGGGTTCAGCACCACCGCCCGCATCGCATCCAGATCGGTGACCATGTGATGCGAGATATAGCCGCGATCAAAGGCCATGCCGTCAACCACTTGCAGCGTCGATGTATTGCCGGTGCCATAGTCGGTGGAAATCACCCCCTGCGCGCCAACCCGGCGGAAAGCCTCGGCCACGAGTTCGCCCAGTTCGGCACTTGAGGCCGAGATTTTGGCCACCGCCGACAGGACGGCATGATCCTTGACAGGCTTGGCCGCCGCGCGCAGGGCCGCAGTCGTGGCCTCGACCGCCATCGCGATGCCGCGACACAGATCGACCGGCTTTGCACCCTTGTCGATCAGCACCACACCCGACTGGATCATGCCATTGGCCAAAACGATCGAGGTGGTGGTGCCATCGCCCGCCACGTCATTGGTTTGCATCGACACTTCGCGCACCACCTGCGCGCCCATGTTCTCGAAACGGTCGAACAGCTCGATTTCCGAAGCTATCGACACGCCATCGCGGCTGATCAGGGGGGTGCCCATCGGGCGATCGATCATCGCGTTCATGCCCATCGGGCCAAGAGTCGATTCAACCGCCGCCGACAGTTTCTGCACGCCATGCGCCAATGCGCGACGGGCATCGTTACCGTGGATCATGATCTTGGGCATAGTTCCTCCTTCGGCCAAAGCCGTTTTTCGTGTTTTTGGGATCGCCTGTCAGCGGCAGGCGTGCGTGAGGTTGGGTGCGGTGAAATCGACCAGTATTGGCACGTCGCCAGACAGATCGGCCTCTTGGTAGCGGCTGCGTTTCAGCCCCCGGCAAAGCGAGCCGGAGAATTCCATGTTGATCCTGACCGAGCGGAGCAGGTCCATATACTGCGCGTAATCATCTATCCGCGCGCCCTGATAGGTGGGAAAAGCCAGATCGCGCGGGCTGGGCGCCAGGTGCTTTTCGTCAAGGATCGCCAGATAGCGGATTTTCTGGCGGGCCGCTTCAGGGTCAGTAAACGCGGCCGTTTCGACAAGCGCGCGGGGCATTTTAACGATCTCTGCAGGCAAGAAGCCCATGGCAAGCATGGCTTTGATCACCACTTCCTGCCGTCGCTGGAAGGCTTTGATGTCGAACTTTTCCCGCAGCGCGGCAAGGTCTTCGTCGGGCTGCAATTCGGCGAAAACCGTGCCGAAACTGGCACCGGCGTTGATGGCCGCATTCATTTCGTCGGCGGCCATGTGGTCTTGCAATGTCACCACGGCTTGCCCAACCCAAGGCAAGACCTCGATCTGGCGCTTGATCCCCTCGGCCATCAGGAAGGCAAAGTTGGGCGAGCACCAATAGGTTGGCAGGCGAAAGCTGACATGCACCGTGCTTGTGTTTTGGTCAGGTGCGGTACGGATGACGGACACCGCCTCGATGAAGCCCATATCGGTTACAGGCTCATCCAGTTCGGGGTCCATCACCAGATCAAGCCGCGCCCAAACCTGTTCCAACGGGGCGTCATCCAAGGCGAAAGATATGGGCGCGGTCATGGGTCTTACTCGGCCGCGATGGACATCGGGTGCGCGGCAAATTCCGCTTTGCGCGCCGCAACATCGATGTCGTAAAGCCGGGCCGCGTTGAGGCCAAGGATCTTCTCCTTGATCTCGTCGGTCAGTTGCACGCCCCCACGTTCCGCCGAAATATCCTCGGGGATCTGGAAGGCCCACAGCTTTTCGACCAGCCATTTCGGCGTCCAGATCGCATAGTCCGACCCGAACAGGATCTTCTCTGGCCCAAGCCAGAACAGCAGTTCGGCCATGATCTCGCCAAAATAGCGCGGACGGGAATGGATGAACGGCAAGGCCACGGCAAGGCCCGCGTAGACATTGGTTTCCTGCGTGGCGATCCAGCAGAAATCATCCAGACGCGGCAGGCCACAATGCTCGACAATCCAGTTCAGGTTCTGGAAATCGGTCGCGGCATAATCCACATCATGCACATCAAAGGCATCCTTGTTCAGCGGGATGATCGTCGGGCCTTTGTGGACATGGATGTTCTTGATGCCCAGCTTGTCGCACAGCTCAAAGCATTTGTAGGCATCCGGGTCGTTCAGCCGCCATCCCTTCGAGGCCCCGTTCCACTCGGCGGTGTACATCTTCACCCCCTTGATGTCATAGGTCTCTTTCATGAAATGGATGTATTCCAAGGCCTTTTCGCCATCGCGCGGATCAAATGCACCGTTGACGATAAAGCGGTTCGGATACTTTTTGGCGATTTCGCTGGTCCGCTTGATGCAGCCAAAGCCGGTCTTGTAGAAATCGCTCAGCGAGGTGGTCTGGAAGATCGCAATGTCGTCCGGCCCGTCGATGAACAGATCGTTGTAAAGCTCGTTCGGGCTGTACTTTTCGAACTTGGACTTCTCCCAAAGCTGCTCTTTGGGCGACAGGCCGGTGTGGTAGGCATAGAAACAGTCAATGAATTGCTTGCCATGGACGTTCTTCTGGTTTTCCGGGCTGCCGTCCCAGAAATGGGCGTGGCCATCGACCACGAAAATCTCTTTGCCTTCGGGGGTTACATACATCTTCGTTGCCTTTGGGAATGGGTTGGAAGGTGGTGCGGGGTGTTCCCCCGCACCGGATTTTCAGATGTATTCCAGCATCTCGTTCATATCGCCGAACAGGATCACCGTGTTGTCGTCGGTCCGCACCATGCGGCCGTAGTGGGTCGAGGAATTCACCTCGAACAACTCGGCAGTCATTTCCCGACCCAGAAATTCGCTGATCTCATCCATCTTGAAGATCAGCTTGCCCGAGCCATCAATGCGGATCAGCGCCGGGTTATACGTCACCGTCACCCCCGGCTTGGCATCCATGAATTCGGCGATGGCGCGGGCCTCGACCGAATCCGACATCGTGACACCGCATTGATGCGAAACGGTTTTCTCAAAGGTGATGTCCTTCATCGCCTTGAAGATGTTGTCGTGCGAATTGTCGCGTGCAACGTTTGACATGGGATTTCCTTTCAGCGGGACAGGGATACTTCGCCAAGGATCTTGGCGAAGCGCTCTTCGGAAACGGCGCGCGCTTCTTCAAAGCTGATCGGCTTGGAATGAGGCTTCGACCAGATCGGCTGCAACTGGCGGGCAGCCTTGTCGGCCAGCGCGCCGTGCTTTTTGACCCAAGACTGGAACAACGTGCGGTTCTGCGCGCCGAACTTTTCGTCATTGGCCAACAGCCAGATCAGGTCGATAGCATTGGCGAGGTTACGCTCGTAGTCGCCTTCTGCCGCAGCAATCACCGAGGGCGTCATGAAGTCGTTGTTTGCCGCGCCAAACTGCATCAGGAAGCCCGAGCGGAACAGCTCACCCACCAAAGGCTCGAACACCAGGTTGATGGCAAAGTACTGCTCCAGATAGTCGGTGCAGCCCATGATGGTTTCCACGGCTTCGCGGGTGCCTTGCCACATCGGGTCTTCCAGCCAGGCGGTTTTGCCGGCCTCGTCATCCCAGCCCGGAATATCCATGCCGATTTCGGCCAGATACAGGGTGATGTCCTGCGAAAGCCGCAGCTTGTACGACGAATTGGTCAGCGTCGCGTTGTTGATCATCTGTGTGTAGCCGCCGCGCTGCGCCTGCATCAGCGCACAGCCAAGGCCGAACTCGGCGTGTTTCCAGGCCCCCAGATGCTTCTGCAGGGTCTTGCCCCAGGCGGCATCAAACGCATGCTGCGCGCCGGACTTGCGACCATTGGCGATCACCGCCTGCACCATCACCTCGATGCGTGACTGGCGTTGATAATGCGTGCGTTCCCATTCCTGATCGGGCGCGCGGAAGGCGTGCCAATTGCTGCTTTGCGCTTTGGTGCTGTCCTTCTGATAGGCCCCGCGACCGTCCGGAAACGAGATGATCCAATCCTGGATCAGATAGCGTTCCGGGTCGGGCTGCACGTCCACCGTGACGTCTTCGTAATGGGTGGCGCGCTTGGCGCGGGGTTCAAAGTAGCGGTAACGGCGGCTTTCGCTATCGGCGAAAATCGCGGCTCCTGCGGCGCCTGAGCCAACCGAGCTTGATGTGGCAACCATGTCTCTCTCCCTTGTGGTGGGGGTTTAACCCCTTGGTATCAATGCGCTTTGATTGGCGCGGGTGCGGTGGACGGGGTAAACTTGTCGTAGAAGGTGCGCTCGGGATCAAAATCGAGCAGGAACAAAACCGGACTAAGCGCGTCGATCATCGGCGGCGGACCGCAGGCATAGGCATCACCGCCTTCGATATTCAGACGCTTCAACTCGCTGCCGACCACCTGATGCACAAAGCCCTGCGCGCCGTGCCAATCGGGATCGTCGCTGGCGTGCGACAACACCGGCGTGAAGGTGATTTCCGGATGAGCGTCGGTGATGGCGGCGATCTGCGGCAGATAGAACAGATCGCTTTGTGTGCGCGCGCCGTAGAAGAAATGGACGGGGCGCTTTTCACCGCTGGCGATGTGGTCATGCAGGATCGACCAGATCGGCGACATGCCTGACCCTGCGGCCACCAGCACTATGGGTCCGGTGCGTCCTTCGCGGCGGAAGCAGGTGCCGAAAGGTCCGCGCACGGTGACATTTGCTCCGACTTCGATGCCGCCTGCGTCGAGTTCATTGCTGAACTTTCCGTCGGGGTATTTTTTGATGATGAACCGGAGTTTTTGGGCTTGGTCCGGCGTATTTGCCATGGAGAACGAGCGCGTAATCTCCTCCCCATCTTTGGTTCTGACGGTGATGTCGACATATTGCCCGGCCCAAAATTTGATCGGCGTTTCGATGTCTATTTCGATGGCCCGGATGTCATGCGTCAGGTTGGATTTGGCCGTGATCTTCCCCTTGAAGTCTTTGACCGCGATGGACTTCGACAGCAGTTCTTCGTCGAAATTCAGCAGTTCGATGGTCAGATCGTCCTGTGCCAAGGAACGGCACAGCAAGATGCCACCCTGATCACGCTCGCCATCCGACAGCGCGAAGGTCGAGTATTTCAGCAGCTCGACCTCACCTTCAACAAGGTTGCATTTGCAGGCCGAACACTGGCCTTCCTTGCAGCCATGTGGCAGCGATATGCCCTGACGGAAGGCGGCGTCCAGCACAGTCTCGCCGGCGTCAACTTCGAATTCGACCCCGACGGGTTCCAATCGAACGGTGAAGGTTTCTGACATCTGATGAGGCCTTTTGCAGAGTGCAGTTCTGAATCCCCTGCCCGAAGCGGGCAGCGGCGCGGGGTGGTATGGGCCGGAATTACCGGCCCATAATCAGAAGGTTAGTTGCAGGGGCTGATGGTGAAGCCCTTGGCATAATCGGCAAGGTGTGCCTTGCGGGTTGCCTCATCCATGCCGCGCAGCGCATTCAGAGGCGAGCCGAGCGTGTGGCCGCGCACATGGTCCAGCGTCCACATGTCCTTGTCGTCAAAGCGCAGGTGCGGTTGCGGGATCAGGGTTTTGCCATCGGAACGCACAAAGTTCAGATCGACAATCGCATCGGCCAGATCAACGCCGTCATACAGCGTCTCCCATTCGCGCTTGCCCGAGAAGCGGCCCATCGCAGGGGTCGGACGGCCTTGGAATTCGTCCGAGAACGCCTCCATGGCAGTCCAACGGTCGATTTCATGGGCGAACGTGTGCAGTTGGCCATTCAACTCGCCGACCACCATGTCCTCACGGATGACGCAAGGCACAAGGCTGGACCAGCAACGGTGCGGGTAAACGTAGCCGACTTCCTCGTTGAAGGTGATGACCTTCTGACCGGGCTTCGACAGCTTGGCATACCATTTCCAGAAGTCCCCGAATTCGGCATACCAACCCGGATACTTATGTTCGAACCATTCGAAGTCTTTCTCGGTCTGCGCCTCGATCCGCCAGAAGTTCACCGGCCAGCCCACCGCAAAGAACTGCCCGATCTTGTGGACATAGTTCTTCTTGGTGATCCGCTCCCAGGCCAGGGTCACGTCATCATGGTGTATCTTGATGCCGTATTTTTCCATCGGCAGCATGTAGGTGCGATAGTAGTCCTCATAGACCCAGCGATGCCACATCTCGGCATAGCTTTCCTTGGTCTTGTCGCGGTCGGTGGTGCCGTATTCGATGAACGTCCCGATTGCCGCATCAACGATGGCATGGTTCTGCCAGAAGGCATATTTCATGTCTCGCTCGATCAGCAGATGGTTCTCCGGCTCTTTCAGCGCGGCCATCATCAGCGAGTGGCCGTTGCCGATATGGCGGGATTCGTCCGATTGCACCGACAGGAACACCGTCGGCAGCGCATAGTCGCCGTTGCGTGCGGCTTCCGACGGCATGGCAACGAACAGCGTATTGGTGAACGCGGTTTCCGCCACAACGGTCAGATACATGCAGGCCGAGGTCATTGCGTCGCCGGTGATGAACCCTTCGCCAAACTGCCGACCGATGGTGGTGGCATAGCATTTGCCGAAGGCCTCTTCGGTGATGTCAAAGCCTGCGGGGTCGATGTAGTTTTCCATATACCACTTCTTCAGGTTCATCTGAATGGTGGAGTGGCGGAATTCATCGACCATCTGCATGGTGAAACCGGTCCGCAGATCTTCGCCCGGTGCCAGACGGCTGACCATGGCCATCGAACGGGCGGCCGAGATTTCTGGGAACGGGATGATCGCCAGGAACAGCTTCATCCATTCGACCCAGCGGGGTTCGACGTTGCGGAACATGTCGCCACGTAGGGCGGCATCCAAGGCACCGTATACCCGGTTGTCCTTTTCCTCCTGCATCGAGAAGTAGGACCGCAGCACCTGCTTCATCGGATCGCGGGGGGCTTTGGTGATCTTGTAGTCGGAAGGGTAGGTCATCGCTTCCTGAACGTAGGAAGGATTCCACCCCAGATCGGCGCATTTGCGTGTCGCATCGGCCACCGAAATGCCCTTTTGCGCGGTAATCTTGTTGAGTGTCAGAGTCGACATTGTTGCTCACCTTTTTGGTTCGTGTTGATGTGGGCAGGACCGTCGGCAAAGGTCAGAGAACTGCTGTTCGCAGCCATCCATGACGTCGGATCAGTTTCACGATTTGTGAATTTCATTCGCAACGCAGGCCTCCCTTCCTTCGTTCTTTGAGCCACCTTGAGTTGTCTCGGCGGCTTTTCTTTTTCTTCGATGAGGCAATGTAGGAATCAAAATCGGCTGCGGCCAAACAGAAAATTTTCTGTAACGAACAGCTACGAACTGTAAAGAATGGTTACGGATTCATAATTTGTCGCAATGTTTGTGGCCGTAGATATGCTGCGTGGTGCTGAAGAAAAATCGGATGGTCCGGTTTTGCAGGCGGAGCGGTCATATGTCTGATATAGAACAGATTTCCGACAAAATGGCCGAGTTGCAGAAACTGCGCGTCGCGGTGGTGACGCTGCTGTGCCAAGAGAATTGCAAGCTGTTGAGCCGGCGTCAGCGGGTGGCCGGCAACGAGATCGAGGTGATGTGTGCCGAACGCGATCAGGCCGGTTCAGACGATCCGGCTGCGGCACAAGTTGCTTTGAACCGGCTCTACCTGGCGCAGAATACCGCCCAACAAGCTCTGACTGAAACCGAGCAGGAAGCCGAAAGGCTGGAGACTTTGCTTGCACGGATCAGTGCCGATATTTCCGCGCTTTGCCAATCATAAACGGGGGGACGACATGAAAGACGAACGCGCCCATTTGCAGCTTTTTGACCTGATTGCCCGCGACTGGCAGCTTGACTCGCCGGTGCAGCAGATCTGCTTTAACGCCGATATATCCGCTGTCGCTTTTGCCTGTGCCGACGGGTCGGTGCATCTTGCCGCCACCGCCGATAAAGCCTCGCCCACCCAACGCACGCGGCGGGCAATCGATACCGGTCGGCTGACGATTGCGGCGCGCGACAAGGCTTTCCTGCCTTTGAAGTTGGCAGGTTTCACCGAGGGGCGCAGTTCGGATGTTGTGGCGTTTGGCGCGCAGGGATTCGCCTTTGCCAAGACCAGCGGGCGGATCAACGCGCTATCGGCAGGGGGAATCGCCTATCACATCCCGCCCCGCGCCGTGGCTGCGATACAGGTGCTGGCGGCTTCGCCGGATGGCAGCACTTTGGCCTATGCCAGCGGCGCTCAGCTTTATGTCGCCACGGCCGAAACAACCGCACCACAAATGGTTGCGCTGCCGGATAACATCAGCGCCTTGGCGTTCTCGCCCGATGGGCTGACGCTTGCCGTGGCGCATGGCAACACCGTGTCGCGGATGCCGCTTCTGGACCTGAACAGCCCGCCGGTTGTGACCGAACTTGCCGAAGCGGCTACGGCATTGCAGTGGCACCCGGATGGCGCATGGCTGGCGTGCAAGGTGGCGGTGGACGGGTTTTACCTGATCGAGACGGCCCGCAATCATCTGCTTCACCGCAACAAGTTCCCCGCTGCCGTGCAAAGCCTTGGCTTCGGGCCAACCACCAACACCGTTGTGGCCTCGGGTGCGTTCCGGGTTGCGGCCTGGGCGCTGGCGGACAGCCGCGATGTGATGACGGGCAAGTCCGGTCTGGTGCTGGTCAATGCGATTGCCACCTGTCCGACCCGCAATCTGGTCGCGGTCGGTTATGGTAACGGCCTGCTGAGCCTTGCCGAAATCGGGCAGCCTTCAGAGATTTTGCTGCGGGAGGATACCGGAGCCGGGATCACCGCGATGGTCTGGTCACAGGACGGTAAATATCTGGCACTGGCCGGAACCGATGGCTCTGCCGCATTGGTCGAATTTCCCGACGCAATGTTCAAATTCTGAAACCTTTCACAGAAAGCACTCCGATGACCGCCGAACTTACCCAAGACGAAAAAAGCAAAGATGCGTTCTTTCAGCGTATCGCCCTGATCGGCGAAGAAATGATCGCAGCCCATGGCCGCGATTTCGCCACAGGCGCGTTTGTTCTGGCCGCCCGCTGGATCAGCGAAGGCCGCTTGGGCGCGAAGGTCCAAAGCAAGGCCGAGCCGGGCAGCGAGCAGCGCCCGAATTAACCGCCAGACTGGCCCCGTGTAACGCTTCGTTACAACAGATTGGGTTTTTCGCCCGGTTTCGACGCAATGCGTGAAAAACCGCGGACTGTGTTAGCCTGCGACAAAATGACACCCATCGCACACCAAGGAGTGAGTCGATTGGACATCCATTCGAGATTTAGCGCGACAAGGCCCGAAGACAAACGGGCCAAGGAATATCTTCAGCGCAACTGGGGGACCATCGAAAAACTGGCGGACACCATCAGCGGCGGCAAGTATTCGCAGGACAAGGCCCGCAAAGCCGCGCCGCCACCTCAGGCACAGGGTTTGATCATCATCGATCAGGCCCCGCCGCGTCGGGCCGACGAAGCCGTGCCGTATCTGCGTATCAGCCTGAACGGGCGGGTGGTGATTGCAGATACCAACACCGGCGTGCAACTGGCGTTCTTGGGCCAGATCAAGCGCTTGAATGGGGAGAAATGCTTTTTCATCGCAACGGCCGAGAATGGCTTCATCACCCCACTAGATCCTGAAATTGCTGATAAAATCGCGGATCTTGAGCAGCGCAGCCTCAACCGCGCCTACACGGAAGACCAACTCGCAGACGACATCAAAGCGCGACTTGAGATCGCGTAGCCTTAGTGATGCCGATACGAACTTCGGAGGAAGCAGGAGCAAATCAGCATAAGATTGCCCTGCGCCGAAGGTTAAGTCTACGGGAGGAGACTTAAATGATGACATCTGACCAGCGCAGCGCGCCGAAAGCCGCACGTCAGGGAATTGATTTCACCGATGTGGACCCGCAGGAAACCTCGCGGGCTTGGAATAAATTTCTGTCAAACCGCAACGCGCCCAGCCTGCCGATGACGGGGGTGCGCTCGTTGATCTATCAATCGTGGGTAAGGTCCAACACGACCGGCATCAAACCGGACCAGTTTGCGGCACCTTCCTTCGAACACAGCCGCATGGCGACAAAATCGAGCCACGATCAGGCCGAACTGCGCCGGGCGGCACGGACCTCGATGATGCGGATCGGTGACTTGCTGTCGGGGGCCGAGGCGATGCTGCTGCTGACCGACCGTGATGGCGTCATACTGGAGACAGTCGGCGACTGTTCCACGCTGCGTAAAGCCAGTAAAATCAACCTGTCGGTCGGTGGTTTATGGAGCGAACATGCCTCTGGCACCAACGGTATCGGCACCGCTTTGTGGACGGGACAACCGGTTTATGTGCATGGCGAAGAGCATTTCTGCGAAGGCATGAAGGCGTGGAGCTGTGCCGCCGCCCCCATTCGTGATCCGATTGATCAAAGTATCATCGGGGTGGTCAATTTGTCCGGCCTGACCCGTATTTTCCAAAAGCACAACGCCGCCTTTGCCGCCACCGCCGCCCGCGACATTGAACTTGTCCTGCAGCAAGAGCAGTCGCTGCTGAACATCCGGCTTATGGAGGCCAGCATCGGCAGCTTCCCTGGTCGGGCAATGGACTGCGCCGACGGGTTTGCGATCATCGACCGATTTGGCAGGCTGATCTTCAGTCGCAACAGCGGCGTCAATGTCGGGCGACCTGATCAGGATTTGGGGCTGGGGGCGCATTTTCTGGAGTTGCCCGATGGAATTTCCGAAGAAAAGATCGCCGCCGCTTTGCCCAGCACGCATTACTGCGACGACATTCGACTGATCGAGATCGACGGATTGATCAAGGGGGCGGCTCTGGCGTTCCGGCAAAGGCCGAATACGTCCCAAGCGGCAACCGTAAAGCGTCCAGCGGACCCGGATTTGCCCGGTGTGTTGATTGGCACGACCGGGCTGAAGATCGTCGGCAAAAGCGATGCGATCCTTGAGGCTCTGGATACCGCCAACCGCATCGCTTCGGCCAATCAGCCGACGTTGATCGAGGGGCAAACTGGCGTCGGTAAAGAACTGTTCGCCCGCTTGATCCACTCACGGATGTCTCCCGAAAGGAACGACTGCTTTCGTACGGTCAATTGCGGTGCGATGAATCCGAAAATGTTTGGCAATACGCTGCTGCAACCGCTGGAGGCAGGGGGAACAGCGCCGCTGTGTCTGGATGAGATCGGCGAAACCTCGGCTGAGACGCAGCTTTACCTGCTCCGCATTCTTGAAGAACAAGGTGCGCGGCTTTTCGCGGCACATCCCCCTTCCCCCTCGCTGCGGGTGCTGTCCTTGACCAATCGCGCCATGCGCGACGAGGTCGAGGCCGGTCGCTTCCGCCGCGATCTGTTCTACCGGCTGAGTACGCTGGTCCTGACAATCCCGCCCCTCCACGCGCGCGGTGAGGACATCCTGCTGATCGCCGAGCATTATATCCGCAAGATCAGTCTTGAGACCGGACGTGACCGGCTGGTCTTTAGCCCCGATGTTCAGGATGCGCTGATGGCGCATGTCTGGCCGGGCAATGTCCGAGAACTGCGTAACGTGGTGTTGGGGCTGCATTGTCTGGCGAAATCTCGCAAGGTGACGCTTGCTGATCTGCCACCTGAAATCACCACCCCTGCCTTGGCCAAAACCGGCTTGGCGGTGGGTTTTGGCCCGCAAGAGCAGGAGCTGGCACGGGACGCTTCGCTGAAACAGGCCGAAGTCAGGATGATCGAAAATGCCCTGAAGCATCACCACGGCAATCTAAGCAAAGCGGCCCTGGCGCTTGGCATCTCGCGACCAACGCTCTATCGCAAAATCGAGGCCTACAGGATCAGAACGCCATAGATTTCAGGCCTATGGCGCTTAAGATGTCGCAAATATGACTGGCGCCAAGGCCGATAAGGCCGCGGACCAATCGGCGCGTCCATCCCGTCTTTTACCTGTATGTTGATATTCACCCGGAACTGACCCGGGAAGGCGTATAATTTTCATTGAGATTTGACCCATGTGACCCTTCTCCCGCGCGGTGAGCGACGGGTGGCAACGGAGTGATCCACATGGGACTATTGAATGTCATTCGAACGCTGCGTTTGCGGCATGGGCTTGCGATCCGCGAGATTGCCCGACGCACCGGCCTGTCGCGCAACACCATCAAGAAGCATCTGAAGGCCGGGACGGTTGAACCTCAGTTCGCGACGCCGGAGCGGCAAAGCAAGCTCGATCCCTTTGCCGATAAGTTGGCGGGCTGGCTGAAGACCGAGGGGGGCAAGTCGCGCAAGCAGCGGCGAACCATGACGCAGTTGCACGCCGATCTCGTGGCGCTTGGCTTCACCGGCTCGTATGCCCGGGTGGCGGCATTTGCGCGACGGTGGCGCGCCGATCGGCAGCGCGAGCAGCAGACGACAGGGCGCGGGACCTTTGTGCCGCTGCATTTTGATCCCGGCGATGCCTTCCAATTCGATTGGAGTGAGGACTTTGCCGTTCTGGGCGGCGAACGCACCAAGCTGCAGATGGCGCATATCAAGCTGTCGCATAGCCGGGCCTTCTTGCTTCGGGCTTACCCCTTGCAGACCCACGAGATGCTGTTTGATGCCCATTGGCACGCGTTCCGGGTCTTCGGTGGTGTGCCTGCGCGAGGCATCTACGATATCGAGCCATGAGCCGCCACTGGTTCAAGGCCATGGCGAGGGAAGACGGCGGTGGATCGTGTCGGCCGTGGCAAGGAGCGCCAGATCAACATCCGCTTTCTCGCGATGCATTGCCCGGCAGGCGATTGCAAGCAATCGCCGAGAGGGACGAACCATTATGTCCACGAGCCCGAGTTTTGCAATCCGGCGGCAGGCTGGGAGAAAGGGCAAGTTGAGAAGAATGTCCGGGATTCCCGCCACCAGATGTTGCAAGGAATGCCGGACTTCCCAGATCTTGCCGCGCTGAATGTCTGGCTGGAAGAGCGCTGCCTCGAACTGTGGCGGGAGACCCCGCATGGCAAACAGCCCGGCACCATAGCCGATGTCTGGGCCGAAGAGCAGGCGGCCCTGATGCCGCTGCCGGTCGCCTTTGACGGCTTCATCGAGCTGAGCAAGCGCGTCTCCCCCACGTGCCTGATCAGTTTTGAGCGCAATCGCTACAGTGTCCCGGCATCATTTGCGAACCGCCCTGTCAGCCTGCGGATCTATCCCGATCGTCTGGTGGTGGCGGCCGAGGGCAAACTCCTGTGCGAACATGCCCGCGTGATCCAGCGCAACCACACGCTGCCATCAAGGACGATCTACGACTGGCGGCATTATCTGGCCCCTCGCCATTGTCCTTGAACCAATGGCGGACAATGGCTCGATGCAAAGGAAGCCAGGGGCTCTCAGGAACGGCGCGCCGTTCTTGGAATTACCGCCTGCCTTCAGACAGTTGCAGGATCACATGCTCCGCAAGCCTGGCGGTGACAGGGAAATGGTTGATATCCTTGCCCTCGTTCTGCAGCATGACGAACAGGCCGTGCTGACCGCCGTGGAACTGGCACTGATCGAGGGCGTGCCAACCAAAACACATGTGCTGAACCTGTTGCACCGGCTGGTCGACGGCAAGGTGATCGGAGGGCCACCGCTGGGCACGCCGCAAGCGCTGGCTCTGCACCGCGAACCCAAGGCCAATGTCGCACGTTACGACGGCCTGCGCGCCGAGATCACCGGAGGCCGTCATGCGTCATGATCCAGCCGCAGGCGCCATCATCATCATGCTGCGCAGCCTCAAAATGTATGGCATGGCACAAGCCGTCACTGACCTGATCGAGCAGGGCGCACCGGCCTTTGAAGCTGCAATCCCGACGCTGTCGCAACTCCTCAAGGCCGAATTGGCGGAGCGTGAAGTCAGATCGATTGCCTATCACATGAAGTCCGCGCGGTTCCCGGCCTACAAGGACCTCGCAGGCTTCGACTTTGCTGCCAGCGAGATCAACGAGGCCACCGTCCGGACCCTGCACCGCTGCGAGTTCATGGAGAGTGCCCAGAATGTGGTCCTGATCGGTGGTCCGGGAACC
>MHZT01000039.1 GCA_001828855.1 Rhodobacterales bacterium RIFCSPHIGHO2_02_FULL_62_130 | reverse complement strand
GTAGACGGAGGGCTTCGGTTTGCTCATGCATCCCAGCTACCACGCTGGATTCACAGAGTGAATCCTCCATCCCATTTGCGCAACAAAGCCGTTGGACGGCAGAAAACTGGAGGTGAAATACACGCACGACAGCCCAGAAGCCGCTGTCCTGATCCTCATGGCCGATCTAGCGACGATGGACCCCGCCTTCTACATGGGCGTGACAGGGCAGGTTGCGCGCATCGGCACCAACGGCGCAACGATAGACGAGGACAACAGCAACTTCCTGCTGTCAGTGGTGCGGGCGGTCCAGCCCCGCGACGAGTTGGAAACCTTGCTGGCCGTCCAGATGGGCGCGATACACGCGGCGACGATGAACATGGCGCGGCGGCTCAATCACGTCGAAACCATACCGCAGCAAGACGCCGCCGAACGCGCATTGAACAAGCTGGCCCGCACCTATGCGATGCAGATGGAGGCCTTGAAGCGATACCGGACGGGCGGGCAACAGAAGGTCATTGTTGAACACGTCACTGTCAACCAAGGTGGGCAGGCAATAGTTGGGTCCGTGGAACAAGGAAGGTAGAGCAATGACAGCTAAAGTCGTTTTTGCAGCGTCAATCATGGGCTTGTCTTTGTCATCGGCAGCCATCTCAGATGCAGATGACACAGATGGGAATGTCAAAGTCATGATTGACGCGGCTAGACAGCTTACTTGGGATAGTTGGATGGGCGACAATCGGGCTAGCCTGCTCGTGAAACAGGAAACGGTAGTCGCGCCTGTCGCAGTCGTTTTCGGCTACGCAGACAATGCCGCTGCGTGTGAAGAGCTTGCCCGCGTCCTTTCACAATCACAGTTGGGAGTGGGAACTTTCAAATGTCAGCCGATATTTTAGGCGGGGGGGAGGCAACGGAAAGCTACGGCAACCCCATGCACAGCGTGCGCAAGGCCCCGAGATGCCACGCCAAGGCTAAATCCACAGGAATGCCCTGTAATGCACCTGCTGTCAGGGGCTGGTCGGTTTGCCGGATGCACGGCGCGAAGGGTGGCGCACCCCCCTGGCCCCGGCAACGGGATGTGGCGGCATGGCGGGCGAAGCGCAGAGACGACGCTGATCCGACAACTCGGAGCGGAACTGGCCCGCATGGCGCGCGATGTCCTTGGAGCGGTAGCAGTCGGGACCGTCTTGGGGCCTTCATTGACACTGCCAGCAAGCGTCAAAGGGGGGGGGAGTAGGTAAATTCTTGGCCGACCGATGCGACAGGACCGATTGCCTGGCCGCCTTGCCATAAACCGCAACAAAGCAGAATCAGACCGCTACGCCGAAGCCCAAGCGTTTTGCTTTTGTGGGGTTCTTTGTGGGGGCAAGCTTTGAAAGCACGATTTTACTCAATGATTTCAAGGATGAATGGCGGAGAGACAGGGATTCGAACCCTGGGTCGGCGCAAACCGACAACGGTTTTCGAGACCGCCGCATTCGACCACTCTGCCACCTCTCCGCGGTAGGGATCGTGGGGCGGGATTTAGCGGGGTCGGGCGGCGCTTGCAACCCCGATTTCGCGGCTTTCTTGCAAGATTTCTGTGAGTCAGGGTCTTGGCCTGCTTTGATGCTCACGCGACTGTGCGGGGGTGGGTGGGCTGGTGGTCTTGGCAAGCCACAGCTTGGCGCCTAATCTTGATGGCAACTCTTCAGGAATGGTTGGTTTCATGCTGCTGCGCCCGGCTTTGGTCTGTGTCCTTCTTTGCCTGCCTCTTGGGTCCGGTGCGGTGTCGTGGGCCGAGACACCGGTGCAAAGTGCCGCAGTGGCGGATTTTTCCCGAACCCTGCGGATTGACGATATCATGGCGGTGATGCAGGCCGAGGGTATGAACAGCGGTGACGAGCTGGCGCTGGATATGTTCGGTGATGCGGGCGGGGCCGCGTGGCAGGCCAGTTTGGCGCGCATCTATGATCCGGCGGCGATGCGGGCGCGCTTTGATCTGGCTTTGGCCGAAGCGATGGGCGCAGACACAGAAGCGCTTGCCGCCAGTCTGTCCTTTTTCGGATCAGACCTTGGGCAGCGCATCCTAAGTCTCGAGATCGAGGCGCGGCGGGCTTTGCTTGACCCCGCTGCGGAAGAGGTGGCTGCGGCTGATTGGGCCGCTTTGCCGGACAAGGACGCGCGGCGCGTGGCGCAGTTGGAGCAATTCGCGCAGCTTAACGATCTGATCGAATCCAACGTGATGGGGGCGCTTAACGCCAATCTGGCCTATTACCGCGCAATGTCGAACGCGGGAGGCTTCGGGGACAGGGTGCCGGAAGACCAGATGCTGGCCGAGGTCTGGGCGCAGGAAGCCGACCTGCGGAGCGAAACCGTGGAATGGCTGTTTCCCTATCTTGCGCTGGCCTATAGCCCGCTTTCGACAGAGGACTTGCAGGCCTATCTGGATTTCTCGGCAAGTGCAGGCGGGCGGCGCGCAAATGCCCTGATTTTCGCGGCCTTCGATGCGGTTTTCGTTGAGATCTCGGCCGAACTGGGGCGGGCGGTCGCGCTGCAGATGACGGGACAGGACATCTAGCCTTCACGCTTGACTCTTGGGCGGACCAAACGCATATACGCGCATCCCGACGAGATGCGAGTCTTGTCGGGCTTTATTTCATGACGTCCCTCAGGGGCGCGCTGTCCGAGGCGGGGAAACCCACGAACACCGGTAACGGGGCCACAAGACGCGGAGCAAGAGAAGGAAAGACCCATGTTCGCGGTCCTCAAGACGGGCGGCAAGCAGTACAAAGTGCAGGCGGGTGACGTTCTGCGCGTTGAAAAGCTTGACGCAGTGGCTGGTCAAAAGATCCAGTTCAACGAAATTCTGATGGTTGGCGGCGAAAGCCTGACCATTGGCGTGCCTTTCGTGGCAGGCGCTGCCGTTCAGGCAGAAGTGATCGACCAGATCAAAGGCGAAAAGGTCATCCACTTCGTCAAGCGTCGTCGTAAGCATTCGTCGCAACGCACCAAAGGCCACCGTCAGCACCTGACGCTGGTTCGCGTGACCGACGTTCTGGCTTCGGGCGCTGATGCAACCGGTGTGGCTGCTGCAACCGGCACCGCCGATGCACGCCGTGCTGCCCACAACGCCGCTGCGAAGGAGTAATCCCCCATGGCACACAAAAAAGCAGGCGGCTCATCCCGCAACGGCCGCGACTCGGCTGGCCGTCGTCTTGGCGTGAAACTGTTCGGTGGCCAAGCGGCTATCCCGGGCAACATCATTGTGCGTCAGCGCGGCACCACCTGGTTCCCGGGTGAAGGCGTTGGCATGGGTGTGGACCACACCCTGTTCGCCAAAGTTGAAGGCAAGGTGACCTTCAAGAAGGGCTTCAAGGGCCGCACCTTTATTTCGGTGCTGCCGGTCGCGGAAGCCGCGGAATAAGCCGAACCTTTACAATCACATTGTAAACGGGGATCGGCCGAAAGGCCGGTCCCCTTCCTTATTTCCGTTTTGGAACTGGGGGAAAACCCGGGCGTTACGCCCTTCATGCGCTTTCAGGAGGGAGCCATGACTTTGGATTTGATTGCTGTTGCAGCCGAAGGCCAGATTGCTGCGGGCCGATTTGTTTTGCGCCATGTGCGCCGCTCGGATTCGGGGTTGTTTGCGATGTATGCAGGCGACCGCCGTGTGGCCGAGGCTACCCATTCCATCCCCCATCCCCTGCCGCCCGGTGCTGCCGAGGCCTTTGTCGCCCGCGCGATGGCCGGCAAGGCCGATGAGGAAATCTGGGTGATGGACGGGGCCGCCACCGGTCTGGCCGAGGTGCTGGGGGTGATTTCCCTCAAGCGCATGGATCGTGGCCAGTCCGAGATCGGCTATTGGGTCGCCCCTGCGTTCTGGAACACCGGCATCGCCTCCGAGGCCGTCAAGGCTTTGGTCGAGGCCAATCCGCAAAAGAACCGCACCATCTTTGCCGAGGTGTTTCAGGACAACCCCGGTTCGGCGCGGGTGCTGACCAATGCCGGTTTTCAGTATCTGGGCGATGCCGAGACGTTTTCGGTGGCGCGCAATGCGCGTGTGCCGACATGGACCTATGTGAAAAAGCTGGACTGACCGTCCAAAGGGGTGGGGCATCCAAGCCTTGAGAAGCCCCCCCCAATCCTGTATCGCCTAAGGCGACCCCAAAGAAAGCCGGACCGATGAAATTCCTCGACCTCACCAAAGTCTATATCCGCTCGGGCGGCGGCGGGGCGGGGTGCGTTTCGTTCCGGCGCGAAAAGTTCGTGGAATTCGGCGGGCCTGATGGCGGTGATGGCGGCAATGGCGGCTCGGTCTGGGCCGAGGCGGTAGACGGGCTGAACACCCTGATCGACTTCCGCTATCAACAGCACTTTTTCGCCAAATCGGGGCAGGGCGGCATGGGCAGCCAGCGCACCGGCAAGACCGGCGACGACATCGTGCTGCGCGTTCCGGTGGGGACCGAAATTCTGGACGAAGACGAAGAAACCGTGATCGCCGATCTGGTGACGGTGGGGCAGCGCGTGCTGCTGGCCAAGGGCGGCAATGGCGGCTGGGGCAACCTTGCGTTCAAATCCTCGACCAACCGCTCTCCGGCCCGCGCCAATCCGGGGCAGGAAGGCATCGAACGCACGATCTGGCTGCGCTTGAAACTGATCGCGGATGCGGGGCTTGTCGGTCTGCCGAACGCGGGCAAATCGACCTTCCTTGCCGCCGTGTCGAACGCACGCCCCAAGATCGCCGACTATCCCTTTACCACACTGGTGCCGAACCTTGGCGTCGTCGGCATCGACGGCGCGGAATTCGTGATGGCCGATATTCCGGGCCTGATCGAGGGCGCGTCGGAAGGGCGCGGGTTGGGGATGCAGTTTCTGGCCCACGTTGAACGCTGCAAGGTCTTGCTGCATCTGGTCGATGGCACCTCGTCCACCATCACCAAAGATTACCGCACCATCGTCAAGGAACTTGAGGCTTATTCCGAAATCCTCGGGGACAAGCCGCGGATTCTGGCGCTGAACAAATGCGACGCCTTGGACAAATCCACCATAACCACCCGTCGCAAGGCACTGGAAAAAGCATCCGGCGGGCCGGTCTTTGTGATTTCCGGCGTGGCGGGCGTTGGCCTGCAAGACACCCTGCGCGCCATCTACCGCGAGATACAAGGCGAGGCCCCCGTCGAGGAGGGCAAGCCGTGGCAGCCCTGAAACCCCTTACCGCGCCGGATGTGCGCGCGGCGAAACGGCTGGTCGTCAAGATCGGCTCTGCCCTGCTGGTGGATCGCAAAACCGGTCTGAAACAGGGCTGGCTTTCGGCCTTGGCGATGGATGTGGCCGAGGCCAAGGTGCGCGGCACCGATGTGGTGCTGGTGTCGTCGGGGTCGATTGCACTGGGACGCAAGGTGCTGGGGTTGGGTGATGGCGTGCTGACGCTGGAACAATCGCAGGCCTGCGCTGCCGTCGGCCAGATCCGCCTTGCCCGCGCCTATGAAGAGGTGCTGGCCCCCCACGGCATCACCACCGCGCAGGTGCTGGTGACGCTGGAAGACACCGAGGACCGCCGCCGCTATCTGAACAGCCGTGCCACGATGGAAACGCTGTTGGGACTGGGTGTCGTGCCGATTGTGAATGAGAATGACACCGTGGCGACTGATGAAATCCGTTTTGGCGACAATGACCGTCTGGCCGCACAGATCGCGGTGACGGTGGGGGCGGATCAGTTGATCCTGCTGTCGGATGTGGACGGGTTCTATTCGGCCAATCCGAAAGAGGACGCATCGGCGCAACGCTTTGATCTGGTCGAGAAAATCACGCCGCAGATCGAGGCTATGGCAGGTGATCCGATCTCGGGCATGTCCAAGGGCGGCATGAAAACCAAACTGCTGGCAGCAAAAACGGCCGTGGCGGGCGGCTGTGCGATGGCGATCATGGAAGGCTCGGTGCTGCGGCCTTTGACGGCACTTGCGGCGGGCGCGCATCGGACGTGGTTTGTGGCACAGGGCGATCCGCAAGCGGCACGCAAACGCTGGATCAACGCGATGAAACCGCGCGGCGAATTGCGGCTGGATGCGGGGGCGGTTGCAGCGCTGCGGGCCGGAAAATCGCTGCTGCCGGCAGGGGTTACAGCGGTTTCCGGCAGTTTTGGCCGTGGCGATCCGGTGGCGATCCTGTCGCCCGAGGGTGATGTGCTGGGCAAGGGACTGGTGCGCTATACGGCTGCCGAGGGACGCGCGATTGCGGGCCACCGGTCGGGCGAGATTGAGACGATTTTGGGCTATCAGGGCCGCGCGGCGCTGGTGCATCGGGATGATATGGTGATCTGATTTCGGCAGGCTAGCGGGGGCCAGCCCCCTAGTCTGCATTTTCCAAGGAAAATGCAGACCTACCCCCGGAGTATTTTTGCCAAGATGAAGGGGCTGGGAATGTCTGGGCAGGCCGTTGATATGATGCGTGAAATTGGAAAAAAGGCCAAGGCTGCGGCGGCAGAACTGGCCTATGCCAGTCAGGAACGCAAATATGCGGCGCTGATCGGGGCTGCCCATGCGGTCTGGGCGCGGCGGCAGGAGATCGAGGACGCCAATTACGAGGACATCGCTTTTGCCGAGGCCAAGGGCTTGTCGGCTGCGATGATTGACCGGCTGCGACTTGACGAACACCGCATCCGTGGCATCGTTGACGCCTTGCGTGCGGTGGCAGAGCAGCCCGATCCGGTGGGGCGGGTTCTGGCAGAATGGGATCGCCCGAACGGGTTGCATATTCAACGGGTTGCGACTCCGCTGGGCGTGGTGGGGGTGATCTATGAAAGCCGCCCCAATGTGACAGCGGATGCGGGGGCTTTGTGCCTGAAGGCGGGCAATGCGGTGATCTTGCGTGGCGGATCGGAAAGCTTCAATTCTTCGACCGTGATCCATGAGTGCATGGTGCAGGGCTTGCGCGAGGCAAAACTGCCCGAGGATGCGATCCAGCTGATCCCGACGCGCGACCGCGATATGGTCACGGCGATGCTGCAAGCCGTTGAATATATTGACGTGATCGTGCCGCGCGGGGGCAAGGGGCTGGTGGGCCTTGTGCAGCGCGAGGCGCGGGTGCCGGTCTTCGCGCATCTGGAAGGTATCTGCCACGTTTTCGCCGACCGCGACGCCGATCTGGACAAGGCGCGGCGGGTGGTGCTGAATTCGAAAACGCGGCGGACGGGGATTTGCGGGTCGGCGGAATGTCTGCTGATCGACTGGCAGTTCTATACCAAGCATGGTGCGGTGCTGATCGAGGATCTGCTGAAGGCGGGCGTCGAGGTGCGGACGGAAGGGGAATTGCTGAAGGTTCCCGGCACGGTTCAGGCGCAACCTGATGATTTCGGGCGTGAATTTCTGGATATGATCATTGCTGCCAAGCTGGTGGATGGCGTGGACGAGGCGATTGCCCATATCCGCCGCTATGGATCGAACCACACCGAAAGCATCCTGACCGAAAACGACGCCACCGCCGCGCGGTTCTTCCAGCGGCTGGATTCCGCGATTTTGATGCGGAACGCCTCGACCCAGTTTGCCGATGGTGGCGAGTTTGGTATGGGCGGCGAGATCGGCATTGCCACCGGCAAGATGCACGCGCGTGGACCTGTCGGGGCCGAGCAACTGACCAGTTTCAAATATCTGGTCACAGGCGACGGCGCGATCAGAAGCTGAGCTTTATTTCAGTGGCAGTCAGTTCCGTGGTCAACCTGCGGTGCTGACGGCTGATTTCATCCGGCAGCAGCAGGAATTGCACCTGCGCGGGGCCGATGTCGGGAGGGGAGGCAGGACCGGCGAGGCATTCCCACAGCGCGGTGTCGATTTTCAGCTTGGCCGAGCTGCCAAGGATGGTCCAGCGCGTCTCGCCGCGCGCGATGGTGATCTTGCCGCCGTAGGGCATCGCCGATTCCAGACACAGAATCATCAGGAAGATCAGCTTTACATCGCGGCGGGGCAGGTCGCCTGATCCCGCCCAGTCAATCTGCACCCGCCCGCCATTGGTCAGATCAGACAGCACCGAGGCCACCTCGCCCTGTCCGATCCGCTGATCCGAGCCTGCCGCGCCGAAAGCCACGCGGAAAAACCGGATGCGCGCCGAGGCATGCGCCACGCTTTCGGTAATCAGCGCCATTTCCGGCCCTTTGGAGCCGCCCTCCATCAGCATCAACTCTACCCCGTTGCCGATCGCGCCAATCGGGCTGATAAGGTCATGGCAAATACGAGAGCCAACGAGGGCGACAAGATCGGGGGCGGCATGATCGGGCTTGTCGGTCATGGGCATGGTCCTTTTGAGGGGGAAGATATGGCGTCGATACTGGAACCGGGCATGATGGTGCGGCTGCCGTCGCAGCCCGATTGGGGGCTGGGGCAGGTGCAATCCGTGATCAAGGACCGCGTGACAGTGAATTTTGAACATGCGGGCAAGGTGGTTCTGGACGCCAAGGTTGTGGATTTGCAGCCGGATTTCTCGCATTGACGCAGTATTCGGTTAACGTGGGGTTAATGCAATCAGGCGAAGACGGGATTTGCCCAACGCGGTTGCAATGGCGCGGGCCTGCCCCTAGAAAATCGGTGTTTGTGATCCCAAACAGGACCGGCATACCACGATGACCTCGGACGACGCCCCGTTCACCTTGCGCCTTGCAAGGGATGCGCGTGATCTGCAAGCCGCGCAGCGTCTGCGCTATGAGGTGTTTGTTGCGGAGCTGGGCGGGACTGGCCCGATGGTGGACCATCAGGCGCGGTTGGAGATGGACGAATTCGATCCCTACTTCGACCACCTGCTGCTGATCGACCCCACGCGTGATCCCGACAGTTTGACCGATGTTGTCGGGGTTTATCGGCTGTTGCCCTCGGATCGGCTTGCCCTTTCGGGGCGGTTCTATTCGGAAAGCGAATTTGATCTGGGGCCGCTCAAGGCCTCGGGGCGGCGGTTGCTGGAACTGGGGCGGTCTTGTGTGCATGCCGATTATCGCGGCGGTGCGGCGATGTTGCTGATGTGGAATGCGCTGGCCGAATATGTGCTTGAGCGCGGAATCGAGGTGCTGTTCGGTGCGGCCTCGTTCCATGGCACCGATGCGGCGGCCTTGGCACAGCCCTTGGCCTATCTGCACCATCATCACCTTGCCCCCGAGGCGCTGCGCGTCTGCGCCAAAGCCGGCCAGCGGCAAGAGATGAATCTGATTGCTGTCGATGCGCTGGACCGGCGTGCGGCAATGGCGGGGACACCGGCGCTGATCAAGGCCTATCTGCGGCTGGGCGGTTTTGTCGGCGATGGTGCGTGGATCGATACTGCCTTCAACACCACAGATGTATGCCTTGTGATGGACACCGCGAAGATGAGCGAGAAGCACCGCGATTTTTATCTGCGAAAACAGGTGCGTGAGGGATGAGTGATTGGCGGGCCGCTGGGATCGATCTGCCGCGCATCACTGCTTTGGGCTGGCTGCGGGTGGTGGTGCGCGGCACCGTGCTTGTGCTTGTCACCTATGGCGGGCTGATGGTGCTGCTGCTGCTGCGCCTGATCGAGCGCCCCCTGTTCGGCCAAGCCCGTCCCGTCACACCCTATCTCACCCAATGCGTCTGCCGGATCGCCTTTCCGGTGATGGGCTTGGGGCTGACGGTGCGCGGCAGGCCGATGCGGCAGATGGGTGCGGTCGTGGCCAATCATTCGTCATGGCTGGATATTTTTGCACTGAACGCTGCGCAGCAGGTCTATTTCGTCGCCAAATCCGAGGTCGAGGCTTGGGCGGGCATCGGCTGGCTGGCGCGGGCGACGGGAACGCTGTTCATCGCGCGCAAAGGTGCCGAGGCCAAGCGGCAGCAGGATATGTTCGAGGCACGGCTGCGGGCGGGGCATAGGCTGTTGTTCTTCCCCGAAGGCACCAGCACCGATGCGATCCGGGTGCTGCCGTTCAAATCCACGCTGTTTGCGGCGTTTTACACGCATGGGCTGGATCATCTGATGCATATTCAGCCGGTGACCGTGATCTATCACGCGCCGGACGGGGCCGATCCGCGGTTCTATGGCTGGTGGGGAGAGATGGATTTCGCTCCGCATCTGTTACAGACACTGGCGGCAGGACGGCAGGGCAGGGTTGAGGTGATCTTTCACCCCGAAGTGCCGGTGGATGCCTTTGCCAGCCGCAAGGATCTGGCCGCGCATTGCGAAAGGGTTATCCGCGCCAGCCACACGAAGGCTGTGTCCGAATAAAGGGTAAGGTGCGTGCTAGCACGCACCCTACGCATAGGTGACAGGCTTACCCCAGCGGGGCGAGCAGGGCTTTCAATGCAGCCGACGGATTTTCCGCGCCCCAGATTTCCTCACCCACGCCGAAAAAGTCGGTGACGGGGCCGAATTTGGCGACAAGCTCGGTGGTCAGCGCGCCTTCGGCGATAACGGGAACTTCGATGACCTTGCTCCACCAGTCGAACAGATCGAAATCGACCTGCTCGCCATTGCCCAAGGGGGTGGCTCCGATCGGGCCGAAGGCGACGTAATCGGCTCCGGCCTCGCCTGCGTTCATGCCCTCGTGGCGGGTGATGCCGCAGAAGGCCCCGACGATGGCATCCGCGCCCAGTTCCTTGCGGACATAGCGGACCTGCCGCGCGCCATCGGTCAGATGCACGCCGTCAAGCCCAAGCCGTTCCACCATCAGCAGGTGGTTCTCGATCACGATGGCCACGTCGCGGGCGTGGCTGACCAGACGGCAGGCGTCGGCGGCGCGCTGGATCATGTCTTCGTCCTTGCCGGCAAGGGCAAGGCGGACGCAGGCGACGTCGGTGCTGTCCAGCACGGCGGCAAGCCGGTCGGGGAAGGTTTCCAGATCAATCGCGGGCGGCGTGATCAGGGTGATCTGCGGGCGGTCTTGGTCGGCCATGAAATGTGTCCTGCATAGAGTTGGCCTCTGATAGCGCAAATGCGCGGGCTTGGCGAGGGCGGCGGGGTGGCGTATCAGGCAGCAATTCATCTGGAGACTGCCCATGATCCCGCCCGCCTTTATCCTGGTCCGCCCGCAGATGGGGGAAAACATCGGAGCCGCCGCGCGGGCGATGCTGAACTTCGGACTGGAGCGGATGCGGATCGTGGCGCCGCGCGATGGTTGGCCGAACTCGGCGGCGGTGGCGCTGGCGTCGGGGGCGGGGCGGGTGCTGGATCAGGCGGGGCTGTTTCCCGATGTGAAGGCGGCGATTGCGGATTGTGATTTCGTCTTTGCCACCACGGCGCGGGGGCGGGAGTTGACCAAGCCGGTCTATTCGCCCGAGGCTGCGATGGATCATGCGCGGGCTTTGATTGCGGCGGGCAAGAAGGTGGGGGTGATGTTCGGGCCGGAACGGGCGGGGCTGGAGAACGAGGATGTCGTGCTGGCCAATGCGATCGTGACGGTGCCGGTCAATCCCGAGTTTGCCTCGCTTAATCTGGCGCAATGCGTGCTGTTGATGGGGTATGAGTGGCGGCGTCAGACCGAGCTTTCGCAGGCGGTGGTGATGGAGATGGGGCGGACCGAGTTTGCCAGCGCGCTGGAAGTGGAAAAACTGGGCGATCATTTCGAGGAACGGCTGGAGGCGGCGGGGTTCTTCTTTCCCGAGGCCAAGGTGGCGGGGATGAAGGCGTCTTTACGGAATATGTGGTCGCGGCTGGGGCTGACGCGGGCCGAGGTGCAGACCTTTCATGGCATGCTGCGGCAGATTGCCTACAAGCTGAAGGCGCAGGAAAAGTAGGGTCCCGAGTCGGGACCTTTGATATTGCAGCCTGAAATCAATGCGTTGCGATTTCTGTTAACCAATTCTTAAGAAATGCCCCGCCGCAAGGCGCGCGACGGGGCGGTTTTATGGGTCAGGCGCTGAAGGCGGCGATCAGGTCGCCCCCGAAGATTGCCACCAGCAGCAAGAGGCCGATGGCCAGTTTCAGGCGGTTGCTTTTCATGGCCGGACTACAGCCACGCGCTGACAATGGCGGCCACGGCGGCGACACCGCCGCAGCCTGCGGCCACAAATAGCCAATTCATCAGGATGGCCCTTGGGCTTTCATCCGTCGGCGCAGGCGGAATGGCGGGCAACGCGGCCACTTCGGGACCGTCGGTGGTTGGATTGGTCATGTCTTATCCTTGCTTCAAGGCAAAAAGATTCACACGCGGCAAGCGTGGGAAGGTTCAGGCTGTTTGTGAGGCAGGGATGAAGGGCGGCGCGCGCGCCTGCCAGCCGGTCGGGCTGTGGCTTGGTGCCGAACCGGTCGCAACGGTTGCGGAAAGACGGGTCGTGCGGGGGTGGAAGGGGGGCGGCAGCGGTGGGGCTGTGTCCAGCACGGTCTGACCGCGCAGCCGCATTTCGGGCTTGGCGGGTTTGAGGCTGGCGATATGGGCCGGAGTGGCATCATAGGCAGCGGGCGTCGAGCGAAGGGCATCGGTCAGCGCGTCGTGCAGACCGGCCTGCTGAAACAGCAAAAGCGCGGCCAGCAAGGGCAGCGTGATCCACAGGCCAAGGCGCTGCAGACTCGTCTTGTGGTGCGTTTGCCCTGTCATGCGGCCTTTCTTGGCGCGGGTGCCTGTTGCCAATCTAGGGGCGGGGGCGGGGATGCTCAACCCTTTGGGCGAAAGCTGTGGCACGAACGGGCGGGCTGCGGCTTTGAGACCGCGCGGGTTGCGGTGCTAGGCCTTGAAGCGGCGGGGGGCGCGGCCTAGTGTTCCGCCCAAGCAAAGGGGGCGTCCATGGCCGCAAAACGCAGCATTTTTGAAGAAGTTGGGGCAGCGCAAGCGACGGTTGCACCGCAGGGCGGATTGATCGACGGGCGCGGCAAGGGCGCGCGTCGGGGCATTCGGGTCTGGCTGGTTTTGCTGTTCCTGCTGGTGGCGACGATGATTGCCGTGGGCGGTTTGACGCGGCTGACGGATTCGGGATTGTCGATCACGGAATGGAAGCCGGTGACGGGGGCCATTCCGCCGCTGAATGAGGCCGATTGGGGCGTCGAGTTCGAAAAGTATAAGGCGACCCCCGAATTCGCCCTGCAAAATAGCCAGATAACATTGGAAGAGTTCAAGAGCATCTTCTGGTGGGAATGGGGTCATCGGCAGTTGGGCCGTGTGATCGGGATGGTTTGGGCTGTCGGGTTCTTCGGGTTTCTGGTGGCGGGTAAGATCCCTGTCGGCTGGAAGGGGCGGCTTTTCGGCATCGGCGTGCTGGGTGGCGCGCAAGGCGCAATCGGCTGGTGGATGGTGTCCTCGGGGCTGACGGGAAGCATGGTTGATGTGGCCTCTTACCGGCTTGCCACGCATCTGGGGCTTGCCTTTGTGATCCTTGGGCTGATTGCGGGATATGTGTTCCTGCTGGGCCGGACCGAGACGGATCTGCTGGTCGCGCGGCGCAGTGGCGAGCGCAAGCTGTTCGGGCTTTCGACGGGGTTGATGCATTTTGCGTTCTTGCAGGTGGTGCTGGGGGCCTTGGTGGCGGGGATCGACGCAGGGCGCGGCTTTCCGACATGGCCGGATATGAACGGGCAGTTCTTTCCGGCGGATGCGTTCTATGTGCCGGGGCGGCCTGCCTGGGCGGCGTTCTTTGAAAATCCGGGGCTGGTGCAGTTCATTCACCGCATGTCGGGCTATTTGCTGTTTGTCTTTGGCGTGGTGGTCTGGCTGCGGGGCCGCAAATCGGCCTATCGGGCGACGCAGGGCGCGTTTCATGCGGTGATGGCTGTGATGCTGGCGCAGGTGGTCTTGGGGATTTTCACGGCCTTGACGGCGGCGCAGGCGCATGTGGCGATCACGCACCAGATCGGGGCGGTGTTTTTGTGGGTGCTGATCATCCGGGCGCGGCATTTGTCGGCCTATCCGGTGGCGGGATCGATTCGGGAGGGAACGGCATGAAGAACAACACAGCTTATGCAGAGTTGATGGCCTATCAGCGCCAGACCGAGGCGCTGTCCAAGGTGGCCGAGCGGTTGGGTTGGGATCAGGAAACCATGATGCCGCGCGGCGGGGCCGAACAACGCGGCGAGGAAATGGCGGCGATGGAGGGTGTGCTGCACGCGCGCCGCACCAATCCGCAGATCGCGCAATGGCTGGCGGATGCCGAGGCGGTGGACGAGGCGGCTGCGGCGCAGCTTTATCAGATTGACCGGTCTTATACGCGGTCGGTGAAGGTTCCCGGTGATCTGGCGCAGGAGTTGGCGCGGATCACGTCGGTGGCGCAGGGGATCTGGGCGGGGGCGCGTGCAGCGGACAAGGTGGCGGATTTCCTGCCGACGCTGGCGCAAGTGATTGATCTGAAGCGGCAGGAGGCGGCCTGTCTGGCAGAGGGCGGCGATCTTTATGATGCGCTGATCGACGATTACGAACCGGGGGCATCGGCCGAGACTTTGGGCGGGATGTTTGACCGGATGCGGCCAAGGCTGGTGGCGCTGCGCGGGGCGGTGTTGGATGCGCCTGTTCCGCTGGCGCTGAAGGGCAGCTTTCCGCAGGACGGGCAGTTGCGGCTGGCGCGCGATCTGGCCTCGGCCTTTGGCTATGACTGGAGCCGCGGGCGGATCGATCTGGCGGTGCATCCGTTCAGTTCGGGCGGGGGCGATGACAGCCGGATCACCACGCGGGTGGTGGAAAGTGATCCGTTCAACTGTATCTATTCGACGATCCACGAGGTTGGCCATTCCAGCTATGAGCTGGCGATTGATCCCGACTATGCGATGACCCCGCTGGGGCATGGTGTGTCGATGGGGGTGCATGAAAGCCAGAGCCGGATCTATGAGAACCAGATCGGGCGCGGGCGGGCGTTTACGGCGTGGCTGCACGGGCAGATGGTGGAGCGGTTCGGGCCGCTGTCGGTTGACGGGCCGGAGGGGTTCTACGCGGCGGTCAACCGCGTGCAGCCGGGGTTCATCCGCACCGAGGCCGACGAGGTGCATTACAACCTGCATATCATGATGCGCTTTGATCTGGAGCGCGCGCTGATCCGGGGCGATCTTGCGGTGAATGATCTTGAGGCGGCGTGGAATGACCGCTTTGAGGCCGATTTCGGCGTGGCGGTGGATCGGCCGGCGCATGGGATGTTGCAGGATGTGCATTGGTCGGTGGGGCTGTTTGGCTATTTCCCGACCTATAGTCTGGGCAATGTCTATGCGGGCTGTCTGAACAAGGCGATGCGGGCGGCGGTGCCGGATCTGGATGCGGCGCTGGCGGCGGGGGATACATCCGGCGCGACGGGGTGGTTGCGCGAGACCGTGCAGCGGCATGGCGGTTTGCGGAAACCGCGCGACACCATCGCGGCGGCTTGCGGGTTTGAGCCGACAGAGGGGCCGTTGCTGGACTATCTGGAGGCCAAATTCCGCGACCTGTACCGGCTGTGAGCAAGCCTGCTGCATCCGGTGGCGCTGCGGTCTGGCTGCTGGCGGCGGGGCAGACGCTGATCTATGCGGGGGTGTATTACGCTTTCCCTGCGCTGTTGCCGGATTTGCAGGCGGCAACGGGCTGGACGGTGGCGGAACTGGCGCTGGGGCCGACGCTGGCGTTTCTGGTGATGGCAGTGCTGACGCCCTTTACCGGCGCTTGGGTGGATCGCGGCTGGGGCGGCGAGATGCTGATCTATGCGCCGGTTGTGGCGGCGCTGGGCGTTGCTGCCTTGGGATTTGCGCCGAATCCGCTGGTCTGGTTGCTGATCTGGGCGGTGATCGGTGTGGCGCAGGCCTTTTGCCTGTATGAGACCTGCTTTGCCTTTCTGACGCGGCGGCTGGGAGATCAGGCGCGCGGTGGCATCACGCGGGTCACGCTGGTGGCCGGATTTGCCGGAACTTTGGCCTTTCCCTTGGGGGATGTGCTGGGGCGGGTGTTCGGAGGGCAGGGGGCTTTGGTGGCCTTTGCCGCCTTGGTGCTGGCGGCGGTGCCGGTCAATGCGATTGCGGTGCGGTCGCTGCGGCGGCGCGAAAAGGCGGGAACGTCGCGGGCGGCCCCCGAACCTGGAGCGCTGCGGGCGGCGCTGCGGCGTCCGGCCTTCTGGGCGCTTGCGGCGACCTTCGGGCTGATCTGGCTGAATCACGGGGTCTTGCTGACCTATGTGCTGCTGCTGTTCGAAGATCGCGGCGCCTCGGCGGGGGCTGCGACCTTGGCTGCAGCCTGTATCGGGCCGTCGCAGGTGCTGGGGCGGTTCATTTTGCTGATGAACGAGGCGCGGATCGGCAACGGCCGGGCGACGCTGTTCGCGCTCTGCGCGGTAACGCTTTCGGCGGTTGCCCTATGGAGCGCGGGGGCGCTGCCTGCGCTGATCTTTCTTTGTGCGGCCTTGCAGGGGGCGGGCGTGGGGCTGTTGTCGATCCTGCGCCCTGTGCTGGTGGCCGAAATTCTGGGACGGCGCGGCTTTGGCGCGATTTCGGGGGCGGCTGCGGTTTCTCCGATTCTGGCCTCGGCTGCCGCGCCTGCGGTGGGGGCGGGGCTGCTGCATATGGGGGGCGCGGGACTGATCTATGCGGCCTGTCTGGCGATGGCGGTGGCAGGTCTGGTCATCGGTGCGGGTTTGTTGCGCGCGCGCTAGTGTGGCGCGTTGCCGGAAAAATTTCGCCTGACCGCGAAAATGGCTGCAAACTTTGCCGTTTATCCTATCCGGATGGGCCGCCTCTTTCGGGCTGCGTCCGGAATGGCCCTGCGGGGCAGGATCAGAAAGCCAGACAGGCATGTCCTATATGAAGCATGACAGCGACCCTTTGCACGCCAGACCAAGCAGCGGTGAGGCCCCTTTCGGCGTCGAGGAAATCTTCTTCTCGCGCACCGATGAGCGTGGGGTGATTGCAGCCTTCAACGCGGTCTTTCTGCGGATTGCGGGCTATGCGGCGGACGAGATCCTGAACGCGCCGCACCGGATCATCCGGCATGACGATATGCCAAAGGCGGTGTTCTGGCTGCTGTGGCATACGATCAAGGCGGGCAAGCCGATCGGGGCCTATGTGAAGAACCGCGCCAAGGACGGGTTGTATTACTGGGTTTTCGCGGTGGTCACACCGGTTGAGGGGGGCTATCTGTCGGTCAGGCTGAAACCGACAAGCGCCATGCTGGCGGTGGTCGAAGCCGAATATGCGGCGCTGCGCGAGATGGAAAAGCGGGATAACCTGACGCCCGAAGACAGTGCGCGGCGGCTTTTGGCGCGTCTGGCCGCGCTGGGCTTTCCGTCCTATGCCAATTTTCAGGCCTTCGCCTTGGCCGGGGAACTGGTGCAGCGGGATCAGGCGACGGGGCGGGCGGCGGACCGGCGGATTGCCGGAATGGTGCGGCTTTTGAAGTCGGTGTCGGATATTCACGAGGGCAAGGCTGCGGTGTCCGAGTATTTCAGCCGTGTCATGCTGATGCCGATCAATATGCGGATTGTGGCGGCGCGGATCGAACGCGCGGGCGGGCCGATCAGCACGATCTCGGACAATTACCGCATGATGTCAGCCGAGGTGATCGCCAATCTTGAGGCCTTTACCAAGGGCGAGGGCTTGGCGGGTGCGATCCTTGACCAGCGGCCAGAGGAGCATGGACTGTTTGTGCTGTGCGCGGCACGGGTGATGGCCGAAGCGCGGGCGGCCTTTGCAGCCGAGTCCGCGCGGCTTGGTCCGGTGGATGTGGTCGCCGAGGGCAGGTTGCTGGCGCAGATCGAGGCACGCTATGACCGGATCGCGCATGAGGCGATGCAGCACAGCTCTGTCGTGGCGGCCAAGCTTTTGCGCGATGCCGAGGTGTTGCGCCGGTCGATCCTTGGGCTGGATTCGATCCGCATCATGTGCCGCGTCGAAAGCGGACGCCTGACGCGGCATTATGCGGGGCTGGGGTCGATCATCAGCAATCTGGACGAGTTCCATGCGCGTCTGGAGCAGTTGCTGGACGAGATCGCCACGGCGGCGCAGCATGTCGCGGCAGATGCCGATGCGGTGCTGGGCGCATGGGAGCGCGGTTAGGGTCTGGCGTTACGCCCAGTCGGGTTTAGGCCCAGTCGGGTTTAAGCCCAGTCGGGTTCAAGCCCAGTCGGGTTTGCGCTTTTGCAGAAAGGCGGTGATGCCTTCGTCGGTGTCCCGCTCCAGCATGTTTTCCACCATCGCGGCACCGGCATAGGCATAGGCCTGATCGATGGGCAGATCGGCCTGATCGTAGAAGGCGCGTTTGCCGATCCGCAGCGCACGGCCCAGTTTGGCCGCGACGGTGCCTGCCAGCGCCATCGTCACATCGGGCAGGGTATCGGCATCGGTGACGCGGTTGACCAGACCTGCCTCGCGCGCACGCTCGGCGCTGATGAATTCGCCGGTGGTCAGCATCTCGAAGGCCAGACCGCGCGGGATCTTGCGGGTCAGCGCCACCATCGGGGTGGAACAGAACAGGCCGATATTCACGCCGTTGACGCCGAACCTTGTGGCGGTTTCGGCCACCGCCATATCGCAGGAGGCGACCAGTTGGCAGCCTGCGGCGGTGGCGATGCCATGCACCTGGGCGATGACGGTCTGGGGCAGGGCTTGCAGCGCCAGCATCATCGCCGCACAGCGATCAAACAGCGACTGGAACGCCGCGCGGCCCTGATCGGGCGTTTCGCGGGCGGCTTGCATTTCCTTCAGATCATGGCCCGCGCAAAACACCTTGCCCGCCCCGCGCAGCACCACGACGCGGATGCTGTGATCCTGCCCGATTTGCATGATCTGCGCGTGAAGGGCTGCGATCATGCCATCCGACAGCGCGTTCAGGCTGGTGGGGGCATTCAGCGTCAGGATGGTGATCGCACCTCTGTCATCGCGCAGCACAAGATCTTCGGCCATTGCATCCCCCTTTGTTTGCCCAGAAACTCTATGCGCTGGCTGCAGAGAGGGAAAGCATGGCGTTGAAGATGGAGGCGGCGGCGCTACAGGCGTTTCTGGCCCGTGATTTCGGGCAAGTGGCGGCGGATTTCTTGGTGGATCATGTCGATGACGCCGGGCTGACGCTGCGTCTGGCCGTGGCCGAGCGGCATTTGCGCCCCGGCGGCACGGTATCGGGTCCGTCGCTGTTCGCGCTGGCCGATGTGGCGATGTATCTGGCGATCCTGTCGCGGATCGGGCCGGTGGCCTTGGCGGTGACCACGAATTGCAGCATCGATTTCATGCGAAAACCGGCGGCTGGCCGCGATGTGCTGGCGCAGGCGCGGGTGTTGAAGCTGGGGCGCAGTCTGGCGGTTGGCGATGTGTTGCTGTTTTCCGAAGGCGGGACCGAGCCTGTGGCGCGGGCGGGGCTGACCTATTCCATCCCGCCGCAACAGGGGTAAAACCGCAGCGCTGCGGGCGTAGTCAGGCAAGACTGAAACAGCGCGGACACAAGGGGAGGGGGGTAGGGTGCGTGATGTCACGCACCGTTAAGGGGATCAGCCTTTGGCGCGGGTGAAGCGGCCTTCGATCTGCGCGCCGCTTTCAATGACGACGGTAGAGTAGGTGATGTCGGCGGCGACTTGGGCCGCTGCGCGCAAGGTGAACGCATTGCTGGAAACGCGGCCATCCAGCTTGCCCTTGACCTCGACCGTATCGGCGCTGATCTGGCCCGACACGCTGCCTTCGCTGCCGACGATCAGCCCGTGTGCCGTGATCGAGCCTTCGACTTCGCCCAGAATTTCTACGGTGCCTGTCGAGGTGATCTCGCCGACGATCCGCAGATCCGACGACAGGATCGAGCGGGTGTTGCTGCCCATGCTGCCCGAGGCGGGGCGGGTCGGGGCTGCGGTCGGGTCGGCGGTTTTCGAGAACATGGTCGCAATCCCTTGGAGCTGTTCGGGGCGTGGTCGGTTTTGCCGCGATAAGGACTGATAGGGGGCGGCGGGTCAAGCCCGCGCGGGGCATTCGGTGTCGGTTAAGGGCCAATCGCGTCGGGGTTCGGCTGACAAGCGCGCAAGGATTTGATCAGATGTTGCAAAGGAATCGCCCCAAGGAGGGGGCCGCATATGACCATCAGTAAAAACGACGCCTTCTTTGCCCCCGTGTCGGGCTTTGATCTGCCGCGATTCGCCGGCATCCCGACCTTCATGCGCCTGCCGCATGTGCCGTTCGACCATGCCCGTTTTGGCGATGTGCAGATCGGTCTGATCGGCGCGCCATGGGATGGCGGCACCACCAACCGCCCCGGCCCGCGCCATGGTCCGCGCCAGTTGCGCGACCTGTCCACCATGATCCGCGCGCAGAACGGGGCAACATGGGTGGCACCGTTCGAGCTGGTCAACTGCGCCGATCTGGGTGATGTCGCGCCCAATCCCGGCGATCTGATGGACAGCCTTGCGCGGATGGAAGCGTTCTATGATCGGGTCGTGGCGGCAGGCGTCCTGCCGCTGACCGGCGGGGGCGATCATCTTTGTACCCTGCCGATCCTGCGCGCGGTGGCCAAATCCCGCCCCGTCGGCATGATCCAGTTCGACAGCCATACCGATCTCAACGACGTCTACTTCGGCACCTCGCGCTATAACCATGGCACCCCTTTCCGCCGCGCAGTAGAAGAGGGGCTGCTGGACCCCAAACGCTATGTGCTGATCGGCATCCGTGGCACGGCCTATGGTCGCGAGGACTGGGACTTTGCCGCCGCCAACGGCATCCGTATCATCCCGATTGCCGAATTCCACGCCCGTGGCGCGGAAGACGTGATGACCGAGGCGCGCGAGATCGTGGGGCAGGGCGATACCTATATCACCTATGACATCGACTTCGTGGACCCCACCTTCGCCCCCGGCACAGGCACGCCCGAAGTCGGCGGCCCGAACTCGTGGCAGGCGCTGCAAGTCGCGCGGCTGTTGAAAGGCGTCAACATCGTGGGGGCCGATCTGGTCGAGGTCTCGCCCCCCTTCGATGCGGCAGGCGGCACGGCATGGCTGGGGATTTCGATCATGTTCGAGATGCTCTGCGTGATGGCAGAACGGGTGGCCGGGCTGCGGGGCTAAAGACAATGCGCGGGAAGGTGCGTGCAAAGCACACACCCTACCCCGGACTGAAACGGTCCGCTCATCCCCTTTGCATAAATATCCCCGCCGGAGGCATCCACAGGTGATGTCAAACCCCGTCGACGGTAGAACAAGCGCAGGGCGGATGCACAAAGAGTAGGGTGCGTGCTTGTCACGCACCTTTGGCCGGGAGGCCGGAGCGCCTCCGGCGGGAGTATTTGAGCCAAGATGAAGGGCTATGACATGACTGTAGATATGATCGTGACCAATGCGAAGGTCTTGACGATGGATGAGGCCCGGCCAAGGGCCGAGGCGGTGGCCGTGGCGGCGGGCAAGATCGTGGCCGTGGGGACAGGGGCCGAGGTTGGTGCGCTTGCGGGTCCGCAGACGCGGGTGATCGATGCGGGGGGGCGGACATTGCTGCCCGGCTTTGTCGAAAGCCATTTGCATCTGGTCTTGGGGGGCAACGAGTTGGTGCAGTTGCAGATTGGCGGCCTGCACGGGTTTGAGGCGCTGAAGGCGGCGTTCGCGGGTTATGCGGTGGCCAATCCCGACAACGCGCTTTTGATGGCGCAGGGGGCGTCTTATGAAATCCTTGACCATCCCGTGACCCGCCACGATCTGGACCGTGTGATTGCGGACCGTCCGATTGCGATGATGTCGCCGGATCACCACACGGTTTGGGCTAACACGGCGGCGCTGTCTGCGGCGGGCCTGCTGCATGGGGCTGCAATGCCGCACGGGCATGAGGTGGTGATGGCGGCCGATGGCACCGCAACCGGTGAGTTGCGCGAGTTCGAGGCGTTCGGGCCTATCCTTGCGCTGGGCGGCGAGGCGCATCTGCAGCTTGGCATCGCCACAGGTGGAGAGCCTGCGCCTTGGCCGTCCGACGCGGTGCGCGCACGCGACAAGGACAAGATCGCGGCAGGGCTGGCGCATTGTGCGGCGCATGGGATTACCGCCATGGTGAACATGGATGGCAACCGCTACACCTGCCAGCTGTTGCGCGAGATGCAGGAAGAGGGCCGCCTGACCGCGCGGGTCAAGGTGCCGTTCCACTTCAAGCCGCATATGGACTTGTCCGAGTTGGACCGCGCCAGCGCCATGACTGTCGACTATAATGACGACTGGCTGTCCAGCGGTTTCGTCAAGATGTTCATGGACGGCGTGGTTGACAGCCGCACCGCCTATATGTTGCACGATTACCCCGGCACGACCGAGCGTGGTGAGCCTCTGTTTGATCCTGACCGTTTCAAGGTCATCTGCACCGAGATCGACCGGCGCGGCCTTCAGATTGCGGTGCATGCCATCGGCGATGGTGCGGTGCAGACCACCATTGACGGCTATGAAGCAGCGGGGCGAGCCAATGGCTTTCGCGACATGCGCCACCGCATCGAGCATATCGAGTTGATCGACCGCGCGGATGTTCCGCGGCTGGGGCCGTTGGGGATTACCGCCTCGGTCCAGCCGCCGCACCCTCCGGGGGCGATGGATTTCCCGATGTCCACAATGGAGACGGTGTTCCACAAGGATCGCTGGGTCGACGCCTATCTGTGGAAGTCGCTGGGGGAGGCGGGTGCGAGGATTGCCTATGCCAGTGACTGGCCGGTGACGGATGTTTCGGTGATGCGGGGGCTGCAGGCGGCCCTGACCCGCGTGCCGTTTGACGGCGCCAAGGACGAGCGGCTTGATCTGATGTCCAGCCTTTACGCCTATACGGCCGGAGGGGCATGGGCCGCGCATATGGAGCATGTGACCGGCAAGCTGGTTGTTGGCCTCGCGGCGGACCTTGTGCTGATCGACGGCGATATCGAGTCGATTGCACCGGCCGATCTGGGCAAGACCGGAATCAGTCTGACGATTGCAGGCGGGGAAATCACCCATCGCGGGGCGGGATTCGCCTGAACCGGCCGGAATCGGGGTGGCAGATTCGGCTTGGCGGCCGGATTTGCTGCCCCAACCGGTTTTCTGGCCGCCGAAGGATCGGGCAGCACCTGTGAAAAACCCCTATAAACATTGGGCGTGACAGAAAAATGACGGAGGATGTGTTTTTTCCTCTTGCGGCTTCCGGCGGCTTTCCCTAGATAACGCCTCACCGAAGACGACAAGACGCAGCGATGCAGACGGCGACGACGGGAAGCAAGCTGAAACGCCTGTAACGAAATCTGGTTGCATGACGGCAGATACGCCCGAGGTTCGGGTGTGCTGTTTGTTTTGTGTCCGCGCTCTTTGAAATTTGAATTGATGAAGAGATATGTGGGCGGTTTGGGCGCATCGGCGTTTAACTGTTTGCATATCGGCTTGGTAGGGGAGTTGCCGCGAGGTAGCCGACCGATGACCCAAGTGAAAGCTTCACGGTTTGTGGGTTCTGGTTACTTCGGTAACTTGAGCACATGAATTGTTAAGACCTATATTCGTTCCGAGTATAGGCAGATGTGCGAAGGTTCGACGTCAAGGATACATCTTCGGATGTTTCAACTTGAGAGTTTGATCCTGGCT
>MHZT01000038.1 GCA_001828855.1 Rhodobacterales bacterium RIFCSPHIGHO2_02_FULL_62_130 | reverse complement strand
ATGTCGATGATGGCGCATCCTATGCACTTGCACGGTCATGCGTTTCAAGTGGTCAGCACGGGTGGTGCGCGCTTTGCAGGTGCGGTGCGCGACACTGTGCATGTGCCACCGATGGGCATGGTGACGGTCGCGGTGGATGCAGGCGAAGCCGCGCGGTGGATGCTGCATTGCCACCACATGCCCCATCTTTCGACGGGCATGATGACCGAGTTCGCCGTATCGGCCTAAAAGCCGCCGTGGCCCGCAGCATGCTTGCGGGCCACGGCCCTTTTCGCAGGAGACCGGGAGTGACGCAATTCTTTGGACGACGCGCCGTTCTTGCGGCACTGGTGTCGCGTTGCCTTTAAAGGCGAGATGACGAGTTCAACAAAATCAATGGGTGTTCTTTGCCATTAAATATGAGATTTTGCCTTTAAATGCGATACTCTTACCCTTAAAGATGAGACAGAGGTTAAGGGGGCACGTGGCTAAGGGCTATGGAGAGTGACGGAGACGAATTTGGTGCAAATGGAGCGGAAACCGCGCGCAGGGCGGCGGTGCTGCGTCCACTTGTTCGAGACTATCTCGCAGGCATAAGCAGCTTGGAAAGCGGAGTACGCGATGCAGTCTGGGAGCTCGGTGTCAGCAGGGCGACGGTTTGGCGGTGGATTAGACGGCTTGCAGAGGAAGGCGGGCGAACCAGCTCCTTGGCTCCCCGGAAGCGTGGCCGCCGTGCGGGAACAGTTTTGGTTTCCCGCGAGGTCGAAGTCGTGATCGAAGAACACTTGACCCGGTACTATCTGCGGAGAGAGAGTCCTAGCTTGGGGCGTGTGGTGAAAGAAATCCGCAATGCCTGCGGGGCACTGGGATTGCAGATGCCAACACGGCGGACGGTTCAGCGTCGACTTGATGCAATGGATGCCCGCGAGGTGATGAAGGCACGAGAGGGTGCGAAGGCGGCGCGACATAGGTTTGCGCCTGTAACTGGAAGCAACCGTGCTGAATTGCCGTTGGATATTGTTCAGATCGATCATACGCCCGCGGACATCATCCTTGTAGACAGTTTCGAGCGCAAGCCCATCGGCCGACCATGGGTGACACTGGCGATCGACATCGCCACGCGCTTGGTCACGGGCTATCATGTCAGCTTTGAAGCCCCCTCTCGACTGTCGATTGCACTATGCCTGACCCGCGCGGTAGCACCGAAGGCGGAGCTTTTGGCCGATCTGGAAAGCAAGGCTGAATGGCCCGCACAGGGTAAACCACGCAGCATTCATGTCGACAACGGCAGTGACTTCCAATCTCGGGTTTTCAAGGGGGCCTGCGCGGAATGGGGGATCGACCTTCGGTACCGACCGCCGGGAAGTCCGCATTTTGGCGGCCATATCGAGCGGTTGATCGGCACCATGATGGGGGCCGTGCACCTGTTGCCTGGTACAACGCAGTCTTCTGTCGCGGCCAAGGGCAGCTATGACGCCGAGGCCATGGCCACGATGACCCTGAGCGAGTTCGACAGCTGGTTTGCCCTCGAGATCTGCCGCTACAACAACAGCATCCATTCGAGCCTTGGCTGCACGCCCGTCGCCAAATGGGAGGCACTCTCTGGTGAAATGGCCGGGGACATTCCGTTCGATATGGAGGCGTTTCGAGTGAGCTTCCTGCCGAGTGAACTGCGACAGGTTCGGCGTGATGGCATACATCTGTTTGATCTTAGATATTGGTCCGATGCGCTTGCAGGGCATGTTGATCGCAAGGACGGAAAGGTGGTCGTCCGCTACGATCCCCGCAATCTCTCAGTGATCTGGGTCGAATTGGATGGTGGACGGTGTATTGAGGCGCGGTACCGCAACCTGGAGATTCCGCCCGTGTCTTTGTGGGAATATCGTGAGGCGATGAAAACAGCACGGACGTTGGGCCGAACGGGGTCCAATGAGTTGGTCCTTGCCGAGTTAATCCGGCAGCAACGCCAGATCGAGGGGGAAAGCCGCCAGCTCACCAAGGCCGAACGACGTTCCCGTGAAAGAAAAGGGACTTTGAAAGGTTCGAGCCCGGCTGATTCAACCTTCGAAGGGCTGCGTCCGGTCGACACGGGTGATACATCGCGCCCGCTGTTTAAAGTGGAGAGATGGTGAATTGAGGACAAACGGAACTGGGGAAGACGGCCGTATTGCCCTTATTCAATCGGACATCTGGATCGGCTTTCCGCGGGCGGAGCAAGTGTTGGCTAGGTTGCAGAGCCTAATCGAGGCGCCACGACAAACCCGCATGCCTGGCCTTCTCGTGCATGGTGCCTCTGGCATCGGCAAGACCATGATCGCCCGTAACCTATCGCGCAGATATGCGCCGGAATATAATTCGAATTGGGCATTACTCGCACCCCGCTTCTTCTGCTTCAGGCGCCGCCGGCCCCTGACGAGCGGCGGTTCTATCTACATATCCTCGCCGCGGTAGGTGCGCCTGCAGCGGCCTTGAGTTTGCGCGCCCAAAGCGTTGCTTCACTGGAGGTTCGCGTTGTGAGCCTTCTTCGCGACCTTGGATTGCGGATGATCATGATCGACGAGGTCCATAATTTGTTGGCTGGCACGCACCGCGAACAGCGCCGCTTTCTGAACGTCCTGCGGTATCTCAGCAACGAGTTGGAGGCGTCGCTGGCTTGCTTTGGGGTCAGCGAAGCGGTCGATGCCATTCGCGGCGACGTTCAGCTAGCGCGGCGATTGGACGAGCATCACTTGCCGAATTGGCGTGATGACGCGGAGTTCTCGGACATGATCCAGACCCTGATCGCGGCTCTGCCGCTGGAGAAAAAATCTAACCTGAAGGTCAAATCGCTCAAGCAGATATTGGCACAGACCGGCGGGGTGACCTCACGCATCTTCGCTTTGGTCAAGGATCTGTCCATCGATGCCATACATTCAGGCGAGGAATGCATCACCGATGATGCTATCGCGAAATGGACGCCGGTCTGGTCCCGCCACGCTACGCATCAACGGCGGCTCGAGAGGGCAGGGGGGTGACGCTCCGCCCACTGCCGAAGACCGTCGCACCTGTCCCGGATGAACTACTTTCTGGCTGGCTGATACGGTTGGCGACCATAAACTACTGTGAGGTCGACGAGCTGCTGGCCCATATCGGTATCTCCGTTCGGCATCCCGCCACGTTTGATTTTGAAGTTGATATGGCAACTTTAGAGAAGATAGCCATCGCTGCTCGTCTTGATCCGAAAACTGTGGGGTCTCTGGTTTTTCCGCCAATGTCACAAGCAGAAGCACTGTTGACAGCACAATTCCCGTTTCAATCTTGCCCCGATTGTTCCCGCCAGGGCCTTGCGCTGAGGCACTGGCGGCGGGCATGGGCATTCGATTGCCAGATTTGCGGCACAAGGCTTCTTTCGATCTTCGCCATTCCACATGGCGAGCTCGCGTCCGAAAAGCTGCTCCACCGCGCGCGCCGCGGGGCAGGGCATCTCGAACTCGCGATTGCGTCCAACAGTGCCGCCCACCTTCGACGTGCCATGCGGGCAGTTACCTTTGCCATGGCACTCAAGACTGTCCGTGGGGATAAGGCATTCGCACTGCAGCACCCCAGACCAGGCGTCAGGATCTTCTGCCTTGCCGCCATCGATGCAGCTCAGGCACATCCGCTTATCAAAGCGGCGATGTTCAGCCGCAGTATCGACGGATTTGCAAGAGCCGCCTTACTGCGCACCTATGGAAAGGAGCCACGTTTGCTTGCCGCAGTTGATCAAATAGTGAAACGAAACCTGAGAAGCGCGCTGCTTCCGGAAGCAGAATCTCACATTTAAGGGTAAGGAATGGCCTCCAGCGCGCGCCGTCTCGGGTTTAAGAACAACGCGACACAGGCCGAGCCGTTCGCGGATCGCGCGGGAGGTTGGCTCGATCTCATGGAGCAAGCCACCTACCTGCACCCAATCACCCGCGCCTGTATGGGCTTTGATCTCTGGAACCGCGCCGGTCTTGGGCAATATGGTGATCGTATGGAGGCTGCAGTTACGGCCGCGCGGATCGCGGCCAGTGATGGGAAAGGAGCAATCTTTGCGCCTCTGGCAATGGGCGGGGCAGGGGGGCTACGGGCCGGTGGCGCACCCGCTGACCGTTTGGTGCGGTGGCTTGATGGGATGGAGACTGCATGCCTGACTGCGATGCGGCACCTCGACGATATCGAGGCATGGTCGACGCGGGCGGAAGTTGAAACGTCGCTGCTCTCCGGTAAAACGTCGCCTGCACTGCGCGCTGTGCTGACCGAATGGCCACTTGTGTCGGCGCCCATGGCTGAAGCCCTCACCCGCGCCAGCCGCGCGGCTGTACAGCGTAACCTTGTTTGGATGGAGGCGCGGGGACTGATCCGGGAGGTGACAGGACAGGGGCGATATCGAATGTGGCGCCTGAATGTTTAGGATGCTGACGGACCTTGAGAGGTAAGATTCAACCATTTGGCATCCACACTTAGAGCCACAGCACTAGGCTAGCCCTACGCCTGATCGGCTTTGGGAACTCAAATAATAGAAGCAAAGCTAATCCTGCACGCTGCGTGCTCACATTCAGAGAATATACGCACGCCACTAGGGCGCAAAAATCAAGTGGCCAGATGAAAAGCGCCGACGAACCGTCTAGGGGAAAATCTCGATAGGCGTGCCATCCCGCACCATCGAGTAGACCTCCTCAATCTGCCGGTCGCTGACGGCGATACAGCCCGCAGTCCAGTCTTGGACATTGAGAGGCTCTATTCCGCGTCGGGGGCCGCCGTGAATGAAGATATCGCCTCCGGGAGGGCGCCCCTGTTCGGCTGCAAAGGAAGCGTCTGCATCATTTGGATAGGAAATGCCTATGGACAAGTGATAGAGACTATCTGGGTTGCGCCTATCGATGACGTAGCGTCCTTCCGGCGTCTTTCCATCGCCTTCGAACTGCTTGTGCCCTTCCGGTGCAAATCCAAGACCAATCGGATATGTCTTCAATGGACCCGTTTCGCCATCGAGAAAAAGCAGCCGCTGGGACTTGTAAATCCGCAATCGCGTGACCGGTGGCCCGTCGTAAGTTCGAAACTTTCCTGCGCAAGCGGACAGCAGAACTGCGACAGTGCCCAGCAAGAAAACGCGTCGTGTCCCGATAGATACCATGTGTGCTAGTGTCCAGTTCGCAGTGATCGCATCCGAGCGTTCGAGGCCGTCTTGTTCGACAAGGCCAAAGCTTCGTCTGGCATCTCTATCGAGCAGCAATACCCTATGATCGACGTCACCGAGACACAACTGGCAACACGATGGACCACAGAGTCGTTTGTGATTAGTCCAGCAGATGCGCCCCGCTCCTCGGTGTTGAAGCGGTTTCCGCCGGCGCGGTGACCAATCCGAGGTGGGGATACCCTGTATCGCGATCAAATGGGGTCCGCAGCGGACTGAGAAGGCGCGAGATGCCTGGTTTTCTTGCCTGGCTGAACAAATATCCCTTGCAGCTCTAGTTGCTAGAGGTTGCATCGTGCCAATCCAACACGCAGCCTTACATTAGGAATATCCATGCTTCGAGCAGTCACGTCCATTGTCCTGATTTCCGGCTTCCTCATGGGCAGCCAAGTTGGCGCCCAAGAGCTATCCGAAGCCAGGGTAAAAGAACTGGTTGCTGAGGCTCTCAGAGAAAACCCAGAGCTTGTCTTGGAAGCCTTGCAGGCCCTTGAGCAACGCCAGGCCGAAGCTGAAGCCAAAGCAGCCCTCAGCGCGCTATCAGCAGAACGCAGCATCCTGGAGCAGGATTCAAACGCGCCGGTTTTAGGGAATCCCGATGGCGATGTCACTGTGGTCGAGTTTTTCGACTACAACTGCCCGTACTGCAAGCAAGCTGCGCCGGAGATTGATGCCCTTTTGGAAGCGGACAAGAGCGTTCGTCTTGTGCTTCGTGAGTGGCCAATCCTTAGCGAAGGGTCAGCTTTTGCCGCCCGAGCCGCCTTGGCATCACGAGTGCAGGGAAAATATGCCGAGTTTCATGAAGCGCTTATGACCATGCGGGGCAAGCTTGAAGCCGAAACAATCCTTCGCATCGCCGGGGAAACTGGCTTGGATGTCGATAAGCTGCAGGTCGACATGAAGTCCCCCGAGGTCGACGAACACATTGCAACATCGATGCGGCTGGCCGAGGCGCTCGGCTTCAACGGAACACCGGCTTTTGTAATTGGCGATCAGCTCATTCCCGGTTTCGTTGAGCGAGATCAATTGACTGAAGCCGTCGCGGCTGCGCGGTCTAGGGAGTGAACGGGCGGCGGTAAAGTGAGGCCGCCCCCCTTAGTTCTAGCAACCTGACAAGCAGCAGACCAGAAGTGCCGGGCACTCCTACAGATGCCCGGCGCATACAAAATCACAGAACAAGAACCGGAGTTCCCTTCGGGACCTGCTCGTAAAGTTGAATAACGTGATCGTTCAGCATTCTGATACAGCCGTTTGACACTGATTTTCCGATTGAAGATGGCTCGGTGGTGCCGTGGATCCGATAATAGGTGTCCACCCCATTTTGATACAGATACAGTGCTCTCGCGCCGAGGGGATTGGTCGGTCCACCGGGAACGCCATCCGCAAACTTCGCGTAGCGGTCCGGGTCTCGACGTATCATGTCATTCGTCGGACGCCATGACGGCCACTTCGCTTTGCGCTCGATGATTGCGGTTCCCTTGAATTCCAGACCTGCCCGGCCGACTCCGACACCATAGCGGATCGCTCTTTCGGTCTCGAAAATGTGGTAGAGGTAGAACTGATGAGGTATGACAAGGATCATTCCCGCCGCATACTGTTCGCGCACTCGGACTTCCTTCGGCTGGAACTGCTCAGGCAGAACGAACGGGTCTTCAGTGTGCGCGCGCAAGATGCTTGGTGTCGTCAAAAAAGCTGCTGCGGTGCAGCCTATGGCAGATCGTCTGGTGAACATATGGCCTCCGGGAACCGACTGGGAAAGGTGCTGTATCCGTCAGGACCAGCTTCGCGGCGGAGGTAAGCTTGGCGAGTAGGTTAGGCTTGGCCTTCGTTCCGGCACCAGCACAAAGGTTGACCCATTACTTTTGGGAATATGATAGCACACCACCGCAGATGGTTCGGTGATCCAGTGGCAAGCACCATGACTGCTTGTCTCTGCGCACCCAGCACTAATGCAGCCAAGCTCCAAGTAACCATTGCTCCAGGCTTCATCTCCCGGCTTGTATTCGAATGCAGCGCTAGGAAAACTAACGCTAACCGTGAACAGCCAAAAGAGGAGCAACATCATTCGCATGCGACGATCATATGCCCCCTATGCCAAAACTCCGGTTAGTCAAAAGAACGTGAATGCAAGCCATTTGCTTTATAGACAACAAAAGGCACACAGGCTGCGCCGATCCGGTCATCGTTCATGTCACGCTGCTGGATAGCTTGTAAAAACTTCCAGGCTGCCATCCCGGCCAACCAGCAGGACGTCATAGGCGTCCCGACTGTCTTCTGATCCCATGCCGGGGGAGCCGTAAGGCATGCCGGGCACGGCAAGACCAACTGCATCAGGACGCTCGTCGAGCAGCCTTCGGATGTCCGCAGCCGGCACATGGCCTTCGAGAGCATAGCCGTCAACGGTCCCCGTGTGGCAGGAAAATGCCTTTGCTGGAATGCCCTGGTCCATCTTGAAGCGGATCAGCAACGTTCCCATCGACACCTCATCCGTAACCGTGAAGCCTTGCTCCCGCAGATAGTCGACCCATGCTTCACAGCACTCGCAGCCACGCCCCTTGACGACATGGATTGGCGGTTCTTCCTCTGCCTGAGCTTTGGCGGCAGGGGTTACGGCAAAGGCTGTTGCTGCAAGGATGACCTCGCGGCGGCCGATACGAAATTCCGTCATCCACGTTCTCCGTCTGTCAATGGGATGAAGCCAGTTTCGCTGCGCCAAGTGGCGAGCGCATTGAGATCATCTGACGAAGCGATCTCCTGTTCCGGCAAGGCGTCCTGGTCCTTAGGGTCGACCGGTCTGCCGTCGACACGGACTTCGTAGTGAAGGTTGGGGCCGCTCACGAGACCTGTCGCCCCGACCGCGCCAATCTCGTCTCCAGCCTTGACACGCGTCCCCTCGCGAACGCCTTCGGCAATTTCGGAAAGATGTGCATAGCGCGTGACGACCCCACCGCCGTGATCGATGTCGATCGTGGTGCCATAGCCACGGATCGTGCCCGCAAAGATCACCCGCCCGGCACCGGTCGCCGAGACTTCGGTCCCCACGGGTGCCGCGTAATCGATGCCGGTATGCATGCGAACCCCACCCAACACGGGATGGTTCCGGCGCCCAAAGACGGACGACAGACGTGCACCAAGGATGGGTGCCGCTGAACGCTGCACGGCTTCGCCATCTTCAAAGACGATGACCGGGCCGGCGGCTTCGGTCGCAACGAGTTCGAGGACGCGATCGCGAAGTTCCAGCCGAGCGTAACTCAGGCGCGGCTCTCCCGCGATGCTGCCATCTGGAAGCTGATCTTCTTGCCAGACCAGCGCGAAGGTCTCTCCACCTTTGAGGTCGCGCCTGAAATCGACCTGGCCTGCAAGAAGTGCCGTGAGGTCAACCGCAAAGCGTTCCGGTGCATTTCGCGCCATCAAGGCGTCGTAAAGGGTTCCATCGAGGGTCAAGGTCTCCCGCCGGTCCGTCTCACGAATCGGTGGGTCAAGCCGTCGGGCCGCGATCGGCCCGTCGAAGGTGAGAGCGATCTCCACACCATCTTCCACGAAGAGCGAGAGGCGTGTCAGCGATCCTGGATCCCCGGACGCCGCAGTCCATTCGATCCGGTGACCAGGTCGCAGGTCGGTCAGGTCATAGACTCCCGAAAGTGCCAGTGCGGCTTCTGCCCGGATCGTCGCGGGGATTCCTGCGTGACCAAGGACGCTGTCCAAAGTGTCACCGGGGGCGATCGTGGCTTCGAATGCCGCTGGCAAATGCGCCGTCGGAGGATCCGCCACTGCCTGGAGCGGGGCGAATGACGCGAGAGCAAGGATCAAAAATGCGGAGCGGATCATCTGGCAGAATGACCTTTCAACTGAGGGTTCGGCGGATTTTGGGAACGGCGAAGCGCCGGTCCTCGTGAAAGTCGATGATGCTGACGAAGCGCCCATCGGGGTGGAACAGAAACACACCGGCGGTATGGTCCATCGTGTAGTCACCGGCGTCCTTGGCGACGCGGCGATAGGTTGCGCGAAAATCTGCGGCGGCCTGCGCGACCTCATCAGCAGATCCCGTCAGCCCCAGGATACGTTGATCAAAGTTGCTGACATAGTTGGCAAGGACGTCGGGCGTGTCGCGCTCTGGATCGACCGAAATCAACGCGACAATCATGCGATCGGCGTCAGCACCTAGTTCTTCGAGCCAGAGAGATATGTCGCTGAGTGTGGTTGGACAGACATCCGGGCACCACGTGAAGCCAAAGAACACCATGACCGGGCGACCGGCCCAGTCTGCGGGTCGGACGGATCGGCCACGGTGATCGGTCAATGTCCAGGTCATCTCGCCGATTGGCAAGGGCAGCAGCTCGCTGCGGGTTGGCAGATTGCGCGTGCGATAGGCCCCGACGCCCAGCATGAAGGCGACGGCTCCGACTGCCCCTCCAGCACCGAGGATTATTGCCCTGCGTCGGCGCAATCCGGACCCTCCGCACGCAAGGACAGGACGTCGACGTTCACGGTAACCTCACCGGCCTTTTCGAAGGACAGGGTAACCGGGAAGCTGTCGCCCTCCTTGAGGGCGGTGGTCAGTCCCATCAGCATGCCATGGTATCCACCAGGCGAAAGCTGCACGTTCTGTCCGGCCGGTACCGGGATCGACATCGCATGCGGCATTGATGCGATCCCATCCTGGACGACGGTCTCGTGCAACATCGGCATACCGGCTGCGGGAGTCGCGATGCCGATCAGCGCATCGTCCACAGATCCAGCGTTAGTGATCTCCACATAGAAAACGCCGGGACGCCCTGCGCCGATCGTTGCCTTCGACCATGCGTGTTCAATGGTCAGATCACCGATGGTCACGGTCTCGCATGCCATGACGGCAGGCGCGGACAGGATCAGAGCTGCGGCAAGAAGGAAGTGTTTCATGGGTCAGAATCTCGATTGAAGGTCGGAAAGGATGTCGGCCGCAGGTGTGCCGTAGGTGAATTGGCGAAGCCATTCACCATCCGGACCAATCAGGAAAAGGCCCGGACTATGCGCCATGGAATAGCCGTCGGGCGCCGCGGCATCGTTCTCGCGTCCGTAGAAAATCTTGAAGCTGTTGGCCGCAGCCTGCGTCTCTGCTTCGGTTCCTGCCAGACCCAGGATCGCCGGATGAAAGGCCGCAGTGTAGGCCGCAAGGCCGAGCCGCCGATCACGTTCGGGGTCAATCGAGACGAAAAGCGGTTGAACTTTCTCGGCATCCGCCCCGAGATCGTCCATAACTTGGGCTACGTCTGAAAGCGTCGTAGGGCAGACATCGGGGCAGTTTGTGAAGCCGAAAAAGACGAGAAGGAATTTCCCGCGAAACTCTGCACTCGTCCTGATTCGGCCTTCCTCATCCGCAAGTGTAAAGACTGGCGTGAAAGCCGGACTGGTTTCGGCAACACCCTCACCTTGGGTGGCCCACTTTGTTCCGGCAAAAATGATCATCGCCGCGATGGCGGCGACCCATAACCCAAGTTGAAGGCGTCTAAGGCGCATTGAAATATCCGACCAAGAGATTCATTTGAGAGGTCTAGAACCTTGAGCAGCTAGAGGTTCAAGCGACATTGGTGTGAGTTTTTTGACGACCGGCAAGGTTTCGCCGATCAGCCCGCCCTAAGAAACCTTGCGAGGGCGATGCCAAGGAAGGTGCCGAACAGCCCGAAAGCGATGGCGAAGCCTGCGCCATACTGCAAGCGGTCAAGCAGCTTGCCGCCGCGCTGTCGGGCGACATAGTAGCCACACAGGAATCCGACGATCCCAAAAATTGGTCCGATCATGTACGTTGTCCTTTCAGGATAGTCTTTTTCCGCCAACCCCAGAAGGCGAACCCCCCCCAAGAGACAAGTATAAGAAGAAGCACGGACCAGTCGCCAAGACGGGCGTAGGGGGTCGGTGGTAGGGGCCTCGGCAAGCGCATGTCGATTACGCCAGAAGTCTCGATGTCCAGCATCGCCAGTGTCTTTCCGTAGGCATCGACCACCGCCGAGATTCCCGTATTGGCGGCCCGCACGAGAGGTAGCCCCTCTTCGATGGCCCGCATCCGGGCTGATGCCAGATGTTGCTTCGGACCAATGGAAGCACCGAACCAAGCGTCGTTGGTTGCATTGAATATCCAGTCTGGTCGGATGGCATCATCAACAACATGCCCGGGAAAGATGATCTCGTAGCAGATCGCGATGCCAGCGTAAGGATGAGGGCCGAATGCGATGGTGCGGGGTCCCGGACCGGGCGAAAAATCCCCGAGAGATTCGACGAGACGCTGGAATGGCAAAACACTCCGCCATGGAACGTATTCACCGAAGGGAACAAGATGATACTTGGCGTAGCGCGTCAGGATAGAGCCGTCAGGCGCGACGGCGAGCACAGAGTTTCGGTACACCGTTCCGGTGGCTGTAACTTCCCGCTCGGGACTGCCCGCCAGCAAGACCGTGGTATCCTGCAAAAGCCAGCCAAGCATGACGCGGGCCCCTGTGTCTTCTGCAAGAAACCCCGGCCAAGCTGTTTCGGGCCAAAGCAGGATATCGTAGTCGCCCGCGCGCGCAGAAAGAGCCAGAAGCTGCAGGATGTTGGCTTTCCGGGATCCTTCATCCCACTTGGCGTTTTGCGCGATGTTCGGTTGCACGACGCGGATTTGAGCGCCGCGCTCCGATGGGGGATCTGACAAGGTCAGGCGCGCAAAACCGAAACCAGCGACGGTGACCGCAATCGCAGCGGCGCTGGCGAAACGGACGACCTGCAATCTGCGGTCGGGCGTACGGAAGGCCAGCCCTGCCAGTGCTGAACAAAGCACCAAGAGGAACCCCAGCCCATAGCTGCCGATCAATGAGGCCACTTGCGCGAAAGGCAACCAGTCGGCCAGCGTGTAGGCAGCAAGGTTCCAAGGAAACCCCGTCAGAACATGCCCCCGCAGCCATTCAAGACCGGTCCAGCCTGTCGCAAGCGAAAGCGAGAGCGGCAATCCGGCGCGCGCCATGCGGGCGGCAAGGGCACAGGCAAGAGCCGGAAACACTGCCAGCAGAGCTGCAAGGCCGAACACGGCTGGCAAAGCCAACCATCCAAACCGATCCGCCTCGACCTGAAAACTTTCGGTGATCCAGAAAAGCCCGGGCACGAATTGGCCCAAGCCAAACAGATATCCCAGTCGAAACGCGATAGGCCACGACGCGCCACGCAACATAATTGCCAGCACTGCGAAGGCGATCAGCGCAAAGGGCAGGATCGAATATGGCGGCAAGGCGAGGACAAGTATGGTGCCGACGGCCAAGGCCATGCCCAAACCGGGCAGACCTTGAAGCGGCTTACCACCGGAAAAGGGATGAGCGTCTGAAGTAATCAATCCTGCGAAAGCCCCCGTCTTGAGGGACGAGGGCTAATTGCTCTAGCTACTAGAGGTGCAACGCTTTGGTTGACAGATCACGGCATTGTCAGAGTGTCGAGAAATGTTGGGCGACTTCCATGGGGCGATCTGAAGCCACGCAAGATGAACGGCGCCGTGCTTGTCGCGCTTCCGGCTCAAACCATGCGCCGCTAACGGCTCTTTGATTTGTCCCGCTAGCAAGAGATCGTTACTCAACATTCCGGAACCTAGATGAAGGAGTGATCCATGGCCGATGATCGGATCGGGCGACGGGCTTTGATGGGCGGAGCAGTCGGGATGGCATCTCTTGCGGCCCTACCAGCCTTGGCCCAGGACGGCACGACTGAGTTTCAGGCTCCTGTATCCGGCAGCGTGCGGAACAACGTGTCCAGCTTCCGGATGCCTCAGTGGCGGGACTATTTTGAGAATACTAAGGGTGGTGCGATTCTGGCGGACACCAAGTCACGCGCACTGCATTATTGGTCAGAGGATCAGTCGATCTACCGGCTCTATCCCTCGTCCGTCCCTCTGTCCGAGGAACTGACGCGGCTCGGGCGGACCGAAATTGTCCGCAAAGCCGTGAACCCACCGTGGCGTCCGACGGCATCCATGCTCGAGCGCAACCCGGACTGGCCGAAGATGGTCGAAGGCGGATCCAAGGACAACCCACTTGGTGTCCGCGGAATGTATCTGTCCTGGCCTGCTTATTTGATCCACGGCACCCATGATACCCGGAAGATCGGTCGCAGATCATCGAACGGGTGCATCGGCCTCTACAACGAGCATGTCATTGAACTTTATGAGTTGGCGCAGGTTGGCACTCAGGTGCTGCTGATCTGACGATCAAGAGGAAAGCTGTCGTGCTTTATAACGAGGGACGGTGTGGCAACCAGCAAACTGCGGTTTGTGCAGGTTCGACGTTCGTTTCGATCGAAGGCTAATATTTGCGCGACTTGTAGCTGCAAATGCAGCGAGACGTTCTGTCGTTGCGAAAATCCCTTTCGCATTCAAGCGGTGGGCTGACGGAGCAGTAAGAGCAGAATTTTCCCTTCTTTCAGGTGTTGATCGTCGAACCAAGTTGGCGCGGACTATTTCGTGACGAGTGCTCGCAAGCCACCAAGAAGAAAACCCGCTTGCAGCTCAAGTTGCTTGAGGTGTTAGCGAACTTTCAAGCTGATCGCGTCGACTGGCGGGCGTTGGCGCATAATTCAATCTGGCGAACGAGAGCAGGGCCCATGTTCGAAATTTCTGGCGTCGGGGTCCTCGCGGCCTTCTTGGGAGGGGCTCTGTCATTCCTGTCCCCGTGCGTACTGCCGCTCGCTCCTGGCTATGTGTCCTACATAGCAGGGCAACCAGCGCCAAGTTCGCGCGAAAAAGCACAGATGAGAACTCGCCTGAATAGCCTGCTCTTGAGCCTGTACTTCGTCATGGGTTTTTCGACCGTATTTATCTCATTGGGTGCAGGTGCCAGCCTTCTCGGTGGCTTGCTTTTGCAATGGAAGTACGAGCTCGGTATTGTCGGCGGTGCGCTTATCATAGTGTTTGGATTGGTCATGACCGGGCTCATACGGCCGGGCATCCTGCTCCGTGACACGCGATTCACATTTGATGCAAAAGGTGGAAATCCTCTCGGGGCCTATTTGCTTGGACTGGCTTTTGCTTTCGGCTGGACGCCTTGCATTGGGCCGGTTCTGGGGTCGATCTTGACGGTGAGTGCTGCCTCGGGCGCAGATGGAATAACTCTTTTGACTGTGTATTCTGCTGGTCTCGGCGTTCCGTTCCTATTGCTCGCAGCTTTCACGAATGAACTGACTGAACGAATAAGGCGTCTTGGTCGTGCAAGTCTCTGGCTTCATCGGGTAGCGGGCGTTGTCATGATCGCCATGGGCTTCGCCGTAATGACCGGGCAAATTACGGGTATTGCCTTCTGGCTGCTGGAGACCTTTCCTGTTTTGGGAACGATCGGCTGAGTGTCAGCCCAAGAGTACTGTCGACAGCAGGTTCACGTTCAGCACAATGATCAGGGCGGCGATCAACCAGCAAAGGCCGGTCAGCCAGCGGGGGGCGACCAGTTCGCCCATCTTGGCGCGGCTGGCGGTGAACATCACCAAAGGCACGATGGCGAAGGGAAGCTGGAACGACAGCACCACCTGGCTCAGGATCAAAAGCTCCCCCACACCACCGCTGCCGTAGAGCAGGATCACGAAGATCGCCGGGATGATGGCAAGGCCCCGTGTGATCAGGCGCCGCGCCCAAGGCGCGATGCGCAGGTTGATGAAACCTTCCATCACGATCTGCCCGGCCATGGTGGCGGTTACAGTGGAGTTCAGCCCCGCGCACAAAAGCGCCACGCCGAACAGGACCGGCGCGAGCGACGAGCCGAGCAAAGGCTCAAGCAACAGATGCGCCTTATCGATCTCGGCCACATCGTTTTGCCCCACGGTGTAGAAGGCTGCGGCGGCGAGAATCAGGATCGAGGCATTGATCGTCAGCGCGAACATCAGGGCGATGGTGCTGTCCCATGTCGCCAGCCGCAGCGCCTCGCGCTTCGAGGGCAGGTCAAGGCCAAAGGCGCGGGTCTGCACGATGCCGGAATGCAGATACAGATTGTGCGGCATGACCGTCGCCCCGATGATGCCAAGTGCGAGGTAGAGCATCGTCGGGTTGTTGAAGATCTCGCGGCTGGGGGCAAAGCCTGCGATGACCTCGCCCCAGACTGGGTCGGCCTGCGCGATCAGCACGACAAAGCAGGCGGCGATCAGCGCCGTGAGCGAGATGATCAACGCCTCGATCCAGCGGAACCCCTTGTTCTGCAGCCACAATATCAGGAACACGTCGGCGGCGGTGATGAAGATGCCAATCTCCAGCGGAATGCCGAACAAGAGGTTCAGGCCGATCGCGGTGCCGATCACCTCGGCCAGGTCCGTGGCGATGATGGCGAGCTCTGCGAAGATCCAGAGCGGGACTGACATCCATTTCGGGAAGGCATCGCGGCAGGCCTGTGCCAGATCGCGGCCCGAGGCGACCGCAAGCCTGGCACACAGCGATTGCAGCAGGATCGCCATGATGTTCGATAGCAGTGCGACGAACAGCAACGTGTAGCCAAAAGCCGCACCACCCGCGAGCGAGGTCGCCCAGTTGCCGGGGTCCATATAGCCCACCGCCACCAGGTAGCCGGGGCCTATGAAGGCGAGGAACCGGCGGAACCGGCTGGTGCCGCCATTGCCGACCGCGATGGTGCGGAACACTTCGGAAAGGGAGGGCGTCTCGCTCTCCTGCCGCCAGGCATTGGTCGTCATGGCTCTTCGCACTCCCAGTTTGACCACGATCCCGACAAGACGCGGCACATAAAGTTAGACAAGGCTAACAATCTGCGCCGCTCCTTTACTTGTCAATCCATCCCGTGCGACACTGAACGGATGACAGAGTTTGATCCTGAAACCCATGCCACGTCGGATGACCGGCCCGCGGACCTGCGCGCCGGGGCGTTTCAGGGTGTGCGCGAAGCCCGGCGCAATGAACTGGCCGAGGACTATGTCGAACTGATCGCCGAATTGATCCACGATCAGGGCGAGGCGCGCCCGGTGGACATCGCCGCCCGGCTTGGCGTGAAGGTGCCGACCGTGAGCAAGACCCTCGACCGTCTCGCGCGCGAGGGGCTGATCACCCGCGCGAAGTATCGCTCAGTGTTTCTGACGGACACGGGCCGTGCGCTGGCGAAGGAATGTCGGCGGCGGCACGAGATCGTCTTGCGCTTTCTCATCAGCCTCGGCCTTGATCCGGAGACAGCGGAACGCGACGCCGAGGGCATCGAGCACCATGTCAGCGAACGGACGTTGGCCCTGTTTTCGGCTTTTGCTAACCGGTCCTGAAGGCCGTCAGCTATTCTCGACTGCGAACCGCACATCGGCGATCAGGCTGTCGGCGTTGAAATTCTCCAGCCGCTTGCCATTGAGGAAGAAGGTTGGCGTCTGGCGGATAGCCAAGGCTTCCACGTCGGCCGCATCCTGATTCAGAATGCCCGTGATCCCCGGGAAGAACTGGTCCGTCTCGGCCTTTTTAAGATCGAGGCCCGCAGCCCCGGCAATCTCCCAGGCAACATCCATCTCGGGCGAGCCATGAACGGCCCAGCCAGGCTGCTGCTCCAGAAGCGCGTCCAGCACCGGCTCGAACTTGTCCTGCATCCGCGCAGCTTCAAGGATGCGCACAGCCTCGTCCGAGCCTTCGTGGAAGACGGTGTAGCGGAGCACGACGCGGACCTGGGTCGGAAACTGTCGGCGGATTTCTTGCACCACAGGGTGGTAAGCGCGACAGGCTTCGCAGGAGGGGTCAAAGAATTCAACCAGTGTGACCGGCGCATCGGCGGGGCCAAAGCTGGGGGAATAGTCACGGACCAGAAGCGCCTGATCCTCGGTTGGTGTTGCCGCGGCGGCCGCCTCTGCCTCTGCCTCGGCGGCGCGGCGCTGAGTCAGCACGTAGGCGCCACCTGCGAAGGCAGCAAGGCCAAGCGTGGAGGCCCCGAGGAGAAGGGTGCGGCGGTTCATGGGCGGTGTCCTTTCGGGAAGAGGAGACAGGCAAGGATCGCTGCAAAGGCGACCGCTGAGAGATAGGGGATCGGCAGGCCAAGGATCATCTGCGCCTCGCCAGTGCAGGAGGGGCCATTTTCCGTGCAGGGCACGATCGGCGCGGGCAGGATCCCTACGTAAAGGCCTGAATGCCAGGCCGCCAGCGCCAGCCCGGCGATTGCCAACGGCAAGCTATAGGCGCGCGCCATCCCATCGCCCCGCCAGAGCGACAGGCCAAGGATCGGCACCAAGGGGAACATGGCGATGCGCTGATACCAGCAGAGCGTGCAGGGCATCTGACCCAGCACCTCTCCGATGAAGAGCGCACCAAGCGTGGCCGCCAGAGCGATCAGGAAGGCCGCAGTCAAGGTAAGGTCGTCGCGCGACATGGATTGCGGATCAGCTTTGGTCAAGAACCGGCTCCTTGCGGCGGCGAAGGGGAAGCGAGGCGGCAAAGATCAGGACCGCGCCTAAGGTGATGCAGATATCCGCAACGTTGAACGTGGGCCAGTGCCAGTCACGCCAATAGAAATCGAGAAAATCAGTTACGGCACCCTGCCGCAGCCGGTCGATGATGTTGCCAAGCGCCCCGCCCACCACCAATGCAAAGCCTGCCCGCTCCAAAGCGTGTTGCGCCCGGAATGCCATGACGGCGAAGGCGATGGTCAGTGCGCCCGTCAGCGCCGCCATCAGAAGGGGCTTACCCGCCATGAACCCGCCCATCATGCCAAAGCTCGCGCCGGTATTGAACCCGAGGGAAAGGTTGAAGCCCGGCAGGACCGGGACCGCAGTCCCCTGCGACAGCAGCGACAGCGCTGCGGTCTTGGTCAACTGGTCTGCCACCACTGCGGCAGCAATCAGCGAAATCAGCATCACCCTGGTCATTCTACGGCCTTGCTCTTGATGCCGATCCAGCGTGGGACCGACGCGGCGTAACGATCATAGTCCGGCCCGATTGCCATGCGCAGGGCGGCCTCTTCGGACCGCACTTGCGTGCTGGCCGACCAGAGAAACATGACTGGGGCGAGGACGGTAGGGAGAGAGGGAACCGACATCGCAACACCTGCCAGCAGTGCCGCTTGCCCCACAAACGTCGGGTTGCGGCTGAACCGGTAGAGCCCGCCGCAGACCAGATCGCCGGTTTCGCCGCCGACCACGCCGACGCGCCAGGATGATCCCATCGACATCTGCGCGGCAAAAGCCACCATCGCGCCAAGCCCTGCGACAAAGACCCCGACCAAGCCAAGAAGCACAGCGCGACCCTCGGTCCAGAGCAAGTCGACCTTGTGGAACCCGGGCACGGCGAGCCAGAGGAGCGGCCCGAAAAACGCCAGCGCAAAGGCCATACGGAACCCCATCGCTGCCAAGCGGTCCCTCCCTGTGGCGCGCGCGAACAGCCAGACCGGGCGCCCCGCCGCTTGTGCGGCCAAGGCGCTGCCCCAGAAGAACAGTGCCAGATAGCCGAAAAGAAGGGCCAGCGCGGCCCAGCCAAAACCGGAGATCATCTGCTCAGCCCTCGCGTTCCGGGTTGAATCGCAGCAGACGCAGGGCGTTCAGCGTCACAAGCACGGTTGCACCAGTGTCGGCGAGAATTGCGATCCAGAGGCCGGTCAGTCCGAATACCGAGGTCACAAGGAACACTGCCTTCAGTCCAAGCGCGATGGTCACGTTCTGGCGGATATTGGCCATTGCCGCGCGCGAAAGGCGGATCGTGGCCGGAATGTCGGTCACCCGGTCGCGCAGAATCGCCGCATCGGCGGTTTCCAGCGCCACATCGGTGCCCGATCCCATCGCCACGCCCACACTCGCCTGCTTCAGCGCCGGTGCGTCGTTGATGCCGTCGCCGATCATCATCACGCCGCCTTTGGTGCCGATCTCGCGGATGTAGGCGAGCTTGTCCTCGGGCATCATATCAGCCTCGAACCTAAGCCCGAGGCTTCCGGCAATCGCAGCGGCCGTGCGCGGGTTGTCGCCGGTCAAGATGACCGAGGTCACCCCCATGGCCGTCAACTGGCGCACTGCGTCCTTCGCATCCGCCCGCGGCTCGTCCCGCATGGCGATCAGGCCAAGCGGTGTCTTCGCGCGGAACACGGCGACCGCGGTCTTACCATCCTCTTCGAAAATCGTGGTCTGCCGCAGACCAAGGCCATCGAGTCCGCCATTTTCCATCGCGTATCGTGGAGAGGCGACCCATGCGGGCGCGCCGCCCACGGTTGCGACAACCCCTTTGCCCATCAGCGCCTTGGCATCTTGCGACGGCAGCGCGGTCACGCCGGCCTCCTTGGCCTTGTTCAGGATGGCGATGGCGAGCGGGTGGCTCGACCCCATTTCGACCCCTGCCGCAACGGCCAGAAGTTCAGCTTCTGTGGTGGCCCCGAACAGCACCAGATCTGTCACTTGCGGGCGGCCATGCGTCAGCGTCCCAGTCTTGTCGAAGGTCACGACATCGACCTTCGCCGCAGCCTCGATCACGGCACCACCCTTCATCAAGAGCCCGCGCCGCGCCCCGGTGGACATGGCCGAAGCGATGGAGGCGGGGACCGAGATGACCAGCGCACAAGGGCAGCCGATCAGGAGCAAGGCAAGGCCGCGGTAAACCCAGGTGTCCCAGGGCTGACCAAAGGCCAGCGGCGGCACCAGCACCACCAGCGCCGCCACGGCAACGATGGCGGGCATATACCAGCGGCTGAAGCGGTCGATGAAGCGTTCGGTTGGCGCGCGCGCCTCTTCGGCCTCTTCGACAAGGCGGATGATGCGGGCGATGGTGTTGTCTTCGGGACCTTTGGTAACCTTGACCCGCAAGGCGGCCTCGGTGTTGATCGAGCCTGCAAACACGGATTCCCCCGGCCCGCGCGTCTTGGGCACGCTTTCGCCGGTGACCGGGCTCTCATCAACGCCCGAGGTGCCATCGGTGATCTCGCCATCGGCCGGAATGCGGTCGCCGGGACGCACCAGCACAGTCTGGCCCACGGACAGGCTCGCTGCTGGCACCTCGCGCGTGGTGTCACCTGTGATCAGTTGCGCCGTCTTCGGCACCAGATTTGCCAGCGCCCGGATGCCGTCCCGTGCCTTGCCTGCGGCCACGCCCTCCAGCACCTCTCCCACAGCGAAAAGGAAGACAACCAGCGCGGCCTCCTCAGCCGCATTGATGAACAACGCACCGATGGCGGCGATGGTCATCAGGCTTTCGATGGTGAAAGGCTGGCCCATCCGCAGCGCGGCAAAGGCGCGCTGCGCCACCGGGGCAACCCCAATCAGACAGGCGGCAACGAAGGCCCACTTCCCAATGTCGGGCGCCAGATACTCGATGATCCAGGCCGCACCCAACAAGAGGGCGGTGAAGATGACGAGCTTGCCCTTGCCTGTCTGATACCAGCGCTTGCCCCGGTCAGCTGGGTCGTCATGCACATGGCCGGGGCTGCCGTGACCGCTGTCGTCGCGCGCAGATGCCTTTGTGGCCTTTGGGACAGCGTCACTGCCTGCATGATCCTGCTTAGCGCGATCTTGCCCGGCATCATCATGGTCGTGATCATGGCCATCGTCGTGGCTGTGGCCCTCGGCTTCGTCGTGGTCATCCTCGGGCACCGCACCCGGAAGCACGAAGTCTTTCTTCGCCCCCGCCTTGCGCGGCTCGATCTGATAGCCAAGCGACCGCACGGCCCCTTCGATCTTTTCGCTCGGTGTGGTGCCATCGGCCAGCGTCAGCTTCAACCGTTCGGACATGATTGCCACATTCACATCGCTGACACCCGGCAGACGCCCGACCGCATTCTTGATCTTGGTCGCGCACGCGGCGCAATCCATGCCTGTCACGGTCCATTCGACAGTTGCTGTCGTGTTGGTCGTATCGGAATTCTTGTCAGCCATGATCGCTCCCCCGCCCGAGCTGGGGCAGTTGCCATTATTGATTCGTAGACTTAATGTCTCTAGCAACTATAGCTTCAAGGGAAATCTGATGCTGACCATCGGAAAACTGGGCGAGGCCGCCGGGGTGAAGGTTCCGACGATCCGCTATTACGAGCAGATCGGCCTCCTTCCCGAAGCTGAACGCAGCGCGGGCAATCAGCGGCTCTATGGCCGCAAGGCGATGGAACGGCTCGCCTTCATCCGGCATGCGCGCGATCTGGGCTTCACGCTGGAAGCGATCCGCGACCTTCTCAGCCTCTCGGACAGACCCGACCAGTCGTGTGCCGCCGCCGATGCCATCGCAAGAGCGCAACTGGCCGAAGTTGAAAGCCGCCTTGCCCGCCTGACCGCGCTGAAAGCCGAACTCGAACGCATGGTCGTGCAATGCGCAGGCGGGAAGATAGCCGACTGCCGGGTGATCGAAGTGCTGGGAGACCATTCCCTCTGCGCGACCGATCACCGCCATCCGGAGACCGAGTTGGCGCAGTAATCAAGCTGGACACCGCGCGGCTCAGTCGGCCAGCGTCCCGCGACTTGCCGGTCCGCAGGCATTAAGATCGCATTGCGCGCCTTCGGCAAAGTCCGAAGCCCGCACCTGCGTGCGTTTGCGTCGTTGCCTTAGCCAGACGGCAACCCCGGCCAGCGCGGCCAAGGCAATGCCTCCACACAAGATGACATCGAGGCTGAGTCCGGCCAGCCAGCCGCCGCCAATCCCTCCGGCACCCACCAGACCGGCAGCGGCCAGGATTGGCCAGAAAAGGGGTACGATAAGTGGCGCACAACAGGCGGCGCAGGCGGCAACCGTTCCGGTGATGGCAAGTTTTCGCGAGACCATGGAATCCTCCAGTTTGATGGCTTGCTTCCGCGTAGCACTTAAAGTTACTTTAATAGCAAGATGAATCTACAAGGTGGCTGTGATGTCTCTCTCGATCGGTCAGGCGGCGGACAGGTCCGGCTGCACACCGCCCACCATTCGCTACTACGAAAGCATCGGCCTCTTGCCGCCGCCCCCACGCAGCGACGCAGGGCGCAGGACCTACGGGCCAAATGACGTGGCGCGGCTTGCCTTCATCCGGCGCGCACGCGATTTCGGCTTGGGCATTCCGCAGGTCCGGGATCTGCTGGCCGCAGCCGAAGCTCCTGCAACCGCCTGCGTCACGGCGCGCCCGGTCGTCGAGGAACACATTCGGGCGCTGCGGGCGAAGCGCTCGGAATTGAAGGCGCTGGAGTCCGCGCTTGCCGCGATCCTTGTCCGTTGCGACGAAGGCTGCAGGAGCGGAAGCCCGGGAGTTTGCGCCATTTTCGATGATTTCCATCTGCCGGGAGCTGCTTCAACATGACGACCATCCTGATCTACGCAGGGGCGGCCATGGCCGAAATCATGGGCTGCTTTGCGGTCTGGGCCTGGATGCGACAGGGAGCGAGCGCGCTATGGCTGGCCCCTGGTTTGGTCAGCCTTGCCGTGTTCGCCTGGCTCCTGACTCTCGCGCCGTCGGATTTCGCAGGGCGCGCTTTTGCCGCCTACGGTGGCGTCTATATTGCTGCGTCGCTCGTCTGGCTCTGGGCAGTGGAGAAACAACGCCCGGATACTTGGGACTTGAGCGGGGCTGTGCTCTGTCTTCTCGGTGCAGCGCTCATCTTGTTTGCGCCCAGAGGTGCGTGATCGTCGTACTCAGAATAAGCGATCGGTCAAACAGCACAAACCGATGTCTGATGTCGCGATCAGGTTGATACCGATGGGTTGAGCGAATCGTCGCCCGATCTGACGAAGCTAGTGCAACCATCAATCCCATTACCGGAGAATTTCGCCTGCCAGTACCGCCCTTCCATGCACCGCGAGGATTGCAGCGAACTTAGGACATCCGAACTGATGGACGATAGCGCGGACACGGGCTTCGTAGGCAGCCTGACCGATTAGCCTACACAGATCCGACGCATGAAACTGCCGGTTGGCGCTTGGTGCGGCCTGTATCTGCTCGTGAAGCTCCTTCTGTTTCGGGTCAGCACTTTGCTGCGACACAGGCCCAAGTGGTGGCGCTGGAACCGGACGTGACGAACTGGTCCGCCAACGGCGCATGAAGCCGAGCAAGTATCCAGCCGGAACGCAGGCATTTCCACGTGCCCGGTTGAAGGCAAGGAACCTCTCCCAGATTGCCTGTGTGTCAACGTTCCAGCAGGGCAACATCGCTTTCGTCGCCTTGATCAGTTCTGCCCAGCATGTTCCGAACACATTGCGCGCTTCATCGATGTTGATATGCCCTGAGAATATAGTTTTGTTTTTAGAATCTCTAGATAGTGATGTGTCGCTTGTGGCTGACACGACATCTGGCAGGGTCGCGGTGTTACTTTCATCCCCGAAACGGAACAGCCAAGGCGCAAACTTTCCATTCGGCTTCCACCGCTCAAGTGCCAAACCGGACGCCGCAAGTTCGACCAGGAGCGCCGTCAGATGCTGTCTCGAAACCCCCATCTTGTCGGCGAGATGCGCCAACGTGAAGGCAGCTGTCCCGCGTTCGAGCCCATTGTAGCCGTCCTTCCAGGCGATCCCATCGAGGATGATCGTCGCGAGCTTGTGTGCCGCCGTGGAGAGCGGGGTTTCGGTGATGCGGCGCAGGATGGCACCGGTCGTGAGTTGCATGATGTGTCGTTCCGTCTTGGGACAACACCAGACCGCAGCGTATAGAATTTCGTTCCGGCAAAATCATTAGCCGGTTGGACGGACCAAAAGCTCGCGCTAAGTTCCCACTACCACGAGGAAATCAGTGCGGCGTCGGGCCTATGGTCTGGCGTCGTTTCTGTTTCTGGGGCGGGTTCAAACTCTCTGAGTGGTGCGGCTAGTAGTGCACCTCTTCGTGGCCGTAGGTGCCCTCATAGTCCCGCCATTCGACGAAGACCGACCGGTGCCAGTAACTGCCGCAGCTGGTCGGAATGCCAAAATCTGAGGCTTCCGGTACGGCGGAAATGCTGCTGCGCCTGCGGATATAGTCACCCTGTTCGCCGTAACTGCCCAGGTAAACCGTCCCCCAACTATTGCAGTCGCCGTCGGAGCTACGGTTCTGGCGATAGGTAATCTCGAACACCCGGATCGAGCGGACGAAGTCGAAAGCCGGATCAGAAATGTCGACATCGGCCTGAGCATCGACAAGGATCGGCGCGGCTGAGACTTCTGGGAGCGACGAAGCTGCCGGAGGTAGATCGGTTCTGAATGCGATATCGTAGAGGCGCTCAATAGGCCGCCGCTCGCCCCGGAAACTCGCCCGCATTGGGCAGTTCCAGATCTGCAGCGGCGGTTCAATCGGCCAAGGCGTTATACGGCGGATGAAAATTGCGCGGGCATGAGCGCATTCGGCTGACGCGGGCCAGCCCCCCGCAAGACACAAGAGGATCGCACAGTCGACCGGGTAGGCGGCTGCCGGTGTGATGGTCGCGCTAGAGAGGCCAAGACCAAGGAGCAGGGCAGGGAGGAGAGGTTTCACGGGAGGTCCTTCTGGGCTGGGGGGATGTTGAGGAAGGCGGAATAGGCCTCGGTGGCCACGCGGGCTTCCGACAAAGCGCGACTGCGCTCTGTGTCGAGACAGGTGATGTGGGTGCTGACGGCCGCAAAGTAGGCCTCGAACTCGGCCGAGATTTCAGATCGGTACTCGGCGAGAACCGCCTCTGGAAGGTCGGTGACCGGCACTTCGGGCGGCAGGCAGCGAATCACCTTTGGTTGTGCGAAAGCTGCGGAGTTCACAAACATGACCACAATGATCGAGGCCAGATGCACCTCTCGTCTGCGCATCGGAAGTGCTAATCTTGCCGATGAATTCGCTGCGGGAATCCGCAAATATGCCAATATTTCTTGGGCTTTTCTCAAAGTCTGCGTCTCACAACTTGGCTCCATTTTCTCGAGGGCCGACCGGTGCAGCTGCCCGCACGGCACGCCCGCCGGAGCAAGCTCCGGATAGATCATGCACCCTTCTTTTATCGTGTTTGTCATTTTTATATTGAATACGCCATACTTTCTGTTAGGCATCGCTTCACAAAGAAATCTGCGATACAACGTTCCCAACAGATGATCCGAGGGGACCCCATGAATACCAAACGGCGCGCATTGCCTGTCTTGCTGGAGCGTGACTTCCGCAAGCTGGCCGCATCCGAAGGAGCGACTGTTGAGATCGAGTGTGTCAGTGCGCCCAACCCCGACGAGCGGTTCTCGGGGGAATGGCTGTTTTACGTTGTCAGCTCCACGGGCGAGCGTTTCCTGCTGGTCACGGCCCTTGCGCGGGAACGTATCGTCAACTCGCCAATCGGCATGTTTGGCCTCGCCTTCGGCAAGCTCAACCTCGACCATCTCGACGTACCTGCTGTCGCTGGCACTGTCTGCACTGGCATGCGGAGCCGCCCGGGCGGAAGTGATCCGCTGGAATGATCCGGAAGGGCAGGGCGGTGAAGTCCACCTTGCAGCACTTGATTCACCCGTCCTGCGCTATGATGCGCAGGGGCAGCTGATTGTACCGCTCCGCCCTGAACGAGTTGAAGAAGGGACCCGGGAAGTGGGGGGGGCTGAGGCCGCCGCTGATGTGACCTACAGCACCAAGGACGTTGCTGCCCCAAGGGATGTCCTGCCACAGGTCCGGCTGATTGCCACCCGCTATCAGGATCATCCGGCCTTGGCGCGGCTCGAGCTTTCGCCTGCCGAATGGTCCGCCTTCTTCCAAGCGATGATCAAGGTCGAGAGCAATTACACGCAAGGGGCTGTCAGCAATGCAGGTGCCCTTGGCCTCGCACAACTGATGCCTGGCACGGCTGATTACCTCAACGTCGATCCTGCCGACCCCATCGAAAACCTTGACGGCGGCGCGCGTTATCTTCTCGAACAAATGGCCGCCTTTGGCAGCCTGGAGCTTGCTCTTGCCGCTTACAACGCCGGCCCCGAGGCCGTGCGCAAATACGACGGCGTGCCACCCTACGCCGAGACCCAATCCCACATCGTCAAGGTGATGGCGGTCTATGACCGCATCCTCACCGAGCTCTGAACCTAGAAGGACAAACCCCTCATGCGTAACCAACACGTGGCTCTTCTGGGCCTGACCCTTTGCACCCTTTTTCTGTCGCAGTCTGAGCCTGCTCTGGCGCAGGTGGTCTTCACCAAAGCCGAGACGGTTGCAACCGGTGTGCTGGCATCGTTCCGGGGCACGCTTGCGACGGCCTTCTTCGGCATCGCCTTCGTGGTGACCGGGTTCCTTGCGGCCTTCAACCGCATCTCATGGGCTTGGGTGGCGCTCGTCGTGGTTGGCGCCTTCCTCGTCTTCGCCGGCCCCGCCATCGTCGCCAACCTGCGCTCGTCCTTCAGCTGAGGCGAGACCAGACCAATGGAGAAAAGCGCGGTCATCCTCGGGCTCTCGCGGCAAGCCAAGTTCCTTGGCCTGCCGATGCCCTATGCCATGGCAGTCGGGGCTGCGACCGTGCTGCCCTTCATTCTCTTCAAACCAGTCTGGTGGTTTCTGACGGCCCCGATCTGGTACGGGCTTGCCCGCGTGGCCACCAAGGTGAACCCAAACGGACACCACGTCTTTGCCGTCATGATGCAGGTCACGCCGATGGCAATCCTGCGGAAAGGGCGGCGTCATGTTTCTTGAACGGGAAGGGTTGAAGGGCAGGGCGCGGGCGTTGCTCCCTGCTGACCCAAAGATCTATGCGCATCTGCCTTATGTCATCGAGCTTGATGACGAGGTGGTGCGCACCCGCGACAATGGCTTGATGATCTCGCTCGAGGTGACGGGCATCGACGGGATTACATCCGGGTCATCCGCAATCACCGCCCTGAGGGCCGGCTTCGCTCATCTCCTCGACACTCTGGATGAACGTTTCAGCTTCTATCTGCACCGGATGATGCGCCCAGCCCAAGCGGCGCTGACACCCATCCTCGGCCAAAGCTTTGCCGCCGATATCGACCGGGCTTGGAGTTCCGAGCTGCAGCGCCGCAATCTGCAGGAATCCGTGCTGATCCTGACGGTCGTTCGGCGGCAGGTTGCCCCGCTGGCGGTGCCACTCTTTGGCAAGGCGGCGGCCAAGGTCTGGGGTGAGGATACAGGCCGGCGATTGGAAGAATTGCGCGAGGTGGTCTCGATCCTTGAGACCGGGCTTGGCGTGAAATCCCATCGCCTCAAGATCGGTGACGGCAGTCTGATTGGGTTCTATGCCTCGCTTTTGACGGGCGAACTCCGCAACAAACCCCGCAGCGCTTTCGGCATCATTGCTGAGGATGCCAGCGATGCCGCCATCCAGTTTGGCAAAGGCCAGTTTGCGGTAGAAGAGGGCGCAGACGCGCCTCGCGTCGGCGCTGTCCTTTATGTCAAATCCTATGCCACTTCGACCTGGCCCGGCATGCTGGATGCATTGGGCGCGTCCCGCGACACCATCATCACCCACAGCTACACGCCCATTGAGCGCGGCAGCATCACCGAGCGCGTGAAACGCCGGGTCGCCCAAATGCGGGCATCTGAGGACATCGCAGCCACGATCGAAGCGCAGCTCTTCGAGGCCGCCGATAAGTCGGAAAGCGGCGAGCTCGGGTTTGGCATCCACCAGATGACCATCACGGTCTTTGCAGGCGATCAGGCAGCTCTCGACACCGAAGTCGCACGCATTCGCGGTATTGCACATCAAAACGGCATGCGGTTGGTTCGCGAAGTCACAGCGCTCGAGGCCGCCTTCTTCGCCATGCACCCCGGCAATATGGATTACCGGGCACGCGACATGACGGTCTCGTCCCTGAACTTCGCCGATATGGCAGCTCTGCATGCGGCCGACACCGGGACGGAAGCTGCGCGGCTTCCATGGCAAACGCCGCTCACGCTGTTTCAGACGCTGCAAGGCTCGCTGCATCGGTTCAGCTTCCATGAACCCGGCGACCCAAAGGCGGAACCGACCAACGGTCACACCCTCGTTTTGGGCAAATCCGGTGGTGGCAAAACCACCACTGTCGCCTTCCTCGCAGCCCAAGCCCAAAGGGCAGGGGGCCGCACGATCATCTTCGACAAGGAAGCCGGCCTCAAAATGGCGGTCCGCGCCCTTGGCGGTCGCTATGCCGAAATACGAGCTGGGCGTCCAACCGGGTTGAACCCACTCGCCACGGAATCCGGTGAGCGTGGTGAGGCATGGTTTCTAGACTGGCTGGTGGCACTGCTCGAGTCCCGCAGCGGACCAATGACCCCACTGCAATCCGAGGCCCTCAAGTCAGCCATTTCCCAGAACGGCAAAGCCCGCGAAGGATTGCGCAACTTCCGCGCGTTTCAGGAACTGTTCGGGGATGTCGGCGACGGCCTCGATCTCGCGCAGAGGATCAGCGAATGGGGGCCGGAAGGCCGCTATGGCTGGGTCTTTGGGGAGGCTTATGAGCCAGTAGTGGATTTCACCAGCCATGATGTGACGGCCGTCGATCTGACAGAAATCCTCGACCTCGGCACCGAACGCACTGCGATCCTCGGCTATCTCTTCCGCTGCATCGAGATGCAGATCGAAGAAAAGCGGTCGACGCTGATCCTGATCGACGAGGCCTGGAAGGTGCTCGACGACGAGTATTTCGCCAAGAAGCTTGCCGAATGGCTGGTGACCGCGCGCAAGAAGAACGTCGTCGTGGTGATGATGACCCAGTTTCCAAGCCAGATCCGCGGATCGAAAGCCCGCTCGATCCTCGAGGCGCTGCCGAACCAACTTCTGTTCCCAAACGGCGAAGCGGCAAGTGCCGACTATGATGGGTTCCGGCTGACCGACGGTGAGTTGGACTTTGTCCTGAGCCCGATCCCGGGCCAGCGGATGGTGCTGTCGCGCACGCCGCGCAGCTCGACTGTGCTGAATGTCGATCTCAAAACCCTGGGGCCGCTTCTGACGGCGCTTGGCGGCGGTCAGGCCGGGCTGAATGCCTTTGGTGCCGACTATGCCCAACGCTCGAAATTCTGGAAGGAATGATTGTCCAATGAAATCAATACATTACATAACCTTGATTATGCGAGTCCGGTTTTGGGCTGTCATGATGGGTGTATCCCTCGGGCTCGCCGCTTGCACTGGCGTGCCGATTGCCAAGACCAATTGCTGGGCCACCGCAGGATCCACTGTGACGACTTCCACCAAAGGCGCAAGCCCGGATGCGGGGCTTGTCTCTCGCAGCAACCCGTCGAGCCTTGATGTCATTCCCTGCCGCTAGATTCTATCGGTCTGCCAGGGTGATCGCTTTGGCAACTGCGGTACTGCCTTTCATGGCGGCGGCGCAGGGCGTACCGATTGTCGACCCTAAGTCGATTATCCAGCATGGACTGGAAATCGCGCAGATGTCCTATCTGACCGGCGGGCGTGAGCTTGAGGCCGACAAGAAGCGACGCATCGACGAATTGCACCAGGATCAGCTCGACGCGCTGGATGCCACGCTGGCGATGATGACGGGCCAGACGCCTTGGATCAGCGACCTGGAGGTGATCCCGGGCGCTGAAGCCGAAGTCCTCTATGCCGTGGAGGACAACAACCCCTATGCCGATCGGCTGTTTGGCGATGCCAAGACCCGCATAGAAGAAATGATCGTCGCCACGGCGCAGAAATATGCAAGGCACCCGGGCCTTGCTCGCGCCGGTCTGAACCCCGTTGAGTTCCGCATCTGGTTCCAGAGCCTTGTGAAACAGGAATCCGGGTTTTCCATCGGGGCACGCAGCCCAGTTGGGGCCTTTGGTCTGACGCAGGTGATGCCGGACACGGCAAAAGACCTCGGCATTTATCCCGCCTATTATGATGATCCGATGCTGCAGCTTGATGGGGGGGCGCGCTACTTCCTGACCCAGCTCAACAAGTTTGGCTCGGTGCCGCTGGCCTTGGCGGCCTACAACGCCGGCCCCGGCAATGTCACCAAATACGGTGGCATCCCGCCCTTTGAGGAGACGCAGAATTACGTCGTCCGCATTACCGGGTTCTTCAATTCTTATGCCGGCAAGATCACTGGCGTGGATCAGGTCGGCACTTTCGATCCACGCGACACGGCGATCGCCGAGGCCAGCAACACTTCGGACGCGGGACTGCACTACGGCATGGCCGCGTCGCTCGAGATTGAGGCATCGCTGAAGCGGCTGCGTTCCATCATCGAGCGCATCCCTACGACCAAATCGACCAAAGAGGCGCTGGACCTCAACAGCTATGCCCGGGCGGAAGCCGTCCGGATCGGGCTGATGGTCGAGCGGGTCAAGGCAGCCCGCGTAAAGGTCGATCAGGCCCGCTACGCTCTCTGGCTACAGGCCTATGCCATCGACGCAACGTTCATCAAAGTGAAGGGTGGTTCCGAATGATCCGCAATTTTGTCCGGGGTCTCGGCCCTCTTCTGATTTCTGCCGCTATGCTCTCCCCTGCCCTCGCGCAGGGCGTACCGACAGTTGATCTGACCAGTATCGCCAAGATCGGCGAGGTGCTGACCGAGGCCAAGCTGCAGGTGAAGGAGATGATTGCCTCCAACCTGAAGCTCGATGAGCAGATCCTGAAGCAGATCGAACAGATCGCCACCCTGAAGGCGCAGCTGGACGCCTTGCGCAACGGGTTGACCCTGGAAGCCTTGGGCATTCCAGACCCGGACACCTTCTTTGACGACATCTTGCCCGACGTTGCAGATCTGACCGGCGGGCTGATCTCGGCGAAGGATGGCAATTATTCTCTGATGACGACCTCGGGCAAAGTGGGTGACAAGCCCGCCGCACAATATGTCTCGGAGTTCTTCGCCTCGGCCGGGCTTGATGTCGCCACTGTCGACACCCTTGCGAACAGTGAAGACGAGGGGGCCGCCCGGATTGGCACGCAAGCCAATACTGCCGCCTTCCTGTCAGCCGCAGCAGAAACCTCCTCGGTCAAGGCCTCAGAAAGCCTCGAGCGGGTCCACGAACTTGTTCAGGAAATCCCGGACACCGAAGGGCTGAAAGAAGCCATCGACCTCAACACCCGCGTGACGGCGGAACTGTCGATCGCGCTTGCCAATATCTGGAACATGGAATCCGCCCAGTTGATGGGCATGGGCGAAGCCGGCGTCATGGATGCCGCCACCGCAGCCGAAGAGCAGAAGTTCATCAAAGTCCTAGGGGGAGAATGAGCATGGCCAACGCTTTCAAAGCGCGAATGATGGGCGGTGCCCTTGGGTTAATCGCGGTTCTCTCGGTCGCAGCATGGGCCGAAACCCCTGCCCCGGCAGACCTTGCCCAAGAGGGAGCTTATCTCGACGTTTTGCCGAAGGTCGAGATCCCCGAAAATGTGGGGCCGATCCCGGGAGCCGTGAACGAAGAATTCCGTAACTGTGAGGCCGCCTGGCCCGCAGGCTACGCGTTGGCGCGGTCTGGTCCAGAAGCGCGGGCTCTGCGCGACATCTACGGCCTGGTCCGCGTGCAGAATGTGATTGAAACGCAGGATTGCGGCTGCACAGGCAAAGTGGCGAACTGGGAAGAGGTCGAAGCCGTCGCGGCTGCATTGCGCGATCATCACGACGTCCAGCGCCTCAGCTGGCAACAGACGAAGGCGATCGCGGAGGAGGCCGCAACCCTGACGGCTGTCGCAGAAACCATGTGTGGCGGTAACTTCTGATGGATAGCGTCTCGGCCATCCTGACAACGCTGGATGCGGCAATCACCTCAGCCGGGCGACAGTATTTCGAGGCAACGGCGGGTGCGGTCGGTCCGATCTACACGACCCTGCTTGCCCTTCTGCTCGTCATGGTCGGGATCAATGCGGCCTTGAATGTCTATCGGATTTCCATGCGCGACGCAGTTCAGCTGTCGTTCCGGATCGTCATGGTTCTGATGTTTGGCCTGACCTGGTCGAACTTCACCCAGATTTACGATGCCGCCAGCAACGGGCTCAGCGCTCTTGCGCTGGAGTACTTTCGGCTCGGGGGTGGCGGTGTCGGTGCATCCGCCACTGCAGCGATGGACGATATGGCCAATATGATGGCCGGAAACGTGGATTCCGTGTCTTCGGCCATGTCATCGATCATGCGCGGCTTTGTGGCCGCCGTCCTTTACGTCGTCCTCGGCGTGTTGATGGCAGTTTACGTGTTCATCGTCGGCTTCTCGAAGCTGATGATCGCATTCCTTCTCGGGGTCGCTCCGATCACCATCGGCGCCACGATCTTTGAGAAGACCAAGGGAATGTTCGAGGCCTGGCTCTCGGCAATGATCGGTTATCTGATGTATCCGGTCGCCTCCGCCGGGGTCATCGTCGCTGTTGTCACCGTTGCCCACGACGTTTTCCGCGAGACAAAGGATGTGACCGACCTCGGCTCGATCCTTGGCTTCTTCGTCATCGTCTTCGTCGGGATCTTTGCCTTGATGGCGATCCCGAATGCCGTGACGCACATCACCGGCCAAATCAGCCTCGCGAGCATCGCACCGCAAGCGCTGCGGGTTGCGGGTAAACCTCTCGAAAAGGCTTCCGACTATTCGGCAAGGCGCATGAACGACGTCCGCTCGGGCTTCATGCACGGCAAGACCGAACACCACCATTTGCGCGATCAGGCACGGTCGGATGCCGAGCGCGGCCAGGCCGCAAGGGCGCGGCTTGGCCAGTTCATCCGCGACAGCTGACACCTACCACCAGCACCTCGCGCAAATCCCCATTTTCGGAGCAAGACAATGACAGGCTCAAACCCTGAATTGAGAAGTTTTCTCGAAGCCGAGATGTTCTACGGCGTCAAAAAGCGCGAGCGCATCGCCTATCTGGTGGCGGGCGGCGGGCTGGCCATCGGTCTCATGGGCATGATCGCGGTCGTCACAATGCTCCCCCTGAAGCAGACCGAAGCCTTCCTGGCCATCGTCGACAAAGACACCGGCGTGGCCGAACGCGTGGTCGCGGTGGAAAAGGCAGGGATCGAACAGGCCGAGGCCATCCGGCAAAGCCTGCTCTTTGCCTATGTCACTGACCGAGAAACCTATGACCAGCACGACAATGAATCCCGCATTCTGCGCGCCTACACCTGGTCCGAAGGCAATGCCCGCCAAGGCCTCGTGAGCCTCTGGACAGAAGGCAACGCCAACTATCCGCCAAAGCTCTATGGCCAGAATTCCAAGGTGGTCATCGACGTTCTGTCGATCACCCCGGTGACCGACACCACCGCCCAGGTGCGCTTCACCAAGACCTGGGTTTCCGATGGCGAGGGTGTGCCCGACCGGATCGGCAAGTTCACGGCTACCGTCACCTATCGATTTGAGCCCTCGAAGCAAACCGCGCTCGATCTCGTCTGGCAGAACCCCACCGGGTTTTTGGTGACGGATTATCGCATCACTGCAGAAACCCTGGCCCCCACGGAGGAATGATATGACCCATCCCCTGACCATCCCTGCGCTCGGGCTTCTAATCTCAATGACCGCCCTGCCTGCTTTGGCCGAAACTGCGCCCAAGCCCGGCAGCCACGATGCCCGCGTGACCTATGCGACCTATCAGGAAGGTCAGGTCTACCGGATCAACACGCGGCTTAGGAATGTGACCCTCGTGGAACTTGGGATCGGTGAGCAAATCCAATCGATTGCCATCGGCGATCTCGAAAGCTTCAAGATTGACAAGTTGGAACGAGCCAATCTCTTCATCATCAAGCCCGTGGTCGCCGGGGCCACAACCAACCTGACGGTCGAGACGCAGCGCAACATCTACTTTCTGCAAGTCACGGAAGGTGGCCGCGGAGAACCAAACTATTCTGTGAAGTTCACCGTGCCGGGCAGCACGCGTGCGGTAGCAACCGGCACTGACATCCCACCCTCCCTGCCCATGACCTACAAGATCATGAAAAAGGGCCGCGTCCTGCCCGCGTTCGCGCCGGTGTCGATCTCGGATGACGGCCGAAAGACCACCTTTGTCATCCCGCCCGGCGCGCCAATGCCGACGATCTTCCGGGCCGATGCCAAAGGGCAAGAATACTCGGTCAATTCCTCTGTCCGCGGGACCACCATCACCGTCAGCACCCGGTCCGAGCGTTGGGTGCTGCGTTACGGCGAGGAGTATGTCTGCGTCACGGCCGAGGCGGGGATAAACCAATGAGCGACGAGACCCAAGCCGAAAAGCTCACTGCCCGCATGGAGCGCATGAAACCTTCCGAGGCCCCCAAGCGCCGCCGGGGCATAAACCCCTACGCGCTTTCCGCCGTGACGGCCGTCGCTGGTGTCGGCGTCGGGGCCTGGCTGGTCCTTGCCGCACCTGACGCCCCCGCCCCGGCACCCGCTATTGAAACGGCCTCGGTCAGCGATTTTCAAGGCGACGGTACCGGAACCGACGGCTTCAGCGTCTCGCGTCCAAAACCGCAGATCGTCCCGGCGGCACCAGACACCTCAGAGGCAGAACGGTTGCAGGCCGAAATCGAGGCTTTAAACGCCCAAATCGCCGATCTGAAAGCCAATCCGGTGACCGTCGCCGACGAGGCGGCACTGGCAGACTTGAAAGCACAGGTCGAAGCCCTTGATGCCGATGCAAAGGCGCGCGCGGCAGCCCTCTCCGAACTTGAGCGCGAAAACATCCGGCTGCAGACCGAGCTTGAGACCAAGGCGCTGATCGATGGCGACTCTGAGGCCGAGGCAGCGCGCGCCCGGGAGGAAGAATTGGCCCGGCGCAGGCAGGAAGCCGAAATGCTGAACGAGGCGCAGATCCATTCCGATATGGTTGCCTTGCGCTCCAGCATGGACATGGGCGGTGAGGCTGGCGCAGCTGCCCCTGCTCCCGGCTCGCCGGGACAGGCCGCCACCGGCGATGATGCGTTTCGCAGGGCGGGGGCCAAGGCGGCTGAAGTCCGACAAGCGGAGGTCATCGCCGATCCTGCCCATACTGTCATGCAAGGCACCTTGATCGAAGCGGCCCTTGAGACCGCAATCAGCACCGATCTGGCCGGCAATGTCTCAGCTATAGTCAGTCATGATGTCTGGTCGTTTGATATGTCCCGCGTGCTGATCCCGCGTGGCTCGCGTCTCTTCGGACGGTATGATTCCGAAGTTGATGCCGGCCAGCGGCGTGTTCTGATCGCCTGGGACCGGCTGGTAACAACCGATGGTCAGTCCGTTAGCCTTGCTGCCTATGGCACTGACCGCATCGGGCGCTCGGGTCTGCCCGGCACGGTGCGGAACCACTTCCTTCAGCGGTTCGGGACGGCCGCTTTGATTTCCCTGATCGGTGCCGTGCCAACACTGGCAGCCGACAAATACGCGGCCAATGAGGTGGCCTCGGACACCGCCGAAAACGTCGGCACCGATCTCGGTGAGGCGGTCAACACGGTGATGGCCGACTATCTCAGCATCCCGCCGACGATCAGCGTCAATCAGGGCGCGGTCGTGATGATCCGCGTCGATGCGGATCTGGCGTTTTACTGATGAGCTATCTCGACACCTATCTCGGGCAGCTGGATGCCGCCCTGTCAGACCCAGCCGTCATGGAACTGGCGATCAACGCCGACGGGTCGATCTGGCTGGAACGTGCGGGGCAGATTCACATGACCCCAAGCGGGCTTGCCGCCCTGCCCGCGCGCTCGGTGCGCGATTTGGCCTCCCAGATCGCAAACTCGACGTCGAACACTTTCACGGAAACTGCGCCTCTGGTCTCGGCTGCGGTGCGCTATCGCGATCTGATGTTGCGCTGCCAAGTGGTGGGCAGCCCTGCCGTCTCGGGCGGCACGGTAATTGGCATCCGGGTGTTTCGATCCCGGCAGGGGGATGTTCGGCGCGTCGCCAAATCCTTCAACTTTCTGCGGGGCCAAGAAAGCTCCCTCGAAGAGGAGCGCCGCGCGATGGTGGCCGAGATCCGCGCCGGGTCTGAAGGAGCGGATGTCGAGGCTTTCTTGGGCAAGCTGGTCTCCGAGCGGCTGAACGTCATCGTCTCGGGCGGCACCTCGACCGGCAAGACCGAGCTCGGCCGCAAGCTTCTGGAAATGGTGGCCACGGATGAGCGGATCGTCACGATCGAGGATTCCCTCGAGCTTCTTCCGGGCCAGCCCAATACTGTGAGCCTCATCGCGCAGCGTGACGAAGGCTCGCCCCGGTCTGCTGACAAGCTCTTGCAGGCCACGCTGCGCTTGCGACCCGACCGGATCATCCTCGGAGAATTGCGCGGAGCTGAGGCCGCGACGTTTCTGGACGCGATCAACACGGGGCATTCGGGGTCTTTCACGACGCTGCACGCTCATTCGGCACGCAAGGCGATGGACCGGCTGGCACTTTTGGTGATGGCGCAAGGCACCAAGCTGAGTTTCGCCGAGGTCATCCGATACCTGCAAACCTCGATCGACGTGATCCTGCAGATGGGCCGCATCGGCGACCAGCGCGGGATCATGGAGATGTATTTCCCCGGCCTCGACGACTGACGCCAGCGCGGAACCCGACAGCGCCCCCCTCCTCTTCCCTCTTTCCGGCTCTTTGCCCCGCAGGTACCCCATGGAAAACGACAGCAATGCAGGGCTGAACCGCCCAGAAACAGAGCGCCGTGATTTGGAGCGTCCTGCAACCGAGCGACCCAAGGAATATTTCTCGGTCCGGCTGACCCTTTCAGGGGCGGCGCAAGAATTCGAAGACCCGCGCCAGGCGGGCGAAGCGTTCTTCCGCGCCGACCCGGACGAGCGGCCCTCGGTCGCGCATATCGATGGCAACACCGCGCGCACGATGGCTCGCACGGAAATCCACGGGGTCCATGAGACGGGCGAGACGCGGTATTTCAAAAGCTTGCCGGACTCTCATGCGCCGGATGCCGAGTTTCGCGCCGGGTTTTTGAATGCGATGGAAACCTCGCTGACGGAACGGTTGGGCAAAGATGGCCCGGCCGTGACCGAGCGGCTTGATATGGGGCTGAGGGATGACCTCGAGGCCTTCGCGCGCCACGCGCCTGAAAAGGCGGCGGTGCTTTGGGCGGACCACAGTGACGCGGTCCCGCCCGGGCCGAAATTGCGCGCGGCGGTGCAAGCCCGGGAGGACGTGGCGGATCGAGAGGTGGCCGCGTATCAGGATGCCCTTGCCGAAAAGGCACCTATCATCGCCACTGGCGACTGGGTCACAACCGATGCAAATTTCGAGTTGCGGCCCGTGGCGGTGGCAACCGACCGAGGGATTCACACGGGCTATGAAGCAAATCTGCCGGGAGGGGAGAGTGAACTCACCTATTCGGAGCGCACTTTCCCGAATTCCCGCGAGGCCCTTCGCCATGCCTATGACTTCTATGAAGGTGGTGAGGAAGGCCTCGAGCTGGCCTTGAAGCGCGCGGCGGAGATGGACCGCGCGTTGAGGGAAGAGCCCGACCGCGGGCCGGAAGGGCTTGTCCTTGAGCATCGGCCACAGCCCGAGTTCGTCCGCCCTGAGACCGCGATCTATGCGGGCGATGATGCGCAACTTGTGCTGACCCTCGGTCGGGACAATGAAAACACCCGCGATCTGGCCGAGCGGCTCGTCGCCGACCCGGAATTTCGGAAGGTGGTGGTCGAGCATATCCCTGATGCGGACGGCGCGCTTGGCACTGGTCGCTTTGTCGACGGCGAAGGCTCCGCCGGCTTTCTGCCCGATGAGCTCCTGTCCGTCACCTCCTATGGTCGCGATGGTAGTGCTGAGGTTCTGGCGAAGTTTCCTGATGAAGGGCCCCTCAGTGAAGCTTTAGCCAAGCATCTGGCCCAAAGTCCGGTTCTGGCGGCCTATGCCGAAGAGGAACGGCAGCGGAGCGATTTTGCTTCCGACCCGGCGCGGGCAATCTCGGCTTGGGTGGCCCAATCTACAGCCCAGATCGACAGATTGCCGTCGGACCGACAAGACGACCTCCGCGCGGAAATGCAGGGCATTGCCAAGGAAGCTGCGGCGGCCTTTGGGCTGGATCGACAGCAGTCGGAAATCGAAGCCCCGCCCCGTTCGACACTGTATAGCACCACCATCGGCGCAAACACGTTGGCGATTGCCGGGGCCGAGAAAGACCTCGACGAAAGCAGTGCCAAGATGTTGAGCGCTACTTTGAGTTTATATGCGAACATCGCTGGGATCGATTTCAAGAAGCTTGAGGCGCGACTTGAAGCGGGGGCTGCCAACGCCCGCGAAGAAGAATCGTGGGTGAAATCCGATATTGCCGATGTCGCCAAGCGGCATGGCTTTGATCTCAGCAGCGCCCAAGGTCGCAGTTCGGCGGCCGAGCGGGTGGATCGTTTCTACGAGCGTGCAGCCGAATTGATCCAGTCCGCCCGCAGCATTGAAGTGACCCGTGGACCTGACCCGCTGGTTGAGGCCTTGGGTTCACTGGCGCGCGTCCATGCCAGCCAGGGATCCGTCGCCTTCCGCAACGAAAATCAGGCGCGAGATTTCGCGGAAGAAATGAAGGAGCGCTACGGGGCGTCTGTTCTCAAGGATATCGCCGCGGGCAGGACAGAAGCACTTGCCAAGGATGTGCCGGACCCGGCCGCTCGGGCGGCGATGGCCGTTGCCGTCGTCTCGGCTGCCAAAGAGCATCCTTCACTTGGCCTCAGCGCGCATGAAGCGGAGGCGGCAGAACGCAGAATGGTCGTGCATGCGGCGTCGCGACCGCCGGAACACGCGCGGGCGCATGCCCACGATCGCAATCAGGACCGGGAGTTTTGATCTTGCAACGCATTGCTTTGCTGCTTCCCCTTGGTCTCACCTCCGGCCTGCTTGTCGGCCTCATCGCCGGGGGTCTTGTCCTCAACCTGATCCTTGGCCGCGATCCGAATGCGACCGGCATCTTTGTCCTGATCGCAGAGTTTCCCGGTTTTGCCCGGTTGACCTCCGTGCCCTGGGTCCTGCCTTGGCAAATTGTCGGCGCATCAACTGTGCTCTTCACGATTGCCGCTGTCGCCCTGACCTTCCGCCAACAGCTCACAGAATACGGTCAGGCCAAGTTCCAGGCGCGCGCGGAGATGAAGACGAATGGCCTCCTGCAGCCCTTGGGCGCGGGGATGGTCTTCGGCAAGCTGGGCGCCCCTTCAAAGACCGCGCCTTATGTCAGCGCCACCTTCCAGAAATTCCCGCATTGCCTCGTTGTGGCACCCACCCGGGCCGGTAAAGGCGTGGGCTATGTTATCCCGAACACGCTTCTGTTCAACGGCAGCATCGTCGTCCTCGATGTGAAGGGCGAGATATTCGAGGCCACTTCGCGGCACCGGCAGGCCGAAGGCGACGCAGTCTATCGCTTTTCGCCCTTCGATTTTGAACATCCGACCCATCGCTACAACCCGCTTGAGCGCGTCGCCCGCATTGAAAACTATGAGCAGCGCTACACCGAACTGGCCAAGATCTCGGACTACTTCTTGACGGTTTCCGACAAAGGGACGGCAGGGGACTTTCTGACCGAGGGACGTGAACTCTTTGTGGCCGCTGGCCTTCTGGCCATTGAGCGCGGCAAGCCGACCATCGGCGAGATCAGCCGCATCCTCTTTGGACGGGGCGCCACGCAAGAGGTTTACGGCGAGCATGCCGAGGAGGTGAAACACCCCAATGCCGCGCAAACCTTTCGCAAGTTCGCGGGCTATTCTGACCGGACCCTGTCTTCGCATGCCTCGGTTCTTGGCGGCGCGGGCATGACGCTTTGGAACAACCCGGCTGTAGATCGCGCGACATCTGGCAATGACTTTTCCTTTGCCGATCTGCGTAAGCGCCCGATGTCGATCTATGTCGTGGTCAACGCTGATGACATTCGCACCCTGTCGCCCTTGGTGCGGCTCTTCTTCGGCGAGTTGATCGCCACCATGCGCTCCACCCTCCCCGACCCGAAATCCGAGCCCTGGCCGGTGATGGTCATGCTGGACGAGTTCGACCAACTCGGACCCATGCCCATCGTCGAGCAGGCTCTGAAACAGTTGGCAGGTCACGGAGCGCGGGTGTCGATCATCACCCAGTCGATCCCCGGCCTTGACAACATCTATGGCGAAAACGTCCGCCTGTCGCTCGAGTCTGCGGCCGGGATGAAGCTTTACCTCGCGGCCAACGACAAGAAAACGGCGGGGGAAATCTCCGACGCCTTGGGCAAGACGACCAAGCTTTCGGTCTCGGATAGTGTTTCGCGGGACAGGGATTTCATGCAACGACGGTCGGTCAGTCGGCGGATGGAGGAGCGGCCGCTTCTCACCCCCGATGAAGTGCGGCGGTTGAACCCGGATCAAGCCATCCTCATCCCGGAACGGCAAAACCCGCTACTGGTCCATCGGATTGTTTATTTCCAGGACCCGACCTTCAAGAAGCTGTTCGACGCCCAAAAGGGTGCCCTGCCCTATCCGCCCAAGGAAGCTGCGGACGTGCAGTTCCTGACCCAACGGATGGAGGCGCTAGAGCGGAAGCTGGCCGAACGGATGGTGGTGGATTTTGTGAGGCCGGAGAAGGCAAAGGCTGAAGCCCCGGTTGAACCTGAGCCGAAACTGGCGGCCGACATTGTGGCCCGGGAAGAGATCGCGCCAGAGGCCGAGCTGGCTGCAGTCGATGCTGAGGTCCTCGTCACGGTAGAACAGGCCGAAGCCATCGCAGAGCCCGAAGTTGATCTCGCAGCCTTGAGACCACCCATCACAATCGCGGTCTCTAAGATAAGCAAGTTTTCCCAGAAGCTTACAGGTTTGGAGCTTTAAAGCCATTCGGAGGCGGTAACGGCCCAAAGCGGACCGTCAAGACGCAAAGATGCAGCGTCGCGACGTTCCGTAAACCGGACATTGACAGAGCTCGGAGCAATTGTTGTTTCCTAGTCTAGGTGGGCGCAGGGAGAGCGGCCCTCCAACCGCGGCCGAACCAGTCAGGCCTATCGTGCCGCGGTCATGCGTTCTGCACAAATCCTGCACCATCGTCCGGCATACTCTGCATGTGGCAGCGTCCATCCTCTAGCGGATAACAAGGGGATGTGATGGCTGTCTGGCAATTAGAGGCTCACGACGTGCAGCAAACTGTTTCGGCAGCAAAGTGCTGCAATGGATTGCGGGTCGCTGGGCACGGCAATCGGGTTAGCCGACATCACAGCGAGCAACCGCAACGGCATCACTGGGGCACATCCACAGGCTGCTGATGCCTAGCGCAGCCGATCGTCGTCGGACTTGAGCGCGCCGGGTTTCTAAATGGGGTATTGTCGATCAGTTTGCTCTCCGAACTACGAGTTGCGGAGAGCAAACACTTAGGACTCTGCCGGGATGAACCCCGACTTGCGCCAGAACACCACGCGGGCCTCGATCCGGTCGATCGCCCAGTAAAGTGCGAAGGCGATAGTCGAGAGCAGGATCACATGGGCGAAAACCACGTCCAGGTTGAAGCGCATGCTTGCGGTCTCGATCAGCACGCCAACACCGCGCCCACCGCCCGAGAACTCGCCCACAAGAGTGCCGATCAGAGCCAGCACGCCCGCGCTCTTCAGCCCGGCGAAGATGAATGGCAGGGCATTAGGAAGCTTCAACTTGAAGAACCGCTGCCAGCGGTTGGAGCGCATGGTAGCGAACAGCTTGTCGCTGTCCTCGTCCACCCCTGCCAAGCCTGCGGCGGTGTCGACCATGACCGGGAAAAAGGCGATGGTTACGGCCATCACGACCTTTGGTGTCATGCCAAAGCCGAACCAGGCCACGAAGATCGGGGCCAGCGCCACTTTCGGCGCGGCGTAAAGGGCCACCATATAGGGCTGGATCACTCGGCGGCCAAAAGTGGTTTCCGCGATCAGGGCACCGATGACAAAGCCAATGATGCCGGCAAAGAAAAGCCCCAAGGCTGCCTGGATCAGTGTGACCCGGTAGTTGACCCAGACCGTGCCGCCCGTCGCGAAATCGACGAGCAGATTATAGAGGGCGACAGCGGTCGAACTGGCACGCGGCAACACCAGTTCCGGGACCCAGCCCAGAACGACAACGGCTTCCCAGGTTGCAAGCAGGATCAAGAAGGAGCCACCGACAAGAACCGATGAGGGCAGGCGTTCAAGCCATGAGTCCTGCCCGGATCCGGCATAGGGCCCCTTGGGCTGGGCGGAAGATTTGCTGGATGCATTGCTCATGCGGATTTCTCCATCGAATAGCCGATGTGAAGCATCTGCCGGGCTTCCTCGACGAAATGCTGGAAGGCCTGCGTGGTAACGATATCGGGGGTGCGGTCGCGCGGCAGGTCGACCTCGACCACGCCCGCGATGCGGCCGGGGCGCGCGCTCATCACAATGACCCGGTTGGCCAGGAACACCGCTTCCGAGATGCTGTGCGTGACAAGAATCGCGGTGCGTCCCAGGCGGTTTTGCAGGTCCAACATCTGCATGTTCATGTGTTCGCGGGTGAATTCGTCCAGCGCGCCGAAAGGTTCATCCAGAAGAAGGATCTCGGGTTCGGTGATCAGCATCCGGCAGATGGCGGCGCGCTGCTGCATGCCGCCCGACAACTCGTTCGGCATACGCTCGGCAAAGCCCGTCAGCCCGACCAGGTCCAGCAGCTCGTCCGCCCGCTGGGTTGCGGCGGCGGCGGCGCGGCGGCCCTCGGCGATCTCGATCGGCAGAAGGATGTTCTCTCGCACGGTGCGCCAGGGCAGCAGAACCGCCTTCTGGAACATCATGCCGATGCCCTGCGGCACTCCTGTTACAGACTGGCCGCCAACCTCGGCAGTTCCGGTGGTTGCAGGCAGAAGGCCCGCGATGATGTTCAGAAGCGTCGACTTTCCACAGCCCGAGGGGCCAAGAAGCACAACAAATTCCCCCGGCGCCACATCGAGCGAGATGTCTGTCAGGGCGTGGATCGTCTTGCCATCGCTGCTGAAGGTGCGCGACAGGTCGCGGATGCGGACAGAGGGCTGACCATCACTGTCGGTGGGGCGGCGTGCCGCCCCACCTTCAGCCTCGGCCGAACCCGGATTGCGGCCGAGTGCTTCAGTCATTTGTTCCAGCTTTCGACAAAGGCGTTGGATACTTCAGTCTTGGCGGCATCCGGGCCTGCTGCGCCGATCGAGATGATCAGGTCACGGTAGCTGGCCCAAGTCGCCTCGTCGACGTGGCCCATCGGCCCGGCGGCGGCGTCAGTCAGGGTGAACAAGGGATCGACGCCATCCAGCACAGCCCCCGCGAAACCGGGATCTTCGGTTTCGTGCGGGGCGGCGGCACCACAGGTGGCAACGACCAGGTCGCGGTTGGCCAGACCTGCCGCAGTTGCCTTCACCAGGGCGCGGCCCAGCCCTTCGATCACTGAAGCATTGTCGGCCACAAAGCCCGAGTCGGCGGCCAGAAGCAGGCCTGCGGTGCCCGGATAGCCTTCGGCTACAAGGGGTTTGTAGGCAAAGCCCATGCCGCCGAAGATGATCTCGTCCACGAACGAGGCCGAAAAGGCCTTAATCGTGCCGTCGGTCATTGCCGAGGCCGCCATGCCGCCCTCTCCCACAGCCAACGCCTCATAGTCGCCTTCCGCCATTCCGGAGAAGGCCATGACCGAGCGCAGATAGGTCGCCTCGCCGCCCGAGACGCTGGTGATGCCGATGGTCGCGCCCTTGAGGTCGGCCAGCGATGCAACCGGCGAATCCCCAGCCGTCACGACGCGGAACGGCAGATACTGGTAGAAACTGTAAAAGCCGGTCAGATCAGCACCCGCACCGGTAGCGGCCAGAATGTCGGCCGGGGCGGAAACTGCGATTTGGGCCTGACCCGCCAGCATCGCCTGGATCGCGGCGGACGAGCCGTCCAGACCCTGCATCGTTACTTCAAGACCTTCAGCGGCAAACAGGCCTTCGCCGGCGGCCACATAGAAGGGCCAGTTGGCGAGGCAGAGGTTGACCGGCAGGGCCACCGTGAGTTCTGTCTTGTCTTGCGCCACTACTGCTCCGCCAAAGCCGAGAAGTGCTGTGGTGACCAAGCTGACAGCCAGTACTGAACTCTTGCGCATTCTTTCTTCTCCCGTTGCTGGATCGCTGCCCTTTGGCAGACGATGCTACTTTGTCTTGATCCCTCCCGGCACCAGATCGCCGTGGCTGGATCGGTTTCCATTTCCCCTTCGTGCGTTCCCACCGGAACGGGGCCGCCGGGGGTGTCAAGCAGGCTTCAGGCGGGCGTGGCCTTAGCGCGTCATGACCTTCCTCCTTGCAGGTGCCGATCAAGCCAGCCCAGGCAAAGCTCGGCCTGATCGGGCGGGCAGCTCAGGACAACGCGATTGCCATTCCTTTCGACTTCGACCCGAAAGACCTCGGATCGAGGCGCAAACCAGGACAGCCATCCTGACCGGCCTGGCTGAGCGGTCTGCGGAACTGGTGCCTTTGCAGCAGTGCGCGTGGCAGGTGCCGGCGACGAAGAAGAGGCGGCTGGGGGGGAACCGCCGGATAGCTGCACCGCCAGCGCCTCACAGAACTGGCCCCACATGCCTTCGGCCTTGGTACGCATCGGATTTAACCCCAGCGTTCCCAGCCGCCCCAGCACATCGGCCCTGGCCTTCACGCAAAGCTCGGTCTGCCCGTCGCCTGTGGGCGTCAACCGCATCTCGACCTTGGCCGAGACGGAACTGCCGATCTTGCCGTCCTCGCCGCTGGCTTCGGCGCGGAGAAGGTGGGGCGGATCGGTCTCGGTGATCACGGTGCCGATGTCGAAATGCGCGCTGATGAAGGCGATCTTCACCCGGATGCGGGCGCGGTACTCGGTATCGCTGATCACAGTGACCGATTGCATGCCCGGCACGCAGGCGCCAACGCGCTCCGGGTCCAGAAGAGCCTGCCAAAGTGCCTCGGGCGTGGCATCAAAGTGGTGGCGGAACTCAAATTCCATGCAAGGTCCTCGCTGCTGCGCCGACTGCGTCCACGATGCCCTGATAGCCGGTGCAGCGGCAAAGATTGCCCGAAAGCGCCTTGCGGATCTCGTCTCCGGAAGGCATCGGATTTCTGGCCAGAAGCTCTGCCGAGGCCATCAGGAATCCGGGTGTGCAATAACCGCATTGCAGGCCGCCATGGGTCATGAACGCCTCTTGCAGCACATGCAGGGTTGCGCCATCGGCAAGCCCCTCGACCGTGGTGATCTGGCGGCCGTCCGCCTGAAAGGCCAGACACAGGCAGGATTTGGTGACGGTGTCGTCAAGGTGGATCGAGCAAGCGCCGCAGACCCCTGTCTCGCAGCCGCGCTTGGTGCCGGTCAGGCCCAGGTCATCGCGCAGGAAATCTGCCAGGAGGCGGTTGCCCGGCACTTCGGCCTCGATGGCCTCGCCGTTCAGGGTCAGGTGGATACGATGGGTGCTCATGTGGTCTCCGTCCAGTCAAGGCCTGCGGCTTCGGCTACGATCCGGCGGACCGCGGCGCGCACGACGGCGGTGCGGAAGGCCGCGTCGCCACGGCTGTCCGAGATCGGCTCCAGTCGTTCGGCCACGAGAGCGGCGGCCTCGCCGGCAACGGCAAGCGTGATGGGTCGTCCGGTCAGTGCGCGGCCTGCCTCGTCCATCGGCAGAGCCACCGGCACGGCGGCGCCAATGGCCAGCCGCACGTCCTTCCAGCTGTGCCCATCAGGCCCCGCGACAAACCGTAGCGCCACATTGGCAAGCGGGCGATGTTCGGCGGGCGTGCGCAGGTGGCGGCGGTAGAGGGCATGCTCACCCGGCTGAGGGGGAGGGATATGAATGCCGGCCAGAATCTCGCCCGGCTCCAGCGCCGTGGTGAAGAAGTCGACCAGAAATGCGCGCATCGGCAAACGGCGCTGGCCCATCCGCCCGGCGATGATCACCTCGGCCCCCAGAGCCAGGAGGCAGGAGGGCGGGTCGGTGGCCGGATCGGCATAGCAGAGGTTGCCTCCGACCGTGCCCTGGTTGCGGACCTGCGGATTGGCCAGACCGCCGAAAAGCTGGGCCAGCACCGGGTAATGGCGGCGCACCGGATCCGACGCGGCGATTTGGGCATGGCGTGCCAGCGCGCCGATACGCAGGCCCTCGGCTTCGGAATAGGTGATCTCAGACAGGCCCGGCAGTTGCCCGATCGAGACGACGACACGCGGCGCGATCATGCGCTGGCGCAAGGCGATGACCAGCGCGGTGCCGCCGGCAAAGACGCAGGCTTCTTCGTCGTACTGGTCCAAAAGCGCCAGCGCTTCGGCCAGGGTTCCAGGGGTGGCGATGTCAAAGGGCAGCATCGCGGGCTCCCTTTGCGCGGGCCAGGCCGGCCAGGATCTTTTCCGGTGTGATCGGCAGGTCGGTGATGCGCAGGCCGATCGCTTCATAGACGGCATTGGCGATGGCGGGTGCGCCAGGTAGGATCGCGGTTTCGCTGGCCCCCTTGGCCCCCAGAGGGCCATTCGGCTCGAACGAGTCAACGATGGCGCTGTGAAGCCGGGGCACGGCATCGGCGGTGGCCATCGTGTAGTCGGCGAGGTTGCCGTTGGAAAGCTGCCCGCCCTCGAACCTTGGTTCCTCGTACAGCGCCCAGCCCAGCGATTGCACCGCAGCGCCGTTCGACTGTCCGTGAACGGCCAGCGGGTTGATCGCCACGCCGCAATCATCGGCCAGCCATGATTCGATCAGCCGGACCTGCCCGGTTTCGGTATCGACCTCGACCTCGACCGCCTGAGCGGCAAAGGAATAGCCCGGCGCGATGTTGCCGCGATGCTCGGCATCCATGCGCACGGTCTCGGGGTCATGGCTGGCGGAGACGATGATGCCCTCGCCGCCATGGCGGAAGATGTGATAGCGACAGATCTCGGGCAAGGGCACGGTCAGATTGCCGGTGCCCCGGGCGCGGACCATTCCGTCGGCGATCTCAAGGTCGTCCTCGGGGTGGCTGTATTTCTCGGCGGCTGCGGCAAGGATCTGGCTCCGCGCCTGCCGAGCCGCCTTGACCATGGCGGCCCCGGCGTTGATCGTAACGCGCGAGGCAAGGGTTCCGATGCTGAAGGGCGAGATGTCGGTATCCGGAGCCTGGACGGTGACATGCGCTGGCGGGATGCCCAGTTCCTTTGCGCAGATTTGGGTCAGCATGGTGAAGGCACCTTGCCCCATGTCGGATTCGCCGGTCAGGATCACGGCGCGGCCATCCTCGTTGACTTTCAGAAGGATGGTGGCCCCGTCCCAGTTGCCGATGGTACGGTTGCCGCTGACATGCATTGCCGCCGCCACGCCAAGGCCGCGCCGCAGCACACCCGTACCCTTGGGGCGTGCGCGCTTCGCGTCCCAGTCGATGGCCTTGCGGACATGCGTCAGGCAGGCTTCCAGCGCGCAACTGCCGATCTTCCAGCCATGGACGGTGGTATCGCCCGGACCGATGGCGTTGCGGCGGTGTACGTCGAAGACGTCAAGATCCAGCTTCTCGGCCATCGTCGCCAGGTGGCTGTTCAGCGCGAACAGCATTTGCGTGCCACCAAAGCCTCGGAAGGCCCCGCGCGGCAGGGTGTTGGTGTAGACCAGTCGGGCGCGGGTGCGGATGTTGGCGATACGCTGCATGTTGTCGCTGCGCATCGCCGAGACGATCAGAATATCCGGCGCGAGCCCGGCAAAGGCGCCGCAGTCGGCCAGAATTTCGACCTCTTTCGCAGTGATCGTGCCGTCGCGCCGCATCCCCAGACGGAGGCGGATGGTTTCCGGCACGCTGAGGCAACCCGACAGCATGTCCTCGATCCGGGTCAGGCCCAGGCGTACCGGGCGGTCGGTGCGGGTGGCGAGGAAGGCGGCGATCACGCTGCTGCGTTCTTCCACGATCTTGCCGCCGAAGCCGCCACCCACCGTCGCCTGGATCACCCGGATCGACGAGACCGGACGATCCAGCGCCTCGGCCAGCCGCTGCCGGGCCAGGAAGACCGACTGGGTCGAGGTCCAGACCGTCAACCGCCCGTTGGCATCTGTGGCGGCAACCGTCGCCATCGGTTCCATGTAGCCCGGATATTGCGAATGGGTGCGGTAGGTTTCTTCGTGGATTAGGTCGGCCTGGGCGAAGCCCGCGTCGATGTCACCGCGCTGGATGTTGATTTCGTCGGCGAGGTTGCTGCCGGCATGGACCAGCGGCGCGCCCGTGGTCAAAGCATCGGCAGGGTCCAGAAGGGCAGGCAAAGGTTCATAGCTGATCTGGATCAGATCCAATGCCGCATCGGCGATTTCGGGCGTGTCGGCTGCTAAGGCGGCGACCTCTTCGCCGACAAAACGCACGGTGTCGCGGGCCAGCACGTGCTGCTGCTTGTGGCTGAGACCCCAGGCCCGCGCCGGAACGTCCCGGCCCGAGACGGCGACCCGGACCCCCGGCAGGGCCAGGGCGGCGGTCAAGTCCACCCCAGTGATACGGGCGTGTGCATGGGGGCTGCGCAGGATCCGGGCATGCAGCATGCGTGGCAGGCGCATGTCGCCGGCGTAGACGGCGCATCCCAGCACCTTCTCGCGAGCATTGACCTGCGGAATTCCTTCACCCTCGCCCGCCAAACCGAAGTCCTCCCTGTGCATCGACCGGCGCCATCCGGCCTCACTTTGTTGACGATGCAACAAAATCAGAGTGGATGATTTTTGTTGACGGATCAACAAAATTTTTTTACTTGTTAGATCAGTTATTTGCCCAAGATCTTGGCCCTAGCCAGGGAATCGGGTGACGTGTCGAGAATGAAAGCGATTGGACAGCGCCATGGCAGAAGACACCGAGACTTGCCCCTGGTCGGAGCTGGACGCAGACGGTTCATCGCTTGTCGTCCATGACTTTCTCACCAAGCGGCTTAGTACGCTGATGAGCACGTTGCGCCGTGAGGTCACGCTGCCCTATGCCCGATCCGCTGATCTTTCGATCGCCGAGTGGCGGCTTTTGTCATTGGCCGCGCACTCCGGTTCGTTGCCCTTCGGTGAGCTTGTCACGCAATCGACCTCTGACAAGGCCCAGGTCAGCCGCACGGCGCGCCTTCTGGAACAGCGCGGCCTCGTGGAACTGCGGCCCGAAACCGAGGCCTCGCGCAAGAAACTGGTCTGCGTCGTGACCGAGGCCGGAATGCGCGTTTATGACGAGATCATCAGAAATGCCCGCAGGGCGCAGGCGCAAACCCTGCTGATCTTGTCACGCGACGAGCGGGAAACCCTGTTCCGGGCGCTTGAAAAGCTTCAGTCGGCTTTGGGTGACTGACGGGCGGGCCCTATTTCCGCGGTAAATATCCCAGCCCGCGCGAGATTTCGGCGGCGGCGGCGGCCACGGCCTCGCGGATCGCCAGGGCGCGGGGCTGATCGGGGGCAAAGCTGGCTTCTGGTCCGGTCACATTGATCGCCGCTACTGCCGTGCCGCGATGGTCGAGGATCGCCATGGCACAAGAGCCGATGCCGGGTTCGTAGTCGCCATGGCTCCAGGCAAAGCCCTGGGCGCGGTCGCGGTCAATTTGGGCCATAAGATCTGCCAGCGAAGTAGCGGTCTTGGAGGTGAAGGCTGCAAGCGGCTGGCCCGCATAAAGCGCGACCAGTGCGGCCTCGCCTTTATGGGCCAGAAGGATGCGGCCGATTGTCGTGGCATGAGCAGGCAGGCGTGATCCGGCGCGGACGTTGCTTACCAAAGGCGCATCCGGCGCCTCGCGCAGGAGATAGATGATCTCACGCCCGTCGATCACGCCCAGGTGTGAGGATAGCGAAAGCAAGGCCGACAGCCGCTCCAACACCGGCTGTGCCACCCGAAGGACATCGCGCGAACGCAGCGCTTCGGCCGCGAGGGCGATCATTCCCGGCCCAAGCTGCCAGCTTTCGCCTCCGTCAAGCGTTTCAATCATGCCTTCGGCGGCCAGCGTGTGCAAAAGCCGCATTAGCGTTGTGCGGTTGATGCCAAGCTCGCGCGCGGTGGCGCTGAGGTTGCGGCAGCGCTGACCGCTGGCAATGTGGCGCAAGAGGCGGAAGGCGCGCTGAACCGGCGGCACGGTGTACTCGGTGCCTTCATCCCCCGTCTTGATCGCTTCGCTGGACGTCAATTCTTCCTGCCCCGCTTCTTTCCGCGCCTGGTTGGCGCCCTTTCCCGGCCATCCGATCCTGTCGGAAGCATGGCCCCCCAGCAAGAAAAGGATTGACTCGGGCAAAGTAAAGATCAAAGATGAACATAACGTTCATAATTGAACAATTTGCCGAGGCAGCACGAGGGTACCGATGGTCGAGACCAGCAGTTTCCATGAATGCCCGAAGAGTGCGTTCACCGGTCGCCTGTCGCAGCGGGAGCCGGACAGCTCACGTCCCGCATTGGCTCATCAAGGCCGGGCCTGCGCGCTCAGCGCTGACGAGCATCATCCTGCTGACCCTGATTGGCACCGCGCTTCACTCGGCCGTCGTCCGGGCCGGGGAACGCCTCCTTCACCACATTCCAAAGGCGCATTCCTGATCACGCGCCTGAACTCACCCGCAGCCAGGAGCATCACATGACTGCCGCACCGATGAAGTTTCCCTCGATCGAACCCGAGGACGTGCAGATCCCCGAGGGCAAGACCCTGGCGAATTGGATGAAAAGCCGCATTGCCACCTATGGCACGCGCACGCTGGACTGGGACGCGCTGAAGTTTCAGGCTGACCATGACCCCAAGTATCGCCGGGCGCAGATGCGCTATGTCGGAACTGGCGCGACCGGTATCGACAGTGATGAGAACGTGGTTCCGGCTGGTCACTTCACCTTCTCGACAATGGTCCTGCCCGCCGGGGCCGAGGGCCCCTTGCACATCCACCGCGATGCGGAAGAGATCTTCTTCGTGCTGAAGGGCCACAAGGTGCGCTTCTTCATCGAGCACAAGGGTGAAGAGTTGGACGTGCTGCTGACCGAGCGCGACCTGATCTCGGTTCCACCTGGCCTTTACCGAGGCGTACGCAACGAGGGCATCGAAGAGGCCCTGATGTGCGTGATGATCGGTAACCCCAAGCCCGTCACCCCGACCTATCCGCCGGATCACCCGGTCTCGAAGATCCCGCGTCCGGCCGGAAGCAAGGCCGCCGGCTGACCTTTCACTTCGGGCTGCACCCCCCGCAGTGCGGCCCCCATCCTCACCCCCTGATCCCGACAGGAAGGCCCAATGAGCATCGCCGACAAGAAGCCCCTGATCGAAGCCCGTGTCACTTTGGCGAAGACCGCGCCGTTCGCGGACTGCAGGCCGTCGAAGAGATCACCGGGACTGTGGCCTACCTGATGCCGCAACCTGCGCTGCCCCTGACTGGACAGGTCCTGCCGGTGAACAACGGGTTTGTCTTCTCATGACGGGCTTTGTCGATCACACAGGCGGCGAGATAAGCTGGCGCGAACGTCCGGGCGCAGGTCCGGTGCTTGTGGCCCTGCACGGAATCGGGTCCGAGGCTTCGTCTTTTGACGCTCTGGCTGGGCATTTGCCCCGGTGGCGCATGATCGCCTGGAATGCGCCCGGCTATGCCTGGTCGACCCCACTGAGGGCGCATTGGCCGCTGGCGGAAGATTACGCCGCCGCACTGGCCGGTCTGGTCGAGCGCCTTGGGCTGGACCATTTCCACTTGTTGGGCCATTCGCTGGGCACGCTGATCGCCGCCTCTTATGCCGTTTTCCGTCCCGGGCATGTCCTGAGCCTGACTTTGGCGGCTTGCGCGCAGGGTGGCGGCGCGGCGCCTGAGGGCGACCTGCCCCCCGCCCAGGCTGCCCGCCTGACCGAGTTGCAGCGCGATGGCGCCGCCGCCTTTGCCGCCGCCCGCGCGCCCCGCCTGATCCATGAGCCCGAAGCCAATCCCGCGCTGGTCGACGCCGTGGCCGCCAGCATGGCCAAGGTCCGCCTGCCGGGCTATGGCCAGGCCGTGCGAATGCTGGCCTCTGGCGATCTGGCCGCCGACTGCGCCCGCCTGACCGTGCTGACCGCCGTCATTGTGGGCGAAGGCGATATCGTCACTCCGCCTGACCAATCCGCCCGCGCCCATGCCGCCATTCCCGCGACGATGCGACGGGGCTTCACCCAGGTTCAGGGCGCAGGCCATGCCATCCACCTGCAAGCACCGCAGGCGCTGGCCGCGATGCTGCTGGCGCAAGACCAAAGCACTTCCTCCCCCCTGCAACAGAAGTAGCGGACATGAGCGACAAGATAGGCGTACATTCCCTGCGTGGCATTGTCATGCGCGCACCCGGCATTCGCGACACGCGCGGCTTTTACGAAGGCAACTGGGGCCTGACCTTCGCTGCGGATCAGGACGGCATCGTCTATCTGCGTGGCACCGGGTCCGAGCCCTTTGTCTATGGCCTGATGGACGGGCCGACCTATGGCATCGAGTATGTCCATTTCGCCATGCCCGACCGCGCTGCCATGGCTGCCCTGCACGCCCAGGCCCTGGCCGAGGGCGCCGAGGTTCTGGGCCCTCCCGCCGCCTTCACCGACTTCGCGGGCGGCTGGGGCTTCGAGGTGCTGGACCCCGACAACCGCCGCCTGCGGTTTCGCTGCGAGGAACGCCGGCTTGAGCCGCTGGACCAGTGGGCGCGACCGCGAAAGATCAGCCATGTGGTATTGAACACTCCCGACATGGAGGGAGTGGAGGCCTGGTACTGCCGGGTTCTGGGCTTCCGGGTCTCGGATTACAGCGCCGATCAGATGGTCTTTCTGCGCTGCGCTACCGACCACCATTCGATCGCGCTGGTGCGCGGGCATTATCCGTCGATCAACCATGTGGCCTTCGAGCTGCCCTCGATCAACGAATTCATGCGCTCCATCGGGCGGATGAAGGAAAAGGGCATCCTGCCGACATGGGGGCCGGGGCGGCATGGGCCGGGCGACAACCCCTTTGCCTATTTCGTCTCTCCGTCGGGCTTCGTGATCGAGTTCACCTCGGAATTGCAGCAGATCAACGAGGCCACGCACGAGGCCCAGGTCTGGCCGCGCGATGTGCCCGAAAAGATGGACCAATGGATGACCGCAGGGCCCCCCACCGCCGCGCAACGCGCGGTGATGCAGGGACGCCCCGACCCAGGATTTCCCGAATTGCGAAAGATCAAACCATGACCCCCCCATATGAAGGTCAGGTGGCGGTTGTCACCGGTGGGTCGTCCGGCATCGGCCTCGCCACGGCGCGGCTCTTGCTGGAGCAGGGCGCGCGGGTCGCAATCTGTGCACGCGGCGAAGGACGGCTGATGGATGTAGCCGCCGTGCTGAAGCGCGATTTCGGCGCAGACCGGGTGCTCGCGCAGGCGTTTTCGGTGCTAGAGCCTGCCGCCAATCAGGCTTTTGCCTCAGCCGTGGAGCAAAGTCTCGGCAAATGCGATCTTCTGGTGAACAACGCTGGTCAGGGCCGGATCAGCACCTTCGCCGACACGACGGACGAAGATTGGCGGGCCGAACTGGACCTGAAGCTATTCAGCCAGATCCACCCGATCCGCGCCTTCCTGCCGCTTTTGACCGAGGCATCGGGCGCCATCGTGGTGGTCAACTCGCTTCTGGCCTACCAGCCCGAGCCGCATATGGTCTGCACCTCTTCGGCGCGAGCGGCGGTTCAGAGCCTCGTCAAGTCGCTGAGCGTGGAACTTGCGCCCAAGGTTCGGGTGAACGCGGTGCTGATGGGGCTGATCGGATCGGGCCAATGGACCCGCCGATTTGCCGAGCGCGAGGACAAGTCGGTCAGTCGCGAGGATTGGTATGCCGATCTTGCGCGCCGCAAGGGCATCCCGCTCGGCCGCCTGGGCGATCCGGCCGAGGCCGCCGCCGCCATCGCATTCCTCGGCAGCCGGGCTGCCAGCTACATCACCGGGGCCCAGCTTGACGTGTCAGGCGGCCTGGCTCGGTTCATGTAAAGGACGACAAGACTGATGAAAATCGACACGATTGCGCAGACCGCAGCGAACTCTGAAACCGTCGGTGAATTCGTCGCCCGCTGGCTGGCCGAGATTGGCGTGACCACCGTCTTCGGTGTGATCTCGATCCACAACATGCCCATCCTCGATGCCATCGCGCGGCAGGGCCGCATCCGCTTTGTACCGACACGGGGCGAGGCGGGGGCGATGAACATGGCCGATGCTTGGGCACGGGTGTCCGGGCGGCTGGGGGTGGTGTTCACCTCGACCGGCACGGCTGCCGGCAATGCGGCGGGTGCCCAGGTTGAGGCGCTGACGGCGGGGACACCGCTTTTGCATATCACCTCGACCGTCGACACCGAATTCATGGACCGCGACCGCGCACCCATTCATGACGTGCCGCGCCAGCCCGACATGCTGCGCGCCGTGTCCAAGGCCTATGTCCGCATGTGGGACGCGGGCAGCGCCATCGGAGCGCTGACCGCCGCCGTTTCCCAGGCGCTGGCCGCCCCGACCGGGCCGGTGGCTCTGGAGATTCCGGTCGATGTGCAGCGCACTGTCATGTCCGTCGCGCCGCAGATACTGGTGCCCCGCCCGCAAGCGCCCTGCGCCGGCGACGACGCCATCGCAGCCATCGTGGAGCGCATCCTTGCCGCTCGGCGCCCCATGCTATGGCTGGGCGGTGGCGCACGCGGGGCCGAGGCCGAGGCGCGGGCGTTGGTGGCACGCGGCTTCGGTGCCGTTACGTCGACCCAGGGCCGGGCCGTGGTGGCCGAGGACCATCCTGCCAGCCTCGGTGCCTTCAACATGACGCCCGAGGCGCAAGCGATCTATGCCTCTTGCGATCTGATGATCGTCGTCGGCTCGCGCCTGCGCGGCAACGAAACGCTGAACAACAAGATGCGCCTGCCACGCCCGCTGATCCAGATCGACGCTGATGCCGCGCAGGGTGGGCGGAACTATCCAGTCGATCTCTTCGTCCATGGTTCCGCTCGCGATACGCTGGCGCGCGTGCTGGTAGCGCTGCCCGAGAAACTGCAGGTCGACCCACAGCTCGGCTTTGACATCGCCACCGCCCGGGCCAAGAGCGAAGGCGCACTCCGCAGCCGCCTTGGCCCCTATCAAGCGGTGGCAGAGGCCCTGACCGCCCGCATCGCCGCCGGGGGGCATGCCTGGGTGCGCGACGTGACGATCTCGAACTCGACCTTTGGCAACCGCTATGTCCGTCTGGCCGAGGCCCGGCTTGGCGTTCATGCCCTGGGCGGCGGCATCGGCCAGGGTGCCGCGATGGGGGTGGGGGCGGCGCTGGCCAGCACCGGACCCAAGGCGGTGACGCTTCTGGGGGACGGCGGGCTGCAACTGGGCATTGCCGAACTGATTACGGCCGTCGAGGAACAGGCTCCGCTGGTCTACGTGCTGATGAACGACCGCGCCTATGGCGTGATCCGCAACATCCAGGACGCGCAATACGACGGTCGACACCACTATTCCGCGCTGCACACCCCTGATTTCGCCGCCCATTGCGCCTCGATCGGGCTGCCGCACCGGGTGGTGCGCGCGGTGGAGGACTTCGGCGCGGCGCTGGATGCCGCGCTGGCCGCAGCCGGACCGCAGATGATCGAGGTCGACATGGTCGCCATCGGCCCCTTCGCCGAAAGCTTCTCGGGTCCGCCCGCAGGAGCGGCTGGAAACAAGGTCTGACGCCATGCATCTAGGATTGATCGGTTACGGCAACATCGCCCGCACGCTCCTGAAGGTTCTGGCACAGGAACAGGCCGCGATATCGGCGCTGACGGTTCTCAGCCTGCCGGAATTCGCCGAAGGGGTCGAAGGCGAACTGGCCACAACCTTCCCCGCATCGGCGCGTGTGGTGACCAGGGCGGAGGAGCTGATAGCCGCGGGGCCGGATCTGGTTGTCGAATGCGCCGGGCATCAGGCCGTGGCCCAGCATGCCACCGCCGTCCTGCGCGCCGGGATCGAGACGCTGATCGTCTCGATCGGCGCACTGGCCGATGCGGGCCTTTACGCCCAGTTGACCCGGGCCGCGCACGAAGGCGGCAGCCGGTTCCTCCTGCCCGCAGGGGCCATCGGCGGGGTCGACATCCTGTCGGCGCTGCGCCCCGCCGGAATCAGCGCGGTCACCTATACCGGGCGCAAGCCGCCCATGGCCTGGACCGGCACCCCAGCCGAGGCGCTGGTCGATCTTGCGGGGCTGACCGAGGAAGCGGTGTTCTTCGAAGGTACCGCCCGCGACGCCGCCACGCTTTATCCCAAGAATGCCAATGTGGCCGCGACCCTCGCCCTGGCCGGGATCGGCTGGGATGAGACACGCGTCCGGCTGATCGCCGACCCTGCGGTCGGCCGCAACATCCATGAGTACAGCGTCACCTCCGAGGTCGCCGATTACACGATCCGCATCGAGGGCAAGCCTTCGGTCGACAACCCCAAGACTTCGGTCACCACAGTCTATTCCGTGGCGCGCGAGGTGCTGAACCGGCTGCGCGAGGTGGCGATATGACGGAAATGCCGGACGGTCGCCTGTTCATCGGCGGCGAGTGGGAATGGGGCAGCGGGGCCGAGATTACCTCGATCTACCCCGCCGACGGATCGGTCAACCTTGTCCTGAAAGGCGCCAGCCGCGCCGATGGCGAAAGGGCCATTGCGAGCGCAATCACGGCCCAAGCCGATCCCGCCTGGCGCGGGCTGAAGTCGCATGAGCGCGCCCGCATATTGCACCGCATCGCAGGCGGAATCGAGGCCAATGCCGCCCGCATCGCCCATATCCAGACCCGCGACACCGGCAAGACCCTGCGCGAAACCGGGGCGCTGGCCGCCTCGGCCGCCGGGACCTTCCGCTATGTCGCGGCGGCGCTGGAAACCTTGGATGACGCCCTGACCTCCCAGCGCGGCGACTATCTGACGATGTCAGTGCATGACCCCATAGGCCTGGTCGCCGCGATCACGCCGTGGAATTCGCCCATCGCCTCGGATGCGCAGAAGGTGGCCCCGGCGCTGGCGGCGGGCAATGCGGTGCTGCTGAAACCCGCAAGCTGGTCACCGCTGGTCGCGCTGGAACTGGCGCGGATCATCGAGGAAGCGGGCCTTCCGAAGGGGCTGTTCAGCGTGCTGCCCGGCGCCGGGCGCGAGATCGGCAACCTGCTGGTCGAGCACCCCGCCATCGGCAAGGTCAGCTTCACCGGCGGCACTGAGACCGGTCGCATGCTGGCGCGGCAGGCGGCGGAAAAGCTGATGCCGGTCTCACTGGAACTGGGGGGCAAGTCGCCCACCATCGTCTTTGAGGATGCCGACACCGACCTGGCCATCGCAGGCATCCTTTACGGGGTTTTTTCCTCGACCGGACAAAGCTGCATCGCCGGGGCGCGGTTGTTCGTGCAGCAGTCGATCTATGACAGCTTCGTGGCGCGCCTGGTCACCGCCACCCGTGCCTTGCGTCTGGGCGACCCTTTCGACCCCGAAACCCAGGTCGCCCCGATGGTCCACCCCGACCACCGCGCCAGCGTGGCCGCCATGGTCGATCGCGCCGTTGCCGAAGGCGCCCGGGTGCTGTGCGGCGGCGCGGCGCCGACGGGCGGCCTCTTCGACAAGGGGGCCTATTACCTTCCGACGATCCTCGCGGGCGTCACCAACGCGGCCAGCATCTGCCGTGACGAGGTCTTCGGCCCGGTGCTTGCCGTACTGCCCTTCAGGGACGAGGCCGACGTGATCGCCCAGGGCAACGACAATGCCTATGGCCTGGCCGCCGGCATCTGGACACGCAACTTTCCCAAGGCCTGGCGCGTGGCGCGGGCGTTGCAGACAGGGACAGTCTGGATCAACACCTACAAGCAATTCTCGGCATCAACCCCCTTTGGCGGGGAGAAGGACGCGGGCCTGGGCCGCGAGAAGGGGCGCGAGGGCATCCGGGCCTATATGGCGCAGAAGTCGCTCTACGTTGACCTGACCGGAAAGCCCCACCCCTGGGCGCGCTGGCCACAAGGAGGCGCGTGATGGCTATCGGGCGACCGCCGTCCGGGCATTCCAAGCGAAGAGCTAGCGCCGCCCGGCGCGCGACGGCGGGGCCACCCTGGCCAATAGCCGCTTCGGGCCGCCCTTCGGATCCACTCATGACTGAACCACCCTGCCCGCAGGCAGAACGTAACTCGAGGAGGCGAAAACCATGGAAAGACTGAAAATCGCGGTATGTGGCGGCGGCGTGGGGGGTATGGCGGTGGCGATCGCGCTTCAGGCGCAGGGGCATGACGTTGCGGTGTTCGAGCAGTCGCGCGCCTATGGCCGGGTCGGGGCCGATGTGAACCTGACTCCGAATGCCGTTCACGCGCTGGACCGTCTGGGCCTGGGCGAGGCGCTGCGCGCCAATGCCGCCCGCCCGACCCACCGCATCAGCCGGATGTGGGACACCGCCGAGGAAACCTCTCGCCTGCCGATGAGTGCCGCCGCCGAAGAACGCTATGGCGCGCCGCAACTGACCATTCACCGCGCCGATATCCTGGACGCGCTGGAGGCGAAACTCGCCTCCGGCAGCCTGCATCTGGATGCCAAGGTGACTGAGGCCGAGCTGACGGCCACAGGTGCGGCGGTGCTTTTCGCCGACGGCTCCCGGCAGGAGTTCGACCTGGTGATCGGTGCCGATGGCATCCATTCGCCGGTGCGCCGGTCGATCTTTGGCCCGGATGCGCCGCGCTTCACCGGCCTTGTCTCGTGGAGGGCGGTCTTCCCGCGCGACCGGGCACCGGGCCTGCCAGACCTTGACGCCTTCACCAAATGGTGGGGGCCGACCTCGGACCGCCAGATCGTCACCTTCCCGCTGACCCATGGCACCGAGATCTTTGTCTTCGCCACCACCCCCAAGGAAGGTTGGACCGAGGAAGGCTGGACGCTGCCCGGCGACATCGCCGAACTGCGCGACGCCTATTCCGATTTCCATCCAGATGCCCGCGCCCTTCTGGATGCCTGCGACAGCGTCACCCGCTCGGCCCTGCATGTACGTGAACCGATGGAAAACTGGTCGCAGAGCAATATCACCCTTCTGGGCGATGCGGCCCATCCGATGGTGCCCTTCATGGCGCAGGGCGCATGCATGGCGATCGAGGATGCCGTGGTGCTGGCCCGCGCCGTCGAGGGCAAGACCCGTGCCGAGCTGCCCGCAGCGCTGCAAGCCTATGAGCGCGCGCGCATTCCGCGCACCGCCGAGATCCAGCGCGCCTCGCTCGCCAATGAATGGCTGAAGGGCAAGGGCAATGCCGACTGGGTCTACGGCTATCAGGCTTGGTCGACGGCCATCGGCTAACTCGGTCCCGAAGAGAAGGAAAGCATCAGAGTCGCGCTTATTCAGACTCTTTCCTTCGAATATCTTGGATCGATTGTCGCAATTTGCCCAACTCGGCGCGCCTCGACAACGCCCAGCTTCTATTTGAAGAGATGTTGAATGACTGGCGGTCGTGGTTCGCCAAAGCAGACTCCAAGCGGTCTGAATTTACCCGAAGCGGCAACATTTCGGACAACGGGCAGATGATGCAGGCGGCCATTCTGGGCCTTATGGTTAGCCTAGCCTCAGAGCGCGTCGCGCATCGACATTTGCCCGAGGGAAGGCTAGTTAAGCCCGTCAGAATTCAGCTCGGACGCGCGTCAATCCTATGCGCCTCGGAAAGGTCGCGAAAGATCGACAGGCCGCTAGTGAAAGTGCTCTGGGACTAGATAAGGCAGGAGTGCCTTGCGAATTCGGAAGGCTGAATCGCAAAGCGAACGACCGCTTTGCCACAACTGCTGCGGCGGCAACCACAATGGCCAAGGTCCCCTCCCCGCCCTTTTCGACGCTCGAACTCTTCCCACTAGCCTATATTGCGCTCCTGTCGGATTGCGACCAGCGCCGCAAACTCGGGGTCGAATGCCGGGGAGTGCAGGATCGTACGTTAAGGCGATTTGGTCATGATTTTGGCCACCTGTATTCGCCGGTGAGGAGAATATGCGCCCATCCGAGGGGCGAAGTGTGCGCCAGAAGATTGGTTGGGCAATCCAATCCCTCACTTTTTCGGTGGTGGACGGCTTGGCCGAGGTGTTTGGTGTTCCAGTAGATGATGATGGCGGCGAGCAGATTGAGGCCGGCCATGCGGAAGTGCTGGCCTTCTGTGGTGCGGTCGCGGATTTCACCTTGGCGGCCGATGCGCAGGGCGTTTTTTAAGGCATGATGGGCCTCACCCTTGTTCAGGCCTATCTGGGCACGGCGCTGCATATCGGCATCGAGCACCCAGTCGATAATGAAGAGTGTCCGTTCTACCCGTCCGATTTCTTTGAGAGCTTCGGCCAGCGCATGCTGGCGGGGGTAGGCCGCGAATTTGCGCAGCAGTTGGCTGGGCGGCATGACGCCCGCGACCATGGTGGCGGCGCTGCGCAAGATGTCCGGCCAGTTGGCGGTGATGATGCCCTCGCGGATTTTGCCGCCGATCAGGCCCTTCAATTCCTTTGGGATGCTGGCCGGGTCGAAGACATAAAGCCGCTTGGAGGGCAGATCGCGGATGCGGGGAATGAACTGGAAGCCCAAGAGAGCGGTGACTGCAAAGACGTGGTCGGTAAAGCCGCCGGTGTCAGCATATTGCTCTTTGATATTGCGACCGGTGTCGTTCATCAGCAGGCCATCAAGGATGTAAGGGGCTTCGCTGACCGTCGCTGGAATGGTCTGGGTGGCGAAGGGTCCGAACTGATCAGAGACGTGGGTATAGGCTTTGAGCCCCGGCTCATTGCCATATTTGGCATTGATCAGATTCATCGCCTCACCTTGGCGGGTGGTCGGAAAAAACTGCCCGTCGCTGGAAGCGGTGATGCCCGCACCCCAGAACCGGGCCATAGGCAACACAGATTGCGCCTCGATCACCATGGCCAGTGCGCGGTTGAGCGCATCGCTTTCGACATGCCAGCGGGACAGGCGCGATAGCTGGAAATAGTCATGTGTATCCGTGGCTTCGGCCATTTTACTCAGACCAAGATTTAGCCCTTCGGCCAACAGGACATTCAGCAGGCCGATCTTGTCAGTGCAGGGTGCCCCGGTGCGGATGTGGGTAAAGGCTTCGGTAAAACCCGTCGCGTCATCCACTTCCAGCAAGAGATCCGTGATCCGAACATCTGGCAATCGCTTGTACAGGTCCAGGACGAGGTCTTCGGCTTCAGCGGGAACGGCGGCGCTGAGCCGTTCGAGCTTCAGGGAACCGTCTTCGATGCTGCCGCCCGGAATGGCGCCTGCTTTGGCGGCAGCGGCCAAGCGTTCCAATGCCTCTGCCATGCGAGTCTTGCGGTCTGCCAACCAATCCGCCGGATCGAAAGGCACGACCAGTCGAGGTGTTGTTTGAACAGCAGCAATCGGCACGAGGGCATTCTTCAGATCAGCATAACGCCGGGAATGGGTCAGCCAAATATCGCCAGAACGAAAGGCCTCGCGCAAATGGAACAGGACCGCCACTTCCCAAAGCCGATGATCGCCGGGGGCCTGGGCCTGAAGATGACGGTGCCATTTTGAGCCTCGGCGTAGAAAGATTGTCGGCCTATCCAATGCTTGCGCGCCTGCAACAACAAGCTGCGCGGCGGCGATCAGCGGCGCGGCCACGGGTGCCGCCTGAATATCGAGCGCCCGCAACATGCGCGGGGCGTAGCGCCTGAACCGATGGTAGCCTTGGCCGACATAAGCCAAAGCATCCGCCGCCATTGTGTCTGTCAACCGCTTGGCAGTAGCGACAAGGCCTTCGAGATCGTTCCATCCGCACGCCGTAGCAATCGCCGCTTCAAGAGGGGCACCGTCGCCGCGCGCTTCAAGAAGAGCGGCACCCAAGCCCGAGAAGGCGCGCAATGTGTCATGCAGTGCGCCTTTGGCATCGGCGATGCGAACATCGCACAGCGTCTTGGCCTCGCGCCAAGTCTTGCCCACAATACGGTCATGGGTTTCCACCACGGTGTCGGAAATGGCGGCTTGCCACTCCAGGGCGCAGACAGCAAGAATAGCCAACCGCCGCTCATCGGAAATGTCGCGCAGATCGTCCGTGAAGTAGCGCTCCCCCTGCCTACGAAGGCGGGTGACCCGATGCGGTGGGATGCCATCAAGGGCGGCAGTTGTTAACCCAAGCCCCTGAAGAAATTCCAGCCGATCCAGCACGCGGTTCATATCGGCCGAGTTCTTGCCCACCTCAAAGTGGCGCAACCAAATGAACCGGCTAATGCCGCCATCCATGATCTCGGACAGCAGGGCATCGAGTTTAGCCCTCATCCTGGCATCGAGGCGCTCGACGATGCGGGCCTCGATCTGGCGTTCGGCGGCAACAAGCGCGTCAGCACAAAGCCGTTCAATAACCGACACCCCCGGCAGGATGGTCAGGGTGCGTCGGCACTCCCCAACGAACCGGCGTGCCAAATCCTCATTGGAACGCGCGGATTCTGCCTCGGCTTCAAGCCAACCCTTAAGGTCACGGGCACCCCGTCCGGTGAACATCTTGTAACCATAAATGGCCCGAAGTTCGATGAGATGATCGCGACGGGTCTCTTCCCGGACGGCGTAGCCCTCCAGATCAGCGGCTTGCATGCCAAGTTGGGCTGCAATGAACTTTATCACCGCCGCCGGGATGACGTCTTCGGCGGTCAGCAGACGGCCAGGATAGCGAAAAACGCAAAGCTGCAAAGCAAACCCAAGTCTGTTCTGTGATCGCCGTCGCGCGCGGATGTGTTCGATGTCGTCGTCGGCCAGCGTGTAATGCCGAAGCAGTGCGGCTTCATTGCTCGGCAGATCGAAGAGAGCGGCTCGTTGGCGCTCCGTCAGAATGGTGCGGTGCGCCATGTTTCTTTTGCTTTCACAGAGGCCATTATCTATATTTGTTTGTGATATGGGATAAGGAACAACTTCAATGGCAGAATGCACGGATGTGGCACCAGCTTCGCAAACGAACGTTTGTGAAACATGCTGATCGGCTACGCCCGCGTCTCCAAAGCCGATGGCAGCCAGTCGCTTGATCTTCAAAACGATGCCCTGAATGCCGCCGACGTCCCCGAGGGCCAAATCTATTCCGATCAAGCTTCGGGCAAGAAGGATGACCGCCCCGGGCTGGAGGCCTGCCTCAAGGCGTTGCGGATGGGCGATGTGCTGGTGGTCTGGAAACTCGACCGGCTCGGGCGCAGCCTGCATCACCTAGTCAGGACCGTGAGCATGCTGTCCGAGCGGGGCATCGGCCTGAAAGTGCTGACAGGTCAGGGTGCACAGATCGACACAACCACCGCAGCGGGAAGGCTGTCGTTCGGGATCTTCGCGGCACTGGCTGAATTCGAAAGCGAACTGATCCGCGAACGCACCATGGCCGGCCTGCAAGCTGCACGGGCGCGGGGCAGAAAGGGTGGCCGAAAGTTCGCCCTGACAAAAGCTCAGGTTCGCGTGGCGCAAGCCGCGATGGCCAACCGTGATACAAGCGTCGCCGAGTTGTGCGAGGAACTCGGCATCAGGCCCGTAACGCTCTATCGCTACGTCGATCCGAAAGGAAATCTCCGCGACTACGGCAAACAGGTTCTAGGCGCTTAACGTACGATCCTGCACTCTTCGGCATTCGACCCCAACTCAGCCAATTCTGCACTTGCCAATCCTTCGGTCACCATCTCCAGAAGGCGCCGATCCTCCTTGATCATGCCTTTCTTGGGCCAAGCCGTCCGAAACTTGCCCACTGCGTCCGAAAACCCGCTCCACCATTCCGCCTGCCCCTTCTTCGAGCGGCCGGATATCGCGGCAACGAGTTGGTCAGGGACAGAGGCAACATCCGAGACCGTCTGAGCGCGCATCATGAGAAGGTCCGTGAAACGCTGGAATTGCGACGGGTTGATCCGTGGCAAGACCGGCTCCAGAACTGCAGGCAACCATTGGTTTGGCATGATCATCTGCGGCGCGATCACAACGCCGGTCATATAGCCGTCAAGCCAGTCCACCGAAAGTTCGGTGCCGCGCAGCAGGGCCGCGACTTCACCCTTCTTTTCGGGGGTGGGTGCTTCCTGTGCCAGTTCTTCAAACGTCAAGCCCGGGTCGAAGTCCGGATCATCGCGGACCCAGGCTTCAATGGTCTGTTCATGTACATCAAGCATAACCGGGATCTTTTTCAGATCCCGACCATCCAGCAGAGCCATGGCGCAGGCGGCAAAACCGGTCGCGTCCGGGTGGAAGGCAGTCTCCAGAACATCGGCGGATCGGGCCAGAATGCGTGCCCACCAATCGCGTCGGGTCTCCAGCCATTTCCAAAGCGCCGTCTCTGCAGATTTCGCGCTGCGCGCCTTGTCGAGAACGGAATGGGCTGCATCGCTGTCTTCGAACCAGCTTTCGATTGTCTCGTGCCGATCCCACCATTCCTCGCTGGCGGTGATCAGATCTCCGTGCTGTCGCGGCGGAAGCGCTTGCACAGCTCGCGTTGAGGCAAGATCAGCGATAAGGTCCGGTGTCGATTGAACCTCCGGCCGCAAACCGGCAAAACCACATAGACGGACAACCTCGATCAGCCCCGGAACGGGCGGCTGTCCATGGGTCAGACCATCTGCGAGCGCGATGGAAAGGGCACGCCGCACATAGTCTGCAGTCACCGTCAAAGCGCCGACCTCTTCGGTCATGCGCTCAACAATGGCTTTTTGGTCCCGCGCTGTTCGACACGTGATGGTATAGGCGTCCTTCACGCCTTGCCCCTGTTTCAGGAGCAGCATCGCCATTTTGCGCTGCGTACCGGATTGCAGCGCAATGCCGATGCTCTGAGCCCCTACACCATCGGGCAGGGACGCATGAATGCTGTGCATCGTCCAAGGCGCCTGATCTGCGGAAGCTGCGACGCTCTTGCGCATCGCCTCTTTGAGAATGGTGTCTACCTTCGCCCGCGCGACATCGTCGGGCATCCAGCTGCGCAGGACGACCAGTGACGCCAAAATTCGCCCAGGAAGTTCAGCACTTGCAAGGCGATTGGCGAGGCCTTGTGCTGCTGTGAGGCGAATGTGCAGGGCTGGGTCAAGCAACCAGTAACAGGCCAGTTCGGCATGGATGGGATCATTGCGGCCAACCGAATACGCCACGACATGATCACGCATCTCAGGCGGCATGGCTGGGAAGCTTTCCGTCAGCGCGTGATGCAGAGCAAGCGGTTCGCCCTCAGCCTGCTGGATAAGCTCAGCAAAGAGCCCTTCCAAGAGGGCGTCGCCTTCAGAAGAATTGGTCGCACGTCGACTGGTCGCAGGGACGACATCTTCGACTTGCAGTGCGAGAGCAGCGGGCGCAGGCAAGCCGTTTCGGGTCCAAAGCTGCGCAAAGAGCAAACTGTGCGCGGATGTCATCCGACCTTGTCCGCGCGCAAGGTCTAATGCCGCTTCGACTGCACCGATAAGGGTCTGACCACGTGCTTTACCGTTTTCGCGGGCGATGCGGGCAGTATCAAGTCCTGCTCCCAGAAGGTCTAGCAAACCCTCGTCGCGCGGGCTTGGTTCTGCAATCGCGCAAATTCGTGCAACGATCTGACCGCCTAGGGCCGGCCGATGCAGCAGATCTAAGCCCAAACGTTCTAGAACCTCCCGGCGCGCTCCGAAACCGTCATTGCCTGCGGCTTTCAGAGCAACCAATGCCTCATCGATCCTACTCTTCGCCATTGGTCACCGTCCTAGACTGCGCGATTTCTGAGACCAGCCTACCAATGCCGTTCTGACTTGTCAGGAAGTCACGGCATGATTGCAGCCCTAAAAGCTTCAGCAGTTCAGCTAAACGGCATGCCCTCGGGCCCAACCCTTGGAGTTGCTGGAAAGTGCGCATTGCATGTAGCCCTCGGCCCGACGTCGGCACTCACACCTGTTTCGTCCTCGTTTTGATCGCGGAAGCAACTTGCAGTGAGATGACGAGCCGAGCGATAATGGTTGCATGTACAGACACTTGAGCCGTTTCAGACTTCGTCGCGCCGAGCTCACTGGCATTCCATTACTGGTGGCAATCGGGATTGGTTTACTTTTCCTTGAGGGCGGGATGGCTCGAGCCGAGGAAGCACCCATCCTTGAGGCACGAGTCAGCAAGATTCTAGACGGAGACACCTTCACGCTGAGTGGCGAGTCGCGTCGAATTCGTGTCTGGGGCCTCGATGCGCCGGAATGGAACCACCAGGGCGGCTCAACCGCAACCTCGACCTTGCACAGTTTGATATCCGGCAAGCATCTGCGTTGCGCTGTTCTGGACGTTGATCGATATGGACGCCTCGTTACCCAATGCCTGCTGCCCAACGGCCGAGACATTGCTGCAGAGATGATCCGATCCGGCACTGCCACAGAATACTGCCGATACTCCGGCGGCTACTACGGCACGTGTTAAAATCCTTAGCGCGACCCTTACGGGGGCATTGAGCGCAATCACCGCTCCCAATCATGCTCGCCCCGAGCAGGAGTTGACGCGAGCAGCCGTTCAGCGTGCCGTGCCTCTTTCAGCGTCAGCCCAAACGCCACATGCGACTTTGCCGCCGAAACAACCGCCCGCGCGATCCACTTCCGCTGGTCTGCATCCTCGAAATCCCCTGCCAGCTTATCCGTCCGCCCGCTGGCGAGTTCTGCCACAACCCCTTTGCCATAGCGCTGACCCAGCTCGTCGGCGAACCGCTCAGCATGGGCATCACCCCGGAACTCAACCTTACCATCTGCCTGCATGATGCGGCCCATCGACCCGAGGGCGCGCAGCAACCGGTCATTTTCGCGAACGACTGCATGCGCCCGGGCATGCTCAATCAGTTTGGCCGCCGCTTCGTAGAAACCTTCCAGATCAACGACGACCTTCCGGCTTTGATCCAGATTGCGAAGATCGACGCGTCGTCGCCCGGACAGCGTAAGCAAGTCACTGCGCACCCAATCGCGTTCTTCCCAAGCATTGGCGGCCCCCGTTTCCAGACGCTCCACCATGCGGTCGCCGCTCAGGCCCAAGGCCACAGCCTTGCTGACGATATCGGTTTTCAGCCGGTCGACGGCACCTGGCTGCAGATCAACGGCCTCCCTGCCCTGTATCAGGCGGTCACCCTCAAGGCCCGTCGCGTAAAGCTTGGTCTGCGGAAGCATCTGCAAAAGCTGCGCGCCACGGGCGTCGCCCAACCCCTTGGCGATATCGACGGCATAGCCGTAGAGCTCGTCCCGCATTTCTTTGCGCTCCGCGAAAGGCATCTTCCGGATCTTGCCCTCCGCCAACGCCATCCAGCCGCTGAAATGCCGATCCAGATCAGCCCGCTCCGCCGTCACGACATCGCCCGAAAGCGGCTGCAGCACCCCGCCTCGCCGCAGTGCCTGTTCCGCCTTGGCGATCTTCTCACCAATTTCCGGCAGGCCCGTGAGCGCCGCCACATGGCTCAGACTGCGCATGGCATCCGCCGTGCGCGCCATTGTCGCCAAGGCATCCTCCAGCGCCTTACCCTCTCGCGGCCTTTCTTCAGGTGCTCGGCCCTCGGCACGCGCCCGCTCGATCTCTGCCCGCGACGGCCCATAGCTCAGCAAGCCGCGCTCGGCACGCGAGGTGGCATCCAGAAACACGCCCTCCTCGGCAGCAATCGCCACCATGCGCTCCTTCATGACCTCAAGGTTGAAAACATGCTCCTTTGCCATGAAGAACCAACTGTCGTTCACCGTCCCGCGATTGTTGACGACCATGTGGACATGCGGGTGTGCCTTGTCGGTGTGCAGGGCCGCGACATAGGACCAGACATCATCCTGATGCTCCCCTGACTGGAACATCTCGAAGGCCCAGGCCTCCGCAATCAGCTTTGCCTTCTCCGGACGGACATGAGACGGGAAGCTCATCAGCAGATGGGTCGTATGACCATTCTTCGGCGATCCCCGCCAATCCTCGACCCAGTCGCCGACGATGTCATTCTGCTCGTCCTTCGTCAGCCCCTTGGCATCCGCATCCAGCACGACCCCGTTGCCGAAGATCGATGCCGATTTTGAGAACAGGTAGTCCATCTGGGCGGCCAGCTCCTTGGCGTTAGCCGTCCCGCCCTTGCCGATCTTCTTCAGCACCGCCGCGTTCGACCCCAGCGAAAACCGCCACAGCTGGCTGGCCCGGGTCGAGAAACTGAACCCGCGCTTGGGCGAAGACGAGCCGCCCGCCTTCACCCGACCCTGCTGTGGCCGCAGGAAGTTGATCTCGCCGAGAACGGCCTCAGCAAGCCCGATGGGACGCGACCCAAGCTTAACCATGGCGCGCTCCCTCCTGAGCCTCGACAAATTTCCGGAAGAGTGCCACGCCCTGCCGCCGGCGTTCGGCGATGATCTGGCTCAGCGCCTTCGCCACCATCGGCAGTGACCGCCGCAACTCATCCACCGACGCCCACTGCGCCTTGACCATCGGTGCCCTGCCCCGGTTCGCAGCCAGGGCAATCTGGTTCACGTTGGTGCCGATCTTACCCAACTCATAGCGGATTTCTTCCAGCTTGACGCTGTCCTCCCGGCTGAACTCGAGGAAGCCAGAGGCCATCCGCACCACCGATCGCACCCCGTCCGAGCGGGATTTCGCTCCAAGCTGAGTGCAAAGCGCATCGAAAGCATGGAGCTCTTCGGCGGGCAATCGGCAGCTGACGACCTGACCCTTGTCCTCCGACCGAGGCCGTCCGCGCCCAGCCCCTTGCTGCACTGCAGAATCAGCTACTTCATTGCCAACACCCGCCAAAACCTTGGGCCGCGATTTAAGTCTTGTTTCGCGAGGTTCTGATTTTACCGCCAACTTCTGCCACCGATTATTTGTAGACACATCGCATTTCCTGCCACTCTTCCTACCCCTTCCTTCACCTCCCTTTCAAGTGCAATCTAAGCGCGAGTTATGCTCTTGCAGATTGTGCTGACCTTGGGTAACTCCCCCGCCACCGAATGCGTTTCGCTGATCGCGCAACACACAAGGTGAGACAGGGACCGCGCACCCCCAGCCATGTGGCCAGAGGCGCATTTTCCTTGTGAGTATGGGCCTAAAGCCTTGTTTTGTTTACCGTGCGGAGCCTGTCGTTCAGTGTTCAGGGTCCGGAGAAAGGATATGTGGGATGCGTCTTGTGGCATCAGGGATGTGTGTTCGGGGTTCCGCCTTGTGATACACGCATTGCGCGATCAGAAGAAAGATACACGCATCCAGTAATCAGACAAATGATTAAAGAGATACGCCTTGCGCAATAAGATTTGCGCGAGCCGGTTTCTGATATCCGCAGTCGGCGTTCAGATTAAAGCGATGCGAGTTACGATAAAAGATTTAAGCGATCCACATTGCGCGAAACGCAATCGACAAAGTGAGGAAGGTGGTATGGGTTACGGGATACGTGTTGTGCTGGTGATGAACCGCAAGGGGGGATCGGGCAAGAGCACCCTCTGTCGCGCCTTGGCTTCTGCTGCGGCTGCAAAGGGCGAGACGGTGACGATCTTCGACACCGATGCTTCAAAGTCTTGCCTCAAGTGGATGCAGGCGGGAAAGGAGGCCGGCAACTGGTCCCCCTTGGTTGAGGTGATCCACACGCTCGACGCCCACCGGGTGGCGGAAGCAATCGGGCAGATCTATGAGCAGCCCGATCAAGAGCACCTCATCCTGATCGACACCTTCGGCGGTGGATCAGAAGCGCAGGATGTTCTGGCCGTCGCCGCCCACCGGATCATCTGCCCGATGATGCTGTCACGGGGCGATCTGAGCGAGACGCTGGAAACGGCCAACTGGTACCTGAAGCTTCGTGGCCGAGTGGAAAAGCCGGATGAGCTTGCGGGATTCTCCGTGTTGCTCAACCGGGTGCCTGTGCGGGTGTCAGAGACCGAGCGGGCGGTGGCTGAAGAGCTGTTCCAGTCCTTGCCTGCCCTTGAGACCTATCTTGGTAGCCGCGCCGCTTATGTTCGAATGGACAGAGAAGGGCTTCTAGGCGTGATCGCGGACAAGACGCCGAACCGTGCGCTTGCGGCCCATGTCCAGAGTGCCGTGAAGGAGGCAGGGGACCTGCTAGAGGAGATCGACCAGATGATCCTCAACCCGGCGGAGGTCGCATGATGGCGCAGCGTAAGGACATGATGCGGATCATTCGCCAAGACGCAGGGTTTTCGGCCAAGTTGGGGTTTGGCGGAAAGGTGAGCGAAAGTGAATTGGCCGATCGGCCCATCACGGTACCGCCGACTTCGGTTGACGCCTTGGCGGCACCGAACCCTTCGGCACCGGCACTGGCAGCGACGACCACGCCAAGCCATAACACTGGCGAAGTTGGTGGCAGAACCATTGGGCCCAAAGAAGAAGCCCGGGAAGAGGAGAAGGCCTTCGGCACCCAAGTGGCTTGGGATGCGAAGGCGGCTGGCGTTGCTACGGGGTCAGCAGCGCGCGGGCAGGTTGTCCATGTCTCATTGTCGCTGACCACCCGTCAGGCACGGCTGGCAGAAGAGTGGGCCACGGCTGCGCGTTGCACCGTAAGCGTTTCCTGGGCGGCACCTTCCCAGTTTTTGTCTGACCTGCGACTCCGCCTGTGATGGAGATTTGCGGGGAGTTTCGCGATGGCGACTACGGT
>MHZT01000037.1 GCA_001828855.1 Rhodobacterales bacterium RIFCSPHIGHO2_02_FULL_62_130 | reverse complement strand
AAAAAACGGGAACAACCGTCGCGGGGTGGAGCAGCCCGGTAGCTCGTCAGGCTCATAACCTGAAGGCCGCAGGTTCAAATCCTGCACCCGCAACCAAAATCCTCTAGCATTATCAACGCCTTGCGCCTCGCCTCACCGCGGGGCCTTTTGCTGTGCAAACGGCGGGTCAACAATAGGTCAACAAACGGGCCAAAACTGCGTGCGATTCCAGTGGGATAGTGGCAGGGCAGGATCAGAAACGCGCGAAAACCGCAGCAGAACGCGCTTGGCAGGAAAGGCGGCCTATTCGGCCGCCTCAAGCCCCTCAGCCTCGTCCTCGATCATGTCCTCAACAGGCTCGTCCGTCTCTACCCCGCGATAGATCGCCTTCCCAGTCGCCACCTCGATCAGCCCGAGCAGCGCTTCCTGACGCCGTCCGACGAAACCGTCGAAGTCATCCGACCGTAGCAGCGGGGGATCGATCAGGTGGCTTTCAAGATGGGTATCGATGGCGGCGTCTGATGCCGCGCCCTGCTTCGGCAAGCGCGCGAGATACACGGACGGCGCATCGCCGCCCACGATCCGGTTCGTCTTGGAGCTGAGCGGTGTCTTGTTGATGATCGTGTCATACTGCTCCCGCGTGATGCCATTCTTCTGGCACCAGGCGCGGGGAAAGATGTGATGGATGTCGACGGCCTCATCGAAGTAGCTGGTCTGGTTGTAGCTTTGCCCGGACAGGAAATCCCGCGCCTGCTTGTGCATCAGCAGGGCATGAACACCCTTGTAGGCCGCAGATAGGCGTGACGTCATCGTCTTGAGGCGTTCCGGCCGGAAGGCTGAGTCCTTCACCGTTGTCGGTTCCGGTCCGCCATCGATCCAGGCGAGGACATCGGCAAGGTCCTTGGCGAAGCGAGTCTCGATCGCCCCACCATAGAGCTCCCCGAAAACGCCGCACCAGTACCATTGGGCGAGCTTCTGGCGCACCGCCTCCTGCGTCCAGCGATCGCCAAGTTCCGTGAGGATGGCTGCCAGCGGCACCAGTTGCGACTGATAGGGGACGTCCTTGAACCAGAAGATATTCTGACCGAAGAGGAACTTCCCTGCCTTCTTGAACCCCTCCTCCAACGCCCCCGCATATTGCTTGTAGGCGCCCAGCGGAACGCTAAGCACGGTATCGCGGGTGCAGCTGATCGCGGGCGCGTCGCCGGGCAACTGCGCCGCCAGATGGTTCAGGCGGCGATCCCGGGTGAATAGAAGCGCCAGCGCCTGGAAGAAGTCGGTCGGCTGCAAACGCGTCAGCGGATGTTCCTTGAGGGCGATCGCGTCCTTCAAGGTCTTGGCGATCTTGGTCCATTCTTCTCGCAGCAAGAACCCTTCTTCCTCACCCGCATAGATCGCTGTGAGCAGTTCGAACGCGTCGAGCTTCTTGCCGCCCGTGTTCACCTTCTCGAACACAAGGCAGACGGCCTCGCGGCTGGTGCTCTTGCCGAGTTCGATTACCGGCATCTGATACTGGTGGAAGGCAGACAGCACCTCGTTCAGGAACTTGAACCAGAACTGCATCTTGTCTGGGGCGTACTGCCAGTACGCGGCGAACTTGGTCAGCCAGTCGTTCCAATCGAAGATGCGGTTGGTCGGGAACATGCACTGTTCAAATTCAGCCTCTTCGGTCGTCAGATCCCGAACGACCTCCTTGCCGAAGTTCCGCGTCTCAATCTTGCTCTCGGGGATGCCCACAAAGGCGTCGATCCGGTCAACGCCCTCGTCCAGGGCGCGCGCCATGTCGATGTAGTAGAAGCGTTTGATCTTCTGCTTCTTGGTGTTCATCGTCTCGACAACGCTTCGGCGCATCGTCGTCTGATACAGCGAGGTCAGGCGCTGCTGCCCATCCAGGAGCAACGACTCCGGTGCGACGCTTGCGCTGCCAGGCGGCGCGCCTTCAATGGGGCGGGGTTTGAACTTAACCTCGCCGCCCGCCTGCAGGGTCATGATCGCTCCGACCGGAAAGGACCGGGAAATCGATGCCAAGAGGCCCCGCAGCCCCTCGTCGTCCCACACCCAGCCGCGCTGAAAATCCGGCAACTGGATCAGCCCGTCCCGCGCCCGCTTCAGAAGGTCATCAAGCGGCTTCTTCGTGCTGTCGAATTCTACCCGTGCCAATGCAATCCTACCCAGTAAATCCAGTCGAGAGATGTCCTCGCAAACCCGGAGTTCGGTTTACGGCACCATTCCCAATAGGATGGCGGTAACTGCTTCTGAACCCAAGAGGAAAAGGTAGGACTCAGAAGAAGATCGGTGGAGGCATCCCACATCGCATCGGCCTTGGCGGCGTCGATTGTGCCGTCGGCCTCAAGCGTGATCCGTCCCGAGGCGATGGCCTTGCGAACGGCGCTTTCATGCACCCCGCGCAAGGCCGCATAGGCGCGCCGCGACAGCCCCATCTTGCGATATTCTCCAATTAAGTCAGTGATTTGGACTTGCTCTTCGGAAGGTCTCGGCAATGTCTGCGACACCTTGAAACGGAGGTTTCCGATGCCCGCCAAGACCACCCCGATGACCGGCTTTGAGGCCAATTGCCTCGCCGCCGCCGACCATTTCATCGCCTGCCGCGGGTCCAAGCCCGCGACCCGCATCCGCGCCCGGTTCGACCGGATCGATCAGGCCGAGGCCTTCGCCGCGACCTTCGGCGACAGCCGCACGATGATCTACGCGGTCACCGCCGAAGGCCGCTCGGCCCACATCAAGAACGCCTGAAGGAGGCCCCGATGTTCACCAACCTCTCCGCCGTCCAGATCAATCGCCTCGCCCAGCGCCTGAGCGAGGCCCCCCTAGGCCGCAGCGCGAACGTGGCCGCCGCCGCCGAACGCTTCGAACGCCTGCTGGCCGCAAAGATCGGGGCGGATCGCGCGCCGAAGGCGATCAAGGCGATCCTGACCGCCCCAGGCTTGGAAACCGCCGCAGGGCGGCTGGCGGCCGAGATCGACGCCTGCGAGCCGGATGCCCGGGCCGAACTAACGCCCAGTCGCGATCCTGTGCTCGCTGCCGAGGCTAGGCCGATGCTCGAAGCCATCCCGGTCGCGCCCGAACCGGCGGCCGCGCCCAGCGCACCGCGCCGCCGCCGGGAGGCCGACATCGAGGCTAAGGCCCGGCAGGGTGAACTGCCCCCGCCGCCAGATTTCTCGGCCCCGACCCACGCCCGCTTCCGGGCCAAACTGGCCGCGCTGGTGGAACTGGCAGGGAATGCCGACGCCATCGGCCTGCGCGCCGTGGCGATCAATCCGGTTTCGTCCAGCCCCAAGGCGTTGGCCCGCTACCGCGACCTTGCTGTGCTGGCGATAGAGGCCCGGGAGGGCCGGGCATGAAGATCATCCGCAGCTTCGAGACGGGCGACCGCTACCGCTTCGACTTCGACCTTTGTTCCTGCGCCCGGGGATGGGCGCAGGTCGATACCGCGCAGGACGCCTCATGGTTTGGAACATGGGCTTCACCCTCCGAGCGGACGATCCTCAACTTCGCTGAGGGCGATGTCACCTGCACCGTCTGCGACACCGACGCGGAATTCGCAGCAGCGCTGCGCGAGATCGATCGCTGGAACCGGGATCACGGTTACGGCCCGGCCCGGATCGATCCCGGTTTTGATCCAGCCCTGAAGGCGGCGTTCGAAGCGGTTGGGCTGGAGGATATGCTACATTGAACGGCTCAACATGTCAGATGCCTCTGACGAGATGAACCTACCGCTTTCCAAGCATGCGGTTTGTTTTGGCATTCACTGCAAAGGCAGGTCTGTAGTCAGTCTCCGTCACGGCAAATCGATCAAGAGAAATCACATCGTAGTCTCGGAGCTTTATCTCCCCGCCCGTTTTGCCGAAGTTCGTGGGCTTCGCATCATTTACCCAGTCCGGAAACGAAGGGATGTCAGCCCAATCAGCTTCTGTGATGTCATCCAAGCGCTCCATCATGAGAAATCGCCCTGTGTCACTGATGCTCAAGCATCGCCCGAACAAGTCAACTAGGCTTGTTTGAGCAACGGTGAGCCAAACAAAATGCTCCGTGAAATTTGCGCCTGGAAATACATCTCGCATCTGTTTGACGACAACATTTTGGTCGTCAATAACACGATGCGCGTTTCTTCGGGTGCCTTGTGCAAAAGGTTTTTGTTCGATTCGAGAAAGAAACTCGGCATCGGTCATCTTCGGTTCATAAGTTGGCATAGCGCACTCCACTTCTCCAGAAAGCATTGTCGCATTGTGCCTACGTTGCACAAGAGTCAGTGAGTCAGCGGCGCAACATTCCAGAACAGCACCCGCCCAGGCCCGTGCTTGGCGAGGCACAGTTCCCAAGCCTTCGCGTCGTAATGCGGATCGACCGGAAAGGGCGCGCCCAGCGCGGCGCGCTCACTGAACTTGCGGGGTTGAACGTGGATCGTGGCCCCGGCCACTTCGCGCGGGGTGAGGTCACGGCCGATCTGGACGACGTGGCGGCGGGCTTTCGGCCAGGCGGCGAGGCCGCGGGCAAGGACGCCGGACCCGACGGCGCACCAGACCTCTTCGGGCTCGAATGCAGCCAGGCGGGCTGCGGCGGCGATTGCCTCTACAGCGCCGGGGATTTCTGCGCCGAAGGGGTTAGGCTGGCGCCAGTATTGCGGCAGTATTCCCGGGCCCGGGATTGCACGACCGACAAATAGCCGGGGCTGATCGGCACGACCTTGGCGCCGAGGCGGGCGGTCTCTAGCGTACGGGGATGCGGTCGGGTTCGGGCGGCAACGAAGATGGTGGCGCGCTTGCCGAGGCACCGGGCGACGGTGGCGATCGCGGTCTGGACGCCGCCTTCTGGCGGGCTGGCATAGGCCGCCTCGTGCACCCCGTCGAAGACCTGCGCGATGAAGCGGGCCTTGGTGCCGCCGAGGATTAGGTCGTCGCGCACCCCGGCGATGCGGTGGTGCATCTAAATGATCGGGGCGGTCATTGGTCGTCCTCCGGGTCGGGGCCTCTTCATCGGTGTCCGGCCCTTCGATCTCACCAAACTCCACCGGCCCGCAGGCCTTGGTCGCCTTGCGGGGATCGCCCTTGCAGAACACCAGGACGTTCTGGTGGGTCCGGCCGAGCTTGCGGGCGGCGGTGAATTGGCGGCCGACCCGGATCGGCAGCGAGCCCACGGCGGTGACGAGGATCGCGTCGTTGTAGAACCTGGCGCCAGCGGCCTCGAAGGCTTCCACCGTCAGGCCAGGCAAGTTGACGAAGAAGCCGTCGGCATCGCGGACATCGCCAATCACCCAGACGGCGAAGCGGTTTGGCCGGAGGCGGGCGACGGCCTGCGCGATGATCTTGGCCGATGACCAAATCGCGGGGTCTGATAGTGGCTTGCCTTGCGACGAGACCAAAGCCCTCCTAACCTGCGCGAGGCCACTTAAGATGACTACCAGACCGTCAATGCGATTGCGCCGGATGTCACGCAGCCCGAGGTGTTGCTGGGCGGCCTCGTTAGCGCAACCCAATCCCCGACAAAGGATCGATAAGGGGGTGATGACCGCGATTTCTAACCGGATCGTTCGGATCGAGAACATGGCGTTCGACTGCGCCGGGGTGGCCTCTCCTTTTGTGCGCAAAGCACCAACACCTCAGCGAAAGTCAGAGGTGCTGATTAATGCCTATCAGAAGAGGTCGCGCTCTGAAGACTACGACAGGCTCATGATCCAGAGAGCGAGAAGTCAGGTTGCAGATCATGCATTGAATCGGTTCAGACTTTCCGCAACGATACGACAAGTATCAAGTTTCGACGCGGAGATTTCGTGAACTGCCGAACATCCGACTTTCTGCTTTACCAGCAACTGAAGCGTCCAGAAGCTCCCCCGTTCCTTGGTCTCCTGACCCTAGGTGACGGGGCACGAGACGAGGCTCTTTCGCGGGTACGCACCTTTCTTGGCGGCAGTGCCCAGGCCATCCCTCGGCTGTTCCAGGCGCACGGATACCTGGCAGGGTGGACAGTGGCCCATGCCCTGAACGACAATTACGGCGGAAATGACCTGCGTATCTACGCGCATCTGGAAGATGTGCTGGGCGTACCGATCCGGACGCCGGCGGTAAGAGAAGACCTGCATCGAAGCTTTCTGGCGCTTTGCGACAGACTGGGCCTGCCCAGTCGGGGTCTGGATCGGATGGTAGACCTTTATCTTCTTCATGCCGGGGTGCCGCGGGCGCATATCCAGCAGCTGATTGAGGCGTTCCAGCGCCAGCATGATCTGTTCGGCGCGCCGCCAGAGGACTCATCGACCCTGCTGAACCGGTGGGAGGATGATGCGCTGGAATTTCTGCACCCTACGGTCATCACACCGCGGCGGGCGATTCTTTGGGATGAAACCGCGTGGCACGCCCGGCTTTATGCGCGGGTTGCCGCGAACCCGACCGGGTTTCAGGCCAAAAGCCCGTTCGAAAGCTTCTTTGCCGAGTGCTTTGCAAAGGCTGGTGCCGAGCGTGCGCGTGGTGGCGTGGCTGCGGCCCTTCCGCCCCGCCCGCGGCTGGTCTGGGGCGCCGACGGGCTGGCCTTGCGGCTTCCGCGGGCCAATGGCCGGATCGCCGTGCAGATGGATGATGCGGACCGCCCCCTGCGCCTGAAAGGGGGCGAGGATTGGGCGTTGGAGCAACCTTGGCCCAGACGGATGTCGGGGCAGATTGACGGGATGCCCTTTGCGGTGGACTTTCTGGCCGATGACAGCCGCTTTGCTGTATTCGACCTGACGGCTGGCCAGTTCCTTTGTGAAAGCGCGGGGCATGGGTCCCGCGACCTCATGCTGGATACCTCTGAGGCGCTGGTTGCCGCGCGCCGCCCCTTTGTGCTGGATGATCTGGATGCCTTGCCGCTGGGCGACGGCTGTTTCCTGCAGCGGTTGGTGCTGGACCACAGGCCAAGGATGCTGCGGATCGGCGGGCAGGTCATTTCCCTGGCGACACGACCGCGGCGCCGTCTGGGGCTGATCGGGGCGGAAATCGCGAATGGGCCACAGGGGCGTCTTTTCGGCCCGGAGGCGGTGCTCCGGGTGGAAACCGGCTTGTCCGTCACCGAAACGCGCCGTCTGCGGCTGAGTATCGCCGGTGTGGACAGGGTGATCGACGTGGCCGTGACCGAGGGGATCGGCGAATGCGGGTTGGCCGATTGCCTGCCCGCCGGGCTGCCGTCGGGGCCGGCGCGGCTGCGGCTGGAACTTCTGGCGCCGGATCGCGAAGCGCGATCGGCGGGGATCACCCTTGGCGCCTTTGTCTGGAGTGAGTTCGAGGCTGCGCGCGGGTTGGACGTGATCTGTGCGGCGGAGCCTTCGACCTTTCTTCCTTCGCATTCCCAGCATGTTAGTGCCTTTGACCGCGGCTTGCAGCTGGACCCCAAAGGGGGTTACGCCCATGCTCTGGCCGCCTTCGAGATCGAGGGTGAGTTGGTATCGTTCCGCCTTGCGTGGCCTGATATCAGTCTAGTGCGCTTGCGGTCGGATGGTGTGGTCAGCCCGATGCCTTTGGGGGCCAGGATCGGGGTAGGGGCGGACGACAGGTTCGGCCATGTGTCGATCCGCTGCCCAGATCGCGGCGCGTCCCTGCGGGTGGGGGCGCGGCATGAAGCCCAGCCCTTTGCGCTAGGAATGACGCGCAACATCGCAATCTCGGAGCTTGTAGGGAAGACGGGTTCAGTTGTGCTTCGGCGGTCGAACGGCGCCGAGGTGGTGCTGTTTGAAATCGTGGATGCCCTCCAGCCCACGCGGTTTGACCTGCGCCCAGTGCGGGTGGGGGTGCAGGCCACATTTGCCATCGGCACGGCCATCGACGCTGTCGCGGTCGAGGCCGAGGACGAGATGGGCTTTCGTAGCTTTCACGAGATCGCGCTTGGACGAAGGCCCGTGCGGCAGGCCGCGCCCGACTGGCTGCGCGCCGCGTTTTCGGGCAACGATACCCGCGAGGTGGCGCTGACCATAGCACAGCGGCCGGCTGATCAGGGACTGATGGTCGGGCGCGTTTTCGTGCGGCCTGAGAGTGCGAACGCGGAACAGGGCTGGCGCCCGTTGCGGAATGGCCGGGGCGATACCTATGCGTTGCCGCTGGTGGCCCCGCACAGCCTGTCTGATGCACCGGTGGATTTCATCCAGACCCGGTTCGAGACGCTGTGCCGCTGGCTTTCGGATTGCTATGCCTCGGATTGCTGGCTGGACCACGGGCTGGAGCGCAGCCTGTTGCCGCGCTGGCGCAGTCTGGGCGGCGTGATTGCAGGTCTGCCCCTTGCGGGCGGGCTGCTGATGCGAGCGGCGCTGGTGCCTGCACCGGGGGAAACCTCGCCCAGCTGGGTGCCGATGGTGCACCCGGTGGAGATTGATCCGGGCCTTTACTCTGCTCCGACCGCGGCCTTCGATGCCCTTGCCGATCAGGCCGACGATGGTCTGCGGGTAGGAGCGCGGATGGGTGCCCTATCGCGCGAACGCTTACGCGAGGGGCTTTTGCACGGGCAGGCGCTGATTGCCTTTGCCAATGCCGCGCAAGCCGAGCGGAACCCCGCCACCGTGCTAGCGGGCTTTCGGCCAGAACGCTTTTTCAAGCTGTTTCCCCATTTGGATACTGATCCCGGGGCAGGCTGGTTCTGGCATGGAACACCGATCCTTGGCCCAGCACATCTGCGGGCGGCGCAGTTGCGGATGCTGGAGCGGTTCGAGGCGGCCAATGTGCTGCTTGATCCGCAGAACGAGGGCGGCGGCAACAGCCGGCGCGGCGAAGCCCTCTCGACACTTGCGGCCCACGTTCTTGCGCAATGCTCTCCCGAACGGCGCCCGCCCATGCCCAAGCGCCGACCAGAGGATGACCGGCCCCCCGCGGTTGATTTGGCGGTGGCGGCCACGCTTTCCGAGTTTGCCCGTGCCAGCCGGATCGGTTCAGCCGGGCAGTTTATCGAAACGCTGGCCGCAAGCCTGAACTGGCGTGCGCCGGATGTGCTGGCCTCGATCGGGTTTCTGCTGCGGCTGGCGCCCGAATTGTTCTTCTATTTCCTTCTTGTCTGGCAGTTGGCCAAGGTGCGCCCATGACCCACGAACTTGACCCGCTTCTGTTCAAGACCCGGCTGCGTGAGACGCTGGCCCGCTATACCTCGACGGCGGCGGGGGTTTCGGCGGCCCGTGCGCCGCTTCTGTCGCAGCGGGTGGCAGCAACGATTGCGGCGGCCGATCTGGTGAAGGGCCCCTTTGTGGAAAGCCTGCCGGATTTCGAAAAGGGCGCATCCATCCGCCAGATGGTGCAGGACGGGCGTCTGCACAGGGGGTGGGCGGCAGTCGATGGCAGCGACAGCGGGCGCGCCCTGATGGACCGTCCGTTGCATCTGCATCAGGCGGCGGCCATCGGGCTGGACGAAAACTATCTGGTGGCCACGGGAACCGGTTCGGGCAAGACGGAATCCTTTCTGTTTCCGCTGGTTGACAGCCTTCTGCGCGACCCCGATCTGGCACGGCCCGGTGTTCGGGCCATTCTGGTCTATCCGCTGAACGCGCTGGCCAATGACCAGATGCACCGCATCTCGCGCCTTTTGTTTGCCGACCTGAAGGACCCCGGCATCACGCTGGGCCGATACACGGGTCAGGTGCGGTCGAACGAGATGCGCAGCGACGTGGAAAACGATCTGGTGCAAAGTCCGTCGTTCCAGGCGAACTTTCCCGATGCGACCCGCGTTCCGGCCAACTGGCTTCTGTCGCGGCAAGAGATGCTGGAAACCCCGCCGCATATCCTGATCACCAACTATGCCATGCTGGAGCACATCCTGCTTCTGCCGCGCAACCGTCGGCTTTTGGAAGGGGCCGACCTGAAATGGATCGTGCTGGATGAGGTGCATACCTACACCGGGGCGCAAGCGATCGAGGTGGCCTTTCTGCTTCGCAAGCTGAAGACCCATCTGGGTTTGGCGCCGGGGCGGCTGCGGTGCGTGGGCACCTCAGCCAGTCTTGATCCGGCCCGGCGCGATGAATTGGCACGGTTTGCCGAGAACCTGTTCGGCGAACCCTTTCCCAGCGGGGATGCCGCGGTCATCACTTCGGAACGGCGGCTGCATCCGCGACTTACCGAAGGTGAAGCGACCCAAAGGATTGACCCGCAGATCTGGGTGCAGATCGGCGAGGTGATTGCCGAACTGCGGGCAGCGAACGTTTTTTCCGATGAGAGTGCTGAACATCAGGTGGGCGAATGGAACGCCGCTATGGAGGGTGCAGGGATCGATGCGCTGCGGCTGGAGGGCCACCACCTAGGCGAGGCGCTGATCCACGTGCTTTCAGGGCTGGCCGAAGTACGGCAGGTGGCGCGCGCCTTGATGGGCCGGTCGCTGCCGTTCGACGGCTTGGCGCGGCTGGTCTTTGGCGATGATCCGGGGCTTGCTCGACAGGCGTTGACTGCGCTGATTGCGGCGGGGGTTCTGGCCAAGCCAGCTATCGGCGGCGCCTTTCCGCTGTTGCCGGCGCGCTATCATCTGGCGGCCTCGGGTGTGGAAGGGCTGGCCCTAACACTGTCGGCGGAAAATCCCGAACATTGGGAAGGGCTGCCGCAGGTGAGTCGCACTGGAACGCATGTGGATGGCGTTCCGGCCTATCCGCTTCTGGTCTGTCGCAACTGTGGCGAGCCCTATGTCGAAGGATGGGATGATGGCCATGCCCTGCATCCCCGGCCCGATTTGGCGCAGCGAGGTACGCGCCGCGTGTTGCGGCTGGTCGGCGCGGGTCAGAGCGCGTTTGAGGACGATGCCGAAGAGGTTGAGGCTGCCGGAGCCGAGGCGGTGGAGCTGTTCTGGTTCGATCCTAAGACCGGTGACCTGATAGACGGGCCCGGGGATGGTCTGCTGGGGCTGCAAGAGGCCGAGATGGTGCAGGACACCGAGGAGCGGCGCAGCTATGTGAAACGCTGCCTATCCTGCGGGCAAAGGGGCGGCCGCTATGCCGAGCCGGTGACGGCGATCAACCCCGGTGACGACGCTCTGGCCGCTGTCGCCGCTCAGACGCTGATCGAAGCCCTACCACCGCCGGCCAACCGCGAGTCGGATGCGCCGATGAAGGGGCGTAACCTGCTGGTTTTTGCCGACAACCGTCAGGATGCGGCGTTCTTTGCTCCCTTCTTCGAACGCACGGCCCGGGATCAGGCTCTGCGCGCGGCTTTGGTCGAGGCGCTGAAGCGGGCCGAGGACGAGAAGCTGGATCTGGAAGGGCTGAAGGAGGGGGTCTGGCGGGCCCTGCGGCGCGAGGGCTTCCGGCTTTATGACCGGCGCAACCCCGAACCCTTGGGCAACACGGCGGTGAAGGACAGGCTGCTTGCGCTGATTGCCGGCGAATTGTGTGACGGAGCCCTGCGGCTTTCGCTTGAGACGTTGGGCCTGATGGAGGTGCAGTATCACGGCGAGGATCAGGTGGTGCGCAGCGTTGCCCAGGCCCTGCCCGAAGGCCGGCAGCGGCTCGCCGCGCCTCTGGTACGGTTCCTGCTGGACCAGATCCGCTATTCCCGCGCGATCAACGATCTGGGTGGGGTGATTGACCTGACGGATGAAACCCTTTGGGGCGAGGGCAAGGCCAGCGGTGATATTTCCTGGGCCGAAGTCCGGGTGAAGGCGTCGCGCCGGTTGCACACGCTGATGCCGGCGCCAAACGCGCAGAACCGGATCAGCTGGCTTTTGGGCCAGAAGCTAGATTTTTCGCTGGACCAAATCGGCACGGCGATGCGCGCCTTCTGGCAGGCCGCCACGCGGCCGGGCTCGGGCCTTCTGAGACCGGGAGGCCATGGTCATGTGCTGAACCTGGCGGCGCTGCGGATGGTTCCAGCGCCTTCTGGCAGCCTCTATCGCTGCCGCAGTTGTGGTGCGGTAGCGCATGTCGATCTGGATGGCCAATGCACAGCCTGGCGCTGCACCGGCGAGGTTGAGAAGGTTTCGCGCGATGCGCGCGTCGTCGCGGAGCGTTCTAACCACTACTTGGAGCGCTATCGCTCGAGACCGCAAAGCGCGATCGCCCGTGAACATACTGCCGCCATCGGCGTATCGGAACGGGCCGAGATCGAAGAGCGTTTCCGCCGGGGTGAGGTGAACCTGCTTAGCTGCACCACCACGATGGAAATGGGGGTCGATCTGGGCGATCTTGAGGCCGTGTTCTGCCGCAACGTTCCGCCGGGTATCGCGAATTACCAGCAGCGTGCAGGCCGTGCTGGCCGACGGGCACAAGTTGCGCCTATTGCCCTGATGTTGGCGCGGGGAAGCCGGTATGACCAGTCAAGTTTCCGCAACCTGCAATCCTATCTGGAGGCGCTGCCGGCGCCGCCCTACCTGACACTGGAAAACCCCGACTTCTTCCGCCGTCACCAGGTGTCCATGATCCTGTCGGGCTGGCTGGACCATCGCCTTGCCGGGTCCACCAAGACAGGTGCGCCGCAGTTACGCGACATTCTTGGCGAAAGTCTGGACCATGCGCGCGAAGCCGCCCTTCTGGCCGATCTGCGATCCTGGCTTGCGTCGGATGCGGGCAAAGCGGCGCTAGGATCTGCCGATGCTCTGGCGGGAACACTTCCCGGTTCGCTGGTGTCGGTCGCCCTGCGTGGGGCCGATCTTGCGGCGCATTTCCTTCAGAAGGTGGAAGGCTTTGTCGCCGTAATCGCCGGGCGCTGGCGCGGGATACACGAGGGCTATGAACAGGCCATGGCTGCGCATCATGCGGCTACGACTGACGCGGAAGGCCAGAAGGCGCTAAGACGGGCAAATGGCCGGATGCGCGACAAGAAGCTCTATCTCGATCGGTTTGTTGTCGAGGCGATGTCGCGCGCAGCCGTGATCCCGACCTACAGCTTCCCGGTTCATTCCATTCATCTGGAAATCGTGACCGATCAGCAATCGCACGGCGATCAGGGCCGGGCGCTGCAACTGGACCGGGACGCCAGCCTTGCCATCGCGGAATATGCCCCGGGTGCCGAGGTGGTAGCGGGGGGCCGCATCTGGACCAGCGAAGGCATTGCCCGCAAGGCCGCGATCGGTGGCGGCGATGCCTGGACTGAAAAAGGCTATTACCGCATCTGTCCATCTTGCAACCATGTGCAGATTCACGACGACCGTGAAGGTTTTGACGAAACCTGCCCGCAATGCGGGGCGGGCCAGCAAGGGCTGAAGGTGCGTTTCATTGAACCCTTCGGCTTCCTGACCTCCTACACCGGGCGCATGGGGCGCGACCCCGGTTCATCCCGCCTGCGTGTGCGCCCAGTGGATGAAGCGCGGCTGCTGACCCGCGCGATGGACGAGGATTTCCGTCCCTCTGACCTGAACGGGGTGATGAGCTTCTTTGCTCCTGCTGTGCCGCGCAGCGGGGAAAAACCGGGGCAGATGTTCATCGTGAACCGAGGGCCGCAGGGCAAGGGCTACCTATGTTGCCCCCGCTGCGAATTCGCCATGCCCGCCCCACGCGATCTGGCGCACGGGGCCGAGGTGCAGAAGCGCCACGACAATCCTCGAAGCGGCGAGACCTGTCCGGTTGACAAGCTGGGCTGGCCCGTCGATCTGGCCCACATCTTTGAAACGGATCTGCGGGCAATCCGCTTTTCCACACCCTTGCCCGATTTCGGGCGCAAGAAGGAAAGCGAAACCCGAGAGGCGCGCGAAGGCTTTGTCCGAACGCTCTCCGAGGCGCTGAGGCTGGCGGCGACCGACCTTTTGGAGACCGATCCCCGGGACATCCGCGCCACGGCCGAGATTCCGACCGGGCATCCTTCGGTGATCCTATCGGATGCCGTGCCGGGCGGGGCAGGTTATTGCCGCCGCCTGCTGGCCGACGACGAGCCGCGCTTTTCGGCGCGCGCCCTGGTCGGCCGTGCCTTGCAGATTCTGGAATGCCCTAGTGGCGATACCTGCGAGACAAGTTGCCCGCATTGCCTAAACGATTTTTCCAACCAGCAGCACTGGGACAAGTTGAACCGCCATCCGGTGCGTGCCTGGCTTTCGGGCGTTCTGGCCCAGACGCAGCCTCGGCCCGTGAAGGCGCCGGCGGATGTGGTGCCGATCGCCAATACGGCGGCCGAAACGATTGGCCTGCGTTTGCAGGGGGCCAGCTTGGTCATTGTCGCGGCGCAGGCTCTTTGGGGGGCGCAGGGTCACGAACAGGCGGCGGCAAGCCTGAGGGCCCTGCGCCGCTGGCTGGACGATGACCGGGCGCGGAAAGTTTACTACCTGATCCCAGACGCGGCCGACATTGCCGGGGCAGGGTCCACGGGCCTTGACCGGCGTCTGGTGGATGGCTTGGTCGAGTATGAGCGGAACGCGCAGATCGAGGTTCATCTGGCCCGCGCCGATCGTCTGGCCGCGGCGCCGCGGCTTACGGTGGTGAAGCAAAGCGCGGCAGAGGAGTTCTGGGCCGATGTCGGGGCGCCCCCGGTGCTGGAGGGACCTTTGGGGGGCGTGTCGCATTTCGGGCGCAGGGCGCTGGCTGAAAGCTGGATCGGCTGCAACATCCGTGAGCTTTCGGTGCGCAAAGGCGTGCTTGAGGCGTTCAACGCCCGCATCCGCCGCTTTGACTATCGCCCGGGCACGCCGCGCGATCTTGGCCCTGTGTTCGATGCGGTGTCGGGCCGACAGGTCGATCTTCACATCGAAGACCCGTGGTGCCTTGCCCGACCGCTGCAACGCGAAAAGCTGGAAGCCTTCCTGACGATGCTGAAAAAGCAAGGCGTGCAGGTGCGCCGGCTGACGCTGGTATGGGAGCCGGCAAATACCCCCGACCTGCCGCCGCGCGATCAGATAGAGGCGGCGGAACAGCACCTTGGCCGGAAGGGGCTGTTCGCCCAGCTTCGCCCTGAACCATCGGACCGCAACCGCCGCCGCCATTTCCATGACCGGTTTGTGGAGGCCACCACGGTGGATGCGCTTGCCCCGCTGAAGGCACGGTTCGACATCACCGCCGGGATCGACAATCTTATGGCGCTACAAAAGGAATGCGCCGTTTTCCTGACCGTCGAGCGCCTGTAACCGTGGTGCAACTTGAACTGCGACTACTCTGTTGGAACCTGTGTTCGGGTTGCTTATGCTTGGATGAAGCAGGTACCTCCGGCGGTCGCGCAAAGAAGCCCGGTTGGGTGAATGTATCTGCCACCGGATCTCTGTGGCAAAAGCCTACTTTCGCGCCAAGCTGACTGCGCTCGCAAAATTGGCTTGGTCAGCCGACGAAAGCGGGCTGCGTGCTAGCGTAGCGCACTCGGCCTCATCCAGCCCTAAGCGCAGGCTCGCCACTGCGACCTCACTGTGCTGGTGGTCGAAGCTCTGGGGGCGCGCATGAAGATCATTTGCAGCCTCAGTCAATCCTTGAGGGCGGGGTTCGAAACCTTGGGGCTGGGCTAAATGTTGTTTTGTCAGCAAATCCGTGAGCCTGCGGTCGAACCGGTATTGGTAACGCGCGCTACACCAGCCTTGAAAACGTATCCGGGATACGCCATCTTGTCGTGAGTAGGAGTGCGTCCGATGTCGGTTCAGGAGCGGATCAAGCGGTACAAGTCAACTGGCGGGGCAGCGGGCCTTGTCCGGGTCGAAGTCTTGGTGCCGTCCGAAGACCGTGCGCAGATACTCGCCATGGCCGCAGAGCTTCGCGCGCGCCACCGTGCCCTGAAGCCCGTGCCCAAAGCAGGAGCCGTCAACCGCGAGACGGTCAATGACCGTGCAAAGCTGATCTTGCACCGTTTGGTCGCAGGCCATCTGCGCCGCAGTGACCGGCTTCTGGTGGAAGCCCGGCAGCGCTTCAAGGCCATGCCGCAGCCGGTGCCCGACTATGTTCGGGACTGGCTCAAAATCCTTGACCAACCTGTCGACGTGGTCGCAGAGCTGATCGTGAAACGATCGGACGCTCTGACGCGACTTCGCACGGCCTCTCCTTTCCAGCTTTCAGCCGCCTATGACGACCCGGCTTGGCGCCGTCGCGTCTGGCAGAAGGCAAAACTCGGTGCGGCCAAGTGAGGCCTGTCCGCGATCGAGACGACCTTTTGCGCGCAGCACGTTCGGTTGCAGAGCATTTCCAGGCCGACCGTGTCATTGTCGTCGGCAGTCAGGCCATTCTCCTGACATGGCCCGACGCTCCAATGGCACTGAAGATCACGCCCGAGATCGACCTCTATCCTGCAAACAACCGGGAATGGGAGGCGCGGAATCCGGGGCTCGAAGCATCTGAGGAAATCAGCGCGCTATTCGGCGAGATGTCTGCATTTCACCAGAGGTTTGGCTTTTATCTGGATGGTGTTGATGAAAACACGGCCCAGATGCCGCCGGACTGGATGAAGCGCGCGGCGACCGCCGAGATCGACGTCTATGGCCGGACCGTGGTCATCGTTTGCCCGGCAATTCAGGATGTGGTCGTCTCAAAACTCCACCGCCTTGCAGAAAAGGACCTGGACTTCATCCGGGAATGCGTTGCCGGCGGGCGCATCGAGGTTGCTTCTGTTCTTGCGGGCCTGCGCGCGACAAAGCCAGACCCAGCTATTCTTTCGCGGGCACAAAGCCTGCTTAAGGGAATGGGCAAGCGCTGAACCCTCATCGAACCCCACCTTTGTCAGCGGCGCTCCGTTCCAGATTGGACCCGGCCGAGCCCATGCGCAGCGAGGCACAACTTCCAAGCCTGCGCGTCGAGTGCCAATCGGCCGGCAAGAGTGCGTCCGCAACTGCGCTGTTCTTCAACAGCTGGGGTGGATGTCGTTCTTGGTTAGGGCAACCTGCCACTGGGATAGCGCGCGGCCGAAATTGCTGACCTGCATGTCGTGTTGTGTCCCAAACCCTTCCTTGCATCCTGGAGTAGCAAGGTTATCAATAAGTTGATGAATAGTTTAGCACCAGAAGCCTAAGTTTGACCCCTGACGCTTCCTCTTTCCTGTCGCGCTGCGTCTCCATTGATCTGGAGGTTGATCCGAAGTCTGCGCGAGTTTTCGCGTTTGCGGCGGTGCGTGATGAACGGGCAGTGGTTCACAAAGGGGCTGCGCTGGAGCCCGCGCTGGACCGGCTGGAGGCGCTGTGCGACGGGGCGGCGCATCTGGTGGGTCACAACATCCTGCGGCACGATCTGCCGCATTTGGTGGCCAACCGGGCACGGCTTGCGGCGCTGGGGGCGGCGGCCATCGATACGCTCTGGCTGAACCCCTTGGCCTTTCCGCGCAATCCATATCACCATCTGGTCAAGCACTATCAGGACGGGCGGCTGCAGGTCGGGCATGTGAATGACCCCGAACAGGATGCGCGGCTGGCTCTGCAGGTTCTGGCGGACCAGATCGCGGCCTTCACCAGGCTGGGGGAGAAGGCGCCGGATGCGGTGCTCGCCTATCACCATTTGACGACGCGGGGCGAGGCCTCGCCCGGGTTCGATGCGTTGTTCCAAGCTTTGCGCGGTCCTGCGCCGGGTGAAGCTGCTGCCCATGCCGCCATCTGCCGCCTGCTGGACGGCCGCGCCTGCAATCATCGGCTGGAGCAGACCTTAGGTCGCCTGTCCGATCCGCGCAACGGCTGGCCAATGGCCTATGCGCTGTCGTGGATTTCGGTGGCGGGCGGGGACTCGGTCATGCCGCCCTGGGTGCGGCTGCAGTTTCCGCAGGCGGGGCGGATCGTGCGGCACTTGCGCGATACCAATTGCGGCGATCCGGGTTGTGCTTGGTGCGCAGAGAAGAACAACCCGAATGCCGCGCTGGAACGCTGGTTCGGTTTTCCGTCCTTCCGCCCGCAGCCTGTCGATGACATGGGCCGCCCGTTGCAGGAGCGGATTGTGGCCGAGGCGATGGCGGGCAAATCGGTGCTGGGCATCCTGCCCACCGGCACCGGCAAATCGGTCTGCTACCAGATTCCGGCGCTGTCGCGGTTTGACAAGACCGGAGCGCTGACGGTGGTGATCTCGCCGCTGGTCGCACTGATGGCCGATCAGGTGCAGGGGCTCGCGCGAGCGGGGATATCGGCGGCGGTCACGGTGAACGGCATGCTGTCGCTGCCGGAACGTCATGACGCGCTGGAAAAGGTGCGGATGGGCGATGCGGCGATGCTGCTGATCTCGCCCGAACAGTTGCGGTCACCGTCGATCCGTACGGTGCTGCAACAACGCGAGGTCGGGCTTTGGGTGCTGGACGAGGCGCATTGCGTCAGCAAATGGGGCCATGATTTCCGGCCCGACTACCGCTATGTCAGCCGCTTCATCAAGGAATTCTCGGGCGATAGCCCAGCGCCCGTGCTGTGCTTGACCGCCACGGCCAAGCCGGAAGTGGTGCGCGACATCCGTGACCACTTCCAGACCCGCCTCGGGGTAGACCTGATGCTGCTGGATGGGGGTGCCGTGCGCACGAACCTGTCATTCGCGGTTCTGCCCACGCAGAAGGCGACCAAGCTGACCGACATCCTGTCGGCAATCGAGGCGAACCTTCCGCCCGAAGGCGCCTCGGGGGCTGTGGTCTATTGTGCAACACGTGGGGCGACGGAAAGGGTAGCGGAGTTCCTGAAAGGGCAGGGGCTGGCGGCTGATTACTTCCACGCAGGGTTGCCGCCCGACCGCAAGCGCGATGTTCAAGAGGCGTTTCGCACCGGCCAGTTGCGAGTGATCGCCGCGACCAACGCCTTTGGTATGGGGATCGACAAGCCCGATATCCGGCTGGTCGTTCATGGCGACATTCCGGGCTCCCTGGAAAACTACCTGCAAGAGGCAGGCCGCGCCGGTCGGGATCGCGCGCCCGCCAATTGTGTGCTGCTGTTCAGCCCCGAGGATGTGGAGCGGCAATTCTCGCTGTCGGCGCGTTCGCGTCTGGCCCGGCATGAGATCGGCGCGATCCTGAAGGCGTTGAGGCGGATGGAAAAGCACAAGTCGGGCGAAGTGGTTGCCACGCCGGGCGAGATCGTGCGCGAGGAGAAGGATCAGGAGTTCGAGCGCGACAAGACCACCGACGACACCCGCGTGAAAACCGCCGTGGCCTGGCTGGAGGAAGCGACGCTGCTTTCCCGCGAGGAGAACCGGGTGCAGGTGTTCCCGTCATCGCTGCGCATCCGGTCGGTGGATGAGGCGGCGGCGATTTTGGAAAAGGCGCAGATCACCGGTGTCAGGCGCACGCAACTGATGGACCTTGTGCGCCACGTGATGAACGCGCTTGTCGATGCCGGGGTTTCGACGGATGATCTGACGGGCGCTTGTGGATTATCGGGGCGTGAGTTGCACCGGGCCTTTGCCGATCTTGAGGCGCTGGGCATCGCCAGCAACGACACGGGCATCACGGTCTATGTTCATCTGGGGGTCGAGGATGCCTCGGCCCGCCGTCTGGACTACGCGGCCCGTATGGAGTCTGACCTGATCGCCATGATGCAAGAGGCCGTGCCGGATGCCGAAGGGTCTGAGGCGCAACCTTTGAACCTGACCGAAACCTGTCAGGCCTTGCGCGACAAGGGGCATGCCCAAGTGCGGCCCGATCTGGTGGAAACCATTCTGCGCGGCATGGCGCAGGACGGGCGCGATCAGGATGGCGGCAGGGGCAACCTGACCCTGCGCAAGGTCAGCCGCAACACGATCTTCGTGCGGCTGGAGCGGTCATGGCTTGTGGTCGCCCGGACGGCTGAACTGCGGCGGCAGGGGGCGCAGGCACTTCTCGCCCATCTGACGGGCAAGGTCTCTAAGGGCACGCGCGGCAAGGATATTCAGGTGGAAACCACCCTTGGCGCGATGCTGGATGCGCTGAACGGCGACGCGCTGCTCAGGGCCGAGGTCAAGGACATGACCCGCCTGATGGACCGTGCGCTCTTGTGGCTGCACGAACAGCAGGTGGCCACCTTGGGTCGGGGCCTGACGGTGTTCCGCCCGGCGATCACGGTGCATCTGAATCCCAAGGGCGGGCCATTCACCGTGCAGCACTTTGCACCCCTCGAAGAGCACTACGGCGAGACAACGATCCAGACCCATGTGATGGCCGCCTATGCAGAAAAGGGGCTGGAGGCGATGGATCAGGCCCAGCGCCTGTCGGAAGATTACTTCGTGCTGGACCGCGACGCTTTCCTGCGCCGATGGCTGCCGGGGCGCGGTACGGAAATCCGGCGCCAGACGACGGGCACGTCATGGCGCACGATTGTCGATGCGCTCGACAATCCAGTGCAGGCCGAGATCGTGCGCGATGACCGCGAACAGACCAACGTGCTGGTGCTGGCAGGGCCGGGGTCGGGCAAGACCCGAGTGCTGGTGCATCGCATCGCTTACCTCATCCGCGTGAAACGTGAGGACCCGCGCGGCATTCTGGTGCTGACCTACAACCGCCATGCCGCCGCCGAGATCCGCGAACGCCTGCGCCGCCTGATCGGGGACGATGCGGCCGGGGTGACGGTGTCGACCTGCCACGCGCTGGCGATGCGGCTGATGGGGGCAAGCTTTGCAGGTGACCACGAGGGCCTGCGCGACTTTGACGGGATCGTCATGCAGGCGGTGGCCCTCTTGCGCGGCGATGGCCTTACCAAGCCCGAGGCCGAGGCCCTGCGCGAGACGCTGATCCAGGGCTATCGCTGGCTCTTGGTGGACGAGTATCAGGACATCGGCCCAGAGGAATACGCCCTGATCGGCGCCGTGGCGGGGCGGTCGCTGGAAGATGACCTGCGGATCAGCCTTTTTGCCGTGGGCGACGATGACCAGAATATCTACGCCTTCGCTGGGGCCAGTATCGATTTCATCCGAAGGTTCGAAGCCGATTACTCCGCCAAGCCTGTCTGGCTGACCGAGAACTACCGCTCCACGGCCCATATCATTGCGGCGGCCAATGCCGTGATCGCTCCCGCTGCTCAGCGCATGAAGGCGGGTCACGATATCACGGTAAACCGCGCCCGCGCCAAAGCGATGCCGGGGGGCGACTGGGCGGCGCTGGACCCGGTGGCGCAAGGGCGAGTCAGCCTGCTGGACGCGGGCGGTGATACCGCGCAGGCGGTGGCTGCACTGGACGAACTGCAGCGCCTGTCCCGGCTCGACCCCGATTGGTCATGGCGGCGCTGCGCCGTGATTGCCCGCGACTGGCGGCGGCTGGAACCTGTTCGCGCCTATGCCGAGGCGCTGGGCATCCCCATCGACATGGCGAATGAGAAGCCGCTTACCCTGTGGCGCATGCGCGAGATGCAGGGCTTCGTTCGTACCCTGTTGGCAGATCGCAGCCGGCTGCTGACCATCTCCGATCTGGTCGCGATCCTGAACGCGCAGCCGCAATCACGCTGGACCGACCTGATCGGCGAAGGCATTGGCACCCTCGCACGCGAACTGGTCGAAAAAGCCGCGCCGGTCCCCGACATCGTGCAGTGGTTCGGCGAATGGGCGCGGGATGTGCGGGGCGAACAGCGGGGGCTGCTTCTGATGACCGCCCATCGCGCCAAGGGGCTGGAGTTTGACCATGTCGCCATCCTGAACGGTGGCTGGGATCGCCCGTCGCGCGGCGAGGATGCCGATGCGCCTCGCCGCCTGTTCTATGTCGCGATGACGCGGGCGCGGTCCACGCTGACCGTACTGACTGACGGACGGCATGCCTTCGTGCAGCCCGGTGACGCTGTCCTGTCCCGCCGCGTCACTCCCGATACCGCCGCCCTGCCGCGCGCCCGCCTGCGCTATTTGCCGCCCGATCCGAAGCTGGTGGACCTTTCCTTTGCAGGGCGCCTTCGCCCCGGTGATCCGTCGCTGGCCGCCATCGCCGCCGCGCGCACTGGCGACACCGTCCATCTGATCCGCGACGGCGACCGCTGGCGGATGGAGAACGCCCAAGGCCAGACCCTTGCCCGCCTGTCCCGCGCCTTTGCCCCGCCCGAAGGCACCACCTTCCTGCGCGGCGAGGTTGCGGCCATCCTGCACTGGCGGCGCGAGGATGGGGATGAGGACTATCACCACCTGCTCCGCCGAGACGAATGGGAGGTGGTCCTGCCCGAATTGGTGTTCGAAAGCCCTCCGTGATCCAACGACTCTGCGTCGGATCGCTCCATACGGCGGCAGGTTGATTTGTAAAGCGCTTGTCTTTACATTGGCCCTGCAAGCGGAGAGCAGAACCATGGTCGCAGTCACACCCCAAGACGAAGCCCAGCGTCGGTCGCTGATCAACCTGCGGGTCACGCCGCGGGACAGGGACCTGATTGACCGCGCAGCCGCTAGCCTCGGCAAGAACCGGTCCGAGTTCATGATGGACGCCAGCAGGCAGGCCGCCGAGGACGCTCTGCTGGACCGGCAGGCGTTCCGGCTGGACGCCGCGCAGTTCGGCGCTTTCGTCGCGGCTCTGGACGCGCCGCCCGCGCCGAATGACCGGTTGCGTCGCCTGCTTGCAACCCCGGCGCCTAGGGACAAATGACCGACGGCACGCTGCTGGCTCCCGTCCCTCTGGCCGATCGTCACGACGTTGAAGCCTTCGCCTCTGGCGCCCCGACGCTCGATGCCTGGATCAGGCGTAAGGCGCGGGCCAATCAGGCCTCTGGCGCCTCGCGGACTTACGTCCTGTGCCGTGGCGAAAGGGTTGTTGGATTCTATGCTCTCGCCGCGGGATCGGTCAGCCATGACCTCAGCCCGCGCAAGTTGCGCCAGAACATGCCTGACCCCGTGCCTGTCATCGTGCTGGGGCGTTTGGCTGTCGATGCCAGCGAACAAGGGAACGGCCTCGGCCGCGCGCTTCTGCGCGACGCCGTCCTGCGGGTTGCCGCTGCAGCGCGTGAGGTCGGGGTTGCCGCCATGCTCGTCCACGCGCTGAACGACCGGGCGAAGGCGTTCTACGTGGCCGCGGGCTTGGAACCATCGCCCGTGGACCCGATGGTGCTGATCCTGCGGATCAAGGACATCAATGCCCTGATCGGCGATTGACCGACACAACCCTGCTTGCTCGCCATCAACGCCGCCCGCGATCCGGGCGTTGCGGATATAGGGGACCAGCCGGTCAACCGGGAGCACGTCGATCTGAAGCACGGGGCGAGGCCTTTCCGAGGGGGCGGCCTAGGGCTGCGGCCTCAGATGCGCACCTGCGCACCCAAAGCGCGCACCCAAGGCGCGGACCCAGATTTTTGTTCTGTCACTAGCGGTTAGTCGCGCCTAGGCCCCCCGCATACGTCTCCCTTCCGGGAGAACCTAACGCGGGGGGCCAGCCGGGAGCGGCGGCGGGAGCAGGGGTGAGGGCGTCGAGTGAAGCGATCCGTCGCCTGCACCCTTCGCCATCTTGCCTTCTTTATGCGTCAAAACCCGGGAAAGTGTCGCGCCCGAAGTTCGACGGATCAGGCCGGTTGTCCTCGGTGTCCGCGCCGCTTTCGCGCGGGGTTGTGCGGGTAGTTGCGGTAAGGGGTTTTGCGCCCTTGCTGTTGATTTTCACCCAGAACTGAGCCGGTTTTTTCACCGAGAAGTGAGCCACCTCTGATTATGGATTTCGGTTCATGCTGGGGTCAAGGGTGGGTTT
>MHZT01000036.1 GCA_001828855.1 Rhodobacterales bacterium RIFCSPHIGHO2_02_FULL_62_130 | reverse complement strand
GCCATGCAAGACCTCCATCTGCAACCGATGACCTTCTCGCAGGCGCGTCACCCAACGAAAACGCGCAAAATCAATGGGACGGAGACGCCGCATACGCTTCGGCGACTGCGCCCTTGATCTTGTCGAACAGTCTCACCATCGGCGCTGTGTCAAGGAAGTCCGCCAGCTTGATAGGAATCGCCTCACCAGTTGGTAGCTCCGCTGTTACCTCCCCCCGGGTGAACAGTGCTTCCTTGAGCGGACGAATGATCCGACGAAGCGCGTGCTGGGACCTCTCAAACTCAATCGTCTTGGAAGTCAAGGAACTCGCTTCCAAGATCATCTTCTGTAAGGCGTTGTCGATCACGTTACCAGCTGAGGGAATGGCTTTAGCCGCGGGTTCAACTTCCCAAACGCGCACGTATCCATGTTGCGCATTATGGACGCAAACACATCCCGCAATATCCGTCGTCCCGGCGCCGATATCGACAATGACAAACGCTTGTCGTTTGCCAAGCTGTGTCGCAAGCAGAGCGCCGGCTCCTGCAGCCGTTGCTTCACGAACGGATTCTTTAAGCAGATCGAAGGGTAGATCGCTGTCACTTGCGATCCTTGCCGCAGCGAGCAGTTTCTTTGCGCGATCGAGTTCCAGGGATACTGAGAAGTCACTTGGATACAGGCGAGCGAGAGCGATCGCTTCGGCCATTATCCTCTTCATCTCTTTCCCGTTGGCCTGCTCGGATGCCTTTTCCCAGCCAGGATGCGCATAACGCAGCATAGCCTCATCCAGAACCCCACTCTCGCTCAGAGACCGCTTCACGAGACTGCTGAAGTGCGCGAGATAAAGAACCAGCACATCCCGCTGGCTAAAGCACCTTTCAGGGTCTTGCTCGGTCTTCAATGATTTCTGCCTGAGTTCGGTTACGTCCATCCCCAAGGTCATGTATTGCTTTGGATTATCGATCAACCTGTCTTGGTCGGCTTCAGCGCGTTCGAAGCCTTCCCTTGCCGCAAAGCCGAAAAAGATCTGACCAGCGTCAATGAAAAGCTCGGACGGAAGTAGGAAGCGCTTCCTGCCACCAGTATCTTCTCCAAACGAAATGTCGATAAGCTCTGGCACCTTGTCTGGGTCGTCGCCTAGTGCGGCAGAGGCCTTGGAGAACGAGGTTCCAAAGTCCATGCAGACAAGTGTTTCTGGTTGAATACTAACTGGGTGCCAACTGATCGTCGGTTCAAAGGGTGCGGCGGCGGTACCCTTCGCGGCGACAGAATTACCGGCCGAAATGCCCAGCTTCTGATCTTCACTCGCGATTGAGCCGTACAGTGACCTCAGAGCGGCAAGCTCTGCAGATGTAAGGACAACGTTCTCGTTCGCGCTGCCTGCTCTCTCGCAGAGACTTGCAAGAATGAGTTCCGCAACAGTTCTATCCATTAAACCGAAACCTCTGCTTTCAATATCTGCTGCGGCGGGCGCCCGGCAGCAGTCTTGACAACGCCGGGGGTCACTATCCGCACTACGCTTCCCACCACCAACTTGGTGTCGCCAACATGGACGGAGGGATCAAATTGGACCTCTTCTCCGCGCACGCCATGTATCTCAAGACTTCTGGCGCGGCATATTGCATCCGTCCATTGTAGGATTTGTTCTAGTTTTCCCACGTAAGCTTTGAATGTGCGCGCTTCATCCGGAAGAAGATCGTCTATTCGGTCAACCGCCGCCGAGAGAGAACGCGGGTTTGCATCGTGTCCTGTGGCGGCCACAAGCAATCTAGCGATGTGCTCATCCAGTCGTTGTGAATTGATTTGCTCGATCGCCTCTGTTGTCCGGCGCTCGCTGATTTCTGTGCCTCTTACAAGCCAGTGTGCGAGGCGTTCATCTAGACTGGGATCAGATGCAACCGTTGACTGCGCTATGTTTCGAAGCGCCGCCTCGCCACAACATAGGGCAAGGGCTTCACGCAGCGGTTCATTCTTCACGCCTTGTCGAGCAAAAAAATAGAGCGCCTCCACACCGGCCCCGGCTAGTTGCCGCGCCTTGAGTTCGTACACAGACGGAGGGCTCGCGGGAGACCACCATTCTCGCAGATCGCCCACCATCAGATAAAGAGCGGGGTCTGATCCTGCTGCAAAATTCAGCCGTACAATTCGCTGGGCGTAGCTTAGCGCATCCGAACAGAACTCTTCTCGTAAACTTCTGTCTTCGGGCCCTTGCCGCCCAAAAATCCCAGCGAAGAACCGGCGAAGTGAGGCCCCGTAAGCCGCTCCTGACTGTAAATCGGACACAATAAGAGGGTCGATTAGAGCTGCGGCGACGCGACGTATCCGACGTGCGAGATTGTCAGAGCTCATCTTCTCGGAATCAGCAACGCGCGCCAGACGTTGATTTATCTCGACCAATAGGTCGCTTTTAGTCTGAGCAGCTGATAGGGCAATCGACACCCATACGGACCGTGCTTTTTCTCCAAAATCCTCTCGTGCAACTTCGTCGAGTGCAAGCTTGGAAACTGCTGCGTCAGCTGTAAGCTCTAGAGCCTTTGCGAGGTAATATCGGTCATCTCCGTCGCTCAATGGTTGATGCTCTCCAAGCCCAAAGGACAACAGGTGCCGAATAAGCGGCAAGACCTCTGCCTCTGCGGGCTTCGAAACACTAGCGGCTCGACCTAGCGCCGAAAGTACATCCCAGTAGTTCGAGATGCTGACCCGATTCGAGAAGCCGTTGATAATTCCCTTTGCCTTTTGGAACTCGGCTCCTGCCAAATACTCCTTGGTTAGTCTTCGTTCTTGTACTGTCTGTCGAAGGATCGTAGCCACCCAATCGATGGGTGCTCTCTCGGGGGCAGGGGCAGGTGTTTCAGCTTGTGTCATGTCGGTTAGTTATCCCTCTCGTGTGGGACCGTGCAAGTTGAAGCTGTAGGATGTTAGGTGAATAGGCTGCGTTTTCTGTCAGCCTTTTTCCCTCACCACATACCCCGCCACGAAGTTCGCCGCCCCCTGGGCCAGCGCGAGCCCTCCGGCGACGAGCGAAGCGCCGACCTCTCCACCGCAGGCCTCGGACAGCCCCGGCAGCCAGGGCGCGATGATCGCGGCCACGATCGGGCCGAGAAGGCTCGTCCAGCCGACGGCTGCCATCTTGCGGGTGGGGCGAAGGCTGGGTTGGTTGATAAGGTTCATGATGGTGTCTCCTTTGGTGGGTCTCAGGCCCGGTTGATCCAGTTGCGCACGACGAAGCCCGGGCAGGCTTTGGCGGCGTGGTCGTTGTGTCCGGTGATGCGGGTAATGGCGGTCTCGGCGCGGATGGCGTCGATCAGGCCACGCAGGGCGCGATCCTGGGCGGCTTTGAAGTTGCGCTCGAAGGGATCGGTCGCGGCTGAACCCGCTCCGCCGATCAGGCAGACATGAATCACACCGCGATTGTGGCCTTCGACTCCGGCGCCGATCTCGGTCTCGGCGCGATCGATCAGATGGTGATAGCCGATCTTGCGCCAGCCGCGCTCTTCGCGGTGCCAGCGGTCGATCTCTTTGCGCTTGGCGGTGAGGGGCTGGCCGCGCATCCAGTCCGGGTGGGTGGCGGCACAATGGATGACGATCTCGTCCACGGGGTAGCGGGCGCTGCCTTGAAAGATTATCGGCCCAGTGGGCGCAGCGGCCGCGGGCTTCAGGTTTCGGATCGCGCCACCCTCGGCCGCCACGGCTTTAAGGGCGGCATCGGTGCGGGGGCCGAAGAGGCCGTCGATCGCGCCGGTGTAATAGCCGAGGCGCGCCAGTGCCATTTGCAGCGCCTTCAGCGCGTCGATCTGTTCGGTCATGGGTGTGGTCCTTTCGGGTAAAGAAAAGCCCCGCCGGAAGGGCGGGGCGCAGGCCGGTCTGGGCGGGGTTCAACCGGCGGCGGGCGGAGCGCCTCCCGGGCGGCGGCCAATTCGGCGGCGAGAAGCGCGCAGCGCTCGGAGAGGATCGCGATCTGCTGTCGCAGTTCGACGACATAGGCGGATGAGGCGGCAGGCGACATGGGGCTCCTTTCGGGGTCAGAAGTCAGTCTCGAGGTAGAGGCCAGTGCATTCGAACGCGACGGCCGCGGCGGTGGCGCCGTTGTTGAGGAAGAGGCGCGGCGAGAGGAAAGTCGCCGGCTGGGGCAAGTCTGTCGTCACTTCCTGTTCGAAGACGGCGCCGGTCAACTCGTTCACAGCACGCAGCCAGATCGAAGTTCCCGCGGCCGGGCACCAGATCGTCAGGGTGATCAGTCCGCCTGTCACGACCGGGAAACCGGCACCGAGATCCACAAGGGTTGGAGCACCGTTCGCATCATTGCGGACGAGTTGCCAGTTTGTGTGGGTGCCGCGCTGGAAGCCCAGGCCGATCGCTTCGACAAGGGTCGCCAGGGTGGTCGTGACTGCAAGGGCTGCGATCGATGCCAGCAGGCCGAAGAAGCCCATCCCCGTTGCCTGAAGGGGCGTGAGGCTGATCCGCGAGACAAAAGTGAAACCGCCCAGACCCGCGGCATTGCCGCGCCAGCAGGTTGTGACGGCCGAGCGCTGATCGCAGACTGAATCCACCACCGCGGCCGAGGTCACGCGCCAGCGTCGTGAACTGGACAGAAGCGATCCCGCCGCCAGAGCAGGGTGGCTGACGGTGCCGACACTGGTCAAGGCGATGCCTTGGGCTGCGATCGTCGTGCCGGACACCGGCGCCCAGATGCCGACGCGGTTCAGCCCGGTATGAGGTTGCAGTGGAAAATCCCGCCCTGATGGCCTGACGACTTCCAACCAGGGCGCGCCCGCGCGCTGGCGGCCATAGAGGGCGAGCTTTCCCGCCGGTGGCACTGCCGGGATCGCTGCAAGGCCCGGCAGGATCAGCGGTTCGGGAAACTCCGCCCGCCCAGTTGCCCTATCGATCACGAAGGCATCGAAGAAGGTTGAGCCGTTCGGCGAAACCTTCAGCGTCACATCGTCAGACCCAAGCAGCCCAAACAGCGCCCGCGCCGAAAACCCCGTCTTCAGCGCGAGGCTTGCATCATTCCCGGCCGCAGCCTTGTTGATCGTGGCCTCATGCGACCCGCCCGCATTGTTCAGGAGCGTGGCAGCGGCATTGACGCTGAGCCGGTTCGAAGCATCGGGCGAGGCGCCACCAAGCCCAAGGCCCAGCGCTGTGAGGTTCGCGGCCGCTGCGCCAATCGCTGTGACGTTGGCCGCGAAGGACACCGTGGGTGTGTTGATCACCGTCGTGCCCAGCGCCCCGGCAGTGGTCGAGCCGAGGTTGATAACGGACGTCGATCCGGCCGCGCCGCCGGTGTCGAGGTTCACCGTCTTGGTGACGCCTGTGGTCGTGCCGCCGGTGCCGATGCCATAAGTGGCGGTCGTCGTCGCCGTGCCGATCGTCACCGCCGCATTCGAAAAGGTCGTGGCCCCCGCGAAGGTCTGCGCGGCGTTGCCGAGATGGGCGAGGGTCGCCGAGAGGTTCGGCAGGGTGAAGCTGCGGGTCGTGCCTGCGGAGAGGCCGGAAAGATCGAAGGCCGCGAGCCGCGTCGGATCGGCATCATCGGCTAGGCGGAAGAGGTTGTCCGGAAAGGGCAGCGCGGCCTGCCGCACCCATGCGCCGCCGAGAAAGGTCAGGGCGGCATCGGTCGCGCGATCCCAAACCGACCAGCCTTCCGCGGGCGGGTAGAATGCCCACGCCCCATCCTGCCAGGCAGCAATCGCGAAGGCCTGACCCGCCCAGGCACCCGTAGGGCTGGGGCCGACGACATAGCGGGCACCATCGATCGGCGATCCCGGCGGGGTGCTGAGACCAGTGCTTTCCACGGCGGGCTGCACAAGGGGTGTTGATTTTCACCCAGAACTGACCCGGCTTTGAGTGTGGATTTCGGGTCAGGCGGGGGTCAAATCTCAATGAAAATTATACGCCTTCCCGGGTCAGTTCTGGGTGAAAATCAACACCGTGAGGTTTCGGTTCGTCGAGGAACATCGCGGCAGCTTTGCAACGGATCGGTTGTGTCAGGTGATGAACGTCAGACCGCGCGGGTTGCGGGCTTTTCGCAGCCGCCCTGCCAGCCGCAGGCAGCACACAGACATGGTCGTTCTGGCCCACATCAAAGAACAGTCACGCCTGAGCCTGAGCAGCTACGGTCGTCCCAGGATGACCAAAGAGTTAAAGGAGGTTGGCGTTGATGTGGGGCATCGCCGTGTTGGGCGGCTGATGCGTGAGAACGGGATCGTCGTTGAAAGAACACGGAAATTCAAGGCGACCACGGACAGCGATTACACGTTCAACATGGCTCCGAACCTGCTGGATCGTGACTTCACGGCAGATCAACCGAACCAGAAGTGGGCCGGTGATATCAGTTATATCTGGACCCGCGAGGGGTGGCTGTATCTGGCCGTAATCCTGGACCTGCATTCGCGGCGCGTCATTGGCTGGGCCGTCAGCAACCGCATGAAGCGTGACTTGGCGATCCGAGCGCTAAGGATGGCCATTGCCTTGCGAGCACCGCCCAAGGGCTGCATCTTCCATAGCGACAGGGGCAGTCAATATTGTTCGCATGATTACCAGAAAATCCTGCGAGAGCGTGGGTTCAAGGCGTCAATGAGCGGCAAAGGCAATTGCTATGTCAACGCCGCCGTCGAGACCATCAAGGCCGAACTGATCTGGCGCAGATCTTGGGAAACGCGTCGACAGGCCGAAACCGCCATCTTCCAATATATCAACGGCTTCTATAACCCGCGCCGTCGACATTCAGCTTTGGGAGGTAAAAGCCCCTTGGCCTTCGAGCGCCAAGTGGCCTAAACGAGCACTGGGGGCGGCACAAATACGTGACAAGACCAGTTCAAATCCTGCCTCCACAGCCTAAGTTATACAGCCAGATCAACGATATGCGTTACGCCAAACGCAGGCCTTTTGCGTTCTCCCCCGCGGATCAATAATAGGTCAAAAAACGGGCCAAAACCGCGTGCAAGATCAGGAGGATAAGGATGAGGCAGGATCAAAAACACGCCATGACCGCAGCCGACAGCGTTCAACAGGATTAGCGGTCCATTTTGAAGCTTCAAGCCCATTGATGTCGGCTGTACTGATAGCCATCTGCGGCCCGTCCGGCGGACACCAACTTGCGAAACCGGAAGGGTACGATCCGCGAGCCGGGCCCAATAATTTCGTTTCAATCTCTGTTCCGGGTCCTCAAAGGACTTTCCACTACCGTCGACGTCAAGAGACAACCGTTCAATCAGGTCTTGCAAACCGACCCAAGCGTGTTTCCCGGGGGGCTGCAACACCCTTGATGCTGCTGCTATGCTGCTCGGGCAGAAATCGGACTGCACCACCGACGACAACTGCAAGCTGCGGATAAACCGGGACCAGATCGGGATAAGGTTCTTTCAGCCTTCGGGTATCACCTCAGTCTCCATGTTTTCCGGAGGGTCCAACTCCTGATTAGAATGGAGCATGATGAGCAAGACAACGGGCAAATTTTCGCCTGAAATACGCGAAGGGCACATGCGATTGATCCACGACAATGCGGGCAAGCATGTGTCGCGTTGGCAGGCGATCTCGACGAAGATCGGCTGTGCGCCGCAGACCTTGAATGACCAGGGCAAGAAGGCGGGGGTGAATAGTGGCAAGCAAGCGGGCGTCTCCAGAGCGAGAGGTCCGAGCGCATGAAGGCTTTGGAACGCGAGAACCGGGATCTGCGTCAGGCCAACAATATCCTTTCAGACTTCACCTATGCCGCAACCTGGAATGGGTTCGCCGATCCGCTTGCCGCAATGCCAAAGTTGTTCCCTTTAGCCAATCCAGTGCGGGATAACCTCTGACCGAAGTGCAAACCGGAGCGAACTACGCAGCAATGCGGGTTGATAAAGGTCAAGGTTGCCGAAACCGTTTTGGCCCTAAGCTGGCAGAGGGAAATACACGCGGTTTGTGGTAGATTCCCATTCTGGCACAAAGGTGTTGGCAGGCAGCAGGGGCATCCGCAATGGCACGCAGTTCGCAACAGGATACAGACACAGAGGCAGCACCCGCCACGGCCTTGACGCCGGACGACTTGCATATCTGCTGTGACCCGGCTTTGCTGGCGTTCGAGGACACCTCGACGCTGGAACCGCTGCCTGACCTGATCGGCCAAGAGCGGGCGCTGGGCGCAATCCGGCTTTCGGCCAGCATTGGCCATGCCGATTTCAACCTGTTCGTGCTGGGACCGGATGGGACGGGCCGACACTCGGCGGTGCAGCGGTTGTTGGCGGCAGAAGCAGCGCAGCGTCCGACGCCACAGGACTGGGTTTATGTCAATGATTTTGCCAACCCCGACCGTCCCAAAGCCATTGCAATGCCCCCCGGAACCGCACCACCGTTGCAAAAGGCGCTGCAGGGGCTGGTGGATGATCTGGCCAATGACATTCCGGCGATGTTCGAGTCTGAACAGTATCAGGGCCGCCGCGGCACCATCGAACAAAGGCTGGCAACCCGCAAACAGGCGGGGTTTGAAAAGCTGCTGGAGAAGTCACGCGACCGCAATGTGACCATCCTGCGGACCCCGATGGGCTTTGCCATCGCCGGCGTGCGAAATGGCGAGGTGATCAAGGCCGATGACTTTGCCACCCTGCCCGATGCCGAACGCAAGGCCATCGAGGCGGGCGTTGCCATGACCGAGAAAGAGCTGGAGAAATACCTCCGTTCGATCCCGAAGCTGGAAAAAGAGCATCGCAGCGCCGTGGCGTCCTTGAATGCCGAAATGGCCGAGCAGGCGGTGGATGACGCACTGGCCCCGATTGATGAGGCTTTTGGCGGCATCGAAACGGTCAGAACCCATCTGATCGCGCTGCGGGCCGATCTGATCGAAAATGCCGAGTTGTTCCTGCGCGAAGGCAACGGGCGGCAGGAAGGGCCGTTTCCGGTGGCGCATGCTCATGTGCATGACCAGCCGCCGTTCCACCGCTATGGGGTGAATGTGCTGGTGTCGCATGACCCTGCAACCGCCTCGGGCGCGCCGATTGTGGTCGAGCCTTTGCCCTCGCTGTCAAACCTGATCGGCAAGGTGGATCATATCTCGACGATGGGCGCGCTGGTCACCGATTTCACGCTGATCCGGCCCGGCGCGCTGCATCGGGCCAATGGCGGCTTTCTGATCCTGGATGCGATGCGGGTGCTGACAGAGCCTTTGGCCTGGGAGGCACTGAAACGCAGTCTTGAGATGCGGGCGATCCGCATCAGTTCCGCCGGTGAGATGTTGAGCCTGATCTCGACCACCTCGCTTGAACCCGAGCCGATCCCGTTGCAGGTGCGGGTGGTTCTGGTCGGCGATGCCATGATCCACCTGCTGCTGATGATGCATGATCCCGATTTCGGTCGGCTGTTCAAGCTGGGGGCCGATTTCGATCCTGACATGCCACGCAGCGCCGAAGCGGTCGGGCTGTTTGCGCGGATGGTCGCCGGGGCGTGCCAGCGTGAGGCGCTGCGGCCGGTCAGCCGCGACGGGGTTGCGGCCCTTGTCGATGTTGCGACCCGCACCGCCGAGGATCAGGGCCGCATGTCGTTGCGTATCGGGGCGCTTTGGGATTTGCTGCGCGAGGCCGACCATATGACGGCACTGGCGGGCAAGGCTGTGATCGACGCGGGCCAGATCGCCGCCGCCCGCGCTGTTGCCGAACATCGCACCGACCGCGTGCGCGACCGTCTACAAGAAATGATCGCGGAAGGAACGCTGATCATCTCGACCTCGGGCGCGCAGGTGGGGCAGGTCAACGGGCTGACGGTGGTCAGCAGCGGGTTGTTCAGCTTTGGCTTGCCTGTCCGCATCACGGCACGGGTGCGGATGGGCAGCGGCAAGGTGATCGACATCGAGCGCGAGGTAAAGCTGGGCGGGCCGATCCATTCCAAGGGCATGCTGATCCTGTCCTCTTATCTTGCCACGCATTATGCTGCCGACGTGCCGCTGTCCTTGTGGGCAAGTCTGGTTTTCGAGCAGACCTATAGCGGGGTGGAAGGCGACAGCGCCTCGGTTGCCGAGCTTTGTGCGCTGTTGTCGGCGCTGTCCGGCATCCCGATTTCGCAATCCTACGCGGTGACGGGATCAATCAACCAGATGGGCGAGGTGCAGCCGATCGGCGGGGTGAACGAAAAGATCGAGGGGTTCTTTGACTGTTGCCGCGCTGCCGGTCTGACCGGCCAGCAGGGCGTACTGATCCCGCGCCGCAATGTCCGCAACCTGATGCTGCGCGCCGATGTCATCGAGGCGGTGACCAAGGGGCAGTTCCGCATCCACGCGATCTCGCATATCGACGAGGCCATCGAGGTGCTGACCGGCCTGCCCGCCGGACAACGGACCGGCACCGGTGCTTTCGAGGATGGCACCGTCAACGCCAATGTCGAAACCCGGCTGACCGAATATGCCCATGCGCTGCGCGATTTCTGGAAACCGCCCGCAGCGCCGGACGGGTTCGAGGATGAGGCCTGACAGGCGGCACGGTTGTAAGCGGCGGCACTGGCAGGCTGTGCCGCAGGTAGCTTGCGATTGGGGCGCAAGTACAAGGCGTGGCGAAAGCCGATAGGTGCAAGTGCGCTGTTTCAACAGCCAGCCGCGCTTTCTTTCAACTTTTCGGAAGCAGGCTGGACGGGTCCTGCCCTTTGGTCGCTTCATGCGTCTGTCATTCGGCAGATATGCTGCTCTCAGAGCCTGAAATCGGGGGCGAAAACCGCAAAGCGCAAACGGCGTTTCCCGCGTCGGCGCGTCAGAATTTGTGATCGGCAAGGCAGCTTCTCATTCATGACAGTTCTGCATCAATAATGGCGAAACCAGCGCACCTGCGAGGTGCGTTTCTCTCATAGCCTGTTGTCAGGGCGTGTATCTGCCTCGGGGAACCGGGTCCGGCGCATCGCTTGAAAACACATAAGGCGGCGGTTGGAGTTCTTTCGGCACGCGGCCAGCCACAGCAGGAGAGATGGAATGCACAGCGAAACGAACGCAGCGCGGGTCAGCCGCCGCACAATGCTCAAGACCCTTGCCGGTGCCGGAGCAGGCTCAGTGCTGGGGGCGCCGATGATATGGGCGCAAAGCCTGAAGGATGTGACGCTGATGCATGTCGGCCCATCCTATTCGATTTTCGAGGATATTGCGGCAGCGGCAAGCGCCGATCTTGGTTTCAAGGTCGAAATGCAGAACGCATGGACGGACGCAATCATGGCACGGGTGGTCAGCCAGCCCGACACCATCGACATCGCGGATCTGGAATTCTGGGCAATGCAACGGATCTGGCGCAGCCAGAAGTTGCAGGCAATCGACACCGCCAAGATCACCAATTGGGACAAGATCATCCCCCTGTTCCGCGAAGGCAGGAATTTCGACGGCTCCGACATGTCGCGCCAAGGCACCATGCCGTTCGAGGTGCAGTTTGCCGAAGGCGAAGGCTTTGCTTCCGCCCCGAACGGCCGTGCCACGATGATGCCGACCATCTTCAACGCGGATACTTTGGGTATCCGTCCCGATCTGATCGGGCGCGATGTGACCTCTTGGGCCGAGCTTCTGAACCCGGAATTCAAGGGCAAGGTTGCGCTGATCAACGTGCCGCAGATCGGCATCATGGATGCCGCCATGGCAATCGAGGCGCGGGGCGATCTGACCTATATCGACAAGGGCAACATGACCCGCGACGAGATCGACGCGACCATCGCCATCCTGATCAAGGCGAAACAGGATGGCCAGTTCCGTGCCTTCTGGTCCAGCTTTGATGAATCGGTGAACTTCATGGCCTCGGGAGAGGCGGTGATCCAGTCAATGTGGTCGCCTGCGGTGACGGCAGTGCGGGGCCGCGGAATCGACTGTGTCTACAAGGGTTTGAAGGAAGGCTATCGCGGCTGGGGCAACGGGCTTGGCCTGATGAGCCATCTTGAGGGCATCAAACTTGAAGCGGCTTACGAATACCTCAACTGGATGCTGACCGGCCCATACGGAGCCTTCGTCGCGCGGCAGGGCTATTACTCGTCGGTGCCGGAAACCACCAAAGCCAGCCTGTCGGCCGAAGAGTGGGACTACTGGTATGGCGGCAAACCTGCTGCTGTAGAAATCAAAGATCCTTTCGGCACCGTGATGGAGCAACCGGGCCGCAGCCGTGATGGCGGCAGCTTTGAAGACCGGATTGGCGCGATCCGCTGCTGGAACACCACGATGGATGAGGGCGAATACCTTGTGCAGCGCTGGAACGACTTCGTCGCGTCCTGATCCCCGACTGGCCCCCTTGCGAAAGGGGGCCTTTTTTCAAGAGGTTACCATGACGCCCAACCGCATGTCACAGCTATCGGTGCTGCCGTTCACCACAATTCTGACCGTATTCACGGGCTTGCCCCTGTTGATGGTGGTCCTGCTGTCGTTCTGGACTTTCGACGGGCTGGAATACCGCCCCGAATTCACGCTTGCGAATTTCGCCGCCGTATTTTCGTCGCCTGTCACCTGGAAGATCTTCGGCAACACGCTGCGCTATGCCGCGATCACCTGGGCCATCACGCTGGTTCTGGGCTTTGCCGTCAGCTTCTATCTGGTTTTCCATGTGCGGAACCTGAAGCTGCAGATCGGGCTTTTTCTGCTTTGTACCATTCCGTTCTGGACCTCTACCGTGATCCGGATGATCAGCTGGATACCCTTTCTCGGGCGGGAGGGGCTGTTCAATACAGGGTTGATGCAACTTGGCCTTATCGATCAACCGCTTGAGTTTCTGCTGTTTTCCGACTTTGCCGTTATCTTGACCTATGTGAATCTGTTCACATTGTTCATGATCGTGCCGATCTTCAACGCCATGGCCAAGATCGACAAGAATGTGATCGAGGCCGCATTGGACGCGGGCGCGACCGGTTTCCAGATCCTGCGGACAATCATCATCCCACTAAGCCGCACGGGCATCGCGCTTGGGACGATCTTTGTGGTGACTTTGGTGATGGGCGATTTCTTTGTCGTCCGCGTGATGAGCGGGGGGCAATCCTCGACGGTTGTCTCGGCGATGAAGAACAACATCGACCAGATGTATTACCCGCAAGCTGCCGCGATGGCCGTGCTGTTGATCGCGGTGGTGCTTGGCATGGTTGCGACGATCCTGCGCGTCGTGGACGTGCGGGCGGAACTGGCGAAATAGGGGGTCATCATGCAATCCAAGCTGACATTCTGGCTGCTGACTGCGGTTTTCGTGCTGTTCATCCTGTTTCTTTACGGACCGATGATCGCCATCTTCATCCTGTCTTTCCAAGGGCCGACCGGAGGCATGACCTTCCCGCTGCGCGGCATGTCTTTGCACTGGTTCGCCGATCTGTTCGAGAGTTCCCGCTATGGCGACCTTGGCGGAGCCTTCATGCGGTCGATCATTCTGGGCCTACTGGCGATGGTCATCACCGTCACGGTGTCTTTCTTCGCGGGCCTTGGCTTTCGCCGTAAATTCCGTGGTTCTGGCGTGCTGTTTTACCTTGCCATCATCTCGCTGGTGATGCCCGGCGTTCTGACCGGGCTTGGCATTGGCACGTTGTTTACGACTTTGGGCTTGCGGACCAATTGGCTGATTTCGGGCCTTGGCGCGCATCTGACATGGACGCTGCCGTTTGGTTTGCTGATCATGTTTGCCGTCCTCAACCGCTTTAACGGCAGTTGGGAGGAGGCAGCGCGAGATGCCGGCGCGAAACGGACGCAGGTCTTAACACAGGTCACTTTGCCCATCCTGTTTCCCGGCCTGATCGCGGTTGCCCTGTTTGGACTGACGCTCAGCTATGACGAATTTCCACGCTCTTTGCTGACGATTGGCACCAAGAACACCCTGCCGCTGCAAGTGGCCTCGCTGACGTCGAATGTCACCACCCCCGCCCTGTATGCCATTGGCACCCTGACCACCGCGCTTAGTCTTCTGGTCATCGCTGCCGCCTTCGCCGCCATCGCCCTGACCGGCCGCAAGCGTTAATCAAAGGACCCTTCCATGAGCAAAGTTGGTGAAATCATTCTCGACAAGGTCACCCGCAAATTCGGTGCTGTGGCTGCGGTGAATGCAGTGGATCAGGTGATCGAGGGCGGCAGTTATTGCTGCATGATCGGGCCGTCGGGATGTGGCAAGTCCACGCTGCTGCGGATGATCGCAGGGCATGAGACGCCCACATCGGGCCGCATCCTGATTGGTGGCAAGGATGTGACGCATGTGCGGACCGGAGAGCGCGGCACCGCGCTGATGTTCCAGAACTATGCGCTGTTCCCGCATCTAAGCCTGACGGACAACGTGGCTTTTCCGCTGAAAATTCATGGCCTTGGCGCGGAACGTCGTGACCGTGCGCGTGAAATGCTGGCGCGGGTGCAACTGGGCCATATGGCAGACCGGATGCCGTCGCAACTGTCGGGCGGGCAGCAACAGCGGGTGGCCTTGGCCCGCGCGCTGATCACCAACCCGCAGGTTCTGTTGCTGGATGAGCCGCTGTCGGCGCTGGATGAGTTCCTGCGCCTGCGGATGCGGGTGGAATTGAAACGCCTGCAAAACGATCTTGGCATCACCTTCATCCACGTCACCCATACCCAGCCCGAAGCCATCGCCTTGGCCGACAAGGTAATCGTGATGGATCACGGATTGATCGAGCAGGCCGCCCATCCGCGTGAAATCTATGATCGCCCGCATTCCCCCTATGTCGCGCGGTTCATGGGCGGACAAAATGTCGTCTCGGCGCGGGTACTGACCGTCGGCGACGAGATTCAGGCCGAAGGGGCAGAGGGTGGTCGCTATGCCTTCGCCCCGCGTGCCGCGCTGCGTGCAGGGCAGGAAATCCGCTTTGCCGTCCGCCGCGACAAGATCCGGCTGGATCAGGGTCCGGCAGGGGGGGCTAATGCCTTGCCGGGAAAGGTGATCAACGTGGAATACCAAGGCACCTTCGTAAAGGTTGAACTTGTCACGCCGCAGGCCGAGGAATTCGTGGCCCATCTGCCGGAATCCGATTTTTTCGCCAAACCTTTGCACTTCGGGGACGAGGTTGTTGCGCGCTGGCAGCCTCAGGATGTGTGCATGCTTGTCGGGTCGAATAATTCCTCGGGCGACGCGCTGGCACACTAGGCCTGTGGCCGTCGTGCAAGCTCCCGCGCGACGGCCACGAAATTCATCAGGGCCGGATTCTTGTAAGCCCTGTTCCACACCAGCAAGGTTTGCACCTGCGCCGCGCAATCCGAAATCGGTTTGGTCATGATGGTGCGGGGCTGAAAGCGGGTGATCGAATCCGCATAGACCGAAACACCCAAGCCTTCGGACACCAGACCCAGAATCCCCATCGCGTTCGAGGCTTCGTATTTGATCTGAACATGCTGGCCCGCCTGTGCAAAGGCATCCAGAACGAACTGGCGGAAAAAATCCCATTCGGCAATGCTGCCCAGCACCATCGGATAGCGGGCAAGATCGCCAAGTGTCACATCGGGGCGGGTTGAAAGCCTGTGGCCGATTGGCAAAATCGCAACCAGAGGATCGGATGACAACTCCAACACCTCGTATTGCGGGTGGTGCAACGGCCCAAGCATGAAGCCCAGATCAATGTTATTGCGGGCCAGTTCGATTTTCTGGCCCTGCGTGCGGATATATTTCAGCTCCAGATCGATATCGGGATAACGCTCGGTGAATTCGCGCACCACGCGCGGCATCCATTCAATCGCCGCAAAAGACATATAGCCGATACGCAACTGCCCTCGCTTGCCTTCGGCCGCAATCCTTGCGGCGTGAACGGCGGCGTCGATCTCGGACCCCAACAGGCGGGTGCGTTCATGGAAAATCTCGCCCGCCGCCGTCAAGGACACCTCGCGGGTGGTGCGGCGGATCAGCTGATAGCCGAGATTCTCTTCCAACTGCCGGATGCGGCGCGACAAGGCAGATTGATCCATCGCCAGACGTTCGGCCGCACGGCGGAAACTCAGCTCCACGGCCACCACATTGAAGGCTTCGATATCGCGGGAACTCGGGGTTTGCGTCATGCCTCCCTCCTTTCCTGCGACATAGCAAAACTGCCCGAAAAGATAAATGCAATACTATCCATAATAGAGGGGAATCCGGCCATTCCATACCGATGTTCCGGCAGTGCAAATGAATTCATCGCCCTAACATATGAAGGACTAGGAAATGAGCGACGTGGACACCAAAGAACTGGACCGCCTGCTGCAACAGGCATTCGATACGGCCTCGAAGCTTTACAAAGAGCGCGGTTTCCAGCGCCGTGTCGGCTTCGGCAAACGCCCCGCGCTGGTCAGTGTTGATCTGGCAAACGCCTGGACCCGCCCCGGCAATCCCTTCACCTGCGATCAGGAGAAGATGGACAATGAAATCATCCCCGGCATGCAGAAACTGCTCAAGCACTTCCGCGCCAACAATCTGCCGGTGGTGCATGTGACAACAGCCTATGAAATCCCCGACCGCACTGCCGATTTCACCGATATGGGCCTGTGGCACCACAAGATTCCGGTCGAAGTGGTGGACCTGAAGGATACCAATCTTTGGGCAATTGACAGCCGGATCGCGCCAATTGCGGGCGAATACACGTTGCTGAAGAAGCGCGCCTCGTCCTTCCACGGCACCGAGCTTGCAGGTATCCTGCGCGCCAATGATGTTGACACAATCGTGGTCACCGGTGTTACCGCCTGTGCCTGCGTGCGCCAGACGATCTGCGACGGCATCGCCGACGGCTTCCACACCATCGCCGCCCGCGAGGCTATCGGCGACCGCGTGCCCGGTGCCGTTGCATGGAACCTTTTCGATATCGATGCCAAGTTCGGTGACGTCGAATCTGTGGATGACATCTGCAAGACGCTTGACGAAATCGGCCGTCGCAACCGCGCCTGAAGCGCAGCGCAAAAGGGGCATCCATCAAGGTTGCCCCATCCATAAAGAGACAACAGCGAGGGTATGATGGCACGGATTGGTGTGGATGTGGGTGGAACAAACACCGACCTCATCCTGGAATGTGACAAGGGCATCTTCTTCCACAAGGTGCCGTCGACTCCCAAGGATCAGTCGATTGCGGTGATCAGAGGGGTCCAAGAGATTTGCGACATCGCAGGGATCGCCAAAGAGGCGGTCAGCCTGATCGCCCATGGCACAACGGTGGCGACCAATATCACCATCGAGCATAACGGGGCCGAGGTTGGCATGCTGACCACCAAAGGCTTCCGCGATATCCTGCATATCGGGCGGCACAAGCGGCCGCACAACTTCTCGCTGCATTTCGATGTGCCGTGGCAGTCGAACCCGCTGGTCAAGCGCCGCAATCGTATTGCGATCTCCGAGCGTATCCTGCCCCCCACGGGCGAGGTTTCGGTGGCGATGGATGAGGCAGAGGTGCGCGCCGCCTGCGCCCTGTTCCGCAAGCGCGGGATCAAGTCGGTCTGCGTCGGCTTTCTGTTTTCTTTCCTGAACGATGCCCACGAAAAGCGGGCGCGCGAGATTGTGTTGGAAGAAATTCCCGATGCCTATGTGTCGATTTCCTCGGAAGTGGCCAATGTCATCCGCGAATACGAACGTTTCTCGACCGTGGCGATGAACGCCTATGTCGGCCCGAAATCGGCGCTGTATTTGCGGAACCTTGAGGAAAAGGTGCAGGCGGCGGGGATTCCGGCCAAGCTGCGGGTGATCCAGTCGAATGGCGGGATTTCCACCATCGACGGCTGTGCCAAGAAACCCGTGGGCATCCTGCTGTCCGGTCCTGCGGGCGGTGTGATCGGCGCGCTGGCCGAGGCGCGACTGGCGGGGATTGAAAATATCCTGACCAATGATATCGGCGGCACCTCGGCGGATATTTCCACCATCGCGGGCGGGCGCATCCGCATCAAGAATCCACGTGATACGCTGGTGTCGGGTCATGCCGTGATGGCCCCGATGATCGATCTGGAAACCATCGGGGCGGGCGGCGGTTCGATTGCCTATCTGGATGCGGCGGGGGGCTTTCACGTTGGCCCGCGCTCTGCCGGATCTGAGCCTGGGCCTGCCTGCTATGGGCGCGGCGGCACCGAACCCACCGTGACCGACGCGCAGGTTGTGCTGGGCCGGATGGATGCCGACAAGTTTCTGGGCGGTGATCTGCCGCTGGACCCCGCGCTGTCCCACAAGGCCATCAAGGACAAGATCGCCGATCCCATGGGGATTTCCGTCACCGAGGCCGCGCTTGGCATCATCAAGGTGGTGAACAACAACATGGCGCTGACCATGCGCGCCAATTCGGTCGCCCGTGGCTATGACCCGCGCGAGTTCAGCCTGATGCCCTTTGGCGGGGCCGGTCCGTTTCACGGGGTCGCGCTGGCGGAACTGGTTTCGGCCAAGGACGTGCTGGTGCCGCTGGCGCCGGGGATCACGGCGGCGATGGGGCTTCTGTGTACGAACCTGCAATACGAACATATCCGGTCGGTCATCACCAATCTGTTCACCGCGACCCAAGCCCAGATGGACAAGGTGAACGCGGTGATCGAAACGCTGGTTGCGGCGGGCAATGTCGATCTGGATGCCGACGCCATCCCTGCGCCCGACCGCCGCTTTGAGGTGATTGCCGAGGTGCGCTATCACGGCCAAGGCTTTGAACTGCGGGTTCCGATCCCGGGCGGCACATTGACCGAGGCGAACCGGACCGAGGTGATCGCCGCCTTTCACGCCCGCCATACCGCCGACTACGGCTATGCCTTTGATGATGCGCTGGTCGAACTTTACAACATCCGCGTTATCGCCACCGCCGCCGCCCCGCATCTGCAACTGCCAGCGGTTCCGAAAGGCACGCAGGCCGATGTTCCGGCCTCGTTGCTTTACACCCGCGAGACGGTGTTCGATGACGGATCAACCCACCAGACCCCGCGCTATGACCGCACGAAACTGGGCGCGGGCGTGACAGTGGACGGGCCTGCGATCCTGATCCAGCACAACTCCACCACGCTTTTGCCCCCCACCTACCGCGCCGAGGTTCTGACCTACGGCAGCCTCCGCATCGCCAAGATTTGAGGATCATGCCATGACCAGAACGAAAGTCGATCCGATCACGCTGCAAGTCATCCGTGGCGCGATGGAAACCATCGCCGAGGAAATGGCGCATGTGCTGTTCCGCATGTCCTTTTCCTCGATCATCCGCGAATCCGAAGATCTTGGCGCAGGGCTTTTCGACCGCGATTTCAACACGCTGTGCGAAAGTGAATCAACGCCGATGCACATCGGCTCGATTCCCGGCTATCTGAACGGGATCAGGGAAAGCCTTGATGACGGGCAGTGGTTCGACGGTGACGTGGTGGTGCATAACCATCCCTATTTCGGGTCGTCCCATACCCCAGATCTGGCCATCGTCATCCCGATTTTCCACGATGGCGAGTTGGTCGGCTATTCCGCCAACACCGCCCACCACATCGATATCGGTGCCGCCACCCCCGGCCTGATCATCGACGTGCCGGACGTTTACGCCGAAGGCATGCTGTTCGCCGGAACCAAGCTGTATCGCAAGGGCGAACGCAACGATACGATGTGGAACTACATCCGCCGCAACAGCCGCGCCGCGCGGCAGTTGGTGGATGATATCGAGGCGCAGATTGCCTCGGCCCGTCTGGGGGTCAAGCGGTTCAAGGAACTGCTGGACCGCTATGGCAAGGATCTGGTGTTTTCGGCCTGCAACCAGTTGATGGATTATTCCGAAACCATGCTGCGGCAGCGCATCAGTGCAATTCCAAACGGCGAATACCGCGCCGAAGGCTGGCTGGACGATGATGGCCGCAACCGTGGCCAGCGCCTGCCGGTCAAGGTTTGTGTCCGCGTCATTGATGACCGGATCGAAGTGGACCTGACCGGATCGGCCCCGCAAACACCTACGGCCTATAACGTGCCGTTTGAAGGATCGACCAAGGTGGCGGCTTTTGCCGCCTTCCGCAAGCTGCTGCTGGATACGGCCACCTCGCCCACCCGCGTGCCGTCGAACCAAGGCTCGTTCCGGCCGATTTCGGTGATCGCGCCGCTTGGCACCATCTTCAACCCCAAGGCCCCTGCGGCGGCGGAGGCACGGTTTACCCAGTGCAATTTCATGATCGACCTGATCCTGAAGGCGATGGCACCGGTTCTGCCTGACGAGATCATCGCGGGATCATCCGCCTCGATCAGCTTTGCCTCTTATGCAGGGGTCAAGCCGGACGGGAATTACTGGGTGTTCCTTGAGGTGAACGAAGGCGCCTACGGGGGCCGCCCGCGGTCTGATGGTCCCGATGCGATTGACAACCTGATGGCCAACACCCGCAACAACCCGCTGGAAGATCTGGCGATGCATATCCCGATGATCTGCGACCGCTATGAGCTGCGCGACGATGTGGCCCCCGGTGCGGGGCGGTTCAGGGGTGGCATCGGAGTGGTGAAGGCGCAGCGCATCCTGACCGATGGCATCATCACCCACGAATCCGAACGCCACACCAACGTGCCGTGGGGGATCTTCGGCGGCAAGTCTGGCGCTTTGGGCAAATGCGATATCTATAATATTGCAGGCGGAGAAGTGCGCGAAATGCCCTCCAAGTTTCACGGGCTGGCGGTGAAGGCCAATGATGTGATGGCCTATTATTCCCCCTGCGGCGGCGGCTATGGCAGCCCGCTGGAGCGTGATCCGAAAAAGGTGCTGGATGACGTGCTGGACGGTTTCTGCTCGGCAGAAGACGCCGCCGATGTTTACGGTGTTGTATTGGACCTTGAGGCAGAAACGGTCGATCTGGCCGCGACAGAAAAGCGCCGGCTCCAGATCGAAGCTGCATAATCCAGTGCTGCTTACCTGACGCCAAAATCCGCTTGCCATGCGTATTTGCCTTTCCCCGATCCATGTGATGATGGGTCGGGGAAAGGATCATCCGGCCTCTTCGATTCTGCATCATGCTGCGGGTTTTGCACTGGGGCCACCACATCGCGTTGACGTCAGCAACGTCTGTTCCCGAGGATCTCGATAGGGAACCTGATACTCGGGCTGAGCCTGCAACGTGCTGACCTGACGCTGGACCGTGGGATGTTGCTGGACGTGGACCCGCGAAAAATTCGAAACCAGACGGGATGCGCGCATTTGTTCGCGGGATGTGCTGCGAATGTGCGGCATCGATCCACTCGTCTTTTAGACCCCCGCAGTTCGACGGTTCGACTTCTAGACCGCATCCCGCCGCAATGATCAGGCCATCTCCAACCGCACCACGCGCCCAAAGAACTCGGGTGAATAGGGCTTCGAAGTATTCTTCTCTTGTGGCTGTTCCATGAGCGGCAATCTTCCGAGGGTTTTGTATGCAAGCAAAGACGGGGCGGTTCATTGATCAAGATCATCAGCGTGGCGGCGAGAGAGGCGGCGAAAGCGGTAGCATCCTTGCAGGATATGAGATTGGCTCCTGTCTTCTTGGGTGCGGAGGACCATCCCCGCGCGACAGGCGCCCTGCCTCGTCACAGGATGGCTTTCAGCAATATTTGGCCGCCTTGCGCCTGACCGTGCTGGACGGCAGCATCGACCCGCGCTTTGACAATGCGGTGCGCATTCCGCCCCCCCACAGCCGCAGTTCTGGCCGCCGCCGCGCTTAGAATCGGCGCACTGGAGAAGATGTTCCTTGCCTTGGGCGATGACGCCAAACGCGCGCCGATCCGCGCCCGCATCGCCTATTTCCATCGGGTCGGCTATGGCACGTTGGAAATCCACGACGACCCGGACGAGCGCCTGTTGAACCCGCGCTATTGCGCCGAGGCACTGACGGGCCGCCGCGATCTGGCGGTCTGTGACACGGCAGAACAGGTGCGCCAGTTCATCCTCACCGGCCTTCCCCTTAAACGGACCAAGCATGAGCCGCACACTTCTTCTGATCCGCCACCACGATATGGTTGATGATGATCGGGTCCAGACCTTTTCCGAAACCAACAGCCCAACTCCTGCCGGCTATCGCCCCTATCGGGTGGCGCGCTGCCAGAACTGTCGCGCGATGTGGCGGCGGATGTGCTGTTGCTTGGCATCTGCCTTGGCGCCCAACTGATCATCCGGGTGTTGGGCGCGCAAGTCGGGCCGCTGAACGGCAATCTGCAGAAGTTCGGCTTCACCCGCGCGACAAATGAAAGGACTGCCGGCTTGGCTATCTTGCTGCTGGAGACGGATTTCCCGAATCCTTCATGATCCTCGGCCCGAACGGCCCCTTCACCAACCTGCCGCCCAGCATCGGAACGCAGGTGGAATGGATCACCGTCACCGTCAGGATGATAGAGGCAAAAGGCCTGTGCCGCATCGAACCGACCTAGGCCGCCAGTGATGAATGGGTTGGCCTTTGCCGCACGATTATCGATATGACCCTGTTCCCCAAGGTCGAAAGCTGAATCTTCGGTGCTAACATCCCCGGCAAGAAGAATGCGGTGATGTTCTACATAGCAGGCATCGGCATCTCCCGCACCTCGATCAACGCGATGAAGTAGGAGGCCTACCAGACCATGATCTTCGACCGCGAAATGGCTTTGGCCTGATGCGTTGGCCAAGGGGGAGAGAGTCACACCGGCCCAATATGTTTCCACAAAACCGTAGGATTAAAGGAGGGAGTCTATGGGACGTGTATCGGGTAAAGTCGCCTTGGTGACAGGCGGCGCAATGGGAAAGGACAAATCCCATTCCAAACTTCTTGCCCGCGAGGGCGCATGTTTTCGTGATGAAAGAGCCGGGAAAAGCCTTCATCATCAACATCTCGTCGATCTACGGCATCATCGGGACCGCGATTCTCGACCCTGTGTCTGACGAGTCCTCTTTCGTGCATGGGGCCGAAATCGTTGTCGATGGCGGCTACATCACAAACTGAAGAAAGGGTCACCCGGTGGCTGCGGGTGCGTGAATGTCCCCACCCCTTGCCGCAAGGAGGCAGGCATCAGATTTCTGCTGCCCTTGGCCGCGTTCAAATGCCCGGTTGCAAAGGGCCGTTTGCGATCAGGAAAACCCGCCTATCGTTCCGACGACGACCCAAGCAGCCCTCCAAACCGGTCGCTGGCCAGAAAATCCAGCAATGCGCGGCTTCGGCGGGCAAGCCGCCTCTGGCTCAGATGCACAGCATGGATGTCCAGTCTGGGACCGCTGACATCGCACAGCACATGTGACAGGCGACCTGCCGCCAGATCATCCCGTACGATGTAATCGGGGCAAAGCGCGATCCCCTCGCCGCTGATCGCCAGATCGCGCGCCATGCGGGCGCTATTGACCAGATAGTGTCCCGCTACGGTGATCCGCTGTATCTCGCCGCCGACGGTAAGGGGCCATGCCCCGTCCCCGCGCATGTTGGTGTCCCGTATGCAAAGGTGATGGGTCAACGCGTCTCTGGTTTGTGGCGCGCCGTGCTCGGCAAGATAGCCGGGCGAGGCCACAAGCAGCAGTCCCGATTGCCCCAGTTTGCGCGCGATCAGGGCAGAATCGTCCAGACGCCCGATGCGGATGGCCACATCGATGCCGTCGGCGGCCAGATCGACAAAGCTGTCGGACAGGCGCAGGTCAATCTCCAGATCTGGATGGGGCGCGCGGAACCGGCGCAGCATCGGCTGAACGAACAGCTCACCGAAGGTAACAGGGGCAGAGACGCGCAAGGTTCCAGACAACCCGCGGCCAACCTCGCGCAGATCGCCTGTCATATCTTCCAGAAGATCAAGCCAGTCCGGCGCACGTCCCATCAGCCGCTCGCCCGCCGCCGTCAGCCCCAGCCGCCGCGTCGTGCGCTGCAAAAGCTGTGCGCCAAGGCGTGACTCCAGCTCGGCCATATATTTCGACGCAAGTTTCGGAGACATTCCGAGTCGGGCCGCCGCGCCCGAAAAAGACCCCGTTTCTACCGCCGCGACAAAGACGCGTATGCCATCGACCAGATCCATCAAGCCTCTCAATTCAGAACAAAATGGCGAAAGATAAACCATATAATCGCCGTTTTAACCAGATCAGACAAGGCGCATATCCATCCCGTGACCGAAAGGGCCAGATGGCCGACACGGCCTGATATTGGAAAGAAAGAGAGACATCATGTTTGACCTGAAAACCGCCCCCTATGCCATCCTCGCGCTGCGCGTGACGACTGGCGCCCTGTTCCTTGCCCACGGGCTGATCAAGCTTTTCATATTCACCCCCGCCGGAACGGCTGGCTATTTCGAATCCATCGGCCTGCCCGGCGCGCTGGGCTATCTGACGATGCTGGCCGAGATCATTGGCGGCCTTGCGCTGATCCTTGGGGTCAAGGCGCGGATCGTTTCGGCGGCACTGGTGCCGGTTCTGCTGGGGGCCGCGCTTTTTGGTCATGGCGGCTTTGGCTTCAACTGGTCGAACCCGAATGGCGGCTGGGAATACCCTGTGATGTGGGCCATCGTGCAGGCCTCTCTCGCGCTGCTGGGTGACGGAGCCTATGCCCTTGTCCCGACGAAATCCGCCTCGGCAAAACACGCCTGACTGACCACCCGCCGCGCCAGCCCTCTGGCGCGGCACATCCCTGAAGGAGACGCGAAATGTTGTTGAACGGCAAATGGACGGCAAACTGGCAGCCGGTGCAGGCTTCGGACGAACAGGGCCGTTTCGTGCGGCAAACCTCGTCCTTCCGCAACTGGATCACCCCGGATGGCGCGGCTGGCAAGACGGGAACAGGCGGCTTCAAGGCCGAAGCCGGTCGCTATCGCCTTTATGTGGCGTTGATCTGTCCTTGGGCCTCGCGCACCCTGATCGCGCGCAAGCTGAAGGGGCTGGAGGATCTGATTGCCGTCACCGTGGTCAATCCGGTGCTGACCGATCAGGGCTGGGCCTTTGGCGGTTATCCCGGAGCCGAGGCAGATCCCTTGTTCGCCGCCACCCATATGCATGAACTTTATACCCGTGCCGCCGAAGATTACACGGGGCGCGCAACGGTTCCGGTCCTTTGGGACGAGAAAACCAACACGATGGTCAGCAATGAAAGCGCTGATATCGTAAGCATGTTCAACACCGCTTTTACCGGTCTGGTTGCTGGCAAGCCCGACCTCTATCCCGCCGATCTGGCCCCCGCCATCGACGCGCTGAACGCCGAGATATACGACCGGCTTAACAACGGCGTCTACAAGGCGGGTTTTGCCAGCAGCCAAGCCGCCTATGACGAGGCCGTGGCAGGCGTCTTTGCCATGCTTGACCGGCTTGAGACGCTGCTCACAGGCGACTACCTGCTTGGCAACCGCTTTACCGAAACTGACATCCGCCTGTTCGTGACCCTGATCCGCTTTGACGTCGCCTATCACGGCTTGTTCAAAACCAACTGCAAACAGATCGCCGACTATCCGCGCCTCTCGGCCTATCTAGAGCGGGTGCTGCGCCTGCCCGGTGTCCGCGAGACCGTCAACATCCAACATATCAAGGCGGGTTACTATTCGATCAAGGCACTGAATCCGGCGGGTATCGTTCCGGTCGGCCCTGACCACATCACCCAGTTGATGGAGCGCGTCAAATGACCCTGCCAAGCCTATCTATCGCACATTGCGCGCGCGCATCGGGCAAGCGTTCTGCATCCCCCGCGCTACCCTTCGCCGCCTTCGGCCCACCACGCCCCGCGTAGCACCATTCCCCGGCTTTCCAGCCGGGTGTTGGCCACCACCACCTCGTTTGACACATCGACATGCTCGAACCGGCCCTCGACCTGCTGCAAGATCGTCGCATCGCCCGGTGTGCCGGGGGTCAGTGATCCCAGTTCGGGCCGTCGCAGCGCGCGGGCGGGGTTTTGCGTCGCGCTGCGGATCACCTCGTCCAAAGGCATCCCCAGCGCCATGAATTTCGACATCACCGCCAGCACGTCATAGGCGGGACCATCGCAGCACAGCACATGCACATCGCTGGAGATCACATCCGGCATGATGCCTTCCGCCAGCATCGCCCGCGCCGATCTGAAGGCAAAACCGCCAAAACCGTGGCCGATGTCAAAGATGATACCGCGCCGATGCGCCTCCAGAATATCCTCGCGGATGCGGTTGCCGCGCGTCACAGGCGCATTCGGAAACGGGCGGAAGCAATGCGTCAGCACATCGCCGGGGCGCAGCGCCTCCAGCACCTCTTTGCGGCCGGGCGGTGGAAAGTCGATATGCGCCATCACCGGCAGATCGAGTTCTTCTGCCACCTCGATCGCCAGCAACAACGGCGCAAGGCCGGAACTGCCGCCCGCCTTCGCCCCCACCCGCGCCTTGATGCCGACGATCAGATCAAGGTTCTTCTCGGCAAGGGCCAGACATTCCCGACTGTCCAGCAGCCGCAAATCCTCGCATTCACCCACCATCACGTTCTTGGAGAAACCAAAAATACCGGGGAAAGAGATGTTCAGATAGGCCAGAATCCGCGGCGCTGCCGGTTCAACGATAAATTTTCGCAGGCCAGCAAAGTTGCCTGCACCGGCGCTGCCCGCATCGACAAACGTCGTGGTGCCGCTGCGCTTGGCAATGGTTTCCGCATCCACCCCCAACGAGGTCGCGCCCCAATACACATGGGCATGCATGTCGATCAGGCCCGGCGTCACGATGCGCCCCGCCACATTGCGAACCTGCCGCGCCGCGCCGCCAAGATCGGTCCCGATCGCCGCCACTAGGCCATCCTGAAACGCCACGTCCAGCACGCCGTCCAGCCCCTGCGCCGGATCGATCACCCGACCACCCTTCAACAGCAGATCATACATCGCAGCCAACCTTCCCCATTACAGCCGGCTCCATCACAACCTGATCGCCACATTCTTGGTCTGCACATAGCCCAGCAGCGCCTCTTGCCCCTTTTCGCGACCATAGCCAGACCGTTTCATGCCGCCGAACGGGGTTTCAATGCCGCCCGCCCACCATTCGTTGACATAGATCTGTCCCGCCACCAGCCGATCTGCCGTCCAATGCGCCAGCTTCAGATCCCGCGTGTAAACTCCGGCGGCAAGGCCGTAGTCGGTGCCGTTGGCGATGGCGATGGCCTCTTCCGGCGTGTCAAACGGCAACACCACCAACACCGGTCCAAAGAATTCCTCCTGCGCGATCCGCATATCCGGTCGCACACCGGTAAAGATCGTCGGCGCCATGAAATGACCGGCCAAGCCCGCCACACGCGCCCCGCCCATGAGCAGCGTTGCCCCTTCGGCTACGCCCGCGCGGCATAGCGCCTCGACCCGCTCCAACTGCCGGGCGTTGATCAGCGGTCCCATATCGTAACCGTCAACACCGGGGCCGACGCTGCGCTTTGCGGCCAATGCCTGCACCCGCGCCATCAGATCATCATGGATCGACCGATGCACGATCAGCCGCGATCCGGCCGAGCAAATCTGCCCTGCATGGTTGAAAATCCCGCGCACGGCGCTGGCGGCGGTGCGGTCCAGATCGGCATCTGCATAGACAATCGCGCCGGATTTGCCGCCCAGTTCCATCACACAAGGCACCACCCGATCCACCGCCGCGCGCAGCACCGATTGGCCGGTGGCGACCGATCCGGTAAACACGATCTGGTCAATGTCCCGATGCGCCGCCAGTGCAGCCCCCGCGTCATGGCCATAACCGCAAACAATGTTCACCGCCCCCGCAGGCAGCCCGGCGCGCTGGCATGCCTCGGCCAGCACGAACAGGCTTAACGGTGAATCCTCGGGTGATTTCAGCACCACGGTATTGCCGGTGATAATGGCGCAAGCGATAGAGCGCGCGCCCACCGGCAACGGACCGTTCCACGGCACGATCTGCGCCGACACACCGTAAGGTTCGTGCAGCGTGTAATCGATATAGCCATCGCCCAGCGGAATCTGCCGCCCCTCCAGCTTGTCAGCCAAGCCCGCATAATAGGTCAGATAGCGTTGGGTCAGCGCCACCTCGGCCCGCCCTGCCGCCAGCGTCTTGCCGTTGTCATGGCATTCCAGCAGCGCAATTTCCTCAACACAGGCGTCCAGTTCCCGAGCCACCGCCAGCATCAGATCGCCGCGCTTGTGCGGACGCAGATCACGCAGCACCCGGCTGTTGAAACAGGCGCGCGCAGCGGCCACCGCACGATCAATATCGGCGGGCGTGCCGCGCGCCACTTCGGCAATCGGCTGGCCGGTGGCGGGATCGGTCACGGTGATGCGCGTGCCATCGCCGCCATCCACCCATGCCCCACCGATGAAATTCTGCCAGTAGGGCCTGATACCGTGGGTCATCGCATCCTCGCTTGCTCCGGCAACGGGCCGGATTTTCCGCCGCAGTATTTCACCTTGCCACGGCGGAGACGAATACAGAAATCCAATGATCCCATGCCGTAAACGCATGTCACGCCCCCGCCGCCGTAACCATGCCGAAGGCGCATCAGGCTAGACCTTCCTTGCATTGGCGGTGCATCGCAGCTGCGGACTATCTTGGGCAAAGCAGTAAAAGGGGCGGGGCAGATGTCGGCAGCAAAAACTCATCGGGTGGCGATTTTGGGTCTGATGCTGGAAAGCAACCGTTTTGCTCCGGTCATCACCGAAGAAGATTACCTCAAACGGGTCTATCTGGCAGGCGAGGAAATTCTCGAAGACCTGCACAGCGCCGACCCGAAACTGCCAACCGAGATCAGGGGTTTTGCCGCCGAGATGGATCAGCGCGGCGAATGGCAGCCGGTGCCGATCCTTGTCGGTCTGGTCGAGGCGGGCGGGCCGCTGGATCATGCCTTCTTTGAAACCGCGATGCAGGAAATCCGCAGCCGGTTGCACGCCGCAGGGCCGCTGGATGCGGTCTATATCTCGAACCACGGCGCGATGATCACCACGCAGAACGCCGACCCCGATGGCGAGATCTTTCAGGCGGTGCGCGATATTGTCGGGCCTGCCGTGCCGGTGGTGGCCACACTTGATCTGCATGGCAATGTGTCGGACCGCATGGTGCGGCTGGCCGATGCGGTGATCGCTTACCAGACCAACCCGCATGTCGATATGCTGGACCGTGGCCGCGATGCCGCACTGATCCTGCACGAGCTTTGGGCCGGAATGAAACCCGATGTCGCCTTTATCCGTCTGCCACTGGTGCCGCCCACCGTCACCCTGCTGACCGAGGCCGGTCCCTATGCCGACATCATGAATTACGGCCAGTCACTTGTCGTGGGCGATATTGCCAATGTGTCAATCCTTGGCGGCTTTGCCTATAGCGATACACCCAAGAACGGCATGGCGATCATCGTGACGGCGCGTGCCGCAAATGGCAGCGCGCAGGCGGTGGCCGATAAAATCGCCCGCATGGCTTGGGGCGAGCATCTGCGCTTTGTGCCGCGCCTGACAGCGCTGGAAGATGCGGTGGAACAGGTCGCGCAGGTTGTCGCCAATCCGGCCTTGCCCCCCGTCATTCTGGCCGATGTTGCCGACAACCCCGGCGGGGGCGGCAATGGCAATACGATGTGGATCTTGCAGGCTTTGCACGCCCGTGTGGTTAGCGGGGTAATCGCGGGGGTGATCAACGATCCTGCTCTTGCCGCAGAGGCGCATCGGCTGGGGCAGGGCGCGCGGTTTCGGGCGGTGTTCAACAGGGTGCCGCCGGACGAATTCTCGCAATGCTTCGAGGCCGATGCCCGCGTCGTCACCCTGCGCGATGGCGATTGCGTCGGGCGGCGCGGCTTTTATGCCGGACGGCGGATGAATCTGGGGGCCTCTGCTCTGCTGGATCTGGGCGGCATTCAGGTGGTGGTGATATCCATCCGCACCCAATGCGCCGACCCGATCTTTCTGGAGATGATGGGGCTGGATATTGCCGCCGCCCGCGCCGTGGTCGTCAAGTCGCGCGGGCATTTCCGGGCCGGTTTCGATGAATTCTTCCCGCCCGCGCAGGTGATCGAGGTGGATGCCCCCGGTCTGACCTCACCGGTGCTGACCCGCTTTGATTTCAAGAACCTGCCCCGTCCGGTGTTCCCGATTGACCTTCACACGGAATGGCCGCGCGGATGATACCTTGATGACAGCGCATGAAAAGGGGGGGCCGGATCATCCGGCCCCCCTTTTGCCATTCACGGGCGTTTCAGTAATCCACCACCACGCCGCGACCGGTTTCCATCGCACGGCGCATCGCCAGATCGGCCACCACCAGATCTTGCAGCGCAACGCCGGTGCCGTCGAACAGGGTGATTTCGGTCCCTGACCGCCGCCCCTCGGCGCGACCGCCCAACACCTCCCCCAAGGCAGTCAGGTCGGCCGCGCCAATCATTCCTTGGGCATAGGCATGCTGGCATTCGCCGATGCTGATCGCCTGTGCTGCTTCGTCCACGAACAGCCGCGCGGCGGCGACCAAGGCCGGATCAAGCTCTTGCTTGCCTTTGGTATCTGCGCCCATCGCGCTGATATGGGTGCCGGGTCTGATCCAGTCTTTTAGCAGGATCGGCTTTTGCGAAGGCGTCACGGTGATGATGATCTCTGCCGCCTCGGCCACCGCTTGCGGGCTGGTTTCGGCCACATAGTCCAACCCCAGCGCCGTCACCGCCGCCGCAAAGCGCGCCACGTTTTCCGGCATCGGGTCCCAGGCATGCACCCGTGTCAGCCCGCGCACTTTGGCGGTGGCGCGCAGTTGATGCACCGATTGCCCGCCGGTGCCGATGATCCCCAACACTGTCGCATCCGCCCGCGACAGCGCCCGCGTCGCCAGCGCCGAAGCCGCCCCCGTCCGCACACCGGTCAGGTAATTCGCACTTACCAGCCCCGAGGCCCGTCCGGTTTCGGGATCGAACATCAGGGTCGAGGATTGATGGTTGGTCAGCCCGCGCGGCAGGTTATGCGGCCAGTATCCCCCCGCCTTCAACCCCAGAAACGGCGCAGAAGTATCGGCACCCGCCTTCACGCCATAGACGGCATCGGCATGGCCCACGACCTCGCGCACCACAGGGTAATTGCGCGCCTTGCCCTGCGCCATGGCGATAAAGGTCGCAGCGACCGCCTCTATCGCGTCTTCGATGCTGACAAGCTCCTGTGCCAGCGATTCCGAGATGATCAGCATAAGTGTCTCCTTGCCTGCCTGTCAGGATTCCAGAATGAATTCGCCGATCATCACATTCATGCCCGCCAGCAGACCGCCATCGACGGGCAACGCGACACCGGTGATATAGCTGGCATCGTCCGAGGCCAGAAACGACACTGCCTTGGCAACGTCATCGGGTTCGGCCACGCGGCCCAGCGGATACCAGCGCGCCAGTTTCTCAAACACCGCCGGGTCTTTCTGCTGGCGGATCTGCCACGAGGCATTTTCCGTCCGCACCGAACCGGGCAGCACCGCATTGCAGCGGATGCCATAGCGGCCATATTCCGAGGCAACCGATTGCGTCAGGTTGATCAGCCCCGCTTTCGCCGCGCTATAGGCCGGATTGCCGAAATAGCGCAGCCCGTTGACCGAGGCGATATTGACCACCACACCCGCCCCGCGTGCCTGCATCCGCGGCAGCAGCACGCGCAGGCAATGATAGCTGCCGTTCAGGTTGACATCGACCTCATGGTGCCAAGCCTCCAGCCCGATGCCACCCAGATTGCCCGCATCGGTAAAAGCGGCATTGTTGACCAGCAAGGTGATCGGCCCAAGAGCGGCCTCGCAGGCATCAACCGCCATTGCCAACCCTGTCATGTCGGTAATATCGGCGCTGGTGGCAAAGGCGCGGTGGCCTTCTGCAGTCAGCAGCGCCGCTGTCGCGGCTGCCCCTGCGGCGTCCAGATCAATCACTGCCACCGCAGCGCCTTCGCGCGCCAGATGCAGGGCAATGGCGCGGCCAATACCGTGGGCGGCTCCGGTGACAAGGGCGGTGGTTTTGGCATGTCTGGTCATGGTGTCTCCGGCTGGCTTCAAAGGGCGGCGGCGATCCAGTCAAGCGACTGCAACCGCATATGGCCGTAATTGTAGAAGGAAAGCTGTGAGGCACCGGCAGCGCGCGCCGAAGTCACGCAGGCGGCAAGATCATCCGGCCCCGTTACATGCGGCCATGTCGGGCGCAGGATAAAGCCGATGGCGGCAGCGTCCCCAGCCGCCGCGCGCACCTGATCCATATCCGCAGCAATCGCAGCCGGTCCGGTCTGATAGGCTGGCACCTCCAGCCGATCTGCCACCTTTGCCAAGGCAGCAAGGTCACTGCCTTCACGCCAGCACAGGCTGTTGGGCGTCTGCACCGACGGAATCACGGCAAGGCTGACCGCGCCATCCAGCGCCGCCCGCACTTCTGCCACAAGCGAGGTGACAGTATCGGCGCGACACGCCTGTAACGCCGCCCAGTCGGGATCGGCCTGCGGGTTCAGCACGGGCGCTGCGCCATCGGCAAAGAACGCCTCCAGATCACGCCGCGCCTGTCGTGCCAATGCCTCGGCATGCAAACCCACCGCCTTGGCACGCGCCAGACAGGCGGGGCAAAAGCAGGTGCCAAGCAGGGTTTCCACCGCCTCCGTCAGCGCGATCAGCTCAAATTCATGGTGGTGGCCGTGGCGATAGGCCTGAAACCCCGGCGTCTCGATGGCAATTTCACCGATACCGGGCTGCGCTGCGGTATCAAGGCACAGCGCCGTCAGATAGCGCCGCACCTCGGGCTGCGACGGGCAAAGCGCGTTGATCAGCGGATCACCGAACGGGGTCTGGCAGCACAGGTCGGGATGCAGCGCCCCAAGCCGCGAGTTGTGCAGCCCTACCGTCCAGCCGGTCACATGAAAATCGTCCGCCGTGCGGGCCAACGCGGGCAGGGCGTCATATTCGGCCACCATGCTGGCCGCCTGCGGCTGCAAACAGCCATAGCGGGCCGCATCGGGGCGAAAATACACCGTGCCATCCTCGGGGAACCACACCTTGCCATCAGGGCCATGCGGGCGCAGGAACTTGCCGGCGTGATAGGCCGTTGCCAGCGACAGGGCGTTCAGTCCGGCATCGCGCAGCCGACCGGCCACCGCTGCGGTGCCTTCCTGCCACAGATCCCATGCATAAACATACATGCCGCGCCGCATCACAGCCCCTTGCCGCCCTTATTCTGCCCTTGGATAGGCCCGTGCGGACGGGCGGGCCAATGCCGTGCTGGCATGGCAACATTCAGGAAACGTATTCGCCTCTGCCTGCCACTTTGGGATAGCTTTCAGACACGACACAAAGTCAGTGCCATGAAAGAGATTGCGCCATGAAAAACATCCTTGTCACCGGAGGCAGCGGCAAGGCCGGGCGGGCGGTGTGCCGACATCTTGTCGAGCGCGGCTACAACGTGCTGAACATCGACATGCAGCCATCCTCCGATCCGGTCTGCCCGATGCTGAAGGTCGATCTGACCGATTTCGCGCAGGTGATGGACGCGATGCAGTGGAGCGGTGGCAAAGATCATCCCTTCCGCAAATTCCGCACGCCGGATGCCGTGGTGCATTTCGCCGCCATCCCCGCGCCCGATCTGCAGCCCGAGGAAGTCACCTTCCGCACCAATATCGTTTCAACCTACAACGTCTTTGACGCGGCGCTGCGGGCAGGGGTGCGTCGCATTGTCTGGGCCTCGTCGGAAACCACGCTGGGCCTGCCGTTCAGCCCGGAAAACCCGCCCGCCTATGCGCCGGTGGATGAAGATCACCCGATGCGGCCCGAAAGCGGCTATTCGCTGTCGAAAGATCTGGGCGAGGAAATGGCGCGGCAGATGGCACGCTGGAACCCCGGCACCAGCTTTATCGGCTTGCGGCTTTCCAACGTGATGGAGCCGCGCGACTATGCCCGCTTTGCAAGCTGGCAAGATACGCCGCATTTCCGCGAATGGAACCTGTGGGGCTATATCGATGCGCGCGATTGCGCGCAGGCGGTGCGCCGCGCGCTGCATGTCGATCTGGTCGGCGCGGATCACTTCATCATCGCCAATGCTGACAGCGTCATGACCCGTCCCAGCGCCGATCTGATGGCCGAGGTATTTCCCAATGTGCCAATGCGCGGCGCGGTCAGCGGCACCCAGACCTTGCTGAGCATCGAAAAAGCCCGCCGCGTGCTGGGCTATGAACCGGAATACTCATGGCGCGAGGCGCGGGTCTGACCGGCACCCTACGGTTATCTTGCAGCCACGCCACGGGCGCCCGGACAGCAGACCGGGCGCCCTTTCGATTCTGCGCCCGACCCTTGCTGTTCCACATATCCAAAGACTGCAGGGCTATGCAGCCGCCACATACCATGATGCGTTTATTCAATTTCAAATCTGAGGGCGCGCAACACAGTATGGCTGCACCGAAGTTGGCCGCACGAAGCCAACCATGACCTACCTTGCGTAACATTGATACAACAGGAGCTACCCTTATGACCTACGCGTTTCGGACATCCTCCGCGATAATGGCGCTGGGCTTTGGCATGTTTGGCCTCGCCCCCGCAGCCCTCGCGCAGACTGTCGTCGACTTCACCGTTGCCGAATACAGCTCGAAGACCGGCCCCTATTTTCAGGAAGTGGCGTCGGCGTTCGAGGCGGCAAACCCCGACATCAAGATCAACATCCAGGTGGTGCCGTGGGATACGCTTTTGCAGCGCCTGACGACGGACGTTGCGGGCGGCACCGCGCCGGACATCTCGATCATCGGCACACGTTGGCTGCTGGATTTCGCAGATCAGGGCGTTGCCGAGCCGATCGACAGTTATCTGACGCCGGAATTCAAAGGCACGTTCATCGACACCTTCATGAATCCCGGCATCATTGACGGCAAGATCATGGGTCTGCCGGTGGCCGCCTCGGCGCGGGCGATGATGGTCAACATGGATCTTTACGATGCCGCCGGCGCAGCGCCCCCGACAACGTGGGACGAGCTTTATGAGGCCTCGAAGAAAATTGCCGCGCTGCCCGACACCTTCGCTTTCGGCCTGCAAGGCAAGGAAATCGAGACGGACGCCTATTTCTACTACTCGCTCTGGACTCATGGCGGCGACATCCTGAATGCGGACGGCACCTCGGGTCTGAACAGCCCGGCGGCCATCGAGTCGGCGACGCTTTACAAGACCATGATTGACGAGGGTCTGACCCAGCCTTCGCCGACCAACTATAACCGCGAAGATGTGTTCAACCTGTTCAAACAGGGCAAGGTTGGCACCATCTTCACCTTCCCGATGCTGGTTCCCCAGATCAAGGAAGAGGCTCCGAACCTGCGCTACCAGATCCTTCCCTTCCCGGAAGCCGGTGCAAAGGCGACTTATGGCGTGACCGACACGCTGATGATGTTCGCGGATTCCGATGCCAAGGAAGCGGCGTGGAAGTTCATCGAATTTGCCTATGGCGATGCGAACCGTGAAAAGTTCGATGTGGGCGAAGGCTTCCTGCCGGTGACCAAAAACGTAGCGGCACTGCCCTACTTCAACGAAGATCCGGACGTTGCGGGATTTGCGGCTGGCCTGCCTTATGCCAAGTTCGCTCCTGTGATCGCCAATTGGGAAGAAATCGCTGACGTTACCGTGCGGACCATGCAGCAAATCTATCTGGGCGAAGTCACCCCGGAAGAAGGGCTGGCGGCTGCCGCTGCCGAAGTGAATAAAATCCGCGGTCTTTAACCTCTGACATGGCGCAGAGCGGCTTGTCCGCTCTGTGCCTGCTACCTGTGGCGACAGCTTGGACCTTGGAGACGATGGCAAAAAAAGCGCACATATCCATACCTATGCTGATGGTATTGCCCAGTCTGCTGTTGGCCACCGGCATCATCGGGTATCCGATCCTTGATCTGGCATGGACCTCGATGCAAGAGGTCAGCCGGTTCGGCAAGTTGCAAGGTTTTGTCGGCTGGGAAAACTTTGCCGAAGTTTTTGGCGATCCGCTGTTTTACGCATCCCTGTGGCGCACGGGTATCTGGACCGGCGCAGTTGTGGCCGGCACGCTGCTGATCTCGATGCCGGTTGCGATGATCCTGAACGATGATTTTTACGGTCGCGGTCTGGCGCGCGTGCTGGTGATGCTGCCGTGGTCGATTTCCCTGACCATGACGGCGGTGGTCTGGCGCTGGGCGCTGAACGGGCGCTCGGGGCTGTTGAACGCCACCCTGATGCAGATGGGAGTCATCAACGAGCCGATCGAGTGGCTGGCCGAGGCTTCGACAGCCTTCACCGTGGAAATCCTTGTCGGCATTCTGGTGTCGATCCCGTTCACCACCACCATTCTGCTGGGCGGCCTGTCGTCAATGCCACAAGACGCTTACGAGGCCGCCGTGGTTGACGGCGCGACCGGCTGGCACCAGTTCCGCTATATCACGCTGCCGCTGATGAAGCCGTTCATCAACATCGCAATCGTGCTGAACGTGATCTATGTCTTCAACTCGCTGCCGATCATCTGGGTGATGACCGAAGGCGGTCCGGCCAATGGCACCGACATTCTGGTGACCTATCTTTACAAGCTGGCTTTCCGCTTTGGCCAACTGGGCAAGGCTTCGGCAATATCTCTGATCATGTTTGGCGTGCTGCTGGTGTTCACGCTGCTTTACGTCGTGCTGCTAAGCCGCAACGAAGCGGATGCGGCCCCGGAAGATGAGGTGAAGGGCCATGATGAGTAAGGCAAAGCGCAGCATTCTTTACTGGATCATTCTGGCGCCGCTGGTGGTGGTCATCCTGTTCCCCTTCGCGGTGATGTTCGTCACTGCAGTGCGCCCACGGGACGAGTTGTTCGTCTATCCGCCGACATGGGGCTTCAGCGAATTCCGCTGGGAAAACTTTGCCGAGATGTGGGTAAAAACCAACTTTGGCGGGGCCTTGCTGAACAGCCTTTACGTCAGCATCACAGCCACTTCTGCGGCGCTGATCCTGTCAATTCCGGCGGCCTATGCGATGTCGCGCTATCGGTTTGCAGGCAAGGGACTTTACAAGAATTTCCTGTTGATGACGCAGATGATGTCACCCATCGTTCTGGTGCTGGGGCTGTTCCGTCTGATGATGACGCTGGGGCTGGTCAACGACCTGAATTCACTGGTCATCACCTATGCCGCCTTCAACATGGCCTTCACGATCTGGATGCTGCAAAGCTACTTCAACTCGATCCCGCGGGATCTGGAGGAAGCCGCATGGATGGATGGCGCAAGCCACCTGACCAGCCTGATCCGTATTTTCCTTCCGCTTGCCGTTCCGGCCATCGTGGTCACCGCGATCTTTACCTTCATCAACAGCTGGAACGAATTCGTACTGGCGCTGACGATGATGCGGTCGTCCGAAGACTTTACCCTTCCCGTGCAGATCTATTCGCAGGTTGCCGGGCGCTATCAGGTGGAATGGCACCATGTGATGGCGGGAACGGTGTTGGCCACCGTGCCGGTTGCGATCCTGTTCTCCTGGCTCCAGCGCTACCTGATCCGGGGCATGGCGCTGGGGGCCGTCAAATGACCAGACTTACCGATAGGAATTGAACGATGTCCTCAGTCACCATCCGCGGGGTCAAGAAAAGATACGGCGCCATGCCGATCCTGCATGGCATTGACCTTGAAATCCGCGATCAGGAATTTGTGGTGTTGGTCGGGCCATCGGGGTGCGGCAAGTCTACGCTGCTACGCATGATTGCCGGCCTTGAAACCGTCTCGTCCGGCGATATCCTGATCGGCGAGCGGGTCATCAACGATGTGCCACCCAAATCGCGCGACATTGCGATGGTGTTTCAGAACTATGCGCTTTACCCGCATATGTCGGTCTATGAAAACATGAGCTTCAGCCTCCGGCTGCGGCGGCAGGCCAAAGAGATCATCGACCGCAAGGTGCGCGAAGCGGCCGAGATTCTGAACCTGACCAAGTTCCTCGACCGCTCACCGCGGCAGCTGTCCGGCGGGCAGCGCCAGCGTGTTGCGATGGGTCGCGCCTTGGTCCGTGACGCCGAAGTGTTCCTGTTTGACGAGCCTCTGTCCAACCTTGACGCCAAGTTGCGCGTGGTCATGCGGACCGAGATCAAGGCTCTGCACCAACGGCTGAAAACCACCTCGGTCTATGTCACACATGACCAGATCGAAGCCATGACAATGGCCGACCGCATCGTGGTGATGAACGCAGGCCGGATCGAGCAGATCGGCACGCCGCTGGAACTCTATGACACCCCCGCCAATCTGTTCGTGGCAGATTTCATCGGCTCGCCGTCGATGAACGTCATTCGCGGTGTGCTGGGGGCCGAGGCGGGGCGGGCTTTTGTCGAGCTTCCTGATGGCGCGCGGCTATTTGTGCCTGCAATGGCGTCGGGAAAACCGGGACAGAAGGTCGTGTTTGGCGCACGCCCCGAACATTGCGCGCTGGCCCAAGGTGACGCGGGTGTTGCGGTTCAGGTCGAGGTTGTGGAACCCACGGGGGCGAATATTCAGGTCTATACAAAACTGGCCGGCGCGCCGTTCTGTGCCATCTTTACCGAGCGGCATGATTTCCGGCCCGGCCAGACCATCAGGCTGGATTTTCCCGCCAACAAGATTCACCTGTTTGATGCAGAGACAGGCGCCCGCCTTTAGCGGTGCCTGCCTGAAATCAAAGAACTGCCGGAGGAAACTCCGGCAGTTTTGCTTTACCAACCGTTGATGCGCGACCACAGGTCAACCACCGGACCCGCGCCGGAATCCACGACGCGGTAGCCATCATACATGGCAGCGGTCATGCAGACATGGTTCGGCAATACCCGCACCCGCGCGCCGATCGGCAATTCGTCAAACGGGAACGGGCCTTCCGCCGTCAGCATGCCATGTTCCTGATAGACATGCCCCACCCGCACCGAACCGATGCGGCGGCTGCCATCTTCGGACAGGATCATGCCAAAGCCGATGTCCTCCGCCAGACCCGCCGCGCCGGTGCTCCGGTCTTTCGACAGCGCCAACCCGCCCGCATCTATCAGCGCGCTGTTCATGTCAGGGCGGTGGCCGATCACGGTTGCCAGCACCGAAACCGCAATATCCTCAAGCCGATGCGAACCGATTTCGGCTTGGAACACATCGCCGAACATATAGACGCCGCAGCGCATTTCGGTCAGGCCCTCCAATGAAAGGCCATGCGTCGCGGTGGGGGTGGACCCGACACTGACCACAGGGCAGGGCAGGCCCGCCGCCCGCAATTGCGTGGCTGCGGTGACGGCAGCCAGCCGTTCAGTCTCGGCGACGTGCTGAATATCGGCCAGCGTGCGGCATTGGTAGGAATTGCCGGCGTGGGTCAGCACTCCGGCCAGCCGCAGCCCTGGCAGATCATGCAGCGCCCGTCCCAACTCCACCACGGCAGCATCCCCCGCCAGCAACCCTGCGCGGCGCTCGCCGGAATCCAACTCGATCAGCACATCCAGCGTAACACCTTCCGCCTGTGCGCGTCGGCTCAGGTCATGTGCTACGGCAACCTGATCGGTGATCAGCCCCAGCTTGACGCCGCGTTTGATCAATGCGGTGATGCGGGGCATCTTTTCCGGCACGACGCTAACGGCATAGGTGATGTCATCAATGCCGTGATCCGCGAAATATTCCGCCTCTTTCAGCGTTGAAACGGTAACGCCGCCAAAGTTGCCGGCCAGTGCGATCCGCGCCACATCGATAGACTTCGCGGTTTTCATATGCGGGCGCAGCTGCACGCCACTGTTGGCAAAGCGACGGGTCATGCGTGCCGCATTCTGGTTCAGCCGCGAACGGTCAAGGATAAGACAGGGGGTTTCCAGCGTGGCAAGCAAGGTCATGGCAGGCTCCGTTCAAGGGCAAGGCCCGCGCAGGCGGCACGGCCTTGGCAATTTTAGCCAAGGCCGTTTGCCACCGCCAATGCAGCTTGCGCCTGCCACGATGCGCGCGCTGCATCAGCCCCAGTCGGTATCTTCCTCAGAAGGGATCAAAGACCACAGTTCTTCCGAAACATCAGGCAGAGGATCGCGCGACCGGATCAGCCGCACCTCGACCGGGATATTCCAACGCTCTTCGCCCGCTGGCACCAGCGTGCCTTCGGCAAACTCTTTGGTCAGATGGCTTGCCGGCAACCACGCCGTGCCACGGCCTTCCGAACTCATTGCCTTCAGCACCGCCGCCATATGCGATACAAAAACCCGCCGCAGATGCAGCGGCTCCGGTGCTGCGGTGATCATCTGATCCACCACCCGCCCGATCGCCGAAGTTTCGCTATAGGCCAGATAATGCACCGGATCATCCTCGGTGCCGGGCAAACGGTCCACCGGCTGGCCCGCACTGTCGGGCAGCGTCACCGGCACCAGTTCGTCACGCATCAACAGCTTTGAGACGAAATGCTCGTAGGGCAGGTGCATTTGAATATCGGGGTGGGTGTAGCTGATCAGGAAATGGCAATCGCCGCGTTGCAGCAGGTGAATGCAATCGTGAAACTGGCTGGTATCCAGCCGGGTGTTGAAAGTGTGGCTGCGAAGCTCCAGCGACCGCAGCCAACTGGGAAAGAAATTCAGGGACAGGCTGTGCGTGGCCGCAAAACGGATGGTATTGGCTGACACATCACCAATCCGGCGCGCTTCTTCCCGCCCCTGATACAAGCGCCGCAGCACATCTTCAGCCACAGGGCGGAAACGTTCCCCCGAAAGTGTCAGGGTAATCGGCTGGGTCGACCGGTTGAAAAGCTGTGCGCCGACCCATTCTTCCAGACTTTTGATCCGGCGGCTGAAGGCAGGCTGCGTGGTATAGCGCGCCTGGGCCGAGCGCGAGAAATTGCGTGTATCGACAAGGCTGAGAAAGTCTTCAAGCCAACGGCTTTCCATCTTTTCCGCCTCCTTTCATCGGTTGCGTATAGGGCGCGGCGGGACAGGCGCATGATGCAAAGGCTGGCCTGCATTGTCACGGACGATCTGCCGGAATGGCGGCATAATCAACCCTGCGTGACGGCGCATCGTGAATGACGCCATGCAAGGCAGACATGGCTGGCAGGGGTTTGATTGACCGCCAAGCGCCTGCATGGCAAAAATCTTGCAGATCAATGGAGCGCCCTGATGACCCAGACACCGGAACAGACGCAAAGCATCGCCACCCCCGCCGTGCTGGTGGATCTGGATGTGGTAAAGCGCAATATCGCGCGATTTCAGACCTATGCGAACCAGATCGGCATGGCGGTGCGCCCGCATATCAAAACCCACAAACTGCCGCAGGTCGCCCTGATGCAGCTGAAGGCGGGGGCGGTGGGCATCACCTGCCAGAAAATCTCGGAAGCCGAGTCGATGGTGGCGGTAGATGACCGGCTGAACGATGTGCTGATCACCTATAACATCGTTGGTGCGGAAAAGCTGGCGCATCTGCGCGATCTGGCGGGCAAGGTGCGGCTGACGGTGGTGGCCGATAATGCCGTGGTGATTGACGGCCTTGCGGCGGCTTTTGAGGATGCGCCGACACCGCTGCGTGTGCTGGTGGAATGTAACACCGGCGCGGACCGCTGCGGGGTGGCGACGCCGCAGGACGCCGCCGCGCTGGCCCGCCGGATCGCCAATGCGGCGGGATTGCACTTTGCCGGGCTGATGACCTATCCGCCCGCGAACGGGGCCGCTCAGGTGCAGGCCTTCATGACGCAGGCCAAGGCTCTGATCATGGCGAATGGGCTGGCAGTAGAGGTGATCTCTTCGGGCGGCACGCCCTCGATGATGCAGGCGGGTGATGCACCGGTGGCAACCGAATACCGGCCCGGCACCTATGCCTATAACGACCGCTCGCTGGTGGCGCGGGGCGTCTGTGGCTGGGACGATTGTGCGCTGACCGTGCTGGCCACGGTGGTCTCGGTGCCAAGCTCCAACCGCGCCATCATCGACGCCGGAAGCAAGGCCCTGACCTCGGATCTGCTGGGATTGACGGGTTACGGGCATGTGCTGGGGCGGCCTGACATTGTGATTGACCAGTTGTCGGAAGAACACGGGCGGCTGATCAGCACGGGGCCGATCGGCCTTGCCGTTGGGGATCGGCTGCGTGTCGTGCCGAACCATGCCTGCGTTGTCAGCAACCTGTTCGACGCGGTGCATGTGCTGGAGGGTGGAAAGCCCGCCGCAATCTGGCCGGTGGTGGCGCGTGGCAAGGTGACATAGGCCGCGCCCGTCTTGATCACGGGCGCGGCTTTGGGGTCAAAGCCCGTTGGCTTTGGCGATGAAATCCGACAGGTGCGGCACATAATCTTCCGGCCCGTCGCCCCCCGTCGCCATTGCCAGCGCGAAGGAATTCTTCACGGCGCTGGCAAGCGGCGTGGCGACCGTGGACGCATTCGCCATTGATTCCACATAGCGCATGTCCTTGTAGGCATTCCCCAAAGTGAACTTGTGCGCCTCGCGGTTGCCCTCCAGCGCATAGCCCATGAAGGTTTGATAAAAGCCGCAATCCATCCGGCCGCCGCGAATAACCTTGTCAAATTCGGCCACCGGAATACCGACCTTGCGCGACAGCGCCAGCGCCTCGGAGTAAAGCGCGGCATAGCCCAGCGACAGGAAGTTGTTCAGAAGCTTCATCTTGTGGCCGTCGCCCACCGCACCGATATGCACGATCTTGGCGGCCCATGTGGCAATGATCGGCTGCACCCGCGCAAAGGCGGCATCAGTGGCACCCACCATGCAATCCAGCGTGCCGGCCCAAGCCTCTTTCGGGGTGCGCGACAGCGGCGCATCGACAAAATCGACCCCGATCTCGGCCAGTTCCGCCGCCAGACGCAGGCTGACGGTCGGGTCCGAGGTGGAGCAATCCACCACCACCGCACCGCGCGCCAGACCGGGTTTCAGCGCCGCCACCGCCGCCGCAACCTCGGGCGAGCCGGTCAGGCACAGAAAGATCACGCTGCACCCGCGCGCAAGCTCTTCCAGTGATGCCGCCTCAACCGCGCCGCGCGATACCAGATCATCGACCGCCGCGCGCTTGCGATGCGCCACAACGGTCAGTGGATAGCCCTTTTCAACGATGTTCTTCGCCATGCCTTGCCCCATCAGGCCAAGGCCAACAAATCCAACCTTTTCGTGCGTCATAGTCATTCTCCGGCTGTGTCAGGATAGGTTAAAGCGGTGGCGCAGATCGGCGATCTGTTCGGGCGTCAGCAACCGCAGCGCTTGATTTTGCAGCATCAGAAACAGCTTGGCGGTTTCTTCCAGTTCTTCGGTGGCATATTGCGCGTTGGCAAGGCTGGTTCCGGCCACCACCGGCCCGTGATTGGCCAGCAAAACCGCATGATGCGTGCTGGCCAAAGCCCGCACCGCATGCGCCAGATCGGGATCGCCGGGGGCGAAATACGGCACCAAAGGCAGCCGCCCGACCCGCATGATATAATAGGCGGTCAGCGCAGGCAGCACATCGTTCGGGTCCACATCGCGCAGGATGCTGACGGCGGTGGCATGGCTTGAATGCAGATGCACCACCGCCGCCGCGTCCTTGCGTTCGCCATACATCGACAGGTGCAGAAACGCCTCTTTCGTCGGCGTATCGCCAGACATCAGCCGCCCCGTGGCATCCAGCCGCGACAGCCGCGCCGGGTCCAGCGCGCCCAAAGATACATTGGTCGGCGTCATCAGCCAGCCGCCATCCTCCAGCCGCACCGAGATATTGCCGCTGCTGCCAGCCGTCAGCCCGCGATCAAACAGCGACGCGCCCACTTTGCAGATCTCGTCGCGGATGCGGCTGTCTTCAGGCATCGGCAGGCTCCGTTTCCAGCAGGGTCCAGGCTTTCAGGAAGAAATCCTCGGCGCCAAAGTTGCCCGATTTCAAGGCCAATACCAGATCGGGGCCAGAAATACTGCGCGTCCACGGCACGCCGGGGGCGATTTCGGGACCAATTTCCAGCATCGTGACGCCAAGTGTGGCCACCACCGCGCCCGAAGTCTCGCCGCCCGCAACCAGATAGCGGCTGAATCCCGCATCACGCAGCCGTTTGGCCACCTCGGCCAGCGTGCTTTCCACCAACGCCCCCGAAGCATGCTGCCCCAGACGTGCCTGAATGGCTTGCAGGGTTGCGGGATCAGCACTGGAATAGATCAGCGGAATGCTGTCCTGCGGCTGGGCAATCACCCAATCGGCCAGACTGGCAGCCGACTGGACGCCGGACAGCAACGCATCCACATCAAGCGCCAACGTCGGCTGACCCGCCGCAATTGCCGCCCCGATCTGCCCGCGCGTCGCCACCGAACACGATCCCGCCAGCACCACCGCGCGCCCCTGTGGCGCAGCCATGCGGGTTTGCGCCGGACGTTTCGCAACCTTGCCCGCCCGCACGAAATTCGCGGCCAGCCCCAGCGCAATGCCAGATCCGCCCGTCACCAGCGGCATGTCTGAGCAAGCCGCGCCAATCGTGCGAAGATCGGCGTCTTGCAGGGTGTCGACGATCAGGATGCGTTTGCCTGCCGCAGCCTGCGCCGCAAATGCCTGCCGCACCGCCGCTTCGCCCCGCGCGATGGTGTCAATGGTCACCAAACCGACCGGCAATGCAGTCTGCCGCCCCAGCACGCGCACCAGATTGGCATCATGCATCGGGTTCAACGGATGATCCTTCAGCGGACTGTCCGACAGCAACGCATCGCCAACAAACAGATGGCCGCGATAGGTGGTGCGCCCCGCCGCCGGAAACGAAGGGCAGGCGATGGTCTGGGCGCTGCCAGTCAGGGCAAGCAACGCCTCTGCCACCGGCCCGATATTGCCGGCATCGGTAGAATCGAAGGTAGAGCAGTATTTGAACAACAACTGCTCCGCGCCCCCCGCCCGCAGCAGATTGGCGGCTGCAACTGACATTTCTACTGCCTGCGCTGCGGGGATCGACCGCGATTTCAAGGCGATCACGATCGCATCCGCGTCGGGCAGGCTGCCGCGTTCTGGCACACCGATGACCTGCACGGTTCGCAGGCCTTCGCGCGCCAGCATCAGGCATAGATCGGTTGCGCCGGTAATGTCATCCGCAACAGCGCCAATCAGCATGGTCAGTCCTTTCATCGGGCAGAACCCCGAACAGCAGCGTTCAGAATGTCGCTTGCAAGGCCGTCAGGGGCGTTTGTGGCAAGATCAGCAGATCGACCACAGAACTAAGGCCTTGCTTTTCGTTTCTGTCCTGCGCTAACGATATTTATGGCAACGCTATCATTCACGCATCTGCATGGCAAGCCCGCTGCCAAAATCTCTGCCAACCTGCTGTAAAGCTGAATAAATCGAGGAATAACATGCAAAAAAGCGCTGATATGTCCGTTTGCGTGATCGGATTAGGGTCCATGGGCTTTGGTATGGCTGCCTCGCTTTTGCGGGCAGGCTTCTCGGTCACAGGCTATGATCTGAACGCTGATGCCATGGCACGGCTGGTTGCGCTTGGCGGCAAGGCGGGACAAAATCCGGCAGAGGCGGCCTCGGGGGCAAATGTCGTTTTATGCGTGGTCGTAAATGCCACGCAGACAGAGTCCGCCCTGTTTGGTCCAGATGGAGCTGCCTCTGCGATGGCGCAGGGTGGCGTCATCCTGTCTTGCGCCACCATGCCGCCCGACGCGGCCCGCGACTTTGCGGCGCGGGCAGAAAAGGCCGGTCAGGACTATCTTGACGCCCCGATCAGCGGAGGGGCGGTGCGCGCGGCGGCGGGCGAGTTGACCATCATGGCCTCGGGCAAAGCGGCGGTTTTCACGCGGGTCCGTCCGGTGTTGGACTGTATCGCAACCAAGGTCTACGAATTGGGCGAAGAGGCGGGCGTGGGTGCCGCCTTCAAGATCGTCAACCAGTTGCTTGCGGGCGTTCACATCGCTGCGGCCTGTGAAGCAATCACCTTTGCCAAGGCAATGGATCTAGATATTGCAAAGGTTTACGAGGTTATCACCGCCTCGGCCGGTAATTCCTGGATGTTCGAAAACCGCGTGCCGCATATATTGGAGGGCGATTATTCTCCGCGTAGCGCGGTGGATATTTTCACCAAGGATTTGGGGATTATTTCCGATATGGGCCGCGGGATGAAATTTCCGACTCCGATTGCCTCGATGGCCTTGCAGATGTTCGTGATGACCGCCGCCGCCGGAATGGGCCGCGATGATGACGCCTCGGTGGCGCGCATGATCGCGGGATTGGCTGGATTGGATCTGCCGGGACTGGAGCGCTGAACATGCCACGTTTTGCCGCCAATCTGACGATGATGTTTCAGGAACATGCCTTCATGGACCGTTTCGCCGCCGCCGCATCGGCCGGTTTCGATGCCGTGGAATACCTGTTCCCCTATGACTTCGATATGTCGCAAATTGCCATGTCGCTGCAGGAAAATCGGCTGACACAAGCTCTGTTCAACCTGCCGCCGGGGGATTGGTCGGCTGGTGAGCGTGGTATGGCAGCGTTACCTGACCGGAAGGAAAATTTCCGCCAATCTGTCGCCATCGCTCTGCGCTATGCGGCCGCAACCGGTGTCGGCCGCCTGCATGTGATGAGCGGAATTGCCAACCGCGATGATCCGCAAGCCCGCGCCTGCTATCGCGACTCGGTCGCCTATCTGTGTGATCAGGCGGGCCAAGCGGCGTTGGATGTGCTGATCGAGCCGATCAACGCGCGCGACATGCCGGGGTATTTTCTGAATGATTTCAACTATGCTGCCGATCTGATCGCTGATCTGGGCGCGGCCAACCTCAAGCTTCAATTCGACATTTACCACCGCCAGATCATTCACGGCGATGTGCTGACCGGATTGAAAACCTTGATGCCGATCATCGGCCATGTGCAGATCGCCGCCGTTCCGCTACGGCATGAACCGGGGACGGGTGAGCTGGATGATCTCCGTATCCTGTCGGCGTTGGATGATCTGGGATACACCGGTTTTGTCGGCTGCGAATACCGTCCGGCAGCAGAAACCGTGGCGGGATTGGGCTGGCTGACACCCTTTCGCAAAGGTTGAGCGCCCAGCCAAAGCCGGGCGCAACCTTTTCATTCTACAGCAGAATCTTGATGAAGCGCCAGATCGGCCGCGCTGAACCGCGCGGTCGCAAAGTTGCGCTGATGCCAGTAGGGGTAGATCAGCGGGATGGTGCTGACCTCGGTCAGGCGCGCGATTTCTTCCGCAGTCAGCTTCAGCGAAACGGCGGCGAAATTATCGCGGAACTGCGCCTCGGTGCGGCCTCCGAACACCAAAGAGCTGACCGCAGGGCGCGTCAACAGCCACGCCAATGCGACCTGTGCTGCTGAAACGCCACGCGAATCTCCAATGTCTACAAGCACATCCACGATATTCCACAGCTTTTCGATGTCGCGGATCGGCGGTTCTGTCCAGCCGGCAAACTGGCGCGATCCTTCCGGTGTGGCAAGGCCGCGACGATGTTTTCCCGACAACAGGCCAGCGGCCAGCGGACTCCAGACCAGAACGCCAAGGCCCTGATCGACCGAAATCGGCAGCAATTCATATTCGGCCTCGCGGGCCTCAAGCGTGTAGTGAATCTGCTGGGTCACAAAGCGCGGGCGGCGATCCCGATCAGATGCGGCCAGCGATTTCATCACATGCCAGCCGGAATAATTCGAGCAACCGATGTAGCGGACCTTGCCCTGCTGCACCAAACTATCCAGCGCGGCCAGCTTTTCCTCGACCGGCGTGACGCCATCCCATTCGTGCATGTAGTAGATGTCGATATGGTCGGTGCGAAGGCGCTTCAGGCTGCGCTCGCACTCGCGAATCAGGTGATAGCGCGACACACCCTCGTCATTCGGGCCGGTGCCGATTCGCATCCGCGCCTTCGAGGTGATCAGCACATCGTCGCGGCGACCGTCCAGAACCTCGCCCAGAATTTCTTCGGCAAGGCCGTTGGAATACATGTTGGCGGTGTCGAAAAGATTCACGCCCGCGTCGATGCACAGGTCAACCAAGCGGCGTGCCTCGGCTACGCCTTGCTGGCCAACCATGGCGAAAGGACCGGTGCCGCCGAAGGTGAAAGTGCCCATTGTCAGCACAGAGACTTTAAGGCCGGATCGGCCAAGTGTTCGATATTCCATTATTTTATCCTGTTTTAGCAGTCGGTCGAAAGACGGCGCGCGATATGCTGCATGCCAAGTTCAGGGCTGGTCAGCACCGGCAGAGGGTGCAACGCGTCCTGCACCAAGGCCAAGGCGCGCGCCATTGACGCCTGCGCCAACACGATAACATCCGCCGTCGCGGCAAGGTCGCGCAGGCTTTGCGCCACCATCGCATCATGTCCGGCGGTATCGCCGGAGCCGAGTTTCTGGAACGCGCCCTCGGCAAGTCGGGCGATGACAGTGCAAGGTTGCCCGGCCTGCGTGGCGCTGCGACGAATCAGATCACTGGTCGGGTCCAGTGTGGTGCGAAGTGTCGCCAGAACGCCGATTCGCGGGCCAAGCGCCACGGCGGCCTGCGCCATGCCTTCATCAATGCGGAACAGCGGCACGGTGCAGAACGGCTTTGCGGCATCAACGGCAGGCCCAAGCGACGAGCAGGTTACAACAACAGCACCCGCTCCGGCCTCGACCGCCGAGCGGACTATCTGTGCCAGGCGCCACATCGTCGTCTGTGACAGCGCGTTATCGCGGATGGTTCCGCGCAACAGGCTTTCGTCCAGCATGTTAAAGCCCTGCCAGCGCGGCAAATGCTGCTTTGCCAGCCCGTCAAACAGAGGAATCAGGCTGGAAACGGTGTGAATCATCGCAATCTGGCGCGGAGTGGCTGGGCTTTGCGGTGGCATACGGGTTCTCCCTTGTGGCAGCGCTACCAGTTTTGAGCTTTGCCACCGTTCTGCGCAATGAAGAATGCGGGCTTTTCGTGTGGATTGCGAGAATCACCAAGAAAAGACCACGTCTTATGCCGGATTTGGATAGGATTATCCCGAAAACGGCAATTGACAGATTCAGGCGTTATTCAGAGAAATGGCAGCGCTGTCATTTGATGGCCAGACATGATCAAAGCATCGCAACGGTCAAAGCTGCCACGCTCAGGCAGATGGGCCGCAAATGGGTGGCCCGCCGTCGGGCCGATGACAGTAGGAGAGGAACCTGCATGGCCGCGTCGGACAACAAGGTGTCAACATCCACCGGCTCACTGGTCTGGAGCCAACTGGCGCAGTTGCGGCAGGTGCGCGAGGTGAACGTGCTGGTGGCGATGATCATCGTGGGCGCGCTGATCAGCCTCTATACGCCCTATTTCCTGACCACCAACAACCTGATGGGTGTGTTCCGTGCCTTCTCGCTGACCGCGATCATGAGCATCGGCATGGTGATGGTGATCATCACCGGCGGCATAGATTTGTCAGTTGGCTCGGCGATGGGGCTGGCCTCGCTGGTGACGGCGCTGGCGTTTGACGCCGGGTTTTCGCAGGCAGCCAGCATCAGCGCGGGCATCGCGGTGGGGATCAGCTTTGGTCTGGTGAACGGGCTTCTGATCACCGCCATCGGTCTGCCGCCCTTCATTGCCACGCTTGGCACCCTGAGTATCGGGCGCGGCCTGATGTATATGGTCACGCATGGCGTGCCGGTGACGCCCGAGACGCCGGAGAGTTTTGCGGCGCTGGGGCAGGGCTATCTGGGGCCGGTTCCGGTGCCGGTGGTGATCATGCTGGTGCTGATGACGGTGTTCGCGCTGATCATGCGGCGCACGCGGTTTGGCCGCCACGTCTATGCCACCGGCGGCAACGAACACGCGGCGCGGTTGAGCGGGGTAAAGACCAACCGCGTCAAGCTGGCGGTCTATATGCTGTCATCGACGATTGCCTCGCTGGCCGGGATCATCGGGTTTTCGCGCTATCTGTCGGCGGAACCGGCCTCGGGCTTTGGGTCTGAACTCGACGTGATCGCGGCGGCGGCGATTGGCGGGGCCAGCCTTGCCGGTGGTGTCGGCAGCGTCAGTGGCGCGGTGATCGGCGCGGCTCTGGTCGGGGTGATCGCCAACGGCATCGTGCTTTTGAACATCAATACCTATGCCCAGCAGGCCATTACCGGCGGCGTCATTCTGATCGCGGTCAGTCTGGATGTCCTGCGCAACAGACTTTCCGGCGGAAACAGCTGAAGGAGCGGCGGTTCCCACCGGACGGACGAAGGTTCAACAAGATCCGTCTCGGAGGACGAGCGGAAGTGGAGGAGAGACTGATGAAGACGCTTATCAAGACCGCCCGCGCAGCCATGATCACCATGGCGATGCTGGCAGGGACCGCCGCCGTGGCGCAAGACATCACCATCGCGGTGGTTCCGAAAGTGGCCGTGCCGTTCTTTGACGATTGCAACACCGGCGCACAGGCCGCAGCGGATGCGCTGGGCGTGGGCTATCAGTGGGTTGTGCCGCAGAACACCCAAGGTGCCACGCAGGTCAAGATCATGGAAGACCTGATCGCCCGCCACGTCAGCGGCATTGCGATTTCTGTGAACGAACCGAAGTCGGTCGAGGGTGTGATCAAGCAGGCGATGGACGCCGGTATCAAGGTTGTGACCTTTGATTCCGACAGCGCCGAGTCGGGCCGCAGCATGTATATCGGCACGATCAACAAGCAGGCTGGCGTCACCATGGGCAATTCCATGGCTGAAAAGCTGGGCGGCAAGGGCAAAGTGGCGATCATCACCGGCCAGTTGGGTGCCTCGAACCTGAACGAACGGATCGACGGCGTGAAAGAAGCGCTGGCAGCCTATCCCGACATCGAAATCGTCGCTGTCGAAGGCACCGAGGACGATCTGGCCAAGGCGGTTTCCGTGACCGAAGCCATCCTGCGCGGCAACCCCGATCTGGCAGGCATCTTCGGCATGAGCCAGGTTGGCGGCCCGGCTGTGGCCAAGGTTCTGGCGCAGCAGGAATTTGCTGACCGCAAGGGCGCGGTTGCCGTCTTCGCCTTCGACGATCTGCCCGACACCATTCAGGGCGTGAAAGACGGCTACATCAACGGCATCATGGTGCAGCGTCCCGTCACCATGGGCAAACTGGCTGTCGAAAGCCTCGTCGCCCAGATCAAGGGTGAAATGACTGCTCCGGCAGACGTTGATACCGGCGTAACGGTTGTGAACGCAGACAACCTGGACAGCTACACCAAGTAAGCTGTCTGTCTTGGGGGCAAGGCGTACTCCCCGCTTTGCCCCCATTCCTTCCTTTTGTCAGCCGAGGCGCCGATGGGCTTTTTTCTGGAAATGCACGGGATCACCAAGACCTTTCCGGGCGTCAAGGCGCTGAACCGGGTCGATCTGCAACTGGCACGCGGCGAAGTGCATGTGCTGGCGGGCGAAAACGGGGCCGGCAAAAGCACGCTGATGAAGATCATGACCGGAGTCTACAAGGCCGATCCGGGCGGCGTCATCAAGGTGGATGGCCAAGACGTAACCATCAAAGATCCGGTGCATGCGCGGTCTTTGGGGATCAGCATTATCTATCAGGAATTGGCGGTGGTGAATAACCTGACCGTCGCCGAGAATATCTATCTGGCCCGCGAGCCGCTGAACAGTCTTGGCATGATCGACGTGCGCAAGATGAATGCCGACGCGGCGGCGGTGCTGGCCGAGCTGGAGATGAATTTGGACCCCGCCCGTATGGTCGGCGGCCTTAGCATCGGGCAAAAGCAGATGGTCGAGATCGCACGTGCGATTTCCTATCGCTCCAAGCTGATCATCATGGATGAACCCACCGCCTCGCTCAGCCATCACGAGGCGACGACGCTGATGCGGATGGTGAAAAAGCTGACGGCGCAGAATATCGGCGTGGTCTATATCTCGCACCGTCTGGACGAGATTTTTGAGATCGGCGACCGTGTGACAGTGCTGCGTGATGGCATGACGGTGGACAGCCGCCCGATTGCCGAAATGACGCGCGAAATCCTGATCCGCAAGATGGTCGACCGCGAGATGTCGCAGCTGTTCGGGGAACATGCCTCGCATGCCAGCGACCAGATTCTGATGTCGGTCAAGGGGCTGGGGTTGAAGCGGCCCACTGTGCAGGGCGCGCGGGTTTCCGATGTCAGCTTTGATCTGCACAAGGGCGAGGTCTTGGGCTTTTTCGGCCTTGTCGGATCTGGCCGCACCGAGATCATGGAAATGATCTTCGGCAGCCGCGCCAGCGTCGGCACCATCAGTATCGACGGCAAGACCGTGACCATCCGCGAACCGTCACAGGCGATTGAACAGGGCATCGGCTTTGTCACCGAAGACCGCAAGGAATTGGGGCTGGTGCTGGGCATGTCGGTGCGCGAGAATTTCAGCCTGACACATCTGTCGGATTATTGCCGGATGGACGTGGTGAACCGCAAACGCGAAACCAATGCCTGCGCGCAATATATCAGATCGCTGGGCATCAAGACGCCCTCGCCGGAACAGAAGGTGCTGAACCTGTCAGGCGGTAATCAGCAAAAGGTGGTGATCGCCAAATGGGTGGCGCGGCGGCCGCGGATTCTGATCGTCGACGAACCGACCCGCGGCATTGACGTGGGGGCGAAGGCCGAGGTGCATACGCTGTTGAACAAACTGGCGTCAGAAGGCATGTCGATTATCGTGGTCTCGTCGGATTTGCCCGAGGTGCTGGCGATCAGCGACAGGGTGGTTGTGCTGAAAGAGGGCCGCATCACCGGCATTCTGTCGCGCGCGGATGCCACACAGGAACGGGTGATGCTGGCCGCAACGGGCTAGGCAGGACCATTGGAAGAATTCAAGGAAACGGAGAGTCTCATGACCAAACGCATCATTTTCACTGGCGGCACCGGCAAGGCCGGTCGCCATGCCGTGCCGCACCTTTTGGCGAAGGGCTACAAGATTCTGAACGTCGATCTGAAGCCGCTCGACCTTCCGGGGGTGAACACGCTGATCACCGACATCACAGACTCGGGTCAGGTGTTCAACGCTTTCACCACGCATTTCGGCTTTGACGGCTATGACGAAGGGGCTCCGCCGAAGGCCCCGGATGCCATCGTGCATTTCGCCGCCGTGCCGCGCGTGATGATCAACCCCGACAACACCACTTTCGCGCAGAACACTGTCGGCACCTATAATGTGCTGGAAGCGGCGATGAAGCTGGGCGTCCGCAAGGTGATCTTCGCCAGTTCCGAAACCACCTACGGCGTCTGCTTTGCCGAAGGAGACAAGGATTACCACTCCTTCCCGCTGGAAGAAGACTACGACAGCGACCCGATGGACAGCTATGGCCTGTCGAAAGTGGTGAATGAAAAGACCGGACGTGCCTTTGCGATGCGCTACGGCGCTGATGTTTACGCCCTGCGGATCGGCAACGTGATCGAGCCGCATGAATACGCCAACTTCCCCGCCTATCTGGCCGACCCGATGAGCCGCAAGCGCAATGCCTGGAGCTATATCGACGCCCGCGATCTGGGCGAGATCGTCCATCTTTGCCTGCAAAAAGACGGGCTTGGCTATCAGGTGTTCAATGCGGTGAATGACACCATCACCGCGACGCTTCCGACGACAGAGTTTCTGGCCAAATATGCTCCGAACTCTCCGGTCACCCGCGCGATGGGCAAGGATGAAGCCCCGCTGTCCAACCGCAAGATCCGCGAAGTGCTGGGCTTCAAGGAAGCGCATCCGTGGCGGAACTATGTGAAAGTCTGATCGGGTGAACGGGGCAGCGCCATGGCGTTGCCCCGATTTCGATAAACCCGTATACAACCGCGCCAAAGCCGTGGCATCACGGAATTCAGGTGCCGCGCCCATCTGACGACGCGGCACGAAGGGGACTCCGGTGATCAAGACCAAGCAGCGGCTGCAAGACAAGAAAAGCAAGATCACTGTCCACGAGGTTGCCGCCCACGCCGGGGTCAGCGAATCCACCGTATCCCGCATCATGCGGAACGAAGGTCTGGTGGCCGATGCAACCCGCGTCAAAGTGATGGAAAGCGTGCGCGCGCTTGGCTATGTGCCGAACCGCATTGCCGGTTCTCTGGCCTCGATGGATTCGAAACTGGTGGGCGTTGTCGTGCCATCCCTGTCGAACATCGTGTTCCCCGAGGTGCTGCAAGGCATCAACGCCGGATTGAAGGCCAGCAATTATCAGGCCGTTATCAGCATCAGCGACTATGATGCAGATCGGGAAGAAACACTGGTGCGCGGGATTCTGGCCTGGCAACCCGCCGCGATCCTGATCACCGGATTCGAGCATACAATGGCCACGCGCCGCATGCTGGATCAAAGCGGTGTGCGGGTGGTCGAGATGATGGACATCGACTCGGCACCGATCGATGTGGCCGTGGGCATGTCACACCGCCGCGCGGGCTATGCGACAGGGCAGCATCTGATTGCCAAGGGCTATCGCCGCTTTGGCTATGTTGGCCACGACTGGCAAGCGGACCGTCGCGCCCGCCTGCGCTATGACGGTCTGTGCGAGGCCCTGTCCGAAGCGGGGATCTCTATCACCGCGCATGCGATTGCTGACGGGCCAAGCTCGGTTGCGACGGGGCGAAACCAGACTGAACAGTTGCGCCGGATGGCGCCGGTAGATGTTGCGGTTTATTCCAGCGATGACATGGCGCTGGGCGGCGTGTTCCACTGTATGGGCGCAGGAATAAGCCTGCCGGACCAATTGGCGATTTTCGGCTTTAACGGGCTGGATATTGGCCGCGAACTGCCGCAGCCCCTGTCCACCGTGCGGTCAAACCGGTTCCTGATCGGTCAAAAGGCGATCGAAGCAATCATCCGCGCGCCCGAACGACCTGCGACCAAGACCAGCATCGACACCGGATTCGAGATTTTCGTCGGGGCGACAGCCTGATTTCAGGGCCGGACCCGATGCCGCCACGGTCTAAGCCACGCTACACCGGTTGCGGCCGTCTTCCTTGGCGCGGTACATCGCGGCATCCGCGCGGCGGATCAGGTCTTCGGCGGTTTCGCCCTCGACCGCCTGAGCAATGCCGATGCTGATCGTGACGGGTTTGAGAACCGAAAAGGCATGGGCCTGAACTGAACTGCGGATGCGGTCACATGCGATCATTGCAGAATCTTGCGCGGTATCAGGCAGGATCAGCAGAAACTCTTCGCCGCCCCAGCGCCCCAGCACATCAGAGGCGCGTGACAGCGACCGGAACAGCCCCCCCAGCTCGGCCAGCACCTTGTCGCCCCGCAAATGGCCAAAACGGTCATTGATCTTCTTGAAGTTGTCGATGTCTATCATCGCGACACAAAGATCGCCCTTGCTGCGGGCGCGGCGATGGATCTCGTGCGCCAAAGAGGCATCCAGAACGGCGCGATTGACCAAACCGGTGGTGCGATCAAACTCGGATGCGGTGTGCAGGGCGCGGTTGCGGATCGTCATGATGACAACCGCAGCGACAAGCCCGACCAAAACCACAAGCAATCCGGCAAACACCGGCAAAGGCACGGCAACGCTGCTGGATTGCGCCGCTGCAGGACTGCCGGACAGCACCAGCAACGGCACGGCACATCCCGCAATGCGGGAAATATGGCCCCGATGCGGGCGGGCGAAACCGCTCCACATTGGCCAAACGAATGAAAGTGCCGCGTCCATTTGATACACCCCTGCAATTCCACTAGCCTTTCGATACCTGAATGACTAGCATTTCCCCACCGCCGCATGTCTGAAAAAGATGCGGAATTCAGGTAACTATGGAGAAATATGGTGCTGGTTAGAATTGCAAAATCACTCGGCGTCCTCCGAAAAGACCGCTCGGGTCTGGCATTGACCGAATATCTCATCCTGCTGGGTCTTTTGACAGCCGCAGTTATCACGGCTGTGGCCCTGTTCGGAACCAACCTTGCCGCAGCTTGGACAACCTGGGCAGAGTGGGCCGCCGATCTTTGATCCGGTTTGCCGAAGGCAATCTGGCATGCCTCTAAAAGCCTGAAAGGGAAGCCGTGCGGCGATCTACGCTGATAAGTCTCGGTCTTGCCCTGTTACTTGCCTGCGTGGCGGTGCTGGCGACGCGGGCTTGGCTGGGCGCGCAGCGCGTGGCGATCCAGACCGAAATGACGGGCGGGCAACAATCCTCGCAGACGGTTGTGGTTGCGGCCAAGCCCTTGCTGTTCGGAAATCGTATTGTGGCATCCGATCTTGCCACGATGTCTTGGCCCGCCGAGATTTTGCCTGTGGGGGCGTTCACCTCTGTCGATGCGGTTGTCGGCACGTCAGAGCAGGACGCGCGCTATGTGATTTCGGCGATGGCCACGGGCGAACCGGTTCTGGCGTCGCGGGTGTCCTCTCCGGGGCAGCGGGCAAAGCTGTCGACGGTCATCGCGCCGGATATGCGCGCCGTTTCGATCCGGGTGAATGATGTGCTGGGTGTGGCGGGCTTTGTTCTGCCCGGTGATCGCGTCGATGTCCTGTTGACCCATCTGCCGCAATCCCAAGACGATTCAGGCGCCTATGTCGATATGCTGTTGCAGGCCGTCAAGGTTGTGGCTGTTGACCAAAGCTCGGACGATCAAAGCGACCAGCCCAGTCTGGTGCGGACCGTCACGGTCGAAGTGACCCCGCTTGAGGCGCAAAAGCTGACCTTGGCCGGTTCTATCGGCACGCTGTCCTTGGCGCTTCGCAATGTCGGCGCCGCCGGTTCCGAGGCGCATGAAAGGGTGACGGTCGATGATCTGGGCCTGTCGGCCCCGCCCGACTTGCCCCCTGTGGAACAACCTGCGCCCCGCCCTGCCGCGATCGACGAACCGTCCTCGACTGTTGGAATTGGCGTTGTGCGGAACGGATCGCGCGTCGAATATCAAGTCACCCCATGGGATGCCGCGCGGCCATGATCTTTAAGAGGGAGCCTTACCTATGAGACAGATCCTGTGGCTCGCGCTCGTTCTTTCGGCAATCTGTCTGTCGCCGATGCAGGCGCAAGAGCGGTCGGTGACACTGGTTGCTGGCGGAACTCCGGCGACCATCGACCTGACATCGGGCTTTACGGTTACCGTCTATACGGATCGGCCTTTTGCCAATCTGGTGGTCGGGAATACCGCTGTGGCCGATGTATTCCCTTTGACCGACCGCTCGCTTTATGTGCAAGGCAATGCCACGGGCGCAACCAATGTGACGCTTTATGATGCAAACAAAGCTGTGCTGGGAATTCTGATTCTTAAAGTCAGCATTGATTATAACGACCTTAATGAAACCATTGCCTCGGCTGTGCCGCGCTCCAATATTCAGGTGCAAATGGCAAACGGCAGGGTGCGCCTGACCGGCACCGTGCAAAATCAGGCCGATATGGATCGGGCGCTTCAGGTCGCCAAGGATTATACCAGCGATCCTGTGATAAATGCCCTGCGGCTTTCCGATCCGATGCAGGTCAAGCTTGAGGTGCGTATCCTTGAGGTCAGCCGCAACGCCGGCAAGGCCTTGGGGATCAATCTGACCGGCTCCGGCATCACAACTTCAGGCTCCGCCAGCAGCGCGGTGCCTTTCGGCAGCTTTGTCGGCAATCTGTTGCAGGTGGCGGGCAATGACATCGACTATGTGATCAATACGCTGGAAACCAAGGGCATGGCGCGGCGGCTTGCGAACCCCACGCTGGTGACCTCGAACGGGGTCGAGGCGAATTTCGTGGTGGGGGGCGAAGTGCCGATCACGGGCGCGGTGGCGGGAGATAACGGCACGGTCGCGGCGCAGACCGATTACCGCGAATACGGCGTGCGGCTGAACTTCAAGCCGACGGTCGAAAGCAGTGGCGTGATCAGCCTGCAAATCCGCCCCGAAGTCAGCGACATCGACACCACTGTCAACGTCAATGGCCAGCCCGGCTTTATCACCCGCAAGGCAGATACAACCGTGGCGCTGCGTGATGGCCAAAGCTTTGCGATTGCAGGGCTGTTGCAGGTGAACAACCAGCGCAATCTCAAACAGGTGCCGTGGATCGGCCAGGTTCCCATCCTCGGTGCGCTGTTCCGCTCGTCCGCCTACCAGCGCAACGAAACCGATCTTGTGATCGTGGTGACGCCGTATCTGGTCGGCGCAGGCGCCAGCAGCGGTGACATCCGCGCCACCGATGCCCGCCAGCCATCGGACGAAGTGGAATTGTTCATGCTGGGCATGGTTGAATCAAACAACCGGATGATCCGCGCCTTTGAAACCGGTGAAGGCGTTATGGGGGCGTTCGGCCATATGCTTGATCTTGAGGGGAACTAGACAGCCATCCGGAGGCCACGGTGAAGGGTCAGCAGTCAGACAGCCATTGGGGCCGGTTGCAGGGGCAGCAAGGCACCGTCATGGTCGAGACTCTGGTGGTTATCCCCTTTGTGCTGGTTTTTGCCTTGGGCATACTGGAATTCGGCGCCCTGTTCTGGGAACGGCAACTGATGCAAGGCGGCGTGCGCGATGCCGCCCGCTATCTGTCGCGCTGCAATCCCGCGTTTTCGTCCTGCTCGATCACTGTCGCCCGCAACATCGCATTTTATGGCAATCCGACAGGAACGGGCGCGCTGCGCTTGGCCGATTGGCATCGTGACGATCAGTTGACGGTTTCCGCCCCCTTTCCCCCAGCGACCACCGGATCGGTGACGGTGACTGGCAGTTTTACCTATCAAGGCTCGCCCTTGGTTTCGGCCCTGCGGTTGCCCCCGATTCTGGTCAGCTATGCCAGCACGCAGCGGTATATCGGATGGTAGGCGCGCGCGGGATAGGCCGGCGGCTTGCAGCCCTGTGGCGGGATCAGCGCGGTGCCGTTCTGATCGAGGGACTGATTATCTTTCCGGTCCTGATGTTGACCATCGCCGCTTTTGTCAATTTCGCGCTTGTGATGTTCAAGCTGAACCAAACCGTAAAGGCGCAGGAAATCGGGGCGCGGTTGCTGGCGGTCTCCGATCCGGTCGTCACGGATATATCGCCGCTGACGGCTGACTTCGGTGCCGAGGCGGGCGGTCCGGTGCCGGAAACGCCTGTCTCGGTCAGTTGCGGCATGGGGGCGGCGGCCTGTGACACCACGCGGTTACAGCGGCTGATGACCGGCAGCGACGGGCTTTGCGGTCCGGTGGCCGGAACCCTTTCCGGCATGTGTGACTTTGCGCCACGTCTGACGGCCGACGATGTGCGGATCACCTACCACCGCACAACCCTGGGCTATGCCGGACGAACCGGCTTGCCTGTGCTGGTGGTTACCTTGGAAATTCGCCCGCTGGATTTGGGTCTGCCGCTGCTTGGCAGGCTGATCGGGCGTGAACGGCTTGAATTGCCTGTCAAACCCGTCACAGTGATGGGTGAAGATCTGACGAGTTGCAAAAATGCGTGTCCTTGACCCAGCATCGTCTTTGACCGCCCGTCGGGTGCTGCTGGCTGATACCGGCAGCGCCGATTGCGATGACATCGCCAGAATGATCGGCGACATCGCAGGCTTTTCCGTCGAGGTCGTGGCGCTTGACCGGTTGGCAGAGTCGGTGCGCCACCAACTTCCCGCCGCTGTCGTGTTCGAGATGAACGATCTGACCACCCGCGAGATCGACGTGATCGAGGAACTGCGGGCCAGCTTCGATCACTTGCCGCTGATCGTGATCTCGAATGCCCTCGTTCCGTCCCAAGTGCGGAACATGCTGCGACTGGCGGTGCAGGACTGGCTTGTCAAACCCTTGGCGCGGGCCGATCTGGTTGACACGCTGATGCGCGATTTTCACCGCAAATCACGCACGGTCAGCCGGGTGCATGCGGTTGTTTCTGCCGTGGCCGGCGCGGGTGCCACCACCGTTGCCCTGTCGCTTGCCGATGTGATCGCCCGGACCCTTGATGACCCGCAGGAAAGCGTTGCGCTGGTCGATCTCGATTTTTCGCTGGGGGCTTGCGGCTATCTGCTGAACATGCCGAACGGCTTCTTGCTGGACAGCGTGATCATGGACCCCCGGCGCATTGATGTCGAACTGATCAAACTGATCCAGCAACGCCACAGCCGCGGCTTCTATGTCTATTCTTTCGCAAACCGCGATCTGGTGACGCATGTGAACTTCTATGAACTGGTGATGCGGTTCCTTGAAGATATCTCGGCCCAGCATGAACACACCATCATCGATATTCCCTATCACGAAACCGAATGGCGGCGCGACGTTCTGACGGCAGTAGACAGCATCACCATCGTTGCCGAAATGAACCTGCCCGCCATCAAACACGCGCTGGATCTGGTCAAGACAATCAGCGGCCTGAAGCGCAGGTCCGGCACCGTCAGGGTACTGCTGAACAAGGACCAGACCTCGCTTTTCAACGGCCACCGGATCGATCCGGCAACGTTGAAGGATCTGTTCGGTTCCACGCCATTCGACTTCTTGCCGAACGATACAGCCGTCATCACCGAGGCCATGGACCGCGGCCTGCTCCCCGCCGAGGTCAGCCCCTCGTCGCGGTTTGTCCATGCGGTGCAGCGCTATTGGCAAGACAATCTCCGCGTTGTCTTGCGACCGAAAGATGGCTGACCGACACGGGAAAGGATCAAACCAATGACCGGACGTTTCTTTCATTCCCCGGACGGCACAACCGACGCGCCACAAAGCGATGCCGGCAAAGCCGCCTTTGCAGACAATCCCCCGATCGCGCCGCTGCGGGGCATGGGCCAGTCACAGGTCGATCCTGTGGCCCAGCGTGTCAGGCTGCACCACTACTTGCTGGACAAGATCAACCTTGCCCTGCTGGACAGCATCAGCAAGGACGACCTGCAGAAAAAGCTGCTGCCCTTTGTGCGCGCCTATGTCCGCCAGAACCAGTTCGTGCTGAACGCAGCCGAGCTGGAAAGCCTGATCGCGGATGTTACCGATGAAATGCTGGGCCTTGGCCCGCTTGAGGCGCTGCTGAAGGACGAGACGATTACCGATATTCTGGTGGTCGGCCCCTCGACCGTCTATATTGAACGCAAGGGCAAACTGCAGCGAACCGGCGTGCAGTTCGGCGATGAGGAACACCTCTTACGCATCATCAACAAAATCGTTGGCCGCGTCGGGCGCAGAGTTGACGAAGCCTCGCCCTTGGTCGATGCGCGTTTGCCGGACGGGTCGCGGGTCAACGTCGCCATTCGCCCCGTCGCGGTTGACGGGCCGCAAATGTCGATCCGCAAATTCGCAAAACGCCCCTTCAGCATAGAGGCCCTGATCGCCAATGCCGCCATGAGCGGGGGCATGGCGCAGCTTTTGTCCGCCGCCGTCGAAGGCAAGGTTTCTGTGGTGATTTCGGGTGGCACCGGTTCAGGCAAAACCACGCTTCTGAACGCGCTATCTGCCTGTATTCCACCCGACGAACGGCTTGTGACCATCGAGGACGCGGCGGAATTGCAGTTGCAGCAACCCCATATCGTGCGGCTGGAAACCCGTCCGGCATCGCTGGAGGGCCGCAACGAGGTGACGCAGCGCGATCTGGTCCGCAACGCCCTCAGGATGCGGCCCGACCGGATCATCGTCGGCGAAGTCCGTGGTGCCGAGGCCTTTGACATGCTGCAGGCCATGAACACCGGACATGACGGGTCGATGACCACGATCCACGCCAACAGCCCGCAAGACGCCATCTCGCGGCTGGAACAGATGGTGGGCATGGCAGGGATGCCGATGACACTGGCCTCGATCCGCGCGCAGATTGCCTCGGCGATCCATCTGGTTGTTCAGACCGCACGGATGCGGGATGGCGTGCGTCGCGTGACAGCAATCTCCGAGCTTGCAGGGTTGCAGGACGGTGAAATCGTCCTGCGCGACATCATGGTTTTCCACGCGGATCATGTTGATCTAGATGGAAATCTGATCGGCTCCTATCAGGCCACGGGTGCGCGGCCGCAATTCGTGTCGCAGATCAACATGATCGGCGTCAAACTTGATCCGCGCCTGTTCGAGCCACCTGTTGACGCGGCACAAAAGGGCTAGACGATGGTTGTTCTGGTGCAACTTGCGGTTTTTTCGGCAGTGATGGCCTTGGCCTTTGCGGTCCTTTGGCATGTGTTCGCCCTGCGCGCAGCCCGCAAGGACATTGCCCTGCGCCTGCTGCGCTTGCATGAAGCGCCGCAAACCGCCTTGGCCGGAAATGACCTGATCCGCGACACCGCAGATCGGCCCACCCGCTTGGCCGAGTTGCTTCCGTTTCGCGTGGTGTTGCGCCTGCTGCGCCAGTCCGGCGTGAAACTGACCCCGCGCAAGATTGCACTTTTCGCCCTTGCGGTCGGCCTGCCTTCGTTTTTGCTTGCCTTCTGGCTGATGTCGGGGCTGCTGGCGCAACTCCTTGTCGCACTGATCCTTGCGCTTGCCGCGACAATGGGCGTGCTGATCCGTCTGCGCGCGCAGCGTATCGCGCGGTTTCTGGCGCAGATGCCCGGCGCGATCGAGGTGATTATCCGCAGTGTGAACTCGGGGCATCCGCTGGTCGCCGCGATCCAACTTGTCGGCAAGGAAATGGCTGAACCCATCGGCAGCGAATTTCTGGTCCTTGCCGAAAAGCTGACATTCGGCGCCAATCTGGATCACTCGGTTCATGCGATGGTCGAGAAGGTCGGTGTCAACGAGATGAATCTGCTTGCGGTAACGCTGACAGTGCAAAGCCGCACAGGCGGAAGCCTGTCCGATGTGCTGGAGAACCTTGCAGAAATGATCCGAGAGCGGGGCATCATGCGCGCCAAGATCCGCGCCATTTCAGCCGAAGGCCGGATGACGGCGGTGTTGATGGCCGTGTTTCCCTTTATGCTGTTCCTGATCGTGCGAAGCCTGATGCCGGATTATTTCAATCCGCTCTGGGACAGCGGCTATGGCCCGATCCTGTTGACGGTGTTGGGGGGGCTGATGCTGACGGGGGTGCTGATACTGTATCGGTTGGTGAACTTTGATTACTAGGGCGGGAAGGTTGCGCGCATGACCGACGGGCTGCTGCTGCTGATCATCTTTGTCACCAGCTTTGCGGCGGTGGCGCTGACGGCGCACGCCCTGCAGCAATCCTTTGACCACAAGCGTCGAAGCGGGCGCAATATCCGCACTGCTGCCGAGACCGGACTGATGCCGGGGACCGAAGCTGTGGCTGCTGCTGACCGCGTTGCCAGCAACTTCGATGCCCTCAGCGAAAACAACCAGCCCCGCGCACTGGACACCCGTTTGCTGCGCGCGGGATTTCCGGGGGCCGAGGCGGTCACGACCTTTCGGCGGTTGCGCCTCGCCGGTGTTGCGCTGGCGTTTTCGGTGGCGGCGCTGGCCGGCTATGCCCTTATGTCGATCCCGACCTTGGTGCCGGTGCTTGGCTTGGGACTGGCGGGCGCGGGCGTCGCCTATGTTGTGGCGGGGGCTGTGCTGGACCATCTTGTTGCCAGCAACCAGCGCCAGTTCAAACATCTTTTCCCCGACTTTCTTGATCTGCTGATCGTCTGCGTCGATACCGGCCTGTCGCTTGAGGCCGCGATCGAGCGGGTCGCCGCCGAATTCAACAAGAACAACTCGGTCTTTGGCCAATATCTGTCGATCATCAATCTGGAGGTGCGGGCCGGACGCCCCATCCATGCTGCCCTGCAAAACTTTGCCGCCCGCACCAACATCGACGAGGCCAAGGAACTGGCAACCCTGTTTCGCCAATCCCAAGAGCTTGGCTCCAGCATCATCGCATCCTTGCGCGCCTATAGCCGCCAGATGCGCCAGATGCGGATGATCCGCGCCGAGGAAAAGGCGAACGAGCTGCCGATCAAGATGCTGCTGCCCTTGGCGGGATTTCTGTTTCCGGTCAATCTGATCATTGTCCTTGTGCCGGTGATGATCCGCATCATGGGAATGTTCGTCAACCTGACACCGGGGGGCGCGCCCTAACGCACCAGCACCGCCTCGCGGCGCAGCGTGCCGCTTGTGCCGCCGTTCAGGTCGATGATTTCGATGTCCAGTTTCGCCGCGCCCATATCTTTTATGTCAAGCGGGTTAACCAGAAAGACCGACGCGAAATTCCGCACCGGACGCGCGGTGTTTCCTGTGCCACCCGGATTGGCAAGACAATCGATCACGGCGGCCAAGATCACCCGCTTGTCCGGCGTGTCCGAAATCTGCGGCAGCGGATTTTTTGACATGGCACAAAGCGGCGCGCCGCTTTCGCGGTTCCTGCCGGATGACCCCGGACCGCCGCGTGACCATGTGGACACAAGCCCGTTCTCGATTTCATAGCGATAGACATCATAGCGCGACGGCAAGATATGGCCCGTCACCGGATCGACCACGGGAAACGAACTCATCCCCGCCTTTTGCGCCGCCGTCAGCGCGCCGCCGAAATTTACCAGCCAATAGCGCGTAATATCCCAAGACCCCGACCCAAGCCGCGAACCCGTCGCTCCCGATGTCGGGCGCGTCATGCTGGCATTGTCTGGAAAGCCCAAGGCATAGCCATTGACCGGATTCGCCGCGACCATAATGCAGTAATTCGGGTTGTTGGCGTCCTTCGGGATATAGCCTTTGCGGACATTGAACGCGGGCGGATAAAGCTGGAAATCAATGTTGAACCGGTTGGCATAAAGATCGAAGCGGGTGTTAAGCCCGTCGCTGATATCATGGCCGCCACTAAGCGTTGTCACCGACCGCATGTCATAGCAGGTGGGATTTTCCTTGCCCGCAAAAAGCTCTGCCATAGCCTTGGTGCTTTGGTTCGACATGTCGGGTGTTGTCAGTGACGTCATGAACCCGAAGTTTCCGGGTCTGGAGTTGCCATTCGTCACCGGAACCATCCGCAATATCCGCCCATGCAGCCCGCCCACCCCGTAAACCGCCGCAAGATCCTGCCCGGTCGCCTCCAAGGGGTTGCAGATGAACAAGGGCGCGATGTCACAGGTCTCGGCGCTGCTGCCCGCCACGGCACGCGCGATCACCGGAATATCCTGACGTGCATCTTGTGCCGGATTCGGGAAAAATGTTCTCAGGCTGCGCGGCAAAACCGTGACATAGGCATAACGCGCCAGTTGCGGCACCGCCGTGACATGGCCCGCAAGATAGGCGTCGTTGATCGGCAGGTCATCGCTGGTGGGTATATCGGTCAGAAACCGGACCAGAAAATCGCCGCCATCACTGGCGTAATGCAGCGTGACATGCGCGCCAGAGGCATCAAGCCCCAGAAAATTCACCGTATTGGACAGGCTTGCCATAGCGGCTTGGGCGCGCGCAATCGCATCGGTCTGGCCGTCAAGCTCGCGCGCTCCGGCCAAGGCCAAGGCATCTGCCGCCGCCGCCATGTCGGATTGCGCGGAATTGCCCCGCGCAATGTCGATCACCAACAGGCATACCCATATGAACACCGGCATCAGCATCAGGATGATCACCATCGCATAGCCATGCTCGGCGCGGAGGAACCGCAAAAGCTGACGGCAGCGCTGCATCAATTCCCCCTAATACTGTGACAGCAACACCGCTCCGGTTGCCGCGATGGCGACAGGCAATGCGTAAGGCACCGCGGTGACGGGCGTCCCCCTCACAAGCCGCAAAACCCCCAGCACCACCAACGAGGCCGGAAGCAACAACAGGGCAAAGCCCGTCAGGCCGGACCATCCGACGAAAACACCGACCGGAAGAAACAGCTTTGCGTCTCCGCCCCCGATGAAACCCCGATGCCAGAACCAAAGACCCAGCACGAACAAGACACCCCCTGCTGCCAAACCCGAAACCAGCCCGCTTGTGCCAAAGCCGTCGCGGGTCAATGACACGCCCATTGCCAGCACCAGAAGCGTCAGCAGATGCAGGTTCTTGATCTGCCTCTGATCAAGATCGCGGATCGCAATCAGCGCCAGCGCGGCGATGCTACAGGCAATCGAAACAGTATGGGTCAGTTCCGCACTCATCAGGTCAGGGCTGGGCAGATGTCATGCCGGCCCCCGATGGGGCATAGCCTGCCGCATCGGCCAACATGGTCAGATTGCCCCGCACCGTCGGGCTTTGCGGGGCTGCCGCTTGCGCCAGAAGGAACTGTTTGCGCGCTTGGGTCAGATTGCCGCGTATCAGCAGCGAATACCCATAGTTGTTGTGAAAGGCCGCTGTGTCACCGATCAGCCCGTGCAGCGCGCGGTAGGCCTTGTCGGCCTGATCAAAGCGGTGCTGGCGATCCAGAGCGGCGGCATAGACCAGAAGCGCCGCCGCATTCTGCGGATCGGCATCGAACACACTCTTTGCGGCAGCCGCCGCTTTGCCGTAGTTTCCGGCGCGGTATTCGGCTTTTGCCGATGCGATGACCGCAGGGTGCGACACCGCGTCGGACACCTTCAGACTTGCATCGGGGGATGGCGCCACGCAGCCGGACCAGACCAGCAAGGCCGCAAAGACAAACGCTTTCTTCATATGACGCCCCCGGATACGGCCTCGCTATCTTTAGTCTATATCCGGCCCATAGCGAACCGCAAAGGCTTCGTTGCGCTGCGGCTTCGATACGGGGCTTGCATCCGCGTTTGACGCGCGCATAGTTGCAACGAAGTCGATGCGCGGGATGAGAGGGGGCGGAATGGTCGAGGTTGCTTCCTTTGACGATGCGTCTGGTGCCTTGATCGAAAAGGCGCGCTTGCCCGTATTGCTGCTGGGGCCGGATGGCGTGATCTTGCGGCGCAACGCTGCCGCCCGCGCTGTGTTCGGGGCGGCGTCCGCGTCATTTCCGGACTTGCTCCATGATCCCGAAGGCGCACGCAGCCAACTTCTGCGGGCCGCCGACTCGGCCTTGCCGCTGGAAATCGCGCTGCCGCCCGCACAGGGCGAGGTGGCGCCGCGCCGGTTGCGCGCCTATGCCAACCTTGCCCCGCAGGGGGCCGGCCTGCTTCTTTTGATTGTCCCCGAGGATGATCGGCTGACAGGTGCGGACGAAGGCCTGTTGCCGATGCTGCATGACATGACAACAGCCACAACCGCCGAAGCCCTGTCCGGCGTGCTGTGTGACCATCTTTCGCGGCTGTTTCCGGGCAGTTCCGGCCGCTGCTATCTGCCCCAGAAGGCGCAGGACGGCACCCTGCATCCCATGGGCGGCTGGGGCCGGCTTGCCTTGGCGCAGACTGTTATCCGCCAGTTGGACTGTTGGGCGCTGCGGCGTGGCGGCGTGCATGAGGTGGGGTTTACCGGACAGATCAAACCGCCCTGCCGGAATATCGAAACGGGCATTCCCAGCTATATCTGCCTGCCGTTGCGGGCGCAGTCTGCGGTTGTCGGAATCGTGCATCTGCTGTTTGAAACCGCGCCCGCCTCTGCGGACCGTGCTGCGATTGCCGCACTTGCCGCCGCCATTTCCGTCGAGTCGGGGCCGGTCCTTGGCATGTCGGCGGTCGTTCAGGCCATGTTGGGCCAACCGATCCGCGACAACGAGACGGGTCTGTTCAGCCAGTCTTTCGTGGACGAGATGTTGCCGCGCGAAATCTTGCGGATGCGGCGGGCGGGTCGTCCTTTGACGGTTGCAACCGTCTGCATCGACCAGATGCCGGCCTTGGGCGAAAAGATCGGAGCAGAGGCGCGGCAATCCGTGGTGCGGGCTTTCAGCCAGTTGCTGCTGGCCTTCCGTCAGGGCAGCGATGTCGCCAGCCACTACGACGCGGACCGATTTGTCCTTGTTCTGCCGGACATGAACGCCGAACAGGCGCGCAAGCGCCTTGCCACGTTCCAAGACACGGTAACGGCGCTTCGGCTTGACGAGAATGGCCACCCGATGCCGGAAATCTCTGCCTCGCTCGGGGTTGCGATCTTTCCCGATTGCGGTGACGATGCGGCCGACCTGTTGCGGCTTTCCGCCCTTGCACTGGACAAGGCCCGCAACACCGGCTCGTCAGGCCAGATCGTGATTTCTTCTGCCTGTTAGCACTGTTTGGCGTTCCCAGGGTGTCAAGCTGATAGAAATGTGCCACACTGGCGCAATTGGGGGTTGCGCCACATCCGGTCCCGCGCTGAATGGCCGACGCCACTTCTCAAGAAAACAGGGACGTTCCGAATGACAGGCGCGCCGATGCAACCGGCCATCTCAAAGGCACGTCCCGCCCTGCAAACGCATTGGGGCGCATTGTTGGCGCGGCTGGTGCTGGCCCCGCTTGTTATGACAAGCCTGATCTGGTCCACCAGCTTTTTCGGATATTTGCTGTTCCATTCGCTGGCCGAGATGTTCTCGATCATCGTGGCCGGCACGGCACTGGTTGTGGCAACCACATCCTCGGCCTTCACCCGCAACCAGTTCACCACCTTCATCGCCGTCGTAATCGGCTGGAGTGCGGGGATCGATCTGGTGCATGTGCTGGTTTTCAAGGGCATGCACATCGTCAGCGACGTCACCAGCGCCAATCCCGCAACCCAGCTTTGGGTCGCAGCGCGGGGCATGCAGGCGGTGGCACTGGTCATTGCCCCCGTGATGCTGGCGCGCTCGGTATCGGTCTGGACGTTGCATCTGGTGTTCGGCCTGTGCAGCGCGCTGTGCCTGTGGTCGATCTGGGCCGGATATTTCCCCGTAGCCTATATCGAGGGGCAGGGGCTTAGCGATTTCAAGGTTACGGCGGAATACGTCATCATCGCCTTGTTCGCCCTGTCTCTGGCCTTGATGTGGGGCCAGCGCAGGCTGATGACGTTCGAACTGCACCTGACCCTCAGCCTTGCCCTTGTCTTTATGATGGGGTCCGAATTTGCCTTTACCAAATATGTCAGTGTCTATGCCCAAGCCAACCTGATCGGGCATCTTCTGAAAATCTATGCGTTCTGGTGCGTGTATCTGGCATTGGTGCAAAGCACTCTGCGCGAACCGTTCGGCGCTTTGGCGCGGTCGGCTGACACCTATGATGCCGTGCCGGACCCGACCTTCCTTCTGGATGCCGAAGGCACGATCCGTCAGGCCAATGCCGCCGCTGCAACGCTGCTGGGGCGTCCGGTGGCCAAGCTGGTGGGCCGGTCGGTGCATGTGCTGTTCCACAATCCCGCTATCAAACCCGAGGACTGCAACGTCTGCAGCCACCTCTCCGAGGATGGCAAGGTCTTGGTCAGGGATCTTGAGCTGCCCGATGGCCGCAGCATCGAATGTGCGCTTGCGCCCTTCAGCGGCTCTGGCCGCAGCAGCGGCTTGTGGGTCTGTGTCCAGCGCGACATTACCGACCGCCGCCGGATGACCACAGAACGCGAGGCCCTACTCTATGATCTGGGCGAACGCGTCAAAGAACTGCGATGCATCTCGGTCGTGGCCGAATTGCTGGCGCGGCCGGATATGGACTTGCGCGCACTTCTGGCGTCGGTCGTTGCCGCACTTGCCCCCGGCTTCACCCGGCCAGACCTGTTGCGGGCGCTTATTTCGTCGAATTGGGGCCATTTTGGTGACGAAATGCCCACACCTGCCCCGCTCAAGCAACTGTCTGCCGAAGTGGTGGTGGATCGGGTTGCCGTGGGGCGCATCTGTGTCTGGTATCCCGATGTCGCCACCGAGGCGCATTTCCTGCGCGAGGAGGTCAATCTTCTGAACACCGTCGCGCAGCATTTGGCCGAAGCCGTGCAGCGTAACAGGGCCGCCGAGCGTGTGCAGCGCCTGTCCTACCTGTATGAAACCATGGTGCTGACCAACAAAGCCATTGCAGGCTGCAAGAACCGGGATGATCTCTTGGAGGCATTGCTGGGGGCGCTTGCCAAACGGGGGGCCTATCCCTTTGCCTTTATCTCGGTATTCGACGACGCAAGGATGCCCGGTCGGCTGGCACTGAACCACGCCATTCCGCAAGATCAGCTTGCCCATCTGGCTGACAGTCTTGCTGATATGAAGGGACCATTGGCGGATGTCTTCCCAAAGATCGCGGCAGGTGAGGTCATCTGTCAAAATCTGACGCCCTTTGTTGCGGGCGGGCATCCTGAACATGACCTGCCCGGAACCGCCGAATGGCTGGCCTTTCTAAACCGGCAGAACATCAACAGCCGAATTGTGATGCCGCTGATGTGTCAGGGCGAACTGGTCGCCTGTGTCGCGCTGTATTTGCGGACCACGGCAGAAATCGATGACGAAGAGCGCAGCCTGTTCGAAAACCTCAGCGATGACGTGGGCTTGGCGCTGGACAGTTTTGCCGCTGGCATGACTGCCAGACAAATGGGATCTCGGTTTGAAGGGCTGTTTGACGGCTCGCCCCTGCCCACGCAGATCTTTTCGCTTCGCACAGGCAAGACCTTGGCGATGAACGCCGCGATGAAAGACTGGCTTGGCTATCAACCGGACGAGTTGAAGTCGGTCAAGGCGGCGCTGATGCGCTTTTTTCCCGATCCCGAAACGCGTGACCACTACCGCGCGCTGTGGGATGCCTCTGTGGCCGAGGCCCTGACAGGCAAGACCGTCACAGCCGAGCGGGTCAGCCTGACCTGTAGCGACGGAAGTCTGCGGCAAGCCAACGCGCTGCTGACGGTGGTGAATGACGACGCCATCATAAGCTGGGTCGATCTGACCGAGATCAACCGCAGCGCCGAAGTGCTGCGCGAAAGCGAAGGCCGTTTCCGCACCATGGTCGAACAGGCCGTGAATGGCATCTTTGTCCGGCGCGATGGCCGCTATATCTATGTCAACCGCCGCTATTGCGAGATGACAGGCTGGAGCGAGGCTGAACTTCTCGGGCAGGATGTGCTGAACTTCACCCCGCATGACGAAGCAAACCTTGAGAACATTCACAAGGCATGGGCCGAGTCTGCCGCCAACAAGACCGAACTGGTGAAATATGACGTGCCACTGTGCTGCAAGGACGGGCGCGTGATCGAACTGGCCTTCACGGCCCGCGCCATTGTCTGGGATGACGGGCTGCCGGCGGTCATCGTGATCGCGGACGACATCACCGAACGCAAACACGCCGACGCCCAGATTGCGGCCTATGTGGGCCGGCTTGAAACCTCGATGCGCGGCACGCTTCTGGCTGTGTCGCAGATGGTCGAAATGCGCGACCCCTACACAGCAGGCCACGAACGCCGCGTCGGCCTGATCGCCAGCGCGATTGCCGCCGAAATGGGCTGGGATGAAAAGCGGTGTCGCAATCTGGAATTGATGGGGCTTGTCCATGACATCGGCAAGATCGGTGTCCCCGCCGAGATTCTGACCAAGCCGACCCAGTTGACGCCCCTTGAATATGAATTTGTCAAAGGCCACGCGCAGGCGGGCTATGACATCCTCAAGGGCGTTCCCTTCGATATGCCCGTTGCCGATGTGATCCATCAACACCATGAACGCATGGACGGCAGCGGCTATCCGCAGGGGCTGATCGGCGATGCCATCCTGCCCGAAGCGCGGATTCTGGGCGTTGCCGACGTTCTGGAATCGATGTCCTCGCATCGCCCCTATCGCGCCGCGCTGGGCATCGACGCCGCGATGGCCGAAGTCGAGGCCCACCGTGGCACGCTTTTCGACCCCGAGGTTGTAGACGCGGCACATCGTTTGATCCGCGACAAGGGCTATGTCCTTCCCAGCTAAAGCGAACACATTCCGGTCTTGCCGTTAGGGGCCAGGCCGCCAGATGGCCCGAAATCCCATTTACACAGCGGCCCTTCCCTCACCGCTGTCGCAAGTTCGGCCTTGCCACGGGGCTGTGGCTGGGCAGACTGCGCCGCAAACCCGCCCGAAGGATCAGCCCCATGCCCCAACAACCTGATGCCCCGCTGACGGACCCCCGCCTGCGGCCCGGCGCGGATCTTCTGGCCGAGGGCCGCGCTTTGGCGCGCGATTGGCGCCTTGGGTCTTGCCCTTTCCTGACCGAACAGGCGGTTTCCTCCGAAGCCGCCTACAAGCGCCGCAACCCGCCGGGCCGCATCATGCAGCACGCCCATATCGGCTTTCGCAACGTCGAGCGCACCCTTTGGGCCATTGCCGAGGTGCATGGCAAATGCCGCGACGCCGGTGTGACGGTGGATCGCTTTGGCATCACGCTGGATTGGTCGATGGGCTACCCGCCCGATCTGCGCGCCAAGGCCACCCGCGGCACCGGCATCGTGCTGAACGGTCCCGAGGATTTCGCCCGTATCACCCATGCCGCCCCCGCCGCCGCGCATTTCGGGGATTTCATGCTGGGCCTGCCCGGTGCGGTCGAGAATACCTGCGCGGCCTTGGCGGCGGGGGCATCCTCCTTTGGCAACCTCAGGCAGTATTTCACCTTCCGCCTGCCCTATTGGAATGATGACGTTGCCACCACCGAAGCGACAGTGACTGCGCTGGGGCTTCTGGCGGCGCAAGACGCCGAAATCCTTGTGCATTCCAACCTTGATGACGGGTTTGCCGGGCTTTTCCTTGATATGGCCTGCGCGCTTGGCATGGTAGCGCATGCTAATGCTCTATAAACTATGAGCCACAAAACCTTTGTCCTGCCGTATCGGTTGTGTAAGGTGCAGGCGTGGGTTCATAGGATTGGGGACTGATGTGTCTAATCTCTCTGTGCAGTCAATGCACACATTGAAGGATGGGAAGTGCACCCGTTGCGGCTGTAGTAGCGCATTTATCGAGCGCTTTTCGCCTGCTTGCGATGAGCCGAGCGACTCAGCCAAGAGTAACCCCACCGCAGCGAACACTGGCCCTAGGTGTCCAAAGTGCCGGAGTTATTCCATCACCGGGAACAAGGCTGGTTTCGGCCTTGGGAAGGCGGTTGTGGGAGGGGTGGCCTTGGGTCCGGCTGGGCTTCTTGCAGGTTTTTTTGGAAGCAGGAAGATATATCTATCGTGCCTTCAATGCGGGCATACGTGGAAGCCCGTTGCTACGTCTAAGTCGAAACGCTAGCAAGATTCTCTATTCAGTGTGGTGATCAATCCGGCAGTCCACATGATCATGTTAGTGACTTGTGCAGCAGCGTTGCGGCAAACTCTAACGAAGACTCAGAATCGGGCACAGCCACCGTGATCCCCGTCTATGTGCGGAATGGGTTGAGATCGCCATCAACGGCGGAGTTTCCTGCCAAGTGTGGCTGCGGCACGCAGCACGTGGGTATTCCAGCGTTACGCTAAAACTTGTGTACCTAACTAGACCCTAAAGCAAAAGTTAAGGGCTTGGATATACCGCTGCCCTTGCACCTATAACGGCGTTGCTCTCAGCTATACCAAGGCAGTTCTGGCGGCGATGAAGGCGCGCGACATGGCGCTGCCGGTGATTGTGGGCGGCAAGCTGAACGAAGTCCCGCGCGACTCCAACTCGGGGTTGCCCGTGGATGTGACGCCAGACCTTGTGGCCCTGCGCTGCCGCCCCTGCGCCGATCTGGACCAGATGCGGCAGGCGCTTCTGGACATCGATGCCCAAGACCGCTGACAGAAAGGGGCGTTGACACTGCGCGCCGCAGCCTTCCCTATTGCCCGAAATCAAGGCAGGACTCCCATGACAGACCCCAGCGACATCCACCCCATCGCCCGCGAACAGCCGCCCTTTGCCCTGCATCTTGAAATGCGGATCATCTCGGCCTCGCCGGATCGGGTCGAGGCTGAAATGCATGCGGCCCCCGATCTGATCAACCGCAACGGCGTGCTGCATGGCGGTGCGATCATGGCGCTGGCGGATAACATGGGCGGCACCGGCGCTTTCATGCATCTGGCCGAAGGCCAAGGCACCACCACGGTGGAAAGCAAGACCAACTTCTTTCGCGCGGTTCCGGCGGGCGATACCGTCCGCGCCGTCTCGATCCCGCTGCATCTGGGGCGCAAGACGATGGTCTGGCAAACAACGGTCCTGCGCGGAGACGGCAAGGTTGCCGCGATGGTAACGCAGACGCAGATGATTCTGGACGGGAAATAGCACGGCTGACAGGCGGGCAGCGGCCTGATCCTGCCTGCCTCAAGCACCGCCCGCCGTCGCACCTTGTCCCTGTCGGCCCCCTTGGCGCGGCGGGGCTTTGCGGGAAATCGTTAAGAATGTCTTAACATCAGACTCCCAACCATCTGAGAATAAACAGATAAAAACGGTCCCGCGTTGGGATCATCGCTAAAGCCCCGCCGCCAGCCGCGCGCCCTGATCAATCGCCCGCTTGGCGTCCAACTCGGCAGCCACATCGGCCCCCCCGATCACATGGGCCGCGATCCCCGCTGCGGCCAGCCGGTCCGCCAGCCCCCGATCCGGGATCTGACCCGCACAGAGAACGACCTGATCGACCTCCAGCCACTCCTCAACCCCGCCCCTCTCGATCCGCAAACCCCGCGCGGAAATCTCCCGATAGCTGACCCCGCCCCACATCTTCACGCCCTTGGCCTGCAAAGCCGCGCGGTGAATCCAGCCGGTTGTCTTGCCCAAGCCCCGCCCCGGTTTCTCGGGCTTCCTTTGCAGCAGCCAGACCTGCCGCGCCGCAGGGACCGGCGCGGGCGCGACCAGCCCCCCCGCCACATCTGCCGGATCACCCACCCCCCACTCCCGCCGCCACAGCGCCGCATCGATGGTGGCGGAATGCCCGCCCGCAACCAGAAACTCGGCCACATCAAAGCCGATCCCGCCCGCCCCGATCACCGCAACCCGCGCGCCCACCGCCGCCCCTCGCAGCACCTCGGCATAGCCCAGCGCAAGCTCTTGTCCGGCAATACCGGCATCACGCGGCAGAACCCCTGTCGCCACGATCACCTCATCAAAGCCGCGCAGATCGGCCACATCGGCCTGCACCCCCAGCCTCAGATCAATCCCCGCCTTGGCCACGCTTGCCGCGAACCATGCCACCAGCCCGTCAAATTCTTCCTTCCCCGGCACCCGCCGCGCAAGGTTCAACTGCCCGCCCAGACGCGGGCTGCGATCGAAAATCACCACCCGATGCCCCCGCCGCGCCGCGACCAGCGCCGCCATCATCCCCGCCGGCCCCGCCCCCACCACGGCCACCGATTTGATCCGGCCAGCAGGTTCATACCGCAGCACCGTTTCGTGACAGGCCTGCGGGTTGACCAGACAAGATGTCAGCCGCCCCGAAAAGGTGTGGTCGAGACAAGCCTGATTGCAGGCAATGCAGGGCGCAATTTCGTCCGCCCGCCCCGCTGCGGCCTTGGCCACAAAATCCGGGTCCGCCAGAAACGGCCGCGCCATCGACACCATATCCGCCCCACCCGACGCCAGTATCCCCTCGGCGACATCCGGCGCGTTGATGCGGTTCGAGGCGATCACGGGAATCGTCACTTCCCCGCGCAGTCGCGCCGTCAAATGGGCAAAGCCCGCGCGCGGCACCGAGGTGGCGATGGTCGGCACCCGCGCCTCGTGCCAGCCGATGCCCGTGTTCAGGATCGATGCCCCCGCCGCCTGCACAGCCTGCGCCAGTTGCACCACTTCGTCCCACGTCGAGCCATCCGGCACCAGATCAATCAGCGAGATGCGGTAGATCAGGATGAAATCCGGCCTCACGGCGGCGCGCACCCGCCGCACCACCTCGACCGGCAGGCGCATGCGGTTTTCATAAGTGCCGCCCCAGCGATCAGTGCGGCGGTTGACATGGGTCACCAGAAACTGGTTCAGGAAATAGCCTTCCGACCCCATAATCTCGACACCGTCATAGCCCGCCTCTTGCGCGCGCAGGGCGGCGGCCACGATATCCGCGATCTGCTTTTCGATGCCATCCTCGTCCAACTCGCGCGGCACAAAGGGCGAGATCGGCGATTTTACCGCCGAGGCCGACACGCAGTCCTTGCCATAGGCATAGCGGCCCGCATGCAGGATTTGCATGGCGATCAACCCGCCCGCCTGATGCACGCGGTCGGTGACGATGCGGTGATTTTCAATGTCGGCGGGTGTGAACAGCCCCGCCGCCCCCGGAAACACCCCGCCTTCGCGGTTGGGGGCCATGCCACCCGTGACCATCAACCCCACCCCGCCGCGCACGCGGGTGGCGTAGAATTCGGCCACGCGGTTCCAGTCGCCGGTTTCCTCCAGCCCCGTATGCATCGACCCCATCAGCACGCGGTTTTTAAGGGTGACATGGCCCAGATCAAGCGGGGCAAGCAGGTGCGGGAAAGGGGTCATGGCATCCTCCGGTTTGTCGGGAAGATGACGTGTCGGGGCGCGCCTGTCACGGGCGACGCGGCGTCATGGGCTACGGGCGGCTACCTGTCAGCCCACGGTTTCAAGGCAGTGGCGGCGGAAGGCACGTTTGAGCATATCAAGTTCGGCGCGCAGCAGATCAACCTCGGCGCGCAGGTCTTCTTCCATGGCGACGCCGGTGATGATGGTGAAATGCGCCAGCTTTTCTTCGGTTGCCACGTCGCGGATGATAAAGGTTTGCACACCTTCGGACAGCGCCTCGGACGGGATCGGCACACGCACGGCCCATTCGCCGCTCCGGTCGGGGATTGCGGTGACGGTTACGCCTGCAATCGCCACCCCCAGCAGCAGCACCTCAAGCGCGGGGGGGGCGGTTGGCCCACTCAGGACGCCTTCCCAGACGCCTGCGCGGATTCGGGTTTTGGTCAGCGTTGCCATCGGGCGCCCTTTTTCAAAGTTCCGCACGGGGGCGGCGGCTGAAGGTGACATCACGCAGGATGATCTGGTTCATCTCGGGGCCTTCGAAGATCAGGTCCACCCAAAGCCGCTCCACCCGCTTTTCGTTCATCTTGGAATAGGCGAGGTCGAATTCCACCATCACCTCTTCTTCGTTCAGGGGAAGTTCACGCACGATCTGTTCGACGTTCGGGCCGTGCTTGATGTTCAGCCGCGCAAAGATTTCCAGCGGCTTTTCCATCTCGACGATGGCATCCAGCCGGATCAGATGCTTTTGCTTCAGACCGCGCGCAGCGTCTTCGGGCAGATCGACGACCAGCGACAGGAACGATCCGTCAAAACGGAACACATCCATGCGAAAGCCGAAGGGGGCAATATCTGCCTCGCGCGTGTTGCGGATCTGGCGGACCGTCAACTCCGAGCGGCGGCAATCATGGAACAGGGTGGTGCCATCGCAGATCTGCGCCTTACCGGGGACAGAGGAAAAGCCCGGAACCGGGATCGGGCCTTTCCAAAGATCGGGACGCCATGCCCAATCGGTTCCCATCGGTTTGCGAATGATGTTCGACCCGATCACCGGCAGCGCAAGCCGGTGGTCGGCCTGATAGATCACCCGATCCAGATTGCGGCGCAGGGCGCGGGCGCGGGTGCGGGCGCCGCGCAGCGTTTCAATATCTGCGGTGCCGGCCTGATCAGCCACAAGACCCCAGCGCCGCAGCACGCGGCGATGCAGGATCTTGTCAATCATTCCAGCAAAAAGCCCGGCCATTCCACCTTCACCTGATTTCGCAACAGTTTAAGCAGGTTGTTTCCCATCTGGAAACGATTCAGTTATTGCCGCAAATTGGTAAAAACTCCACCCCAAAGGCCGCAGTTTTCCTGATCTGGCAGAGTTAGGGGTTTGCCCGCGCCAAGGCAGTCAAGGCCAGATCCAGAACTTTGCGGCTTTCGGCAGGCGGAAGGGGGACAGTTTCGGTGCCAGTGGCGGAAATCGTGACCAAGCGTCCGGCAACGCCGATCACCGCGCGCCAGTGTTCGCCCACAGAGCGGTCGATCAGATGGATCAGAAAGGCATTGTCTGCCGACGAAACCTCGATCACCTGCACATCGCTTGCGCGGCCTTCGCGGCTTAGTGTGGCGCGGCCCTGATCCGAGGTGAAAAACGCTGCGAGTGCCGCGCCGCCAGCTATCATCACCCCCGCTGATCCGCCTTGCCCGACGGAAACCGAGATCAGCGCAGGTGCAGTTTGGCCGGTATTCTGGCACCGTCCCATCAATACCACGGCATTGTCCGGCCCGACACGTCCAGCGCTGTTGTCTACGCAATAGCCCGGCGGCACGCCTACGTTCAGCGCGCCATTCAGCACTGGCGCGCTGCGGGATGTCGCAAAGCCAGAGCCGGTTTCGCAGGCAGACAGCAGGCAGAGCGCGGCAAAGGGGGGCAGCAAGGCGCGGATCATCGGGTCAACTTCACAAGGATTTCAGGGCTGCAAGGGGCGCTGGGCCGCAGCATTGGTCGGGGCGACGGATAATCCCCACCCACAGTCTCGGCAAGGAGGGATTGCGGGATGGGCCGGGATCGGCTCATCTGAATGGCAAGAGGGAGAGTGCCATGACCGAAGCTGTTGAAATTGCGCGGGGCCTGACGGCGAAACCGGATCTTTATGCCGCCCTTCGCGGTCTTGCGGGGGCATCGCCCGAAGTGGACTTGCCCGAAATCTATGCCGCGCTGGACGCATCCGCCGAAGGTCGGGAAACCGCGCGCAGGCTGAAAGCGGTAGATCAGGGTTTGTTGCGGGCGGTGATGCGGCGGGGCAGGGGGATGACGGCAACCCCTGCGGAGGCTGATGTGCGGGCGCATCTGCTGGGCCAGTTGCCCGCACCTCTATTCCTGCCCGAGATCGCATCCAGCCCCAGTCTGGCCGTGCTGACAGGCGGGCAGCATCCGGCGATGCCTGCCTTTTCCGATCCTGCCTTCGATGCGTGGTTCGCGGCGCAAGGGGTGACCTATGGCCTTGGCCCTTATGGAGAAAAGCGGTCTGTCTATCAGACTGACCAGTTCGCGGATACCGCATCGCCCGAACGGCGCACCCTGCATCTGGGCATCGATGTCTTTGCCCCCGCCATGATCCCCGTTTATGCGCCGCTGGCAGGGCGGGTGCGGCATCTGACCTATAACGCCGATCCGCTGGACTATGGCAACACCCTGATCCTTGAACATCAGGCCGGCAATGCGCTGTTCTTTACGCTGTATGGCCACCTTGCAGGCACGCTGCCAGAGTTGCTGGCGGTGGGCGACAGCGTGCAAGCCGGACAACACATCGCGCATCTGGGGGATTGGCATGAGAACGGCGGTTGGGCCGCGCATATCCACTTCCAGATCATGACGGATATGCTGGATCAAAGCGGAAACTTCTTTGGCGTCGGCCATGAAAGCCTGTGGGATGTCTGGCAAGGTATCTGCATCGACCCGAATCTGGTGCTGCGTCTGCCTGCGGACAGGTTCACCCTGATCGACTAATCGGCCAGTTCTGGCCCAAGGGCTGGGCGGGGGCGGGCGGCCAGCTCCCGCGCGCCCTCTTCGCCGATACCTGTCATGCACAACAGGCGCACCACGGTTTCATCAATCACCGTGGGGGACAGTTGACCTGTCGTGATCGCCAGACTGACGCCGACAATCGCGTGGGTCGCCAAGCGCCAGACCAGCGCCGCATCCTGCACATGGAAACGCCCTGCTGCCGTGGCGGTCTGCATGTCACGGATTGCAAACGGACCCATGCGGCGGAAAGTTGCGTCGGCAATCACCTCGGAGCGATTCAAAAGCTGACGCCAGCGCACGTCCTGCGTTGCGTTTTCCAGCACGGTGCGGACGCCATAGGCATAGACCTGCGCGGGATCGTCAAAGGTGTCAGTCACCCGCTCAATCCGCTGTGCCAGATCGTGCATCATCTCCTCCAGCACGGCGATGGCCAGTTCATCCTTTGATTTGAAGTAGTTATAGACCGTGCCTGCACCCACATCCGCCGCTTCGGCGATTTCCAGCATCGTCGCGCCGTCAACACCCTTTTCCGACATGATCACACGGGCAGCCTGAATCAGAGCCTCGCGGTTGCGGCGCTGACGGCGGGCCACGCGGCCTTCGGGTGGGTCTTGTGTCATTGTCGGGGGTCGCTTTTGCTGGTCATGGCTTATGGGTATCGTAAGTGGTGTGCAGTCGCAAGTGAATGGATTCAATCTTGAGTGTGCGAAGAATATTCGCCGGTCGCACCATATAGAATCAGCATTCTGTGCTGCGGCGCAGAGTTTCTGTGATCATCAGATGGCGTGATAGAGGATTATATCCAGTTATTAAAGTGGTTTACGCCGCAGGAAATGGCTCTGCGCCTGCATCATAAATGACTTATCGCCAAACTTGACGAACGTTCATTTTTGATTTAAATCAACATGGCAGCGGCAAGATGCCCTTGGAGGGGGTGGCTGGCCGCAAGGATCATGGTTTGCGCGCATTGCGCGGCCCACCCAGCGGAGGAATGGATATGTCGGCCACAAAGACAGGCGCAGCATCGGCTTGCGCGGATTTTGACGCAGATGTTGCGATTGTCGGGGGTGGGCCGGTTGGCACTTTCCTTGCGATCCTGCTGGGGCGGCAGGGCAAGCGCGTGACGCTGATCGAGCGCTGGACCCAAAGCTATGGCCGCCCGCGCGCCGTGACCTATGACCACGAAATCGCGCGGCTTCTGGCGGTTCTGGGGATCGATTCCGAAACCGATCCGGCGATCAGCTATCATGACGAGTTGTATTACTGGAAAGACGCCAACCGCGAAAACCTGCAGATTGTGGATTGGCAAAGCACCTCGGCTTCGGGGTGGCGGGTGCGCTATTGGTTCAATCAACCCGCGCTTGAGGCGCGGCTGACCGGCATCGCCAGCGAATATCCCAATATCACCCAGATTCGTGGCTTTGACGCGGTGGGGCTGGTGCAGGATGCCGACAGCGCCACGCTGACGCTGCGGCGCACGGCGGCAGAAGACGCCGACAGCACCGAGACCCGCACGATTCGCGCGAAATTCGTGGTGGGGGCGGATGGGGCCAACAGCATGGTGCGGCAGGCCTTGGGGATCGAGAACGAGGACAAGGGCTATTTCTTTGACTGGCTGATCCTCGATATGATCCCGCATTTCGACTATGTCGCCTCGCGCAAGGATGAACCGGCGCAGTGGCAGTTGTGCGATGCCAAGCGCCCTACAACCATCGTTCCGGGCGGTCCGGGGCCGGTGGCGGGTGGTCCGGCGCGGCGGCGTTGGGAGTATATGGTGCTGCCGCACGAAAACGCGGAAGACATGCAAACCCCCGAAACCGCGTGGAAATTGCTGGCCCCTTGGGGGGTGACGCCGGAAAATTCGGAGCTGGAGCGCAGCGCCGTGTATCGGTTCCAAGCCCGCTGGGCTGTGGAATGGAACAAGGGCCGCTGCGCCATCGCCGGTGATGCGGCGCATCTGATGCCGCCCTTTGCGGGCGAAGGCATGTGCGCGGGTCTGCGCGACGCCTTTGCACTGGGCTGGCGGCTGAATGCGATCCTTGACGGCAAGGTCGGGATCGAGGCGCTGGGCAGCTATACGACCGAACGCAAGGAACACGCCAAGCATTACATCAATTTCAGCCAGGAGTTGGGCAAGATCATCTGCATCTCGGATGCCGAACAGGCGGCAGAGCGGGATCGGGTGATGAAGGCCGAATTGGCGGCGCGCAACTTTACGCCGGTGCCGACCGACATCTGCCAGCTTGGCGCAGGCGCGTGGTGTGCCGATACCGCCCATGCGGGTGAGCTTTCCGTGCAGGGCGTGGTCGAGGCGAATGGCAAGCGCGACCGTTTCGATCAGGCGGTGGGCTTTGGCTGGATGGTGCTGGGGCTGGATGCCGATCCCGCGCAGGCGCTGACGGCGGACCAGCAGGTGCAACTGGCGCGACTGGGTGGGCAAACGGTGAAAATCGGTGCGGCGGGTACGGTCTGCGATGCGGTTGATGTCGAAGGCACCTATGCCAAATGGCTGAACGGCATCGGCGCATCCTATGTGTTGCTGCGCCCCGATTTCTACGTCGCCGCGACTGCCGCTACCCCTGAAGACCTGCGCCGCCGGTTTAACGAGGTGATGGACCGGCTGCATGTGCCTGCCGCCGCAGCACAAGCGGCATGATCTGCGAACTACATAACGCAACGCGATATAACTGCGCCGCGAAGTGATCTTTTTACCATTCGTGAGGGCATAACCTGCACTCACACTTGCAAACGGGTAGGAGGCCCGCGCGCAAAGACGGATCGGATGCCGCGCGCTTCCGGTCTGCCCAAGACCGGGCTTGCGGATCAGTCGGACAACGTAATCAGGGAGGAAACGCGATGTTCACCAGAAGAACGCTACTGAAAACCGGCGCGGCCGTTGCGGCCAGCAGCCTTGCCATGCCCACCTTTGCCCAAGGCACCAAGATCAAGATCGGCTATGTCAGCCCGCAATCCGGCCCGCTTTCGGCCTTTTCTGAAGCTGACAGCTATATGGTCGGCAAGTTCCTAGAATCTGCCAAGGCCGCCGGTCTGGATGTCGAGGTGATCGTCAAGGACAGCCAGTCCAACCCGAACCGCGCCGCCGAAGTGGCGAAAGAGCTGATCAGCCGCGACGAGGTGAACCTGATCCTTGTGGCATCCACCCCCGAAACCACCAACCCCGTCTGCGCCGTGGCCGAGGCCGAGGAAATCCCCGTGATCTCGTCCGTCGCGCCGTGGCAGCCGTGGTTCATCGGCCAGCAGGGCAATCCGTCCGATCCGGCAAGCTGGCAGGAATTCGACTATGTTTACCACTTCTTCTGGGGGCTTGAGGATAACGTCTCGGTCTTCATGAACATGTGGAACTCGATCGAGACAAACAAGAACGTGGGCGCCTTGTGGCCGAACGATGGCGACGGCAACGCTTGGGCGTCGGATGTGGGCATGCCGCCTGCGCTGGCAGCGGCGGGGTATAACCTGACCGATCCGGGCCGCTACCAGAACCTGACGGATGACTATTCCGCGCAGATCAACGCCTTCAAGGCCGCGAATTGCGATATCATGGTCGGTATCCCGATCCCGCCCGATTTCACCACCTTCTGGACCCAAGCCGCGCAGCAAGGCTACAAGCCCAAGCTGGTTTCGGTCGCCAAGGCGCTGCTCTTCCCCGAAAGCGTCGCCGCACTGGGCGAGTTGGGCCATAACCTGACCTGCGAAGTCTGGTGGTCGCCCGCGCACCCGTTCAAATCCTCGATGACCGGTGAATCCTGTGCCGAACTGGCGGCGGGCTTCGAGGCTGCTGCGGGCCGTCAGTGGACGATGCCGGTGGGCTTTGTTCATGCGCTGTTCGAAGTGGCACTGGACGTGCTGAAGCGCGTCGAGGACCCGACCGATGGCGATGAAGTGGCGGCGGCGATTGGGTCGACCAATCTGGACACGGCGGTCGGCAAGATCACCTGGGGTCAGGAAAACGTGCCGCCCTTTGCGCGCAAGAACGTCACCAAGACGCCGCTGGTCGGCGGGCAATGGCGTCGCAAGGAGGATGGCAAGTTCGATCTTGTCATCGTCGAGAACGCCAACGCGCCGGAAATCGCGCTGACCGGCACGCTTGAAACCCTTTGGTAAGACCACGGCTCCGGCGCCTTTGCGGTGCCGGAGTCTGCCATGACTGGAGCCGAAATGCCGATCCTCTCGCTGTCTTCCGTGTCGAAGTCTTTCGGCGCGCTCAAGGTGACGGATGACGTCAGCTTTGAACTCGCCAAGGGCGAGGCGCTTGGCATCATCGGGCCGAACGGGGCCGGAAAATCGACGCTGTTCAACCTGATCGCGGGCAATCTGCGCCCCGATCAGGGCAGCGTCTTTCTGGACGGCAAAGATGTGACCCGCGAAACCGCGATGCAGCGGTGCAGCAGCGGGATTGGCCGCAGCTTTCAGATCCCGCAGCCTTTCGGGCATCTGACGGTCTACGAAAACCTGCTGGTCGCAGCGCGCTTTGGCGGTTCGGTCGGGGCGGGCGAAGCACCTGCGCTGTGCATGGATATTCTGGCGCGCACGGGTCTGGCGGCGCAGGCCGACAAGGTTTCGGGCGGCTTGCCTTTGTTGCAGCGCAAGCGGCTGGAACTGGCCCGCGCCATGGCCACCCGTCCGCGTGTGATCCTGCTGGACGAAATCGCAGGCGGGTTGACCGAAGGCGAATGTCACGAACTGGTCGCGACCATCCGGCAGATCCACGCCGAGGGCACCGCGATCATCTGGATCGAACATGTGCTGCACGCGCTGAACTCGGTGGTTGAGCGGCTGATGGTGCTGAACTTCGGCAAGATGCTGATGATCGGCAAACCGGACGAGGTGATGGCCGCCCGCGAGGTGCGCGAGATTTATCTGGGGATCGAGGCATGACCGCGCTGCTGGACATTGCGGGCCTGACCGCGAATTACGGGGATTTTCAGGCGCTGTTTGGCGTGGACCTGATGCTTAACGCGGGTGAAACCGTGGCGATCATCGGGGCCAATGGCGCGGGGAAAACCACGCTGATGCGGGGGATCACCGGTATCGTGCGGGGCCGTGGCAAGATGGAGCTGGACGGCACATCCATCGCCAGCCTTTCCGCGCCCGAGGTGCTGATGGCGGGCATCGCCATGGTGCCAGAGGGGCGCAAGCTGTTCCCTTCGCTGACCGTGGAAGAAAACCTGCTGATCGGGGCGCATGCGCGCAAAGTGGCGGGGCCGTGGAACCTGAATGCGATTTACGACCTTTTCCCGATCCTGAAGGAACGGCGCAATTCCCCCGGTACGGCGCTTTCGGGTGGGCAGCAACAGATGGTCGCCATCGGCCGCGCTTTGATGAGCAATCCGCGCGTGCTGCTGTGTGACGAGATTTCGCTGGGCCTTGCCCCCGTCATCATCCGCGACATCTACGCGGCTGTGCCCAAGATCAAGGCCAGCGGGGCCTCGATGATCGTGGTGGAACAAGACATCGGCCAAGCCCTGAAAATCGCGGATCGGGTTTACTGCATGATGGAGGGCCGCGTGACGCTGACCGGCACTCCGGCCACCTTGTCACGGCAGGCCATCCACGACGCCTATTTCGGAGTAAGCGCATGATCTGGCTTGATACTTTGGTGCAAGGCATCCTGCTGGGCGGGCTTTACGCCCTGTTCGCGGCGGGGCTCAGCCTTGTGTTCGGAATCATGCGGCTGGTCAATCTGGCGCATGGTGATCTGATCGTGCTGGGGGCCTATCTGATCTTGGGCGTGATGCATGTGACAGGCTTGCACCCGTTTGTGGCGGTGCTGATCGCTGCGCCCGTGATGTTCGGGCTTGGCTGGCTGCTGCAAACCCACGTTCTGAACCGCGTGCTGGGTGACGACATCCTGCCGCCCTTGCTGGTGACATTCGGGTTGTCGGTGGTGATCCAGAACGGTCTGCTAGAAAGCTTCAGTGCCAATAGCCAGAAGCTGACTGCGGGCGCGATCGAGGCGCAGTCGGTGCAACTGGGGCCGATCTCGATGGGGGTCATGCCGCTTTTGACGCTGGCTTCGGCGGTTGGGGTGATCTTCTTGCTGAACCAGTTGTTCTATCGCACCGCTTTGGGGCGGGCGTTTCGGGCGACGTCGGATGACGCGACGACGGCGCAACTGATGGGGATCAGCCCGTCGCGCGTGTTTGCGATGGCGACAGGGATTGCGCTGGTCGTGGCCACGGTTGCGGCCATGTATCTGGGAACGCGAGCGAACTTTGATCCGTCCATTGGCCCTGCGCGCCTGCTGTATGCGTTCGAGGCGGTGATAATTGGCGGTCTGGGCAGCCTTTGGGGCACGCTTGCGGGCGGGATCGTGATTGGCGTGGCGCAGGCGCTGGGCGCTGCGGTGAACCCCGAATGGCAGATTCTGTCGGGACATATCGCCTTTGTGCTGGTGCTGCTGCTGCGCCCGCGCGGCCTGTTCCCCCGCGCGAATGATTGAGGACAAGATGGCAAATTCTTCCCCTTCGACTGGCCGTTTTGCCCAAGTGGCGCTGGGTCTGGCCTTGGTTGCAGCGCTTGCCGCCGTGCCGCTGGTCGCCCCGCGCGCGGTGACGCAAGACCTGTTCGGCATCCTGACGCTCCTTGTTCTTGCGATGAACTGGAACATGCTGGCGGGCTTTGCCGGTCTGGTTTCGGTGGGCCAGCAAGCCTTTGTCGGCATCGGTGCCTATTTCATGTTTGCCGCCGTGATCCTGTGGGGGATGGACCCGCTGGTGGGTGTTCTGATTGGCGGGCTGGCGGCGATGGTCTTTGCGGTGCCGATGGCGTTCTTCGCCTTTCGCCTGCACGGAGCCTATTTCGCGATTGGCACTTGGGTGGTGGCCGATATCGCCCGTCTGCTGGCGGGCCAGTGGAAGGCGCTGGGCGGGGGCACGGGCACCTCGCTGCCCAAGGGCACGACGAAGGATATGTTCGGGGTGCAGTGGGTAAAGGATGTGCTGGATGTCAGCTCTGCCGCTGCGGCCGATGCGGTGACCTATTGGCTGGCGCTGGTGATGGCGGTGGCGATGCTGGTTGCGTCTTATGTGTTCCTGCGCTCTCGCATGGGGTTGGGATTGCAGGCGATCCGCGACAACATGCAGGCGGCGCGGTCTGTGGGTGTGGACCCGACGCGGCTGAAGGCGGCGGTGTTCCTGCTGACCGCTTTTGGCACCGGCCTTTGCGGTGCGCTGATCTTCATCCAGATCACCCGCGTCACCCCCGATGCCGCGTTCTCGGTGCTGGACTGGACCGCATTCGTGATCTTCGTGGTCGTGATCGGCGGCATCGGCACGCTGCCCGGCCCGATTGTCGGTGTGATCGTGTTTTACATCCTGCAGCGCCTGCTGGCCGATTACGGCACGGTCTATCTGATCGTGCTGGGTCTGATCGGCATCGCCATCATGCTTTTCGCGCGCCGCGGACTGTGGGGGCTGTTCACTGACCGCACCGGCATCGATCCATTCCCGCTGCGGCACCGCCCGCCAGCCGCCCCTAAATCCTAAGCTTTCCAGAAGGACACCGACATGACCCAGTATTTCACCGAAGAAGGCTCTGTTCAGGCCGTCAACGACCGCATGGGGCCGAATATCAACCCGCGTCTGGCAGTTGTGATGGCCGCGCTGGTCAAGCACCTGCACGCCTTTGCCAAGGAAGTGCATCTGACCCAAGCGGAATGGGACTACGGCATCGATTTCCTGACCAAGACCGGTCAGATTTGCAGCGCCGAGCGGCAAGAGTTCATCCTGCTGTCGGATACGCTGGGCTTTTCTATGCTGGTCGATGCGATCAACAACCGCCGTCCCGAGGGGGCGACCGAGAACACCGTGTTCGGCCCCTTCCACGTTGACGGCGTGCCGGTGCGCGAGATGGGCGCGAATATAAGCCTAGATGGCAAGGGCGAAAGCTGTTTGTTCGAAGGTCGCGTGGTCGATCTGGCAGGCAACCCGATTGCAGGGGCGCGGGTTGATGTGTGGTCTGACAATGCCGACGGGTTCTATGATGTGCAGCAACCGAGCATCCAGCCGCAGCACAACAATCGCGGCGTGTTCATCACTGGCGCGGATGGGCGCTACAGCTTTGTCGGCATCAAGCCCGTGTCCTATCCGATCCCCGATGATGGCCCGGTGGGGCAGATGCTGGGCCACCTTGGCCGCCATCCCTACCGCCCCGCCCATATGCACTATCTGGTCACCGCTGACGGGTTTGAGCGGTTGGTGACCCATACCTTCGTCGGCGGCGACAAGTATCTGGAGTCGGATGCGGTGTTCGGCGTGAAAACCACACTGATCGCGCCCTTCAATCGGGTTGAGGGGGGGGCGACGCTGTGGCACTCGCCGTTCGATTTTGTGCTGACCCCAGCCTGATCAGGAAGGAACAGCGTCGTGCCGAATGTGAAGATTTTTGTAGAGCAGGCGCTGTATGCAGACCGCAGCGGGGCGTTGAAAGATGCCTTGCTGCCGATCCGCAGCTTGCTGTGCGACGGGTTCAAGGTGGACATCGCTGCTTGCCAGTTTGCGGTTCAACCGGTGATGGCGATGCCCGATCTGCCCTTGGTCAATGTGGAAATGCAAATCCTGCCCCGCCCCGACCGCACGCGCGAGGCTGTGCTGGCCATCTGCCAATCGGTGCAGGGCTTGGTCGAAGCCGCAACCGGCACCCATACCGCGATCCGTGTCAGCTTTCTGGATGCGGCGACCTATATCGCCCTGAAATAATCAGCCACGCCTACGGGTTACCTGCTGATCGTGCTGGATGCGCGCCTCAAGCTGGCGACATTGCGCGGCGATGAAGGTCTTGAAGGGCTGTAGGGCCGGCGCAGAACTGCTTTCGCGCGGGAACAGCATCCCAAGTTGGCGGTTCGGGTGTTCGATCTTCAGCGGCAGCGCCTCGATCTGGGTGGTCTTTCGGGTCAGGAACACCACCGAATAGGGCAGCACGGTCAGCGAATCCGACCCCGCCAGAACCGAGGAAATCGACGCAAAAGTGCCGCCCGAAAAGTTCACGCGGAAATCGGTTGATCCGATCGACACAAGCGCGCGTTGCAGGTCGCGGAACAGCGGACTGTCGGCGGGGGGCGCAATCCACGGATAGGGGTCGATATCGGCCAGCGTGATTGTGCTTTTGCGCGTCAGCGGATGGCCTGCGCGGCAGGCGATCACATTGCGCCCCGCCAGAAGTGAGACAAACTCCATATCCTGCGGGATCTGGCTGGCGTGCAGGGGCAGGATGGCCAGATCCAGCGAGCCGTTGCGAAGCTGGGCCAGCAGCGGGTCCAGATAGCCATAGGATTGCTCGATATGCACATCTGCGTGGTGCTTTTGAAACTCGGCGATCATCGAGGCGATCACGCCATCCATGAAAATCGGCGTGCCGCCGATCCGCAATCGCCCCGCCTGCCCTTTGCGATAGCGGTCCACCAGCAAACGCGCCTCGGTGTTCAGCGCATGGATACGGCTGCCAAGTCGGGCAAGGCTGGCGCCCAGTTCGGTGGGGCGCAGCGGGCGGCGACCGGACTCGAACAAAGGCGCGCCAACGCGCTGTTCCAGCAGGGAAATCGTGCGCGAGACCGAGGGCTGCGATTTGCCCAAAGCCTCGGCCCCTTCGGTCAGGCCGCCCTTTTCGACGATCATCGCAAGGATTTCGAGGTGTTCGCTTTCAAGTTTCATAACGCAAAGCGATATAAGATCGCTGTGATCCGATCAATATCCCCTTTTGATGCGCCTAGGGTGGCGGCAGGGAAAAAAGGGGGCATCCGTGTCGCATTTTCAGGAAAACTTTGTCGCCCAGTCGGCGGCGGTGCGCGTGCGCTTTGGCGCTGGGGTTCGGCACAGTATTGCGGATGAGGTGCGCGCGCTGGGGTGTTCCCGCGCGCTGATCCTGTCGACCCCGCAGCAGGCCGATACGGCGCGCGAGTTTGCCGATCTGTGCGGGCCTTTGGCGGTTGGCATCTACACCGATGCCACGATGCACACGCCCGTTGCCATCTCGGATCATGCGGCGGCTTACGCGGTGGAGTTGGTGGCGGATTGTGTGGTGGCCGTGGGGGGCGGCTCGACGACCGGCCTTGGCAAGGCCATCGCCTATCGCACCGATCTGCCACAGATCGTCATTCCCACCACCTATGCAGGGTCCGAGGCGACGCCGATCCTTGGCCAGACCGAAAACGGCCGCAAAACCACGCTGACCAGCCCCAAGGTGCAGCCCGAGGTGATCCTTTATGACGCCGAACTTGTCCGCACCCTGCCTGTCGGCATGACGGTGACCAGCGCGCTGAATGCCATGGCCCATGCCGCCGAAGGGCTTTACGCGCAAAACCGCTCGCCCATGTCGACGCTGATGGCGGTCGAGGGCCTGCAGGCGTTCAAGGATGCGCTGCCGAAGGTCATCGCCAACCCCGATGATCTGACCGCGCGGGGGGAAACGCTTTATGGCGCGTGGCTCTGCGGGACGGTGCTGGGGCAGGTTGGCATGGCGCTGCACCACAAGCTTTGCCACACCCTTGGCGGATCGTTCGATCTGCCCCATGCGGAAACCCACGCGATCATTCTGGCGCATGCCATGGCCTATAACGCCGTCGCCGTGCCGGAGTTGCTAGAGCCGGTCAGCCGGATTTTCGGCGGGCCTTCGGCAGGGCTTGCGATCTATAACTTTGCCGCCGCGATGAAGGCACCGCTGGCCCTGCGCGATCTGGGGCTGAAGGAAACCGATCTGGACCGCGCCGCCGATCTGGCAACGCAGAACCCCTATTGGAACCCGCGCCCCATCGAACGCCCCGCCTTGCGCCAGCTTTTGCAGGCTGCTTGGGCTGGCGACGCGCCCGCCGCATAAGAATTCAGGGAGGACTACACATGGCAGACATCACAACCGAGGTGCTGATTATCGGCACCGGTCCCGCAGGGTCGGCCACCGCCGCGCTGCTGTCGACCTATGGCATCGAGAACATGGCGATCAACCGCTATCGCTGGCTGGCCAACACGCCGCGCGCGCATATCACCAACCAGCGCGCGATGGAGGTGATCCGCGATCTGGGCCGCGAGGTGGAGGACGAGGTTTACCTTTACGCAGCCCCCCAGCATCTGATGGGCGAAAACATCTTCTGCGAAAGCCTTGCGGGCGAAGAGATTGGCCGCATGAAGGCTTGGGGCAACCATCCGCTGTCGAAGGCGGAGCATCTGATGTCCTCGCCCACCAAGATGAACGACATGCCGCAAACCTTCATGGAGCCGCTGCTGTTCAAGACGGCCTGCCAGCGCGGCACGCAGGCGCGGATGTCGACCGAATACATCAGCCATATGCAGGATGACGACGGGGTTACCACCACCTGCCGTGACCGGTTGACGAAGAAGGAATTCACCATCCGCTCGAAATACCTGATCGGGGCGGATGGCGGGAAATCCCTTGTGGCCGAACATGCGGGCCTGCCGTTCGAAGGCAAGATGGGCGTGGGCGGCAGCATGAACATCCTGTTCAAGGCGGACCTGTCGAAATACGTCGCCCACCGCCCCAGCGTTCTGTATTGGGTGATGCAGCCCGGCGCGGATGTGGGCGGCATCGGCATGGGTCTGGTGCGGATGGTGCGGCCTTGGAACGAATGGCTTATCGTCTGGGGCTATGACATCAACGGGCCTGAACCCGAGGTGACGGAAGAATTCGCCACCGGCGTTGCGCGGCAGTTGATTGGCGACCCTGATCTGAAGATCGAGCTTTTGTCCGCCAACATCTGGACGGTGAACAATTTTTACGCCACCCAAACCAGCAAAGGCCGCGTGTTCTGCATGGGTGATGCGATTCACCGGCATCCGCCGTCGAATGGGTTGGGGTCGAACACCTCGATTCAGGACAGCTTCAACCTTGCGTGGAAGCTGGCGATGGTGCTGCGCGGGCAGGCGGGCGCGGGGCTGCTGGACAGCTATAACGCCGAACGCGCGCCGGTGGCCAAGCAGATCGTGACGCGGGCGAACCAGTCTATCGGGGAAACCGGCCCGATATTTGACGCGCTGGGCATGAGTGCGGGGGTTGACCCTGTGCAGATGCAGAAGAACCTTGAGGCGCGGTCCGAAGGCACCCCTGCCGCGCAGGCGCAGCGCGAGGCGATCCGCAAGGCCATCGCCTTCAAGAAATACGAATTCGACGCCCACGGGGTCGAGATGAACCAGCGCTACCGGTCAGATGCTATCGTGACCGATGGCCAGATCGAACCCGCGTTCGAGTTGGACGCCGACCTGCACTATCAGCCCACCACTTGGCCCGGCGCCCGTCTGCCGCATGTCTGGGTTTATGCGCGTGATAACGGGGCCGAGGTTTCCACGCTTGATCTGTGCGGTCATGGCAAGTTTACCCTGCTGACGGGCCTTGGCGGTGAGGCGTGGGTCGAGGCCGCGCAGGCAGTTGGGGCCGAGTTGGGGATCGAGATCGTCACCCACGTCATCGGCCCGCGCCGCCCTTACGTCGATCACAGCGGCGACTGGGCGCGGATCAGCGAAATCGCTGACAGTGGTTGTCTGCTGGTGCGCCCGGACCACCATGTCGCATGGCGGGCAGAAACGCTTGCGGCCGATCCCAAGGCCGATCTTGACAGGGTGCTGCGTAAGGTTCTGTCGCGCTAAGTTTTCGGGCGGCTTTTGTCAGCAAAAGCCGCCCGACCCGCTTTGCTGATTCTGGTGCAAGCCGCTGACGGATGCCAAAGCGGCACAAATCTGCATGACCAGTCATCAGTTGAATTTTGAAAAACTTTGCAAGGCGCCTCTAGACATGACGCTTGCATTGCCACTTTCCCATCTGGAAGGGAAAGTGGTGCCGGAGAAGGGACTCGAACCCCCGACCCCATCATTACGAATGACGTGCTCTACCAGCTGAGCTACACCGGCTAATCTGCGCGGCTGATAGCACCCCTTTTCGGCGATGTGTAGCCCTAATTTGTGCCGCGCGCGACGGCGACAATATCTATGACCGCTGGCTCGTCCTCGTCGGATTCGGCTTTGGCGGGCGGGCTTGGTTGTTTGACCGGCTCATGCACCAAAAGCGGCAGCAACTCGGCGGCGGTGGCGCTTTGGCCCGTGGATTCGGCGGGTTCGCGCCATGAAAGCGTGTCAAAGCCGCCGCAGTTGTCGCAGATCGGATTCCATGTAGCATGGATCGCCTGACAGGTATCGCAGCACCATTGCGGACCGCGCGGTGCAGTCAGTGCCTTGGCCAGCCAGCCGCGCACCACGGCATCATCGCTGCCCTCGCCGCGTTCGATCGCGGCCATGATCGCCAGCGCGCGTTGGGTGGGATGGCGCGTCACCATATCCCCCAGCGCGCGGCGGGCGTCGGGGAATTCCTCGGCGGTGATGTTCAATTCGGCCAGAAGCAGGCGAGTTTCATCGTGATCGGGGTGCAATGCGGTCAGCAGCTTGAATCGCTTCAGGCGCTGGTGCGGGGTTTCATCAGGCTCGATCTCGGCAAAGGCGGCGGCCAGATCGGGGTGGGGGCGGGCCTCGTAGGCCTTTTTCAGCACACGGGTGGCGGCTTTCTTGTCACCCTTTTCGATCAGCCCGCGCGCGGCCATTGCGGCGGCGGGAATCAGATCGGGAGACAGTTTGTTCGCCTCAATCGCGGCTTCACGGGCTTCGATGGTCGAAGCTTCGTCCATCACCACCCGCGCGCCTTGCAGGGCCAGCACGGCATCGCGGCGGCGGTAGACATCGCGCGGCATCGACCCTGCCTTGAGCTTGGCCCCCAGCGTTGCCCGCGCGCCGGTCCAGTCCGATTTCTCGGATTGCAGTTTCAGCAGGATGTCCTGCGTTTCGGCATGTTTGGGCTTTAATGCAAAGGCCTTTTCCGCCAGTTTCAGCGCCGTGTCGGTATCCCCTTCGGCCAGCTTTTGCTTCAAAAGCCCGCGAATGCCGACAAAGCGGGTCGACTCATCGGCCAGAAGGGTCTTGTAGGCCTCGGTCGCGCGTTTGCTGTCGCCAGCGGCTTCGGCGGCCTGGGCGATCAGAAGCGTGGTCAATTCAGGTCGGGCCAGATATCTTTCGGCCCGTTGCGCGCGCATCAAGGCAAGGCGGCCCTCGCCCGAGGCCAGCGCCATCAGCCCGTCCGACAGCGCCTGATAGCCTTTGCGCTCGCGGTTGCGGTCGAAATAGCGCGAAATCGCGGTTTCATCGCCGTTCAGAAAGCGCAGCACCGCGACCAGAAGCCCCACCAGCTTCATCAGGGTCCAGATCGCCACGATCAGCACCAGCAGCAGCACCACGGTTTGCAGCGGGCCAAGGTTCAGCTCCCACCCCGCGGCTGCGATGCGAATCGCGCCGCCTGTGTCCATCAACAGCCCCGCGCCGAATGTCAGCCCCGCGATGGCCGCGACGAACAGCACCACTTTGATCAGTGACCAGATCATCCCCGCCCCCTATTCCCCAAGCTTTGTCGCAAGTGCCGACACGGCAGCAACCGCCGCCAGCCGTGTTTCGGCCATGCCGCGCCATGCCGCCATTTCCGTGGCTGCCTCGGCGGGCAGCGCCGCCAGTTCGGTCAGCGCCGTTTGCAGATCGCCCGTGGCCAAAGCCGCTTCGGCGCGGGACAGGATCGCGTCGGGATCGCTGCCGTCGCGCGGGGTGAGTGAGCGCACGCCGGTCTGGCTTCGCAGGAACGAACCGACACGCTCGGCCCAGCTTTCCCCCATATTGGCGCGCAAAGCCGACTCAAGTGCGGCGCGGGCGGCATCGGGAAAGGTGGTTTGCAGCGCGGCCAGTGTCGGAATCCCCGTCTCGGCACTGGTTGCCAGCAGGTCTGGCACGGCCAAGCCCAGATCGGGCAGGGCGGTGGCAAAGGGCGCGCCGCTTTCCAGCGCGGCCTGAATCCGGCCAAGGGCGGCGCGGGCGGTGGCCGCCTGTGCCAATGCCTCGGTTTCGGCCCTGAGGGCGGCGGCCTGCGCCTCGGCCTCTTGCAACCGCGCTTCGGTCTGGGCCACCAATGCCTCGACATTGGCAGGCACGGCGGCAGTGCCGGATTTCAGCGTGGCGAGTTCGGCCTGAAGGTCGCGCAAGGCTTGGGCCTGCGCGGCAAACTCGGCCAAGGACGGGCCAGTGCCATTGCCCGTCGGAAGCGATTCCAGCGTGGACAGGCGCGTCTCAAGGGCAGAGGTGTCCGCAGGTGGCGGCAGGGATGCGACCGCGTTTGCCAACGCGTCCAGCCGTTCGGCCAAGGCAGGATCGGTTGTAGGTTTGGCGGCAAGCGCGGATTTCAGCGCGGCGATTTCCTGATCTTGCGCGGTCAGACGGGCTTCGAGAGCCGACGTGTCGGCGATCGGCCAGCCCCCCGGCACGTATTGCGCCAGACCAAAGCCTGCGCCTGCGGCAAGCACACCGCCCAGAACCGCCCCCAGCGCCCCGCTGCGGCGCGGTGGGGCGGTTACGGGCGCAGCAGACTCGGGCGCGGGGGGGGCTGCGGGTTCGGCCACGGCCATTGGCGCATCTGCCGTCAGGGTTTCCTCATCCGCCATCGCAAACCTCATCTTGTTGCTTCGGGCGCGCTCCCGAGACCTGTAGCTAATACCGCGCCCCCTTGGGGTTCAAGAACCTTGCCCTGATTGCAGCAGCTTATCCAATGCGACAATCAGGGCGGCGGCATCGGGGTGCTGCGCGATTTCCAGTTTTTCGGGGGATAAAACCGCCGCTTCGCGGGCAACCGCAGGGCTGAGGGCGACCACCCACAACGGGGCCAGCGGGGTGATGCTGCCTGCTTCGGCGGCGAAAAGGCGGGCGCTGCGGGGCGAGAACAGCGGCACCAGAACGGGGTCTTTCTGCGACAGGGCCGCCTTGGCCTCGGCGGTCAAGGGGGTGGCGATTTGATCGTAAACAAGGGCCGAAACAGTCTCTATTCCAGCGGAATTCAACGCGCCTGCCACATCGCCCCGGATGTCTTTGCCATGCAGATATAGCAGCGGGCCGGATTGGTTACGGGACCGGATCAGGTAAATCAAGGCGGCGGCATCGCCTTGGGCCGAGATCGGGTCAAACCCCGCCGCTGCTGCCGCCGTTGCGGTCTGATCGCCCACGCAGAACGCCCGTATGGGCAGCGGCTGGCCAGCGGCGGAAATCCGCCGCGCGGCTTCGGCTCCGGTTTCAGAGGTCAGGATCAACGCGGCAAAAGCGCGTTCTGGCAGGGTGGGGTGCAGGAATCGTGGTGCCATAAGCGGCGCGATCACGATCCGCAGATCGCGGCCGAAGCTTTGGGCCAGCAGGCTGGCGAAACGGGCCGATTGCGGCGCGGGCCGGGTCAGCAACAGGGTCTTGGCGCGGGATTGTGTGGCCATGCCACAGGTGTTACCTCGGAGCGACCCCCTCTGGCAACGGCGGACCATGACAGACCTGACCTTCCTTGGCATCGAATCCAGTTGTGACGACACGGCGGCGGCAGTTGTGCGCGCCGTGGGCGGGCGTGCCGAAATTCTGGCCTCGGTGGTCGAAGGCCAAACCGCGCTGCATGCGGCCTATGGCGGGGTGGTGCCGGAAATCGCTGCCCGCGCCCATGCCGAGCGGCTGGATCTCTGTGTCGAGGCCGCGCTGGCGCAGGCTGGGCTTGGGCTGTCTGATCTGGACGGGATCGCGGTAACGGCGGGGCCGGGGCTGATTGGTGGGGTGCTGTCGGGTGTGATGCTGGCCAAGGGGCTGGCCAGCGCGACGGGTCTGCCCCTGATTGGCGTGAACCATCTTGCGGGCCATGCGCTGACCCCGCGGCTGACCGATGGGCTGGCCTTTCCCTTTCTGATGCTGCTGGTGTCGGGCGGGCATTGCCAGTTTCTGATTGCCCATAGTGCGGATCGTTTTGAACGGTTGGGCGGCACCATCGACGACGCCCCCGGCGAGGCCTTTGACAAAACCGCCAAGCTGTTGGGCCTGCCGCAACCGGGTGGGCCAGCGGTGCAGGCCGAAGCGGCGTTGGGAGATGCGCGGCGCTTTGCCTTTCCGCGCCCGCTGCTGGATCGGCCGGGCTGCGATATGTCGTTTTCGGGGCTGAAAACCGCGCTGCTGCGGGCGCGGGATGCGTTGATTGCGGAACAGGGCGGGCTGACGGTGCAGGACCGTCGCGATCTATGTGCGGGGTTTCAACGTGCGGTGGCCGAGGTTCTGGCTGAAAAGACCCGCCGCGCCTTGACGATCTATGCTGCACTTGATCCGGCACAACCGGCCTTGGCTGTGGCGGGCGGGGTGGCGGCAAATACCCTCATTCGCGCCATGTTAGAGACTGTTTGTGTCAAGGAAGGCGTGCGGTTTCTTGCCCCTCCGCTGCGGCTTTGCACCGACAATGCCGCGATGATCGCATGGGCGGGGATTGAGCGGTTTCGTTCGGGTGCGCGCGACGGGATGGACCTTGTGGCCCGCCCGCGCTGGCCCTTGGACGCGACCGCAGCACCGATGATCGGATCGGGCAAAAAGGGGGCCAAAGCATGATTACCGTGATCGGTGCGGGGGCCTTTGGCACGGCTTTGGCGGTGGCACTGGGCCGTGAGGGCCGCGCGGTGACGCTTTGTGCGCGGGATGCGGCGCAAGTGGCCACCATGCGGGAAACCCGCCGGAACGAGGCGCGGTTGCCCGGCGTTGATCTTCCCAAAACAGTCTCTATTGCGGCGTTTAGTGACGGTTTTTCGGGTTCGCAGGCCGTGCTTCTGGCGCTGCCGATGCAGGCCTTGCGCGGGTTCCTGTCCACCCATGCTGCGGCGCTGGATGGCCAGCCTTTGGTTGCCTGCTGCAAGGGTATTGATCTGGCGACGTTGCAGGGGCCGGCGGCGCTGATTGCCGCTGCCTGCCCGAACGCGTCGGTTGCAATCCTGACCGGACCCAGCTTTGCCGCCGACATCGCGCGGGGATTGCCAACGGCCCTGACCTTGGCCGCGCAGGATGGCGAGGGGCTGCAACATCTGCTGTCTACCCCCAGCCTGCGGCTTTATCGCAGCACGGATGTGATCGGCGCCGAACTGGGCGGAGCGCTGAAGAATGTGATCGCCATTGCGGCGGGGGTGGTGATTGGCGCGGGGCTGGGGGATTCGGCCCGTGCCGCCCTGATGACGCGCGGCTATGCCGAGATGACACGGCTTGCGCTGGCCTTGGGCGCGCGGGCCGAGACGCTGGCGGGGCTGTCGGGCTTTGGCGATCTGGTGCTGACCTGCACCTCGGCGCAGTCGCGCAATTTCCGCTATGGGCAGGCCATCGGGGCGGGGCAGGGCTTTGATCCGACCGTGACGGTCGAGGGCGCGGCCACGGCCAAAGCAGTCTCTAACATGGCACTTAGGCTCGAAATCGACATGCCGATCACGGCGATGATCGCCGCGCTGATCGACCAGACCATCACCTTGCCGCAGGCGATTTCCGCCCTGCTGTCGCGTCCCTTGAAACAGGAGTAAACCATGCGCGTCGCCCTGATCTGCAAAGACAAACCCGACCATCTGCAAACCCGTCTGGACAACCGCGCCGCGCATCTGGCGCATATCGAAGCCTCGGGCGTGGTGGAAATGGCGGGGCCGTTTCTGGCCGATGGACAGATGACCGGCAGCCTTGTGGTCCTGACGGTTGAGACTCTGGCCCAAGCGCAGGCCTGGGCCGATGCCGATCCCTATGCCAAGGCGGGGCTGTTCGAGTCTGTGACCATCAGCGAATGGAAGAAGGTCATCGGCTGATGCGTTGGCTGTTCAAATCCGAACCTGACACCTGGAGCTGGGCCGATCAGGTCTCCCGTGGGGATGCGGGTGAGGAATGGCATGGCGTGCGGAACTATCAGGCGCGCAACAATATGCGGGCGATGAAAGTCGGCGATCTGGGGTTCTTTTACCATTCGAACATCGGCAAAGAGATCGTCGGCATCGTCGAGGTGATCCGCGAATCCGCCCCTGACAGCACGACCGACGATCCGCGCTGGGATTGCGTTTGCCTGCGTGCGGTGCAGCCTTTGCTGCGCCCTGTCACGCTGGATACTTGCAAGGTGCAACCGGGGCTGGAGGCGATGGCGCTGGTCAAAAGCGCACGTCTCTCGGTGCAGCCAGTAACAGAGGCCGAGTGGCAGATTATCTGTGATCTGGGTGGTGTAAAATGATTTGGCCAAGACATGCCTTTGCGGCATGATCGGTCAAAACATGGAGAGACCTATGGAGTTCCTGAATGTTGTCGCTGCCGCCTTGGGCGCGTTTGCCTTCGGTGCTGTCTGGTATATCACTCTGTCCAAGCCGTGGGTCGCTGCTGCAGGCATCCCGGTTGATGCCAACGGCAAACCGCAGGGCGACGGCAGCCCGATGCCCTTTGTGATCGGAATCATCGCCATGATCGTGGTGGCCGGCATGATGCGCCATATCTTCCAGATGGCCAATATCGACAGCATCGGCAAAGCTGTGATCGCGGGTGCGGGGATTGGCGCGTTCTTCGTTACGCCGTGGCTGGCGATGAACTATGCGTTTTCGATGCGGAAGACGGCGCTGATCCTTATTGATGCCCCGAATGTCATCATCGGCTGCACCATCATGGGCCTGATCCTTGCCCTGTTCTGATGTGGAAACGGGAGGCCCAACACCCCTGAGGGACCTCCCATCCACCCCACGTGCTCCCTTAGCACCACACGTGTTCTGATAAAGGTCCCGGGCTCCTGCCCTATGACTTCAACCTAGCCCAGAATTCGGACAGGCGCAAAAGCCAAGCATGGAAAACTTGACTCAAACGCCCGCCAGTTTGCGAAAGCTAGCTGTAGACGCTTTCCTTGCCAAAGTGCTTGACCAGCAGATAGTAGACCACGGCGCGGTATTTGTTGCGTTCCGACCGGCCATAGGTGTCGATGGCGGCGTTGATTGCTGCGGACAGGGCAGGTGTGTCGGCAAGACCCAGTTTCTTGATCAGGAAGTTCTTCTTCAGCGTTTCCAACTCGGCCGCGTCCGATGCCGCGACGGTCTCGCTATCGGCGCTGTAGATGGCCGGACCGCAGCCGATGGTCACTTTGGTCAGCAGGTCCAGATCCGGATTTACCTTGCATTTGGTCTTCAGGTCTTCGGCATATTTCGCAATCAGATCGTCACGCTTGCTCATGGTGAAACGCCCTTTGTTGATGCTTGTCGCCTTGCCTTGCCAGCGGTGGCAAGATGCAGCGGCAGCTTAGATCAGGGGTAAGATCGCACAAGGGATTTGTAGGGGGGTGAGGCAAAGCAAAAGGCCCGGACAAAGCCGGGCCTTTCGCGTCAGTTCGGGCAGATCAATAACGGTAGTGGTCCGATTTGAACGGGCCTTCGACCTTGACGCCGATGTAATCAGCCTGATCGCGGCGCAACTCGGTCAGTTTCACGCCGATCTTTTTAAGGTGCAGGCGGGCCACCTTTTCGTCCAGAGCCTTGGGCAGAATGTAGACACCGGGCTGGTATTCGTTGCCCTTGGTCCACAGTTCGATCTGCGCCAGCACTTGGTTGGTGAAAGACGCCGACATCACGAACGAAGGATGGCCCGTGGCATTGCCAAGGTTCAACAGGCGACCTTCGGACAGCAGGATGATGCGGCTGCCCGAGGGCATCTCGATCATGTCCACCTGTTCCTTGATGTTGGTCCACTTGTGGTTCCGCAGGGCGGCGACCTGAATTTCGTTGTCGAAGTGGCCGATGTTGCCGACGATGGCCATGTCCTTCATCTCGCGGATATGCTCGATGCGGATCACGTCCTTGTTGCCGGTGGTGGTGATGAAGATATCGGCGGTGGCCACTTCATCTTCCAGCAGGGTCACTTCGAAACCATCCATTGCTGCCTGAAGCGCGCAGATCGGGTCAACTTCCGTCACCTTCACACGGGCGCCTGCGCCGCGCAGAGAGGCAGCCGAGCCTTTGCCGACGTCGCCATAGCCGCAAACCACAGCAACCTTGCCAGCCATCATGGTGTCGGTGGCGCGGCGGATGCCGTCAACCAGCGACTCCTTGCAGCCGTATTTGTTGTCAAACTTCGACTTGGTGACAGAATCGTTCACGTTGATCGCGGGGAAGGGCAGTTCGCCCTTCTTGTGCAGTTCGTACAGACGATGCACGCCGGTGGTGGTTTCTTCCGACACGCCCTTGATCGCAGCGCGCTGTTTGGCGAACCAACCCGGCGTGGCGGCAAGACGTTTCTTGATCTGGTTGAACAGGCAAACTTCCTCATCGCTGGTCGGAACCGCAATCAGATCGGTCTCACCGGCTTCAACGCGCGCGCCCAGCAGGATATACAGCGTGGCATCGCCGCCATCATCAAGGATCATGTTGCAGGTGCCTTCCGGCCCACCGAACTGGAAAATCTTGTCGGTGTATTCCCAGTAGTCTTCCAGCGTCTCGCCTTTGATGGCGAAAACCGGCGTGCCAGCGGCCGCAATCGCGGCGGCGGCGTGGTCTTGGGTCGAGAAGATGTTGCACGAGGCCCAACGCACATCGGCCCCCAGCGCGGTCAGCGTTTCGATCAGGGCGGCGGTCTGGATCGTCATATGCAGGCTGCCCGCAATCCGCGCACCGGCAAGCGGCTTGGACGCGCCAAACTCTTCGCGCAGCGACATCAGACCCGGCATTTCGGTTTCGGCGATGGTCAACTCTTTGCGGCCGAAATCAGCCAGAGCAATATCTTTAACGATGTAATCGGCAGCCATCTTGGCGCACTCCTTGGACCTTTGGTTGCGGGGCAGATAGCATTTGCAAGCCCTCTCGACAATGGCTGCCCGGCTTGGCTAGGCTTTGGCGGCAATGGGGGGCCGATGAAACAACCACGCGCTTGGCAAAGGATGCTGTCGGGGCGCAGGCTTGACCTGCTGGACCCCACCCCGATGGATATCGAGATCGAAGACATTGCCCACGGGCTGGCCTTTGTGGCGCGCTGGAACGGGCAGACGCGCGGGGACTGGCCCTATTCGGTGGCCGAACATTCGCTATTGGTCGAAGAGATTTTTGCGCGGGTGGCCGTGCAGCCGGTAAAATGGCGGCTGGCGGCCTTGCTGCATGACGCGCCGGAATATGTGATCGGCGATATGATCAGTCCGGTGAAATCGGCCATCGGGCCAAGCTATGGTGAGTTGGATGCGCGGTTGACGGCGGCAGTGCATCTGCGCTTTGGCCTGCCTGCGGTCCTGCCTGTTGCGGTGAAAAAAGCAATCAAGGACGCGGACAGGATTTCAGCCTGGCTTGAGGCGGTGCAGATTGCGGGCTTTACCGAAGCCGAGGCAGACAAGCTGTTTGGACGCCCGAAAACCGAAATGCTGCGCTGTCTGGAAATCCGGCTGCGCGCTCCTGCCGTGGTGCGCGCCGAGTTTGTGGCGCGACATACGGGCCTGATGGCACTTATGGGATAGTATACAGTATAAGGCCGCCGAAATATCCGGCGGCCTTATAAGTGGCGATCTGATCAGATCGCCATATCTTCCGGGCGCTTTCCCGACTTCAGGGCTGCATCAAACCAGCGCGGCTTGCGGCCTCGGCCCGACCATGTGTCGGACGCATCAGCCGGATTTGCGTATTTCGCGCTGGCCGGGGCGCGTTTGCGTGTCACAGCCGCGCCGGTCAGTTCGGCCAGCGAAAATCCCAATTCGCGGGCTTTCTCTTCCAATTCTGCCAAGGCATGCTTCTTTTTGCGATCTTCAAACGAAGAGACTGCCTTTGCAACTTGGGCCTGCAGGTCCTTCAACTCTTTAAGAGACAGATTGTTCAGATCAATCGACATAGCCACATCCTTTCAGGAATGATGTCGCTGTTTAGCGCCAATACAGCATCCGTGCAATTATTTCGGGGACCGCTTTGCCAAAATTCGCTGAAGCGTCCGCCGATGCATTGAAAGGCGGCGCGCGGTTTCGGAAACATTGCGGTCGCACATTTCATAGACGCGTTGAATATGCTCCCAGCGCACGCGGTCTGCCGACATCGGGTTTTCCGGCGGCAGGGGCATGGTCTCGCCCTTTTGCAGCAGGGCGGCGGTCACGTCATTGGCATCGGCGGGCTTTGACAGATAATCGGTCGCACCGATTTTTACTGCCGCCACAGCGGTGGCAATCGCGCCATATCCAGTCAGAACCACGATGCGGCAATCGGGCCGGCGTTCACGCAGGGTTTCCACCACGTCCAGACCATTGCCATCTTCCAGCCGCAGGTCGATCACGGCATAGGCCGGCGGGCGGGTTTGGGCGATGGCACGGCCCGCAGCAACACTGCCGGCGGTTTCGGGAATGAAGCCGCGCTTTTCCATCGCCTTGGCAAGCCGTTTTACAAACGGCTCGTCGTCATCGACCAAAAGCAAGCTCCGGTCCGGCCCCAATTCCGCGCCAAGATCTTCCGCCATCCCGTCACCTGCCTTGCTATTCGTATCACCCAGACTTAGGCCACTGTGCCGCCAAGGTCAAATTTGCCGCGATCAGCCCTTGTCCAGAAAGCAGCCAACGCGCTCGGCCATCTGTTCGGCGGTGTCATCCCGTTGGAAGAAATCGACAAAGCCTTTTTCGGGCAGGACCAGATAGGTAAAGGTCGAGTGGTCCATCAGGTAAAACTCGTCGCCGCTGTCCTGCTTTTTGAAATAGGTCTTATAAGCCAGAGACGCCGCCTTGACCTGCTCGGCGCTGCCAGTCAGGCCGATCATGCGCGGATGCAGGTTGTCGGTGAAGTCCCGAACCACCTCGGGCGTGTCCCGCTCGGGGTCGACCGAGATGAAAACCGGTGTCACCTCAAAGCCCTTTTCTTCAAGTATATCAACCGCATCCGCATTGCGTGCATTGTCCAACGGGCAAACATCGGGGCAGAACGTATAGCCGAAATAGACCAGCGAGGGCTTGGTGATCACATCCTTGTCAGTCACGGTCTTGCCGGTTTCATCCACCAAGGTGAAAGCCCCGCCAATATCGCCGCCACCGACCGCGCCACCGCGGCAGTCGGCATAGGGGTCCGCGGCCCGTGCAGACCATATCATATAGGCAGTGCCACCCAGCAAACCCGCCAGCACGGCTGCCGCCAAACCCGCAAGACCCTTGACCATTTCGAACCCTCTGAAAGCTTTGCTCATTGATCGTCCAAGACGCCGCCCTTATCAATCGCAAACGCGCATCCGAAAGGGGTGTTCCATGCAATCCACCGCCCAAGACTCCGGCTTTCTGACCGAACGCAGCGACCGGCTGCGGCTTCGAACGCTTATTTTGCTGCGCTGGATGGCAATTGCCGGACAAATTGCCGCGATCAGCGTGGCGGATCGCTACTATGGCATGCTGCTGCCCTTGGGCCTGTGCTATCTGGCTGTCGGTTCGGCTATCATTGCGAACCTTGTCTCGGTCTTTGTCTTTCCCGAAAACAAGCGGTTGTCCGAAGCCGAGGCAATGCTGACGCTGCTGTTCGATTTGGCCCAGCTTTCGTTCCTGCTTTACCTGACGGGCGGCCTGTCGAACCCCTTCGCTCTTCTGATCCTTGCGCCGGTGACAGTATCGGCCAGCGCGCTTGAGTTGCGGACGACGCTTGTGATCGGCTTTTTGTCAGTGGCTTTCGTCACGCTTATCACCTTTATCCACGTTCCCTTGCGCTATGCTGACAATACAATATTGCGGGTGCCGGGCCTGTTCGAGTTCGGATTCTGGTTGTCGATCATTACCGGAATCGCCTTTCTGGGGATCTATTCGCGCCGGATTGCCACCGAGATGCGGTCAATGTCCGATGCACTGCTGGCCACGCAAATGGCGCTGGCACGCGAACAGAAACTGACCGATCTGGGCGGTGTGGTTGCCGCCGCCGCACATGAATTGGGAACGCCCTTGGCGACGATCAAACTGGTCAGCACTGAAATGCTGGACGAATTGACTGGTGATTTGCAGGACGATGCCCGTCTGATCCGCGATCAGGCCGACCGGTGCCGTGATATTCTGCGCTCGATGGGCAAGGCGGGCAAAGATGATCTGCACCTGCGCCAAGCGCCTTTGGGTGCAGTTTTGCGCGAGGCGGCCGAGCCACATATCGGGCGCGGCAAAGCGGTGATTTTCACCCTTGTTGCTGGAGAGGAGGGGTTGAAAGAACCCGAAATCCTGCGAAAGCCCGAGTTGATTCATGGCCTTCGCAACCTTGTGCAAAACGCCGTCGATTTTGCACGCACGACGGTCTGGATCGATGCCCATTGGACCTCGGGGCGGATCATTTTGCGGATTATCGATGACGGGAATGGTTTTCCTGCACAGGTGATAGGTCGTATCGGTGACCCCTTTGTGCGCGCGCGCCGCATCGAACAGGAATTGCGCGCACGTCCGGGGTATGAAGGCATGGGGCTTGGTCTGTTTATTGCCAAGACTTTGCTAGAGCGGACCGGAGCGGAATTGTCCTTTGCCAATGCGGCCGACCCTTTTCTTTCCCCGTCGGAACGCCCCGAGCGCAGTGGTGCGATTGTCGAGGCAGTCTGGCCCAGCAAGTCGATGGTCGCGCCCACCAATCGCGGGTTGGGAGAAAATCAGCGAATTGCCTGAGACAATCCTGAGGTGAATAAAGTTCACTTTTTTCACGATACCGTTAATGTCCCATTAAGATAATCGACTCTAGGTTGCAATTTAGGGTCCGGGTTCTTTGGGAGAAGCCATATCGTGTTGGATTGGTCGCTGGCACTGGGACTGTTTTTGATCGCTGCAATTGCTGCAACGGGTGGGTTGCTGGCGCTGAATGTGCTGCCATCGCGCAAACTGGCGCTACGCCGCAGTATTTTCTCCGATACTGAAGCCGGATCTGTGCTTTTGTTTGACGGCGATGTCTTGGTTGACAGCACGCCGGGGGGGCGGGCGCTTTTGGCGGCACCGAATCTGCGGGGCGGCGCTTGGGTGCGTCTTCTGGCCAGCCTGTCGTCACATTTCCCGGATCTGGACACACAGCTACAGCGGCTTGGAACCGAGGGCGCGTTGACTTTGGTTTCGGATCGGCCTGCGGTGGACGGGCTGGTTCTATCCGCTGAATTGCGAGGCGGGTTGACGCGGATCACTGTCAGCGATGCCGAGCAGGCCTCGGGCGGCCGTTTGGCGGATCCACTGGCGCAGCGCGCCATGCTGGATGAATTGGCGCAGTTGCGTGATACCGTCGCCAAGGTGCCGTTGATGTCGTGGCGTGAAACGGCTGCTGGCGATGTTGTCTGGGCGAATGCCGCTTATCTGGCCCGCGCGGGGGCTGCGCTTCCGGCGGGGCAGGATTTCAGTTGGCCATTGCCACGCTTGTTTGAACGGACGGCCACCGCGCAAACCGCCATCGGGCAGCGCCAAAGCGTGACGCTGCCCGATGGCGGGCCGGTCTGGTATGACCTGTCCGGGGAGGTCGAAGGGGCGGGGCGTTTGATGTTTGCCACGCCGGCGGATGCTGCCGTTCATGCCGAAACGGCTTTGCGGGATTTCATGCAGACGCTGGCCAAGACCTTCGCACAACTGCCCATCGGCCTTGCCATTTTTGACCGGCAGCGCCAGTTGCAACTGTTCAACCCAGCGCTGCTTGATCTGACGGGCCTGCCGGTCGATTTCCTGTCGATGCGGCCATCGCTTGTGTCGGTTCTGGATGCGCTGCGCGACCGCAAGATGATCCCCGAACCCAAGGATTACAAAGGCTGGCGGCGGCAGATTGTCGAGATGGAAAAGGCTGCGGCCTCGGGGCTTTACGAGGAAACCTGGAATTTGCCAGATGGTCAGACCTACCGCGTGATTGGTCGCCCCCATCCCAACGGGGCGCTTGCCCTGATGATCGAGGATATCTCGACCGAGATGCTTCGCACGCGCCGCTACCGTGCCGATCTGGAACTGGGTCAGGCTGTGGTTGACGAGATGGACGAAGCGATTGCGGTGTTCTCGCAGGCGGGTCAACTTGTGATGTCGAACGCCGCCTATGCCGGGCTTTGGGGGCATGATCCGGCCGGAACCTTGGCCGATGTTTCGGTTCGCACGCTCTCAACGCTTTGGCGCGCGCAATCGGCCCCCAATCCCCTGTGGTCCGAGGTGGAGGATTTTGTTGCCACTGTCGGAGACAGGCAAAGCTGGCGGGCCGAGGCGCGGTTGCTGGACGGGCGATTGCTGGCCTGCCGGGTCTCGCCGGTGGCGGGCGGGGCCACGCTGGTTTCCTTCCGGCTTGTCAGCCCGACCGAGTCCGCTTTGCCGCGCCTGTCTGACAAGACCGTTCCCCGACGTGCGCGGGGATGATCTTGCCCTTGCGGCGACGGCGTGGGGCGGTAGACTCAGCCTATGCCCGAACCAGTCTCCTCCCTTACCCTGTTCCTGCCGACCGAGGCGGATACCGACCGGCTTGCTGTCTGGCTGGCCGCCCGCCTTGTTCCGGGCGACAGCTTGCTGCTGTCCGGTCCGATCGGCGCGGGCAAAAGCCATCTTGCCCGTGCTTTTATCCGCGCGCGGCTGGGGCGGTTCGAAGACGTGCCGTCGCCAAGTTTCACCTTGGTCCAGACCTACCAAGCCGAAGATGCCGAGATCTGGCATGCCGATCTTTACCGCCTTTCCCACCCGGACGAAGTGCTTGAGCTTGGCCTTGATGATGCGTTCGCCACGGCAATCTGTCTGGTGGAATGGCCGGATCGTTTGGGCCACCTTGCCCCGTCGCATGCTATAAAGCTGTCCCTCTCCAGCAAGGACGAGGGGCGTCTGGTGCAGATCGATTGTCCCGCGCATCCTGCTCTGGCCACCGAATTGCGCCGGGATTGGCTTTGCGATGACTGACCGCGCCAGCCAGTCACAGGCCTTTCTTGCGCGCAGCGGATGGCAAGATGCCGCCCGCCGTTTCCTTGCGGGTGATGCTTCGGATCGCAGCTATGATCGGCTGTCGCGGGGGGCGGCCACCGCCGTGCTGATGGATACCCCGCCCGGCAAAGGTGACGATCCCGCAGCCTTCATCGCCATTGCCGCGCATTTGCACAGCCTTGGCCTGTCTGCGCCGCGCATAATGGCACAGGATTTGACCACGGGCTTTTTGCTGCTGGAAGATCTGGGCGACGGCATCTTCGCGCGCTTGATCGCGGCAAATCCTGCGCTTGAAACCCCGCTTTATACTGCGGCAACCGATGTCTTGCTTCATCTGCAGCGTCACCCTGCGCCTTCCGGCCTGCCCGATCTCTCTGCACAAGAATGGGCCAAAGCTGCTGGCTTTGCGCTGGAGTGGTATCGTTTTGCCATAACAGGCGACCGGATCGACACCGCCGCCTTCGAGGCGAATCTGACCGAGGCGATGCAGGCCCATGCCGACCGCCCGCGCGTGATGATCTTGCGGGATTATCATGCGGAAAACCTGCTGTGGTTGCCTGATCGCACCGGATATGCGCGTGTGGGCCTGCTGGATTTTCAACTCGCCCAGATGGGTCAGCGGGGCTACGATCTGGTCTCTTTGTTGCAAGATGCGCGCCGCGATGTCCCCGCCGCGACCGAAGCGGCGATGATCCGGCACTTTCTTGACGTTACTGGCGAAAGCTCTGCCGAATTTGCGCGCAGCTATGCGGTTCTGGGCGCACAGAGGGCGCTTCGGATCATTGGCATCTTCGCGCGGCTGTGTCTGGTTTCGGGAAAGTCCGGCTATCTGGCACTGCTGCCGCGGGTTTGGGCGCAGTTGCAGCGCAACCTTGCCCAACCCGAACTGGCCGCTCTGGCCGCGGTTTGCACACAGCTTTTGCCCGCGCCTACCCCCGCAAATCTGACCCTGATAGGTGCCAAATGCGGCCATTTCCGCTGATGCTGTTTGCGGCGGGCTTAGGCACCCGCATGGGCGCGCTAACAGCTGATCGCCCCAAGCCGTTGATTCCGGTTGCAGGCAAGCCCTTGATAGATCACGCATTGGCCTTGGCCGATGCGGCGGGGATCACAAGACGCGTTGTGAATTTGCACTATCGCGGGGATCAGATTGCCGCCCACCTGCCGCCTGATTTTGCCCTGTCATGGGAGCGTGACACGATCCTTGAAACAGGGGGCGGTCTGCGGGCAGCCCTGCCGCTTTTGGGCGAAGGGCCGGTGCTGACGCTGAACAGCGATGCCGTCTGGACGGGCGCTAACCCCTTGACCGAATTGATGGATATTTGGGACGATGCCCGCATGGACGCGCTGCTGCTGCTGTTGCCGGTTGCACAGGCGCTTGGCCACAGCGGCACAGGCGATTTTCTGATCGACAGCGACAATCGTATTTCCCGCGCAAGAGGGGCAACGGGCGCGGTCTATCTGGGCGCGCAGATCATCCGCACGGGGCTTTTGGCCGAAATCCCCGAAAAAGTATTCTCTTTGAATGTGGTGTGGGACATGATGATCGCACGAGGGCGGGCTTTCGGTCTGATCCATCAAGGCGGGTGGTGCGATGTGGGCCAACCCGAAGGCATCCTGACCGCCGAGGCATTGCTGCATGTTTGACACCGCAGGCCCCCGCCTTTTCGCTTTGCCCTGTGGTGCGGATTTTCCCGCCCATCTGGTGCTGGGTCTGCAAGAACGGCTGGCAGGCCAGCCCCCGCAGGCGATGGCGCGGGTGCAGCTTTACGTCAACACCGCCCGCATGCGCCGCCGTGTGACAGACCTGCTGACAGCCAGCGGTGCGGCCTTGTTGCCGCGCATCCATCTGATCACCGATTTGGCCAAAGACGCCGCCTTGCCGCCCGCCGTGCCACCCTTGCGGCGTCGGCTGGAACTGGCCAAGGTGGTCGCGGGCCTGCTGCAGGCCCAGCCCGATCTGGCCCCCCGCGCGGCACTGTATGATCTGTCCGACAGTCTGGCCAAGCTGATGGATGAAATGCAGGGCGAGGGTGTTTTGCCCGAAGCCATCTCGCGGTTGGATGTGTCGAACCACTCTGCTCACTGGTCGCGCACCCAGCGGTTTCTGGAAATCATCGCGCCCTATTTTGCCGATACCACCGCCCCCGATGCCGAAGCGCGGCAGCGTCTGGCGGTGCTGCGTCTGGCCGCAAAATGGCAGGCCAAACCGCCCGCCGATCCGGTGATTGTGGCGGGTTCTACCGGATCGCGCGGCACCACGGCGCTGCTGATGCAGCTTGTGGCGGGTCTGCCGCAGGGCGCGCTGGTGCTGCCGGGCTTTGACACCGATCTGCCCGCGCCGGTCTGGGATGCCTTGGCCGAGCCGATGACGTCCGAAGATCACCCGCAATACCGCTTTCGCCATCTGCTTGATCTGATGCAGCTTTCTCCGACAGATGTGTGCCCGTGGCGGGATGCGCCGCCGCCCGATGCCGCCCGCAACCGGCTGGTGTCCTTGGCGCTGCGCCCGGCCCCCGTCACCGATCAGTGGTTGCTGGAGGGGCCAAGCCTGCCCGATCTGCTGCCCGCCACCCAAGGCGTTACCCTGCTGGAAGCCCCCTCGGCGCGGATCGAGGCGCTGTCGATTGCCCTGATCCTGCGCCAATCGGCAGAAAACGGCACCACCGCCGCGCTGATCTCGCCCGACCGCAATCTGACGCGGCAGGTCACGGCGGCGCTGGACCGCTGGAACATCCTGCCCGACGATTCTGCGGGGCGGCCCTTGGCGCTGTCGGCTCCGGGGCGGTTCCTGCGGCATGTGGCGGGCTTGTTTGGCGAAAAGCTGACCGCCGATCAGCTGCTGGTGCTGCTGAAACATCCGCTGACGGCAAGCGGGGCCGAACGTGGCACGCATCTGCGCTTTACCCGCGATCTGGAGTTGAAACTGCGCCGCTATGGTCCGGCCTTTCCCACCCCGCAAACTCTGCGCGACTGGGCCGCGACGCGCAAAGATGAAGGCGTCGGCGCTTGGGCGGATTGGCTGGGTGATTGCCTGACCGATCTGGAAACCCTGCGCCGTGCCGCTTTGGCCGACCATATCACCCGCCACCGCGCGCTTGCCGAAGCCTTGGCGCGCGGGTCTGCAGGGCAGGGCAGCGGCGGGCTGTGGGACAAGCCCGCAGGCATCGCCGCTTTGGCCGTGGTGGAAGAGCTGACCGCCGAGTCCCCCAACGGAGGGGACTTCACCTGCCCCGAATACCGCGATCTGATCCTTGCCCTGCTGAACAAGGTCGAGGTGCGCGACGCCGTGCAACCCCATCCCCGCATCATGATCTGGGGGACGCTTGAGGCGCGGGTGCAGGGGGCTGAACTGGTGATCCTTGGAGGGCTGAACGATGGCATCTGGCCCAAATTGCCAGAGCCGGACCCGTGGCTGAACCGCCAGATGCGGAAAGACGCGGGGCTTTTGCTGCCCGAACGCCAGATCGGCCTGTCGGCCCATGATTTCCAACAGGCCATCGCCGCCCCGCGCGTGGTGCTGACCCGCGCCCTGCGGAATGCCGAGGCGGAAACCGTGCCATCGCGCTGGCTGAACCGGCTGGTGAACCTGATGGAAGGGCTGCCGACCCTGCACGGCAAGGCGGCGTTGGACCAGATGCGCGCGCGCGGCACCGAATGGCTGGTGATGGCACAGGCGCTCGAACGCCCGACGCCCGCAATGCAGGCCAATCCGCGCCTGCAACCTGCCACCCGTCCGCAGCCGCGCCCGCCGGTTTCGGCGCGGCCGGAAAAGCTGTCGCTGACCGGCATTGCCACGCTGATCCGCGACCCTTACGCGATCTACGCCCGCTATATCCTGCGGCTGCACCCGCTTGATCCGCTGCGCCAGACCCCCGATCCGCGCGACCGTGGCATGGTGTTTCATGAAATTCTGGAACGCTTTGTGAAAACCCGCCCCGATGCCGAAACGCTGGCGCAGGCGCGGGGCCGTCTGCTGCAAACCGCCGCCGAAGTGCTGGCCGAGGAAACCCCCTTCCCAGCCGCCCGCGCCCTGTGGCTGGCGCGGCTGGATCGGGCTGCGGGGCATTTTCTGGCGCAGGATGCCAAGCACGGCGGCACCGCGCTTGCGGTGGAAACCGAAGGCAAGGTGCGGCTTGATCCCTTGCCTTTCACCCTGTTCGGCACGCCCGACCGGATTGACCGCCTGCCCGATGGTCGCCTGTTGCTGATCGATTATAAAACCGGCACGCCACCCACCAAACCGCAGCAAGAGGCCTATGAGAAGCAACTGCTGTTGGCTGCGGCGATGGCCGAACGCGGCGGTTTTGCCGATCTTGGTCCGTCCGAAGTGGCGCGGATCAGCTATGTCGGCCTTGGCGCGGCCAGCAAGGTGGAAGAAACCGAGATCGACGAGACCGTCACCGGCAAGGTGTGGGAAGGGCTGATCCGCCTGATCACCCGCTATCTGGCGCGCGAAACCGGCTATACCGCCCGCCGCGCCGTGTTCGAAGATCGCTACCCCGGCGATTATGACCATCTGGCGCGCTATGGCGAATGGCAGATGTCGGATCGTGCGACCCCTGAAACCGTAGGGCCAGAGGGCGCACCATGATCCGCAATGACGCCTCTGAACGGCAGGTTCAGGCCTCGGAACCCAGTGCCACGACATGGCTTTCCGCTAATGCGGGTTCGGGCAAGACCCGCGTGCTGACCGACCGTGTGGCGCGGCTTTTGCTGGCTGGCGTGCAGCCGCAGCATATCCTGTGCCTAACCTACACCAAAGCCGCCGCGACCGAGATGCAGAACCGGCTGTTCAAACGCCTTGGCGAATGGGCGATGAAGCCCGACGCCGATCTGCATGCTGCCTTGGCCGAACTGGGCGACGAAAGCCGCCACAAACCGCAGGCGCTGGCCAATGCCCGCCGCCTGTTTGCCCGCGCCATCGAAACGCCGGGGGGCTTGCGGATTCAAACCATCCACAGCTTTTGCGCCACCCTTCTGCGGCGCTTTCCGCTTGAGGCCGGCGTGTCGCCGCAATTCACCGAACTCGATGACCGCGCCGCCCGCCTGCTGCGGGCCGAGATTGTCGAAGAACTGGCCGACAGCATTGCCCCCGAGGCCATCGCCACCGTCGCCCGCGCCTATACGGGTGAGGATTTCACGCAATTGATGGAGCAGGTAGTCTCCCGCCGCGCCGGTTTTGAAACTCCGCTGACCATGGCGCAGGCCCGCGCGCTGTTTGATGTGCCTGCAGAGGAAACTGGCGCGACCATTTTGACCGATGTGTTTCTGGGGGGGGAGGCCGAATGGCTTGCCGATCTGGGCATCGCGCTGGCGGCAGGCGGCACCAATGACGCTAAGGCGGCGGCAAAGTTGGCCGCGATCCCGCTTCATCAGCCCAGCCTTGCCACCCTGTCGGCGCTGGAGGATCTGCTGCTGTCAGGCGCGTCTGCGAAAGCCCCTTTCACCGCCAAGACCGGCAGTTTCCCGACCAAATCCACCCAAGGCGCAATCCCACATCTGATGCCCCGCCTTGATGCCCTGATGCTGCGGGTTGAATCCGCCCGCCCGCGCCGCATCGCGCTGCAAGCCGCCGAGAAAACCGCAGCGCTGCACGGGTTCGCCGCCGCCTTCCTGCCGGTTTACAAGGTCCGCAAGGCCGATCGCGGCTGGCTGGATTTCGACGATCTGATCACCCGCGCCAAGGCGCTGCTGACCGATCCCGCCGTCGCCGCTTGGGTGCTGTTCCGGCTGGATGGCGGCATCGACCACATTCTGGTGGACGAAGCACAAGATACCAGCCCCGACCAATGGCGCGTGATCGAACTTCTGGCCGCCGAATTCACCGCAGGCGAAGGCACGCGCAAAGGCGGGCGCACCCTATTTGTGGTGGGCGATAAAAAGCAGTCGATCTATTCCTTCCAAGGCGCTGACATCGCGGCCTTTGACGAAAAGCATCAGGTCTTTGCCGAAAAGTTTACCGATGCGGGCCAGCAATTCCAAAGCCTGCAACTGGAGTATTCCTTCCGCTCCTCCCGCGCGGTGCTGGATGTGGTGGACCGCACCTTCGGCACCGATTTTCCGCAGGCAATGGGGCATGACATCCACCACATCGCCTATAAATCCGATCTGGCGGGGCGGGTCGATCTGTGGCCGCTGATCGAACCGGTGAAACCCACCAAGGATGACGATTGGGAAAGCCCCGTCGATCTGGTGTCCGATACCCACCACGCAGCACAGCTGGCCCGCCAGATCGCCACCGAGATCAAGGCGATGATCGCGGCAGGCGTGCAAATCCCCACCGACAAAGGCCCGCGCCCTGCCCATGCGGGCGATTTCCTGATCCTTGTGCAGCGCCGGTCGATCCTGTTTTCCGAGGTGATCCGCGCCTGCAAACAGCAAAACCTGCCGATTGCGGGGGCAGACCGGTTGAAACTGGGCGCGGAACTGGCGGTCAAGGATCTGGCCGCACTCTTGTCGTTTCTGGCCACGCCCGAGGATGATCTGTCCCTGGCCGCCCTTCTCCGCTCGCCCCTGTGCGGTTGGACCGAAGCCGAACTTTTCACCCTTGCCTATGGCCGCAAAGGCTATCTGTGGGAGTCCCTGCGCGACCATGCTGCCGACCATCCCGACACCATGGCGATGCTGAACGATCTGCGCGGGCAGGCCGATTTTCTGCGTCCCTTCGATCTGATCGAACGCGCCCTGACCCGCCACGATGGTCGCCGCCGCCTGCTGGCCCGACTGGGGGCCGAGGCCGAGGACGGCATCGACGAATTCCTGTCGCAGGCCTTGTCCTATGAACGGCTGGAAGTGCCCAGCCTGACCGGCTTTCTGATCTGGCTGGAAACCGATGAGGTCGAGGTCAAGCGCCAGATGGACAGCGAAGGCCACCGCATCCGCGTGATGACGGTTCACGGTGCCAAGGGGCTGGAAGCGCCCATCGTGATCCTGCCCGACACCGCCGACCGCAACCCGCAGGACCGCGACGAGATTTACGTGCTGCCCGATGGCACACCAGTCTGGAAAACGCCCGCCGACGAAAGCCCCGCGAATATCGCCTCTGAACGCGCCGACCGCAAACGCCGCACCGATAACGAAAGCCTGCGCCTGCTTTATGTCGCGCTGACCCGCGCGCGCTGCTGGCTGATTGTGGCAGGGGCGGGTGAGGCGAAAACCGCCCGCAAAGACGCCGACAAACCGCGTGGCGAATGGTCATGGTATCGGCTGGTTGAGGCTGGTCTGGCCGAAGTTGGCACGCAACCCCTGACCGCAGGCCGCCTGCGCCACAGCTTTGGCGATTGGCCCGCCTCCGTTGGCGCACAGGCTGAAACCGTCGCCGCGCAGATCACCTTGCCGGATTGGACCCGCACTGCCGCCGCCGAACCCGCCCGCCCGCCGCAGCTTCTGTCGCCGTCAAACCTTGGTGGGGCCAAGGCTTTGGCGGGGGAAGGCGACGCGCTGACCGAAGATCAGGCATTGGCGCGCGGCACCGCGCTGCATCTGCTGCTGGAACATCTGCCCGCCGCTGATCCCGCCGATTGGCCCACGCTTGCCGCCGATCTGGTCCCCGATCCCACCCAACGCGCCGACCTGCTGGCCGAGGCGACAGCCGTGCTGAACGCCCCGCATCTGCGCCACCTGTTCGGCCCCGATTCGCTGGCCGAGGTGGCGATCACCGCCGATCTGCCCATGGGGCGAATGCTTGGCAGCATCGACCGGCTGATCGTGACGCCTGATACCGTCACTGCCATCGACTACAAATCGAACCGCATCATCCCCGCCACGCCTGTGCAAACCCCCGAAGGGCTGCTGCGGCAGCTTGGTGCCTATGCCCATGGCCTGCGCCAGATTTATCCCGATCACCGCATCGAAACTGCGATCCTGTGGACCCGCAGCGCCACGCTTATGCCGCTGGATCGCGATATCGTGAGTGCGGCCTTGTCACGCACCACGATAGATAGCGTCCCGCCCCTTGACGTTACCGACCCCCAGCCATAGCTTTGATGGCCGATACATCCATCAGGAGAACCACTATGGGCGCTGCAACCGTCGCCGTGACCGACGCCACCTTCGATGCCGAAGTCCGCAAATCCGCCATTCCGGTGGTCGTGGATTTCTGGGCAGAATGGTGCGGACCCTGCAAGCAAATCGGCCCTGCCTTGGAAGAACTTGCCGCAGAATACGCGGGCAAAGTGAAGATCGTGAAGGTCAACGTTGACGACAACCCCGACAGCCCGGCGCAACTGGGTGTGCGCGGGATTCCGGCGCTGTTCCTGTTCAAGAATGGCGAAGTCGTCTCGAACAAGGTCGGCGCAGCCCCCAAGGCGGCTTTGGCCAACTGGATCGCCTCGGCAATCTGATCTGCCTTGAAATTTTGACGTGAAGGGTGCCTTTGCGGCACCCTTTTTCACATCGGCCAGCCGTGATTTCGAAACCGCACCCGAATTCGGTCAACCGCATCATCCGCCCATGAGGTGATGGCATTCCGTCTGAAAAACCATTTCAGATATGCGGCAAAGGGCGGCTTCGGCTGCGGATCGAAAGCCGCCATGCCATCGCGCGGGACCGAAGCAGCGATATGGTGGAAATCGATCCGCGCAAATAACACCGCCGGTTTTTCCGCGAAGAACCCCGTTAGCGCCATTGCCGAATTCTCTGTCACCACATAATCGCAGCCCGCCAGCAACTCCATCGAGGGGCGGTCGGTCAGCTCGAACCCTTCGATTCCGCGCAGCGCATCCAGTTCCGCGACAGAATAGGTTTCGCGCGGGTGCAACGTCGCAAAAATCTTGCGAGAGGGATCAGCAGCACGGGTGTTGTGGATCATCCCGATGGGGCTTGCAGCCTGAAAATGCCTGTGTGCCAATAGCTTGCCCTGCAGTGGCATAAAGATATGACCCTGCCTGGAAACGTCTTGCCCTGCAAATAGCTTGGCCTGCCAGCGCCGCCGGAATCCTTCGGCATCCTGTGAGGCGGTGTCGGGAAAGCTTTTGCCAGTCACCTCCCAATCCCAGCGGTCATTCGTGGCCTCGATCCGCCAGAACGGATCGAAATAGCAGCGCCGTAGCACAAGCGTTCGCGGGGCCGTCACCGCGCGGTTATAGACAAGGTGATAGCCATCACCGCCCACTGGATCGGACTCGTCCCGCAAGATAACCTGCCATCCGGCGGCCTCTGCGGCCTGCACAACCCGCGTCAAAATCCCGCCTGCGGTCGCCACCTTGGCCCGCTTGCCCGCGCTCAGATAAAAATTCAAAACCGGTTTCATGGTGGCAAAGCTAGGTCAATTCCCGGCCTCCCGCCAGCGCCCCGCTTGTGCCTCCCGCGCTTGGCTTCCATATATGGGGTAAGAAACGGAGGGCTGAGATGGCCGACGACAAATTTCCGGGCTGGCATGGCACGACCATTCTGGCGGTCCGGCGGGGTGGTGAGGTGGTTGTGGCGGGGGATGGCCAAGTGTCCTTGGGCAATACCGTCATCAAAGGCACCGCGCGCAAGGTCCGGCGGCTGACGCCGGGCGGACATGATGTGGTGGCAGGCTTTGCCGGATCGACAGCCGATGCCTTTACCCTGCTGGAGCGGCTTGAAAAGAAACTCGAATCCGCCCCCGGCCAGCTGGCCCGCGCCTGTGTCGAATTGGCAAAGGACTGGCGGATGGACAAATATCTGAGGAACCTTGAGGCCATGCTGATCGTGACCGACGGGGCGGATCTGTATGTGATCACCGGCGCGGGCGACGTGCTGGAGCCGGAGCATGACTGTGCTGCCATCGGGTCGGGTGGCAATTTCGCGCTGGCTGCGGCGCGCGGGCTGATGACCACCGACCTGCCTGCCGAGGATATCGCCCGCCGCGCCATGGCGATTGCGGCCGATATCTGCGTCTTTACCAACGGCAACCTGACCGTCGAACGGATTTCCAAATGACTGACCTGACCCCGCGCGAAATCGTCTCGGAACTTGACCGCCACATCATCGGCCAGCGCGAGGCCAAGCGCGCCGTGGCCGTGGCGCTGCGGAACCGCTGGCGGCGCAAGCATCTGGCCGATGATCTGCGCGACGAGGTCTATCCCAAGAATATCCTGATGATCGGCCCGACCGGCGTCGGCAAGACCGAGATTTCGCGGCGGCTGGCAAAGCTGGCGCGCGCGCCGTTCCTGAAGGTCGAGGCGACCAAGTTTACCGAAGTCGGCTATGTCGGGCGCGATGTGGACAGCATCATCCGCGATCTGGTCGATGCCGCGATGGTCGATACCCGTGCGCGGATGCGCGAAGACGTGAAGGCCCGCGCCCAGAAGGCGGCGGAAGAGCGGGTGATCGAGGCGCTGGCGGGCAAGGACGCGCGTGAGCAGACCCGCGAGCTGTTCCGGGGCAAGCTGCGGCGCGGCGAGTTGGACGATACCGTGATCGAGCTTGAACTGGCCGATGCCACCCCCGCCATGCCGATGATGGGCGGGCAGGGGATGGAAATGCAGATGCAGGGCTTGCAGGACTTGTTCAAGGCCTTTGGCGGGCGCACCACGCGCAAGAAGGTCACGGTGGCGGCCAGCTATGATCTGCTGATCGGGCAAGAGGCCGACAAGCTGCTGGATGATGAGGCGGTGAAGGCGCAGGCGCTGGAGGCGGTGCAGGAAAACGGCATCGTGTTTCTGGATGAGATCGACAAGATCTGCGCCCGGTCGGATGCGCGGGGGGCGGATGTGTCGCGCGAAGGGGTGCAGCGCGATCTGCTGCCGCTGATCGAAGGCACCACGGTGTCCACCAAATACGGGCCGGTCAAGACCGACCATATCCTGTTCATCGCGTCGGGGGCTTTCCATATCGCCAAGCCGTCGGATCTGCTGCCCGAGCTTCAGGGGCGGCTGCCGATCCGGGTGGAACTGGCGCCACTGACGGAGGGGGATTTTGTGCGAATCCTGACCGAGACGGACAACGCGCTGACCCGGCAATATACGGCGCTGATGGGGACGGAGGGGGTGGCTGTCAGCTTTACCGAAGATGGCATCGCGGCTTTGGCGCGGATTGCAGCCGAGGTGAACCGTGCGGTCGAGAATATAGGGGCGCGCAGGCTTTATACCGTGATGGAGCGGGTGTTCGAGGAGCTGTCCTTTACCGCGCCGGATCGGGGCGGGGAAAAGGTGGTCGTCGATGCGGGGTTTGTCGAGACGCATCTTGGGGTGCTGGCACGGTCGGCGGATATCTCTCGCTATGTGCTATAGGGGGCGTCCCGAGTCGGGACTGTTTTTAGTGTAATGTAATCAACGTCTTGATTTCGGGCGTTAAGAGTTTTTTAACAATTTCCCGATATTGGCCAGTTTGAGGCAGGGTGCGTGCCAGCACACACCCTACACTTTCCACAGCGGCTTGCGCCTAGCTTTCCCGAAAGGCGCGCTGGAAATAATCGGTGAAGGGCTTGACCAGATAGGCCAGCGGCGTGCGGGTTCCGGTTTGGATAAAGGCCTCGACCGGCATGCCGGGCAGCAGGGTTTGGCCGCCAAGCCGCGCCAGTTCTGCCGGATCAAGCGTGATTTCGGCGCGGAAATAGCGGGCATGGCTTTGCGGGTCGGTCAGGGCATCGGCGGAGATTTGCGCAACATGGCCGGTCAACTCGGGCGTGGCACCACCCCCGGTCAAGGCCGACAGCACCAGCCGCACCGGTTGCCCCACGCGCAGCCCGTCAATTTGCAGCGGGCTGACCTGCGCCGCGATCACCAGCGGGCGGTCCTGCGGCACAAGATACAAGACCGGCTCGGCGGCGCGTATCACGGCGCGCGGGGTTGTCACCTGCAGGCCCAGCACGAGGCCCGAAACCGGCGCGCGCAGGTCAAGCCCTGCGATGCGGTCGCCCAGCACGCGCCGTCGTTCGACCAGTTCCAGCACGCGCGAATCCAGATCACGCAACTGGCTGTTGGCCTCTTCGCGGCGCAGCGCGGCAAGGCGCAGCTTTTCCAAGGCAACCTCGGTCGCCCGCCCCTCGGCCTGCGCGCGGGAGGCGGCCAGTTCGGCGCTGTCGCCCCGCAGTTGCGCCTCTTCCCGACGCAAGGTTGAAACGCGGCTGGATTGCGCCAAACCCTTGTCCAGCAGCGCCAGTTGATCCGCCAATTCCTGCCGCAGCAGGGCCAGTTGCTGCGACAAGGCGCTGCGCTGCGCGTCGACGCCCGCGATCTGGGCGGCAATTTGCTGGCTGCGTTTGTCCAACTGCTCCGATTGCCGCAAGAAGCTGTCACGGCGGGCCAGAAACAGGCGGGTTTGGCCCTCTGTCAGGGCGGCGACATCGGGGTAGCTGGCGGCAAGACCGGTTAATTCGGCGGGAAAATCCAGCGCTGTCTGATCGTTACGCTCTGCCTCAAGTCGGGCGCGCAGCGCCCATGCGGCGTGAAGCTGGCCTTCGACGACAATGCGTTCCGAGTGCAACTGCCCGCCGTCCAGCCGCAGCAGCACGTCGCCCGCCTGCACATATTGCGCCTCGGTCACGGCGATTTCGGCCACGACCCCCCCCTCGGGGTGCTGCACGATCTGACGATTCTGCGCCACCTCGACCAGACCATGCGCGACGATGGCCCCCGCGATGCGGGTGGTGGCCGACCACAGGCCAAGCCCGAAAACCAGCAGGAGCAGCGTGGTAAATCCCAGAAAAAGCGGGCGGCGGGCGATCATGCGACACCTGTGGTGCGGGCAAGGTCGGTGTGGTTGCGGACCATCTCGCGCAGGATCTGGTCGCGCGGGCCGAAGCCGCGACGCAGGCCGTCTTCCAGCACCAGAAGCAGGTCGCATTCCTGAATGGCGGCGGGGCGATGCGCCATGATCAGCACCGCCCCCCCCGCCGATTTCACCGCGCGAATGGCCTGATTGAGCGCGAGCGTGCCGTCGTTGTCGAGGTTCGAGTTCGGTTCATCCAGCACCAGAAGCACGGGGTCGCCATAAAGCGCACGGGCAAGGCCGATGCGCTGAATCTGGCCGCCGGAGAGCCGACCGCCAAGCGCCGAAACGCGGGTGTCATAGCCATCGGGCAGGCGCAGGATCATGTCATGTGCAGCGGCGCGTTGTGCGGCCTGCACGACCCTTGCGCTATCGGGGCGAAGGGCAAGGCGGGCGATATTTTCTGCAATGGTGCCATCGAACAGCGCGACCCGCTGCGGCAGATAGCCGATATAGCTGCCCAAGGCATCAGGATCGTATTGATCCAGCGTCGCCCCATCCAGCCGCACCTTGCCCGCAGCCGCAGGCCAGACCCCGATCAGCGCGCGGGCAAGGCTGGATTTGCCCGCACCCGATGGGCCGATCACACCAAGCGCCTGACCGGGATGCAGGGCAAAGCTGATCATCCGCAGCACGGCTTGGGCCGATTCGGGGGCAGTGACGGTAAGGTTCTGCACCTCGACCACAGCCTTGGGGTGCGGCAGGGGCAGGCGCGGTGGTGGCGGGGGATGCCGCGACAGCAGCAGGGCAAGGCGCTGCATGCCCTCTTGCGCGCGCAGGGCGGTGGCCCATTGGGACATTGCCAGTTCCACCGGGGCCAAAGCGCGTCCCATCAGGATCGAGGCCGCCACCATCACGCCGCCGGATATCTGGCCTTGCAGCACAAGCCACGCGCCAAACCCCAGCATGGCCGATTGCAGGAACAGCCGGAAGGTCTTGATGGCGCTGCCAAAAGTTCCGGCAAGGTCGGCTGCGGTGAGGGAATCGGCAAGGGCCGTCGCGCGCAGGGCCTGCCAGCGGGCAAAGGCCGCCCCCGTCATGCCAAGGGCCAGAACCGTTTCGGATTCGGCCCTGATCTGGTCCGAGACCTGATCCGCCTGTTGCCCAAGGGTGATGGCGCGGTTTTGCGGAGCTTGGGTCAGGCGCTGGTTCAGGAGGGTTGCGGCAATCAGCACCGCCCCGCCCGCCACGGCAAGCCAGCCCAAGGCGGGATGAAACAGGAAGATCGCGGCGGCGAAAACCGGAGTCCAGAGCATGTCGAACAGGGCGGTCAGCAGGGGCGAGGCGTAAAGCCGCTGTACCGATTCAAGATCGCGCTGGGCTGTGGCGGTGGTGGGATCAGAGGGATGCAAAAGCCGTCGGTGCAGGGCTGCGGAAAACACGCGGGCATCCAGCCTGCCCTGAATCGCAGCCCCGATGCGGGCCAGAACGCGGGCGCGGGCGTGATCCAGAACGGCCATGGCCAGAAACAGGCAGGCGGTCAGCAGCGACAGGGCGACCAGCGTTTCTTCAGAGCGGCTGGCAAGCACGCGGTCGTAGATTTGCAGCATATAGAGCGGGCCGGTCAGTTGCAGCAGGTTGACGAAGACCGAGAACAGGCCAACCGACCACAAAAGCCCGTGGTGGTCGCGCCGCGCGGCCCGCAACTCGGCCATGCCGGGTTCTGTGTCGGGCTGCTGTGCCATGTGACCTTCCTTTGCATTGCCAGACCGACGGGCTGTCGGCAGGAAACTTCCGCTTGTGTCTGGCGGGTTTCCGAGAAACGTTGTCTTGCCTGACCGCCCGTCATATGGCTTGACGGATAAAGATTAAGACTAGCCTACCAAGTTGGGATCGTGGACCTGTGGTGATGGACCTTTTCGGGGCAAAGAGTGAGAATCGGGCGTTTGGCCTGCGCCTGTGCGGGATGTTGCTGCTGGCGGGCTGTGCTGCTCCGGTGGCGCAGGGCGTGGATGATCCTTACGAGATTGAAAACCGGTCGATGCACGCGTTCAACGTCGGGCTGGACCGCAATCTGCTGCAACCGATGGCGGCTGGCGGATCGAATGTGCCGCCCGAAGTCTGGCAGGGCGTGGGCAATTTCGCCGATAACCTGCAAGCGCCGGGCGAAGTCGTGAACAGCCTGCTGCAATTCCGGCTGGGGGCTGCGGTGGAAAATACGCTGCGCTTCGGGTTGAACACGATTGTCGGGGTGGGCGGGCTGTTCGATCCTGCCACGGCGATGGGTGTGAACGGCCGCCACACCGATTTTGGCGAGACTTTGCACGTTTGGGGCGTGGGCGAGGGGGCTTATATGGAGCTTCCGGTCTTTGGCCCTTCGACGCAGCGCGACACCTTGGGGATGGTGGTGGATTATGCCATCAACCCGATCCGGTTGCTGGTGCCAGAGCCAGAGGTTTACATCGACACGGCGGCGCAACTGCTTTCAAAAGTTGGTGATCGCTCGCGCTATTCCGAAACCTTCGATTCGCTCCTATATGACAGTGCAGACAGCTACGCGCAGGCGCGACTGCTTTACCTGCAGAACCGCCGCTATCAGCTGGGCCAGACCAGTGGCGAAGACAGTTACGTTGATCCCTACGAGGACCCCTATGCACAGTGATGACAACATGATGACCCGCCGCCGCTTTGCGGCCGGGTTTGCGATTGGCTCGGTCGCGCTGGCGCTGCCTTTGCCCGCCATGGCGCTGACGGTTGATCAGGCGCGCGGTCTGATCGACAAGGCGATTGCGGATGTGAATGCGGTGATCAACTCGGGCAAGTCCGAGGCGGCGATGTTCCCCGAATTCGAGCGGATTTTCGGGAAATATGCCGATGTGCCGCAGATTGCCCGCTTTGCCCTTGGGCCAGAGGCGCGCACCGCCAGCAAGGCGCAGATGACGGCGTTCACCAAGGCCTATCAGGGCTATATCAGCCGCAAATATGGCCGCCGCTTTCGCGAGTTTATCGGCGGTCGGATCGAAGTGACCGACGCCAAGCCGATGAAAAGCTGGTATGAAGTGATTTCGGTTGCCCATTTGCAGGGCGAAGCGCCGTTCGATCTGCGCTGGCATGTGTCGGACAAGTCCGGCAAGAACCTGTTCTTCAACATCATCATCGAAGGCGTCAACATGCTGACCAGCGAGCGCACCGAAGTTGGCGCGATGCTGGACAAGCGCAAGGGCGATATCGACAAGCTGATCGCGGATCTGAAGAAGATCTGACGCGGCGGACCGGATTTTCCGAGAAGGCCGAAGGGCGTCCCGATGGGGGCGCCCTTAGTTGTTTTCGCCCAGAAGATCGCGCAGCAGGGCTTCGACCGGATCAATCTCTTGTGCGGGTTGGGCAGGATCTTGATAGGCCGGGTCTTGAAGGGCCGGATCAGGCATATTCGGATCTGTATAGTCCGGCTGCGGCGGCAGGCGCGGTTCGGGAACAAGCATCGGCAGATCGTTGACGGGCGCGCCTTCGGTGATGCGGGTCATCACCTCGTGCCAGATTTCGGCAGGAAGCCCGCCGCCGGTGACACCCGCAAGCGGGGTATTGTCGTCATAGCCCATCCAGACGCCTGCCACGTAATCGGCGGTAAAGCCGATGAACCACGCATCCCGCGCGGCCTGGGTGGTGCCGGTCTTGCCCGCTGCGGGGCGACCATCCAGCCGCGCGCGCGCGCCGGTGCCGCCCTCAATCACCTGTGACATCATATAGGTCAGCAGTTGCGCGGCCTGTTCGGAAATCACCCGTTCGCCAATGCCGCCGCCGGCGCCCATCAGGGGGGTGTCTTCGTCCTTCAGTTTCAGCTCGACCAGACCATAGGGCGTCACGGACGAGCCGCCGTTCAGGATGCCCGCATAGGCGCCGGTCATCTCGATCAGGGTGGATTCCGAGGCCCCCAGCGCAAGTGCGGGGCCAGCGGCAAGATCTGACGCGATGCCGAATCCTTCGGCGACGGTGCGGACCAGATCGCGGCCTACGGCTTCGGAGACGCGGACAGCAGGGATGTTGCGGCTTTCCTTCAGCGCATCGGTCAGGGTGATCATGCCCTTGAATTCTTTGTCGTAGTTCTGTGGCGTCCAAGGGCCGGAACCGGGGATATTGATGGTCAGCGGGCTGTCATCGACGAAATCCGCAGGACTCCAGCCCAGATCAAGGGCGGCGGCATAGACGAAGGGTTTGAAGGAGGAGCCGGTTTGCCGCAAGGCCTGTGTGGCGCGGTTGAACGCCCCCGCTTCTTCGATCTTGCGACCGCCGACCATGGCACGCACGGCACCGTCCGCGCTCATCACCACAATCGCGGCCTGGGCCTTTGATCCGGCCTTGATCTTGTTTTCGAACACCCATGCCAGCGCCTCTTCGGCCTGCCGCTGCATCTTCTGGTCCAGCGTGGTGCGGATGATCACGTCCTCGGTGGTTTCCGAGGTCAGAAAGGCGGGGGCGGCCTCCATCACCCAATCGGCGAAAAAGCCGCCGGATTTGGTCTGCGCCGCCTCGGACAGTTGCGCGGGGTTGGCACGGGCGTCGTCGGCCTGCGCGGCGGTCAGATAGCCCTGTTCCTGCATCAGCCCGATGATGACATTGGCACGTTCTTGCGCGCGTTTCAGGTTGTTGGTGGGGGCATATTTCGAAGGCGCTTTCAGCAGACCCGCCAGCATCGCCGCCTGCGCGGGGTTCACCTGATTGGCGGAAATGCCGAAATAGCGCTGGGCCGCAGCCTCGAAGCCGCGCGCGCCTGCGCCCAGATAGGCGCGGTTGAAGTAGATCGTCAGGATTTCCGCCTTGGAGTATTTCGCCTCCATCGCAATGGCGTAGGGGATTTCCTTGAGCTTGCGCCAGACCCCGCCCGAGCGGCAGTCATCTTCGTAATCGGCTTCGGATTTCCAAGTGGCGGTATCGTAAGGCACGCCAAGGCACAGCAGTTTGGCAACCTGCTGGGTGATGGTGGAGCCGCCGTTGCCCTCCAGCGGGCCACGGCCTTCGGACAGGTTGATACGGATGGCCGAAGCGATGCCGCGCGGGCTGATGCCGAAGTGGCGGTAAAAGCGTTTGTCCTCGGTGGCGACCACGGCATTCAAGAGGTCGGGCGATACCGTGTCCGAGGTGATCTGGCCGCCAAACGTCTCGCCCCGCCAGGCAAAGACGGTGTCGTTGCGGTCCAGCAGGGTGACAGACCCGCGCGCGCGCCCATCCAGCAGGTCGGCAACGGGGGGAAGTTGGGCGTAGAAGTAGAACACCACCATCCCAAGGATCAGCGCCGAGACGATGCCGACGCGCAGGAAAGTCCCCCAGATGATACGCCAGATCAGGCTGACCAGCCCGACCACCAGCCGCACGATCGGGTTGCGCGCATTGCTGCGGCGCGGCGCGGCGCGCTTGGGTGCGGGTTTGCGGGGCGGTGTGCCACCCGTCGCAGCCTTGCGTGCTGACGCATAGCGCCGGTCCGCCACAAGGGGACCACGTCCTTTGCCCGATGCCGCCATGCCTGCCACTGCCCGCCTTTGGTGTTTTCAGCATTCTAAACGGTTCTTCCGGGAATGCGAAGAACCAAGGCCGCCGATTCGGCTGCCTAAATAGCCTACAAAATAGGCATTGGCGAAAAACTGTGCAAATTTTCTAGCCCATTCGTGCCAGATCGGGTTTTCAGACCGCCCTAAACTTGTGCTGCACCTGCGAAGGCCGCCTTCTGATGTCGAGAGCCCGCTGTGGGCCTTAGCACAGGAAAAGGGGTGTGACGTGAAGATGATCATAGCCGCCATCAAGCCCTACAAACTGGACGAGGTGCGCGAAGCGCTGACCGCGATCGGTGTTCGGGGGATGATGGTTACGGAAATCAAAGGCTTCGGCACGCAGTCGGGCCATACCGAAATCTATCGCGGCGCGGAATACGCCGTGAACTTCGTGCCGAAGATGCGGCTTGAGATCATCGTCGGCGATGGTCTGGCCGATCAGGTGATCGACACGATCAGCAAGACCGCGCGCACGGGCAAAATCGGTGACGGCAAGATCTTTGTGCTGGATGTGGAAAAAGCCCTGCGGGTTCGGACGGGTGAAACCGACGATGACGCGCTGTAAGGGAAGGGGATGGACATGTTGAAGAAAGTTGGACTTCTGGCGGCGTCGCTGATGACGGCCCTGCCTGCGATGGCGCAGGATGCCGCCCCGGTGATGGACAAGGGCGATGTGTCGTGGATGATGACCTCGACCGTGCTGGTGCTGTTCATGACGATCCCCGGCCTTGCGCTGTTCTATGGCGGTCTGGTCCGCAGCAAGAACATGCTGTCGGTGCTGATGCAGACCACGCTGATCGCCTGTCTTGTGATGGTGATCTGGGTTGTCTACGGCTATTCGGTGACCTTCGGCGGCGGCACCTCGCCCTACTGGGGCGGCTTCGGGAAGCTGTTTCTGGCAGGCGTGACGCCGGACAGCATGTCGGCCACCTTCTCGGCGGGCTATGTGATCCCGGAATATCTGTTCATCGTGTTCCAGATGACCTTTGCGGCGATCACGCCCGCGCTGATCATCGGGGCCTTTGCAGAACGGGTGAAATTCACCGCCGTCCTGCTGTTCAGCGCGCTTTGGGTCACGCTGGTCTATTTCCCCGTCGCCCATATGGTCTGGGACGTTTCGGGGCTGATCTTTGTGATGGGTGCGATCGACTTTGCCGGCGGCACCGTGGTTCACATCAACGCCGGTATTGCCGCGCTGGTCGGCTGCCTTGTGATCGGCAAGCGTGTAGGTTTGGGCAAAGAGAACATGGCACCCCACTCGATGGTGATGACCATGATCGGCGCGTCGATGCTGTGGGTCGGCTGGTTCGGCTTCAACGTCGGCTCTAACCTTGAAGCCAATGGCGGCGCGACGCTGGCGATGATCAACACCTTCGTCGCAACGGCTGGGGCGACGCTGGCATGGTCGGTGCTGGAAGGCATCCAGCGCGGCAAAGCCTCAATGCTGGGTGCGGCCTCGGGCATGGTGGCAGGTCTGGTGGCGATCACCCCGGCCTGCGGCACGGTCGGCCCGGTGGGCGCGATTGCACTGGGTGTCATCGCGGCGGTGGTCTGCTACTTCTTCGTCACCGTGGTGAAGAACAAGCTGAAATACGACGACAGCCTTGACGTGTTCGGCATCCACGGCGTTGGCGGTATCCTTGGCGCGATCCTGACGGGTGTGTTCTCGGCCGGAAGCCTTGGCGGCGTGAAGGGCGACGACTATTCCATCGCGGCACAGGTCTGGATTCAGATCGAAGCTGTGGCGATCACGCTGGTCTGGTCGGGGGTGATCTCTTTCGTGCTGTACAAGCTGGTCGATATGACCATCGGCCTGCGCGTCGACACCGACACCGAACGTCAGGGCCTTGACCTGACCTCGCATGGCGAACAAGCCTACCACGGCTGATCGGTTTACAGAACGAAACGGCCCGCAGGATGATCCTGCGGGCCGTTTTCATTTTCCGGGGCTTTTCAAATTGAGCGCCACAGGCGCGAGGTCTTTTCAGTCGCCTCTGGCCTTCGGCCAACCGGCTCCGCCGTTGCCTCCGGCGGGAGTATTTAAGCCAAGATGAAGACAAAGCGGCTTCATCTTGGCCCAAATACTCTCAGGGGGTGAGCCCGGAACGGGCGAGGGGGCAGAATGCCCCCTGACGCCGAACCCGCGCATTTCGCGCGGGTGAGACAGGGGCTTGCGCGGCACGCGCGCCGTGGGATCAGTCCAGTTGGGCGATGGCAGCGGCAAGGATGGGAACGGTTTTCGCGTTCAATCCGGCGATATTGATGCGACTGTCACCCACCATGTAGATGCCATGCTTTTCGCGCAGGATGTTCACCTGCGCCTCGGTCAGGCCAAGGCGGCTGAACATGCCGCGATGGGTGGCCACGAAATCGAAGCGGTCCGAGTTGGTTGCCTTGCGGAGTTCATCTGCCAGCGACTGCCGCAGCGTAAGCATGTTCAGGCGGACCTCTTCCAACTCGGCTTTCCAGTCGGCGCGCAGGGCGTCGTCTTCCAGAATCATCGTCACCAGACGCGCGCCGTGGTCGGGCGGAAAGCTGTAGTTCTGCCGGTTCAGGAAGTTCAGGTTGCCTTGGGTCACGGCTTTGCGGGTGGCATCTCCCAACGCGATCAGGATGCCTGTGCGTTCACGGTAGATGCCGAAATTCTTGCTGCACGAGGCGGCGATCAGCACCTCGGGGAACTTGGCGGCGATCATGCGGGTGGCGGCGGCGTCTTCTTCCAGCCCGTCGCCAAAGCCCTGATAGGCGAGGTCAACGAAGGGGATAGCGCCCTTGGCCAGCAAGAGATCCGTCACCTGCGCCCATTGATCGGCGTTCAGGTTCGCGCCCGTCGGGTTGTGGCAGCAGCCATGCAGCAGCACCGCATCACCGGCCTGCACGCGGGCCAGATCTTCCATCAGCCCCGCAAAGTCGATGCCACGGGTGGCGGCGTCGAAATAGCGATACTCGGCCATTTTCATGCCAAGGTATTTGATGATCGACGGATGGTTCGGCCACGTCGGGTTCGACAGCCAGACCGTTGCATTGGGCGAGGCCAGCCGGATCAGTTCCAGCGCCTGCCGGATCGCGCCCGTGCCGCCCGGCGTGGCCACGGATGCCGCGCGGTCGGCAAAGCCGTTCCCAAGGATCATCGACACCATCGCGGCGTTATAGGCAGGTTCGCCCGCAAGGCCGGTGTAGGTCTTGGTCTTTTCCTCTTCCCACAGCTTTTTCTCGGCGGCTTTCACTGCGCGCATCACCGGCGTCAGGCCGGTTGCGTCCTTGTAAACACCAACGCCAAGGTCGATCTTGTCGGTTCGCGGATCATCGCGGAACATGGCGATCAGTTGCAGGATCTTGTCCTGCGGCTGCGGGTTCAGGCTTTCCAGCATTCTCTTATCCTTTTTCGACCGCAAGGTCGTCATACATGCCCCATTCGGCCCATGAGCCGTCATAAAGCGCGTGGGTCTTGTGGCCGATGCGTTCCAGCGCCAGCGACAGCACGGCAGCCGTCACGCCGGAACCGCAGGTGGTGATCGCGGGTTTTGACAGGTTTACGCCCGCCGCTTCGAACACCGCGCGCAACTCGGTCGCGGGTTTCATCGTGCCGTCACCGTTCAGCATGGTGGCGAAAGGCACGTTCTTCGATCCCGGAATATGGCCGCCGCGCAGACCTGCACGGGGTTCGGGGGCCTCGCCCTTGAACCGCGCGGCAGAGCGGGCGTCGATGATCTCGGCCTCGGCCAGTTTGGCGGCATGGGCCACTTGGGTGACGTCTTTGACCAGATGATTCTGGCGGCTGACGGTCATGTGACGGTCGCGCAGGATCGGGGGCATGTCTTCGATCTCGCGGCCCTCGGCGCGCCATTTCGGGAAGCCGCCGTCCAGCACGGCCACATCCATCTTGCCCATCAGCCGGAAGGTCCACCACACCCGCGCGGCAGAAAAGATGCCCGCGCCGTCATAGACCACCACCTGATGCCCGTCGCCGATGCCCATCGCGCGCATGCGGCTGATGAATTTCTCGGGCGGCGGGGCCATGTGCGGCAGGTTTGACCGCTGATCGGAAATCTCGTCGATGTCGAAGAAGCGCGCGCCGGGGATATGGGCGGCGTTATACTCGGCCCGCGCGTCGCGGCCTGCATCGGGCAGATACCAGCTTGCGTCGATCACGCGCAGGTCGGGGTCTTTCAGATGCGCGGCAAGCCAGTCGGTCGACACCAGTGTTTTCGGATCATCGGTCATTGCAGGCTCCTTGCGGGGGATGGAGGTGCAGTTAAACCGAAGGGACTTGTCAGGCAAGTGACAGAGGCAGGAACAGGCCATCCGCCGCGCAATAAAGTTGCGACGCCGATCAGAACTTGGCGCGCACGCCTTCTTTCATGATGCGGGCTTTCTGGCGGTCCCAGTCGCGCTTGGCGCTGGTTTCGCGCTTGTCGGCCAGCTTTTTGCCCTTGGCCACGCCCAGCTTTAACTTCACGATGCCGCGATCGTTGAAATACATCTTCATCGGCACGATGGTCATGCCCTCGCGCCCGACCGCGTTCCACAGCCGCGACAGTTCCTTCTTCGACACCAGCAGCTTGCGGCGGCGGCGTTCTTCGTGCGGGAACAGGTTGGCTTGCAGATAGGGCGCGATATAGCCGTTGATCAGCCACAGCTCGCCGCCCTCAACCGAGGCATAGCTTTCGGCGATGTTGGACCCGCCCTTGCGAAGCGACTTCACTTCGGAGCCGTGCAGCATGATGCCTGCTTCCAGATCCCATTCGATGTGGTAATCGAACCGCGCACGCCGGTTTTCGGCGATAAGTTTGGAATTGGGATCGGATTTCTCTGCCATGGTCTGCCCGAAATAGGCGACGATGCGGGTGAAGTCCAGTCGGGGGGCAAGGATGTTTCTTCAGATCGCGGTGGGGAGTGGCTTGCTGATCGCAAATATCCTGATTGCAGCGGTGGCGGCGATGCTGCTGGAGGTATTCTTTCTGCGAAGCCATGGCTGGTTGCTGCGCGAGCCGCATCGCCCCAAGCTGGTGCTGCTGCTGACAGGGGTTTCGATCTGGGTGCTGGGGGTGATTACGGCGGGCGTTTGGGTCTGGGGGATTGCGCTGCATCAGTTGGGGGCGTTTCCGACGCTGGAAGAGGCGGTCTATTTCTCGTTGGTGGCCTATACGACGCTGGGTCTGGGCGATCTGGTGCCTGCTTACCCGTGGCGGCTGCTGGCGGGGATGGAGGCGGCCAACGGGCTGCTGACCTTTGGCCTGCTGACCGCGCTGTTGATCGAGGCGCTGCGGCAGATCCGTCTGGGGCAGGTCGAGCATACCCGCAACCGCAGCCGTGCGGACGGTTAGACCGCAGGTCAGGCCGTGCGGCGCTTTTGCGTCAGGATGGCGATGCCGCAGGCTACGATGATGGCGCTGCCCAGCAGGGTGGCGGTGTCGGGACGCTCGCCGAACACCATCACCCCCATCACCATGGCGAAGAGCAGCCGCGTATAGCGGAAGGGGGCGACGGTTGACACGTCGCCGGTCCGCATGGCTTGGGTCAGGGCGGCATAGGCGGAAATCCCGAACAGGGCGGCCCCCGCGATCAGGCCAAGCGTTTGCGGGTCGGGCAGGCTGGCCCCGCCACCCACCAGCAGGATGATCGCGCCCGACAGGGTCAGCATGACAAAGCCGGTCACGCCAAGCTGGGCATTCGACAGCGCAGGCGGTGCCGCGCGCGTGGCAAGATCGCGCCCCGAAAATCCGATCATGGCCAGCACGGTCAGCAGCGACAGCGCGTCAAACCCCGCAAGCCCCGGCCGCAGGATCACCAGCACGCCAGCAAAGCCGCCAAGAATCAGCAGCCAGCGCCTTGCCCCCACCTTTTCCCCGAAAATCACCGATGCCCCCAGCACCACCAGCAAAGGCGAGGCTTGCAGGATGGCCGAGGCGACCGAAATCGGCGTCAGCGCGATGGCCAGCGCATAGAACAGCCGCCCCGAAATCTCGAACCCCGACCGGATCGCCATGGTGCGCGACAGGATTGCGCGGGGCAAAGGCGGCTCGCCGGCGCGCAGGGCTATCAGGGAAAACACCGCAATGCCGATCAGCCCCATCAGCAAGATCGCCTCGCCCACCGGCACATGGCGCGCGGCGGCCTTGAGGAACGCATCTTCGGCGGCAAACCCCGCCATAGACGCCACCATGAATAGGGAGCCGCGCAGGTTGGGTGTCATGCTGGCACCTTTCGGGCGCTATGGTTTCATCTTGGCCCACCGGCCCCGCGACGCGCGGGGCGTTCGATGCTGAAAAGGGTCCACTGGACCCTTTTCCGGGCGCATCTCACCCTCCGGCGGGGATATTTAAGCGAAGAGGATCGGGGGAAGTGTCAGATCAGGCCCGCGTGTTGCATCGCCGCCTTGATGCGGGCTTTGGTGCCATCGGTCAGGCCGACCAGCGGCAGGCGCACGTCTTCGGTGCAAAGCCCCAGAAGCGAGAGGCCGTATTTCGCACCGGCCAGACCCGGCTCGATGAAGATGGCCTCGTGCAGCGGCATCAGGCGGTCCTGATACTCCAGTGCTTTGGCATAATCACCTGCAAGGGTGGCCGCCTGGAACTCGGCGCACAGGCGCGGGGCGACGTTGGCGGTGACGGAAATGCAGCCGACCCCGCCGTGGGCGTTGAAGCCAAGGGCGGTGGCGTCTTCACCCGAAAGCTGGATGAAATCGGCACCGCAAGAGGCGCGCTGCTGGCTGACACGCTCGATCTTGCCGGTGGCATCCTTGACTCCGATGATGCGCGGCAGTTTCGCCAGAACGCCCATCGTCTCGGGCGACATGTCCACGACCGAGCGGCCGGGGATGTTGTAGATCACGATCGGCAGGGTGCAGCAGTCATGCAGCGCGGTGTAATGCGCGATCATGCCGGCTTGGGTGGGCTTGTTGTAATAGGGCGTCACCACAAGGGCGGCATCCGCGCCGACTTTCTCGGCAAAGCGGATCAGGCTGATGCCTTCCACAGTGTTGTTCGACCCGGCACCTGCGATCACCGGCACACGGCCTGCGGCGGTTTCCACCACCACTTCTATGACCTTCTGGTGCTCTTCATGGCTGAGCGTCGGGCTTTCGCCGGTGGTGCCAACCGGAACAAGGCCGGTGGAGCCTTCGGCGATATGCCATTCCACAAGTTTCTTCAGCGTCACCAGATCAAGTTCGCCGTTCTTGAACGGCGTAACCAGTGCGGGAATGGACCCTGTGATCATGGCACGCGTCTCCTATGGATGGGGCTATTGCTTGAGTCGCCCTGTTGCAAACGCGCTCTGATTAACTGGGGCGCGGGGGTTTGCCAAGCATGGGCGGCGAATTGCCGGTATAACGGGCTTGTGGGTTGTTCGTGCGGGGCTTGTCAGGCAGAATTTGGCGATGAGCAGAACAAGCAAAATCGCACAAGCGATCACCGTTACCCTGTCCCTGATGCTGGCTCCGGCGGCTTGGGCGGATGAATCTTCGTCTTTGCGCGCGGCCTTGGACAGGGCTGCCGCGAAGGATTGGCAAGCAGCTTTGACCGAGGCGCAGGGCGCGGGGGCCGCGGGCGCGGATGTTATCCTGTGGCAATGGCTGCGGGACGGGCAGGGCAAGCTGGGGGATTATGAAACCTTCCTTGCCCGCAGGCCGGATTGGCCGGGGCTGCCTTTGCTGAAGGAAAAGGGCGAGATCGCGGTGGCGCGGTCTACCGATGCCGCGCGCATCATGGCCTATTTCGGCGCTGACAAACCGCGCACGGGGTTGGGGGCGGTGACGCTGGTGCGCGCCTTGCTGGAGGTCGGGCAAAGCGATGCCGCCGAGGCCGAGGCGTTGCGGGCTTGGTCCAGCTTGAAATTCGAAGCCGCTGACGAAGAGGCGATGCTGGCGCTGATGGGCGATGCCTTGGGGGTCGCGCATGAGGTGCGGCTGGACAATGCGTTGTGGGATGGTGACCGCCGCGCCGAGGCCGAACGGATGCTGCCGCGTGTTTCCGCTGACTGGGCCGCGCTGGGCAAGGCGCGGTTGGCCTTGCAGGCAAGTGCCGCCAATGCCTCGGCCTTGGTCGAGGCGCTGCCGCAATCGGTCGCGGGCGATCCGGGGCTGGCCTATGACCGCTTTGTGTGGCGGATGAAGAAAGACCGCTATGATGACGCGGCGGCGCTGATCCTTGAGCGTAGCACCTCGGCGGCCAGTCTGGGCCGGCCCGAGGCTTGGGCGGAACGGCGGGCCACGCTGGCGCGGCGCTATATGCGGGCCGGTCAGGCCAAGACCGCCTATAACATCGCCGCGCCGCATCGGCTGGAGGCGGGGGATTCCTATGTCGATCTGGAGTTTCTGTCGGGTTTCATTGCCTTGCGGAAACTGGGCGACCCTGATCGCGCGATCACCCATTTCGGGACTCTGAAGGCGGCGGTGGCAACGCCGATCAGCCTTGCACGGGCAGATTACTGGATGGGCCGCGCGCTGGAGGCCAAGGGCGACAAGGCCGGAGCCAAGGCGTCTTACACGGCGGCGGCGCGCAACCAGACGGCGTTTTACGGGCTGCTGGCGTCCGAACGGCTGGGGCTGTCGCTTGATCCGGCCTTGGTCGATGCGGGGCAGCCGGGGCCGGGGTGGAAATCCGCGCGCTTTGCCGGATCGTCGGTGCTGGCGGCGGCGCGGGCTTTGGCGGCGGCGGGGGATCGCACCTTGGCCAAGCGGTTCTTCCTGCATCTGGCCGAAAGTCTGGATGCCAAGGAGTTGGAACAACTGGCCGATCTTGCGCTGCGGATGGACGAGCCGCATATCGCGCTGCTGGTCGCCAAGGCGGCGGCAGAGCGCGGGCTTATTCTGGCGCGGTCCTATTATCCGGTGCCGGATATGGTGCCGGAGGATTTGCCGGTCAGCCGCGCGCTGGCGCTGGCGATCTCGCGCAGGGAAAGCGAGTTCGATCCGCGCGCGCAAAGTCCGGCAGGGGCGCGGGGGTTGATGCAGGTGATGCCGGAAACCGCCGCACGGGTGGCCAAGCGGCTGGGAGAAGAGTCTTCGACCGGAAAGCTGACATCGGACCCGGCCTTCAACGTGCGGGTTGGCACGGCCTATCTGCAGCAGATGGTGGACGAGTTCGGGCCTGCGGTGGCACTGGTCGCGGCGGGGTATAATGCGGGGCCGGGGCGGCCGCGCAACTGGATCAGCGATTTCGGCGATCCGCGGCGGGCCGATGTGGACGTGGTGGATTGGGTCGAGACCATCCCCTTTACCGAGACCCGCACCTATGTGATGCGGGTGGCCGAAGGTGTGGTGATCTATCGCGCGCGGCTGAAGGGGGCCACCGCGCCGGTGCGGATCACCTCGGAACTGACCGGGCGGTAAGCCTGCAGAACAGAGGTGGGGTGCGTGATTCCACGCACCTGTGTTGGGGGTGAAGCCGGGCCTCCGGCGGGGATATTTTTACGAAGAGGATGAGGAACGGATGTCCGCCTTGGCGCGGACATGCTGGCGCCACAGCGTGAAGATGCCTGCCGCCACCACCAGAGCCGCGCCGATGATGACGTTCAGGCGCAGCACCTCGCCGAACAGGGTGATGCCCAGCAGCGAGATGAACGCCAGTTGCAGGTAGGCAAAGGGCTGGATGGCGCTGGCCTCGGCCACGGCATAGGCGCGGATCAGCAGCCAATGGCCAAGGATGGCGGTGCAGCACAGCGCCAGCATCCAGCCCCAGTCGCCACGGCTCATCGGTTCCCAGAACCACAGGCCCGGCGGAGTGATCAGCACAGCCCCGCCCAGCCCCGTCCAGAAAAAGCTGACCGAGGCCGCATCCTTGCGGGCAACCAGCCGTGTGAGCAGGCTGTAAAGCGCAAACATGAGGGAGGCCCCCAGCGGCACCAGCGCCCAGGGCGAGAACACCGCTATGCCTGGTTGCAGGATCACCAGCATGCCGACAAAGCCGACGCCGATCGCGCTCCACCGTCGCCAGCCGACTTTCTCGCCCAGAACCGGACCGGACAGTGCCGCGACCAGCAGCGGGAAGCAGGTGAACACCGCGTGGCTTTCAATCAGGCCAAGATTGATGAAGGCAAGGACCATGACGCAGACCTCGGCCACCAGAAGCCCGCCACGGAAGAATTGAGTCAGCGGATAGTGGCTGCGGGTGGCGGCGCGCAACCCGCCGGGGCTGCGCGCGGCAAGGATCGTCGCAAAACCGGTGAAGAACCAGAAGCGGATCATCACCACCATGTAGATGTTATAGGTGGCGCCCAAGTGCCGCGAAATCCCGTCCTGCAGCGCGAAGATCACCGAGGTGGCGATCATCAGCCAGATGCCCAGCCGGGTGTTCTGTTCGGTTTTCATGTCTTGGGAATCTCGGTCTTGCGGTGGTCATGCCGCAGCGCATGGATGCTTGCCGCCCGCCGTTGCCAGCTTGGCCTTGCGCCAAGGAACGGGGCGGAGAAGGCCAGGATCAGCAGCAGGCAGATTGCAAGGACCGCATGGCTTTCGATCACCCCGGTCAGGGCATGGCTCCAGGCCAAGATACAGGCTCCGGCGGCCGGCAGTGCGGCGCGAAAGCCCTTGGCGTGGCGCAGGGTTAACATCAGGGCAAAGCCTGCAATCCCCAGATAGCGGCATACCCCGTCCTGACCGGCAAGGGCTGTCACTGGCCCGCTGCCCTTGCGGTTGGCGCGGCTCATCTCAGGGTTCCTGTCGTCATATGGCGTTTGCGGCCATGTCCTGCGCGGCGTTCGACGATGAAACCCGCCTCGGCCAGCGCGCGGCGGACATGGCCTGCGGCGGTATAGGTGGCAAAGGTGCCTGCGGGGGCGGTGTGGCGGCCAACTTCGGCCATCAGATCAGGGGACCACAGCTCGGGGTTCTTGGCGGGAGAGAAGCCGTCCAGAAACCACGCATCGGCGCGGCCTTGCCATGCAGGAAGGCTCTGGCGGGCATCGCCGATGATGATCTCGGCAGTGATCGGACCAAGCTGCAGGATGCGCTGGCCCGCTTCAGGATTGGCCGCGCCCCATTGGCGCAGAAAATCATCGGCCACGGCGCGGGCTTCGGGGAAATGCTCCAGCGCGCGGGCGATATCGGCAACGGGCAGCGGGAACGCCTCGAAGCTGGTAAAGCGGACCTGCTTGGCGGGGGTGGCGATCAGCAGCGCCAAAAGGTTCAATCCGGTGCCAAAGCCCAGTTCCGCCACCTGAAAGCCATCGCGCAGACGCGCGGGCAGATCATTCCCCGCCAGAAACACATGCCGCGTTTCCGCCAGCCCGTCGTTCAGGCTAAAATAGGGGTCGTCAAACCGCTGCGAGACCGGGATCACCCCGTCGCGCCAGTCCAGACCCGCACCCTGTTCGCCGCCCGTCATTTGCCATATGCCCTTGATCGCGGCGGACCATGGGGAAGGCATCGCGGAATGGCAAGGGTTGATCTGACAGTGCGCGGCGGTGGCATCTTCGGCCTTGCAATTGCATGGGAAGCGGCGCGGCGCGGGGCGAAGGTGCGGTTGATCGAAACCGCAGGGATCGGAGCGGGATCATCCGGCGGTCTGGTGGGGGCGCTGTCGCCGCATGTGCCGGAAAGCTGGAACGCAAAGAAGGCGTTCCAACTGGAAAGCCTGCTGATGGCTGCCGAATGGTGGGCGGGGGTCGGGGCGGCATCCGGCCTGCCCACGGGCTACGGGCGGCTGGGGCGGCTGCAACCGCTGGCCGATGCGGCGGCGGTCGATCTGGCACGGGCGCGGGCCGTGGGCGCAGGGGCGCTGTGGCAAGGCCAGGCCGAATGGCGGGTGATCGCGGCAACCGGTGCCGCGTGGGAACCCGCCTCGCCCTCCGGCTTTCTGGTGCAAGACACGCTGGGCGCGCGGCTGCATCCAAGGCTTGCCGCAACGGCGCTGGTCGCGGCGATCCGAGCAATGGGCGGCGAGGTGGTTCTGGGCGAGGCCGCGGATCAGGGCGCAGTGGTCTGGGCCACCGGCGTGGCGGGGTTGCAGGCGCTGTCGGAAGATCTGGGCCGCCCCATCGGCGGCGGGGTGAAGGGGCAGGCGCTGTCGCTGCGCTATGACGCCGCCCAGTTGCCGCAACTGTTCGTCGATGGGCTGCATGTGGTGCCGCATGCGGATGGCACGGTTGCCATCGGCTCAACCTCGGAACAGCACTGGACAGACTCCACCGCGACAGATGCCCAACTCGACATCCTGCACGCCAAAGCCATCGCCGCCCTGCCGGTGCTGGCTTCCGCGCCTGTGATCGACCGCTGGGCAGGGGTGCGCCCCCGCGCCAAATCCCGCGCCCCGATCCTTGGCGCATGGCCCGACAGGCCCGGCCATTACGTCGCCAACGGCGGCTTCAAGATCGGCTTCGGCATGGCCCCGAAAGTGGCCGAAACCATGGCAGACCTGATCCTGAACGGCCATGACACCATTCCTGACGGGTTCAGACTGTAAGGGGTGGGTGTTTCATCTTGGCCCAAATACTCCCGCCGGAGGCTCCCTGCCTATCGAAAGGGCCTCCGGCGGGAGTATTTGGGCCAAGATGAATGGCAAGTGTAGGGTGCGTGCTTGTCACGCACCTTGCGGTCAGGCGGCGGACAGGATGTCTTTCACCATCGGAATGACCTTGCTGCCATACAGCGAGATCGCATCGACAAGCTGGCCATGCGGCATCGGGCCGGTGGCGTATTTCAGATCAAAACGCTGGATCTTCAGCGCCTGCACGGTGGCAGCGATCTTGCGCGCCACGGTTTCGGGCGATCCTACGTAAAGCGAGCCGTGTTCCACCTCGGCCAGATAGCGGTCTTTGGTGGTGGCGGGCCAGCCGCGTTCGCGGCCAAGGCGGCCGAACATGGTCTGGTAATGCGGCCAGAGCGCCTCGATCGCCTCGGCATCGGTGGCGGCGACAAAGCCGGGGGAATGCACGCCGATGGGGCGGGTGGTTTTGCCCAGTTGGTTTACGGCGCGGTGATACAGATCGACATAGGGCGCAAAGCGGCGCGGGTCGCCGCCGATGATCGCAAGCATCAGTTGCAGGTCTTGCCGCACCACACGCACCACCGATTCGGGGCTGCCCCCTACCCCGACCCAAGCTGTCAGCCCTTTGGCATCCAGCGGCGGATAGACGCGCTGGTTGGTTAGCGCAGGACGGGTCTGGCCTTGCCAGTTCACCACCGGTTCGCGCACCAGTTTGGCGAACAGGTCCAGTTTTTCCTCAAACAGAACCTCGTAATCCTCCAGCGCATAGCCAAACAGCGGATAGCTTTCGGTGAAAGACCCCCGCCCCAGAATCACCTCGGCCCGCCCGTTCGACACTGCGTTCAGGGTGGAAAAGCGCTGGAACACCCGGATCGGATCGTCCGAGGACAGCACTGTCACCGCCGTACCCAACCGAAGCCGGCTTGTCTGGCCCGCAATGGCGGCCAGCAGGATCTCCGGCGAGGAAATTGCGAAATCGGGACGGTGGTGTTCGCCAAGCCCAAGGAAATGCACCCCGGCCTGATCGGCAACGATGCCCTCTTGCACGACATCGCGCAGCACCTGATCCATCGGTTTGGGCTGCCCGTCGGCACCGTTGGTCACGTCGCCAAAGGTATCAAGGCCAAGTTCAATGCGGTCCATGTGCGGCTCCTGCTATGTCAGGAAACAGACATAAGCGCAGATCGCCCATCCCGAAAGTGCAGCCTTGCACAGAGGATGTTCGCCTCTGGTTATTCGCCTTGGGCCATGGCCTGTTGTGGGGCGGAAATGAAGCTGCCTTTCGGCGCGAACATGATCGCAAGAACGGCGACATAGACGGCGGCGAACAGCACAAGCGCGCCAAAGGGGCGGGGCTGGCTGGATTGGGCGCGGACCTTGGGCAAAGGCCGTGGCGCATGGGTCTGGCGTTGGTTGACTGTGGTCAAGGTTCATATCCTGGCAGGGATAAGCGATGCGAATCACTTCTTCCTTTAATCTATCAACTTAATCGTCTTTGTGGGGATAAATTTTAGCCCGCCACGAAAACTGGCCTGATTTGTCGCAGCAGGGCCGCAAACAGGCTTGAATCATGCAGGGGATCGGAAAACACAAAGGGCCTGAGTGTTGCCACTCAAGCCCTTGGAGTATCATGGTGAGCCGGACAGGATTCGAACCTGTGACCCGCTGATTAAAAGTCAGCTGCTCTACCAACTGAGCTACCGGCCCACGATGTGGCGCTGATTAGGAAGTTACGTCAGGGGGGTCAAGGGCAAAACGTCGGCCTCTGGCAAAAAGCTGCAATGCGGCGTATAGGCAGCGCATGGAAAAGACGCAAAACCCTGACGGTATTGGCTTCATGAAGATGCATGGAGCAGGCAACGATTTTGTCGTGATCGATTCGCGCGGGCGCGGGGCGGTGGTCACTCCGGCTTTGGCCAAGGCGTTGGGTGACCGCAATCGCGGTGTGGGCTTTGACCAGCTTGCCGAGATTCGTGACGTTGACGGTGCTGATTTCGAACTGGATTTCTGGAACAGCGACGGCAGCCGCGCGGGGGCCTGCGGCAATGCCACCCGCTGTGTGTCGGATTATGTGATGCGCGGGCTGGGGCTGGATGCGGTGTCGCTTGTCACCATGCGCGGCGGGTTGCAGGCCGTGCGCCAGCCCGATGGACGCGTGTCGGTGAACATGGGCGCGCCGCAACTGGACTGGGCCGAGGTGCCATTGTCGCGTGCGGTCGATACCCTGCACCTGCCGCTGGCGGGTGATCCGGTGGCGGTGGGCATGGGCAATCCGCATTGCGTGTTCTTTGTGGCCGATGCCGAAGCGGTAGATCTGCCCTCCGTTGGTCCGGTGTGGGAGCATGATCCCCTGTTCCCGCAGCGCACCAATGTCGAGTTCGCCTCCGTCCTTGGTCCAGATCACCTGCGGATGCGGGTGTGGGAGCGCGGCGCGGGCATCACGCTGGCCTGTGGGTCGGGGGCCTGTGCCACGGCAGTTGCCGCCCATCTGCGCGGGCTGACGGGGCGCAAAGTGACGCTGGATCTGGATGGCGGCGTGCTGGAAATCGACTGGCGCGCGGATGGTGTCTGGATGACCGGCCCCGTCGCCCATGTGTTCGATGGCTGGCTATCGGCTGATTTCGTGGCCTCGCACCTATGACAGCGCCGATCTTTGCCACGCTGGGCTGCCGGCTGAACGCCTATGAAACCGAAGCGATGAAGGAACTCGCCGCCGCCGCAGGGGTCGAAGGTGCCGTGGTGGTGAACACCTGCGCCGTGACCGCCGAGGCTGTGCGCAAAGCCAAGCAGGAGATCCGCAAACTGGCGCGCGAAAATCCGGGCGCTCAGATCATCGTCACCGGATGCGCGGCCCAGACCGAACCCGAAACATTTGCCAGCATGGCCGAGGTGACAAAGGTCATCGGTAATACCGAAAAGATGCAGGCGGCGACTTGGGCGAGTCTCAAAGCGCCCGATCTGATCGGCATCACTGAAAAGGTGCAGGTCGATGACATCATGTCGGTCAAGGAAACGGCGGGGCATCTGATCGACGGCTTTGGCCGCCACCGCGCCTATGTGCAGGTGCAAAACGGCTGCGACCACCGCTGCACCTTTTGCATCATCCCCTACGGGCGGGGGAATTCCCGCTCGGTTCCGGCGGGCGTGGTGGTTGAACAGATCAAACGGCTGGTGGACAAGGGCTTCAACGAGGTGGTGCTGACGGGGGTCGATCTGACCTCATGGGGCGCGGACCTGCCCGCCCAGCCGCGCCTTGGCGATCTGGTGATGCGCATCCTGCGGCTGGTGCCGGATCTGCCGCGCCTGCGGATCTCCTCGATCGACAGCATCGAAGCGGATGACGCGCTGATGGGTGCCATCGCCACCGAACCCCGCCTGATGCCTCACCTTCACCTGTCGCTGCAGGCCGGCGATGACATGATCCTGAAACGGATGAAACGCCGCCACCTGCGCGATGACGCCATCCGCTTCTGTGAAGAGGCGGTAAAGCTGCGCCCCGATATGGTGTTCGGGGCGGACATCATCGCAGGCTTTCCGACCGAAACCGAGGCGATGTTCGAAAACAGCCTGAAACTGGTCGAAGATTGCGGCCTGACCTTCCTGCACGTTTTCCCCTTCAGCCCCCGCAAAGGCACCCCCGCCGCCCGCATGCCACAACTGCGCGGCCCCGAAATCAAGGACCGCGCCGCCCGCCTGCGCGCCGCAGGCGATGCGGCCCTGTCCCGCCACCTTGCAGCCCAGATCGGGCGCAGCCACCGCGTCTTGCTGGAAGGCCCCCGCATGGGCCGCACCGAACAGTTCACCGAAGTGGACTTCACCGCAGACCAACCCGAAGGCCAGATCGTGCAGGCCCTGATCCGCACCACCGCCAATGGCCGCCTGATCGCCTGAGAAAGGTGCGTGGCAAGCACGCACCCTACCCTTGGCATTCATCTGTTCGATAAATATCCCCGCCGGAGGCTCCCACGACCAGCGGCAAGCTCCGGCCCCGCGACGCGCGGGGCGTTCGATGCTGAAAAGGGTCCACTGGACCCTTTTCCGGGCGCATCTCACCCTCCGGCGGGAGTATTTGGGCCAAGATGAAGCGCGGACCCTGTCAGGATGAAGGGTAGGGTGCGTGATTTCACGCACCTTTGCCGACAGCGCGCCGCGATGATTGCAATTCTGGCCCTTGCGGCTTATCTCGGACCAAATCGCACCACAGGGTCCGTCGCACATGAACTGGATTTCCAACTACGTCCGCCCCAAGATCAACTCGCTTTTCTCGCGCAGGGAAGTGCCGGAAAATCTTTGGACGAAATGCCCCGAGTGCGGGACCATGCTGTTTCACCGCGAATTGGCGGATAATCTGAATGTCTGCACCTCTTGCGATCACCATATGGCGATCAGCCCGCGCGACCGGTTCAACGGGTTGTTCGACACAGGCATTTTCACCGAGGTGAAGGTGCCGGAACCCGTCGTCGATCCTTTGCATTTCCGCGACCAGAAGAAATATCCCGACCGTCTGAAGGCCGCGCAGAAGGCGACCGGAGAGCGCGAGGCGATGTTGGTTGCCGAAGGCGAGGTTGGGCGCACGCCAATTGTGGCGGTGGCGCAGGATTTCAGCTTTATGGCCGGTTCCATGGGCATGTATGTCGGCAACGCGCTGATTGCGGCTGCGGAACGTGCAGTGAAGTTGAAGCGGCCATTGGTGCTGTTTTCGGCGGCCGGTGGCGCGCGGATGCAGGAGGGCATTCTGTCCCTGATGCAGATGCCGCGCACGACCGTTGCGGTGCAGATGCTGCGCGAGGCGCGCTTGCCTTATGTCGTCGTTTTGACCCATCCCACCACCGGCGGCGTGACGGCCAGCTATGCGATGCTGGGCGATGTGCAGATTGCCGAGCCGAACGCGCTTATCTGTTTCGCTGGCCCGCGCGTGATCGAGCAAACCATTCGCGAGAAATTGCCCGAGGGATTCCAGCGCGCCGAATATCTGTTGGATCATGGCATGTTGGACCGTGTGACCCATCGCAAGCAGTTGCGGGACGAGTTGATTACCATCCTGCGGATGTTGTTGGGGCAATCACCTGCAATCAGGGGCGATCTACCGCCGCCGGGGGCGCCATCGGCTGCCGAGGCCAAGGCGTGAGCGCTGGGTCTGACGCCGTTCTTGAGCGGATGATGACGCTGCATCCCAAGGTGATCGACCTTGTGATGGATCGGGTCTGGCGGCTTTTGGCGGCTTTGGGCAACCCCGAGCGGTCCTTGCCGCCGGTGATCCACATTGCCGGAACCAACGGCAAGGGCAGCACTCAGGCCATGATCCGCGCCGGGCTTGAGGCGGGCGGATCTATGGTTCACGCCTATACCTCGCCGCATCTGGCCCGCTTTCACGAGCGTATCCGGCTGGCAGGCGAGCTGATTTCCGAAGCCGCGCTGACGGAATTGCTGGACGAATGTGTCCGCGCCAACGGGCCGGACGAGATTACGTTTTTCGAGATTACCACCTGCGCGGCCTTTCTGGCCTTTTCGCGTACGCCTGCGGACTACACCCTGCTTGAGGTGGGCTTGGGCGGGCGTCTGGATGCCACCAACGTGGTGGATCATCCGGCGCTGACCATCATCACGCCGGTGTCGATCGACCATCAGCAATATCTGGGCGAGACCTTGCCCGAGATTGCGGGCGAAAAGGCGGGGATCGTCAAACGCGGGGTTCCGGTCATCGTCGGCCCGCAGGACGAGGCGGGGCTGGCCGTGATCGAGGCCAAAGCGGCGCGTCTGGGCGCGCCGGTCTTTGCCTTTGGCCAGCAGTGGAACGTCTGGGAAGAGCGCGGGCGGCTGATTTATCAGGACGAGAACGGTCTGCTGGACCTGCCCTTGCCGAACCTGCCCGGCCCGTTCCAGATCCAGAACGCGGGCACCGCGATTGCGGCGCTGCGGGTCTTGGGTAAGGACGAAGCGGCCTGCGAGGCGGCTGTGACGCGCGCCTATTGGCCCGCGCGGATGCAGCGGCTGCGGGTGGGACCGCTGGTGGAGTCTGCGCCTCAGGTGGAATTGTGGCTCGATGGCGGGCATAACCCTGCGGGCGGTGAGGCGGTTGCGGCAACGCTGGCGCGGATGCCTGCGCGCGAGACGCATCTGATTTGCGGCATGCTGAACACCAAGGATGTGGGGGGCTATATGCGCCCGCTGGCCGCGCATGTGACGCGGTTGCATGCCGTGTCGATCCCCGGCGAGAAGAACACCTTGCCTGCCGAAGAGACGCGCGCTGCGGCGCTTGCAGCTGGCATGGATGCGGTGACGGCGGAGTCTGTCGCCGAGGCTTTGGCTGCTATTGCTGCGGCGTCGCCAGCAGCACGGGTGCTGATTTGCGGGTCGCTCTATCTGGCGGGCGGAGTTCTGCGCGACAACGGCTGACAAGGGGGGCTGGCCCCCCTTGCGGATTTGCCAAGGCAAATCCTTTCCCCCCAGAGTATTTTGGCCAAGATGAAGAAAATTTTAGCTAGATTTTAGCGGTCCGGCTTTGCTTTTGCCATTTGCGCGCCGCAATCCTTGGCCACTCTGCCGGGGATTGAGTGGTTGCGGTGTGGTATGACATTTGTTTCGCAGAATGTGCCTCGTGCAAGGGTGCAGGACTCTGTTGCTTTGCTGGTGGATGGCGAGAATCTTTCCAGAGATTACGCGGCAGTTGTGCTGAGTTTTGCACAGGACTACGGGGTGCCGACTGTCCGGCGGGTCTATGGCAAGGCCGAACATATTATCGGATGGGAGCAGGAAGGCTTCCGGCTGATGCCAACACGGCCAGGGAAAAATGCCGCCGATCTTTTGCTATCCGTGGAAGCCATGAGCCTTGCGTTGCGCGATGGCTTTCACACGTTGTTGATCGCCTCATCGGATCGGGATTTCGTCTATCTTTTTGAACATCTGCGCGAGTTGGGGCATCAGATCGTGGGGATCGGCGAGGGCAAAGCCCCGGGCGGCCTCCGCAAAGCCTGTTCGCGTTTTGAAGAGTTGCCGGCGGTTCCCGCGCCCGTTGCCAAGGCCCGTCCCATGGCGGGGATCATTCCGCAGATTCGCAAGATATTGCCGCAATCGAAGCTGCCGGATGGATGGGCGACAGTAACTTGGCTTGAGCAACAATTGTTGGCCGGGGATCCGGGATTTGAGGCACGTGCCTATGGTGGCGAATCGCTTGCGGCCATCGTGACAAAATTGGGTTGTTTTGAAACCAGTTCGGGCAGTGGCGGGGGGCTTCTGCTGCGCGACTTGGAAGCCTGTCCGGCTGTTCCTGTCGGGGCGGTGGTTCCAGCCTTGGCCGCGCGGCCGACCGTGAAACCTGTTTCGATATGTTCGTCGCTTGATCAGCGGCTTCTGGCGGGGATTGGCAAGGATGGACTCGAGATGGCGAATTTGAACAATGTCATGAAGGGCCAGACTGTTGTGGCTCAGACCGGGCATAAGACGTGGCGGGCCTATCTTGAAACCAAGCCCGAACTGTATGCTTGGGATGGCACCAAACTGATGCGTGCCAAAGGCGCAACGCTGGCATGACGGGACGGGGGGCTTGACGCCGTCCTAGCCTTTGCGATCGTAGCGCGCCATGAACATGGCAACCGCGCCGTCTATGACGCGGGCGGCGTCGCGGGGGGTGCAGCAGGGTGCGGTGCCGAACACCAGCCGGTCATGCAGATCGGCCTTGCACAGTTGCGCGAACTGGTCGGCGGCGAGCGGGATATCGTCGATGGTCAATTCGCCACGATCCACCGCGCAGCGCAGGTAATGCGCAATGCGGTCGCGGATCAGGCCGGGACCGGAGTGGTAGAACTCATGCGCGAGGGCGGGGAAGTTTTCCGACTCGGCCACCGCGATGCGGTAAATCTTCTGGCCGAAATCGGTCATCATAAAGCCGGTGATCTTTTCGGCGGCAAGCCGCAGCACATCGGCTACGGGGGCTGTGTCATCGACCAGCGCCTGTGCCTCATCGGCTTGGCGGCGGCATTCGGCCAGCGCGATTTCCATGAAAATCAGGCGTTTGTCGGGAAAATAGGCGTAAAGCGTGGCCTTGGATACGCCCGACTCGCGCGCGATGTCATCCACCGAGGCGCGTTCGAATCCGTCGCGCAGGAACACAGTGCGCGCACCTTCCAGCACCTGTTCAAACTTGCGCCCTTTGACGATCAGTTGCGGCTTCGCGCCCATGTCGGTCCCCCTGCGGCACTGTAGACCGCAGGCAGGCGCGCGGGCAAGGATCACTGCTGCGGGCAGGTGGGGGCGCCGGTTTCGGTCGGGGTGGCGCAGGCTTGGGTGGCGGTGTCGGGGGTCGGCCATGTCAGGGTAGGAAGCGCCAGATCGATGCCAAAAGCAAAGGCGGGGGCGGCAAGGCTGGCAAGCAGGGTGGCAAGGGCAAGGCGTTTCATGGGCTTTCCTGATCTGAACTGAGGGGTTCAGATTTAAATGAACCGATCAGTTCAGATTTGCAAGCGATTCTGAACTGATCGGTTCAAAATGTCGCGGAGGGGTTTCCTTTTACGGCATTTTGGATTTATTAGAATCATTCCAAACTGGGTGCTGATATGATCTCTGGAATCTCGAACCGCCGCCGCTTTGCTGATCTGACTGAACAAGAGGTGCTGGCGCTGGCGATCTCGTCCGAAGAGGATGACGCGCGGATATACCGGACCTTTGCCCAAGGCTTGCGGGCCGAATATCCGGCCTCTGCCGCCGTGTTTGACGAGATGGCGGCGGAAGAAGACACGCATCGGCAGATGCTGATCGATCTGCATGTGGCGCGGTTTGGCGGGGTGATCCCGCTGATCCGGCGCGAGCATGTGGCCGGGTTTTACGCCCGCCGCCCGGTCTGGCTGACCGAGAATCTGGGGCTTGAGCGCATCCGCGAAGAAGCCCGCGCGATGGAGCATGGCGCGGCAGAATTCTACAGCCGTGCAGCGGCGCGCACCACCGATGCCGCCACGCGCAAGCTGCTGGGCGATCTGGCCGCCGCCGAGGTGGGCCATGAACGTCACGCCGAGGGGTTGGAGGCCAAGCATCTGGATGGCGACGCCCGCGCGGGCGAGGACAAGGACGCGCACCGCCAGTTCATCCTGACATGGGTGCAGCCAGGTCTGGCGGGGCTGATGGACGGGTCGGTTTCGACACTTGCGCCAATCTTTGCCACCGCTTTTGCCACCCAAGACACGTGGACGACGTTTCTGGTGGGCGCTGCGGCCAGCGTTGGCGCGGGCATCTCGATGGGCTTTACCGAAGCCGCGCATGACGATGGCGTGCTGTCGGGGCGCGGTAGCCCGTTCAAGCGCGGGCTGGCCAGTGGCGTGATGACCATGCTGGGTGGGATGGGCCATGCACTGCCCTATCTGATCCCGGATTTCTGGACGGCGACCGCCTTGGCGATGGTGGTGGTCTTTGTGGAATTGTGGGCAATTGCGTGGATTCAGAACCGCTATATGGAGACGCCCTTCCTGCGCGCGGCCTTGCAGGTTGTGCTGGGCGGTGCTTTGGTGTTCGCGGCAGGGGTGCTGATCGGGGGCGGCTGATGGGTGGGGAGACCGGATGTATCGCAAGGGTGAGGTGAAATATCAGGCGCTGGCGCTGCCGGATCGGGTGCAACTGCCCGATGATCAGGCACTGGCGGCGGCGGAAACCTTCCGCGATTACATGAAAAAGCGCCATTCGGTGCGGCAATATTCCACCCGTGCGGTGCCGGAGGCGGTGATCACGGCCTGTATTCAGGCCGCAGCCACTGCGCCTTCGGGGGCAAACCATCAGCCTTGGCATTTTGTGGCGATTTCGAACCCCATAATGAAGGCGCAAATCCGCGAGGCTGCCGAGGAAGAAGAACGCGCCTTCTATCAGGGTGGCGCGGGCGATGAATGGCTGGCCGCGTTGGAGCCGATCGGGACAGGGGTGGACAAGCCACACCTGACCGACGCGCCTTGGCTGATTGTCGTGTTCGCGCAACGCTATGGCCTGACCGAGGACGGCGCGCGCTACAAGAATTACTATGTGCCGGAAAGTGTGGGGATTGCCACCGGCATGCTGATCACGGCCTTGCATCAGGCGGGGCTGGTCTGTCTGGAACACACACCCAACCCGATGAAATTCCTGCCCGAACTTTGTGGACGCCCCGCGCATGAAAAGGGCGTGATGATCCTTCCTGTGGGCTATCCCGCCGAGGATGCGACGGTGCCAGCGGTGGCGAAACGCAAGAAGCCGCTGGAGCAAGTGCTGACGGTGTTTCGCTAGACCAAAATTCTTCGGACGAAGAATTTTGGGGGCCGCGCGTAGGGCCAAGGGTTGAACCTGCCGCCGTGGCATGAGACTTTGCCCCATGCTGGCGATATTCTTGAAAACCTTGCCGTTCTTTGCGGTGATCGGGCTGGGCTTCATGGCCGGCCGGCAAAGGTTTTTCACGCCCGAGGCGACGGCCTATTTGACGAAATTCGTGTTCTATTTTGCGCTGTCGGCGATGCTGTTCGGCTTTGCCGCCAATCTGGATGTGGGGGCGCTGTTTTCATGGGCCTTTGTGCTGGCCTATGTGCTGGCCTCGGGTCTGGTCTGGGCGCTGGTGGGCGGGGTGGCCTTGGCGCGCGGGGCAGGTCCGCAGGAAGCCGTGGTCGAGGCGCATTGCGGGGTGATCGGCAATGTCGGCTTTCTGGGCATCCCGATGCTGACGCTGCTGCTGGGCAAGGCGGCGGTCGGGCCGGTCTTGCTGGTCTTGGCGGTGGATCTGCTGGTGTTTTCCTCGGTGCTGACGATCCTGATCGCGGGACTGCGTGAGGGGCGTATGTCCTGGGGCATCTTCCGCGTGCTGGCGATGGGGCTTTTGCGGAATCCGATGATCGTATCGGTGGTGCTTGGGCTGGCTTGGGGCGCAACGGGTGCGGCGCTGCCACTGCCGGTGAATGAATTCATGACCATGCTGGGGGCCGCCGCCACACCCTGCGCGCTGTTTGCGATTGGCGCATCGCTTGCGGGGCGGTCGGCGGAACGGATGGAAGTGGCGGTCTGGCTGGCCTTTGCGAAACTGGTGCTGCATCCGGTGGCTGTGGCCGTGATGGCGCTGGTGGTTTTTCCGGTGGACCGCTATGCGGCGGGGGTGATGATCGCGGCGGCGGCGTTGCCTGTGGCTGGAAACGTGTTCATTCTGGCGCAGCATTTCGGCGTGGCCCCGCAGCGGGTGTCCACCTCGATCCTGATTTCGACGGCGGTAAGCGTGCTGACCGTCACGGCGGTGATTGCCTTGGTGGAGGGGCTATGAAGACGATTTCGGAAAACCGGGCTTTTGGTGGCGTTCAGGGGGTGTATTCCCATGCGTCAACCGCGACAGGCGGCGAGATGACCTTTGGTCTGTTCCTGCCCGCCGAGGCGGAAACCGGTGCGGTGCCGGTGCTGTGGTATCTGTCGGGGCTGACCTGCACGCATGAAAACGCGATGGTGAAGGCGGGTGCACAGCGCTGGGCCGCCGAGGCGGGGATTGCGCTGGTGTTCCCCGACACCAGCCCGCGCGGCGAAGGGGTGGCCAATGACGCCGCCTATGATCTGGGGCAGGGCGCGGGGTTCTATGTGAACGCCACGCAAAAGCCGTGGTCGCCGCATTTCCGCATGTGGGATTACGTGACCGAGGAATTGCCGCGTGTGCTGTTCAACGCCTTCCCGCTGGCCGAGGAGGCGCAGGCGATCACCGGACATTCGATGGGTGGCCACGGGGCGCTGACCATCGCCATGAGCTTTCCGGGCCGTTTCCGCTCTGTGTCGGCCTTTGCGCCGATCTGCAACCCGACGGGCAGCGACTGGGGCCGCAAGCAGTTCACCGCCTATCTGGGCGCGGATGAGGCCACTTGGGCGCCGCATGATGCCACGCTGCTGATGAAAAAGCGCGGCTTCGACGGGCCGATGCTGATCGATCAAGGCACTTCGGACCAGTTTCTTGATTTGCTAAAGCCGGAAACCTTGGCCGCAGCGATGGCCGAACGGCGTCAGGGTGGCACATTCCGCATGCAAAAAGGCTATGACCACAGTTATTTCTTTGTTTCGACATTTATGGAAGAACATGTGGCCTTCCATGCGGGCGCGTTGCACGCTTGATCAGATAAGACGACGGGGATTGGAATGATTGCACGGGTTGGGGTGGTGATTGCGGCGCTGGCGCTGGGTGCGCCTGCGCTGGCGGGAAATCTGTCCGAGATTGAGGCCGAGGCGCTTGCGCTGATCAACGCGCATCGGGCCGAGGCGGGCTGTTCCGCGCTGAAACCGCAGTCGCAACTGATCGACGCCGCGCGTGGCCATGCCAATGCGATGGCGACGCAGGATTTCTTCAGCCATACCAGCAAGAACGGCACCAAATTCGGCAATCGGGTGCGGGCTTCGGGGTTCAAGGGGCGCAAGCTGGCCGAGAATATCGCGGCGGGGCAAAGTTCGGCTGCCGAGGTCGTGGATATGTGGATGAAAAGTGCTGGCCACCGCAAGAATATCCTGACCTGCGCCCTGACCCACACCGGCATCGCAATGGCCTATCAGCCGGACGATGAGGTGATTCCGGGCCAGCCGCACGCGATGCGCTATTACTGGGTGCAGGATTTCGGGCGGCAATGACAGGCAGCATCGGCCGGATTTTCATCGACGCTGACGCCTGTCCGGTGAAGGCCGAGGCAGAGCGTGTCGCCACCCGCCACGCGATGCGGATGGTTCTGGTGTCGAATGGCGGGATCAGGCCTTCGGCCAATCCTTTGGTCGAGAGCGTTTTCGTCGCCGATGGCCCGGATGAGGCCGATAAATGGATCGCCGAGGCTTGCGGTGCGGGCGATGTGGTGGTGACGGGCGATATTCCTTTGGCTGCAAAATGCGTGGCCAAGGGGGCCAAGGTGGTCAAGCATAATGGCGAGGAGCTGACCCCTGCCAATATCGGCAACGTCTTGGCCACGCGCGATCTGATGCAGGATATTCGCAGCGCCGATCCGTTCCGGCAGGGCGGCGGGCGGCCATTTTCAAAGGCCGACCGCAGCCGATTCCTTGAGGTCTTGGAACGGGTTGTGCGGCAAGCGAAACATTAGTGTCGCGCGCAGGATAGAATTTCGCCACAAGACGCAGAGATTTGCGTCATGGCACATCCAAGCAAACCCCCGATAGGCGGCATTTTCTTTGCGCTGGGCGGCGGCATCACGCTGTCGGTCAATGATCTGGCGATCAAGGCGCTGTCGGGAACCTATGCGCTGCATCAGGTGATCTTGCTGCGCGCCCTGATCGGCATGGCCATCGTGCTGGCGGTGATCTGGGCCTCGCGCAGCGGGTTCGGGCAATTGCTGACCCGTCGCCCCAAGGACCACCTGCTGCGCGTCAGCATCGTGATGGTGTCTAACGTCACCTATTTCGTCGGCCTGTCGCTGATGCCCTTGGCCGATGCGGTGGCGACGGCCTTTGTCGCGCCGATGCTGGTCACGCTGATGTCTGCGCTGATCTTGGGCGAGCATGTCGGGCCACGGCGCTGGGCGGCGGTGGCGGTGGGGATGCTGGGCGTGGTGGTGATGACGCGTCCCGGTGCGGGGGTGATTCAGCCTGCAGCGATCCTCGTGCTGATCTCGGCGTTTTGCTATGCCAGCAGCCATATGATGACGCGGCGGATGCGCGACACCGAAAGCGCCATGACGCTGAATTTCTTTGTGCAGGTGGGGTTTATCGTGGTCAGCCTTGGCTTTGGGCTGATCGCGGGCGATGGCCATCTGGCGCAGCCCAAGGGCAGCACATGGGAGTTTCTGTTCCGTCCGTGGCATGTGCCGCCCGTCGCGGACTGGTGGGCCTTTATCGCCACCGGCGTGGCGGTGGGCGTGGGCGGTCTGATGATGTCGCAGGCCTATCGCACCTCGGAGGCGGCGCTGGTTGCGCCCTTTGAATATATCGGGATGCCGATGGCGATCCTGTGGGGCGTGCTGGTGTTCGGCACTTGGCCAGATGCAACCGCATGGGTGGGGATTGCGCTGATCTGCGGCGCAGGGCTTTATACATTGTGGCGCGAAACCATGCGCCGGAAGGATGTGGATGTTGCAGCCCCAAGCGGTGATCTTTGATATTGGCAATGTGCTGACCCGTTGGCAGCCCGAGGCGTTCTATGACCGTGTGATCGGGCCTGACCGCAGGCAGGCGCTGTTTGCCGAGGTTGATCTGCATGGCATGAATGACGCGGTGGATGAAGGCGCGCTGTTCCGCGAGACGATCTATGATTGGGCCGACCGGCACCCCGAATGGGGGCCGGAAATCCGCATGTGGTATGACCGCTGGATCGAACTGGCCAGCCCGCGCATCGAAGGCTCGATCGCCCTGCAACGGGCCTTGCGGGCCAAGGGCGTGCCGGTGTTTGCCCTGACCAATTTCGGGCGCTATTCCTTCGAGGAAGCCCTGCCCAAGATGGATTTCCTGATGGACTTTGACCGCCGCTATGTCTCGGGGGTGATGGGGGTGATCAAACCCGATCCGCTGATTTATCAGATGGTTGAAGAAGATTGCGGCCTGCCGCCGGAAAGCCTTTTGTTTACCGATGATCGCGCCGATAACATCACCGCCGCCGCCCGTCGGGGCTGGCGCACGCATCAATTCGAAAGCTGGCAAGGCTGGGCCGCGCGCCTTGTCGCCGAAGGGCTTTTGACCAAACAAGAGGCTGGGCTATGACCATTGAAATTGTGCCACACGAGGCCGAGTCGCATCTGTCTTGGGCGGGGCTTTTGGCGGCGTTCGAGGCTGGACACCAACTGCCGCGCGCCGAGATCAACGATATGTTTCTGTATCGCGGCAAGGACACCATTCTGAACCGAGCGGCGTGGATTGATGGCTTGGGCGCGCTGGTCAAGGTGGCGACGGTCTGTCCCGGCAATGCGGCACTGGGCCTGCCCTCGATCCACGGTGCGGTGAACCTGTTCAACGACAAGACCGGCGTGCTGGAGGCCTTGGTGGATTTCCATCTGGTGACCAAGTGGAAAACCGCAGGCGACAGCCTTTTGGCCGCCAGCAAACTGGCGCGCAAGGACAGCCGCGATATCTTGCTGGTCGGTGCGGGAACCGTGGCGCGCAGCATGGTGGACGCCTACTCCAGCCTGTTCCCCGACGCCCGCTTTCAGGTCTGGAACCGCAGCCCTGCGGCAGCCGAGGCGATGGCCTCGGATCGCGTGACGCCGGTGACCGACCTGAAGGCGGCGGTGAAATCCGCCGACATCATCTGCACCGCCACCATGAGCCTGTCGCCGCTGATCAGAGGCGAATGGCTGCGCCCCGGCCAGCACATCGACCTGATCGGCGCCTATCGCCCCGACATGCGCGAGGCCGATGACGAGGTGCTGCGCCGCTCGTCGATCTTTGTCGATAGCCGCGCCACAACCATCCACCATATCGGTGAGCTGAAAGACCCGATTGCGCGCAACATCATCACCGAGGGCGATGTGAAGGCCGATTACTATGACATCGCGGCGGGGGTGTTCCGGCGGCAATCCGAGGACGAGATTACCCTGTCGAAGAACGGCGGCGGCGCGCATCTGGATCTGATGACAGCGGCCTATATCGCGCAGGCATGGCGGGCGCGGTAAGACGCGGCAAGACTTGGGGCAGTAACGAAAAGGGCCGGCAGATCGCTCTGCCGGCCCTTTCTTTGGCTATCGCAGATTATGCGACTTGCAGCTTTTCGGTGACCGGCAGGCGTGCCTTGCGGCCCCAGTTGCCTTCGGCAGCTTTGCCGACCGTGATGATCATCACTGGAATCTCGCCGTCTTTCAGGCCGAACTCTTTGGCAACGGCAGCCGGATCAAAGCCGACCATCGGGCAAGAGGCCAGACCCTTGGCCGTTGCGCCCAGCATCAGCGTCATGCCAGCCAGCGAGGCTGAGCGGATGGCTTCGTCATGCTGGATCTGGGTGTTCGCGGCATACATGCCATTGGCCGCACCAACCCAGCCATCATAGGCAGCCTGATCGATATAGCCTGCATCCAGCAGCGGCTGCACAATGCGCGGCAGTTGCTTGTAGCCCTGGCTGTCGCCCACCATGATGAAGGTCGCGGCCGCAGCGCCAACCTTGGCCTGACCGTAGGCCGCAGCCTGCAGCTTGGCTTTGCCTTCGGCCGAGGTCACGGCCACAGTGCGCCAGTTTTGCTGGTTGAACGAGGTCGGAGCCTCATTGGCGATTTCCACCAACTCGCTGATTTCGGCAGCGGTCATCACATGGGTCGGGTCGAAGTTGTTCGCCGAGGTGCGGGCTTTGATCGTGGTGATAACGTCGGTCATCTGGTGTTCCATCCGTGAATTGTCTTGGCCCCGCTTTGGGCCACACCAGCGATATAGGCGGCAGCAGAGGTCAGCGCATCTGACGGGGCAGCACAGGGTCTGTGCGGAAATACGCAGAGATATGAAAATGCCACCAAGGATGGCAGCAAATTTGCAGGATGGGAATTTTCGGGAAATTGGTCGGAGCGAGAGGATTCGAACCTCCGACCCCCTGCTCCCGAAGCAGGTGCGCTACCAGACTGCGCTACGCTCCGACCGTTGGCGGGGGGTTAAACCGTTGCTGCGGCTTTTGCAAGGGGGGGCGGGCAGGATTATGCATCACCTTACGCGGATTGAGCTATGCGTCGCCCTGCGATGCGGCAAGCCCTTCAACTTTATCTTTGCTGCGGCGGCGGTCAAACAGCCGCAACCACTGCGAAATCCGCGGCGATGCGCCCATCAGCGCGCGCGAGCGGGTTTCCAGAACCGGCTGGTTCTTGGACACGGCGGGAGTGCCTTCGCGCAAAACGATATAGATGCCGCTGGCCACGATGATCGTGGTGCCGACGCCCGTCCACAGATCGACGCTTTCGCCAAAGATGAAAAAACCGAAGATCACCGCCCAGATGATCTGCGAATATTGCATCGGGGCCACGATGATCGCAGGCGCTGCGCGGTAGGCCACGATAATCAGGATGCCGCCCAGCAGGCCCAGCAGCGCCATCAGTCCGACAAGACCCAGATGCTCGACCGGCATGGCGACATAGACGAAGGGCAGCGCCAGTGCCATCACCACAAAGTTCGCCACCATCGGATACAGCATCAGCACGACCGACCGTTCATCATGCCCGATTTTCCGCACGATCACCGAAGTCATCGCCCCCAGCGCCGCCGCCGCCAGCGCCGCCAGATGGCCCAGACCCAGCGGCACCTCACCGGGGCGCAGCACCACGATCACGCCCAAAAGCCCCACAATCACCGCTACACCGCGATGCAGCCCGATCTTTTCGCCAAGGATCGGAATCGCCAGCAGCGTGATCAGGATCGGCATGGCGAAGAAGATCGCATAGCACTGCGCCATCGGCAGCACCGAGAACGCGTAAAACCCTGCCAGCCCGTTGAACACGGCGGTGGTGGTGCGGATTGCTGTCCACCATGGATGTTTCGGGATCAGGTTGCCATCGGTGCGGTCGCTCATCAGCATCATGGTGACAAGCGGAAAACCCATCAGACCGGAAAAGAAGATCAGCTGAAAGGCGCTGTAACTGCCGCCCAGAAACTTCACCAACACATCATGCGAGGCATAGACGCCAAAGGCAGCAAGCGAGAACAGCGCACCGCGCAGGTTCGATGGTGGAACGGGCATGTCAGAAAAAGTCCGCTGATAGGTCACAGCCGGGATGCGCTGTTACCGCAATCAAAATAGCCTGAAACGCGGAAAGGCGAAAGGGCGAGTCGTCATTTCAATCCTGCCGCGATCCAATTTTCTCATAGCCATATGTGCCAATGCGGCGTCAAATTTGCCTTCTGACCACATGATTCGTTTATTCACTCAGACACCTGAATTTTCACCATCAAAAGGGCGTTCGACATGGTTGATCTCGTCTACAATGAAAATGAACAGGAACATAAGAACTTTGCGGATACGCTGGGTGCCTTGCAGGGCCGCATTGTCAAAGGCACCGTGACCAAAGACACGGCAAACGCCTATTACATCGGGTTGGAATTGTTGCAGAAATTCCCCGGATCAAAGCTGGTGGGCGAGTATTTCCTTAAGGCGGATGCCACAGGGTCCGGCTCTGGCAACAGCCAGCGCAGCAAGAACCGCGTGATCGTCAAGGTCGACTCCACGGGCAAGCTGATCGAGAATACCGGCTGGGTCTGGCGTCACGATAACCGGATCGAAAAGCTGGGTGCAGGCTTTTTCAAGCGTGCGCAGTTCTTTCGCGGCATGGTCTGACAGGGTCTTGGTGTGCGGGGGCTTTGCCGCCCCCGCCTGTTTTGTGGGCTAAGGCCGGATCAGAGGCTGGCGTCCAGCGCCGCGATCACAGCATCGCCCATCTGGCTGGTGGAAACCGGCACGCCGCCTTCAGGTCCCATCAGATCGGCAGTGCGAACGCCATCTGCCAGCACCTTTTCGACCGCCTTTTCAACGCGGGTCGCCTCTTCGCCCATGTCAAAGCTGTAGCGCAGCGCCATCGCAAAGGACAGGATGCAGGCGATCGGATTGGCCTTGCCTTGCCCTGCAATATCGGGGGCCGAGCCATGCACCGGCTCATAGAGCGCCTTCGGGCGGCCATTTTCCATCGGCAGACCCAAAGAGGCCGAGGGCAACATGCCAAGGCTGCCGGTCAGCATCGCAGCCATATCCGACAGGATGTCGCCGAACAGGTTGTCGGTCACGATCACGTCGAACTGCTTGGGCCAGCGGCACAGCTGCATCGCGCCCGCGTCGGCATACATATGCGACAGCGCAACGTCGGGATATTCCTTATCGTGGATTTCCTGCACCACGTCGCGCCACAGAATCCCCGATTCCATGACATTGGCCTTCTCCATCGAGCAGACCTTGTTGCCACGCTTGCGCGCCAGTTCGAACGCCGAACGGGCCACGCGGGCGATTTCCGATTCGGTGTAACGCTGGGTGTTGATGCCCACACGCTCGTTGCCTTCGGTGAAGATCCCGCGCGGTTCGCCGAAATAGATGCCCGAGGTCAGTTCGCGCACGATCACGATGTCCAGACCGGCGACCACGTCCTTTTTCAAGGAACTGAAGTCGGCCAGCGCGTCAAAGCACTGGGCCGGGCGCAGGTTAGAAAACAGGTCCATTTCCTTACGCAGACGCAGCAGGCCGCGCTCCGGCTTCACCGAGAAATCCAGTTTGTCGTATTTCGGGCCGCCAACGGCGCCCAGCAGCACCGCGTCCACCTCTTGCGCCTTTGCCATGGTGGCATCGGTCAGCGGCGTGCCATGTGCGTCATAGGCGCAGCCGCCCACAAGGTCTTCGGACACGTCGAACTTGACCCCGCGCTTGGTGTCGAACCAGCCGATGATCTTTTTCACCTCGGCCATGACTTCAGGACCGATGCCGTCGCCGGCGAGGATAAGGATGGAGGGATTGGCCACGGGGCGCTCCTTCGGGTTTAGGGTTGCGGTTGGCCTAGCCAAAGCGGGGCTAAGGGTCAAGGCGCAGGGCCTTGAAACTGGTGCCAAGCCGGTCAAACACCCGCCGGATGCGCGGGGAATGTCGCAGCGCCAGCGGGGCAGACAGCAAGGGCGGCTGTGGCGGCACAAAGCGCGCAAAATGGCGCGCGCGTGCTGGTATCGCCAGACAGCGCCAGCGGCCCGCCAAGCCGCAAACCCGAAGCTGTGCCGATCTGCCCGATGTGGCGGTAGCGGGTTCGCCAGCGCAGCTTCAGGCCCTCAGCCTAAAATCGCAGATCCACCCATAGCGGACGGTGGCGCGAGGCGGCAGCAAGCACTGCCGCCAGCGGATCAGTATCGGGGGGCCACAACACTCCCGATGCCAACACGTCCAGATCGACCGAGGGCAAGATCTGCTCGACCCGCAGCCCGCCAAGAGTGGCGTAAAGCGCTGTGTCCAAGGCCGGATCGCCCTGTTGCCCCGTGTCGCTGCGCGAATTGGTGCCGCGCGGGGCGGGGTCTTGCAGCGCAGGATGTGCCAGCAACGCATGAATCGCATCGGTAAGCCCCTCACCATCCATCGGGTCCAGATTGGGCTGGCCCAACAGCACAAAGGGGGGATCGGGCGGCGGAATCGGCAACTCACCCGCCAGAAGCCGCAACCAGAAGGCAGTTTCGTCATGGTTGCGGCGGCCGTTGCGGTCTTCGGGGCCGTCAAACACCGGGGGCGTAGCGTAATAGGGCAGCAATCGCAGGCTGCGGCCATCGGGCAGGCGAATCGGCACCTCGTAAAGGCCGGCGGTTGACAGAAGTTGCCCCGCAGGCGTGTCGGGCGGGCGCAGGTTGCGTGGCAGATCGGCCCAGACAAAGCCGGTGAAATCGCGCAGGGCCGCCACATCAATTGGCAGGCGCGATAGCACGGCCATACCCCCTTCGCCCGCAAAGCGCCCATAAGCCATGGCGTCGCGCGGCTCTCCCAGCCGACCGTTGCCGTCCAGATCAAGTCCGGTCGCAACACCCGTATTCGGACGCAACGGCAGGCGGTGGGGGTAGGGCGCACCAGAGGCCGCCAACCTGTCGGCCAAAGCCGCCAAAGTATCGCCGCGCAGATCGTAATCGAGTCCGGTCAGTACCAGCACATCCGCATCCAGCGCGGTTATCACCGCAACAACTGCCGCCGCCTGCGGATCATCCCCGCGCAGCGCCTGAAGCATCAGCCCCGGCCCCGCGCGCGACAAATCGGCGTTATAGGTGGCAATCCGCAGGGTTTCTGCCCGTAGCGGATCTGTCAGCGCGGACAGGGCCAGCGCGGACTGGACCAGCAGGCACAAAACCGCAATCAGGCAGCGGCAAACCGCTTGTCTGCCTCGGCCACGCGATTGGCGGCGCGGGTTTGCCGGATCATATCCGCGACGCGGCCCATCGCAATGCCGCGCATGAACAGACTGGCAGGTAGGAAGGCCCATGCGGTCATCGTCCAGATCAGGGTTTGCGGCGAAGCCAGCGCCAGCGGTTCGAACCCCGCCAGCGCAATCTTCACCACGGCTGGCGTCAAGAATGGCAGCAAAAACCCTAAGGCAATGTTAACGCGCGCATCCCGATTCAGCCGCTGCACCACATCTGCCCCGGCGCTGGGGTTGAACGTGGGCAGATTGATCCAGACGTTAAACACACGACCACGGCCGGGCCAGCGCCCGATCTTCAGCATGACAACAAAAATTCCAAGCGACATCAGTGAGATAAGATAGGCCATCCCTGCCGCCGTGCGAACCGCCGACATTTCCGCGCCCGAGGCGTCATCGCTGACCATCAGCGTGGCAAGCCGCACCGGACTATAGGGGAAATCCATCGATTGCCCGATCAGCAGCCCCACCGCTTCGACCAGATCCGTCAGGGTCGATGGCGCAACGCGCCCGCGTTCGATCACCGAAAGGCAAAACACGGTGCCGAACAGCATCAGGAATCGCACGCGATTGAAGGGTGGTGCATCGCGGAATTCGATCAGGCTGGGATAGGTGCCGTTATATTCCACAAAGGTCAGCATGCCGACAAACAGGGCCACAAGCGCCACCATCTGCTTGGCATCGGCGGTGATATCGGCCAGCAGCACCGAAGGCGTGGCGATCAACACCATCACCAGCAGAGCGCGCACAATGGCACCTGAAAGCCGTGAAAACACTGCCTGCCCACCCTCATCCCGGACGGTCTTGATCCAATGCCAAGCCCTTGTTCCGACGATTTCCCGCACATTATGGCGGACTGCCTCAATCTTGCCCAAATTGTGCCTTCTTTCGATAGCGGCTGCAATCTATTGGTAAACAAGACGTAATCTTTGTGGCGTTTTCGCGGAAAATGTGTCGCCGGATTGCATCATCACGGTGGACAAAAAAAGGCCGCCCCGAAGGACGGCCTAGATGTTGTGGTCAGGCGCCGCTTAGGCCCAAGGGTGGAGGGCGGCGCTCTTGGCCTCAAAGCTGTCAATCGCGCTGACTTTTTCCAAAGTCAGACCAATATCGTCCAGCCCGTTCATCAGGCAGTGCTTGCGGTGGCCGTCCACGGTGAAGGGGAACACCTGCCCGTCCGAGGTGGTGACGGTTTGCGCTTCAAGATCAACGGTCTGGCGGGCGTTGGCACCTTTGCGGGCATCGGCCATCAGAATGTCGATCTGCTCTTGCGGCAGCACGATCGGCAGGATGCCGTTCTTGAAGCAGTTGTTGAAGAAGATGTCGGCAAAGCTGGTGGAGATCACGCAGCGGATGCCGAAATCCAGCAGCGCCCAAGGCGCATGTTCACGCGACGAGCCGCAGCCGAAGTTGTCGCCCGCGATAATGATTTCCGCCTTGCGATAGGCGGGCTGGTTCAGCACGAAATCGGCAATCTCGGTGCCGTCGAGGTTATAGCGCATCTCGTCAAACAGGTTCACGCCAAGGCCCGACCGCTTGATGGTCTTGAGGAACTGCTTGGGGATGATCATGTCGGTGTCGATGTTGACCAGCGGCATGGGGGCCGCGATGCCGGTCAGTTTGGTGAATTTTTCCATTGGTGTTTCTCCATAAGGGGTGGCGGGGTGAACCCCGCCCTACAGACGCGGTAGGTCGGGGTTCACCCCGACACACCCTCGGACATCAATTCGCGCACATCGGTCAGATGACCGGTGATAGCGGCAGCCGCAGCCATTGCAGGCGACAGCAGATGCGTGCGCCCGCCGCGACCCTGACGGCCCTCAAAATTGCGGTTCGAGGTGGCCGCACAGCGTTCACCCGGAGCCAGTTGGTCGGGGTTCATCGCAAGGCACATGGAACACCCTGCCAGACGCCACTCGAAACCGGCGTCGATGAAGATCTGCGCCAGACCCTCTTCTTCCGCCTGCGCGCGGACAAGGCCCGAACCCGGAACCACCATCGCGCGGATGCCGTCTTTCTTCTTCTTGCCCTTCAGGATGGCCGCGGCCGCCCGCAGGTCTTCGATCCGGCCATTGGTGCAAGAGCCGATGAACACGGTGTCGATGGCGATCTCGTTCAGCTTTTGACCCGGCTTCAGGCCCATGTAGTCCAGCGCGCGCTGCACGGCCTCAACCTTGCCACCCGAGAAATCGGCGGGGTTCGGCACGACAGCGGTGATCGGCAGAACGTCCTCGGGCGAGGTGCCCCATGTCACCAGCGGCGCGATGTCTTCGCCCTTGATCGTCACCACCTTGTCGAAATGCGCGCCTTCGTCGGTGTAAAGCGTTTTCCAATAGGCGACGGCGGCCTCCCATGCGGCACCTTTCGGCGCATGCGGACGGCCCATGCAATAGGCATAGGTCTTTTCATCGGGCGCGATCAGGCCAGCGCGTGCGCCGCCTTCGATGGCCATGTTGCAGACCGTCATCCGGCCTTCCATCGACAACTCGCGGATAGCTTGGCCACAGTATTCAATGACATAGCCGGTGCCGCCAGCGGTGCCGGTTTCACCGATCACGGCCATCGTGATGTCTTTGGCAGTCACACCGGGGCGCAGGCTTCCGGTGATTTCCACCTTCATGTTCTTGCCCTTGCGCTGGATCAGCGTCTGCGTGGCCAGAACGTGCTCCACTTCGGAGGTGCCGATGCCATGCGCCAGCGAACCAAAGGCACCATGCGTGGCGGTATGCGAGTCGCCGCACACAACAGTCATGCCGGGCAGGGTCCAGCCCTGTTCGGGTCCGACGATGTGGACGATGCCTTGGCGCACGTCGGACACGGGATAGTAATTGATCCCGAAATCCTTGGCGTTCTGGTCAAGGGCGGCCACCTGAATCCGGCTGTCCTCGGTCATGGTCGCGGCATTGGCGCGGTCCAGCGTGGTGGGGACGTTGTGGTCCGGCACGGCGATGGTTTTCGATGGGGCGCGCACCTTGCGGCCCGTCATCCGCAGGCCTTCGAAGGCTTGCGGGCTGGTGACTTCATGCACCAGATGGCGGTCGATATACAGCAGGCAGGTGCCGTCTTCGGCCTGATGGACAACGTGGTCGTCCCAGATTTTGTCGTAAAGTGTCCGAGCGGTCATGGCTCATCCTTGGGTTTGGGAATGCTTGAAATCGGGCAAGTCGCGCAGCCGCGCGGAGCGTCCGGTCAGTCGCGGGCAAGGATGGCGCGGGTCGCACCATAAAACCGCCACGGCAGGCGGTCAGCGTCAGCGATATCGAAAAACCGGATCATGCGCGGCTTTTACGCCGTTTCACGATTTCAGGCAAGCAAACAAGCAAGGCAGACCTAGGCGCTGGCGAATTTGCCGCTGGCAATCTCGCGCTCGCGCCGTTCCAGATCGTAAAGGCTGACAGAGGCGTTCAGATAGGCCAATTCGGCCTCGCGGCGGCTTTGGCGGCGCGGAAACAGGTTTCGGAACAAGATCATTGCGGTAACTCCTATATGGCCTCCCTGCACGGAATATGTTGCGGCGCAGCATGAACCGGAAGGCCCAGAGCGGGCGTGGCCCCATGCATGCAGCGCATGGCTTGACCGGGTGTGCGATGCGCCACCGAATCGGCCGGACAGGCCTTGCCAACGCCTTCCTGCCAAGGTTTTGGCGATTTCCCCTTGTGACGGGGCGCTGTGAAGGCTATCCGCGCGCCTTCCCTGCCGTTGAGATTGCCAAGGCGCAATGCTAGACTCTGGCGGAACACCCTGCGCCGGGGCATAGAGCGGCGCGTATCATGGAGGACTTTGTCCTGTCGCATTCTGATCCCACGACCGGCTTGCCGGTTGGCCCGCGCACTGCACGCGGCACCGCCCCTGCGGATTACACCTCCGAAGACATGCTGGCCGCTGTTCTGGCCTCGGTTGACGATGACAAGGCCGAAGACATCGTGCAGATCGATCTGCGCGGCCGGTCTGACGTGGCCGATTATATGGTGATCTGCTCGGGCCGTTCGACCCGTCAGGTGGCCGCGATTTCCGAAAAGCTGGCTGACCGCATCAAGCAGGAATTCCGCCTGACCCCCAAGATGGAAGGCAAGGAAACCGGCGACTGGGTGCTGATCGACACCGGCGATGTCATCGTCCACGTCTTCCGCCCCGAAGTGCGCGAGTTCTACCAGCTTGAAAAGATGTGGCTTCCGGGCAGCGCGCATCGTGGCGAAATGGGCGACATCGAGTAATGCGCCTGCATGTTTGCGCTGTGGGCCGGCTGCGCGCCGGACCCGAGCGTGATCTGGCGGATGACTACATGCTGCGGTTTGACCGGACGGGCAGGCCGCTTGGGCTTGGTCCGATCACCGAGCATGAGGTGGAAGACAAGAAAAACCTTGGCATGGTGGCCGAAGCCGCCCTGCTGGAGCGTGCCATTCCGTCAGGCGCGCTGCTGGCCACGCTGGACGAACGCGGGCGGGTGATGTCCAGCCCCGAATTTGCCGAACAGCTTGCGCGCTGGCGCGATGCGGGGCGGCAGGATGTGGCCTTTGTGATCGGCGGCGCAGATGGCATCGCGCCCGCGCTGCGGGATCGGGCCGAGTTCTCGTTGAGCTTTGGCAAGATGGTCTGGCCGCATATGCTGGTGCGGGTGATGCTGGCGGAACAGCTTTACCGCGCCGCGACGATTCTGGGGGGCGGCCCCTATCACAGAGTGTGATCCAAAAATTTTTCGCCGAAAAATTTTGGTCCCGATGGGCGGGCGTTGCCTCATGCGGTGGCGGGCGGTAGAAGCGGGCAACTACGAAAGGTTGACCCATGCCGCGCACCCCCGTTGTTCTGTGTATTCTTGATGGCTGGGGGATCGGGGCCGACCCCGCGTCCAGCGCCCCCGCACAGGCCAAGGTGCCGAACTTCAACCGGCTTTGGGAAAGTTGCCCGCACAGCACGCTGACCACCTTTGGCCCCGAAGTGGGCCTGCCCACTGGCCAGATGGGCAACTCCGAGGTCGGGCACACCAATATCGGCGCGGGCCGTGTGGTGGCGATGGATCTGGGCGCGATTGATCTGGCGATCGAGGACGGCTCTTTCGCGCAGAATCCCGCCCTGCTCGAATTTGTCGCCAAGATGAAGGCGTCCGGCGGGGTGGCGCATCTGATGGGCGTTGTGTCGGATGGCGGGGTGCATGGGCATCTGTGCCATGTCATCGCGGCCTGCCGCGCCATTGCATCGCATGGCGTGCCGGTGGCACTGCATGCGATCACCGACGGGCGCGATGTGGCGCCTTCATCTGCGGCGGAATTTGTCGATGCGCTGATGGTCGAACTGCCCGCCGGTGTGACGGTGGCCACCGTGATCGGGCGCTATTGGGCGATGGACCGCGACAACCGCTGGGACCGCGTTGCCCGTGCCTATGAGGCGATGGTGAACGCCAAGGGCGCGGTGGCGGCGGATGCGGCGGCGGCAGTGGCGGCGTCTTATGCCAAGGGCGAAACGGATGAATTCATCGCCCCCACGGTGATCGGGGGCTATCAGGGTGCGCGCGATGGCGACGGGTTCTTCTGCCTGAATTTCCGGTCAGACCGCGCGCGGGAAATCCTGTCGGCGCTGGCCGGCCCCGATTTTGATGGCTTTGACACCGGCAAGCGCCCCACATGGGCCGCGCTGCTGGGGATGGTGGAATATTCCACAGCCCACAGCGATTACATCGCCACCGCCTACCCCAAGCGCAATATCGTGAACACCTTGGGCGAATGGGTGGCCAAGCAGGGGCTGACCCAGTTCCGTCTGGCCGAAACCGAAAAATACCCCCACGTCACCTTCTTTCTGAACGGTGGCCGCGAGGTTCCGTTTGAAGGCGAATCCCGCGCGATGCCGAAATCGCCCAAAGTGGCGACCTATGATCTGCAACCGGAAATGTCGGCCCCCGAAGTCGGCGACCGTCTGGTCGAGGCGATCGAGCAGGGTTTTGATCTGATCGTGGTCAACTTTGCCAACCCCGATATGGTCGGCCACACCGGCAGCCTGCTCGCTGCGATCAAGGCTTGCGAGGCGGTGGATGCCGCGTTGGGCCGTGGCCTTGCGGCGCTGACGGCCAAGGGCGGCGCGATGATCGTGACCGCCGATCATGGCAACTGCGAGATGATGATTGATCCGGTGACGGGCGGGCCGCACACCGCGCATACCACCAATCCGGTGCCGGTGATCCTTGTCGGCGGGCCTGCGGGCGCGCGGCTGCGCGATGGCGGCAAGCTGGCCGATCTGGCCCCGACGGTGCTGGCGCTGATGGGCCTGCCGCAGCCCGAAGAAATGACAGGGCAAAGCCTGCTGCTGGCATGATCCGTGCCGCAGCCCTTGCGTTGCTGCTGACCGCTGCGGCGGCCTGGGGCGGTGTGGCCGAAGATGCGGCGCAAGCGTCGGCCGATTTGCAGGCAGCGGTGACAGGGCTGGAAGAGGCGGTCGAGTCGAAAGACCGCGTGACCGCCCTGACCCGCACCATCAAGGCCTATGAAAACGGGCTGGCCGCGCTGCGCGAGGCGTTGCGGCAGGCAGAGCTGCGCGAAACCACCCTGACACTGCAATTCCAGTCCAAGCGCGAACGGGTGGCACAGCTTTTGGCTGTGTTAAGCAGGATCGAGGCCGAACCCGGCCCGCTGCTGTTGCTGCATCCCAGCGGGCCTTTGGGAACCGTGCGGTCAGGCATGCTGCTGGCCGATGTCACCCCCGCCCTTCAGGCCGAGGCCGAAGCGTTGAAAGCGCAGTTGCAGGAACTGGCCGATCTGCGATCCTTGCAGGCGCAGGCGGGCAAGACGCTGGGGCAGGGCCTTGGCGCGGCGCAGGCGGCACGCTCGGCGCTGTCGCAGGCGATTTCGGACCGCACCGAACTGCCGAAACGCTTCACCGAAGACCCCGAGGTGCTGCGCGGCTTGCTGGAAAGTGCCGACACGCTTGAGGCTTTCGCTGCAGGGCTTGCGCTGGACGATACCGGCAATGCCACGTTCACGGACGCCAAGGGCAGTCTTGACCTGCCGGTGCTGGGATCGCTCTTGCTGGAACCGGGGGAAACCGATGCGGCGGGGGTCACCCGTCCGGGCATGGCCCTGTCGACCCGCCCCGGCGCGCTGGTCATCAGCCCGTGGCCCGCCACCATCCGCTATCGCGGCCCGCTGCTCGACTACGGAAATGTGATGATCCTTGAACCCGGCGGCGGCTATCTTCTTATTCTTGCCGGCTTGGATCAGGTATATGGCGAGGTAGGAGAAGTGGTGGCCGCAGGTGCCGCGCTGGGTTTGATGGGCGGGGCAGAGGCCGGTTTGACCGACTTTGTGACGCCCGCGAAAGACACTGGCGCGCGCGAGACGGAAACGCTTTACTTGGAACTAAGGCAAGGTGCCGAGCCGGTGGACCCGATGGCGTGGTTCGCGGCGACGGCCAAAGCAGGGGAATAAGGGTTGATGAACAAGTTGTTGATGGCCGCGCTTGGCGGCACCTTGGCCGGAGCGCTGGTGACAACCCAGATTGCGGGTCCGATGATCGCGCAAGAGGCCGACAAGAACGCCTCGGTCTATGAACAGCTTGATCTGTTCGGCGACATCTTCGAACGCATCCGCGCGCAATATGTCGAAGAGGTTGACAGCAAGGATCTGGTCGAGGCCGCGATCAACGGCATGCTGACCTCGCTTGACCCGCATTCCAGCTATCTGAATGTCAAAGACTTCGAAGACATGACAACCCAGACCCGCGGCGAATTCGGCGGCTTGGGCATCGAGGTGACGCAGGAAGAGGGCTTCATCAAGGTCGTCTCGCCGATGGACGGCACCCCCGCCGATCAGGCAGGTATCCTGTCGGGCGACTTTATCACGCAGGTGAACGGCGAAACCCTTAGCGGGCTGACGCTGGATCAGGCGGTGGACATGATGCGCGGTCCGGTCGGGTCGGAAATCATCCTGACCGTGGTGCGCGAAGGCGTGGCTGATCCGTTCGAGGTGTCGATCATCCGCGACACCATCAAACTGACTGCGGTAAAGGCGCGTCTGGTCGGCAATGCGGTGGTGCTGCGGATCTCGACCTTCAACGACCAGACCTTCCCCGGCCTTGAGGAAGGCATCAAGCAATATGTCGAAGAGGCGGGCGGCATCGACAAGGTCTCGGGCTTTGTGATCGACCTGCGGAACAATCCGGGCGGCTTGCTGAATCAGGCGATCATGGTGTCGGATGCCTTCCTTGAAACCGGCGAAATCGTCTCGACCCGTGGCCGCAGCCCGCAGGATGGCGAACGCTTCAACGCGACAGTGGGCGATCTGGCCCAAGGCAAGCCGGTGGTCGTGCTGATCAACGGCGGCTCGGCTTCGGCATCCGAGATTGTCGCGGGCGCGTTGCAGGATCACCGTCGCTCGATCACGGTTGGCACCAAGTCCTTCGGCAAAGGGTCGGTGCAAACGCTGATCCCGCTGAAAGGCGATGGCGCGATGCGCCTGACCACGGCGCGCTACTACACGCCCTCGGGCCGCTCGATTCAGGCGCTGGGCGTGATGCCCGATATCGTGGTGAACCAGCCCAAGGTGGACCCGACCGTCGCAGGCACCGAAGCCACGGCGGCGGATGAGGCCGAACAGCAGCGGTCCGAAGCCGATCTGCGCGGCGCAATCACCAATGACTCGATGACCGAGGACGAGCGGAAGCAGTTGGAAGAAGACCGCGCCCGCACCGAAGAAGCCGCCAAACTGCGGGATGAGGATTACCAGCTGGCCTATGCCGTGGACATCCTGCGCGGTCTGGCCGCTGTCGCCCCGAAACCGTAAACGCCCCGAAAGGAGGGGCCGCGCCCGCAAGGTGCGGCCCACCCCCCGATGATCAATCCCGAAACTCTGCCCTACCGGCCCTGCGTCGGCGTCGTGCTGATCAACGCCCAAGGCCTGATCTTCGCGGGCCAACGCCGCGATAACCCCGTCCCCGCATGGCAAATGCCGCAAGGCGGTATTGATGATGGCGAAAAACCCCGCGCCGCCGCCCTGCGCGAGTTGTGGGAAGAAACCGGTGTCACCGCCGATCTGGTGGAATTTGTCGGCAAAACCCATGATTGGGTCACCTACGATCTGCCCCCCGATCTGCTGGGCAAGGTCTGGGGCGGCAAATATCGGGGCCAGCGGCAAAAGTGGTTCCTCTACCGCTTTCTCGGCACCGATGCCCAGATCAATATCGCCACCGAACATCCCGAATTTTCGACATGGCGCTGGATCGCCGCGGATGAGATGATCGCCTCGATCGTCACCTTCAAACGCAAGGTCTACGAAGAAGTCGTCAAACACTTCCGCGCCTACCTGACCTGACCCGCTTCCGCCTGCATCCTCTTCGCCCAAATATCCTCGGGGGTGAGGTGCAAAGCACCGAGGGGGCGAGCCCCCTTCTCTGCCACCAAAGGGCGCGCCCTGCCAGAACCGAGGTAAGGTGCGTGCTAGCACGCACCCTACCCATATTCTCAAGATGTTGGGGATAAGCCGCCCATTCCTGCCATATCAAGGGCAGCTTCCGTTGACTCGCCGCCGCGCGCGGGAAACACTGTCCCCCCAACGCGGAATCATCGGGAACCCCGCCTTTGCGCTTTACCAAGCTGCGGCTGAATGGCTTCAAAAGCTTTGTGGACCCGACCGATCTGGTTATCCACGACGGGCTGACGGGTGTCGTCGGCCCGAACGGCTGCGGCAAATCCAACCTATTGGAGGCTCTGCGCTGGGTGATGGGCGAAAACCGCCCCTCGGCCATGCGCGGCGGCGGGATGGAGGATGTGATCTTCAACGGGGCCGCCACCCGTGGCGCGCGCAACTTTGCCGAAGTTGCGCTGGTGATGGACAACTCCGACCGCCTTGCGCCCTCGGGCTTCAACGATGCCGACCTGATCGAAATCACCCGCCGCATCACCCGCGATGCCGGTTCGGCCTATAAGCTGAACACCAAAGATGTGCGCGCCCGCGATGTGCAGATGCTGTTTGCCGATGCCTCGACCGGTTCCCACTCGCCCGCGCTGGTCCGCCAAGGTCAGATTTCCGAACTGATCAACGCCAAACCCAAGGCCCGCCGCCGCGTGCTGGAAGAGGCGGCAGGGATTTCCGGCCTCTACGCCCGCCGGCACGAGGCGGAATTGAAACTCGCAGGCGCCGAGCAGAACCTGCTGCGGGTTGATGACGTGCTGGAGCAACTTGCGCAACAACTGTCCACCCTGACGCGGCAGGCCAAACAGGCCGCCCGCTATCGCGAAATCGGCGAGGAACTGCGGCAGGCCGAGGGGCTTTTGCTGTTCCGCCGCTGGCGCGAGGCCGATCTTGCCCGCGCCGAGGCTGACGGCTTCCTGCGCCAGCGCGTCACTTTGGCCGCGCAGGCCGAGGCCGCCTCCCGCCTTGCCGCCAAACAGCGCGAAGCCGCCGAAGACGTGCTGCCCCCCAAGCGCGAGGAAGAGGCGATTGCCGCCGCCATCCTGCAACGCCTTTCCGTGCAGCGCGATCAGTTGGGCGACCAAGAGGCGCGCGCCCGCGCGATGATCGAAACCCTGCGCGGGCGCATCGTGGAACTGGTGCGCGACGCCGACCGTGAAACCGGCCTGAACCGTGACGCGGGCGAAACCATCGCACGGCTGGAATGGGAGGTGGACCAGCTTCTGCGCGCCTCCGAAGGCCATGACGACCGACTTGCCGAAGCCGCCGACATCGCGCGCGAGGCATCCGCGATCCTGACCGACCGCGAAGGCCTGCTGTCGCAAGCCACCGAAGACGCCGCCCGCCTTGCCGCCCGCCACCAATCCGTGCAGCGGATGCTGGCCGACAGCCGCGCCACCTTGGTCAAGGCCGAAGCCGAGGCCAACCGCGCCCGCGAAACCGTCACCGCCGCCGAAACCGCGTTAGCCGCCGCGACCGAAGGCTTTGACGCCGCGCAAGAGGCGCAGGAAACCGCTGCCGCCCTTGCCGAAGCCGCCGAAGAGGCACTTCTGGCCGCCGAAGAGGCCCGCGCCGATGTGCAGGGCCGCGAGGCCGACGCCCGCGCCGCCCGTTCCGAAGCCGAGGGCGAGGCATCAGCCCTGCGCGCCGAGGTTGCCGCCTTGGCCAAGCTGGTCGAACGCGAATCGCTGGCAGGGCATCAGGTGCTGGATCTGCTGGTGGTGGAACCGGGCTTGGAAAAGGCCATTGGCGCGGCCTTGGCCGATGATCTGCGCGCGCCGCAGGTCGGGGCGGACCGCCGATCCGGCTGGGTCACGCTGCCCGATTACGCCGATCCGCAACCCCTGCCCACCGGCATTATACCCCTGTCCGCCCATGTGCAGGCGCCCGAAGTCATGGCCCGCCGCATGGGCCAGATCGGCCTTGTCACCCGCGACGAAGGCCCGCATTTGCAGCACGCCCTGCAACCTGGGCAACGATTGGTCAGCCGTGAAGGCGACCTCTGGCGCTGGGATGGCTTCCGCGCGGGGGCCGAGGATGCCCCCTCTGCCGCCGCCCTGCGCCTGCAACAACTCAACCGCCTGACCCGCCTGAAACGCGATCTGGAAGAGGTTGCCGCCCGCGCCGCTGGTGCCGCCCAAGCCCATGCCGCGCTGCAATCCCGCCTTGCCGATCTGGCCCGCGCCGACCAGATAGCCCGCGATGCCCGCCGCGCCGCCGATACCCGTGTGGCCGAAGCAGGCCGCATGGCTGCCCGCGCCGAAGCCGATATGTCGATCTCTGCGGGCAAGCTTGAGGCCGCGAAACTGGCCGTTTCGCGCTATGCCGATGAGGTCGCCGAGGCCCGCGAACGTCTGGATGAGGCGATGGCCGCCGCCGACGATCTGCCCGATCTGGACGGCGCCCGCGCTGCCGTCGATGGGGCGCGCATGGCTGTTGAGGCCGCGCGCATCACCATGATGTCACGCCGCTCTGCCCATGACGAGTTGCGCCGCGAAGGCGAAGCACGGGTGCGCCGCAGGCAAGAGGCGGTCAAGGAATTGTCCGGCTGGCGTCTCCGTCTGGACACGGCAGAAAAGCGGCTGGCCGAATTGGCCGCGCGCAAGATCGAGGCCGAAGAAGAACTGGCCGACGCCTCTGCCGCGCCCGAAGAAATCGCCATCAAGCGCGAGGAACTCTCCGAAGCCATCGACACCGCCGAAGACCGCCGCCGCATCGCCGCCGATGCTTTGGCCGAGGCCGAAGCCGCCCTTCGCACCGCCCGCGACACCGAGCGCGACGCCGAACGTCTGGCTGGCGAAGCGCGCGAGGCCCGCGCCCGCGCCGAGGCCCGCGCCGAAGCCGCCCGCGAAACCGTGACCTATGCCGCCGAACGCATCGCCGAAGAGGCGGGGGCGACGCCCGCGCAACTGCTGGACACCCTGCGCGTCGATCCCGACAAAATGCCCGATGCCGAGGCGCTGGATATCGACGTGCAACGCCTGAAACGGCAGCGCGAGGCGATGGGCGCGGTGAACCTGCGCGCCGAAGAAGATGCCAAATCCGTTAATGATGAATATGACACTCTGGCCCGCGAAAAGGGCGATCTGGAAGAGGCTATCAAAAAGCTGCGCTCGGGCATTGCCGGTCTGAACAAGGAAGGCCGCGAGCGTTTGTTAACCGCCTTCGAACAGGTCAACGCCAATTTCGGCACCCTGTTCACCCATCTTTTCGGCGGCGGCGAGGCGCGTCTGGTGCTTGTGGAATCCGATGATCCGCTGGAGGCTGGCCTTGAAATCATGTGCCAGCCGCCCGGAAAACGCCTGTCCACCCTGTCGCTTTTGTCAGGTGGCGAGCAAACCCTGACCGCCCTTGCGCTGATTTTCGGCGTGTTCCTTGCCAACCCCGCGCCGATCTGCGTGCTGGACGAGGTCGACGCGCCGCTGGACGATGCCAACGTGACGCGGTTCTGTGACCTGCTGGACGAGATGACCCGCCGCACCGAAACCCGGTTCCTGATCATCACCCACCACGGCGTGACGATGGCGCGGATGGATCGCTTGTTCGGGGTTACGATGGCAGAGCAAGGGGTTAGCCAGCTTGTCTCGGTCGATCTGAAACGCGCCGAGGCTTTGGTCGCGTGATGGAAGACGCCCTTCGCAAGGCCGGATTTTCCGGCGTGGAAACCGTGGCTGGCGTGATCTACGCCCGTACCGATCCTACGCTGCCCGAATTTACCGCCACACCTGCAGGGCAAGGCTGGCAACTGGCGCTTGCATGGCCGCTGCGCGCGACCGAAGCGCAGATCGCGGCATGGACCGCGCTACACCCCGATGCCCCGATGGACATCCACCAAGGCGAAACCCGCATCACCGTGCAGGTGCCGCCCACCCCTCTGTCCCGCTGGGCCGAACTGGTGCAAGACATGGTCGCCCATTGCACCGACTGGCGCCGCAGCACCCGTCAGCGCGACGAGGGCATGTAGGCCTTTGTTAACCATCGCCCGCTATGCCTGATCCCGCCGCAACCCTTTGCGGTGACGGGAGGTGAGTAAGCTGGATGAATTAACGTTTCGTAAGTGGATGGTGTTGATTGCAGCGGCGACGCTGTTGGTTGCCATCATCCGCCTTTGGATCGGGATCTGATCCCGAAAAGAAGGAAGCCCGGCGGGGTCGCACCCCCGCCGGGCCGTTTTCAAAGGTAAGAAAACTGGATTAGCACGTTTCGTATGCACAGCATCCTAGCAAATCCTTAAGCTTCGGTAAAGAAACCCGTCACATCGTGGTTAACGAAGCACCTGCAAACGGTCGGCCATCGTCACCTCGCCATCCACCTCGACCGAACACAGCACCCCACGCAGCCGCAAGGCAGGGTCGGCCACGACCCATGCCATCGCATCGGCCCCGTAGCGTACCTTCCACTTGGCACAGCCGTTGTTGGGCAGATCCGACACCCGCAGCACGGCCGTTCCGGCCTGAATCAGCGTCCCCACCGGCAGGTTCGCCACCGACATATCCAGATCGGCCACAATCGGATCACCCGGGTGCGGCATGGATTTATCCCGCCAAACCAAATCCATAACCCGCGACGGCAGCAGCGACACCTGTATGCGCGGATCGGGCGATCCATCTTCCAGCCTGCTCCACGGCAGGGTGGCCCAGCGTTCGCCGGGGATTCCTTCCGCGCGGGTCATCGCGATGCGGTCGGGGAAGACGCGCGCGCCAAAGGCGGGACGCAGGCACAGCGAGATAATCGGCGCATCAGTCTTCGGCGCGGCCAGCACATGCGGCAGCGCGGCGGCAAGTTCGGCTGCGGTAATCATAGCGCCTCCAGCAGTTCAACCGTCGGCCAGGCATCGGCGGGCAGGCCCAGCCGCACCTGTTCGGCCTGCACTGCCGTCCGCGTTGCAGCCCCCAGAATCCCGTCGATCTTGCCGACATCATGCCCCCGCGCGGCCAGCTTTTCCTGAAGTACGATCATCTGCTCTCCCGTCAAAGCCGGATCAGGATTGCCCGCCGCATAGGGGGCAGCCCCTTCCAACCGTGTGGCGAAATAGGCGGCGGTGGTCACGTAGACAAAGCTTTTGTTCCATTCAAACAGGACCTTGTAATTCGGATAGGCCAAAAACGCCGGCCCCTTCCGCCCCTGCGGCAGCAGCACCGAAGCCGTCAGGCCGTCCGCCAAAGCGCCCTCACGCGGTTGCACCCCCATCGCGGCCCAGTCGGCCACGGGCAGCGCGGTATCCAAGCCGGTTTGCGCCCAATCCAGACCCTCGGGCAGCACCACCTCTTGCAACCAAGGCTCGCCCGCGCGCCAGCCGTGGTGCTGCAACATCGCCGCGCCCGACAGGATCGCATCGGGTGCGGATGTTTTCAGCGTGATCAGCCCGTCGCCATCGCCATCCTTGCCGCGCTCCAGAATGTCGCGCGGCAGCATCTGCACCATGCCAATCTCGCCCGCCCAAGCCCCCGTGGTACTGGCCGGATCGAAATCATCCAGCGCGGTCAGCGCAATCGCGGCGATCACCTGCGGCTGGAAAATCTCGGGGCGGCGGCAATCATGCGCCAAGGTCAGCAAGGCGTTGCGGGTGTTGAAATCGCCCTGCACCTGCCCGAAATCGGTTTCAAACGCCCAGAAGGCCAACAAGATCCCGCGCGACACACCATAATCCGCCGCCGCCCGATCAAATTCGGCATCATATTTCTGGCCATATACCGCACCATTCTGGATGCGGCTTTTCGAGATCAGACTTTGGCTGAAATCCAGAAAGGTCTTGCGGAACACGCCTTGCGACCGGTCCGCCTTCAGCACGGCCTTGTCGATCCGCGCGCCGTCAAAGAACCGTGCAATCGCCGCATCCGGCTGACCCGCCGCGCGGGCCTCAGTTGCCATGGCGTCGATAAATCCGGCGAAATCACCACCGCAGGGCGCAGACAGGGCAGGGCTGGCAAGCAAGGCAAAAGCAAGGGCAAGACGCATGGAACGCTCCGGTAAACTCGGGCCGACCCTAGCAGGGTCTTACAGAATTGCCACCAGAACGGTGATCGCCAGCATCGCGCCCCACGCCCGCCACAGCGCCGAAACGGCGGCGTCAATATCGTCCGGTCCCAGATCGCGCCGCCCTTCCGGCCAGACCCACGGGAAATCCGATTGCTTGCCATGATAGCTGCGCGGCCCCGACAGTGAGATATTCAGACAGACCGCCATCGCAGCCTCGGGCCAGCCCGCGTTGGGGCTGCGGTGCAACGGCGCGTCGCGCAGGATCGGCGCGGGGTTCAGCATCCCGTGCGTCACCGCGATCAGCACTGCCGTCAGCCGTGCGGGGATCAGGTTCAGCAGATCGTCAAACCGCGCCGCGGCCCAACCGAACTGTTCATAGCGCGGGGTACGGTGGCCGATCATGCTGTCGGCAGTGTTGGAGATCTTATACAGCATCAGCCCCGGCAGCCCGCCGATCAGGAACCAGAACGCGGGCGCAATCACCCCGTCCGACAGGTTTTCCGCCGCACTTTCAATCGCCGATCTCGCCACACCCGCACGGTCCAGAACGGCGGTATCCCGCCCCACGATCATCGCAACCGCGCCCCGCCCGTCGCCCAAAGACAGCCGCAGCGCATCGGCCACGGCGCGCACATGCTGCACCAGACTTTTTTGCGCCAGCAGGATCGCGGCCACGATCACCTCGATCACGCCGAAATCCGGCAGGATATGGATCAGCCAGCCCAACAGCAGCGCCGCCCCCCCCAGCCCCGCCATCGCCAGAACCCCGCGCGCCTTGCGGTTCTCGCCCGTGTTCAGTCGCGCCTCGGCCCAAGCCACCGCGCGGCCCATCAGCACGGCGGGATGCGGGAATCGGTCCCACAGCAGTTTGGGTTCGCCCAAGGCGGCATCAAGCAAAAGCGCGGGAATCAGCAGGGTAGCAGACATTTTCGGCTCCGGTTCAGGGCGCAACAGGCAAACCCCATTCCCGCGCCAAAGGCAACCACGCTGCCCGCGCATAAAACTGCGACAAAACAGCAACGGCCAAAGCCCATTTCTGCCACAGTCGTACGGTTGTCATGATCTTAACCGTTTTCTTGGCAGTATCGCCCTTGGAGGACGGAGGCCATCATGCTGGAATTTCTACCGAAAGAGGTTCGCGAAGGTTTGGATGCGGCGCGCAAGCGCGAACAGGCCCGCAAATCCCGCCTGCGCGTGCAGGTGGGTGAGGCTGTCTTTCCCGTTCTGCGGTTCTGGGACGGTGGCTTTGCGCTGGACGCAGGCCTTACCCCGCATCTGCGCGGGCTGGTCGATGTTTATGATGGCGCGCGGCATGTGTTCCAATGCCTGATCATCGCCTCGACCGAAGATAACGGTGATCTGGTCTGCGAATTCAAACGCTCGACCGCCGTGTCGGATCGCGCCGCGCTGGATTACTGGCGCGATGAAAACGCGCCAGTCGCCTATCTGACCAAATCCTGATTACTGCAGGTCGGCAAAGGCCGCTTGCAGCCGCGCCACCGCCTCGGCCACCTGCGCGCGGGTGGTGGCAATGTTGAACCGTAGATAGGTCTCGCCGCCGGTGCCAAAGGCCGTGCCGTGGTTGGTGGCAATCTTGGCCACGGTCTGCACGCGGTTGATAAACTCGGCCTGCGTCATCCCTGTGCCGGAAAAATCCACCCAAGCCAGATAGGTCGCCTGCAACGGCATGGATTTCAGCCCCGGAATTGTGGCAATCCCTGCGTCGAACAGCTTGCGGTTGCCATCCAAATAGGCGCACAGCGCATCGACCCAAGCCGCCCCTTCCGGCGAATAGGCCGCCGTCGCCATGAACATCCCGAAGGAATTCGGCGAAATCCCCATCGCGTTCATCCGCTCGGCAAAGCGCGCGCGCAAGGCCGGATCGGCAATAATCACATTCCCCGAATGGGCGCCCGCGATGTTGAAAGTCTTGGTGGTGGCAGTCATCATCACCAGACGGTCGGCAATATCGGGGTCGGCGTTGGCCATGACGATATGCTTGTTGCCCGGCATCACCAGATCGTGGTGAATCTCGTCCGACACCAAGATCAGATCATGCCGTTTGGCAAAATCGGCCACGCCGCGCAACTCGGCCTCGGTCCAGACCCGCCCGCCCGGATTATGCGGCGAGCACAGGATCAGCATGGTTTCCCCGCCGGTCATCTGCGCGTCCCACGCCGCGAAATCCATCTGATAGCTGCCATCGACAACCGCCAGCGGACATTCCACCACAACCCGCCCCGCGCCTTTAATGATCCGCGAGAACGCATGATACACCGGTGTCATCAGCACTACGCCATCCCCCGGCTTGGTAAAGGCGTCGATGCACATCGCGGTGCCGTTCACCAAACCATGCGTGGTAAAGATACCTGCGCGGTCCACCGTCCAGCCGTGGCGGGTTTTCATCCACCAGCAGATTGCGTCCAGATATTCGGTCTCATCGCCGTAATAGCCGTAAACGCCGTGGGCCAGCATCTTTTCCAGCGCGGTTTGCACACAGGTTGGTGGCCGAAACTCCATATCCGCGACCCACATGGCGATGCCATCGCTGGCCGGAACGCCATAAATCGCCTCCATCGCGTCCCACTTGACCGAGTGCGTGCCGATGCGGTTAACCGGAGTATCAAAGTCCATCTGTATCTTGCCCTGCCGTTAAGGTATGGTATTCCTGATATAATGTCACTATCGGAATGTGGTTCCTGATTTATAGAAAAGTTCAGAATTTTATGCTAAAATATGCAAATTATTCAGAATAATTTTTCATGATACCTAGCCATGTCCGCAGCCAGCTTGCCCTGCCGCTTCCTCTTGCACCAATCCCCGCTGCGCCGTAAATACCAAACATGATCCGCGCCATCCTGATCCATCCCGACCCGCGTCTGAAGAAACCTTGCGACCCTGTGGCCGAGGTGACTTCCGAGATCACCGAACTTGCGCGCGACATGCTGGAAACCATGTATGACGCCCCCGGCATTGGCCTTGCCGCGCCACAGGTCGGCGCGATGAAGCGGGTGATCGTGATGGATTGCATCAAGGATGCCCCGCCCGAACCAATGGTTCTGCTCAATCCGCAGGTGATCTGGTCCTCGGAAGACCAGTCCACCTACGATGAGGGCTGCCTCTCGATCCCTGACCAATATGCCGAGGTGAAACGCCCCGCTTCGGTCAAGGTACGCTGGATGGATCTGGACGGTGCCACACAGGAACGCCAGTTCGACGGGCTGTGGGCCACATGCGTGCAGCACGAAATCGACCATCTCGATGGCAAGCTGTTCATCGATTACCTTGGCCCGCTGAAGCGGCAGATGATCACGCGCAAGATGGAAAAGCTAAAGCGGGAACGGGCGCGCGCCTGATGGCCGTTTTGCCGATCCTGCGCTGGCCCGATCCGCGCCTGACCACGGTTTGCACGCCCGTCAGGGGCGATGTCCGCGCCTTGGCCGCCGATATGCTGGACACGATGTATGCCGCCCCCGGTCGCGGTCTGGCCGCGCCGCAGGTCGGCGCGCTGCTGCGGCTGTTTGTGATGGATGTGACATGGAAAGAGGGCATCCGCACCCCGCAAGTCTTTGTGAATCCCGAAATCCTCTGGCTGTCCGATACCCGCGCCACGGGGCCGGAGGGTTGCCTTTCGCTGCCCGGCGCCACCACCTATGTCGCCCGCGCCACCGAAGCCCGCCTGCGCTGGACCGATCTTGAGGGTGCCTTGCACGAAGAAACCCTGTCCGGTTTTGCCGCCATTTGCGCGCAGCATGAATATGACCACCTTGACGGCATCCTGACGCTGGATCACCTGTCGCCCGCCGACCGCGCCATTGCCGAAGGGGCTTTGCTATGACCGTCCGCCTGTGCCTGCCCTATCCGCATCCCGTGCTGAAAACCCCCGCCGCCGATGTGCCCGAAATCACGCCAGAGGTGCGCGCGATCTGGGCCGATATGGTCGACACGATGGATGCCATGCCCGGCTATGGGCTTGCCGCCGTGCAGATCGGCGTCCCGCTGCGGCTGGCGGTGGTGGATTGTTCCGATGAACGCGGGCAGGCGATCCTGATGGCCAACCCCGAAATCCTGCACGCCTCGGGCCAGTTCCGCGACCATGAAGAAGCCTCGCCCAACCTGCCCGGCGTCTCGGCTGTGATCAGCCGCCCCCGTGCGGTAACGGTGCGCTTCCTGAACGCCGAAGGGCAGATCGAGGACAAGGATTTCGTCAATCTCTGGGCCACCTCGGTGCAACACCAGATCGACCATCTGGCCGGAAAACTTTACTTCGACCACCTCTCGCCCTTGAAGAAGAAGATGCTGATCGCCAAGGCTGACAAGCTGCGGAAGCGTCAATGAAAATAGTTTTCATGGGGACGCCGGACTTCTCGGTTCCGGTGCTGGATGCCCTCGCGCAACACCATGACATCGTTGCAGTTTACAGCCAGCCACCCCGCCCCGCAGGGCGCGGCAAAGCCGACCGTCCCAGCCCCGTCCAAGCCCGCGCGCAGGTGCTTGGCCTGCCCACCCGCCATCCGGTTTCGCTGCGCAGCGACGAGGCGCAGGCCGAATTTGCCGCCCTCGGTGCCGACATCGCCGTTGTCGTCGCTTATGGCCTGATCCTGCCGCAGGCGGTGCTGGACGCGCCCCGCCTTGGCTGCCTGAATATCCACGCCTCGCTGCTGCCGCGCTGGCGCGGGGCCGCCCCGATCCACCGCGCGATCATGGCGGGCGATACCGAAACCGGTATCTGCATCATGCAGATGGAGGCGGGACTGGATACCGGCCCCGTCCTGTTGCGCCAATCCACCCCCATCGGTGACGAGGAAACCACCGCCGATCTGCACGACCGCCTGTCGGCCATGGGCGCGGCCCTGATCCTGCAAGCGCTGGACAAACTGCCGCTACAAGCCACCCCTCAGGCAGAGTCCGGCGTCACCTACGCCAGCAAGATCGACAAATCCGAGTCCCGCATCGACTGGACCCGCCCCGCAGCCGAGGTTGATCGAAAAATCCGCGGCCTGTCCCCGTTCCCCGGCGCGTGGTGCAATATTGGGGGCGAACGGGTGAAACTGCTGCGCTCGCGTCTGACTATAGGGCAGGGCGCCCCCGGTCAGGTCTTGCACGGTCTGACCATCGCCTGCGGCACGGGCGCGGTTGAGATCACCCAAGCCCAACGCGAAGGCAAACGCCCCGCATCCGCCGCCGATTTCCTGCGCGGTTTCACCCTGCCGCCGCTTTTGGACTGACCTATTCACAAACGCCCCCGCACCCCCCATATGCGTTAGAACGCAGGAGGCGCGCATGGGCATTATTCTGATGATCATCATCGGCACGGCGGCAGGGTTCCTTGCCACCCGCTTCATGAAACTGGACACCGATGTCCCCACCACAATTGCCATCGGCATCGGCGGCGCGCTGGTTGGCGGTTTCCTGCTGCGGGCGCTGGTGATGCTGACTGGCTGGATGGCGGGCTTTGTCGGCGCGGTGCTGGGGGCTATGGCGCTGATATGGCTGTGGAAAAATTATGGCCTTAAATAGAGACGGGCCTAAATGGTCACGCCAACCGCTTGGCCGCATCCCACAGCTTGAACCCCTTGCCACCCGCGCGGTCCCACATCAACCGCCCCTGCCACATTGCAAACAACGCGGCCCCTGCGTCATGCCCCTTGGCACCGCCGCCCAACCGCTTGGCCAAAGCCGTCTCGACAGTCATGCGCCACGCCTCGGCCCGCGCCCGCAAGCCCTGATCCCGCATCGAGATCGCCAGAAACTCCGGCGTTCCGGCCAGATCGGACAGCGCCTTCAACATCCCCAAGGCCCCCTTGGCCGAAGCCAAAGCCTCTGCCTCGACCGCTTCTGTCGCCGCATCCAGCCGGTCCCAAAGATCGGCCACAGCCGAAACCACCATCGCATCACGGCTGCCATAGCGCTGCACCAAGGTCGGTGCCGCCAAACCCGAAACGGCAGCAACACTGGCAAAAGTCACCGCCTTTTCGCCCCCCTCCGCCAGTTGGCCAAGGATCAGCGCAAAAATCTCGGCATCAGGGACAAGGCGAGTGCGGGACATGATACGAATATAAACAAACATTCGCTCATGTGACAACCGGTCTACTTCACCTTGAACGGCGCCATCCCGGCCCGCGCCAACTCATCCGCCCGCTCGTTCTCGGCATGTCCGGCATGGCCCTTGATCCAGCGCCACGTCACTTTGTGCGACTTTTGCGCCGCATCCAGCCGCTGCCACAGATCGGCATTCTTCACCGGATCTTTGCCTGCGGTTTTCCAGCCGTTGCGCTTCCAACTGTGAATCCACTCGGTCACGCCATTCTTCACATAGGCGGAGTCCGTCACGATGGTCAGCGCGGATTCGCGCGTCAAAGCCTCCAGCGCCGAAATCGCCGCCAGCAACTCCATCCGGTTGTTGGTGGTATGCGCCTCGCCGCCATTCAGCGTGCGCTCTTTGACAACCGCCCCGCCTTCGCGCGCAATCATCAGAACGCCCCAGCCGCCCGGGCCGGGGTTGCCCGAACAGGCACCGTCAGTATAGGCAAAAAGTTCAGGCATCGCGGCTCCTTTGCCCCCGTTTAGGCGGCGCGCCGGAAAGGGTCAATTCCCCATCCCCTTTGCATAAATATCCCGGGGGGTAAGGATTTGGCCTGCCAAATCCTCAAGGGGGGCTGGCCCCCCCAAAATTTTCGCCGAAAATTTTTTCTGTCCTGCGGCCTCACCGGTGACGCGCGAAAAATTCGGCCGGAATGATTGCGGAACCAGTTTTTAGGAGCATTTCCTAGTTATTTCAATGGGTTGTCGCGAAATCGATCCGGCAGAATTGGTATCACGACGCGCTTTGCTAAGTCATTGATTTTCTTAAATTTGCGCGCGATTGGGAGCCTTATTGAGAACCCTCGACAGAATCTCGTTCAATCTCAACACGCAAGTCAACGAGGCGCTGAGCAAGAGCAAGCAACAGTTGAGTCTTGTTCTCTTGAGCGGCACCCTTTTGGTACTGGCCGCTCTTCTCAACTATCGACGCCAGTTTCCTGAAGTCTTCACCGAGAAGGATCGGGTCTGGGTCGGCCAGCCCCCTCCTATTTTCAAAGTAGCCTTCCGAAATCAGGGCAACAACCCGTCGAACTACCTCAGGCTTGCAGACACGCAAACCTCGCACAATGGCCCATTCATCAGCGGTCAGGGACCCTGCGCTATCGTCGTTTAGCCCCAACAAATCTAGAATATGGTCCGCTTCTCGGGCTTTTCCTGAACTCAGGAACGCAGATGTTACACCCGAAACGTCGCATATCGCCTCAATCACTTCTGGCGCTGGTATTGTTCGCCCAGTTTCATAGTTTGCCAGTGCTGCACGCGATACACCAACTTTCTTGGCAAACTCACTCTGCGAAAGTTCACCCCGCAGGAATTTGATCCTTCGGCCCAGCATTCCGCCGTCATACACATTTTGTGTTTGATTTTTGCTCACAGTCTGTGTATCCATTGCACAAGTTGTGTATCAATCGCATGGATTGCACTTGATGTCAAAGACCGCTGCCGAAATCCGATCAGAGTTGAAGGCCAAAAGGATCACAGTCCCGGACTGGGCGCGGACACATAACTACCCGGTAAGGGCAGTTCGTGCCGTTCTCTATGGCCACAACAAGGGGCACTTTGGGCAATCTCACAGGATTGCTGTTTCTCTTGGCTTGAAAGAGCAGCCCAAGTGACTATCGCGACGCCAGAAATCTTCGCAAAAGCGCACGGCATGACAATCCAAGTCGCGCGGAGGCATTTTGCGAAAGGCTTCTATAAAGGCGAAGTCCTCCCCGTAGTTGCCTTGCCGGGGCAGCGTGGGGGCAAGGGTGGCATGGTCTGGGGGCTTGTTTTGGACAAGTGCAGCCCCGCCCTTCTGGCCAAGCTTGAAGCAGTTCAAACGGGCCTTAAAGCCCCCTTAAACGCCCCTTCAAGCCGTACTTTTCAGCCTTGGCAATTCGAAGAGCAGCTTGCCCGACTGGAGGCTATCCGCCCGATTCTGGCGAAGGACAAGCGCAGCACGGCGCTGGACGTGGCATACCGGCAGGTAGCGGCGCAACCGCGCGTGATTGCTGGCGCGGTTGGCTATCACGCCGAGAACACCTTGCGGGATTGGGTGCGGCTGTATGAGGCAAAAGGGGCCGCTGGCCTTATGCCTGCTCAACGTAAGGACCGGGGCGAAAAGCGGGTCTTGATCACGCGGGAATGGGATGGCGCGGTGGACCTTGCCGAAGATGCCCGCGCGAAGATTGCCCAAGCCCTGAACGAAAAGGCGCGCAGCATGATCGCCAATGACGGCACGTCAAACCGCGAAGTGATCAGGATTTGCGAACGCTGGCTGGTCTGCGCGTGCCTTGACGCCGGTTCACAGCTTTCGCGGGCGCAACTCGGGCCGGTCTGCGCGCTGAACCAGAAATGGGCGGGGCAGTTCGATCACTATCGACTGCTTCACGCCAAGACCAAGGATCACAAGGCTTGGCAGGACTATGCCGTTCCGCGTATCGGGCGCGCCCTGCCTGATCGGCCCATGGATGTGCTGATCGGTGACGTTCACTATGTGGACATTGCCGTAGCAGAGGGAAAGCACCCTGTCCGGGCGCGCCTGATTGCATGGATGGACGCGGCAAGCCATTTCATTTGGGTGACGCCGGTATTCTTGGGCAAGGGCCAAGGGGTGCGGCAAGAGGACGTGGCAGAAAGCCTGTCGCAAGTCGCGCTTTGCCCGCATGGCGGCATTCCGCTGGAATACTATCTGGACAACGGTGCCGAGTATGCGGCCCTGTCCGCTGCCATGGCCCGCCTGAGTGTCGCCGCAGATATGCAGTTCGGCGTGACGCTGGCCAAGCCCTACGCGGCACAATCCAAGGGCCTCATCGAAGGCTGCTTCAATATCATTGAAGGTATCTTCAAAGGTCTGCCCGGCTGGATTGGCGGGGACCGGACCAATAAGAAGTCTGTCCGCAAAGGGCAGGTTGTGGCCCCGTATGGCAAGGGCCTTGCGGCACTGGAAGCGGACATTCGCGCGGCAGTCGCAATCTACAATGATCGCCCGCAACGGCGCGCCGGACGGCTTGGCGGGCTTTCACCGCTGCAAATGCTGGAAGCCAAGATTGCGGCATCCGAGTTTGTCGCACGGCAACCGAGCGAAGAAGTCTTCGACATGGTGTTCAGCCGCCAAGAGGTCCGCGCCGTGCGAAGCGGTGTGATCACCATTGACGGGCGCACCTTCGAAGGCCCTTGCCTTGATACGATCATGGCGGGCGACAAGGTGGAAGTCCTTGTTCCGCTTCGGAAAGACAAGGGGCGGGCGTTTATCAAACACCGTGGCCGGGATCTGGGCTGGGTGCAGATCATGCCGATCTTCGCCCACAGCGATAGGGGCGGTGCACGGTTCCAAGGGGAACTCGAGGCGCGTAAGGGCAGAGCGGTTGCCGCGCTCGCCGCAACCGTAAACCCCGCCGAATCCACCTTCGAAAACCAGAAGTCCCTTGTGGAAAGGCTGGTTCCGAATGCCCCGGTGCCAGAGTTCTGGGCAACGACGGCAATCGACAAGACAATTCTGCCAAAGCCGCAACGCGACATTGAAGCAGAAGAAGACGAACGGCTTCGGGCGTTCAACGACGATGTTTTCCCGATGAAAGACCGAAGGGCCAGCGAGGGCAATCGCTGACCCTTCTATGTGCAACCTGAACCCCAAGAGGATCATATGCTGGATACACAATACGGAAGGGTTATCATCCCGACCCGCGCACACGCAATCCTAAGCGATGTGCTGGACGCGGTAGTTGCGACCGCTGGCCTTGCAATCGTGCGCGGCCCTGTCGGGATCGGCAAGACCTTCGCCTTGCAGCGCGAGATTGAACGGCTTGAAGCCGAGGGAATTGTCATAGTTTACATCACCAGCGCGCCGGAAATCGAAGGATCGATCGGCTCTTTCCTGCGCGCTGTTCTGGCACAGTTTGGCATTGCCGGCGGTTCGTCTTCCTCTGCGCGGGATGCCTTGGCTGACCTTCTGTTCTCTGCCCACCCGTTTCTTCCGGGGGGCAAGCGGTGCATCCTTATCGTAGACGAAGCCCAAGGTCTGAAATCCAATATTCTAGAGACCTTGCGCGGGCTATACGATGAAGGCGACGCCGCGCGAATGGGAAACACCTATGCCCCGGCGTTTGGCCTTGTCCTCGTTGGCAATGACACCTTCCTGAACAAGGGCGGCAAGATGCGGAAGGCAGAGTTCCGCCCGCTTATGTCGCGCGTCATGATTGATATGATTCTGGCACGGCCTGACGCAAGCGAGTTCAAGGCTTTGGCCCTTGGTCTTTTGCCGGACGACGAAGAAGCACAGATCATGCTGGCGAAGTTCGGGGCCGAAGCTGGCAACCTGCGCGCCATTGATAAGGTCTATCGGCTGGCAATGGCCTTCACAAAGGACGGCAGCAGCTTGGTTTCGGCTGTTGCGCGCGCCATCCGCGCTTCGGGGGGCAAGTGATGCGGAATATGATTTTGGTTCTGACGCTCAAGCCCGACGAACAGGCCCTTTGGGATGGGCGTCACGCGATGGTTGTGGCGCTCGATGATGCCGAGACTGCCAGCCTGCGCGGCAACATGATCGCGGTGCATGAGTTCCTTCAGTTCAACCAGCGGTGTCTTTCTACCCTTCAGCAGACCTTGGAAACCGCTGGCGATGCCGAGGGGCAGATCAGGAAGACCCTCGCAATGTTGATGGACCCGGCGCGCAAGGCGTCGGGTTTGCAGGGCGAGACGCGCGCGCTGATCGGGCGCGCGGTGTTCATCGGGCCGAGCGAAGCGAAGGGGCGGGTGCAATAATGATGCAGGCTACTTTCCAAAAAGCTGTTCCGGTCAACGGGATGAGCGAAGACGAAGAGGATTACCGCGTGAAGAACGCACGGGAGGGGCGGGCAGTATATGTTCCGGGCCGCTCTGTTGAGGAGGTGAGGGCAGAAATCGCCAAGGTGCAAGGGCGACTTAATACGCCAAAGGCAAACACGAAAAGCAAAGGGGCAGAGCCGGTGATCACTGTGACCATGACAGAACAGCAATTCAGCACGTTCGAAAGCGCGACCGCTGAAGTTCCTTACCTGCTTTCCCACGCGGGCAACGTGTTCGACTTTCTGTTCTCTGTCAAAGCTGCCGGGTTTGATGCCGAGGACTCCGGCTATCTGAGCATTTTCGAATTGTGCGGCAGGGCGTTCCGCACGGCGGCGGAAAAGGAAGGCGAAGCCATTGCCGATCTTGACCGCCTGATGCGGGCGGCAAAATCCGCCCAGATCGACGCAAAGACCAAACCCCTTCATTCGGAGGCATAGCCATGACACTGACCAATCCCCAGAAGACGATTCTTCACGTCGCCAAGGCGAAAACCAACCTGTCGGATGCGGGTTATCGCTCCGCTTTGGCGCAGATCGCCGGCGTCACCAGTTCGACGGAACTGGACCGCGCCGGATTTGAGGCGATGATGGGCTACTTCGATTATCTTGGCTTCCGGCCCAAAGAGGCGAAGGGCGCAAGCTATGGTGAGCGCCTTGGCATGGCGAGCTGGGCGCAGATCGAGCTGATCCGCACCCTTTGGACCGAAATCACCTTAGGGGCCTATGAGGGCGAAGCCGAGTTGAACACGTGGCTGTTGCGCTGCTTCAAGGTGTCGTCCTTGCGGTTCCTGAAGAAGGACACCGCCCCCAAGGTGATCACCGCCATGAAGGCATGGAAGGCGCGCGCCAAGGCCGCATGACCGCGACCGGCAAAGGGAAAACGGGGCGGGGCCGAAAGGTTCCGCCCTTTTCCATTGCCGACTCCATAGGCGGGCCGTGGCTGCGTTTTCCGTGCATTTGGCACCCACGCCACGCGCAACAGGCCAGACCCGTTTAAAAACGCCTAGAATCCGTTTAATCTCGCAATCCGGCGCTTGTCACTCTGACAGCTTGACGCAAGCGGGCGAAAGATACAGGCTTTGCTCGTCTGTCAGACACCAAAGCGCCCTTGGTCGGCAAGGGAAGCGTTCAGGACGTAGGCTAGGGGATGGCAGGCGGATTGCGCGCGGTGTAGCCCAATGGGAACGGGTGTCTACTCGTACTTCGTGTATGAGAAAGCTGATGTTGGTTCGAATCCAACCCCGCGCGCAATAACCTGGCAAAATCCCGCATCCCATATCCTGCACCTGGTCAAAACACCCCCGCATAGGCTTGCGGATGTTTCGCCTTGTTCCGCCCCTTTACACCTTCTCCCAAGTCACCAGCGCGCAGAGAGCCGCGCAGAGAAATCGAGAAAAGGACCGCCGCAATGATCGTCAACGCGCAAAGCATCGAGCTTGCCTTCAAGGGCTTTAAGACCGTCTTCACGGCTTGAAGTTACCCACAAGTTGGGGTTCGAGGCGGAAGCGGTGGCATATTTAGGCTTGACCCACAGGAATCGTCCGTGATTCGTTCTCTGGCACC
>MHZT01000035.1 GCA_001828855.1 Rhodobacterales bacterium RIFCSPHIGHO2_02_FULL_62_130 | reverse complement strand
GGAACGCATTGATCTGGGCGCCGGCAACAGCCTGAGCCTTGATGCGCTTGAATTGTTGCGTCTGTCCGAGGCGTCCAACACCCTGCGTGTTCTGGGTGATGCGACGGATACGGTTACGCTGCGTGATGCAGGCTGGGCCGCTGCAGGCACGGTGACCGACACCGAGGGCACCTTCGACGTGTTCACCTCGGGGAATGCGCGGATTGAGATCCAGCAAGGTATCGTTAAGTCAGGAGGGCCAATTGCACCGTTGGAGCTCTCTGATGTCGAGGCGGGCTCGGGCGGCTTTGTCATCAATGGCGTGTCGGCAAACGACCGATCCGGTTATTCGGTCAGCTCAGCAGGAGACGTCAACGGCGACGGGTTTGACGACCTGATCGTTGGGGCGTGGCTCGACGACCCGAACGGCACTGATTCGGGCGCAAGTTTTGTGGTGTTCGGCAAGACTGACAGCACGGCGATTGAGCTGTCGGCGGTAGAGGCGGGCACCGGTGGCTTTGTGATCAAAGGCCTCTCGCAATTTCACATGTCAAGCACGTCAGTCAGCTCCGCAGGCGATGTGAACGGCGATGGGTTTGCCGACCTGATCGTGGGCGCGAAATTTAGTAGCGCAGATAGCAACTTTTATGCTGGCGCGAGTTACGTGGTCTTTGGCAAGGCAGATGGAACCGCCGTTGAGATGTCAGCAGTAGCGGTCGGCACAGGCGGCTTTTCTATCAACGGGTCGTCAGCGTATGACTACTCTGGCTGGTCCGTAAGCTCCGCGGGAGATGTAAACGGCGACGGGCTTGACGACGTGATCATTGGGGCCCCGTATGCCGATCCTAACGGTGGTTCCTCCGGTGCGAGCTTCGTAGTGTTCGGTAAAACCAGTGGTTCAATTGTGGAGCTGTCGGCAATTGTGGCAGGCAGCGGTGGCTTTGCAATTAATGGATATGAGACCTATGACCAGTCTGGGTATTCAGTGAGCTCGGCTGGCGACGTGAACGGCGATGGGTTTGATGATCTCATCGTCGGGGCGTGGGGATCCAACGTCATCGGAAATGATTCAGGCGCAAGCTATGTGGTGTTCGGTAAGACAAATGGCACCGCAGTAGAACTGTCTGTAATCCGTGCGGGCACGGGCGGCTTTGTGATCAATGGTGTGTCTGATTCTGACCGGTCAGGTTGGTCTGTCAGCTCAGCTGGGGACGTGAACGGTGACGGGTTCGACGACCTGATCGTCGGTGTCCCTAAGGACGATCCGAACGGAGAAAATTCCGGGGCGAGCTTCGTGGTGTTCGGCAAAACCGCTGGAACTCCGGTGGATCTGTCAAATATAGAGGCCGGAACTGGCGGATTTGTTATCAACGGTGTTTACGCCTATGACGGCTCGGGTCTTTCCGTCAGCTCAGCCGGGGACGTGAACGGCGACGGGTTCGACGACCTGATTGTTGGGGCCAAAGGCAACGACCCCAATGGGCCTGACTCCGGCGCTAGTTTTGTGGTGTTTGGGAAGACAGATGGCTCTGCAGTGGAGCTTTCCGAGGTGGAAACAGGTAACGGTGGATTCGTGATCCATGGCGTGTCGGAAGGTGACAAATCGGGCTTCTCCGTCAGCTCAGCGGGGGACGTAAACGGCGATGGGTTTGACGATCTGATCGTCGGGGCCTACGCTGCCGATCCGAACGGCAACAGTTCCGGCGCGAGCTTCGTTGTGTTCGGCGGCAACTTCAGCGGTGCGGCGACGAAAATCGGCACTGTCAGTGATGACACACTGAACGGTTCAGCGGCGATTGACGTGCTCGTTGGCGGCACGGGCGCTGATGTGTTGGTGGGGGCCGGGGGCGCGGACGTGCTCTACGGCGGGGCCGGGGATGATGTGCTGGCCATCTCGGATCTGGGCTTTGCACGGATTGATGGCGGGACTGGCGCCGACACCCTGCGGCTTGATGGAAGCGAGTTGACCCTTGATCTGACCACATTGGACAACACCAGTCTGCTCGATATCGAGCGGATCGATCTGGGAACAGGCAACAGCCTTCGGCTTGATGCGCTTGAACTGCTTCGCCTTACAAATTCGTCCAATACTTTGCGGGTATTGGGTGACAACGCAGACGCAGTGACCCTAGCCGGGACCTCGTGGATCAACGCAGGTCAGGTCACCGATACCGAAGGGACTTTCCAAGTTTACACGTCTGGCCGGGCCAGGATTGAAATCCTGCAGGGGATCAGCGTGACTGGTGGACCGATTGCACCGGTGGAACTGTCCGCCGTTTCACTGGACGCCGACATGCGTGGCTTCGTGATAAATGGTGTCGCCTTGAATGACTATTCAGGCAGGTCGGTGAGTTCGGCCGGAGACGTGAACGGTGACGGCTTGGATGATCTGATTGTCGGGGCATATCGAGACGACCCACACGGCCTTGGCTCCGGCGCGAGCTTTGTGGTGTTCGGTAAGACGGACGGGACGACGGTGCAGCTGTCGGCAATTGAATCGGGCAGCGGTGGCTTCGTGATCAACGGCGTAACGACTGCAGATTACGCAGGCTTTTCAGTGAGTTCTGCCGGTGATGTGAACGGAGATGGCTTGGACGACGTTATCGTTGGTGCCAAGGGCGACGATCCGAACGGCGGCGCTTCTGGCGCAAGTTTCGTGGTATTTGGCAAGACGGGCGGGACAGCTGTGGAGCTGTCGGCGATCCAGACGGGCAGCGGTGGCTTCGTGATCAATGGCGTCTCGGCGAATGACGTTTCTGGCAGGTCTGTGAGTTCGGCCGGAGACGTGAACGGTGACGGCTTGGATGATCTGATTGTCGGGGCATATCGAGACGACCCGCACGGCCTGGGCTCCGGTGCGAGCTTTGTGGTGTTCGGCAAGACGGACGGGACGACGGTGCAGTTGTCGGCGATTGAATCAGGCAGTGGTGGCTTCGTGATCAACGGCGTAACGACAGCCGATTACGCAGGTTTTTCAGTGAGTTCTGCCGGCGATGTGAACGGAGATGGCTTGGACGACGTGATTGTTGGTGCCAAGGGCGACGATCCGAACGGCAGTCTTTCTGGCGCAACTTTCGTTGTATTTGGCAAGACGGGCGGAGCAGCTGTGGAGCTTTCGGCGATCCAGGCGGGCAGCGGTGGCTTCGTGATCAACGGCGTTACGACGAATGACTACTCCGGATATTCTGTAAGTTCAGCCGGGGATGTAAATGGCGACGGTCTGGATGACTTGATAATCGGGGCATGGGGCGACGATCCGAACGGGACTGGTTCCGGTGCGAGCTTTGTGGTGTTCGGCAAGATCGACGGCGCAGCAGTAGAGCTGTCGGCGATCGACGCGGGCACAGGTGGTTTCTCGATCAACGGCGTTTCGGCCGGCGATAAGTCCGGTTTTTCAGTCAGCTCGGCCGGCGATGTGAATGGCGACGGCTTGGATGACCTGATTGTGGGGGCGTACGGGGACGACCCCAATGGGACAAGTTCCGGCGCGAGCTTTGTGGTGTTTGGCAAGACGGACGGGACCACGGTGGCGCTATCGGATGTGGAGGCCGGCCGCGGTGGCTTTGTAATGAATGGCGTATCGGCGAATGATTTCTCGGGCATATCAGTGAGTTCTGCCGGGGATGTAAATGGTGACGGCTTTGATGATTTGATCGTCGGATCGCCTTATGATGCCCCGAACGGCAGCAAATCTGGCGCGAGCTTCGTGGTCTTTGGCGGCAACTTCACAGGGACCGTGACCGAAATCGGCACTTTGGCGAACGACGCACTAGATGGAACGACTGCCAATGACGTGATCTTTGCAGGCACCGGTGCTGATACGCTGGACGGCGGCGGCGGCACTGACCGGCTGTCTGGCGGCGCGGGCGCAGATATTTTCACCCTGCGCAACCTTGACGGCACTACGAGCATCATTGATTTCGATGGTGGCGAGGGGGACCTGCTCGATGTGTTTGACTTCGGCCTGACGGATTTTGCGGCCTTTGAGGCGCTGCTGACGCCTGAAGGTCCGGGTGGGCATGACACGCGGATCACCTTCGATGCCGATACGGTGGTGATCTTGGAGAACATCACACCCGACGACCTTGTCGTATCGCATGTGATGCTCTGAGCGGTGGATTTGCGAACCGGAGCATCAGCCCAGCCTGTCAGCTGGGACCGACACAGAACGTGGTCCTGGAGCAAGCCTCAGGGCTACGACCATGCCCATGACCTGCGCTCGGTTCCGGTTACTTTGGCGGAGGTGGCTTCGGCCGCCTCCTGCTTTCCGTTGGTGTTTGTGCGCGGACCGTCCGACCTCATGCCCCATGCGCTTTTGCGTCTTGGGGCAAAGGGCCGTTCGCCGTTTATCGGACGGGAAGGCCAGTGGCAGGCGTCCTGGCTGCCGCCGCGCCTTGCCACCTGGCCCTTCGATCTGGTTACAACCCAAGGGGAAGGCCATGCCCTTGCCCTGCATGAGGAGAGCGGCCTTGTTGAGCCGGTGCCGGGGGGGCACCCGATCTTTGCACCGGGCAATGACGCGCCCGTGCTCGCGCCAGAGACCGCACGGTTGGCGGCGATCCTGAAGGCGCAGGCCGAAGCCCTTCCCGCAACCGCGCAGGCCAGCGCGGCCTTGGCCGACCTCGGGCTCTTGATCCCGCTTGATGCGGACCCATCCCTATGGGTCATCAATCCGCGGGCGGCAGCCGACCTTAACGAGGCGGGCATCCTGGCGCTGCACCGTGCCGGGGCGCTGACGCTTCTTCACGCAGGCCTGGTTTCTCAGGCACATCTGGGCTGGATGGCGAAGGCCGAACGCCACCTGACCACAGCGCCCCCGCCCCGGCCCAGCCCCGCCTCCGACCGTCAGCGCATGGCGCCCGGGTCGCGCTTTCTTGCGGCCCTCGCCGCTGACGCCTGCGCCGACGAGGCGTTGATCCAACTTCCGGAATTGACCAGACAATGAGACCAACCTTCCCAGCCGCGCTTCTGATGACGGCGCTGCTCAGCGCCTGTGCCACCCCACCGGATCTGACCGCGCTTGAGACCGCCGTGATCACCCGTGAGGCGCGACTTCCGGCGTCCCTTGCGGGCACCGCCTTCGGGCGATCTGTCGCCCAGGCCATCACCACCAGCCCGACGCTGGGCCGGGGGCAAGCAGCGCTGCGTGAGGCCGAAGCGGGCCTTCTGGCCGAAAGCGGGGCCTTCCTGCCACAAATCTCGGTGGGCTTGCGCCCGCAGGAGAGCGGCGGGTTTGGCATAACCTCTTTCGGCGCCATCTCGCAGCTTCTTTATGATGGCGGGGCGAGCAACGCCCGTGAGACGGCAGCACAAGCCCGGGTTCTGGGCGGTCTGGCCGGTCGGCTGGACGCAGGTTCCCGCGCAGCCCTTTCAGCAGTCGAGGCCTGGGCCGGGGTTGCAACCGCACGGGCACTGGTCCGGATCTCCGAGGCGTCACTCACCGCTTTGGAAGCAACAACGGCCCAGATCGAAGATCGCACATCCGCTGGGCTGGGGTCGAGCGTGGACGCGCTGACCGCCCGCAGCCGCCTCGCCAATGAACGCGCGGCCATGGTGGCGGCCCGGTCGGACGCGAGCCGGGCGGAGGCGATCTTCATCGAGACCTTCGGCTATCCGCCGGGGCCTTCTCTGTCACTGCCGCCGCAGGCCCCGCGGGCCCCTGACGGCGGGGCTGAGGGGAGCCCGACGTTGCAAAAGGCGGAAGCGGAGGTGCTTGCCGCTGAAGCCGAGCACGCCGCAGCACTGGCCGGACGGGTGCCGCGCCTGTCGGTCTCCGTCTCAGCAATCCCCGGATCGCAGGCGGTCGCGGGCCTTGCCTCGGAACAACTCCTCTCACCCTCGCGGGGCCGGACCGCGCGGATCGCCGCCACGGAGGCGCGGATCGACGCCCGTCGGGTGGATCTGGACGCCACCCGGCGCGAGCTTGAGAGCCGGTTGCGGATCCTGACCGCCGAGCAACGTGCCGTGGCCGACCGGCTGGCCGCCACCCGTACGGCGCGAGAGGCAAACCGCGCCAACCTTGAGGTAGCGCGCGATCAGTTCCAGGCCGGTCGCCGCAGCCTGATCGAACTTCTGGACGCCGAACGTGAGGCCCTTGCGTCGGAACGCCAGCAGATCCTTGCGGAACACGACCGGGCGGTGCTGGGCTATGCGGTTCTGGCGGCCACAGGCGATATTCTGGATGCGTTCGGCGTGACCTTGCCTGCCACCCCCGGTTCCGCTCAGGCCCCGCAATGAGTGTGCTGGAGACTGTGTCGGCCCCACCATCCCCGGTGGTGGCCACGGCGCTGGAGCGCTGTGTGCTGCATGTCGCGGCCCATCACGGGCGGTCCATGACGCTTGGGGCGCTCCATGATGTCTTGGTCGGCCAGAACCCGACCGGGATCGCCGCAGAACTGCGCCGCGTCATTGCGGCGGCCGAACAGGCCGGGATGCAGGCCGCCTTCGGGCAATATGCACTCGGTCAGATCGACGCCGGCCTGATGCCCGCGATCCTGCTGACCAAAACGGGCAGCGCAGTCGTCCTGCATCGCTGTGACGCGGACCGGACCACCGTGCATGACCCGCGCACGGGTGACGGCCTGATCGAGGTGCCATTCGCCGAGCTTGCCGCTGACCTGACCGGCCATGTCCTGATCCTGAAGCCCGAACACCGCCATGCAGTCGATGAACGGGATGCGGGCGTACGCGGCCATTGGTTCCGTGACGCCATCACCGCGAACCGCTGGGCCTATATTCAGGTGGGTTTCGCCGCGATGATGATCAACAGCCTGGCCCTGGTCACCTCGCTCTTCACCATGGTGGTCTATGACCGGATCCTGCCCTCGGCGGCCACGGAATCGCTTTTTGCCCTGACGATCGGGGTCGGTATCGCCCTCGTGTTCGACCTGATCCTGAAGACATTGCGCGCGGGCTTTATCGACCATGCGGGCAAGCGCGCCGATCTGGATATGGGTCAGCGGGTGTTCGACCATGTGATCGAGACTGAGATGGGCGCACGCAAGGGCTCGGTCGGAGCGGTGTCGGCCACCTTGCGCGAGTTTGAATCGCTCCGGGATTTCTTCACCTCGGCGACCATGGTGGCGCTGGTGGATCTGCCCTTCGTGGTGATTTTCGTGGGCGCGATCTATCTGCTTGCAGGACCGCTCGCGGTGGTGCCCGCCATCGCCGTGCCGCTGGTGCTGCTGATCGGGGTCGCGGTCCAGCCGATGCTGGGCCGGCTTGCTGACCGGGTGCTTGCCGAGGGGCAGATGAAGCAGACCGTGCTGGTCGAGACCCTGACCGGGATTGAGGCGATCAAGGCGGCCGGTGCGGGCCGCCAGATGCGCGCCCGCTGGGCCGAGGCGATCCGCCGCCAATCCGCCTATGCGGTCAAGAGCCGTGCGGTCACGCAAGGGGCCATCAACGCGACCGGCTTTGTCCAGCAGGCGGCGCAAATCCTGATCGTGGTCTATGGGGCGATGCTGGTGGTCTCGGGCCAGATCACCTCCGGCGTGCTCATTGCGGCGGTGATCCTGACCGGGCGCGCGCTTGCCCCGCTGGCGCTGATCGCGCAAACGCTGACCCGGCTGCATCAGGCGCGCAGCTCTTATCGCAGTCTGGACGCCCTGATGCAGGCCCCCGGCGAACATCCCGCAGGCCGTCAGTTCCTGTCGCGTCCCCGTCTGTCGGGGGCGGTTCGCCTGGACGCGGTGAGCTTCTCCTATCCCGACCAGCAGGGCGCCGCACTGGACGCGGTCAGTCTGGACATCGCACCGGGCGAACGGGTGGCCATTCTTGGCCCGATCGGATCGGGCAAAAGCACCATCGCCCGGCTGCTGCTCGGCCTTTATCAACCCACCGAGGGCGCGGTGCTGGCCGACGGGATCGACATCCGCCAGATCGACCCGACCGACCTGCGGCGCAACATCGGCGCGGTGCTGCAGGAGCCTTGGCTTTTGTCAGGCACCCTGCGCGAGAACATCGCCTTTGGCGCAGTGCGCCCGCGCGACGAAGTGATCCTGGCGGCGGCTCAGCTTGCCGGGGTCGAAGAGTTTGCGGCACGCCACCCCGCGGGCTATGACATGCGCTTGGGCGAGCGCGGTCAGGGCCTGTCGGGCGGACAGCGCCAGGCGGTGGTGCTGGCGCGCGCCCTGATGGGCGATCCGCCGATCCTGTTGCTTGATGAGCCGACCGCAGCGATGGACATCCAGTCCGAGGCCGCGCTGATCGGACGGCTGAAGGCGGTCCTTGAGGGCCGGACCCTGATCGTGATCACCCACCGGACCAGCCTGCTGGACCTCGTCGACCGTGTGATCGTCATTGACGGTGGCAAGGTGGTCGCGGACGGCCCCAAAGGCCAGTTCATCCGACGTCAGGCAACAGGGAGCGGCGCATGAGCACGCAGCGCGACCTCGACCGACTGGTACAAGAGATGAAGGGCCGCACGCCCCTGCGCGCCTCCGCTCTGCTGATCACGATCTTCGCGGTGATCGGAGCCGTGTTTATCTGGGCCTGGGCGACCGAGATCGACGATGTCACCCGCGCGCCCGGCCGGGTCGTCCCCGCAGGTGACCTCCAGCGGGTCCAGGCCGCCGAGGCCGGCGTGATCCGCGCGGTCTTTGTCGAAGAGGGCGCAATCGTTGAGGCGGGCGCGCCGCTGGTTGAACTCGACGGATTGGTTCAGACCAGCCAGCTGGACCGCGAGGTCCAGCGCGCCATCGCGCTTCAGGCCCGGATCGAGCGGCTGTCCGCCGAGATTGACGGGCGCGCCCCAGTGTTCCCGGCAGAGCTTGAGGCGGCCGCGCCTGAACTGGTGGTCAGCGAACGCGCATTGCATGTGGGGCGCGCCGCGGCCCTCACCTCCGAGATCGGGGTGCTTGAGCGGCGGCGCGAGCAGCGCCGGCAGGAGCAGGTCGAGGCCCGCACCGAGATCCGCACCGCCACCCGGACCCGGGACATCCTCGCGGAAGAACGGGCCATTGTTGCGCCACTGGTGGAGCGTGGCGTGGAACCGCAGACCACACTTTTGACCCTGCGTCGCCAGGAGGAAGAGATCGGTGGCCGCATCGCCGGGGCCGAGGCGGCGCTGGCGCGTCTGGAGACAGCCCTGGCCGAGGTTGAGGACACCATTGCCGCGACCCGAAGCCAGTTTGCCGCCGAGGCGCTGCGCGAACTGGCGGACGCCACGGGGGAGCTGGCGGCGTTGCGACCGTCGCTGCCCGCTTTGGAAAGCATGGCTGCCCGGGCTGTTTTGCGCGCGCCCGTTGCGGGTATCGTGAACCGTCTCCACCGCCGCACGATCGGTGGGGCCGTGCGCGCGGGCGAAGAAGTGGCCGAGATCGTCCCCATCGACGATGCCCTGCTGGTCGAGGCTTATGTCCTGCCCCAGGATATCGCCTTCCTGCGCCCGGATCAGCCGGTCCGGGTCAAGCTGACGGCCTATGATTTCACCCGCTATGGCGCGCTGGAAGGCCGGATCCTGCGCATCGGTGCCGATGCGGTGCGCCGCAGCGAACGCGATGAGGCCGAGGTCTTCGTGATCGTCGTGCGCACCGAAGGCGCGCTTTATGACGCCGATGGAGCCCAAGCCCGCATCATCCCTGGTATGATCGCCGAGATCGATATCCTTGCGGGCCGCCGCCGGGTGATCGACTACCTTTTGCAACCCCTTGAACGGGTGCGGGCGCGCGCCTTCCGCGAATGACCCGTCCGCCACAGACCTCACTTCAGAAAGCTCCCACATGACCGACCAGAAACCGCCCGCACTCGCCTTCCACGGCTCTCGCCTCTTCACCGCTTGGCTCAAGGAAGCGAAGGTCAGCCTTGCGATGACCACCTATCAGGCGGGCAAGGTCTTCTTGATCGGCTTGCAACCCGACGGGCGGCTCTCCGTGTTCGAGCGAACCTTCGAGCGGCCGATGGGGCTTGGGGTCGGACAAGGCCGGTTCTGGATGAGCTCGATCCACCAGCTCTGGCGGTTCGAGGATTTTCTGGACAAGGGAGAGACACGCGACGGCTATGACGCGCTCTATGTCCCGGTCACCGGCCACACCACCGGGGATCTCGACATCCATGACATCCACGAGGATGCGAACGGCCAGCCCGTCTTTGTGGCGACCCGGTTCAACTGTCTTGCCACCCTGGCCGAACGCGGCAGCTTCCGCGAGCTTTGGCGCCCCCCCTTCATCGACCGGTTGGCCGCCGAGGACCGCTGCCACCTCAACGGGCTGGCGATGGATGCGGGGCGGCCTGCTTATGTGACCTGCCTGTCACGAACCAACATGTTCGAGGGCTGGCGCGAGAAGCGCCGTGACGGTGGCGTGGTGCTGGATGTGCCAACCGGTGAGGTGGTGGCCGAAGGGCTTTCCATGCCGCATTCGCCACGGCTGCATCAGGGCACATTGTGGATGTTGCAGGCGGGCACCGGCGAGTTCGGCCGCATCGACCGGGACACCGGCCGGTTCGAGCCGGTCTGCTTCCTGCCCGGTTTCGCCCGCGGTCTGTCCTTTGTGGGGGACCATGCCGTGATCGGCATTTCTCGTCCGCGCGAGAACCGGACCTTCGAGGGGCTTGTGCTGAACGAGCGGCTGGAGGCCGAGGGCGTCAGCGCCCAATGCGCGATCTGCGTCGTCAACCTGCGCACCGGAGATATCGAACACCGGCTGGAGATCGGCGGCATTGTCGAAGAGATCTATGACGTCAACCTCTTGCCAAACGTGATACGCCCCATGGCGCTTGGGTTCCGCAATGACGAGATCCGCTTTACGATCAAACCCGAGGCGCTGCCCGAGCCGACCGGCACGATGAACTGAGATGTCTGCCGCTTCCACCCCCATCACACCAGAGGCCGCCGCCGCGTTCAATGCTGCCAACGCAGCCTTCCGGGAAGGCCGTTTTGAGGCGGCCCGGGATGCGGCGGCGCGGGCGGCGCAACTCGCCCCGGATCTGGCCATCGCGCATGTGCTCAAGGCGCGCGCCCTGCGCCGGATCGGCGATGAACCGGCAGCCCGGGCCGCCTATGACGCTGCCCTCGCCGCCGATCCTGCAAGTTTCGACGCGCTGCTGGAACGCGGTAATGTGCTGCGGGGCTTGGGCGAAGCCGCCGAGGCCGCGGCCAGCTACAGCAGGGCAATGGCGGCGCGTCCCCTGGACGTGAGGCCCGCGCTGGCGCTGGCCCGGCTCTGGGAGGAGCAACCAGGTCAGGACGCCGCGGAACAGGCCGCCATCGCCTTCCAGCGCGCGCTCGACCGCGCCGGGGCCGGAGCAGAGTCGGCCCCGGCGATGGCGGGTCTTTGCCGCGATATCGCCCGGTTCCGGCTGGAGCGCGCGGATCTGCCGCGCGCACTGGAGGCCCTGCGTCAGGCGCGGCTTCTGGCCGGATCAGCTGACCTGGCCGCGGTGATCGACCTTGATCTGGCTGACGTCTATCTGCGCCTCGGGATGACATCGGAGGCACAGACGCTGATGGAGCGCCTGTCCGCGTCAGAGGATCCCGCGCTGCTGCGGACGTTAGCGCAGCTCGCCTACCGGTTCAACTTCTGGGCCGAGGCGGTGGCGATCCTGGAACGCTGGACCAAGCTATCCCCCGATGACGCCCAGGCCCATCTTGATCTGGCTGACATGCAGGTGAAGTCGTGGCTGCTGGAAGAGGCCCTCGCCGCACTGGACCGGGCCGAGGCCTCCGGCACCGTGCCCCCAGCCGCCAGCGCAGCCCTGCGCGCCTCGGTCGCCAACCGGCAGGGGGACGCGGACACCGCGCTTTCCCTTTACGAGGGACTGGTCGCCGACGGGAACGACAGCTTCGCCCCCAACGCCGCGATGAGCCTGCTTTACGCCGACAGCGTGACACCGGATGAGGTGGCCCGCCGTCACCGCGCGCTCTTCGCAGAGTGGGGCCAGGACGCGCGGTCGCGGGAGAGTTTCGGGGCAGATCCAAATCCCGACCGTCCGCTGCGGATCGGCATGGTCAGCGGCGACCTGCACCACCAGCATCCGGTCAACATTTTCATGCAGCCACTTCTGGCGCGATGGGACCATGCGGGCCTGCCGTTGACCATCTATAACACCGGCTCCACGGTGGACGATCAGACCCGGCTCGCCCGCAGCCGGGTGGGAACCTGGCATGATGTCTCCACCGCACAGCTGCCAGCCCGGATCGCGGCAGACCGCATCGACATTCTGATCGATCTGGCGGGCCACACCGCCGGCGGCACCATGCGCGCCTTCGCCCGCCGCATGGCACCGGTGCAGGCGAGCTTCCTGGGCTATCCCGGCTCCACCGGCGTGCCGAATATGGATTGGCTGATCGGAGATCCCGTGGTCACCCCGCCCGGCGCCGATCATCTGTGCAGCGAACGGGTCATGCGTCTTCCCAACACCGTGTTCTGTTTTGCCCCCGAGGCGGACTACCTGCTGCCGGATTTTGAGAGCCTGGCAAAGGGGCGGCCGCTGACCTTCGGCTCCTTCAACAACATCCCCAAGCTGACCCCGCGCACGGTCCGCCTTTGGGCAAACGTGCTGCACGCGGTCCCCGGCGCGCGTCTTTTGCTGCGGGCCCCCAGTTTCAAGGACGCAGGCGCCGTCGCACGTTTCCGCCACCTCTTCGCCGATCACGGGATCGATGCAGATCGTCTAGTCTTTCGGGGTCCGGTCGGGCTCGACGTCATGATGCAGTCCTATTCTGAGATCGACATCGCCCTCGATCCCGTCCCCTATTGCGGCGGCACCACCAGCTTGCAAGCACTCTGGATGGGCGTACCCGTCCTGACGATGGAGGGCGGCCAGTTCGTCTCCCGCATGGGCGCAAGCTTCATGACCGCCGCAGGCCTGCACGATTGGGTGGCACGGAATGATGTGGACTATGTCGCCAAGGCGGTGGCGATTGCGCAGGATCGTAAGGCACTGCTTGATCTGAAGCGGGGCCTGCGTGCTCGGCTGCTAGCCCAGCCCGGCTGGGATGCGGATCGCTATGCGGCGGATTTTGGCGCCGCACTCCGGGGGATATGGCGAAAGACGGTGACACATCCATGAGCGCGCACCGCCCCTCCGCACTGGATTGCTTTCGCACATCCCCCTTCTTGTCGTCAAAGCATACGACATACTTCCCCGTTTATGATCGTCTGTTCGGCCCGTATCGCGACCGTCCGATCACCTTTGTCGAGATTGGGGTGCTCAGTGGCGGCTCTTTGTTCATGTGGCGCCAGTTCTTTGGGCCCGCTGCACGGATCATCGGCATAGACCTGAACCCGGACGCGGTGCGCTGGCGCGAACATGGATTTGAAATCCACATCGGCAGCCAATCGGACCCCGCTTTCTGGCAGACATTTTTGAATGACATCGGTCCCATCGATATCCTGCTGGACGATGGCGGCCACCGGTTTGAACAACAGATCATGACCTGTGAATGCGTCATACCCGGCATTCGGGACGGTGGTCTTCTGGTGGTGGAAGACACGCACACCTCCTATCTGCCCGAATATGGGGGCCCAGGTCCGGTATCGTTCATCAGCTATGCCAAGCAGATCGCCGACGGGATCAATCACCGGTTCAGCGGGCTGCGCGACAAATACCCCTTTGAGCCCGCGATCTGGTCCATCAGGTTTTTCGAATCCCTCGTTGCGTTCGAGATTGACCGCACCTTGACCACGCAACCCTCCCGGCCCTGCCGGAACCAGGGCACCCCCGTTGCGGCCCGCGATTTCCGGGATCGGGATCCATCGATCGTTACGGCCGGCCAGATCATTTCCGCCTTCCGGTATTGAGGGGTTCCAAGAATGCTGCCAAACCCGAAGTCGCGCAGACCTTCCCGACATTCTGACACTCACGGCAGTTACAAAGCTGCGAACACCACCTTCGAATGGGCCCCCATGTGACCAGTACGACGAACATCATCCTGTTTCCGATCGACGCACCCCAATTACTTCGGATCTGTGGACCGGACGCGCACGATGCGCGTAATCATGCCCCCGCGGTGAGCGACGCCTTCGTCAGGTCCGCCGCGCTCCGGGTTTCCGAGCAATTCGCGGATCGTTTCGGTCAGGACAGCACCCGGATCCGCGTGATCTCGTTCGACCGAGCGCATGAGCCGGCCACACTGATCCCGCTGGAAGAGCTCAACCACCAGGGCATTGATCCGGCGCGCCTCCTCGACATCGACAGTTTCGTCTGCCTCCTTCTGACCCACGCCTGCCCTGAGTGGGATCAGAGCTGCCTGAGAGTGGCAGAAGATACGGGCCTCGAGTTCTGGGCAATCGGATCATCTGACCAAGGTGACATCCTGCGTCAGGAATATGCACAGGGACAACGCCTTGACGGGTATTTTGCGGACAACCGCTTCGGCGTCAACGAGGCGATGTTCGTGGATTTGTTTCGGGCCGTTGAGGCATGCTCGTGATACCCCGACATCAAGGGGGCGACCGGTCGGCCAGTTCCAAGTCGGTCACCGTGTAGCTGACACTGATTGATCCGTCCGGCTTTCTGATCGTGCCGATTTCAATTCGCGCCACGAACCTGTCGCCCAAGGTGATACCCTCATCGCCCTCGATACGTTCCAGGTAGTCCTGACTGACCTGATGGCTGAATTTCCCGGAGATGATCTCTTCCGATCCCTCACGTTTGAAATCGAAGGTTCTCTTGATCGGAGACAGCCCGACCAGCGTTCCCGTCCAGCTCACCGGCTCGATTTTGACATGGGTGGCCGTTATTCTTTTGTAGGCGCGCTCCACGCCGGCCCGATCAAACGTGAAGTGGCGATCCGGGAGGTTCGCTTTCAGGGATGCGTCGTTTTTCTCCAGGTGACGAAAGAACTTGGCCAGAGAGCTGAACACTCTCGGGTTTATGCTGTCCACGTCGACCAGGAAGTCATCTTCGTTCTCTTGCGTGAATTCGTCAAAAAGAGCGGTGGCCTCCTCTATGGCTTCCCGGATCGGTGTTTTCACCGCGCTGGTCTGACGAGAATCCTTTTCTTCCAGGATGAACCCGAATGACCCTGTCGCCACCCCACGGATGTTCAGGGCCGCCAAGTTTGTCCCTTTGATCTTTCCACGCAGCGCCAGTTCGCCCTTGAGGTTGGATGCGAACAGCCGCGTCACGACGGCCTGGAAATAGCCGATCGCCTGTGCCGCGAAGGTCGCGTCAATTGTGCGCGATCCGTCAACGGGTCCGCCTTCGAACAGGAGGGCGATCTCCGCAACCCTTCCGTCCCGGTCCACGATCGCGTCCAACTCCTCCGCAACGATTTCCAGTCTGGTAAGAAAATTCAGTTTACCGACAATGTCACCGTCCACTTCGGCGTCACGAACCAGAGCCTCAAGTTCGCGCTTCTGGCGCTGAAGGTCAGACAGCCGTTGCAGGTCAGACATCGAATCTTCTCCCCAGCAGCTCATCGATGGCCGCGAACTCCATCGGGTCAACAGCGAGCGGGATCTCGAGGATCCCCTTCTTTCCACCCGCCCCCCGCATGTCGCTGAACAGGCCGAACCAGTAGGTGGAGTTTCTGATCAGCGCCCGCGAACCTGAGTCGAGGTCGATTGAGTAAGTGTCGCAATGATAGGCCGGTTTCATCTTCCGGGTGTCGAAATAGGTACCAAAGATGAACCCTTCGTAATCATCGTTCCATTTGTCCGCTTTTACTTGGTACCTCAAGGGCCTGTTGAAAAGCGTGACAACGTCAATATCGCTGGGACTGCGGCCCCGCGTTTTTTCGACATTCTCGACGAAACTTCCGTCAACCCATTGGGATCCCGAAAGGAATCCCCCCGAAAACAGATGTTTGCGGTACGCGTTGAGTCCCTTGATGAGTTTTGCCCGATCCGGCGACGTACAAAACCTGTCAACCAACTCATCCATCGTCGCCGCGTAGGGGGAACGGGTCTCCGGTGATGTCGGGTTCCCAGAAACGAAGGGAGGCAGCGCGTCGTGGTCCGCGAAATGGGGTATGGGCATGAAGAACTCAACTATAGATGTGAAGGCACGGTAGCCCCATTCACAACGCCTTGTCCAAATTTATCTGGGACAGGTACCGCCTGAACGGGCAGAGCACCCGTGCACAGCCCCCCGGTGCGCCTCACAAGGGGCCGTTTGGCAAAAGGGCAACGGCGATCGGTGCGTCAGGAACCCGGAACAATCTCGACGCCTCCACCGACCTCTCCCCTCACCCCATGAACGAAAAGCCCGTATATCCCCGGTCATACCGCCCCAGACGATAATAATGGCGCGTGGTCCGGGCCCATCCGCCGGACCAGTCGAGGCGCATATATGGAGATGTAAAAATCGCGGTGCCGTCTGCAAGCTGCGTATGCCCGAGAACTTCACCCAAGAGGTGGGGGCAGCCGTCATCCATCCGGCGTACGGTCCACTTGTCGAGCACAGGCGCTGTCCTCAGCCGGTCCGGATCCGCTGGTGCGGTGCAGAGGCGCTCAAGATGGTCGAAAGTGCGAAATACCGACAGCGCGTCATCCCGTTCCCCTGCGGTTCCCTCGTCATGTGCGAGGAGCACGGAGGTGAGGCAGGGGCTGAGTGGGTACTTCAGGGTGCGCCACTCGCCCCCGTCATCCGCCCCCAATTGGGCGCGGATCCTGCGGATTTCGGCCAGAAGGGGCATATGCAGATCAACCATTCCGGTCACCCATCTCCAATGCCTCCTTTTCATCAGTCCCCTCCACGTCCGTAAGCAGTTCCGCCAAAGCGGCGCCATCGAGTTCGCGCCGCTCAACCAAGGCGTCAGCCACGCGCTCAACAGCAGCGATATGCCGCGAAATTGTTGCCCGCGCCTCATCCTGACCGGCCCGAAGCCGGGCCTCCACCCGCTGCCGTACCGGATCCGGCAGCAGAAACAGGGGCGTGTCCGGTGACATCCAGCCCAGTGACGGGCCGAAGCCGTAGGCGCATTCCGCCTGAACGGCCAAGGTCGTGGCTTGGGAGAGGTCGCTATTGGACCCGGTACCGCCCCCACTGCTGATGTCGCCAATGATGAGGGCCTCGGCCTCTCGTCCGGCCAACACGGCCGCGGTCATCGCAAGGATGTCCCGCTCGGTCATGGAGGTCAGCCGCGACCTGACAACTTCACCGCCGCGAGGACTGATTTGTGCGAGGGTCGCCGCCGGCAGACCCAAAACGTGACCGGCGACCACATGTGCAGCCTCATGAACGGCGACACGCCGCATCAGCGCATCACCGAGGGGCGGCTGCACCCGGTCAGCCGCGGCCTGAAGGTCCTCAAGGGCAAGGCTCCGTCCAGCCTTGCGGGCGCCGGTCCGGGCCTCACGGAGCAGCGTCGCGATCTCGGCCCCGGTCAGTCCGACGAGCTGCTCGGACAGACCATTCAGGTGCCGGTCAGGGATCGCTCCCGCTACGGCAGCCGACAGCATCGCGGAAATCCCCGACCGGATGGGCCGCCCGACGCGGATATGGCGATCGAACCGGCCGCTTCGGATCACCGCCGGGTCCACCCGCTCCGCGTCATTGGTGGCAGCCACAAGCACGACTCCCTCAGTCGCTGAGAGGGCGTCCAGCAGGGTCAGAAGCCCCGTGACCATGCCGATGATATACCCGTTGGTGGATTGCGCTCTGTTATAAAAACCGTCGATCTCATCCAGAAAGAACACGGCGGGCCTTCCCGCCTTCGCCTTCTCGGCAGCTGCGTTTAGGGCCTTCAGGGCATCACCTTGATGCCCGGCCTTTTGACAGTCCGCATAGGACGTCTTGACAAAGGTGATACCGGCGGTCCGGGCCAGCGCCTCGGCCAGAAGCGTCTTGCCCGTGCCCGGCGGACCCACCATCAGAAAGCTCTTCGTGACCTCGCGCCAGGGCAGCGTCCCGGCCCGCCACGCGTCCACGTCGCGGACGAGCTGCCGCAACGCATCGACCGCCTCCGGTTGACCGTAAACGTCATCAAGGCGGGGACCGTCGTTCGGCAGCCGTATAATACTTCCCAACTGCTGCAACTGGTCAAGTGCGGCACTGAGCGTGTCCGCCGCCAAGACGGGCGCAAGCGCGACCGGGCCAAGCTTGCCCAGTTGTTCTTCTGATATCGGGAGATCAACATCCTGCCCCGGGTGAAGATACTCCAAAATGATGGTGAGCATCTGCAGCGTTACAGGCGGCAAGGTCGTGCGCAGCGTCACCAGCGCGTCGAGGTCAGGCGGGAGCGGCACCATGCCCGACAGGATCGCGAGCACCCCGCTGCCCGATAGAAGTTTCCCTTCGATCCTGCTATGGAGCTCGGCTGCGGCCCCGCTCCGCCCCGGGTTGTCCTCAACCACAAGTGCAGGGAGCGACATGGACAGCCGCCGCCACAGGTCTGGATGTCGTCGCGCCAGACGGGTCCGGTCCTTTTCCGAAGGGACCTGGAGCACGGACAGCAGGCCCGGTCCGGGCGTCAAAAGGCCCGGCCGGGCGCCGTCAGCCGCGCAGCAGACGCGCATGATCGTGATCGCATCCAGCAGTTCGTCCGGGCTATGCCGGACCCGATCATTCAGCGCCAGATCGACCGGGCTGTCATACTCCCCGTCCTCCTCATCGCCCGCCCGGGTATCCTTGAAGGTTTGGGGTTCAGGGACCCGAAGTGAGTCAAGGTAAGCCAGCGCTTCGTGAAGTCCGGGCGTTGCGGTCGGGCTCGCCTTGAGCTGCGCGCTTTCAGCCATCGGGACTGGCAATGGGGTGGGCTGGCTGGGGGGTGATTTCAGACGGGACATGAGTAAGCCTTTCGATTTCGGCATCGCACAAGGCGATGCCGAGCCACCATGCTCTCGGCGCAGGTGATGAGGTTGATATGAAAGGACCCGGGTCTGTCGTGTTCCTGCCGGGTAAGGGCGCCCCCGTCAACGGGAGGGGGTCGCGCCGGCAGCTCTTCCGGGCATCTGGCGGCCGCATCCGCGACAATCAACTAAGCCATTGATCATAAAAGAAAACGCCCGCCAAGATGGCGGGCGATGGCAGTTTTTCATGTGTCCGAATGGCAGAAAACCGGGTTTAATGGCAGTTATTTACGGTGTCTGACACTCCGCCAAACCCACCCTCACCCGCATTTCGAATGGCCGCAGGACCCGCAGGTCATGCAGCCTTCGACCATCCGCATCTCATAGCCGCCGCACGACGGGCAGGCTTTGCCGCGGGGGGCGGCGTTGATGGCGACGACTTCGGCGTGGGGGTCGGATTTCAAGCCCATGCCTTCGCCCTCGATAAAGCCGATGGCGACCAGATGGCGTTCGATCACGCCACCGATGGCAGCCAGAATCGACGGGATATAACGCCCGCCCATCCATGCGCCGCCGCGCGGATCAAAGACCGCCTTCAACTCCTCGACCACAAAGGAAATATCGCCGCCACGACGGAACACCGCCGAGATCATCCGAGTCAGCGCCACGGTCCAGGCGAAATGCTCCATGTTCTTGGAGTTGATGAACACCTCGAACGGGCGGCGGTGGCCGGCGATCACGATGTCATTGATGGTGATGTAAAGCGCATGCTCGCTGCCCGGCCATTTCACCTTGTAGGTCTGGCCTTCCAGCGCTGCCGGACGGTCCAGCGGTTCCGACAGGTAAACCACTTCGGCACCGGCCTCGGTATCGCGCAAGGTGGCGGGGGCTTCGGAGGGCGGCTTGGCGGCCCCCTCGGACACCGACAGCACCGATCCCGTCACATCATTCGGGCGGTAGGTGGTGCAGCCTTTGCAGCCCTGATCCCAAGCGGCCATATAGACCTCTTTGAAATCATCAAAGGAAATATCCTCGGGGCAGTTGATGGTTTTCGAGATCGAGGAGTCGATCCATTTCTGCGCCGCCGCCTGCATCCGCACATGGTCCAAGGGCGGCAGGGTTTGCGCGTTCACGAAATAATCCGGCAGCGACGTCTCGCCCTTCAACTCGCGCCACAGGCGCACGGCGTAATCGACCACCTCTTCCTCGGTGCGGCTGCCGTCTTTTTGCAGCACCTTGCGGGTATAGGCATAGGCAAAGACAGGCTCGATCCCCGAACTGACGTTTCCGGCGTAAAGCGAGATCGTCCCCGTCGGCGCGATAGAGGTCAGCAGGGCGTTGCGGATGCCATGCTTGCGGATGGCGTCGCGCACATCGGCGTCCATTGCCGCCATATTGCCCGAGGCCAGATAGGCCTCGGCGTCAAACAGCGGGAAAGCGCCCTTTTCCTTAGCCAGATCGACCGAGGCCAGATAGGAGGCCCGCGCGATGGCGTGCATCCAGTCCTCGGTCTGTTTCGCGGCCTCAACCGAGCCATAGCGCAGACCGACCATCAGCAGCGCATCGGCCAAACCGGTGACGCCCAAGCCAATCCGGCGCTTGTTCTTCGCCTCGGCGGCCTGTTCGGGCAGCGGGAAGCGGCTGGCATCGACCACGTTATCCATCATGCGGATCGCGGTGCGGACCAGCTTGTCCAGCGCGTCAAGGTCAAGGCGGGCCTTGTCGGTAAAGGCCCCCGACACCAGCGTCGCCATGTTGATCGAGCCCAGCAAACACGCGCCATAGGGCGGCAAGGGCTGTTCACCGCAGGGGTTGGTGGCGGCGATGGTTTCCACATAGCCAAGGTTGTTGGCCTTGTTGATCCGGTCGATAAAGATCACACCCGGTTCTGCGAAATCATAGGTGTTCCGCATGATCTTGTTCCACAGATCGCGCGCTTGCAGCGTCTTGTAGACCTTGCCGCCAAAGACCAGCTCCCACGGCCCATCGGCCTTGACCGCATCCATGAAGGGATCGGTGATCAGCACGGAAAGGTTGAACATCCGCAGGCGGGCGGGGTCTTTCTTGGCCTCGATGAAGAACTCCACATCGGGGTGATCGCAGCGCATGGTCGCCATCATCGCGCCACGGCGGCTGCCAGCCGACATGATGGTGCGGCACATCGCATCCCACACATCCATGAAAGACAGCGGGCCAGAGGCGTCTGCCGCCACGCCCTTCACTTCCGCCCCGCGCGGGCGGATGGTGCTGAAATCATAGCCGATGCCGCCGCCCTGCTGCATGGTCAGCGCGGCCTCTTTCAGCCCGTCAAAAATCCCGCCCATATTGTCGGGAATCGTCCCCATCACAAAGCAGTTGAACAGCGTCACGGCGCGGCCCGTGCCAGCGCCTGCGGTGATGCGGCCTGCGGGCAGGTATTTGAAATCTTCCAGCGCTTCGTAGAATCGCTCTTCCCAGACGGCAGGCTCGGATTCGACCTCGGCCAAGGCGCGGGCGATGCGGCGCCAGCTATCTTCAACCGATCCGTCAATCGGTGTGCCATCGCTGGCTTTCAACCGATATTTCATGTCCCAGATTTGCTCGGCAATGGGGGCGGCAAAGCGCGACATGGGGGCGTTCCTTCTTGGGCTTGGATATAATGACAAGGCCCGAGATCGCTTGCGGCGGTCTCGGGCAGGGTTGCAAGATAGCCCCAACCGACTGCGCGGGCAAGGCTTGAGGCTACCATATTTAGCTCTATGTTAGCGATCAGCCTTGGGGGAATCGTGGACCATCTGAACCTGATCAAACTCTGCGTCGGCGCGGATTCTGTCGAGGATCTGCTGGATTGGCACCGCGCGCATGCCCATGTCTGGGCCAAAGGCACCACCGAACATGTCACCCGCATGTGGCCCAAACGCGAGGCTGAAATCCTGTCGGGCGGCTCGCTCTATTGGATCATCAAAGGCACGGTGCAGGCGCGGCAAAGAATCGTCGGGCTGGCGGCGCGTCAGGGCGGCGACGGGATCAACCGCTGTGCGCTGGTGCTGGATGCCGAGGTGATCCGCACCGAACACGCCCCCCGCCGCCCCTTCCAAGGCTGGCGCTACCTGACTGCCGAAGACGCCCCGCGCGATCTGCCCAAGGGCCGCGCGCTGGACGACGCCCTGCCGCCGGAACTGGCGCAGGCATTGGCTGAAATCGGGCTGCGATAAATTGCTGGCAGCGGATCGGGCCTGACCTGACCAAGGCCATCGCCGAGGTCACCGCCAAGGCCCGCCCTATCCCAAGCCGGTGGCCCAAAGTCACCAGCCAGCGCCAGCCCGCCAAGGCAGGCGGTGGCCGATGTCAGGTCGGCTGATAAAGTCTCGCCGAGGCGAGGTCACCACGGGCAGGGAAAGCCAGTGCCTTTCCTTCTCCGCCTGCCCCAGCACGGCAGAATTTGGCCAAGTTCAAAACCCGTTGGGATTGCCCGACAGAATGGTGCCGTTGCCCTCATCCCCGCCATCCCCGACCCAAGTCACGCTGCTCCCCTCCAGCCGCACGCCCCAGCAGGTGGCCGGATCTTCCCCATAGGCAAAGCACATCGCGTCGCCCTCGATGCTCCAGCGCCCCGTGTAGTCGCGCGCCCTGATGGTGCCATCAGCGGCATAATACTCGGTATAAGCCCCCGAAGCCTGCATGCCGCCCTGCACGGTATTGCCTGAAATCGCCGCACGCACGGCATCGGCCCCCGCCAGATCGCCCGCAAGGGCTGGCGCGGCAAGCATCAGGAAAAGCGGAAACAGGCGGTTGGCCATGGCAGTCCTCGCAAGGCTGTGAGGTCCAGAGTTAACCTTCCCCGCCTTGCGGTCAAGCCCATGCGAAGATCAGGCGAATAAGGGAGCCACAATCCCCAACCGCGCCGCCAAAGCCTGCATCGCCCCCTGCGCCTGCGCCCAATCGGCGTTGCGCGCCGCGTAAAGCGTGGCTTGGCTTTGATGGATCAGCCCGTCCGACAATATCTTCAGATGGTTCGCCCGCAGCGTTTCCCCTGACGAGGTGATATCGGCCACGGCCTCGGCGGTCAGGTTCTTGACCGTGCCTTCGGTCGCACCCTGACTGTCCACCAGTTGATAATCCGCCACACCGTTTTCCGTCAGGAATTCCCGCACCAGCCGGTGATACTTCGTCGCAATCCGCAGCCGGAAGCCATGCGCCGCCCGAAACGCCGCCGCCGCCGCGTCCAGATCGTCGATGGTATCCACATCGATCCAGACCGCAGGCACGGCAATAATCAGATCGGCATGGCCAAAGCCCAAGGGGGCCAGTTCCACTACCTGCGCGTCCCAATCCGCCAGCTTGTCGCGCACAAGGTCCGACCCCGTGACGCCAAGGTGAATACGCCCCGCCGACAACTCGCGCGGAATCTCCCCCGCCGACAGCAGCACCAGTTCCACCCCGTCCACACCATCGACCGCGCCGGAATATTCCCGCTCCGCCCCCGTCTGGCGCATGGTCACGCCGCGCGCGCCGAACCAGTCAAAGGTTTTCTCCATCAGGCGGCCCTTGGATGGCACTCCGATTTTCAACATCAGACTGCCCCCCGCAACTGCGCCACAAGACCGGGGCGGATCACGCCGCCCACCGCAGGGATCGACCGCCCCTGCCCCAGCACCGCCGTCAGCGCATCATAGCGCCCGCCGCTGGCCACCGCAGGCCAGTCCGCAGGCCCGTGAAAGCTGAACACGAAACCGTCGTAATATTCCATCGAGGTGCGGCCAAGGCTGGCCTCGAACGCCAGCGTCGCGGTATCAATCCCCCGCGCCGTCAGCGCCGCAAGCCGCGTGGCAAAGCGATCCACCGCAGGCTCAATCGCGGGCAAAAGCGGCGTGATACCGCGCAAATGCGTCAGCGCCGCCTGCGCGGGGGCTTGCAAGGACAGAAGATCATACAGCAGCGCCGCCGCAGGGGCCGCGATGGGCGCAGCACCCGCATCCTCGATCAACGCCGCCGCGCGGGCCGCAATATCCTCGGGCGCGCGCAGACCGATAAAGCTGCCCGCCTGCGCGATCAGATCAGCAGGCGATCCTGCCGCCAACCGCTCCAGCAACTGTTGCCGCGCCACCGGCACCGGCGCGCGCCCCGCAAAACGGTCCAGCAGCGCACGGAACCGCTTGGGCCGCCAGATATGGCGCAAAAGGGCGGCCTTGCGGCGCGGCGTGGTATCAAGCCCCCGCACCGCCGCCATCAGAATCCCGATATCGCCCGTAGTCGCGCGCAGCGGCAGCCCCGCCAGCAGGCCCGAGAACAGCGCGAAGACCTCGGCATCCGCCGCCTCGGGGGCCTCGCGGTCAAACACCTCGAACCCCACCTGCAGATATTCCGAGGCGCGATTGCCCAAATGCTCTTGCTTGCGGAACACCTCACCCAGATAGCAATAGCGCGCCGGTTCGGCCCCCTCGCGCATATGGGCCTGCACCACCGGCACGGTAAAATCGGGCCGCAGCATCATCTCGCCGCGCAACGGGTCATTCGTCACATAGGCCCGCGCGCGAATATCCTCGCCGTAAAGATCAAGCAGGGTCTCGGCGGGCAGCAAAAGGTCAGCCTCGACCGGCACCGCCCCCGCCGCCTGAAACGCCGCGAACAGCCGTTCCGCCTCGGCGCGGGTGGCGGGCTTTTGCGTCATTGCGCCAGCATCCGCTGCACCGCCGCCACCAGATCGGCGCGGGGGATTTCAACCTGAGCGGGGCGGTCTTTCCATTCCTCAAGCGTGGCACTGGCGGCGATCTTCGCGCCAAGGATCAGGTCTTTCAGGATCACCGTTCCCGCCGCAGCCTCGTTCCCGCCCTGAATCACCGCAATCGGAGACTGGCGTTTGTCGGCGTATTTCAACTGGTTGCCAAAGTTCTTGGGGTTGCCCAGATACACCTCGGCGCGGATACCGGCGGCGCGCAATTCGCCCACCATGCCCATGTAATCCGCCATCCGGTCACGGTCCATCACGGTGACAACCACCGGCCCCGCACTATCCGCTACCCCGCGCCCCTTGGCCCGCAAGGCCGCCAGCAGCCGGTCCACCCCGATGGAAACCCCCGTCGCAGGCACCGACTGGCCGGTGAAGCGCTTCACCAGATCATCATAGCGCCCACCCCCCGCAACCGACCCAAACTGCCGCTTGCGGCCCTTTTCATCAAGGATTTCAAAGGTGAGTTCCGCCTCATAGACAGGGCCGGTGTAGTAGCCAAGGCCACGCACGACCGAGGGGTCAATGCGGATGCGGTCGGGGCCGTAGCCCTGCCCCTTGAGCAAGTCTGCGATCTCGCCAAGCTCTTTGATCCCTTCAAAGCCAATATCTGTCGTTCCAACGAGGCGCATCAGGTGATCTAGGACCGCCCAATTCCATAGCCGCCCAGCATGTTCGCTCTGCTCTGTCGGGTTCGAGACAGTCAGCCCCATCCCACCAGGAATCCTGTCGTCAGGTCTGGGAGGCCCGTCACGCAGTTCGCTTTCCACAATGCGGCTTGCGTTGACAAACCCCATGACTTTCTCAGCCTGTGCCTCAGAAAGCCCTGCACCTTTGGTAAAGTCGCCGCTGTCATCCTTGCGGCCTTCTCCCAATAACGCGCGCACACCGCCCTCTCCCAGCCGATCAAACTTATCAATCGCGCGCAGCACAATCCCGCGTTCAGCTTCCTTGTCGTCACCGGCGATACCCGCGACCTCCATCACCCCGTTCAGCACCTTGCGGTTGTTCACCTTGATCACATAGTCGCCGCGCTCAATCCCCGCGGCTTCCAGCGCATCCGACAGCATGGCACAGATCTCGGCATCCGCCGCGACCGATCCCGAACCCACCGTATCCGCATCGCATTGATAGAACTGACGGAACCGGCCCGGACCCGGTTTCTCGTTGCGCCAGACCGGACCCATCGCATAGCGGCGATAGGGCGACGGCAGGTCGTTGCGATACTGCGCCGCGACGCGGGCCAAAGGCGCGGTCAGGTCATAACGCAGCGCCAGCCAATCGGCATCCTCGTCCTGCCACGCGAACACGCCCTCATTCGGGCGATCCACGTCGGGCAGGAACTTGCCCAAAGCCTCGACCGTCTCGACCCCACTGGTTTCCAGCGGGTCAAAGCCGTAGCGATGGTAAACAGCGGTGATCTTGTCCAGCATCGCCTTGCGCTCGGTCACCTCGGCGCCGAAATAGTCACGGAAGCCCTTGGGCGTCTCGGCGCGCGGGCGGCGTGCGGGTTTGTCGTTTGCCATAGCCTTCGACCCTTCGCTTTTTGTCGCCGCCCGTGTAACGGATGGGGGGCGGGGCGGCAAGGCGCAGAGCTTGGTTTTTCCCGCAGGCAAGGGGGCCGCATGAACCAGATCGAGGCTTTGGAAGAGCGGATCGCGCATCTGACCCGCGCGGTGGACGATCTGTCCGACATCGTGGCACGGCAATCGCGCGATCTGGACAGGCTGCTGCGGCTGACGCAACTGCTGGCGGAACGCGAGGCCGAACGCGAAGGGGATGGCGCGGGCAGCATCCCGCTGGCCGACCAGAAACCGCCGCACTGGTAGATCATGCGGGCATTTGGCGTGGATCTTGGTGCGCTGGCGATCACGCTGGCGCTGGGGGGCGCGGGCGGCAGCATCGCGGCGGCGCTGCATCTGCCACTGGGGTTTCTGCTCGGGTCGCTGCTGGTGGTCGGGGTGATGGCGGCGCTGAACCTGCGGATTGCGGGCAAGCCGGTGACCCTGCCCGCGCGGCTGCGGTTTTCCTTTGTGCCGGTGATCGGCGTGGCGATTGGCGGCGCGTTCACACCGGCGGTTGCAGGGCAAGCTCTGGGCTGGGGTCCGTCGCTGCTGGCGCTATGCCTGTTCGTGCCGCTGGCCCATGCCGTCGGATTTCTGATCTACCGCAGGGGCGGACTGGATGCGACCGCGGCCTTCTTCGGCGCGGTGCCGGGCGGGCTGATCGAAAGCGTGCAACTGGGCGAGGAGGCTGGGGCGGATGTGCGCCTGCTGACCGTGCTGCAATTCCTGCGGCTGATCGGCACGATTGTGGCGATCCCGCTGCTGTTCCTGCTGCTCACAGGCCAAGCGGTGGGATCGGCTTCGGGGGCAAGGATGGCAGGGTCGGGCGTGGCTTTAAGCGCGCGCGACGCCTTGGTGCTGGTGCTGGCAGGGGGCGCGGGCGTGGCGGTGGCGCGGGCTTTGCGCTTTCCGGGCTGGATCATCACCGGACCGCTGACAGCCTCGGCGCTGCTGCATGGGCTGGGCCTTGTGCAAGGCGTGCCGCCGGGCTGGCTTGTGGCAATCACGCAGGTGGTGCTGGGAACGGGTCTGGGCGCAAGGTTTGTGGGCGTTGACCGCGCCCTTTTGCGCCGCGCGGCACGGCTGGCTTTGCTCAACGGCGCGGCGGCGCTCCTGCTGGCACTTGGCTTTGCCTTTGCCCTGCACGCCTTGGTCGGCGAACCTGTTGCGGCGGTGTTTCTCGCCTTCGCCCCCGGCGGTCTGGCCGAGATGAGCCTGATCGCCCTGAGCCTGAACCTGAGCGCGATCTATGTCACCGCCCACCATGTCGCGCGGATCGTGCTGGCCGTGACCGCCGCCAAGATCGGCAGCCGCTGGCTGCGTTGATCTTCGGGAAAAAAGAAGGGGGGCCGTCTGCCCCCCAGTCACAATTGCAGGGCAATTGTGACCTCCCCCCGAGGATATTTTTGCAAAGAGGATAGGGAACCGCTTCCGAAATCCTCTTCGCAAAAATATCCCCCCCGGAGGGTCCGCCCTTTGGGCCGCGCAGGCGTGTCAGACCTCTTCCACCATCACCACGCCCTGCATCGCCTTGATCGCGCCCTTGATCTGGGGCGTCACGGGATAGGGGGTGGGCAAGAGCAGATCTATCTCGCGGCCCTGATCATCGGGGACGCAAAGCGTGATCTGCGCGCGGTTTCTGCCTTCGACCTTTGCCAGCAGCGTGGCGATCGAGATGGCTGCCTCGGGCCGGTTGAGGTGGACGCGCAGGTTGCTGGCTCCGGCCTGATCGGCCACGGCGTCAATCGGCTGGGCGGAGTTGGCCAGCAGTTTCAGCGTCTCGCCTTCCAGTTCCGCCTTGACGGTCAGCACCACATTCTTGCCCGGTTCCAGATAATCCCGCGCAGCCTCCAGCGCATCCGAGAACACGGTGACCTCGTATAGCCCTGTCGGATCAGACAGTTGCACAAAAGCAAAGCGGTTGCCCTTGGCCGATTTGCGCTCCTGTTTCGACGACACCGCCCCCGCGATCTTGGCGATCAGCGGGCCGCGTTCGGCCAGTGCCGTCACTTCGGTCAGGGTCTTGACGTCCTTGCGTTTCAGCGCGGTCATGTAGTCATCCAGCGGGTGACCCGACAGGTAGAACCCGATGGCCAGATGTTCCTGCGTCAGCCGTTCCACCGGTTGCCAGTCATCGCGGAAGGGCAGGCGCGGTTCGGGAATATCCGCCCCCGCCTCGCCGAACAGGCTGACTTGGTTCGAGGATTTCGCCTCATGGATCGCGGCGGAATAGGCGACCAGCCCATCCAGCGCCTCAAACACCCGCGCGCGGTTCGGGTCCAACTGGTCGAACGCCCCCGCCCGCGCCAGCATCTCCAGCGGGCGCTTGCCCACCCGTTTCAGATCAACACGGCGGGCGACATCGAACAGGGTGGCAAAGGGCTTTTCGCCGCCCTGTTCAGACCGCCGCGCGTTGACGATCAACTGCATCGCATCCGCGCCGACCCCTTTCAGCGCACCAAGCCCATAGATCACCTGCCCCTCACGCACGGTAAAGGTGGCAAGGCTGGCGTTCACACAAGGGGCCACCGTCTTGATGCCCAGCTTGTCAACCTCGCGCTTATACACTGCCAGCTTGTCGGTCAGGTGAATATCGCAGTTCATAACCGCCGCCATGAATTCGACGGGGTAATTCGCCTTCAGATAGGCGGTCTGATAGGACACCACCGCATAGGCCGCCGCGTGGGATTTGTTAAAGCCGTAGTTGGCGAATTTCTCCAACAGGTCAAAGACTTCACCCGCTTTCTTCTCCGGCACGTTATGGGTCTTTTTGGCACCTTCCACGAACTTGGGCCGTTCCTTGGCCATCTCCTCGGCGATCTTCTTACCCATCGCGCGGCGCAACAGGTCGGCCCCGCCAAGGCTATACCCCGCCATCACCTGAGCAATCTGCATAACCTGCTCTTGGTAAACGATAATCCCCTGCGTCTCGGCAAGGATATGATCGATGGTCGGATGGATCGACTCCAGATCCTTCAGCCCGTTCTTCACCTCGCAATAGGTCGGGATATTCTCCATCGGGCCGGGACGATACAGCGCCACCAGTGCCACGATATCCTCGATACAGGTCGGCTTCATGCGCCGCAGCGCATCCATCATGCCGCTGGATTCCACCTGAAACACCGCAACTGTCTTGGCCGCCGCGTAAAGGTCATAGGACGGTTTGTCATCCAGCGGGATCAGCGAGATATCGATATCCACCCCGCGCAGCTTTAACAGGTCCAGCGCGTTCTGGATCACCGTCAGGGTTTTCAGCCCCAGAAAGTCGAACTTCACCAGCCCCGCCGCCTCGACCCATTTCATGTTGAACTGGGTGGCTGGCATGTCCGAGCGCGGGTCTTGATAAAGCGGCACCAACTCGTCCAACGGACGGTCGCCAATCACCACCCCCGCGGCGTGAGTCGAAGCGTTACGATACAGCCCCTCGATCTGCGCGCCGTAATTCAGCAGCCGCGCGACCACCTCTTCCTTCGCCGCCTCGCGCAGACGGGGTTCATCTGCCAGCGCCTTGGTGATGCTGACAGGTTTCACCCCCTCAACCGGGATCATCTTCGACAGCCGGTCCACCTGCCCGTAAGACATCTGCAACACGCGCCCCACGTCGCGCACCGCCGCTTTGGACAACAGCGCGCCAAAGGTGATGATCTGCCCCACCTTGTCGCGACCGTATTTCTGCTGGACATACTGGATCACTTCCTCGCGGCGATCCATGCAGAAGTCGATGTCAAAGTCGGGCATCGACACCCGTTCAGGGTTCAGGAACCGTTCGAACAGCAGCGCATAGCGCAAGGGATCAAGATCGGTGATCGTCAGCGCATAGGCCACCAGAGACCCCGCGCCCGACCCCCGCCCCGGCCCCACCGGAATCCCGTGATCCTTGGCCCATTTGATGAAATCGGCCACGATCAGGAAGTAACCGGGGAAGCCCATCTTCTCGATGATCCCCAACTCGAAATCCAGCCGCGCCTGATACTCCTCGGGGCTGACCGCATGCGGGATGATCGCCAAACGCGCCTGCAAACCCTCATTCGCCTGCCGCCGCAATTCGCTGACCTCGTCCTCGGCAAAGGTCGGCAGGATCGGCTTGCGTTTATAGGCCGCAAAGGCACAACGCCGCGCGATTTCCACCGTGTTCTCCAACGCCTCGGGCAGATCGGCGAACAGGGTGGCCATCTCGGCCTCGGTCTTGAAATAATGCTGCGGAGTCAGCCGGCGGCGCGGCTGCTGCTGATCGACATAGGCCCCTTCCGCAATGCAGATCAGCGCATCATGCGCCTCGTACATGTCGGTTTTCGGGAAATAGACATCATTGGTTGCCACGATGGGCAGCCCCAACTCATAGGCCGTCTCCAGAAACCAGCGTTCCGTCGCGGCCTCGCCATCCGGCAACCGCCCGCCCTCACCGGGATGGCGCTGCAACTCCACATAAAGCCGCCCCGCAAATGCCGCAGCCAACCGCTCGGCCAAGACGCGCGCCTTCGGCACCTGCCCGCCCTGCACCAGCCGCCCCAAAGGCCCCTCGGCCCCGCCGGTCAGGCAGATCAGCCCGCCCGAATACTGCTCCAACTCGGCCACCGTCACCTGCGGCAAAGCCCCGCCCTTGTCGATATAAAGACAAGAGTTCAGCTTCATCAGGTTCATGTACCCCGCCTCGTTCTGCGCCAGCAGAACCACAGGCGCAGGTGCACGCGGCTTTTCCCCCACCGCCGCCGGATCGAACGCCACCGAGACCTGACAGCCCACGATCGGCTGCACCCCGTTGTCCTTGGCCGTCACCGAAAACTCCAGCGCGGCGAACATGTTGTTGGTATCGGTCACCGCCACCGCAGGCATCTCAAGCTTGGCGCACAGCTTGCACAGCGCCTTCACAGGCACCGCCCCCTCAAGAAGCGAATGTTCGGTATGGACGCGCAGATGGATGAATCGGGGTGCTGACATCCCCTTAGCCTATCGAAGCGGCGCGTCCTGCGAAAGAGCGCCCGATTGCACGGCAAATCCCGAAACTGCTTCCAGAATTTCCCGAAAGGTAATGCTTGCCAGATCATCCCCGTGCAGGCTTCAATAGCCCCAACAACAAGGGGCAAAGCCCAAAGGTCGCGCGACCCGCTTTCCGCCGCATCGGGCGGGCGCGCAGATGGCCAGGAACGGGGAGACCGCGGCAGGATTGACCATGACCGAGATCGCGTTTCTCTTGAACGGAACGCCCCTGCGCCTGTCGGATCAACCGCCAACGCGGACGCTTCTCGATTATCTGCGCGAAACCGCAGGGCTGTGCGGCACCAAAGAGGGCTGCAACGAAGGCGATTGCGGCGCCTGCACCGTCATGGTCACCGATGCAAACGGGCCAAAGGCGCTGAACGCCTGCATCCTCTTTCTGCCACAACTGCACGGAAAATCCGTCCGCACCGTCGAAGGCATCGCAGGCCCGCAGGGCGAACTCCACCCAGTCCAATCCGAAATGATCACCCATCACGGCAGCCAATGCGGCTTTTGCACTCCCGGCTTCATCGTCTCGATGGCCACCAACCACGCCAACGGGCGCACCGACCACGACACCACCCTTGCCGGAAACCTCTGCCGCTGCACCGGCTACGCCCCGATCATCCGCGCCGCGACCGCCGCCGAATCCGCCCCCGTCCCCGCTTGGATGACCACCGATTCCGAAATCCCCTTTGCCCAAATATCCTCGGGGGGTGAGGCCGCAGGCCGAGGGGGGCAGACAGCCCCCCAAAATTCTTCGCAGAAGAATTTTTCTGCCCTGCGCCCGACCACCAGCGATGACCTCGCCGACTGGTATCTGCAAAACCCCGATGCCACCCTGATCGCAGGGGCCACCGATGTCGGCCTCTGGGTCACCAAACAATTGCGTGATCTTCCCAAGCCGGTTTTCCTTGGCGGCATCACCGATCTGCAACAGATCGAGCGCGCGGGCGGGCAGCTCCATATCGGCGCAGGCGTCACCATCGCAGCCCTGCGCGAGGCCATCGCCCCGCATCACCCGTCCTTTGCGGAACTGCTGCGCCGCTATGCCTCGGAACAGGTGCGCAACGCCGCCACCATCGGCGGCAATATCGCCAACGGCTCGCCCATCGGCGACGGGCCGCCCGCGCTGATCTCGCTGGGGGCCACGCTGCACCTGCGGCGCGGCGATACCCTGCGCGCAATTCCGCTTGAGGATTTCTTCCTCGATTACCGCAAACAAGACCGCCAGCCGGGCGAGTTTGTTGCCGGCATCTCGATCCCCGCCCAAGCCCCCGCCCTGCGCTGCTACAAGATCACCAAGCGGTTTGACCAAGATATTTCCGCCGTCTGCGGCTGCTTCAACATCACCCTTGACGCAGGCCGCGTCACCGCCGCCCGCATCGCCTTTGGCGGCATGGCAGGCATCCCCAAACGCGCCCGCGCGGTCGAAACGGCGCTTCTGGGCCAACCCCTGACGCCCGAAACACTCGCCACGGCCCGCGCCGCCTTTGCCAGCGATTTCCAACCCCTGTCCGACATGCGCGCCTCTGCCGCCTACCGCCTGACCACCGCACAGAACCTGCTGACGCGCTACGTCCACGACCTTTCCGGCGCGCCGGTCAATGTGCTGGAGCTGGACGCATGAACATCGCCCCCGCCCTGCCCCACAAAACCGCCCTCTTCGTGCAATCCCCAGCACCCGCCCCACGCGCCGCCTGCGCACCCAATGACCAACCCCTGCCACTCCGCCGCGCCCCTGCCGCTTACCTGCTGACCCGCTGCGTCCTCGACATTGCACCCACCCCCGTCAACCTGCTGGAGTTGGGCGCATGAGCCTTGGCAAACCCCTGCCCCACGACGCGGCCCCCCTGCATGTCACGGGTCAGGCCCGCTATGTCGATGACATCCCCCTGCCCGCCAACACCCTGCATCTGGCCTTTGGCCTTTCGACCTGCGCGCATGGCGAGATCACCGGACTTGACCTTGCAGCGGTCCGCGCCGCCGAAGGCGTCATCGCGGTGATCGCGGCGCCAGACCTGCCCGAGATGCCCGATTGCAGCCCCTCAGCCCATGACGAACCCCTGCTGTCCACCGGCACCGTGCATTACATCGGCCAACCGGTGTTTCTGGTCATCGCAGAGTCGCACCTCGCCGCCCGCCGCGCCGCGCGTCTGGGGCGCATCACCTATGCCCCCCGCCCCGCCCTCCTGACCATCGACGATGCCCTTGCCGCCAACAGCCGCTTTGAATCCGGCCCGATCACTTGGGCCAAAGGCGATGCCGCCACGGCCATCGCATCAGCCCCCCGCGTGATCGAAGGCAGCTTCGATGTCGGCGGGCAGGAGCATTTCTATCTGGAAGGCCAGATCGCAGCCGCCCTGCCGCAAGAGGGCGGGGATATGCTGATCCATTCCTCAACCCAGCACCCGACCGAAATCCAGCACAAGGTCGCCCATGCCCTGCACCTGCCGATGAACGCGGTCAGGGTCGAGGTGCGCCGGATGGGTGGCGGTTTCGGCGGCAAGGAATCCCAAGGCAACGCCCTTGCCATCGCCTGCGCCATCGCCGCCCGCGCCACGGGGCGGCCCTGCAAGATGCGCTATGACCGCGACGACGACATGATGATCACCGGCAAACGCCACGATTGCCGCATCACCTACCGCGCCGGGATCGACGACCAAGGCCGCGTGCTGGGCCTTGAATTCACCCACCTGTTCCGCTGCGGCTGGGCGCAGGATCTGTCCCTGCCCGTGGCCGACCGCGCCATGCTGCATGCCGACAACTGCTATCACCTGCCGCATATCCGCATCGAAAGCCACCGCCTGAAAACCAACACCCAAAGCGCGACCGCCTATCGCGGTTTCGGCGGCCCGCAAGGGATGATCGGGATCGAACGGGTGATGGACCACGCGGCCTTTGCCGTAGGGCGCGATCCGGTCGCGGTCCGGCGGGCGAATTTCTATGCGGACAGGGCGGATGCCTCCGGCGGGAGTATTTCTGCCAAGATGATGCCGCAGACCACGCCCTATCATATGCCGGTCGAGGATTTTATCGGTGATGCCCTTGTGTCGGAACTGGAGCGCACATCGAGCTACGCCGCGCGACGGGCCGAGATTGCCGACTGGAACCGCACCAGCCCGATCCTGAAACGCGGGATTGCGCTGACGCCGGTGAAGTTCGGGATTTCCTTTACGCTGACCTTCCTGAATCAAGCGGGGGCCTTGGTGCATGTCTATCAGGACGGCTCGATCCACCTGAACCACGGCGGCACGGAAATGGGCCAAGGCCTGTTCCAGAAGGTCGCACAGGTGACAGCAGGCGTGTTCGGCGTCGATCCTTCCGTCGTGAAAATCACCGCCACCGATACCGCCAAAGTGCCGAACACATCGGCCACCGCCGCGAGTTCCGGCACCGATCTGAACGGCATGGCCGCCCGCGCCGCCGCCGAAACCATCCGCGCCCGCATGGCGGCTTTCATCGCCGACAAGCATGGCGTCCCCCCCGCATCCGTGCGCTTTACCAAGGGCGAAGTGCGCGTGGGCGGCGAGGTTTACGGCTTTGCCCAAGTCGCGAACTGGGCCTATCAGGCGCGGGTCTCGCTGTCGTCCACCGGATTTTATGCCACCCCCAAGATCATCTGGGACCGGATGCGCGGCACTGGGCGGCCCTTCCTGTATTTCGCCTATGGCGCGGCGGTGACCGAAGTGGTGATCGACACCCTGACCGGCGAAAACCGCATCCTGCGCGCCGATCTTCTGCACGACACCGGCAGCAGCCTGAACCCCGCCTTGGACATCGGACAAGTCGAAGGCGCCTATGTGCAGGGCGCGGGTTGGCTGACCACCGAGGAACTGGTCTGGGATGCCAAGGGCGATCTGAAAACCCACGCCCCCAGCACCTATAAAATCCCCGCCTGCTCGGATCGCCCCCGCATCTTTAACGTGGCGCTCTGGGGCAAGCCCAACCGCGAAGACACCGTGGGCAAGTCCAAAGCCGTAGGCGAGCCGCCCTTCATGCTGGGAATTTCCGCGCTTTACGCCCTGTCGGATGCCGTGGCCGCCTGCGGCGATGGCACCATCTACCCCGCACTGGACGCCCCCGCCACGCCAGAACGCGTGCTGGATGCCATCGCACGGGTGCGCCATGTTTGATCTGGTGGAATTGCGCGCCGCCGTCACTGCCCACACCCGCGTCGCCCGCATCGTGATCGCAGGCTTTGACGGCTCATCCCCGCGCGAAGTCGGGGCCGCAATGTTGGTCTGGCAGGGCGGCCAATCCGGCACCATCGGCGGCGGCGCGCTGGAATGGCTGGCGATGGGGCGCGCCCGCGATCTGCTGGCAACAGGCGGCACAAGGCTGGACCGTCAGGCGCTGGGGCCGAACCTTGGCCAGTGCTGCGGCGGGGCCGTGACCCTGCTGACCGAGGTTTACACCGCAGCCACCCTGCCCGCGACGGGTGAAACCGTCATCGCCCGCCCCGTCGAAAGCCGCCCCACCACCGCCCAAGCCATGCCGCTGGCAGTCAAGCGCCTGCTGGCCACCGCACGGGGCATGGGCCACCTGCCCGCCCCGCATCTGCTGCAAGGCTGGATGATCGAACCCGTCGCCCGCCCCACCCGCCATCTGTGGATCTGGGGCGCGGGCCATGTCGGCCGTGCGTTGGTCGGCGTAATGGCCCCCCTGCCCGATCTGGCGATAACATGGATCGACGTGGCGCAAGACCGCTTTCCCGCCACCATCCCCGACACCGTGCGCGCCCTGCCCGTGGCCGACCCCACCCGCGCCATCGCCTTGGCCCCCCAAGACGCCGAGCATCTGGTGCTGACCTATTCCCACGCGCTTGACCTTGCGCTCTGCGACGGGTTGCTGCGCCACGGCTTTGCCCGTGCGGGCCTGATCGGATCGGCCACCAAATGGGCGCGGTTTCGCAGCCGCCTTGCCGCCCTTGGCCATAGCGCCCCCGCCATCGCCCGCATCCAATGCCCGATCGGCGATCCGTCCTTGGGCAAACACCCGCAAGCTATTGCCATTGGCGTCGCGCTGTCGTTCCTATCGCCCCAAAGCCACGCCATGACACAGGAGATCGCGGGATGAGTGCGGAAAAACCGGTGCTTCTGTCGGTCGAGGGCGTGACCAAGGGCTATCCCGGCGTGGTGGCCAATGCTGACGTATCCTTCCAGATCAGGCAGGGCGAAGTGCATGCTTTGCTTGGAGAAAATGGCGCGGGCAAGTCTACGCTGGTCAAGATGATCTATGGCTTGGTCAAACCCGATCAGGGCCGTATGACATGGCGCGGGGCCGCCTATGCGCCGCCCGAACCCCGCGTCGCGCGGGCCAGCGGCGTGGCGATGGTGTTCCAGCATTTTTCCCTGTTCGAGGCGCTGAACGTCGCTGAAAACGTCGCCCTTGGCATGGAAAATCCGCCCCCGATGGGCGCGTTGGCGGCGAAGATCAGGGCAGTGTCGGATGCCTATGGCCTGCCCTTGGACCCCAGCCGCATGGTCGGCGATCTGTCAGCGGGCGAACGCCAGCGGGTCGAGATCATCCGCTGCCTGTTGCAGGACCCGAAACTGCTGATCATGGACGAACCCACCTCGGTTCTGACGCCGCAAGAGGTGGAAATCCTGTTCCGCACCCTGCGGCAACTGTCGGCCGAAGGCACCGCGATCCTGTATATCAGCCACAAGCTGGAAGAAATCCGCGCCCTCTGTGACGAGGCGACGATCCTGCGCCGGGGCCGCGTGGTTGGCACCTGCACCCCCCGCGACCGCACCGCCCGCGAGATGGCCGAGATGATGGTCGGCGCCGTGCTGACCCCGCCGGAAAAAGGCGCCAAAACCGAATGGCCGCAGACCCATCCCGCGCTTGAGGCCGCCAATCTGACGGTAAACTCGCCCATCCCCTTCGGCACCTCGCTGAAAGGCATCAGCTTTGCCGTCGCGCGCGGCGAGGTCTTGGGCATCGCGGGCGTGGCGGGCAACGGGCAGGACGAATTGCTGCTGGCGCTGTCGGGCGAGATCAAATCTGACGAAGGCATGGTCAAGGCCACCGGCGTCGGGGTGGGCAGGCTTGGCCCGAACGACCGCCGCCGCATCGGCTTTGTCGCAGCCCCCGAAGACCGCCTTGGCCATGCCGCTGCCCCCGATATGTCACTGGTGGAAAACGCCTTTCTGACCGGTGCGATCCGCAAGGGGCTGACAAATCGCGGCTTTATCGACTGGGCCGCCGCGCGCGAATTTGCGGATCGGGTGATCAAGGCCTATGATGTCCGCACCCCCGGTTCCCATGTCGCCGCCCGCGCGCTGTCGGGGGGGAACCTGCAGAAATTCGTGATCGGGCGGGAACTAAGCCAATCGCCCGATGTCATCGTGATCAACCAGCCGACATGGGGCGTCGATGCCGCCGCCGCTGCCGCCATCCGCCAAGCCATTCTGGACCGTGCCAGCGAAGGCGCTGCGGTGGTGGTGATCAGTCAGGATCTGGATGAGCTGCTGGAAATATCCGACAATTTCGCCGTTCTGAACGAAGGCCGCCTTACCCCGCCGCGCCCCGTGCAAGGGCTGACGATGGACCAGATCGGGTTGATGATGGGCGGAGCGCATGGGATGGAGGAGGTGCATCATGTATCCTGACGCACAGCAGGGGGCTGTCTGCCCCCCTCGGCCTGCGGCCTCACCCCCCGAGAGTATTTTAACCAAGATGAAAGCCGGAAAGGTGACAAGACGATGATCCGGCTGGAAAAAAGACCCACCCCGTCGAAGTTCTGGCAGATTGCCACCCCCATCGTGGCGGTGGTGCTGACCATGATCGCGGGGGGGATCATGTTTGCCATCCTTGGCAAGAACCCTGTCGAGGCGATCCGCACCATCTTCTGGGACCCGCTGTTCAACCCCGATTTCGCCGCCTATTCCCGCCCGCAGCTTCTGGTCAAGGCGGGGCCGCTGATCCTGATCGCGGTGGGGCTGTCGCTGGGGTTCCGCGCCGGCATCTGGAACATCGGCGCCGAAGGCCAGTATATCATGGGGGCCATCTTTGGCGCGGGCGCGGGGCTGGCGTTCTACCCCCTTGAGGCGTGGTATATCTTTCCGCTGATGGTGATCGCGGGGGCGTTCGGGGGCTGGCTTTGGGCGATGATCCCTGCGCTGCTCAAGACACATTTCAACACCAATGAAATCCTTGTCTCCTTGCTGATGGTCTATATCGCGCAGAATATTCTGGCCTCGATGTCCTTGGGATTGCTGCGAAACCCCGAAGGGTCCGGCTTTCCGGGCAGCCGCAACCTGTCGCAATATCCGGCAGCGTCAAACCCCGAACTGATCGCAGGCACCGGCATGCATTGGGGCGTGGTCGCGGCCTTTGTCGCGGTGATTGCCGCCTATATCCTGCTGCAACGCCATATCCTTGGCTTCCAGATCAAGCTGGCAGGCCAAGCCCCCCGCGCCGCGCGGTTCCACGGCGTCAGCCCCACCGCACTGGTGCTGCTCTGCATGGGCATTTCCGGCGCGCTGGCGGGACTGGCGGGGTTGTTCGAAGTCTCTGGACCCGCAGGCCAGATCAGCATCGATTTCAACGTGGGCTACGGCTTTACCGCCATCATCGTGGCCTTCCTTGGCCGCCTGAACCCCGTGGGCATCCTGCTGGCGGGCCTGTTGATGGCGCTGACCTATATCGGTGGCGAGTTGGCGCAATTCATGCTGGGCCTGCCCTCGGCGGCCATTCAGGCCTTTCAGGGCATGCTTTTGTTCTTCCTTCTCGCCGTGGATTTGCTGACCAACTACCGCTTTCGCCTGTTTACCGGAGTGAAATGATGGATTTCGGATCAATCAACCCCTTTGTTCTGGTGGCGTCTTTGATGGTGGCCTCGGTGCCGATCATTCTGGCCGCAATTGGCGAGTTGGTGGTCGAAAAGGCGGGCGTTCTCAATCTGGGCGTCGAAGGCATGATGATCATGGGGGCGATCTGCGGCTTTGTGACCGCAGTCGAGACCAGCAATCCCTATCTGGGCTTTGTCGGCGGGGCGGCGGGTGGCGCGGCCCTAAGCCTGATCTTTGCGTTTCTGACCCAAAGCCTGCTGGCCAATCAGGTGGCCACCGGCCTTGCGCTGACCCTGTTCGGGCTTGGCCTGTCCAGCCTGATCGGACAATCCTATGTCGGCATCAAGCCGCCGCTGACCCCCGAGGTGCCGTTCGGTCCCCTTGCCGATATTCCCGGTCTTGGCGTGGTCCTGTTTCAGCACGATTGGGTGGTGTATTTCTCAATCCTGCTGATTGCCGCCGTGGCTTGGGTGCTGAAAAAGGCCCGCCTTGGCCTGATCCTGCGCGCCGTCGGCGAAAACCACGAGGCCGCCCACGCCCTTGGCTACAAGGTGCAGCGCATCCGCCTTTTGGCAATCCTGTTTGGCGGGGCGATGGCGGGAATGGGTGGGGCCTACATCAGCCTTGTGCGCGTGCCGCAATGGACCGACGGCATCACCGCAGGCGCGGGCTGGATCGCGCTGGCCATAGTGGTCTTTGCAAGCTGGAAACCGTGGCGCGTGCTGGTCGGCGCCTATCTTTTCGGCGGCATCACCGTATTGCAGCTTAATCTGCAGGCGGCAGGGTCGTCGATTCCGGTCGAATACTTGTCGATGTCGCCATATCTGATAACCATCGTGGTGCTGGTTATCATGTCCTCTGGCAAGGGCCGCGCGCTGAACGCACCTGCGGCTTTGGGCCAAAATTTTCATGCCTCGCGCTAAGAGGCCAATATCAACCGGGGCGGCAACAGCCCCAACCAACGGGAGACGACCTATGCTTAGAAAAACCCTTCTGGCCACCGCCGCCGTGCTGGCCTTTGCCAGTGCCGCCGCTGCGCAGGACAAGCTGAAAGCCTGCTTTGTTTACGTCGGCCCGATCGGCGACGGCGGCTGGACTTTCCAGCATGACCAGGGCCGTCTGGACGTCGAGAAAGCCTTCGGCGACAAGGTGGAAACCGCCTATCAGGAAAACGTGCCAGAGGGCGCGGATGCGGAACGTGTGCTGACCCAGATGGCGCTGTCGGGCTGCAAGATCATCTTCACCACGTCCTTCGGCTATATGGATGCCACCAATGCCGTGGCCGCCAAGTTCCCCGACATCATGTTCGAACATGCCACGGGGTATAAGCGCGATTCTGCCAACGTTTCCACCTACAACGCCCGCTTCTACGAAGGCCGCGCCGTCACCGGCACCATCGCAGGCCGCATGACCAAATCGAACAAGATCGGCTATATCGGGTCGTTCCCGATCCCCGAGGTGATTCAGGGCATCAACGCCTCGTTCATCCACGCCAAAAAGGTGAACCCCGATGTCACCATGTCGGTGGTCTGGGCCTATACCTGGTTTGATCCCGCCAAAGAGGCCGATGCCGCCAAGGCGCTGATCGAACAGGGCGTGGACGTGATCCTGCAGCACACCGACTCCACCGCACCGCTGGCCGAGGCCGCCAAGACCCCCGGCGTGATCGGCTTTGGTCAGGCGTCCGATATGGCCGAATATAAGCCCAGCCCGCGCGTGTCGGCGATCATCGACAACTGGGGTCCGTATTACGTCGAACGTGTCGGCGCGCTGCTGGACGGCACCTATGCGCAGAAAGACACATGGGCCGGCATCGGCGGTGGCGAAGTGCTGATCGGCGAGATCACCGACGCCGTTCCCGCCGAGGTCAAGGCCGAGGCCGAAGCGCTGGCCACCTCGATCGGCGACGGCTCGTATCACCCCTTCACCGGCCCGCTGAACAAGCAGGACGGCTCGGTCTGGCTGGCGGATGGCGAAGTGGCGGATGATGGCACCCTTGCAGGCCTGAACTTCTACGTCGAAGGCATCGAAGGCGAGATTCCCCAGTAATCTGGCCGCCATAAGCACCTGACACAATGACCGGAAAGGCCCGCCAATGTGCGGGCCTTTTTCGGTGTAAATCCGGCAGTTTGCCCGTGCCTCCCCGTTGCATCCCGCCGCCCTGCCACCGATAGTTGCGCCAAACCAAGGGGCCAAATCTGGGAGCTGACATGGACGCGGAGTTTCTGATCATCGGGGGCGGGATCGCCGGAGTTTCTGCCGCAGCGCGTCTGGCCCCGCATGGCCGCGTGATCGTGCTGGAGGCGGAAGCCAACCTTGCCCACCACGCCTCGGGCCGCTCTGCCGCGCTCTATGAGCCGCGCTATGGCCTGCCTGCGGTGGTGGAGCTGTCGCTGGCCTCGGGGGATTATTTCCGCAGCATCAAGGACATGTTGACCCCGCGCGGGCTGATGATCCTTGGCCGCGCCGATCAGGCCGACGCCTTTGCCCATGACATCGCCACCATGCATCTGGACCGCATCAGCATGGACGAGGCCCGCGCCATCGTGCCGATCCTGAACCCCGCCATTGTCACTCACGCCGCCCATGCCACCCACGCATGGGACATCGACACCGATCTTCTGCTGCAAGGCTTCGCCAAAACCGCCCGCAGCCACGGCGCGCAAATCCTGACCAATGCCCGCGTCACCACCATTGCCAAGGATGGCGCAGGCTGGCGCGTCACCACCGCCACCGGCAGCTATACCGCCGCCACCCTGATCAACGCGGCAGGCGCTTGGGTTGATGAGGTCGCAGCCTTGGCGGGCATCAAACCGCTTGGCTTCCAGCCCAACCGCCGCTCGATGGCCCGCATCCCCGCCCCCGGCGGCCATGATGTTTCGGGCTGGCCGATGATGTTCGGCTGTGGCGAGACATGGTATGCCAAACCCGACGCAGGCGCGCTGATCGTATCGCCCGCCGAGGAACACCCGATGGCCCCGCATGACGCTTGGGCCGACGATATGGTGCTGGCCGAAGGCCTGTCCCGCTATGAGGAAATGGTGACCGAACCCGTCACACGCCTGATTTCCAACTGGGCCGGCCTTCGCACCTTTTCGCCCGACCGCGTGCTGGTGATTGGCCGCGACGCCCGCGATCCCTCCTTCTTCTGGCTGGCAGGCCAAGGCGGTTACGGCTTTCAATCCGCGCCGGGGGCCAGCCAGCTTGCCGCCGATCTGCTGACAGGCACCGCCCCCGCGCTGTCCGCCGATCTGATCGCAGCCCTGTCACCGGCCCGCTTCGGATGACTCTCCGCCTGCCCGATAGCGGGGCCGAAACCTCCCCCGATGGCCGCCGCCACGCACCCTCTGCTGCGCGCAATGCCGCGCCGATCTTGGCCATGCTGCGGACCGAGCTTCCGCCGCAGGGCCGTCTGCTGGAAATCGCCGCAGGAACGGGCCAGCACGCTGCCGAATTTTCCGCAGCCCTGCCGCAGATCGACTGGCAGCCAACAGACGTGAACCCCGACAATCTGGCCTCGATCACCGCATGGCGCGCCACCGCTGGCCCGAACCTGCGCGCGCCCGTGGTGCTGGATGCCACCCGCCCCGACTGGTCCGCCGACTGGCCGAACCAAGACGCCATCCTGATCGTGAACCTGCTGCACCTGATCCCTGCCCCCGCTGTGGAAACCCTGCTCGATCAGGCCGCCCGCGCCCTGTCCCCATCCGGCGTGCTGCTGATCTACGGTCCCTTCCTGCGCGATGGCCTTGCAACCTCGGACGGTGACGCTGCCTTTCATGCCAGCCTTCAGGCCCAAGATCCGGCCATAGGCTACAAGGACTTGGCCAGCGTCACCGCCCGCCTTGCCTCCTACGGGTTGACCACCACCGCCCAGCCGATGCCCGCCAATAATCTGATGCTGGTGGCGCGGCGCTAATCATATTCAGTTATTTGAATTTGTATGATCCAGATCAAGGCACCCCACCGTCTACGCTGACACACTCCCCCCAAAGAAGGAGTGTCCAGATGAGCTACAAAGCCAAAACCGCCGAGATGCGCGCCGAATTGCGGGTGATGAACAAGCTGATTCCCGAAACCGCTGCTGGCTTCGCGCAACTGTCCAAAGCCGCGAAAGAAGAAGGCACGCTCTCGGTGAAAGAGCGTGAATATGTGGCGCTGGCCATCGCCATCACCCAGCGTTGCGAGCCTTGCGTGAATTTCCACGTCGAGGCCCTGATCCGCGCCGGAGCCACCCGCGAAGACCTCAGCTCGGTCATGGCGATGTGCATCCAGATGGGCGGCGGCCCTGCCCTGATGTATGCCGCCCACGCCCTTGCCGCATGGGACGAGATGACCGCACCCGCAGCGTGATGCCGTGCTGAAAATCCCGTCGCGTGAATTTCCTGAAATTCTTGCGACGGAACCGGACAGCCCAGCCGTATCATTATATATTAATATTGGAATGTAAGGAAAACCCATGACCCGACTGACACTTGCAACCGCCGCCCTGCTGCTGTCCACCGCAACTGCCTTTGCCCAAGGCAGCGGACACGGCGCCCATTTCATCTCGAACTGGGATCAGGATGGCGATGGCGTCGTAACGCTGGAAGAAGCCACGACCAAACGCGGCGATGTGTTCACCTCGTTTGACGCCGACGAAGACGGCAAGCTGTCTGCCGAAGAATACGCCCTGTTCGATGAAATGCGCGCCACCGATCAGGCCCAGATGCAGGAAGAAATGGGCGCTGGCATGGGCCAAGGCGCTGGTGCGGGTCAGGGCATGGGTAAAGGCAAGGGCAAAGGTCACGGCATTGGCATGGGCGGCCAGATGGGTGGCGAAGAAGGCGGAATGCAGCGCGGCTTCAACGATGCTGATGGCGACGGCTTTGTGACCCGCGAAGAATTCATGGCCAAAACCCCCGACTGGATCGCCATGATGGACCGCAACGGCGACGGCAAGGTGATGGCCGACGATTTCGGCCAGAACTGATCCCTGCCCCAGACAAGAAAAGGGCGGCCCAACAGGGCCGCCCTTTTTGGTTCAACCGTTAAAAATTCGTTAACGCGCACAGTCAAGATCTTGATTCCGAACACATAAAAAAGGTCCCGAGTTGGGACCTTTCCTATTCTCGCCTTACCCGTCGATGCGGATGCGGGCGTTGCTCGGATCAAACGGGCTATCCTCGGTGATCACACAATCCCAAAGCTCGCGGTTCATCCGAACCTGAAGCTTCTGTCCCGTCACCGCCAGATCGGGCCGCACATAACCCATCCCGATCTGCTTGCCAAAGGCCACCGAATAGCCGCCCGAGGTCAAACGCCCGATCTTCTCGCCGTTCAGAACCAGCGCCTCCTTGCCCCACGGATCGGTATCCGCAGGCCCGTCGATCAGCAGGGTCACGCATTTGCTGCGGATGCCCACGTCCAGCATCGCCTGCTTGCCCTGGAAATCCTTGGACAGATCGACAAAGCGGTCCAGCGCGGCTTCCAGCGGGGTCGCGTCGCGGCCCAACTCGTTCCCGAACGCCCGATAGGATTTCTCCTGCCGCAACCAGTTCTGCGCCCGTGCGCCGACCAGTTTCATCCCATGTTTCTCGCCTGCCTTCAGCAGTTGATCCCACAGGTAACGCTGCATCTCGATCGGGTGGTGCAGTTCCCAGCCAAGTTCACCGGTATAGGCCACACGGATCGCGTTCACAGGGCACATGCCCAACTCGATCTTCCGCGCCGAGAGCCACGGGAACCGCTTGTTCGACAGCGCGGTTGCAGGATCGGCGTCCTTGATCAGTTCCGCCAGAATCTTGCGGCTGTTCGGCCCTGCGATGGCGAACACGCCCCATTGGGTGGTGACGTCATGGATTTCGATATAGCCGAATTTCGGGGCCATATCCTCGGCACATTTCCGCAGATAGTCGGCGTCATAGGCCGTCCACGCGCCTGCCGACACCAGATAGTAGTCATTCTCGCCATTCCGCACGATGGTATACTCGGTGCGGGTGGTGCCAGCCGGCGTCAGCGCATAGGTCAGGTTGATCCGGCCCACTTTCGGCAGCGCGTTGCAGGTGAACCAGTCAAGGAAGGCGGTCGCACCGGGTCCTTTGACGACATGCTTGGTAAAGGCGGTGGCGTCGATCAGACCGGCGGTTTCGCGGATGGCCTTGGCCTCGTCGACCGCATATTGCCACCAGCCGCCGCGACGGAAGCTGCGGGAATTGTGGTCGAAATCTTCGGGCGCATTCAGCGGGCCGTAGTAGATCGGGCGCTCCCAGCCGTTCACCTGACCGAACTGCGCGCCAAGCGCCTTCTGGCGATCATAGACGGGGGCGGTGCGCAGCGGGCGGCAGGCTTCGCGTTCTTCATCGGGGTGGTGCAGGATGAAGACGTGATCATAGCACTCTTCGTTCTTGCGGGCCGCGTATTCGGTGGTCATCCAGTTGCCATAGCGACGCGGGTCAAGCGACGCCATGTCGATCTCGGCCTCGCCGTTCACCATCATCTGGGCAAGGTAATAGCCGGTGCCACCCGCAGCGGTGATCCCGAAGGAGAAGCCTTCGGCAATCCACATGTTCCGAAGGCCCGGAACGGGGCCGACCAGCGGGTTGCCATCGGGCGTGTAGCAGATCGGGCCGTTGAAATCGTCCTTCAGGCCAACCACTTCCGACGACGGCAGGCGGTGGATCATCGACATGTATTCGGCTTCGATCCGCTCAAGGTCCAGCGGGAACAGGTCGGCGCGGAAGCTGTCGGGGACGTTGTATTCGAAGCGTGCCGGAGCGCCCTTTTCGTAAGGCCCCAGAATCCAGCCGCCGCGCTCTTCGCGGACATACCACTTGGCATCGGCGTCGCGCAGGACAGGGTGCTCGGGGTTGTTCTTGCGGTATTCCTGCAGCATCGGATCGGGTTCGGTCACGATGAACTGGTGTTCCACCGGAATCGCCGGAATCTTGATCCCCAAAAGGCGCGCGGTGCGTTGGGCATGGTTGCCGGTGGCCGTCACCACATGCTCGGCATGGATTTCGAACTTTTCTTCGGACGCCACAAGATTGCCGCCCTTGTCCACCATGCGGGTGCAGGAGACGATCCATTCCGAACCGGTCCAGCGATAGCCGTCGACCTGAATCTTGCGCTCGATCGTGGCACCATGCTGGCGCGCGCCCTTGGCCATCGCTTGGGTCACGTCGGCGGGGTTAATGTAGCCATCCTGCGGGTGATAAAGCGCGCCGACCAGATCATCGGTACGCAGCAGCGGCCAGCGGTCTTTCATTTCCTTTGGCGTCAGGAATTCGTGGTAAACCCCTGCCGTTTCCGCGACCGAGGAATAAAGCATGTATTCGTCCATGCGTTCCTGACGCTGGGCCATGCGCAGGTTGCCCACCACCGCGAAGCCTGCGTTCAGGCCGGTTTCAGCCTCGAGCGATTTGTAGAAATCGACCGAGTATTTGTGGATGTGGGTGGTCGCAAAGCTCATGTTGAAGAGCGGCAGCAGGCCGGCGGCGTGCCAGGTCGAGCCGGAGGTCAGCTCGTCGCGTTCCACCAGCATCGTATCCCAGCCTGCTTTGGCAAGGTGATAGGCGATGCCATTACCGACGGCACCACCGCCGACGACCAGAGCTTTGACATGGGTTTTCATGAGGCGCGACTCCACAGGGAATTTTGCACCCTTATGCGCCGCAACGGCGGGGGAGTGGTCAGGGCGGGCCGACACATGAGTGACAAAAACGACATGAGGTGCGAAAAGCGGCATTTCCGATGGATGGGTGCCAAAATTTTTCGGCGAAAAATTTTTCGGGGGGCTGTCTGCCCCCCGATCACATTCACAAGCGAATGTGATCCCCCCGAGGATATTTTTGCAAAGAGGATTTTCAGGAATTTCTGATCCGGCCAAAGATCGCGGCGAGGGCAAAGATGATGGCGGCTGCGGAGACAATGGAAGGGCCTGCCGGCGTGTCTTGCCACAGCGAGAGTTGCAGGCCGATCAGGGATGCGGCCGCACCGATACCAATGGCGATGGCGGCCATCGATTCAGGGGTGCGGGCAATGCCACGGGCGGCGGCGGCAGGGATGATCAGCATGGCGGCGATCAGCAAGGCCCCCACGACCTTGAGCGCGACCGCGACAACGACGGCCAGAGCCAGTGTCAGGGCAAGGCGCTCACGGTCGGGGTTCAGGCCAGAGGCATGGGCCAGATCTTCGTTCAGGGTCGCGGTCAGCAGCGCCTGCCAGCGCCATGCCAGCAGGGCGACAACCAGTGCGCCCCCCCCCCAGATCAGCCCGAGGTCGGCTTTGGTCACTGCCAGAACATCGCCGAAGAGATAGCTGGACAGATCGGCCCGTACACTTGGTACGTATGAGATGGCGACAAGGCCGAAGGCCAGCGCCGAATGGGCCAGCACGCCCAGCGTGGTGTCCATCGCCCAGCCCTTTGCGGCAAGGGTTGAAACTGTCAGCGCCATGGTCAGGGCCACGATCAGCGTCCCTGCGGCAATGGGCAGGTGCAGGGCCAGCGCAAGCGCCACGCCAAGGATCGCCGCATGCGCGGTGGCATCGCCGAAATAGGCCATGCGCCGCCAGATCACAAAGCTGCCCAAAGGGCCGGTGGCAAGTGCAAGGCCAAGCCCTGCAAGGCCTGCGCGGATCAGGAAATCGTCAAGCATGGGTATGGCTGTCTGTGTCATGGCTGTGGGGATGGGCGTGATCATGCCCGTGGCCGTGATCGTGGTCATGGCTATGATCATGCTGGTGCTGGTAAAGTGCCAGCGCGCCTTGGGTGCCAAGGCCGAACAGCGCGCGGTATTCCGGCGCATTCGACACCACGCGCGGGGTGCCTTCGCAGCAGATATGGCCGTTCAGGCAGATCACCCGGTCACTGGCGGCCATGACGACATGCAGGTCATGGCTGACCATCAGGATCGCTGCTTTGGTTTCACGGCGGACCTCTTCGATCAGGCGGTAAAACGCGGCTTCTCCGGGTTGGTCGAGACCTTGGGTGGGTTCGTCAAGGATCAGCAGTTGCGGTTTGGACAGCAGCGCGCGGGCCAAGAGCACCCGTTGGAACTGCCCGCCCGACAGGGCCGCCATCTGCCGCGCCTCGACATCCGGCAGGCCGACACGAGCAAGGGCAGCCGTCGCCTCGGCATTGCTGACACGGGTGGGCAGCGACAGAAAGCGCCGCACCGTCATCGGCATCGACCGGTCAATCGCCAGTTTCTGCGGCACATAGCCAAGGCGCAGACCTGCCGCCCGCGTCACCTGCCCCGATGACAATGGCAATATGCCCAGCAGCGCGCGCAGAAGGGTAGATTTGCCCGATCCGTTCGGACCCAGAATCGTCACGATTTCAGCCGGATGCACCGTCAGCGATACATCGGACAGCACCTCGGCCCCGCCAAAGCGGACCGACAGGTTTTGCGCGGCCAGCAGGGTCATGCGGCGGCCTCTTGGCAGGTGTGGCAGAGGCCCAAGGCCTCGATGTTACTGCGTTCGATCACAAAGCCGCTGTGGCGGGCAGCTTTGGTCAGGGCGGCCAGCACGGGAGTTGCAGGGGCTTCGGCCACCGTATCGCAGGCGCGGCAGATCAGAAAAGCGGGGGCATGGGCCTCGCCCGGGTGCATGCAGGCGGTGAAGGCGTTCAGGCGCCGGATGCGATGGGCAAGCCCTTGTTCTTCAAGGAAGTCCAGCGCGCGATAGGCGACGGGGGGTTGATTACCGAAGCCTTCGGCGGCAAGGCGGGTCAGCATGTCATAGGCCCCCATCGCCCGATGCGCCTCAAGCAATATCTCAAGCGTGCGGCGGCGCACGGGGGTCAGACGCAAGCCGCGCGCGGCGATCAAAGCCTCGGCGCGGGCAAGGGCATCATGGGCGCAATGTGCGTGGTCGTGCTGGGCAAAGGCCAGATCGGGCGCAGCACAGCCGGGGCAATCATCATGGAGCATCTGGGCCATCGGCGCCTCTTGACCTGTTATAGTATTACATACATATGCCATCCAGACCCGCAGCGAAAGAGGCATCCGATGCGTTATATCATATCCCTTCCCTTGGCGATACTTCCCCTGCCCCTGATGGCCGAAGTGCCTGCGGTGGTCACGGATATTCCGCCGGTGCATGCGCTGGTGTCGCATGTGATGGGCGATCTGGGCGCGCCGGTTCTGCTGTTGGAAAAGGGCGCGGACGAGCATGATTTCCAACTGCGTCCCAGCCAGATGCAATCCATCGCCTATGCCGATGTGGTGATCTGGGTCGGGCGTGAATTGACGCCGTGGCTGGACCGCGCACTTGAGGGCAGCGCGGCGGCCTCGCTGCCGCTGCTGGATGCCTCGCCGGTGCTGCGGTCCTATGACGAGGCAGACCATGCCAATGAATCCGACGCCGATCACGACGCCCATGTGCATGACGGGCTGGACCCGCATGCCTGGCTTGATCCGAAAAACGCTGCTGCTTGGTTGGAGGTGATTGCCGCCGATCTGGCGCAGCGCGATCCTGAACATGCGGCGGTTTATGCGGGCAATGCGGCACGGGCGGCGGCGCAGGTCATGGCACTGGATGGGGAAATCTCGGCCAGTCTGGCCCGTGCAAAGCCGCGCCCTTTCATCACGCAACATGATGCCTATGGCTATTTCACCGCACATTTCGGGCTGGCTTATGCGGGCGCTTTATCCGCAGGCGATGCAGCGGCCCCCGGCGCCGCGCATGTGCAGGAATTGCAGGCGCAGGTGGCAGGGGGGCGCGTGGTGTGCCTGTTCCCCGAGGCTCAGCACGATCCGGCCCTGCTGACACAGGTTCAGGGCGGCAGCACGGCGCGGATGGGCGGCGCACTTGATCCTGTCGGCTCGACCATCGAGGCCGGACCGGCGGCCTATGCCACGCTGCTGCGGGGGTTGGCCCAAACGCTTGCAGACTGCCTGAACAGCGCTTGACCCTGTGGGCGGGGATGGTCACTCTGCCCGGTGGAACAGGGAGAGTGACATGGCCGGTATCGAGACCTTCGGGACAACTGCTGCAGGGCGCGATGTGCAGAAAATCACATTGCGGGCGGGGGATCTGACGGCTTCGGTGCTGACATGGGGCGCGGTGCTGCAATCGGTGCGGCTGGCGGGGGTGGGGTATGATCTGACCCAAGGCTCGGACCGGTTGGCCGATTACGAAGGCGACATGCGCTATCACGGATCGCTGATTGCGCCCGTGGTGAACCGCCTGACGGATGCGAAGGCACCGGTCGCGGGGGTGATCCACGGATTCGAGGCCAACTTCAACGGGCAACACTGCCTTCATTCGGGGGCGGCTGGCACGCATCTGAAAGTCTGGGATCTGGTCAGTGCGACAGAGACACAGGCGGTGCTGGCGCTTGATCTGGCCGATGGCGAGGGCGGGTTTCCCGGCAACCGCCGCGTTGAGGTGCGGTTCAGCCTGCATGCCCCTGCGACCCTGCGGATGGAAGTGGCAGTGACCAGTGACAAGCCGACGATCTGGAACGCGGCCAACCACAGCTATTGGAATCTGGATGGCACCGAAGGATGGGCGGGGCATCGCCTGCGGATCGCGGCAGCGCACTACCTGCCAACCGACAGTGATTTCATCCCGACGGGGCAGATCCTGCCGGTGGCGGCGGGTGACCATGATTTCCGTGCTGGCAAGGTGATCGCTCCGCACCAGCCCGATCTTGACAACTGCTATTGCCTTGGCACCACGCCCGAACCGCTGCGGGAGGTCTTATGGCTGACGGGTGCGTCAGGCGTTAAAATGACAGTCGCCACCACCGAAGCGGGCGTGCAGGTTTACGATGGCCGCCACGCTGTGCGCCCCGGCCACAGCGCCTTCGAGGGCGTGGCCATCGAAACCCAAGGCTGGCCGGATGCTCCGAACCAAGCGGGCTTTCCCTCGATCGATCTGACCGCAGGCGAAACGCGGGTGCAGATCACCGAATGGCGGTTTGGTGCCTGATCAGGCCGCAAGGTTGAGCAGGACAGGCCCGCGCAGACGCGCCGCCCTGCGAAGCCGTGCATGGCGCAGGACCTTGGCTTCGCTGCCGCGCAGGATACGGCGGGCGGCAGGTTGGGCCGCAAGGCGCTGCAACTCTGCCGGCTGAAAGCTGGATTGCATCTGCGCCAAAAGTGGCGCGGGCAGATTGTCAAAAGCCATCGGCCCCGGGTGCAGGCTTTCGGCAGCCGCGCCATTGGCCAAAAGCACCTGATGCCGGTCCAGCAAAAGATGGTGATACACCACGGAGCAGGGCTTTGTATCGGCGGTAATCCCCGACAACCCGACCAAATCCTTGGCGGCAACCAGCACCTCTGGCTCTCCGAACAGCAGTTCGCAATCGGCACCGCTGACCAGCAGCAAATGCTGGCCCGAGACCCTTAGCGCATGGTGATTGCCCAAGGCACCGACGTCGATACAAATCGGCAGCCTGTCCCCCGCCGCCAGCATCCGCCATCCGCCCACCCAGCGCAGCGGTTGCGGGCCGTCGTCCAGCGTATCAACCAGATCGCCGACGCGCAGGTTTTCAACAGCACAGGGGCCGGAGGGTGTCGAAATCAGAGTGCCTTCGGTAAAGCAAACCGGAGTGCCATTCCAGAAATGCTGCGTCCAGATGCCATTCGGATCACCGGGGCTAAGGGGTGTGGTCGGGTATTGCTGCAGCGCCGCCGTGTTGCCAGAGCCGGGCAGCACATAATCGATCGTGCCGCCATCGGTAAAACCGGTCTGGGCCACACCGCTAAAGCCGTTGGTCCACTGGATTTGCTGATAGAGAAACTCGATCTCGAAATTGCCGTCGCCGGTATGGGTCAGTTGCACCTGAAACGTATTGCTGCCCGTCCCGCTGTAGGGCCTTACAGCCAGCCATGTGATCGTGACCGTGTCATTGGCCGGATCAAGATCCCAGTAGATATTATTGTTCCCCGTCGCAGAGCCAGAGCTGATGTTCACATCGGACCAGAAGGCAGCAATCGCCGGAAAGTTCAGCGCGGCAAGGCTGGTGGGTGTGTAAGAAGTCTGGGCAGAGGCAAAGGTGATCAGCCCGTTGGTGTTGATATAGATCGACTCGTATTTCGCACCGAAGAAATCGATGCCGCCCTCATCGAACACCGATCCGATATTCACCCGGATCGAGCCGTCATCGTAATTGCCCGATGTCAGGGGCGAGCCGCGAAAGCTGCCCTCTCCATAACCCATCGGCCCGCCCAAGCCGGAATAGATCGTTGCCATCGCCCAAGACCCTTTTCGGTTCCGCCTTGGAAACAATGTCAGGGAGGCTTCGGGCGATCTTTGGGTCGCATTGCGGCGAAAGATGACATTTTGGAGACGTCTTGCCGCCCTCGCAGCGCAAGACCCATGATTTGAAGGCCCGATCAAGGCAGACGGATGCGGGCGACCGGCGGCGGTTTGAAACAGTTGCAACAAAAGGTGCATCGGCGGGCGGGCCTTGGGGGTTTCGCTTTGGTGACGGGCTGCCTAAAGCTGTTACCGCAAACAAAGGGGGCAAGGATGACGGCGGGACGGGAACGGGAGGCCCTGAGGGGGCGGTGGGCGGTTGCGTCGATGTTCACGGCCAACGGCTTTGTGATGGGGGCTTGGGCGCCACAGATCCCGCTGCTGCTGCCGCGCCATCAGATCACCGAATCTGCACTCGGTTTGCTGATCCTTGCGCTGGGACTGGGGGCGGTGGGGGCGATGCTGTTCGCCGGACGGCTGATCGCGGCTTTCGGTTCGCGCAAGGTGGCGTCCTTGTTCGCTCTGGCCACCATTCCGACCCTGCCACTGGTGGTTTTCGCGCCGAATCTGTGGCTGCTGACACCTGCGATGGCGCTGATGGGCGCGCTGATCGGCTGTATGGATGTGGCGATGAACGCCAATGCGGTCGAGGTAGAGCGCCGTCTGGGCCGCGCGATCATGTCCTCCAGCCACGGGTTCTGGAGCCTTGGCGGCTTTGTCGGCGGCTCGGCGGGCAGCTATGTCATCGCGCATTCCGGTGCAGGCACCCAAGCCTTGCTGGCGGCGGCGGTCGCCTTGGCGCTTGTGCTGGGGGCGATCCCGTTCCTGATCAGGGATGCCGCCCACGCCGCCAATGAAAACAAGGCCCCTGCCCCGAAAGGGCATATCCTGCCCCGCGATGCCGCGTTGTGGATTCTGGGCTTTATGGCCTTGTTTTCCATGGTGCCGGAGGGGGCAGTTCTGGACTGGGCCGCGATCTACCTTGGCCAGGAGCTTGGCTCGGATCTGTTCCGCTCGGGTCTGGCCTTTGCCTTCTTTGCAGGCGCGATGGCGATTGTCCGTTTTGCCGGAGATCGGGTGCGAAACCGGTTTGGCGCGGTGCGGACCTTGCGGATTTCTGGGCTGGTGGGGGCTGCGGGGCTGATGGGGGGCGCACTTGCGCCGAATGATATTGTGGCTATCGCCAGCTTTGGTGTGGCAGGTCTTGGTGTGGCGAATATGGTGCCGATCCTGTTCTCGGCGGCGGGCAACCATAAGGGGCTTGCGGCAGGGGCGGCAATTTCGACTGTGACGATGGTAGGCTATGCGGGCATTCTGGTCGCCCCTTCCAGCATCGGCTTTGTCGCGGAACATATCGGCTTTCGCTGGACCTATGCCGCGCTGTCGCTGGTGCTGGTGCTGGTTGCGGCATTGGCCGGGCGGGTCGCGGCGGCTGACGGGGTGCGAAAAGCACAGCCCTAGATCATTGCCGCAACCTGATCGGTGCTCACAAGCTGCGCGAAATCTGCCCCCAGCAGGGATAGGGTCACGCGCAACACCGTATCCGCATCAATCCGCCCGCCGTCATGGGCGGGAATGTCAAAGCCGATCAGCGCATCACCGGGCAGGATGATCTGGAACCCCAGATCAGACCCCGCCCGCGTGGTCGACGTCACGCAGAAGGCGGCAACCGCCCCCACCAGCACAAGGCGGTCAATGCCGCGGCGGCGCAGCAGCGCGTCCAGCCCCGTGCCCGCAAAGGCGGACGAGGTGGATTTCCACACCACAGCCTCGCCCTCTTGCGGCTGCGCACAGGGCATCGGTTCGGCCCCTTCCGCCCCGCGCCGGAAGGGCGAGGCGGGATCGGGATCGTCATGCAGCACATGCACCACCGGCGGGCCCTTGGCACGGAACAGCGCCAACAGGTTTGCCACATGGCTTTCCGCCTGCGGATTGGCGCGCGGGCGGCCCTGCGCCGTCCGATGCGCCATCCCCATCTGCATGTCGATCACCAGAAGTGCGGTTGCCATAGCTGCCCCTTAGCCGCCAAGGAAATCGACCTTGCCGACCGAAACCCCGTTGCTGCGCAGGATGTTATAGGCGGTTGTGGCGTGGAAGTAGAAATTCGGCAGCGCAAAGCTGTGGTAGTATTGCATCGCCGGAAAGGTCAGCTCGCGTGGGCCGGCCTTGACGGTGATGATGCGCGCCTCGGCATCGGCATAGGCCTCGGGCGGGATGGTGGCGATGAAGGCCAGCGTCTTGGTGATCCGCTCTTGCAACTCGGGGATGGTGGATTCGGTATCGGCAAAGCTGGGCACCTCACGCCCCGCAAGCCGCGCCGAGGCACCTTTGGCGTGATCGGTCGCGATGGTGATCTGCCGCCACAGCGGAAACATGTCAGCGATCAGGCGCAGTTGCGGGAAGACATCGGGCTTGATGTTCTTGGCCGTCGCATGGGCCTCGGCCTTGTCCAGAACGGAAGAAAGCGCAGTCAGCGAGTGGGTGAAGAAGGGAACGGGGCTGTGCATGATATCCTGCCTGTTGGGTCAGCGCAGGAAGCCGCGTTTTGAGGTGCAAGGCAAGGGGGGAGTGGGGGGCGCAGGCAATGACCGAGGCAGTCGCAGATGGTCACGCGGAAAGCCCACGATTTTCACAAGCCGGTGGCCCAAAGCCACCGGCCAGCGCCCGCCCTCTGGCGGCTGGGGCTTCTTGCCCGACAGGGCAGGCGCTGGCCCATGTTTCGCTAGGTGATGCGGTATTGCAGCACGGGTTCGCCTGCCGGAGGGGGAAAGGCAGTGCCTTTCCCCGCCCGAGGTAGTATTGGATCAGGGGCGAGTTAAGTTTTTGCCCCCCCTCTCAAACCCCCAAACACCAGCGCATCACAGCCTTTTGCGCGTGAAGGCGGTTTTCGGCCTCGTCAAAGATCACCGAATGGGGGCCGTCCATCACGGCGCTGGTGGCCTCGTCGTTGCGATGGGCGGGCAGGCAATGCATGAACAGGCTGTCGGGCTTGGCCTTGGCCATCAGCGCCTCGTTCACCTGATAGCCGCGCAACTGGTTGTGGCGGCGTTCCTTGGCTGATTCAGGATCGTGCATCGACACCCAAGTGTCGGTGACCACCAGATCGGCCCCCTGCACGGCCTTGGCCGGATCGCGTTCAATCAGAACGGTGCTGCCTTTGGAGCGGGCGAAATCGACGAATTTCTGTTCCGGGTCCAGCGTTTCCGGCCCCGTGAAGGTGAAGTCAAAGCCGAACTGCCCCGCCGCATGCAGAAAGGATGCGGCGACATTGTTGCCGTCGCCCGCCCAGACCACCTTTTTGCCCGCGATCGGGCCGCGATGTTCTTCGTAGGTCATCACATCGGCCATGATCTGGCAGGGATGGGTGCGGTTGGTCAGCCCGTTGATCACCGGAACCGTGGCGTGCTCGGCCATTTCAAGCAGCGTCGCCTCTTCGAAGGTGCGGATCATGATCAGATCGACGTAACGCGACAGCACGCGGGCGGTGTCGGCAATGGTCTCGCCATGGCCGAGCTGCATTTCCTTGCCCGACAGCACCATGGTCTGCCCGCCCATCTGGCGCACACCGACATCGAAAGACACGCGGGTGCGGGTGGAGGGCTTTTCGAAGATCAGCGCCACCATGCGGCCCGCAAGCGGCTGGTCGTCATCCGGCGTGCCTTTGGGGCGGTTGTTGCGTGCGGCCTTCATCGCGTGGGCCGAGTTGATCATGCCCCGCAATTCGGCGGCGTCGGTTTTATGGATATCGAGGAAGTGTTTCATAAAGCGTCTCTTTGGTGGCGGGCCGCCGGGGGTTTTGCACCCCCGGACCCCCGCAGGATATTTCTGCGAAGAGGATGAAGCGGAACCTTAACGCAGTCGTCGGGAGGCGCGGGTTTCAGCCTCGGCGCTGGCGGGGGACAGACGCATCAGGCCGCCTCGATCCGTGCGGCGGTGCGGTCAAGACGGGCCAGCGCCTCGGATATATCGGTGTCGGGGATGTTCAGTGCAGGCAGCAGGCGCAGCACATTGTCGGCGGCGGGGACCGTCAGCAGATGTTCGGCGTAGGCGGCTTTGACCACATCAAGGTTCGATGCCTTGCATTTCAGGCCAAGGATCAGACCTTGGCCGCGCACCGCCTCGAACACCGTCGGGTGGCTGGCGACCAGACCTTCCAGCCCTTGCCGGAACAGGGCGGCCTTGCGCGATACCTCGTCCAGAAAGGCGTCATCCGAGACAATGCCCATGACCGCAGCCCCCACGGCGCAGCCCAAAGGGTTGCCGCCATAGGTCGAACCATGCGTACCCGCAACCATGCCGCTGGCGGCCTTTTCCGTCGCCAGAACCGCACCCAGCGGGAAGCCGCCACCAATGCCCTTGGCGACCATCATGATATCGGGGCTGACGCCTGCCCATTCATGCGCGAACAGTTTGCCCGTCCGGCCCATGCCGCACTGCACTTCGTCAAAGATCAACAGCGTGCCGGTTTCATCGCACAGATCGCGCAGGCCTTTCAGGCATTGATCGGGTACCGAGCGGATGCCGCCTTCGCCCTGCACAGGCTCGATGATGACGGCGCAGGTGTTGGGGGTGATGGCCGCGCGCAAAGCATCGTGATCGCCCCATTTCAACTGCCGGAAGCCGGGCATCAGCGGGCCAAAGCCCTTGACCATCTTTTCCGATCCCGCCGCCGCAATCGCACCGGTAGAGCGGCCATGGAATGCGCCTTCAAAGGCGATGATCTCGATCCGGTCGGCGCGGTCTTTGTCATAGTGATATTTGCGCGCCATCTTGATCGCCAGTTCCGCCGCCTCGGTGCCGGAATTGGTGAAGAACACGGTGTCAGCAAAGGTCTTGTCCACCAGCATCTCGGCCAGCTTTTCCTGCTCGGGGATGCGGTACAGGTTCGACACATGCCACAGCTTTGCCGCCTGCTCGGTGATCGCCGCCACCAAGGCCGGATGGGCATGACCCAGCGCGTTCACCGCAATCCCTGCACCCAGATCAAGGTATCGGCTGCCATCCTCGGCAGTCAGCCAAGAGCCTTCGCCCTTCACAAAGGCCATCGGAGCGCGGTTATAGGTCGGCAGAACGGGCGTAATCATCAGCTTTATCCTTCAAGGAAGCCATAGGGGTGCCAAAGCCCGGCACAAAGGTCAACGTGTATTGAGGGGATGTGGCATGCGGCCACGGCAGATCGGGCGCGAAGCTGGGGTCAGCGTCGGCGTCGGGGCAGCTGGAACAGGATGCCATGTGCGATCATGCGGCCGAAATAGCCGCTAAAAAACCGCCTGTAAAGGAAAACAAGGCCTAACCGGCCAGACGCGCCGCCAGACGGTTCTGAACCTCGATCACACGGGGCAGATCAATCGTGGCCATCTGCCCACCCGAAACCACCGCGCGCCCTTCGACAAACAGGTCGCGCACGCGGGTCGGACCGCAGAGGACCAGACTGGCCACCGCGTCCCACGATCCCGCAGCCTCGATCCCCGAAACATCCCAGATCGCGATATCGGCGCGCTTGCCAACCTCGATTGATCCGCAATCCTGCCGCCCCAAGACGTGCGCCCCGCCCAAAGTGGCAATCTCCAGCGCCTCGCGCGCGGACATGGCGTCGGCCCCGCGTGACACCCGCTGCAACAACAGCGTCTGCCGCGCCTCGCCTATCAGGTTGCCCGCATCGTTGCTGGCCGATCCATCCACACCCAAGCCCACCTTCACCCCCGCATCCCGCATCTGCCGCACAGGCGCGATGCCCGATCCCAAACGGCAGTTGGAACAGGGGCAATGCGCCACCCCCGTGCCAGAGCGGGCGAACAGATCAATCTCGCCCGCGTCCAGCTTGACGCAATGGGCGTGCCAGACATCCGCGCCGGTCCAGCCCAGATCCTCGGCATATTGCCCCGGACGGCAGCCGAACTTGGCCAGAGAATAAGCGATATCCTCGTCATTCTCGGCAAGATGGGTGTGCAGCATCACGCCCTTGTCCCGCGCCAACAGCGCCGCGTCACGCATCAGATCGCGCGACACGGAAAAGGGCGAACAGGGCGCAAGACCAACCCGCACCATCGCGCCCTCGGATGCATCGTGATGGGCGTCGACCACGCGGATGCAGTCCTCCAGAATTGCTGCCTCGCGTTCCACCAGACTGTCGGGCGGCAGCCCCCCAGCACTTTCACCGATGCTCATCGCGCCGCGGGTGGGGTGAAACCGCAAGCCCACCTCGCGCGCGGCGGCAATGGTATCATCCAGCCGCGACCCGTTCGGGAACAGATAGAGATGATCCGAGGTCAAGCTGCAGCCCGACAGCGCCAGCTCCGCCAAGCCCACCTGCGCCGAGGCGAACATCTCCTCCGGCCCGAACCGGGACCAGATCGGATACAGCGTCTTCAGCCAGCCGAACAAAAGCGCATCCTGCCCCCCCGGCACCGCGCGGGTCAGGGTCTGATACAGATGATGATGCGTGTTCACCAAACCGGGCGTCACAACGCAGCCCCGCGCCTCGACCACGCGCCCCGTCGTGGCCAACCCCTGCCCCACCGCCGCAATTACCCCGCCCCGCAGCAACACATCGCCCCGCACGATTTCTTGACGCGCGCGATTCATGGTCACAACAACATCCGCATTGCGGATCAGAAATTCGGAAGCCATAGCGTTCCCCTTTGCACCACCCCCTTCGGTGGATCGGGAACCGCGCGACAGAAGGGGGATCAAGGACTCGCGCCCCAAGACCCTACCAAACCACCAAAACCCCGCCAAGCCCCTTCATCTTGGCCCAAATACTCGCGGGGGTGAGGCGCCTTGCGCCGAGGGGGCGGAAAGCCCCCTTTCTTCGTTCTGAAAAAATAGCAATGGCGCAGTTTCGCAAGAAACCGCGCCGCAATCGGATCACCTTTGCAACCGTTCCGCGTGTCAGCCGTTCAGCAGCGCCAAGGCTTCGGCATGGATCGCCGCATTGGCCGCAGCCAGAACACGCCCGCCGTCATGGCAAGGCCGTCCCTGCCAATCCGTCACAATGCCCCCCGCCGCTTCGATCACAGCAATCGGGGCCTGCACGTCATAGGCCTGCAATCCGGCCTCGATCACCAGATCGATCTGCCCTGCCGCGATCAGCGCATAGGCATAGCAATCGGTGCCGTACCGCACCAGTTTGGCCTGCGCGGCCACACGACGAAAGGCGGCGCCCTCATCCGCCGTGCCAACCTCGGGAAAGGTGGTGAACAAGATGGCCTCGGACAAGGGCCGCGCCGCGCGCGTGACCAGCGCCTTGTGTCCCATCGGCCCGTTTACCTCGGCGCGCCCCAAACCGCCCTCGAAGCGTTCCTGAATATAGGGTTGGTCTATGATGCCATAGATCGGCCCTGCCGCATCGCGGACCGAGATCAGCACCCCCCAAGTCGGCGTGCCGGACAGATAGCCGCGCGTGCCATCAATCGGGTCCAGCACCCATGTCAGCCCCGAGGTTCCGGCCACGGGCGCAAATTCCTCGCCCAGAATCCCGTCTTGTGGCCGCCGACGCGCAAGGATCGCGCGCATCCGTTCTTCCGACAGGCGGTCCGCCACCGTAACCGGATCAAAGCGGGCGACTTCCTTGTTGTCGGCGGTCAGCCCGTCGCTGCGGAAATGCTGCAAGGTTGCCACTCGGGCCGCATCGGCCAATTCTGCAGCGGTGGCAAAGATATCCTGTGCATCGGACGCGGACAGTCTGGCCATGGTTTTGCCCCTCAAACGGGCAAATCGCCCTGCCGTCCGCGCTAAACGCTTGGGGGCGGCAGGTCAAGATTTTGCAGCTAAGCCGCTTCGCTCAGAACGCGGGCCAGATCGAACAGGCGGCGACGCTGTGCTTCGGGGATCGCATAGTAGGACCGCACCAGTTCCAGCGCCTCTTTGTCGGCCATCATATCGCCACCCGCAGTTTGCGCCGAAGGCGTGCCTTCGACCAGACCCTCGAAGAAGAACGAGATTGTCACCCCCAAAGCATCTGCAATATCCCACAGGCGCGACGCCGAGACGCGGTTCATACCGGTTTCGTATTTCTGGATTTGCTGGAACTTGATCCCGACCTTGTCGGCCAATTGTTGCTGGGTCATACCAACCATCCAACGGCGATGCCGGATACGTTTGCCGACATGGGCGTCCACTGGGTGCTTCATAAGACTCTCCGTTTTCTGGTTTTCGTCCCCTGCCCTTTACAAGCAAGTTCCATGCCAATCTTAGCGGAAGTTCAGTTCTGCACAGAATATCTTTAGATCGCCCAAAAACCTGTCTTTTTGGATATGTCCAATTATACAAGTGATGAAGAAAATCCGTGGCCGGCGCGGCTGTCGCGCTATGGGGTCGCGGATTTGGCGCAACTCGCCTTATAGGTTATTTCCATTTTGCATTGCAATTTGCGCCAATACCGGGTGTGTTTCATTGCATTTTGCAAATCCCGCCCGCTCGGGCTTGCGTCTGGCGTCAAATTCGCCAGAGTTTCGCGCAAATATCAGCACCGCGACATCAAGGAAAAAGCCAGACATGCAAGCGTGGACGATCGAGACATTGGGGCAGCCCGCGCGACTGGCGATGCTGCCGGACCCGACACCGGCCTCGGGGCAGGCCGTGGTGCGTGTTGCGGCCTGCGGGTTGAATTTCGCCGACCTCTTGATGGCAAAGGGCCAATACCAAGAGCGTCCCGACCTGCCCTTCACACCGGGAATGGAATTTGCCGGCGTGGTTGAAAGCCTTGGCCACGACACGGATGGTCCCGCCATCGGCACCCGCGTGCTGACCTTTGCCGGAGCGGGCGGTCTGGCCGAGCGGGCTTGCATGCCTGCCGACAGCCTGCTGCCGATTCCAGACAGCATGAGCCTGACCGAAGCCGCCGCCTTTCCCATCGCCTATGGCACCTCGCATCTGGCCCTCGATCACAAGGCCCGTCTGCAACCGGGCGAGACATTGCTGGTATTCGGCGCGGCGGGCGGGGTCGGCCTGACCGCCGTGGAGATCGGCAAGCGCATGGGTGCGCGGGTGATTGCCTGCGCGCGCGGCGCGGACAAGTTGCAGATCGCCGCCGCCGCAGGGGCCGATCACCTGATCGACAGCGATGCCCCCGACCTGAAGGATCAGCTCAAGGCGCTCGGCGGGGTGGATGTGGTATACGATCCGGTCGGCGGTCCGGCCTTTGATGCGGCCTTGCGGGCCTGTCGTCCCGAAGGGCGCCTGCTGACCATCGGTTTCGCCAGCGGCACCGTGCCACAGATTCCTGCCAACCTGTTGCTGGTCAAGAACCTGACCGTCATCGGGCTTTACTGGGGCGGCTATCTGAAATTCCGCCCGCAGGTCTTGCGCGACTCGCTGGCGACGCTGTTCGGCTGGTATGAAAGCGGTGGCCTGCGTCCACATATCAGCCATGTCCTTCCGTTTCAGGATTTCCCCAAGGGGCTGGACTTGCTGCAATCGCGCGCCTCGACCGGCAAGGTCGTGATCACCCTGCCCTAGCGTGCGGCCCGCGCCGCTGCATGTCCCTCGACCCGTGACGCATAGGATCGGCGGATCAATTCGGCCAAAGCCTCGACTGCGGGGCTGTGAACGGGATCTGCGACGTAAAGGTTCACCTTCATCCGCGCCAGTTCCGGCAAGGCACCGTGATGGGCGATGCGCTCGACGTAAGGCGGCTCTGATCCGGCCAGCACGGTATGCACGGCCAGATCGGCGCTGACGCTGGCCTCGACGGTGCGGGTGCTGTCGCTGTCCACCGCGATCTCCCACGCGATGCCCGCCTCATCCAGCGCCGCCTGCACGCCTTGGCGGAAGATGCAGTTGTGTTCATAGGCCAGCCGCAAGGGCCTTCCCTTCCACGCCACACCGCCCGGCGCACCGATCCAGACCAGCGGCAATTCCACCAAGGTCTGACCGCCGGGTTCAACGGTTTCCTCGGTGGTCAGGATCACATCGCATTCGCCCCGCGCGAATTGCGCCTGCAAGACGCGGGTAAACGAGGACAACAGCCGCACCCGCATCTTGGGGTAATCCTTGGCAAAGCGTTGCAGCACGCCGGGGATGACGGGGTAAACGATGTCATGCGGCACACCCAGCACGATCTCACCCTCATGCGCCGATTGGGTCAGGCGGCCAAACACCTCGTCGTTCAGCGCCAGCATCCGGCGGGCATAGCCTAACAACTGCTCGCCCGCCGCTGTCAGGCCCACTTTGCGGCCGGACCGGTCCAGCAGCTCGGTCCCCAGCATATCCTCAAGCCGCTTGATCTGCATCGACACCGCCGATTGCGTCAGGTTCAGGAAACCGGCGGCCCGCGTCACCCCGCCCGCATCGGCAATCGCCACGAAAGACCGCAGCGAGGTCAGGTCCAGATTCCGCGCCATATCACAAATCCTGATTCCAGACGTCAAAAGCATTCATTTTTCTAATGTCACCGATTCGGGTAAACAGATCAAGTGATGTGATGCGCCACAGCGGCCCCATCACCGACGCCGATGAAACCCGAAAGGAAAAATTATGTTCGCCTCGCTCCATACCTCCACGCTGGCCGTTGCCCGCGTGCAGTCGAGCGGCACTTTTGCTGATCTGATGGCGCGCCTGCGCCTTGGATTGACTGCCAAGCACCAACGCAAGCAACTTCTGACCCTTGACGCCACCCGTCTGGCCGACATCGGACTGACCGCCGAACAGGCCCGCGCCGAAGCTGCGCGCCCGCTCTGGGATGTGCCGCGCGGCTGGCATCGCTAGGCAGATTTATCCTGCATTCGGGATTAGGGATTTCGCATCCGGTAATCCTTGAAATCAGCAGGCCAAGCCCCGATATTGACGGCATAAGGTGGCGCGGATTCTTCGCGCCACTGTCAGATTAACTCGGAGGCTTCCCATGGCTGACTATCAGACGATCCGGACAGTAGGAGCGGGCGCCCGGACCGCCGAAATCGACCAAGGGCTGCGCGCCCATATGAACAAGGTCTACGGGCTTATGTCCGTGGCGATGCTGTTGACCGGTGCTGTAGCTTGGGCTGTTGGCACCAATGACGCGATGGTTGCGGCGATCTTCGGCACCCCGCTGAAGTGGGTCGTGATGTTCGCGCCGCTGGTGATGGTCTTTGCTTTCGGCGCGCTGATCAACCGCCTGTCGGTGGCTGCGGCGCAGCTGTTCTTCTATGCCTATGCGGCGGCTGTCGGCTTGTCGCTGGCGTTCATCTTCGCCGTCTACACCAGCACCTCGATCGCGCAGACCTTCCTTGTCACCTCGATCGCCTTCGCGGGCCTGTCGCTGTATGGCTACACCACCAAGCGCGACCTGTCGGGCATGGGGACGTTCCTGATGATGGGTCTGATCGGCATTCTGGTTGCCTCGATCGTGAACATCTTCCTTGCCTCCTCGGCACTGGCCTTTGCGATTTCGGTGATCGGCGTTCTGGTCTTCGCGGGTCTGACCGCCTTTGACACCCAGACGATCAAGGCCACCTATATCGCCCACGCGCAGGCTGGCGATCAGGAGTGGTTGGGCAAGGCCGCTATCATGGGCGCGCTGAACCTCTACCTCGACTTCATCAACATGTTCATGTTCCTGCTGCAATTTCTGGGCAACCGCGAATAATCTGCACAGCACAGAATGACAAAAGGGCCAGAGGAAACTCTGGCCTTTTTGCTATCTGCCAGTTGGAAATCAGGGGGTAGGGTGCGTGATCTCACGCACCTTTGCCTGCGTCAGACAACAGCCCCGAACAGCTTGCCGACCACCGCCGTCACCGCCATCGCCACAGCCCCCCAGAACGTCACCCGCAGCACACCGCGCCAGACCGAGGCACCACCCGCCTTGGCCCCCACCGCGCCCAGCAGCGCAAGGAAGGCCAGCGACAGCCCTGTCACCCAAAGCGTGATCGTGGCCTCCGGCACCAGTGCCGCTGTCGCCAAGGGCAGCGCCGCGCCGACAGCAAAGGTCAGCGCCGACGCCCCTGCCGCCACCAAGGGCTTGGCCTCGGTATGTTCGGAAATCCCCAACTCGTCGCGCACATGCGCGCCAAGCGCGTCCTTTTCATGCAGTGCTGCCGCCACCTGCTGCGCCAGATCGGCTGGCACGCCACGGCGTTCATAGATCCCCGCCAGCGCGCGCAATTCTTCTTCTGGATCGGCGTTGATCTCGGCCTTCTCGCGGGCAACATCGGCCCTTTCGGTATCGGCCTGCGAGCTGACCGAGACATATTCCCCCGCCGCCATCGACAAGGCCCCCGCCGCAAGCCCCGCAATGCCCGCTACCAGCACCTCGGCCCGCCCCGAGGCCGCAGCGACCCCCACGATCAGCGAAGCGGTGGACACGATGCCGTCATTGGCCCCCAGAACCGCCGCACGCAGCCAGCCCACGCGCGCGACATAGTGCTGCTCGAAATGGTTCTTTTCCAAATCCGTACCCCCAAAAGCAAAACCGCGCCCAAGGGGCGCGGTTGCAGACCGAAGGTCAAGGCAGATCTTACTTGATCTTGCCTTCCTTGTATTCGACATGCTCCCGCTTGACGGGATCGTACTTTTTGACCGTCATCTTTTCGGTCATGGTACGGGCATTCTTTTTGGTCACATAGAAGTGCCCGGTGCCAGCCGTCGAGTTCAGACGGATCTTGATCGTCGCCGGTTTGGCCATAGTCGTCTCTCCTGCATCGGGGGAGCCGGTCCCCCGCGAAATCCTTGAAGCCCGCCTTTTACTGACCGGACGGGCAGAGTCAACAGACAAAATCCCCGCCAAGGCCGCAATTCTTGCAAGGGTTTGTGCAAATCTGCCTATGCCATCGGCATGGGGCAGCACAAGCCCGAAACGGCGGCTCAGGGCGTGGCGGAATCGGACAGCGCACGGCGCAGCGCCTCGACATCGGCCCATTGCTCCCGCAAGGCGGGGGCCAGATCGGCCTCTTGCAGAATCGGGGCGGGCTGCGATTGCACCGAGGTATCGGGCAGGGCCAGCGCAATATCGAACACATCCGGCCCCGTGCCATCGGGCGGGGCAGGCGGGCCATAGACCAGTGTCGGAAGGTCGGGGTCTTCGCCATTGTTGGGGGTACTGTCGGCCTGTGACCCGATCTCGATAGCCGCAGCCCCTGCGCTGGCCAGATCGAACAACGGCACCCCCGCCACCATCAGGATGCCCTTCACGACACCGGGATCAGCGGCAAGTACCGCCACTTGGCTGTCGGGCGCAGTATCGGGCAGTACATCCGGCAAAGGCCCCAGTTCAGCCTGCGCCGACATCACCTTTTCCAGATAATTCGCCCCCCTGACCGGATCGAACGAGTGATAAACCTTGGTCGCCTCTTCAAAGCTGCCGACCTGTTTCGACAGTTCCTTGACGAAACGCGCCGCATAGGCGGTATTGGCCACCGGGTCCATCATCGCCTCAAGCGAGGGGAACGCCTTATGGTGCCATTTGTAATTCAACTGCATGCAGCCAACATCGACATTGGTCGTGCCAGCATCGACGACGGCATTCAGATGCTCCATCGCTGTGGCCTTGTCGGCATAGAATGACCCGTCCCCGCCTTCGTTCAGCGTCCAGGGCCAGGCACGTCGCCCGCCATCACCGGTGCCACGCCCCGACTCGACACGGGCAATCGCGGGCAGCAAGCCTTCGGGCAACCCTTCGGCCCGCCCCGCCGCGATGGCAAGCGCCTCGCAATCAACGGTCTGCGGGGTGGCGGTAGTGTCAAAACTGGCATTGGCATCCGGATCGTCGGCGGCCATTTCGGTGGCCAACAGGGGCAGCGCCCACAGCACGGCCACGGTCAAAGCCGCAGGAAAAAGCGCCAAGGCGCGCAGGGTTTGGGGGGCATGGGGTGTCATGCCAAGCCCGTTGCAAGATACAGGCCAAAGCGTCCCTTCAGCGGATATAGTCGAACAGGTTCGAGCTTTGGATTTTCACAAAGGTCTGTTGCGCGGCCTGCTGGCTTAGCAGCAGGTCTTGCAGGCGGGTGATCGCCTTGGCCACATCCAGATCCTCAAGGTTCGACACCGCCGTATCCAGTTGCAGGCTGCGCGCGGACAGCGCCTCTTTCTGCCGGTCCACCTGTGCCGCAATCGCCCCCGCCTCGGCCCGCTGGCCTGCCAGATGGCTGGTGGCATCGCCAAAGGCCGCAACCATGCGATCCGCGCTCAGGGTTTCGGGCCGGATTTCGGCGCGGCTGCCCGCGGGCTGGCCTGCACTGTCCAATGGCTGCAAGCCCGCCACTGCCGCGCGGGCATCCGTGCCGCTATCAAACCCTGACAGCGTGATACTGCCCGAAGCCGCCAGTCTGATTCCGCTGCCATCCGGCGCAAGCGAGGCCGCAACCCCTGTCACTGCGGCCTGCGCGTTGATCGCATCGATCACCAGCGACGGGGTGCCGGCCTGCATGGTGGAGTCGATCCGCACCGATCCTGTCGGCCCTTTCAGGGTAAAGCCCAGCGCCTGCGGCTCGCGTCCGGCGGCAAGGGTCAGGTCGGCCTGCCCCGTCACCGTTGCGGTGGGTTTCATGCTTCGTAGTCCAGCCCCAAGCGTGGCGATCAGATCATCCACCATCTTGAACATGCTGGTCGGGCCGTCCTTGGTCGGCACAGCCATCAGCAGTTTGGCCCCGTTCAGCCCCGTGGGCAGCGTCACGCTTTCCGACAGCCGCGCCACGGAAACGCCGCCGTCTCCGGCATAGGCCGCCCCCGCCGCGCCGTCTTTGAACGCAGGACCGGCGGCAAAGCCGGAAAACAGCCCCTGCCCCGCCGAATCCACCGTATTGGCATCCGCCATCAGGGCCGAGCGCAGCGCCATCGCCTGCGACCGCAACCCGTCCAGACCCGCATCGGTCTGGGTGTCATTGGCGGCTTGCAGGGCGATGCTTTGGAACTGCCGCGCGATGTCGTTCATATCGGCCAGCGTCACATCCGTCAGCGCCAGCCGGTTCGAGGCAGACTCGGCGCTGGCGGAATAATCCGACAACACGCTGCGGCGCTCTTTCAGGGACGACAATTCCGCCGCCCGCGCCAGATCGGCCGAGGGGCGCGGATCATTGGTGCCGGAGGAAATGCGGGCCTGCAAATCCCCGATCTCGTTACGCAGTTTCTCGAAATTACCGGTGGCGATGCGGCCCAGCAGGGCGGTTCCGATGGTCATGGCGTCCTCACATCGTTTGCAGAAGGGTATCGAACAGGGATTTGGCAATGCTCAGCATCTGGGCCGAGGCTTGGTAGCCCTGTTGCAACTGGATCAGTTTGGCGGCTTCGGCGTCCAGATCAACTGCCCCCACCTCGGCCAGCGCGCGGTTCAGCGCGTCTTCCGAGGCGGCGGCAGTGGTTTGCCGCGTGGTAGCCGCCGACACGCGCGAACCGGTGCCAGACTGGATCGAGGCCAGCATGTCGGCAAAGCCACCCTTGCCCGTCGCCGCATCCCGCGATTGCAGCGCGTGCAGACGGTCGGCGTTGCGGGCATCGCCCAAGCCGTTGGTATTGGCCGCAAGGGTAAAGCTGTCACCCGTGGCCGCAGCGCCTTTGATGCTGACGGCATAGCCGCCAATTTCCGCGCTGCCCGAGGCGTCCAGATAGCGGGTGCCGATGGATTGGCCGGTCTTGCTGTCCAGCATCTCGACCGCGCCCGAGGCCGCATCCGCCATCCGCAGCGTCAGCGAAGGTGCCGCCACCGGGGCCGGACCCGCTGTCAGACTGCCGGTCATCCGCAGCGCCCCCGCGCCCGACATCACCACGATCAGATCTTCAGGGGGAAGATCGGTCAGCGCAAGCCGCTGGCTGGCCAGCGAGGTGGCATCCACCGCCATCTGCACAGGCCCGCCATCGGTCGCGCGCAGCACCAATGCGCCATCGGTGACGGCAACCGTCGCGCCCATCGCGGCCATCCCCGCCCCACCCGGAGCTTCGATCACCAAAGCACCCGCGCTGGTGGGGGCGGTCAATTGCAGCGCGCCCGTGGCCGGATCAACGCTGACCTGCCCCGCGAAACCTGCGGGGGCGGTGGCGGTGATCATCCCGCCTGCCGCTTGCACCGAAATATCATGCGACACACCGCCAAGGCTGACATGCAGCACCACACCGCCCGCCGGCAGATCGGCCGCGGTTTGCGGACGCCCTGTCAGGGTGGATTGCGGGGCTGCCGTTGCGCCAAAGCCAAAACCCGCCAGCGCTGTGGCCGAACCGGCGGGCAGCGCCAACGCCGCACCATCGGTCACGCCATCAACCGTCGTCAACCGCAGGCGGTTGTCGGGACCAAAGCTGGCACTGATGCGCCCTGCTTCGGGACCATCCACCACCACCGCGCCCGACTGCATCCGCAGCGTGTAATCCTGTCCGTCCAGCCGCAGCGACAGGCTGGTGCCGTCTTTCGGCAGGCTGGCGACAGGGCCACCAGTCAGCGTCGCCACCGGACCTTCGGCCCGCAGCAGGCTGGCAAGGCCCGCCGCAACGCCTGCCGCATCGGTCACGCCCACAGCCGCCGGATCAAGGGCCACGCTCTGGCCGCCCAAAGTGACGCTATAGCGCGTGGGACCGGCCAGCGGCGTTGTGCCATCGGCGCTGATGCCCTTGCCGTCAATCGCCGGATCGAAGGCAAAGCGCAGCGTCTGCGTGGCTCCCGTATCCGAAGATGTGGCCGAAATCAGCCCGCCCGCCGTGGCAAGGGCGGCACTGTCCATCCGGTCGGCCCCTTGCGGTGTCAGGCTGAAACCGCTTGCGGCTTGCAGGGTGACAACGCCGGTAGCGCGCAGGCTATCCGGCCCGCCCGCCCCCAAAATGACGGGGGCCATCCCCGCCAAAGGCCGCCCGCCCGCATCGGTCTGCGTCAGCGACACAGATGCAGCCGCCGAATGGGTCAACCCCGAAATCGCAATATTCGCGCCCACATCCTGCACCAGCAGCATGCGATCCCCCTGCGGCGACAGCTCGGCCCTGATGCCGGTGGCACCGGTGGCGGCATTCACCGCCTGCACCACCGCATCCATCCGCCCGCCCGCCACATCTGCGGAAATCGTGACCGGAGCAAGGTTGCTGCCAACAAGCGCAAAGCGCAGCACCCCGTCGGCAGGGGCCGCCATCACCAGCGCGGTTTCGGCCTTGGCGGACAGGCCGGGACGGGCGGCGTTCAGGGCGGCAGCGGCCCCTGCCGCAGTGCTGCCTTCGGGCAGATGCAGCGCCAGCGGACTTGCGGGCTGCGCCTCAAGCGTCAGGCTGCGGGCCGCCACGGCGGCAGGGGCGATGCCATCTGCCGCGCTCCAGGCCACAGGACCAGCGGCGGGGGGCAGGGTCAGCACTTGCGCGCCCGGAACCTGCAGAGCCTCCAGCGACAGCCCGCGATAGGCCGTCCCCGTTGCGCCGTTCAGGTAATCAGCGCGGTAAACCGCCCCGCTGGCAAAGCCGTTGGCTTGGGTCAGAAGGCTTGCGGCCTCTGCCGCAGCCAGCGGGCTGCCCGCGATCTGGCGGCCTTCGCGTGTGAAGATTTGCAGCGTGCCACCGGCCGCCTGCGCGGGGCTGGCAAGGCCTGCCAAGGCCAGCCCTCCCCCTGTGATGCCGCCGCCCGCGCCAAAGGCTCCGGTCCCCAGCGCAAAGGTCAACTGCCCCTCTTGCCCCGAAGCCTGCACCCCCAACTGCGCCAGACTTTGCCCCGAGGCCGACAGGATCTGCCCCGCGTTCAGCGCCGCCGCCAGCCCCGCCACGCTGTCTGCCCCCGCCGGCAGCGGTTGCAGCGCAAAGGTTTCATCCCCCGCCGCGAAAGGCAGGGTCAGCGTGGTCGCGGCGCCCAGATTACCCGCCGTCAGAGGAATATCCAGCAGCGCCTGCTGGCCAAGGCTGGCAAGATTGAAAGAAGTGGTTCCAGCAGGGATCACCCCCACCACACCCGCCGACAAAAGACTGATCGCCGAGGCAGAAGCCCCGTCCGCAGGCAAAGCCGCCGCAAGCGCGGGCAGGCCAAGATCGGCCAAGGGCAGCGCCGCGATCGACAGGCTGGCATTGCCCGTATTCCCCGCAGCCGCAGCCACAACGGTTCCACCCGCCGCCGCAAGCTGTGTCGTCTCGGTCAGGATAAAGGTCATATCCGACGCGGCCCCGATGCGCGGGGTAAGCAGCAGCCGGTCGCCATTCCTGGGCTGGCCTGCCAGATCAATCGTCATGCCCGGCAGCGAAAGCCGCGTGGCCCCGTTGCCCAAAGCGGCATCGGTGTCGGCATCGCGCGCCATCCATGCCCCTGCCGCGGCGTCATAGGTCAGCGCAATCTTGCCCGCATAGGGCGCATCCGAGGTGGGCGTGATGTTGATCTGGGCAGAGCCTTGGTTCACCGCTGCCGCCTGCACCTGCCAGCCTTGCAGCCGGAACATATCGCCCCCAGCCGCACCGGTCTGATCCAGCCCAGACCGATGCACCGCGTTCATATCGGCGGCGATGCGGCGGGCAAAGCTGTCCAACTCGGCGATGGTGCCGTCGATGGCACCCAAAGCACGGGCCTGACCGCCCAAAGTGCCTGCATCGGGAAGAAGGAAGTCTTGCGACACTCCGCCCCGCATCAGGCTCAGCGTCATCGGCTGACCGTCCAGCGCGGTCACCGTCACTGGTCCCGCCCCGTCCAGCAGCACCGCCCCCGCGCCGGAATCGCCCAAGGCCACCTTGGCACGACCAAAGCCGTCAAGGCTGGAGGTCATGCCGACCAGACCGGAAAGCTGATCCAGCAGGCGATCCCGCGCGTCAAGGATGGGATTGGCCGCTCCGGGGCTACCGTTCAGGCCGGGCAGGCGGATGTTGATCTCGGCCAGTTCGGCCAGTGCGGAATTGATCTGCCCTGCCGTCAGCGCCGTGGCCGCCAAGGTATCGCCGCGCAGCCGCGACAGGCCCGCCGCCACATCTTTGACCGCCCCTGCCAGTGCCGCGCCGGTTTCCAGCACGGTGCGGCGCACCGCCCCCGTCGCGGGCGAGGCCTGCAAGCCCCCGATGGCGGAAAAGAACTTGGTCAAGGCCTGATCCACCCCGCCGGTGCCGGGCATCATCAGACTTTCCACCTGAGTGGCGGCTGAAAGCTGGGCGGTGGCGGCACTGACATCGCCAGTGGCGCTGCGCAGGCGGTTGGCCAGCAGATCGTCAAAGGCGCGGCGCACATCGGTGACCGTGACGCCCTGACCGAAAGTGGCCATCGTCGTCGGCGTGGTCTGCGCCCCCGCCATTTCCACCTGCACGACATCGCGCTTGACATAGCCTTGGGTGTTCACGTTGGCGATATTCTCGCCCACAGTGCCAAGCGCCGTGCGATAGGCCGAAAGGCTGGAGCGCGCGATGTCGATCATGCCGGTCATTTGGTCTTAGCCTTTGCGATAGCTGTGCGGCGCGAACTGGCGCACCACGGCATCGGCGATGCCAAGGTTGGAATTGCGCGCCCCCGATTGCGCCAGCGTCATGTCCAGCATGTCGCGGGTGCTGTCGACGGCCTGCGAACCTGTCATCTCGTCGCCAAAAGACCCCGCCCGCCCGCCTTTCAGCAGGGTGGTCAGGAACAGCGATTCAAAGCCTTGGGCTGCCTCGCGCAGCTTGGGGTCTTCTTGCGGCTCGGTCTTGCCAAGGGCTGTCATCGGGTTGGTCAGCGGCGAAATCTGCATCGGGGCGTCCTTAGATCACAACCAGCTCGGCACGCAGCGCACCGGCTTCTTTCAACGCTTCCAGAATAGCCACCAGATCACCGGGCGCCGCCCCCACTGCGTTGATCGCATCCACCAGCGAGGCCAGCGACACACCGGCATCAAAGACAAAGGCCTTGGCTTCGGTCTGGGTGGCGGCGATGGCGCTGTTCGGTGTGATCACCGGCTCGGCGGGTGTTACCGTCGTGGTGCCATCGGCAGAAACCACATTGCTGCCTTGGGTCACCTGCGGCTTTTCATTGATCTGCACGGTCAAGGACCCGTGGCTGACTGCCGCCGGAGACACTTTCACATTGCCCCCGATCACGATCGTGCCGGTGCGGGCGTTGATCACCACCTTGGCGGCGGGGGCATCGACCGTCACGTCGATTTCTTCCAGAAGGCCCGCGAATGTCACGCGCTGCCCCGGATCTTGCGGCGCGCGCACGCGGATCGAGGTGCCGTCGATGGCCACCGCCACGCCTTCGCCGAACAGCGCGTTCACCGCTTTGGCGGTATTGGACGCCGTGGCGAAATCGTTGCGGTTCAGGTTGACGATCATCTCGCCCATATCGGCAAAGGGGCTTTCCACGGTGCGCTCCACCGTTGCGCCGCGCGGCACGCGGCCCACGGTGGGGACGTTGATGGTGATGGAACTGCCATCAGCACCTTCAACCCCCATGCCGCCCACAACCAGATTGCCCTGACCGATGGCGTAAACCTCGCCATCCACGCCCATCAGCGGCGTCATCAGCAGGGTGCCGCCCTTCAGCGACTTGGCCGCGCCCACGGTGGACACGGTGATGTCGATGACCTGACCCTCCTTGATGAAGGCAGGCAGATCGGCGGTCACCACCACGGCGGCGGCGTTCTTGGCGTTCAAGCCATTTGCGTCCACCGACAGGCCCAGCCGCGCGATCATGGATTGCAGCGATTGCCCCGTCAGCGTCGAAGACCCGTCCCCCGTGCCGGACAGGCCCACCACCAGACCGTAGCCGATCAGCGGGTTCGACCGCACACCGGCGATGCTGGCGATGTCTTTCAGGCGGTCCGCCTGCATGGCGGGCGCACAGGCCAGCGTCGCGGCGACAAAGGCCAGCAGGGCAACCGCCTTGCGGGGAAGGGTCAGGGTTTTCATAGCGGCGACACCGTGGCCATCAGCTTGTGCAGCCAGCCGACCGTTGCGGTATCGGCCACATCGCCTGCCCCCACATAGCGGATGTCGGCGGCGGCGATGCGATCCGACAGGATCACGTTGTCGGCGCTGATATCTTCGGGGCGCACGATGCCGCGCAGCCGGATATATTCGTTGCCGTTGTTCAGGGTCAGTTGCTTTTGCCCCAGAATCTCAAGGTTGCCACCCGGAAGCTCGCGCACCACGATCACCGACAGCCGCCCGTTCAGCGAGTTCGACTGCGCCGCAGCCCCCTGCCCCTTGAAGCTGCGATCCGATCCGTTCGACAACAGCGCATCGTCAAACGTCCCCGTCACAGCACCCGGCAGATCGACCGAGTAATCCGACGATTTCGACCCGCTGGCAGATTGCGATTTGGTCGCGGTCATCCGTTCGGTGAATTGCACCGTCAGAATGTCGCCCACACTGGCCGCACGGCGGTCATTGGCGAACAGCCCGCGCGAGCCGGCGGTGTAGATCGATCCCGTAGGTTCGCGCGCCATCAGCGACGGGTCCTCGACGGGAAATACCGGCTCGTAGGCGGCGGAGGCTGCGTCCTGCACCTGCGTGGAACAGGCGGCCAGAAGCAGCATCGCGGCAAGGCCAGCGGTGCGGAACGAAAGAGCGTGGGAAAGGGAGGCAAATGTCATGGCGATCACAGTTTGTTTGAGAGGAATTGCATCATCTGGTCCGAGGCAGAGATGGCCTTGGAGTTGATCTCGTAGGCGCGCTGGGTCTCGATCATGGCGACCAGTTCCTGCACGACGTTCACGTTCGACGCCTCAAGCGATCCTTGCACGATCCGGCCAGCTCCGGCCTCAAGCCCTGCGGTCACGGTGGGCGGGCCGCTGGCGGGGGTTTCGACCATGAAGTTTTCGCCCAAGGGCTGCAGCCCGCGCGGGTTGACAAAGTTCGCCAGCGTCAACTGGCCGACCTCTTGTGCCTCGACCTGACCCGGCACCTGCACCGAGATGATGCCATCTGCGGCCACGGTGATTTGCGTCGCGTCCTCGGGAATGGTGATTTCGGGCTGCACCACATAGCCGCTGGCGGTGGTCAGCACCCCGTCCGGCCCGCGCGAAAATGCACCGTCGCGGGTATAGCCCACACGGCCATCGGGCATCAAAACCTGAAAGAAGCCCTGCCCGTCCACGGCCATGTCCAGCGCGTTTTCGGTATTGGTCAAGCTGCCTTGGGAATACATCTTGTCGGTGGAAACCACCCGAACCCCCGTTCCAAGCGTTAACGAGGACGTAAGCTGCGTGCCTTCGGACGTCTGCGCGCCACCGGGGCGGACGGTCTGATACAGCAGCGTTTCAAAGTTCGCGCGGTCGCGCTTGAAACCGGTGGTGTTCACGTTGGCAAGGTTGTTCGAGATAACCTGCATACGGGTATTCTGGGCGTTCAGCCCCGTCATGGCGACGTATAGCGAATTGGTGGTCATGCGGCGGCTCCATTGGTCGCGGTCCTTGGGCAATGTTTTGCAAGGAGCGTGCCAACTGCCGACAAATGCAGTTGGCCGCCCGCAGATGCGGCGCGGCAGGGCGCAGGGCAAAGCGCAGCGGGGGACGCCGCCGTGGGATCAAGAACGCAAAGTCAGGCCAAGGGTGGCTTAACCCTCGGGCATCCGCATCAGGGATGCGCCCGCCTCGTCCATATCGCGGGCGGCGGTGATCAGGCGCAGGTTGACCTCGAAACTGCGCTGCAATTCGATCGAGGCGATCAGTTCTTCGGTGGTGTTGACGTTGCTGCGCTCCAGCACGCCCTGCACCACCCGCGCGCCCTGATTGGGGGCCGGCACCTTGCCGTCGGGCAGCCGGATATGGCCGTCGTCGGATTTTTGCAGCGTGGTGCCTGCGTCGGGTTTCACCGTGGCCAGCACGCCCACCACCTCGGTTTCGCCTGCTGCACCACCCATCGGTTCGATCACGATCTGGCCCACGTCATCAATCGTCATCGACTGGAACGGCGGGATCACGATCTGCGCCTGCGCGCTGTCAAGCATCGGATTGCCCGCGCCATCGGTCAGAAGGCCGGTCGCGTCCACCCGCATATCGCCACGCCGCGACAGTGCAGGCGTGCCGCCGGGGGTTTCGATATAGAAATAGCCATCGTCCTCGATGGCCACGTCCATCATCTCGCCGGTCTGGTCCATGAACCCTGCGGCATTGGAAAAGCGATGGCTTTCGGTATCGGTCTGGAAGGCGCGACCGGTCAGACTGTTCAGCTCGGTCAGGAATTTGGTCGGACCCGCGTTGACCAGATCGCGCCGGAACCCCGGCACGTTCTGGTTCGACAGGTTCTGTGCCGACACGCTTTGCGCGTCGCGCAGGTTGCCCAAACCATTGAGGGCAGTAAAGATCATGCGGTCCATAACGGCCCTCCTTGGTCTGTCGGGTTATCAGCCGCGGATGTTCATGATGGAATCCATCATGGTTTTCGAGGTTTCCAGCGCCTTGGCCGAAGCCTGATAGTTGCGCTGCGCCGCGATCAGATCCACCAACTGCTCGGTCAGATCGACGTTTGCGGATTCCAGTGCGCCCGACCGCAGCATGCCAAAGCCCTGCGACGACGGCTCGCCCACAATGGCAGAACCGGAATCGGCAGTTGCGGCAAAGCTGGAATTGCCCAGCACCCGCAGCCCCGACGGGTTCGAAAAGCTGGCCAGCATCACCTTGCCCATAGCCACACGGTCTTCGGCACCATAGGTCGCCCAGATCGTGCCGGTCTGGTCGATCGACAGCGACGACAGCGACGACAGCCCCTTGCCATTGTCCGAGGCCGAAGCCACCGTGAAACGCCCCGCCGACAGTTGCGAACCTGCCATGTCCACCGACATTGCCAAGGCTCCGGCCCCGAAGGTAAAGGCCGTGGCAGCAGGGTCCATCACGCCATTTTCATCAAAGTTCAGCGTGGCGGCGGGGGCCGCTGTCTGCTCGACCCCGTTCACGATCACATGCGCCTCGTAGGTCGTTGTGGTCGATGTGGCATCCGGCTCGGCTGTCTTGACGAAATAGACCTTGGCAGATTGTGCCACCCCGTTGGCATCGCGCACCGGCATCGGCGACGAAAACGCATAGGTCGCAGGAGCGTTGGGATCAAAGGCGGCGGTGGGCGGAACGGCATCCTGTTGCAGATCACCGGCCGTATCGACAGGGAAATGCAGCCCCATCTGCACCTCTGTCGTGCGCTCGGCCGTTCCCATGGTCTGCGGCAGGTTGATCGGTTGCGCCGCGCCAAAGGTGCCGTTCAGCGCCGCCCCGTTGGCCGCGACCGGCCAGCCCAGCAGCGTCTCGCCGCTGGCATTCACGATATTACCCTTGGCGTTCATCTCGAAGGCACCGGCGCGGGTGAAATGCAGATCGGCAGGCGCATTGGCCGTGCTGGCCCCCGATTGCACCGCGAAAAAGCCCTGCCCTTCGATGGCAAGATCAAGGCGATTGCCGGTGGTGACGATGTTGCCCTGCCCGAAGTTCTGCGCAACCCGCACGAGTTGCGTCCCCGAACCGATGGTGGTGCGCGAGGTGGTATAGGGCGACGAGTTGTAGACATCGGCAAACTCGACCCGACTGCCACGGAAGCCGATGGTCGAAACGTTGGCGATGTTGTTCGAGATGGTCGAAATATCGGCTTGCGCTGCGGCAAGGCCCGAGAGGGCGGCGTTCATGGACATGGTGTTTCCTTAGGTCTGCAATGGGAAATTAGCGGAAGCCGTCGACTTCCAGCGCGTTGACCGCGCCGTAGTCTTCGACCTGGAAGGTCAGATCGCCGCCGCTGGTGGCGGCCTGTGCGGCATAGACTTTGGCATAGACCTGCGGGCCTACATCCTGCGTGCCTGCGGCGTTGCTGGCCTGCACCGTCACCTGAATCGGACGGTTGGCGGCGCGGATGTCTTCGGGGATCGCATCCCAGCCAAAGCCCAGCAGACCCGGCGGTTGCGCGCCCAGCGCGTCGCTGTGCAAAAGCTGCCCCGTTTCGGCGTCGGAATACGAGATCACCACGGAATCGGACGATTCCGGCAGATCGACCACACCGGCCACGCTGCCATTGGCATCGGGGCGGGTGATCGTGCTGGGAACCAGCACCTGATGGCCCAGCATGGTGGCGCCGGTGGCAATGCGGTAATTCCGCATCTCGCCATCGATATTGCCCAGCGTGGTATTCACCTCGCCAATGCCCTGCACGGTCGAAAATTGCGCCATCTGCCCCATGAACTCGGCGTTGTTCATCGGGGCCATCGGGTCTTGGTTTTTCAACTGCGCGGTCATCAGTTTCAGGAAATCATCCTGCCCCAGAAACTGCTTGGCAGCAGCCGGAGTATAGGGCGCGGTCGAAGGCGCGGCAGAATTGGTAGCGGATACAGTCGTCATGGCTGCCTCGGGCAAAAGGGTCATTGACCCATGGAAAGGGTGCGCGACATCAGGGTTCGCAGCGTCGAAAGGGAATCTAGGATGTTCTGATACTGACGGCTGGCATCCGTCATCTCGACCATCTCTTCGTCGACATTGACGGTCGACTGGTAGACAAAGCCGTCGGCATCCGCATTGGGATCGCCGGGGCGGAATTGCTTGGTGGGCGCGCGGTCCAGCGCCACGATCCCCGCCACATCGGTGGTGGCCAGATCGCTGTTGCCGGCAGCCTCGGCATAGACGGTCTCGAACACGGGACGCAGCGGGCGGAACGCGCCTTCCGGCGTGGAAGACACCGACCCCGCATTGGCAATGTTCGAGGCGGTGGTGTTCAGCCGCACCATCTGCGCCGAAAGTGCGCGCGCGCCGACATCAAAGATGTTGTTCAGATCGCTCATGGCTTATTCTCCGCGGATTGCGGTCATCAGGCCGCTGATGCGGCGGTTCAGCAGGGTCAGGCTGGCTTGGTAATCCGTGGTATTTTCCGCGAATTGTACCTGCTCGACCCCGATTTCGACGGTGTTGCCATCCAGCGACGGCGACACCGGCACGCGGTAGCCCAGCCCCTGCGGCCCCGCCTCAAGCGAGGTCGCGGCAATGTGGCCCGCACCGGCCACCGCCAGCGACGGACCGCCACCCGCGCCCGTCGCACGGGCAAGTTCGGCTGCAAAATCAAAGTCGCGCGCCTTGAAATGCGGAGTGGCCGCATTGGCGATGTTGGAGGCCAGAACCGCGCCGCGCCGCTCGCGCAGCATCAGCGCGTCGGCATGCAGGCCCAGATCTTCGCGCATCGAAGTGATCATCGCATTTTCCTTCCAAGCGCCCGATTTTTTACGGGCATCTGGACCGGGAATTGCAAGGCCTGTGCCAAGTGGACCGGACGAAAGAGAATTCGATGCGAAAGCAAAAGACCAAGACCGAAAGCCGCCAACCCGCACGGGCGGCACTTGTGGATCACATGCGCCAGTTGCTGGCGACAATCGAGATTGATGGCGGCGCGCAAATGCCTGCCCTTCTGGTGCAACATCTGCGGCGGCAGTATCGCGTGGCACCAACCGGCAGCGCGCTGCGGCGACGGCTTCTGGCGATGCGGCTGGCCGTGATGGGCGGGATGGCATTGCGCTTGACGGTATCTGCCCCCGAAGTGGCCGAGTCCCCCGATCTTCCCGCTGAACCTGCCCGCCCAGAACTGCCCGAGCCGCCCAAAGGCGTGGTGAATACCGTCAGCCTTGAGGATGCGGCAAGGATGCTGTTTGCAGCCATGGGCGGCGATGAAGATACCCCCGCCAAACCTGCCCCGTTGAAAGTGGATTTCAGCATGTTTGGCGATGAGGACGACAGCGCGCCTGCCGAAGCTGACCCACCACAGGATTCCGCCACGCCCGCGATCGAATTTGATCCTTTCGATGCCTTCGCAGAATCCCCACCCGCCAAAGCCGCCGCCTTTACCGTCGATTTCGGCGATTGGGACAGCAGCGATGATCCGGCGCAAACCGCAGCACGCTCTGATTAAGGCCAATGCGCGTTTTGTCGCAGCAAGTTACAAAGCTCTGGAAAACAACGCTCCAATCCCCATTTGGGGCCAGAGCCGCGATGCCTGCCGTTCAGCTATACTTTAGATTGACTTACAAATTCGATAGCAATTCTGCAGGAACAACGGGAATGATCGGCACTTTGATTTGGCCTAGCCAATCCATTGTAAGGCATTTAGAATTTTGAAAATTGGCACCTTTGTGTTTCGGCGTCGTGTCGGTCGCAAAAGCCTTGGCGTAAGATAGGCTGACACTATGTCCGACCAACCGATCCGGGTGCTTCTGGCAGATGACCATGAAATGGTTCTCGACATATTTGCGCTGTTTCTAAGTGGCCGTGGCGAAATGGAAATCGACACCGCCAAGACCCTTGACAGCGCGATGGAGATCTTGCTGGAAAAAGGGCCGTTTGACGCGGTTTTGCTGGATCTGAACATGCCGGGCATGAATGGTATCGCCGGGCTGAAACGGGCGATCAAGGGCAATGGCGGCAAGCCGGTGGCAATCCTGACCGGATCGGTCGCACCGCGCATGGTGGATGAGATCATGGCGGCGGGGGCGGCGGGCATCGTGCTGAAATCCACCGCAGCGCGCAGTCTGGCCAACGCCATCCGCTTTATGGTCGCAGGCGAGCAGTATTTGCCGCTTGAACTGGTGCGCGACCGCCAGTCAGGCCCGAAATCCTTTGGCAACGTCCAGATCAGCGAACGTGAAATGGCGGTTCTGGCCTATCTGGTCGAGGGCAAGCAGAACAAGGAAATCGCCAACGAACTGAAGTTGGCAGAGCCGACGATCAAGATGCATGTCACCGCGATTTGCCGCAAGCTTGGCGCGCAAAACCGCACGCAAGCTGTGGTGATCGCCCGCGATATGGGCCTCGTCTGACCTCCTATCCGTTTGGGATACCGGTTCCATCCGCCTGACAGGGCGCTTTTGGGCGCACTGCCTGTATCAAGGCGGCCAGACCACCCTTGGTTCCAAAGCCCGTCGCCCTGTCAAAAGGCCGTGGCCAGCAAACGGCCATGCTGTCACCGGTTCTTTGTCCTGCATGCCGCATGCAGGTTGCGCTTGTGACGCAGCGTTTGGCGCGGGCGGGCTAAAGCTTTGGTCCAAGTGGCCGTATTGATCCTTATTCGCACATCCCTTGGGAGCCGGGCATGAAACACCTCCGAAACACTCAATCCTTCACCACCCGGATTCTTGACATCAAGCGGCTTTGCGATCTGGCACGGATGATCACGCAGGCCGACAGCTTGGCACTGGTGCTTTTTCCCGGTGCCTGGGCCGGTCTGGCAGAGCCGCTGATCAAAGCGGGCGTCCTGTCGCACGTCGAACCAGCCGATACCGCGCCGCGCGCCGACGCCTTTGCACCCTACCGCATCGACGGGCTGCGGCTGCACAGTTCTGACACCTTGTCGGCCGCCGTGCCGGTTCTGGCGCTTGATGGCACCGACCTTGGCCGCATCCTGCTGCATCAGGCTCGCCCCGATGTTCTGTCGGCGGCGCTGTCGTCGCAGATCATGCAGATCGCGCATCTGATCGCCGCGCGTCTGGTGGCCGAAGCGGATCAGGCCGAGGATTTGCCGCTCCGCATGCTGTCCCTGATCGAAGCCCTGTCCGAGCGTGACACCGAAGCAGGGTCACGCGTGGTAACAGGCTTCCTGCGGCTGGTGGCAGGACATACCCCCACTTCGGTCGAAGCGACCCGCCTTTGCATTGCCGGTCTGGCCGAACCTGTCGGGGCCGGGGCAACCATGCCGCACCCTTCGGGCCTGCGCCTGACAGCCGAGGCCGGCCATATCCTTGCCAGCATCGGGCTTTTGGCGGCCCTGCCGCTGCCGCAAGGACTTCTGCCGGTCGCAGCCGCACCGCGGCCCATGCAGCCCGTCGGCAATACCACCGCCTTCCGCGCCATTGCCAATCTGTCCTTGGGCAAATCCACCTATGACATCGGGGAATCCGAGGATGAAACCCGCCTTGCCTATCGTGCCGCAGGCTCTGCCGGTGACTGGGCCGAATTGACGGTCGGTCTGGCCGACGGCTGGCCTGAAATCGCCACCGAGATCATGCTGGCCACACAGGACGCGCTCAAGGATTACGTCTTTACCCATATGATCCACGAGCGCCAGAAAGACGACCAACAGGAACGGGTCTACAGCCTTTACGATCTGCGGTGGCAGATCCGCCCCTCGTCCGAAGGTCTGCAAGGCCGCCTTGAAGGGGCTGCCGGATGGCAAAACCTGCCGACGCCCGAGGCTGGCTTTGCCGATCATCCCCGCGAAACCGCCTATGCGGCCTTGCTGGAACTGGTGCCAGCGCTGGAAGCGCAAATTCACGGTGACGTGCGTGCATGGCTGCGGCGGCTGGCAACCGGTGCGACCGTGGTTCCGATCTTTATGGCTCAATCGGCCTGACCCCGCGCGCCAGCCGACCTAAGATTCAAGAAGCCCGCCTTTGCAGATCGCAAAGGCGGGCTTTTCCGGTTTCAGGCAGGGATGCGGCGCGGCTTAACCCACGCTTTCGCCCTGCAATTCCGCGATGGTCTTTTGCAGCTTTTCCACTGCGCTTTTCTTGATCTGGGAAACCCGCCCCGTGGTCACATCCAGCACTTCGGCGATTTCGTAGACGTTCAGTTCCTCGACATAATACAGTTGCAACACCAGCGCCTCGCGTTCCGGCAGGCGGGTCAGCGCCTCGCGCAGAAGCCGTTTCAGGTCGCCCGCCATCAGCTTTTCTTCCACACCGGGTCCGTTATCGCCGAACAACCCCGAGGTGTCGGTGTAAACCTCGTCCAGCGATTGCACCTGCGAGGCGGCAATCTCGGAACTGGCGGCTTCAAAATCCGCCATCGTCATGCCCAGCGCCTCGGCGATTTCCGGCGGCGTGGGCGCGCGCATCAGCTTGCCCTCCAGCTTGTGCGTCGTCGTTCTGATCGTCTGCTGCATCGCCATCGAGGCCCGCGTCAGGCTGGAATTGGCGCGCAGATGGTCGATCATCGCGCCCCGGATACGGATCGCGGCATAGGCCCCGAACGTCACCCCCGGTTTGGGTTCATAGCGGTGGCTGGCATCGACCAGCCCGACGAAACCGGCCTGCATCAGGTCTTCGATCTCGATCCGGCGGCCGACGCGGCCATGGGTGTGCCATGCAATCTTGCGGACCAGATTAAGGTGATCGGCCACCAGCCGTTCGGGTGATGTGCTGGCCATTGCGGCATAGGAGCGTGTGTGCATCATCATGCAATCCCCCGATCCATGAATTCAGGTGCCGCAAGGCGCGCGGCCAGTATGGCAGCCGGATCAAGCAGCAGGTTTGCGGGCTTTTCGGCAGCAGGCAGGGCAGGGCCGACAGGCTTTGCCACAGGAACGGGGGCCGCCGGAATTGAGGCCAAAGCGGCATCACGCCACCAGCCTTCCGCCCAATGGCGCAGATCGGCGATGGTGGGGCGGTGCAGCGCATCCAGCAATCCCGCACCTCCGGCAATCAGGCCAAGAGGCAACCCAAGATCGACCAGCGCGGCCAGCTCTTCCGGCGCAGGGTCGGCCTCGTCCAGACGGGTCAGGCACAGGTGCGGCCCAAGCCAGACCCAAGGCCGCACCAGCGCCGCAATCCGCCGCGCACTTAGACCCAAGGGCAGCACCAGCATCACTTGCGATCCCTGCGGCGCGGCCAGTTCGGCCACTTGGTCGGGGGTCACATCGGGCAGATCGGACATATCGACGATCTGCGGGAATTCCTCGTCATCGGGCAGCCAGTCGGGGCTGCGGGTCAGATCGTCCAGTTGCGGACGCTCTACCAGCAGACCCATCAACCGCGCCCATCCGCGCAGGCGGTCCTCGGCCAGTTGCGCGCCCTGCAAGGGCTGGATCAGCCGTGGCCGCCGCCCCCGTCCTGCCCGCATGATCGCCGCCGCCAGACGCGCGGCCAGCATCGATTTGCCCCCGCCCGCCGGACCCACAAGGATCAGCCGCGTCGCCGGATTGACCACCGGATGAGGCATCGAGACATCGGGCAGGAAATCTTCGCGCAGGCGTTCTTCCAGCGCAGTCAGATCCAATCCGCCCGCCGCAGACATCTGCATATGCAGCCGTGCGGGCAGCGCGGGCGCATCCACCTTGGCGCGCAGCGCATCGGCAAAGGCCGTGACCACGGGACGGCGCGGCGCGGCCTCGGACGTGGCGCGGATTTCCACCTGCCCGTTGGATTGCGTCGTGGACAGGATAAAGGCATCGGCCCCCAGACGGCGCAGAACCTCTTCCATAGCTTGGGCGCTGTCAGGCGCGCGGACGACGATCGTGGACATGATGGGTTACCTTGCTTCGGGTTTGCTGCCAGCGGCAGGCGACATGCGCGGCAGGCTGGCCGGGCCGCCGATGGTGCGGAACACCTCGACGCGGCGGGTCTCGGTCAGCTCGTTCAGGCCAAGCACCAGAACATCGGGCAGATGCGGGCGGATATAGTTGGCAAGTGCACGGCGCAGACCCACGGCCACCACCACCATCGCCTGACGGCCTTGGGCGATGGCATCCTCTTGGGCAGCGGCAAGGCCGGTCAGCACAAGATTTCCAAGCTTGGTGTCGATCATCAGCGTGTCTTCCGCGTTGGGTCTACGAGCACGAAGCAAGATCTGTTCCAACTCGGGTTCCAAAGTGATCAAAGGCAGCGCCTGCGACAGCGGGAACAATTGCTGGAACAACAACGGGATCAGCGTGGGGCGCAGCGCCTCGGCCATGTCCTGCGCGGACAGGCCCTTGCCCGCCAGATTGGCCAGCCCCTCCAGAATCCGGCGCATGTCGGACACGGGGATACGTTCGGCCAAGAGGGCGCGCAGAACCGAGGTCAGCACATGCAGCGGCACCAGTTTCGGCACGACCGACGCGACCAAGGTCGGCGCCACATTGCCCAGCGCATCCAGCAGCGCCTGCACCTCGTCCGGCCCGATCAGGCTGCCCGCATGCTTTTGCAGGATTTGCCCCAGATGGGTGGCGATCACCGATTCCGGTTCAACCACGACCTGATCATCGGCCTCTGCCTCGGCCTGCTGGTGCGGCAGAATCCAGACGGCATCCAGACCAAAGCTTGGGTCCTTCACCTCGATCCCGCGCAGCTTGCGCGTGGATCGCGCACCGGGGATCGCCAGCTTGCGCTCGGGGTGGATAGAGTCCTCGGCCACAATGGTCTGGCCGATGCGGATGCGGTATTGGTTGGGCTGCAAGGCCAGATCGTCACGGATGCGCACGCCCGGCACCACAAAGCCCATCGCCTTGGACACCTCGCGCCGCACACCGGTGATACGCTGCACCAACGCGCCGCCGCCCTCGCCCGCCAGCGAAATCAGTCCATAGCCGATCTGCAAGGACAATGGCGCAAGGTCGGTCACCTCGTCCGGCGTCACACCCGGATCGGTATCCGCCGAAGAGTCGGTCCCTGCCGGAGGCACAACGGCACCGGTGCTTTGCCCCGCAGGCGCAGGGCCGCTCGCCGCCTTGGCCCCGCCCTTGGCCGCACTGGACCCCATCCACGCAAATGCCCCAGCAACAGCCGCAGCAATCAGGAACATCACATTGGGCATCCCCGGCACCACGCCGATGATCGCCAGAACGGCAGCCACCGGAATCCAGGCCCGCTGGATGTTCAACTGCTTGCCGATCATCGCGCCCATATCGGACGAGGTGGTGGACCGCGTCACGATCACAGCCGTGGCAATCGACAGCAGCAGCGCAGGGATCTGCGCCACAAGACCGTCACCAACCGACAGCACCACATAAGTCTCGGCAGCCTCGGCAAAGGACAGCCCGTGCTGGACCGTGCCAATCAGAATCCCGCCGATGATGTTGATCGCCAGAATAAGGATGCCCGCAATCGCGTCGCCCTTCACGAACTTGGACGCACCATCCATCGAGCCGTAGAAATCCGCCTCGGCAGCCACTTCGGCGCGGCGGATTTTCGCGTCTTCAGGCGACATCAGCCCCGCGCTCAGATCGGCATCGATGGCCATCTGCTTGCCCGGCATGGCATCCAGCGTAAAACGCGCCGAAACTTCCGACACACGACCCGCACCCTTGGTGATCACGATCATGTTGATGATGACCAGAATGGTGAACACGATCAGCCCGACCACAAAGTTGCCTGCGATCACCACATTGCCGAAGGCCTCGATCACCTTGCCCGCCGCCGCCTCGCCGGTATGGCCATCACCCAGCACCATGCGGGTCGAGGCTACCGACAGCGCCAGCCGCAGGATGGTCAGGAACAGCAGCACCGACGGAAAGGACGAGAAATCCAGCGGGCGATAGCTGTGCAGCGCCACCATCAGGATCAGCAGGGAAAACAGGATGTTGCCGACAAAGAACATGTCCAGAAGGACAGTCGGCAGCGGCAGGATCATCATGGCCAGCATGGCCAGAATCCCCAAAGGCAGCACAAACCCGCCAGCCTGACGGCCCAATGACCCCATCGTCGGCGCGCTGCTCATGCGGTGGCCTCTCGGGTTTCGGTCTTGGTCTGGTGCTGCATCTGTCGGCCTTTCGGACAAGTCTCGGGACAAGACCTGCAAAAGCCGTGCCAGCAGACCGCCCCCCCCAGCAGCCTGCGACCAACTTCAACCGCATTGGATTTCATCTTGGCCCAAATACTCCCGCCGGAGGCTCCTGCCGCCAGCCACGGAAGCCTCCGGCGGGAGTATTTGGGCCAAGATGATGCACAGGCCCCGCAGGCACGGGGGTAGGGTGCGTGCTTGCCACGCACCGTTGCGACCGGTCTGACATGCGGGTTTTCGCAGCGCAGCCCGGCTGGCTGGCACGGGCTTTGCAGGCAGCAGTCAAATCCTTGCCGCCCCCGATGTCCCAACCGGAGTATCCGCCGTGACCGCCCTTCCCCGTTTCCCCGCCGCGGCCCTGCTGCTGGTGCTGGCCGCCTGCGCGTCAGGCCCGCGCAGCGCCTCTGACAGCCTGCCGCTGGATGCCCGCGCCGAAACCGTGCAACTGGCCGCCGCCAAGGATAGCCTTGATGCCGCCGACGCGATGGACCCTCCCCCCGCTGCCGCAACACCCGCGACAATGGCAGCCGCACAGCCCTATGCGCCGGTGCAAGTGGCCAACCAAGGCACCCCCGCCCTGACCGGCCACGGCTACGCGCAGGTTTCCGGCCAGCCCGGCAAGACCCATAACGAAAAGCGTCTCATGGCGATGCGCGCCGCGCGGCTTGACGCGATGCGCGATCTGGTCGAACAGATCCACGGCATCCGCCTGACGGCCGAAACCACGGTGTCGCAGGCCGTCGTGCAAAGCGACAGCCTGCAGGCGCTGGTCGATGGCACCCTGCGCGGCGCGAAAACCGTCTCGATCCAGCCCACCGGCAGCGACAGCTACGAGGTGATCCTGTCCATCAGCGCCGATACTCTGGCCTATCTGGTCCGCGCGCTGCGGGGGCAGGTCTGACCATGATGCGCCTGATCCTTGCCCTGATGCTGCCTGCGATGGCAATGGCCGCGCCTTCGGTGATGGTCGATGTCACGGGGTCCGCGATCCAGTCGGGGGCCGAGGATGCAGGCTCGGCCCGCCGCCGTGCGCTGGCCGATGCGGTCTATGCCGCAGCTTTGGCAGGCGGGGCGGAAGTTTCCGGCCACACCGCCATGAGCAAAAGCGTCATCACCTCTGATGTGGCCATAGTGCGCCCCGTCGGGCGGGTGCTGGGTCTGAAAATCCTGTCGGAAACCCAAACCGGCGACGAATGGCGCGTGACCATCCGCGCCAAGATTGGCGTGGCGCAGGCCGATGGTTGCCTTGCGCGGCAAACCCTGCTGGTCACCGCCTATCCGGCCGAAATCCGAGTGGCCCCGCAAGCCCCTGCATGGACCGAACAGATGGCGCAAAGCCTGGTAAACGATCTGCTGGAGCAACTGTCTGAAAACCCGCAGGTCCGGCTGCAACGCGTCTCGGACCGCGCGATGCCCGTTTCGGGCAGCGCTGCCGAGGATGCCTTTGACTATGCCGCGCTGACCCGCGGCTCGAACCGGCTTGGCGAGGGCGAATATGCCTATGCCCCCACGCTGCGGATCGGGATGGAGCCGACCGCCACCGGATCGGCGATCCGCATGGAAATCCGCCTTGATCTGGTCGGGCATCTGGGCAACCGGATCACGGCAAATTTTGCCCGCGATGTGGCGCTGCCCTCGAATGTGGTGTTCGGCAGCCTGACTCCGCTTGTCACCAAAGACCGCCTGCACCTGACGGCCAAGCTGACCAAGGGGCTGAAGGCGCAGATGGAGGATCTGCTGACCCGCGCCTCCTGTGCGCCGGTGGTGGCGCGGCTGGCCCTTTCGGGCGGGGTGATTACGGTGCCGGTGGGCCGCGCCAATGGCCTGACGGCGGGCAGCATCGCCTTTACCGCCGATGCCGACGCCAGCACCCAACTGCTTGAGGTGGTTGATCTGTCCAACCGCTCGGCCAGGCTGCGCCCGCTGGACCCGACGCTGTCGCCGCGCTCCTTCGCAGGTCGCCCCGTGCGATTTGTGCAAACCGATGGCAACGGATCGTGACCGGCACGCTTCTTGCAATTCGGGATGTGAACAGGGTTGCGACTGGAACAATGATGATGGCGAAACCGATGGCATGGCTGGGAGTGACCCTTGGGATGGCGTTTGCCACTCCGGCACTTTCCGCGCCCGACTACACCACCGGCGTTTCCGGGGCCGAGGTGCAACGGCTGGTGACAGCAGCCCTTCGGGCCGCTGGCCAACCCGCCGAAGGGGTCGATGCCCCGCTGCGCGCCTATCCGGCCTGCACCACCGTTCCGGTCGTGACGGCGCATAACGGGGACTGGTCCACCGTCGATCTGACCTGCACCGCCCCGCATTGGGTGCGTGCGCTGCGCCTGCAAGCCTCCAAGGCGGGCTGGACGCGCAAGGATGGTGCGACAGCCGACGCCACCACCCGCCCCGCCGTGGTGCTAACCCATCCTCTGGCCAAAGGCACTACCCTGCAGGCCGGCGATCTGGTTCTGGCCGATGTGGCAGGCCTTGGCACCGACACCGTTTACAGCGACCCTGCGGCTTTGGTCGGTCGGGTGCTGAAAACCAATCTCGGGCAAGGCCAAAGCCTGCAACCGCGCCACCTTGCGCCCGATTATCTGGTCCGCAAGGACGGCCCTGTCGCCATCACCGCTCAATCCGGCGGCATAGCTGTCGGCATGGCAGGGATCGCGCTGCAAGACGGGGAAATCGGCGATGTGGTTCTGGTTCGCAACCTGTCCAGCCTGCGCGACATGCGGGCCATCGTTGCCGGTCCGCAGATCGTCACCGTCCAGCCTAACATAAATTGAAGATCTGCCGTTACATGATGCAAACGGAGGTCTCAACATGGTCGACTCAGTCAGCTCCCTTGGAGGCAAGATCAGAACCGCCGCCCCCACGGGCATCGCGGCAGGCGCGGGTGCAAACGGGGCGTCAGTGGCGCAGACCGCTGCCACCGCGCGCCCGCAGCCAAGCAAGGGCGCAGGCGGCGACGTGCTGTCGATCAGCGCCAACGCACTTGATCTGCCTGCCGAACTCAAACTTGGCCCGCCCATCGATACGGCGCAGGTCGGCAAGATCAAACAGGCCATCGCCAGCGGGAATTACCCGATCAACGTCGATGCCATCAAGGACGCCATGCTTCAGGCCTGGCACGAAACCGTCAACTGACCGCTGCGGGCTGCCAAATCGCCCCACGATCACCACACTCAGGAGTGCTTTGGCATGTTTTCCGATACCGCTATGCTGGCGCTGATTGCCATTGTCGTCCTTGGTCTGGCAACCACCGGCAGCGGCCTTGTGCTGATGATGCGCGATCTGCGCGCACGCACCGCCGCTACGCCGGATCATGGCACCGGCCTGCCCGACGCCGCCCTGTCACGGATCGAGCTGGGCATGATGCAGCAAGCCGAAGCGATGTCGCAATCGCTGGCCGCCATCGGCGCCGATGTCATGGCGCTCAAGGCCGATGTGGAATGGCTGACGGGCGAGCGGATGATCGAAACTGCGATCAACCTTGCCCGCACCGGCCAAAGCCCCGCCGAAGTGGCCGCCAACACCGGCCTCTCCGAAGACGCTGCCCGCACCATCGCGCTGTTCCGCCACAACTGACCTGCTCAGGACCGACCGCAAGGCAAAGGCCCGAAACCGGCAACGGGATCGGGCCTTTCTAATCCACCACCGCATCGCAGGCGGCAACCGGCACGGTGACATCCGCGCACCACGCCTGAAACCCTTGCAGGGCGGTATCCTCGGCACCGGCCTGATCTTCGGAGGAAAGGGCTGCAAAGCTTGCATCCCGTGCCGTGGCAGCCCCCGCAGCAGACAGGGCTGCGGCAATCGAATACCACACATAGACCTGCACCGCGTCCGGTTCGGGGCGCAACTCGGCCTCGATCAGGGCCGAGGCCGCGATCATCCGCCCATCTGCGGCATTGCGCGCGGGGGCAAGATCGGCCAGCAGCCGGTCGGCCAGCCCGCCGCGCTGATCGGGATCGACGGTCGGGGCCAGATCGGCCACCAGCACTCCGGCCTGCGGCAACCCGCCGACCCGCGCCCGCCATGCCCAGTACAGCGCCTCGCGCCGGTTCTGCGGCACACCCTCGCCCGCCCGGAAAAGCAACGCCAGATTGAACTGCGCCTGCGGCATATCCTGCCGCGCAAGGATCAGAAATTGCGCGAAGGCCGCCCCTGCATCGCCCGCGCGATAGGCCGCAACCGCCTCCCCGAATGTCGGGCCAAAGCCGCCAGAGACAGCCTGCGGAGCAGAGTCCTGCACAGGTTCGGCCACATTCGCCGCAGCCATGCCCGTGCAAGCCACCCAAAACACCGCAGTCACAAGCCCGCGCATCACCGACCCGCCACCATGACCAGTTGCAGATACAAAAGCCGCCGCCGCTTGTCGCGCGCGCCCAGCTGTTCATAGACAACCACCTGCGGCCGCCGCAGTCCGGCGGTCTCGAATTCCACCTCGATCGTTTCGGGCAGATGCACCCCGTAATCGGCAAGGGTTCCCTTGGGATCATCGCCAAAGCGGATGCGAAAGCCCGGATCAATCCAGATCCGCGCCAAAGCCCGGCCCAGAATATCCGGCAGCCGCCGCTCGACCTGCGCGCGGTTCCTCAGGAAAGTCTCTTCCTGCACCAGTTGCGCCGCAACCGGCCCGCGATAGGGCGGCGGCAGGCGCGCGGGTTCGATCCACCGCGTCCAGCGCACAGGCAGGCGCGAGGTCAGTGGCACCAGCGCCCGAGACAACGAAAACGCCATCGATCTAGTCCTTGCATCCTTGGCCTTCCCCGACTCGGTCGGAGTTATCTTTCACAACGGCACGGATGCCCGCAGCTTTAGCCCTGCGTGAAATTCCCCGATTCTGCGTGCTGCATCCCCCGTTTGCCCAGACGAACGGATGGGTCTGGCTGACTTTCATCCATGCCCCGCCCATCCGTTACCCCCGCCTATCCCCGCAAATAATTGATCCAAGGCCTAAAATACCCGATCTCTTGTCCGTAAGAGAAGGACGCCCCGCCATGACAAGCCACTGGACCCACAACATCGGACCCGCCCAGATTGTGCCGATGCCCCAGAGTGCGGCGGATGATTTCCTTGTGGGCCAGACCGCGCCGATGCTGCGGCTGAAACGCTTGCTGGCGGCTGTCGCCCCCTCGGATGCGCCCGTGCTGATCATGGGGCCTGTGGGCGCGGGCAAAGACCGTGTGGCCCAAGCCCTGCACCAGATGTCGCAGCGCAAGGGCGCCTTTGTCTGCGTTGATTGCGCCGCCCTGAACGAAGCCACGCTGGAGACCGATCTTTTCGGCCATAACACCACGGCAGGCCTGATCGAAACCGCCATGGACGGCACGCTTTTTCTGGACAACGTCACCGCCTTGTCCGATGCCGCCCAGACCCGTCTGGCCCGCGTGCTGGATACCCGCAGCCTGCGCCGCACCGGCAGCAACCTGTCCATCACCGTCAATTTCCGTCTGGTCAGCGCCACCTGCGCCGATCTGGCCAGCCTTGGCCTGCGCGCGGATTTCTTCCACCGCATCGCCACTTTTCCACTGACGGTTCCGGCCCTGTCCGCCCGCTTGCAAGACCTGCCCGCCCTTGTCGCCGATATTCTGGCCGAGCTGGGGCGCAGCCACCCCGCCCTTGACGCCCCGCACTTCGATGCATCGGCCATTCAGGCCCTTGCGGCCCATAGCTGGACCGGCAATCTGCGCGAGTTGCACAATATCGTGCTGCGCGCTTTCCTGATGTTTTCCGGCCAGACCATCACCGCCCGCGACCTGCGCGAAGCGCTGCTGATGTCCGCCCCCGCGCCGCTGCAAACCGCCGATGACACCGCCATCGCACAGGCGCAACACACCTGCGAGTCCTTGCCCGAAGGTGGTGACATGGACCTGCGCTGCTATCTGCGCGACATCGAGGTCGGGTTGATCGAAACCGCGCTTGAACGCAGCAACGGCTCTGTGTCCAAAGCCGCCGACACTCTGCGCCTTGGCCGTACCACGCTGATCGAAAAGATGCGGAAATACGGCATCGAGCGTGACATTCCGGCAGCCGCCTAGGCCCTAGTTGCTGGCGTTGGCCCACTGGTCGACAAGGTTCGACAGATACTCGCCGGTCGATTTCATCTTGGTGATCGCCTTTTCCATCTCGGCAAAGCGCTTCAGATAGCGCGTCTCAAGATCGGCGGATCGCTTGGCCAGAATCGCCAGTTGATCGGCAGCTTCGGTCTTGCGGGCGTTTTCCTGCGTCTCGCGCCGGGCAATCGCCCCTGTGCCGGACAGGGCATCCTTGATGATGCCATCCAAGGCGGTCTGGAAACTGCGGCCGAAGGTGATCGTCGTGGCGGTCAGATCCTCTGGCACCGTCATCACCGTGCCGGCAAAAGCGCCGTTCATCACGGTGTAATCCTGCATCCCGTCAATCAACGCCCCCGCCTGCAAGGCCAGCCCGTCAAAGCTGGCCTCTCCCGTCACGGCATCACGGACAAAGCTGTGATTGCCCGCAACGGCGGCAGCCGTGGGCGTGCCTGTCACCGTGACCCGCAGATCGTCGGCCACCATGCGATCACTGAAGGCCGCATCGAACATGGCGGCATTGGCGGCAAAGGCCTTTTCAAAGTTGTATTTCGACAGCAAAAGCGATCCGTCGCGCATGGTCTGCACGCCCATATCCGCCAGATGCACCGGATCGCCGCCAAATCCGTTCAAGGGTGCCGAAATCAGCGAGGACAGCTTTTGCGACAGGGTCGCAATGGCACTATCCCCCGCCAAAGCCCCCGCCGCCGCGCCATCCAGCCCCCGCGCCGACAGGGTTTTCAGCAGCGCCTTGGTCTCGTTGATCGACCCGACAAGGGTTTCAAGATTGGCATAGGTGGTGTCGCTGTCGCGCGCGACGGTCAGATCGATATTGGTGGCAGGTGCGGTCAGGTCGATCTGCAACCCCGGCACCAGATCGGTAACGGTATTGCTGGACCGGAATACCGTGATCCCGTCCACCACCATCACCGCATCGGACGCGGCCTGCACCTGACGGGTGGCATTTGTGGCGGTGGTGTCAAAGGCCGCCAGCCCCGGCACCGCGGCATCTTCCACCGCCGTCAGCCGCATCGCCTGCCCCGCACCGGTGTTTCCCACGATCCCAAGCGAAAACGTGCCGTCACCCTTGTCCAGCACCTTGGCGGAAATCCCGCCCAGCGTGTTCAGCACCGCCGCCAGATCATCAAGCGTGGCATCGGGCGGAATGGTCAGCGTATGCACCTGACTGTCGGGGTTCAGCGCGAAATCGGTCGGGGTCTCGCCCCCCCAGACGCCAAACTCCACCTTCAGGCTGCCGCCGCCAATCGGGGCAGACCCGCCGGAAAAGCCGCCGAACTCCAACACATGCCGCTTGGCGATCTGCACGACATCGATATTGCCCGACACTTCGGTCAGCTTGGCGCGATCCGTCACCGTCACCGCCAGCGCCGCCGGGTTCGAGCTGCTGGCCTGCAAACCCGGTGTTTCAGCAATCCCCGCCATTGCTGTCTGCAACTTGGCAAAGGACGCCCGTACCTGACCCAAGGCCGAGATCGACACATCCGCCGCCGCCGCGCGCTTGGTCTGCGCGGTCTGCTTGGGCTGGATATCGGCCTGCACCAAAGTCGCGGTCAGCGACTTGATATCAAGGCCAGAGCCGTTCTTGTTCAGCGATGTCAGAATGTCGGTGGCCATGGGTCCACTCCTTGAACTGTCTTGAAGAACGGCGGAACGGGGCGGCATGTTAGCCGCCCTCCCCCCTGTCAGTCGGCCGCAGGCGGGGTGGCGCCTTCGTAATCGATCTCGATCTCGATCCGGCGGTTCTTGGCGCGGCCCTCTTCGGTGGCGTTATCCGCAATCGGATCAGTATCGCCCTTTGACATCGCCACCAGCCGCGCCGGATCAATCCGGCCATCCGCCGCAATCGCCCGCACCACGCTGGCCGCACGGGCCGCCGCAAGTTCCCAGTTGTCCTTGAACTCGCCGCCCGAGATCGGCACGTTGTCGGTATGGCCTGTGACAGTGATCTGGCCGTTGCTGGTCGAAGCCGCCCGCACAAGGCTGTCCATGATCTTCTCGGCCTCGGCCGTCATATCCGCCGAGCCAGAGCCGAACGCGCCCCCCGATCCGACCGAGACAAACACCTTGCCGTCGCGTTGTTCCACATCGACCAGACCTTGCGCCATTTCTTCCGACAAGGACACCGACAGACGCGCATCGGCGATTTCCGCCATCCGCTTGGCCGCCGCAGGGCCGCCCCCCTCGCCCCCCGGACCGGGCGTGCCGCTTTTCTGCGCGCCGTCATCGGGATTGGCAGCACCTTCACCTTCCGCGTCCGCCGCACCTTCCGCGCCCAAAGCCTTGGCCAAGGCCGAGGCCAGCGCACGCGCGGCATCCTCGCCCTTGCCTTCCGGCACCTTGATCACAACGGGGCCGCCCTTGCCGTCCACGGTAATCTCGCCCTGCGCCACGGCCTCCATCAGCGCATCCGCAATCGCGCCCGCATCCGAACTGCCGCCCGCGCCTTCGTTTCCGGCACCATCGCCTTCAGAACTGGGTTTTTCTCCGGTCGGATTATCGGATGGAGGCGCGTCATCCAGCCCTTCGTTGTAATCCAGAATGGTCGATCCGCCGTTCAGAATCCCGTTGCCGCCCGAGGCATCCGGCACCACGCCAAAGGTCTGCTGCATCGCGGCAGCAAAGGCGTTGAATTTCGGCACATCGGGCTTCGAGGTTTGTAGCATGATCACGAAAAACGCCATCAGCAGCGTCACCATATCGGCAAAGGTGATGATCCACGGCGGAGGGCAATGCCCGCCCCCATGCCCGCCATCGCCGTGGCCGCCGCCGTGATCGTCGTCATCATGCACGGCATGGCCTTTGCCATGGGCATCTGCGTGGGCTTTCGGGCTTGCCATGACGATGGTCCTTTACGCGGCCTGAAACTTGGCTTGCTGCACAGGGGGCAGCACGCAAACCATCGAATCCTGAATGTTGCGCGCCGACTCGCCGCGCGAGATCGCGCGCAGACCCTCGATCACCATCTCGCGGTATTGCACCTCAAGCGTGGTGTTGTTCTTCATCTTCGAGGCCAGCGGCCCGAACAGCACGTTGGCCGCGATGGCCCCGTAAAGCGTGCCGATCAGCGCCGTCGCCATGCCCTGACCGATGGCGGCGGTGTCTTCCATGTTGCCCATCATCTCGACCAGACCGATCAGCGTCCCCATCATGCCATAGGCCGGACCCAGTTCGACCCAGGCCTTTGCCACGTCCTGCTTTTCCTGATGCCGCGCCTTCATCGCGTTGATCTCGGCCTTCAGGGATTTGGCCAGCTTGGCCTCGTCCGCGCCATCGACCAGCATCTGCAGCCCCTTCTGGAAGAACAGATCCGGCACCGCCTGCCCTTCCAGAGCCATCATCCCGTCCTTGCGGGCGATGTTGGAAAGCTCGGTCATCTTTTCGATCAGCTCGTCCAGCTTGAAATTCTTGGCCTTGAACGCATTGCCCATCGCCTTGAACGACGCGATGAAATTGCCCAGCGATGTGGTGTACATCGCCGCGAAAAAGCCGCCGACAAACACGATCATAATCCCGTGGAGCGACCAGAACGCCCCCATATGCCCGCCCATCAGCATGGCACCCAGCACGCTGGCAGCCCCGCCAACGAACCCGATAAGTGTGCCCAGATCCATGAAACTCTCCGTTTACCATGCGAATGTGGCAGGGCCTCAAGGCTCCGAAGCCCGCACATTCCTCAACCGGAACCTGCATCTTCCGTGCCAGTCGACGCGGAAACCGGATAGGAAAGCAATTTTTCGCAGCCATCGCCCGCGCCTCGCGCGCGCGTGACGGGCGCATGGGGGACAAAGGCTATGCGGGCGCAAGGCCGCCGCGCTTTTTGTCGGCACCAATGCAAGAAGTTTTCAAACCGCCCTAAACAACCTTGAAAACCGCCGTTGTCATGGTCACCAGCCGCAAACAAGCGGTCACTCAGGAGGCTGACATCATGGTTACCATCAACACGAACATCGGTGCTCTTGCCGCGCAGTCCAACATGTCGCGCGTCAACGAGCAGTTCAACACCGCAATGACCCGTCTGTCGACCGGCCTTCGCATCAACGCTGCAAAAGACGACGCAGCCGGCATGGCCATCGGCGAGAAAATGACCGCCCAGATCATGGGCCTGAACCAGGCAGTCCGCAACGCAACCGACGGCAAGAACCTGGTGGACACCACCGAAGGCGCGCACGTCGAAGTTTCGTCCATGCTGCAGCGTCTGCGCGAACTGGCCGTCCAGTCCGCCAACGACACTAACACCGCATCCGACCGCGGCTCGCTGATGTCCGAAGGCAACCAGCTTGTTTCGGAAATCAACCGCGTTGCCCAGAACACCACCTTCAACGGCATGAACGTGCTGGACGGTTCCTTCACCGGCAAGCAGCTGCAAATCGGTGCTGACACCGGTCAGGTGCTGCGGATCGACGTGGACAGCGCCGCCGCGAAAGACATCGGCGCGCATACCGTCACCTCTAAGGCCTCGCTGGCCTCGAACACCGCCGATACCGGCATCGCGGCTGGCACCGATCTGAACGTGTCGGGCTATATGGGTGGCGCAACCGTCACCACCACCGCAGGCCAGTCGGCCAAATCGCTGGCCTCGCAGATCAACGGCGTTACCTCGTCGACCGGTGTGCAGGCAACGGCATCGACCTCGGCCAAACTGTCGGGCTTCTCGGCGGCTTCGACCGTTTCGTTCAAAGTCAATGACGTGTCCATCGGCACGGTGAACATCTCGGACACCTCGGACCTGCGTTCGCTGCGTGACGCCATCAACACCGTTTCGGGCCGGACCGGCGTGACTGCGACCATGGGCGAGAACAACTCGGAAGTCGTGCTGAACGACGCCACCGGCAACGACATCTCGCTGTCGGCCTATGACACCGGCGTTGACGATACCGAAATGACCGTCACCGTTCTGGACCGCGAAGGCAATGCCGCTGGCAACGTCGAAGGCACCCACAAATCGACGATGACCGACACCACCGCCGCTGTCACCTCGTCGAACATCACCGGTCAGGTTTCGATGACCTCGGCCAAGTCGTTCTCGGTGTCCTCGTCGGTGACGACCGCCGGTGCCAGCTTCTTCGAGTCGACCGATAACTCGGCCGAACTGAAATCGGTCGCTGAAATCGACCTGTCCACCGCCAAGGGCGCATCCGACGCCATCACCGTGATCGACGTGGCGCTGCAGAAGATCAGCCAGTCGCGCGCCGATCTGGGTGCTGTGTCCAACCGTCTGGACTCGACCATCTCGAACCTGACCAACATCTCGGTTTCGGTCCAAGCTGCGAAATCCAACGTGATGGACGCCGACTTCGCGGCCGAATCGACGAACCTCGCCAAGGGCCAGATTCTGTCGCAGGCCGCCACCGCGATGCTGGCACAGGCCAACTCGTCCAAGCAGAACGTGATGTCCCTGCTGAAGGGCTGACGGGTTCTTGACAGGCCCTTCGGGGCCGACGGAAGGACCCCCCGACGATCCGTCGCGGGGGGTCTTTTGATTCAAGGACTTAACTGGATTTTTCCACTGTTTTGACAGCGTGGCAGAGTCAGATTTCCGGCACCCTTCGGGTGTCAAACGATGGTTTTGCATGTTGGCACGATTCCCCGCATCACCGTGCCAACGGAGACAAAATCATGCAACTTTTCAACAGCCATACCCAGACGCATCGCACCTCTCTTGTGGTGACCGCCCAGCTTCAGCAGGCCATTCAACTGCTGCACATGAGCAATGGCGAGCTTTCGAATTTCATCGAACAACAGGCCGAAGAGAACCCGTTTCTGGAACTTCGCCTGCCCCGCACCGCCCCCAGCGCAACTGCCGCAGGGGATGACGACTGGGACCGCATGGCCAATCTGGCCGACAGCGACGGCCCGTCCCTCTATGCCCATGCCAGCGCCGAAATCGCGCGGCTGGACCTGACCGCAGCCGAGCGTCGTCTGGCCGACTACTTCCTTGACGCGCTGGAACCTTCGGGCTGGCTGGGTGGCACCTTGGCCGCCATTGCCGCACAGGCCGGCGTCTCGGAATCCGAAACCGAAGCCCTGCTGCCGAAACTGCAAAAGATCGATCCGGCGGGGCTGTTTGCCCGCGATCTGGCCGAGTGTCTGCGCCTGCAAGTGATCGAGCGCGGCGAGATGACCCCGATTTTCGCGGGCGTGCTGGACAATCTGCCGATGCTGGCCGCCGCCGATCTGAAGGGTCTGGCGCGGGTGTGCAAATGCAGCCCCGATGATTTGCGCGCCGTGCTGCGGCAGGTGCGCGGGTTGAACCCCAAACCCGGCACGCTGTTTGACGGGGCCACCGAACCCCAGCGCGCGCCCGAACTGATGGTAACGCGCGGGGCCGCTGGCTGGCAGGTTGACCTGAACCGCTCCACCCTGCCCTCGGTCGGTATCCGCGCCACTTCGGCCAAGGAAATCGCCCAGCGCCACCGCCCCGACAGCCCCTATATCACCGAGCGCCTGTCAGTCGCCCGCTGGCTCGCCCGCGCGGTCGAACATCGCAACGCCACCACGCTGAAGGTCGGCGCGGAAATCCTGCGCCGCCAGATGGAGTTTCTGGACCACGGCCCCAGCCACCTGCGCCCGATGGTGCTGCGCGATGTCTCCGAAGCCATCGGCGTGCATGAAAGCACCGTGTCGCGCGTGACCACGGGCATCATGATGCAAACCCCGCATGGCACCTTCCCGCTGAAATGGTTCTTCACCGCCGCGCTGTCGCGCAATGACGGGGACGAAAACGGATCAGCCGCCGCCGTGCGCCACCGCATCGGCCAGTTGGTGCAGGCCGAAAATCCCGCCGATCCGCTGTCGGATGAGGCCATCACCAAGATCATGGCCGATGAGGGCGTCGAACTGGCCCGCCGCACCGTCGCCAAATACCGCGACCTGCTGCACATCCCGTCGTCCACCCAGCGCCGCCGCCAAGCCTTGGTTGCAGGCCGCGCCTGAACCGCCTCTGCCCTGACCTGCTTTCATAGAAAAACGGCCGCAGAAACCTCTGCGGCCGTTTTGCATTTGCACTCAGGCGGTTTGAACCTGTGTTGACTCGGGTTGTGGTTTTTCGGGCGCAAACAGGAAGCGTGCCTTTGGGTCCATGGCGCGATAGGCCGTAATCGCCGCGCGTTCCGACCGCGCCGCCACCACCGCCACCGTGCGGAACCCGCGCCCGCGCCGCTCGGCCCGCAGATAATGCGGGGCAAGCTGGCGCAGGTTGATCCCCACCGCCAGATAGATCACGGCCCCCGCCAAGGGCTGCACGGCAAACCCCACCGCAAGCGCCGCAACAAACACCGCCAATGGCAACCACAGCCGCTTTTGCATCATCCACAAGAACGGCACCACCAGCGCCGACAAGGCAGGCGCCAGCGCGAACAGATCATGCATGCCCTTGGCATCGCGCAAGATTTCCCAATTGGTCAGCAGCCCCGCCTCGGTCGGGTAAGTGCCTTCCACCGCAGGGGGCGTGGCAGGCTCCCAGATGCCGAAATCGACGCGGCTTGCCAGCACGGTAAAGCCGCTATCGCCCCGCAGGAACGACAGCGCCAGCGGCCCGCGCCCTTGCGCGATCATCCCCCGCAGCACCGCCGCATTGCCGCGAAACGGCACGCCATCGACCGCAGCCAGCACATCGCCCACCCGCAGGCCCAAAGTCTGCCCCGCAGGCCAGATCTTGCCTTTGCCAAGGCGCAAGGTGGTGATGCAAAGCGGATCAGATGAAATCAGGGCCATCGGGGCCTCCTGTCAGTCAAGGAAAGTGGAAAGGGTTCGGCTCTTCGACGGGTTTCGCCTTGGGGCGGGGAGTGCCACCCGCCTTGGGCTTGTCCGCCGGTTTAGCAGCGGAAGCAGCGGCAGCAGGAACCTTGCCCAGTTTCTCCAGCATCGCACGGATATCGGTCATCAGCGGCAGAAGTTCCGGCGGCACGGCAGCCCCGCCCTGCGCCAGCGTCTGCGTCAGGGCCAGTTCCAACTCGGAATTGGCGGCCAGCAGATCGGTTTTCAAACCATCCAGCCCCGTCTGCATACCCGCGCTGACAGCTTCTGCCACATTCGGCTGGGCCGAGGCCGCCGTTTCGGCCAGCTTGGCCAGATCAGCCGCAATCTGCGCCTTCATCTCGGCCAAGGCCGCATCGCTGCCTTCGGTTGCGGCGCGCAATTCTTCCACGCCATGACCGAATTCCAGCAGGTTCTTGACCATGACCTCATTCGCCGCAGCCTGCGTCGCTGCCGTGGCGCGCAAGTCACTGACAGAGCGCAGGAACACCAGCCCGCCCACCACAACCGCAAAGACCGCAACCCCCGCCCCCACCAACGACAGCGTTTGCGCGCGCGCCTGTTTGCGCGCCAGTGCCGCCATCTCCTTGCGGGTGCCATCGGCAAGACGCGTCGCCTCTTCGGTGGCATCAAGGGCTGCCTCGGCTGCAGCAAGCGCACGCGCTATCGCATCCTCGGCACGGTCATCGGCGGATTTCGGGGGTTCGGGTTCTGCCAGAGGCGGCAGGATTTCTGCATCCTCGACAGGCGGGGCAGCTTTGGCGGATTTGGCGGCGCGGGCCATGATTACCTCTTGAATTGATGAACAAAGGCGGCAATCCGGAACCGCATCGCGGCGGCCAGCGTCGCCAAGGCGCAGGCCTGCAACGTCACCCGTAGCAGCGTGTTATCCACCACACCTGATGCGCCATGCGCCAACCACAGCGCCACGATCAGCAAGGCGGCCTGCTGAATCCGCTGACAGCGGCGGCACATCTTGAACGTCTCTACCGACATGGCCGATCCTTCTTGCAATGGGCTTCCCCCCTGATCTGCAAGCCGCGTGCCAGTTGCGCTACATCGGGCGGCCTTCGGGGGTGAAACGCATGTCTTTCGGCAGATCGACATCGGGCAGATCGGACGCCTCGCCGCGTTCCAGCCGGTAGACATGGGCCAGGATCGCCGCCACCGCGACATACAGCTTTTCGTTGATCGGCTGGCCGATATCGCCGGTGTAAAACAACGCCCGCGCCAGCAGCGGGATGCCCATCACCTCGACCTGCGCCTTGCGGGCGCGCGCGATGATCTGCGCCGCCATCGGCCCCTTGCCCTGCGCCAGAATGACCGGCGCGTCGTCTTCCCCCGGCACGAATTTCAGCGCCACGGCGAAATGGGTCGGGTTGGTGATGACGGCGGTGGCCATCGGAACATCGTCCAGCGCCGCGCGCTGCTGTGCGCCCTTGCGCGACGCCTCCATCTGCATCCGCCGCATCCGGCCCTTGACCTCGGGCGAGCCGTTGGATTCCTTGGATTCCTCTTTGGTTTCCTGCTTGGTCATCATCAGCGAAGTGTTCAGGCTATACATCTGCCAGCCCAGATCCAGCGCACCGATCACCGCCAGCACCAGCACCAGCGCAAACACCAGACCGCGCACCGTATCCAGCAGCATGCCCGAAACCTGCGCGGGGGCCACATCACCCAGACCCATCATTGCGCCCATCTGGCCCATCGTGACGCTATAGGTCACAGCGCCAAGGGCTGCGATCTTGAGAATGGCCTTACCCAACTCGATCAGCGCCTGTTTCGACACCATCCGCCCAAGGCCCGCCATCGGGTCCAGCTTGCTGAACTTCGGCTCCAGTGCCTGCGGGGCAAAGTTGATGCCTCCCATCGCACCCTGCAACAGCAAGACCACCACGATCAGCGGCGCCCCCACCAGCATCAGCGTGACCGCAATCGTCCACAACATGCCTTCGGACCGGGACACCATCAGGCTTTCAAGGCCGTCCTTGTCCGGCAAACGCAAGCCGTCCGACCAGTCGCGGATCATCCCCGGCACCTGATCGGGCAACAGGGTCAGCCCGGCCAGCAGGATCACCATCGAGCCGAAAACGAACATCTCTTTACTGGTGACAACCCGCCCCTGTTCGCGCGCGTCCTGCTTTTTCTTGGCACTGGCGGCTTCTGTCTTTTCGGCGCTGCCCTCGTCCTCAGCCATTGGCCAGCCCCCCCGTGAACACGGCCGCCACGGCATCCAGCCCGACCTGCGCCACCCGCCCCAGCACCGATCCTGTCAGCGGCGCGGTGATATAAAGCAGAATGATCGTCACCGTCATGGTGATCGGAAAGCCAAAGGAAAACAGGTTCAACTGCGGCGCAGAGCGGGTGATGACCCCGATGGCAAGGTTGACCAGCAACAGCACCGCCACCACCGGCAGCATGATCGACAGCGACAGCGCAAACATCTCACCCCCCGCCAGAACTCCGGCAGCGATCAGGGCGGCGGGGTCGGGCAACTGGCCCACGGGGGCGATGGTATAGCTGTCCAGCACGATACGGATCGCCACCAGATGCCCATCATGGGCCAGAAATACCATCAGCAGGAAAAATCCGAAAATCTGTGACACAACAGGGGTTTGCCCGCTGGCCGTGGGGTCAAACTGCGCAGCAAAGCCAAGCCCTGCGGTTGATGCAATCCTGTCCCCCGCGACCGAGGCCGCCCCGAACAGGATAGTCAGCACCAGCCCCGCCACGATCCCCACCGCCAATTCGCCCGCAATCATCGGCAGCGCCGAAAGGCTGGCAAGGGTTTGCCCGTCCGGCAACCCCGGCAGCGTCGCCACCGGCAGCGCCAGCACGACCGAGGCCACAATCCGCACCACCACCGGCACAAACCGCGTGCCAAACAGAGGCGAGACCACCAGAAACGCCGAGATCCGCAGCATGGCAAAGATCATCCGCGCCAGCGCGTCGACAATGCCCGCAAAGCCGGTCCCCGGCAGTATGCTTCCCAGATCCAGCGACTCCATGATCCTGCCCTAGTGAATGGCCGCGATAGTGTCGAAAATCGCGTGGAAATAGTCCGACAGCTTGACCAGCATAAAGCCCGACACCAGCCACAGCGTCGCCAAGGCGATCAGCAGTTTCGGCACAAAGCCGATAGAGGCATCGTTGATCGAGGTGGCCGCCTGAAACATCCCCACCAGCAGACCCACGATCAGGCTGACCAGCAGCAGCGGCCCCGCAACGATCAGGATATTCCAGTAGGCTTCGCGCAAATAGACAACGCTCAGATCGAAATCCATCGCCCTAGCCCCCCATATAGGTTGTGGCCAGCGACTTGACCGTCAGCGCCCAGCCATCGACCAGAACAAACAGCAGCAGCTTGACCGGCAGCGACACCAGCATCGGCGACAGCATCATCATGCCCAGCGCCATCAGGATCGACGCAATCACAAGGTCGATCACCAGAAACGGAAGATACAAAAGGAACCCGATCTGGAACGCGGTTTTCAACTCGGACGTCATATAGGCGGGCAGCAGCACCGGCATCGGCACATCGTCGGGGCTGGCAAAGGGGCCAACGCCCGCCAGATCGGCAAACATCAAAAGATCATTCTCGCGCGTGTTATGCACCAGAAATCCCTTGATAATCTGCATGCCGGTCTGCAAACCCTGCTCCATCGGCATGGTGCCATCCAGCACCGGCGACACCGCCAGATTGTAGATATCGGTCAGTTGCGGCTGCATCACGAAAAACGTCAGAAACAGCGCCAGCGCGATCAGCACCTGATTGGGCGGGGTTTGCTGCGTGCCAAGCGCCTGACGCAGGATCGACAGCACGATGATGATGCGGGTAAAGGCGGTCATGCCCAGCACGATCGACGGCAGAACCGCCAGCGCCGTCATCAGCACGATGATCTGCAACGACAGCGAATAGGACGTGCCGCCAGCCGGATTGTCAGTCATGGTCAGCGCAGGCAGCCCTTGGGCCAGCGCAGGCGCGGCGATCAGGCTCAGGGCGGCGGCAAGGGCGAAGGCGCGGTTCATGCCGACACCTCAGCCACAACGGCACCCAGTTCGGTGATCGCAGGCGCAGCCCCCTTCAGCGCCACCACAAGAAACTCGCGCTGATCGACTTGCAGGATCATCGCGCGCTGGTTCGGGCCAAGGGCGGTGGCCTCGGTCATCTGCATCCTGCGCCCTTGGGCCAGACGCGGGCGGATCACGCCACGGTTCTTCATCACGAAAAGCCAAGCCAGACCCAAGGCACCCAAAAACAGGGCCACAGTCAAAATCTGGTTGATGTCAAAGATGTCCATCCGCAAGCCTCCGGTGCAATACACCGGTTGCTTGCAGCTATCGTGCCAACCGCGCGCGGGGCGGTGTCAAATCGTCTCGGCGCGTTTTTCCGGGTCGATGATCTGACCGAAACGGATGCCGAAACGTTCGCCCACCATCACCACCTCGCCCTTGGCAATCGCGGTGCCGTTCACCAGCACATCCAAGGGATCACCGGCCAGACGGTCCAGCTCGATCACCGATCCTTCGGACAGGCGCAAAAGGTCGCGGATGGTCAGCTCGGCGCGGCCCACCTCGACGGTCAGCTTGACACCGATGTTTTCCAGCAGGCGCAGGCCTTCGGGGGCGGCACGGTCAGCGGGGGAAATTGTGGGGGTGCTCATGGGGATTTCCTTTGGAGATAATGGGTTATTCGACGGTTCTATTCAGGATGCTCAGGGCCGACTGCCCCGCCTGATTGCCCGGAGTGGCGGTGAACAGATGCTGGCCTTCGATCAGCACATCGACGCTTTCGGTCAGGCTGACAGGAATCACATCGCCCTCTTGCAACCCCAACAGCATCCGCAGCGGCAGTTCGGGTTCGGCCAGACGCGCGGTCAGTTGCAGCGGGATCGACAGGATCGCGCGCTCCAGCCGGTCGCGCCATGTGCGGTCGTCTTCCACCGAATCCGACTGCATCCGTGACCGCAACTGGCTGGAGATCGGGCGCAGGGTTTGCAGCGGGTAGATGATGTCAAAGGTTGCGGGTTCCTGATCGGGCAGTTGCACCATGAAGGAACAGTTCACCACCATATCCTCGCCCTCGACAAAGGCCGCGAACTGCATGTTCTCTTCGCGGCTGGTGGTGTTGAACGACAGCCGCATCAGATCGCGCCACGCCAGTTGCAGCGCCTGATTAAGCTGGTTCGACACGATCTCGATCACCCGATGTTCGGTCGCGGTAAACTCGTTGCGGGTCTGGCGGATGGGCCGGATTGACCCGCCATAATAGGCATCCGTCAGCAGCGAGATGAAGGCAGGCGACAGCACCAAAAGCTGCGATCCACGCAACTCGTCAATCCGGCTGATGGTCAGGCTGACAAAGTTGTCCTGACTGTTGCGATAATCCTCAAAGCTGCGGATTTCCGGCGGAAAGGCCGAGATGCGCGGCTGAAACCGCAGCATCGGCAGGAACACCGACCGCGCGATGCGGCAAAACCGTTCGTTGATCATCCGCAGCGCATAGTAATCGCCCAAAAGCGACAGATCGTTGCTGCCAAAGGTGTAGGATCGCACCTCTTGGCCATTTTCGCCGACGCGCGTGGTGCCGCCGTCCATGTCCATAAGGCCGCCCACAAGGGCCTGAACCTCTTTGGCGGATAGTTTGCGGGGGGAAGCGGCCATGATATGCCCTGAACCGATCTATTGCAGGATGAAACTGGGGAAAAACACGGCGTCGATGCCGCCAAAGCCTTCGATCTGCTCCAGCCGCGCATTGATCGCGTCTTTCAGCGCATCCGCCAGCTTTTGGCGGCCTTCCTGACTGGCAAGATCGGCTTGGCCAAAGGTCGATGCCACCGAGAGCATATCCGACTTCAGCGCCACCTTGTTGGCCTCGACATGCTCGAACACCTTGGCGTCATACTGGGTCGAAAGGCTGACACTTAGCTGCACGATGCCCTTGCCGCCCGCCAGATTCGACGTCATCGGATCTTCGAACGTGTAATAGGATGTCACGAACTGGTCTTCCTCGGGCGTCTCTTTCGGCACCTTGTGCGGGGCTTCGGGATCTTCGGTCGCGTGTTCATCTGTGGGGGCCTCGGTGGCGGGGGCGGCCTCTTCGATCAGGCTGAGAACGCCCTTTTCCGGCGACAGCGGATTGGCGAAATACACAAAACCTGCCGCAAAGCCTGCCGCCGCCAACGCGCCCGCGCCCAGCAGATAAACCACGCCGCGCAACAGCTTGCCCATCAGACCGCGCTTTTTCACGGGGGCATCCTCGGATGTGTCTTTGGAAACGGGGGCCATGGGCAACTCCTTAGGCAATCAGGTTCAAAAGCCGCTGCGCGCTGGCCTCGGGGGCGGCGGTGCGGGTCGTATCGGGGTGAAAGCGGGGGACGGGATGCGTGCGCGCACCGTGATAGCCGCCCTGTCCGCCCTGATCGGCAAAGCCGCCCTGCGCGGTTTCCTGCCCTGTCAGCGTGACATCGGCGGCGGCCAACAGGCCGGAAAGCTGCGTCTCGGCACGGGCAAAGGCCTCGGCGGCCTGCGGGGTGGCGGTGGTGACGAACACCTGTGCGACACCGGATTTCATCTCCAGCCGGATATGCAGCGGCCCCAGATGTTCAGGCGAAAGCTGCATTTCGATATTGGCCTCGTTGGCGTCAAACGCCCCTGCCAGCCGGACCGCCAGCTTTTCCGGCCAGTCGGGCTGATCCATCCGCAGCGCGGGACGCACCGGAGAGGGTGGCAGCGCGGCCGAAGTCTCGGCCATCGGCGCAAGTTGCGGCGTGATGACGGGGGCGGCGGGTTGGCTTTGCGGGGCAGAAGATGCGGCTTCGCTCAAAGCACCACCGATCTCGGCATGAAGCGGATCGGGCGCGGGGTCTGTCCTCTCTGGTGCCAGATCGGCAATTGCGGCGGCCTCATCCTGCGGCGCGATCCCTGTGACGGGCGCATCAGGCACCGGCTGCGCCGCAGCTTCGGCGCCATGATCCATATCGTCCAAGCGGCGCAAGGCAGACAGCGCGATACGCAGATCGCCCGCAGGCTGGGCCAGAGGTTCAGGAGCAGGCCCCATCAACGCCGCATCAAATGGGGGCAAGGCGGCATCAGGACTGGCCGATGATGCAATCTCTTGTTCTGCAACAGCTTCGCGAGGCATAGCCTTGACACCAACGGGCGACGGGCAGTCAGTTTGGGCGACAGGCAGGGCATCCGGCACGGGCTGCGTGACGGCGGCGGGACCAACACCCGCGACCGTCGGCAGCGGCAGGATTTCCACAGCCATGTCTTCGGCCACATCGGCTTCGGCCCGCGCCACAGCCGGTTTTGCTGCGGCAGACTTGAGAGCGGCCAGCTTGGACAAGGCCGCAGGCGCGGCGGCCCCGGCTTGCGCTTCAGCCTCAACGGATTCCGGCGCCGCAGCAATGCCGGTCAAAGCGGGCGCTGCCTGCAAAGGGTGGGCGTCGATATTGGCGGTGGCAGGAAATTCGACCATGCCATGCACGGGAACGAAGCTCTGGCGGTGCGACACCACCGCATCCGCGCCAATCGCTTGCAGCAAATCGGCGGGCGTTTCGGGCAAGGCAGGCATGGCCTCGGGCAAGACCACCTCGGGGGCAACACCGGTCTGCGCCTGCGTCAAGGCTTCGGCAAAACCGGCCCCGTTGACGACCTGCACTGGCGCTGCAGCCGGCCCTGACGCCAACAGGGGCGACAGCGCGGCAGGCGCAGAGATGTCAGAGGCAAGGCTCATTCAGGCGATCCCGATCTTGGGGTGGCGGACAGAGAACTGGTTGCAAAAGCCATGCCAACTGCCGCCCGCCCCAAAATCAGGCATCACGCCCGACGGCGCGGCGGGGTGGCGGCGGCAACCAGCGCCTCGCGGGCGCTGCGTTCTTCACGGCGGGCAATTTTGGCGGCATCTTCCATCCAGGTCTGGCGGTAATCCTGCTTGGCCAAAACGGCACGCGCATCGCGCATGGCCTGATCCAGCCCCGCAAGCTGATCACGCTGGCGCAAGGTTTCCTGCGAAATCTCGGCCCCGATCAACCGTTCCGCCGCCAGCGCCCCCGCTGTCAGGATGCGCCCCTGCGTGGTGTGGGTGTCGCGCGCCATATCTTCCAGCCGCGTCACCGCCGCCTGAACATCGGCATGTCGGCGCACCAGACGGCTGACCTCGGTCTGCGCCTGCATCACCTTCATCGCCTCACGCCGCGCCATCAGGCCCATGATCCGGCTTTTGCTCATGCCAGACCTGCCCCGCCTGCGGTCAGCGCGATCAACTCGGCGCGGCTGGTGGCGAAATCACAGGACTGTTCCTGATTTTGCCGGATCAGCCCCTCGATACGCGGCCAAAGCGAGGCGGCCTCGTCCAGCACGGGGTCTTGCCCCGGCACATAGCCGCCCAGCAACATCAGGTCGCGGTTATCCAGATAGGTCGAGATCAACCGCTTCAGCCGCGTCGCCGCCAGCCGGTGTTCGGGGTCCACGATGTCATTCATCACGCGGCTGACCGATTGCGGAATGTCGATGGCGGGATAAAGCCCCATCTGCGTCTGCCGCCGCGACAGCACGAAATGCCCGTCCAGAATGGCGCGGGCGCTGTCCACAACGGGGTCGTTGGTGGTGTCATCGCCATCGGCCAGAACCGTGTAAATCGCTGTAATCGCGCCCTCATTCGCCAACCCCGGCCCCGTCCGCTCAATCAGGTTGGGGATCAGCGAGACGACCGAGGGCGGATAGCCCTTGGCGGTGGGCTGCTCGCCCAAGGCCAGCCCGATTTCCCGCTGGGCATGGGCAACGCGGGTAAGGCTGTCCATGATCAGCAGCACTTGCTTGCCTTGTGCAGCAAAATATTCCGCAATGGCAGTCGCACGCCGCGCCGCGCGCAGGCGCAACAAAGGCGAGCGGTCGGCAGGCACCGCCACAAGGCACAGCTTTTTCGCAGCCTCGCCCTGCATGACGTGGCCGACGAAATCGCCCACCTCGCGCGCGCGTTCGCCAATCAGGCCGACGACAATGACATCGGCGCTGGTAAAGCGCACCATCATCCCCATCAGCACCGATTTGCCCACGCCCGAACCGGCCACGATGCCGATGCGCTGGCCCTGCCCCACGGTCAGCGCCGCGTTGATGATCCGCACGCCAACATCCAAAGGCTTGGTCACAGGCTGGCGCAGCAGCGGGTTCAGCCGCCGCCCGTCCAGCGGCCATTCATCGACTGTGCGCGGCATCGGCAACCCGTCCAAGGGCGCGCCCTTGGCGTCGATCACGCGGCCCAGCAGTTCCGGCCCGACCCCCACCATCTGCCCGCCCGCAATCGTCCGCACCCGCGCCGAAGCCACGATCACCGCGCGCGGCTCATCCAGCAGCAGCATGTTGCGCCCGTTCTGAAAGCCGATCACCTCGGCCTGCACGGTGCCGCCGTCTTCGGTATCAACCAGACACAGTGATCCGGGGCTGGCCGGAAATCCCGTGGTTTCAACGATCAAGCCATCATAGCGCAGCACGCGCCCCGACACCTGCGGCACCACGCTTTGCGCCAGTCCTGCAAGACGGTCGGTCAGAAACGGCAGGATCGCATTCATGTCAGGCCCCTGTGGTATCGCTTTGCAGAAGGTCTGCAAGACGGATGCCATCAGCGCGAATATCGACATCGCCCCGCGACAAACGCGGTTCTGCCACCAGACGCGATGCTGTCAGCAAATCGCTGTCGGGCAAGAATGGCGTGATCGCGGCCAGATCATCGGGGTGCAGCCGCAGTTCAAGGCTACGCAAGCCCTGCGAAACCCGCTCGGCCAGCGCCTCGATCCGGTCCATAAACGGTTTGGGGCTATGGTCGATGACCTGCCCTGCACGTTTGGCGGCCAGCGCGCGCACGGCGGCCTCCATGCTGGCGGCAAGGGCGGCGGTATCGGCAGCCGAAGGCGCATCCAACCGACGCGCGGCGGCAAGGAAAATCTCGCGCGCCTCATCCAGACCGGCCTGCTGCTCGGCCAAGGCCATGGCGCGGCCTTCGGCAATGCCCGCCGCATGGCCCATGACCTGCCCCGCCGCAATGCCATCGGCGCGGCCCGCAGCCTCGCCTTCCGCCCGCGCGGCGGCGATCAGGGGGGCGGGATCAACCGCAGGCGCGACCGGAGCCGCAACAACTTCGGCCACCGGATCGCGCCGCGCAACATCGGCGGCGGGTTCGGGCATCGGGCGCACCAGACCGCCAATGCCCGCGCGCACAAAGCCTGCCTCGGCAGGGGCCTTGGCCCCCATCGGCGTCGGCGTGAAGGCGCGGCCATGCGCGCGGATCAGCGCGATCACCTCGGCCGGACCCATCGTGGCCTGAAACGCCCTGTCGTGAAGCGATGCGCCGTCCATGGCTTACACCATCTGCTCGCCGCCACGGCCCGCAAGCACGATCGTGCCTTCGTCCGACAGCCGCCGCGCCACGGTGATGATCTGCTTTTGCGCCTCTTGCACATCGGTCAGACGCACGGGGCCAAGCGCCTCCATCTCGTCGCGGATGTTGGCGGCGGCGCGGGTGGACATGCAGCCCAGCAGCTTTTCGCGCAACACCTCGTCCGCGCCCTTCAGCGCCAGCACCAAGAGTTCGCTTTCCACATTCCGCAAAAGCGTCTGCAAAGACCGGTCGTCCGATTTCACCAGATTGTCGAAAACGAACATATTATCCTGAATCTGCTGCATCAGGTTGCGGTCATCCTTGCGAATATCGCGCAAAATCCGCTGCTCGGTGGTCTGGCGGGTAAAGTTCATGATCCGCGCCGCAGCCCGAACCCCGCCGATCTGCGAGGCACGGCTTGAGGTCGATGCCTTGAACTTGCGCTGCAAGACCTGCTCCAGATCGCGCAGGGCTTCGGGCTGCACCGTGTTCAATTCGGCAATCCTGCGCACCACGTCGGTTTGCAGATCTTCGGCCAGCAAGGACAGCACATCGGCGGCAAGGTTGTATTCAAGGCAAGCCACCACCAGCGCCACGATCTGCGGGTGTTCGTCGCCAATCAACTCGGCAATGGATCGCGCATCCATCCAGTCCAGAATCTCGATGGGCCGTTCGGTGGATGCCGGATTGATCCGGCTGATGACAGACTGCGCCTTATCCTCGCCCAGCGCCTCGGTCATCATCACGCGGATATAACCGGATGCGCCGTGGCCAAGACCGGTTTCGGTGGACAGATCCGACAGGAATTCCTCGACAATCGCATCGACCAAAGCCTGTTCGATATTCCGCACCGCATACATCGCCGACCCAAGGTGCTGCACCTCGGAGGGGCTAAGGTTTTTCAGCACACCCGCCGCCGCGCGTTCACCGAACAGCATCATCAGGATGGCGGCCTTTTCCGTGCTGGTGGGCGCGGGCGGGGTGGCGGGGGCAAGTTTGGGGGCAAGGGCCATGATCTGTCTCGTCGCTCAAAGGTATTGGTCTTGTTCGGACTTCATCATGCGTTGCAGCACGTTGGCGATGCGGGCGGGGTCGTCGGCGGCGATCTGGCGCAGCACGGCGAACTTTTCTTCACGGCTGGCGGTGGCACCCAAAGCGGCCTCGGCCAGTTTCTGGCGGCGCGCATCCAGACGGGCCTGCACCATATCCAGACTGTCGCCCTCGCCCACCTCGACCGAGGACAGCCCGCTGTCGGGGGTTTCGGCGCGCACCGGATCGGCGGCCACCATCATCCGCGACAACAAGGGCCGCACGATACCCAGCGCGATGATCGCAAGACCGGCCACCAGACCCAACTGCCGCAGCACTTCGGGCAGCCAGTCCAGATTGGACCCCGCAGGCGTCGCCCCCACGATCACATCGGCAAAAGGCTGGGCCAGCACGGTGATGCTGTCACCGCGCGCGGCATCAAAGCCGATGGCGCTTTTGGCAAGGTTTTCCAGATCGGCCTGCAAGGCGGCAGGCAACAAGGGGGCCGCCGGATCGGCGCCGTCCTCGACGGGTTTTGCCCGCACCACAATCGCCGCACTGACCTTGACGATCTGCGCCGTGGCGGGCTGCGTGGTCTGGATCGATTTCGAGACCTGATAGTTGCGCGTCACCCCTTCCGAACGGTTGCCGCCCTCGCTGCCTGCAACAGATGCCGCACCTGCCAGATTGGCCGCTGCCGCATTGGCCGCCGCAGCGCCCTGCGCGGCGGGGCCGGTGGCCGACAGCGCCGGATCGGCAGGCGGGGTGTTTGACACGGCCCCCGGCACACCACGCGCCACACTGTTCACATTTTCCGAAACCTGAGTCTGCTCCGACAACAGCGCGCTGCCCTTGGGGTCCACGCGTTCTTCGGTGATTTCCTTGCGGGTGAAATCCACATCCATCGTGACCTGCACCGACAGATTGTCAGGGCCGACGATGGGGGCCAGCAGCGCCTCGATGCGCTGGCGGTAAATCGTTTCCATCTGCAAGCGCCGCTGCATCTGCTGGTCCGAGGCCATCATCGCCGGATCACTTGACCCCGACGACAACAGCCGCCCCATCTGGTCCACCACCGTCACATCCTGCCGCGCCATTCCCGGCACGGACGAGGACACCAGATTGATGATCGCCTCGGTCTGGGCGCTGTCCAGCACCCGCCCCGGCGCAAGCTGCAGGAACACCGACGCGCGCGGCGGCTGGTTGTCGCGCAAAAAGGCCGACCGTTCCGCCAGCGCCAGATGCACCCGCGCACCGTTGATGCCGGTGATTTCCGTGATCGACCGCGCGATGTCCAACTCTTGCGCCTGACGCAACTGCACCGCCTCGACCGACCGGCTTTCACCCATCGGCAGGTTCGACACCAGATCAGCCCCGTTCGGCGCGGATCGCGGCAACCCCAGCGCGGCCAGCGCCATCACCGCCGTATGATAGGCATCCGACGGCACCACGATCTGCCCCGTCGATCCGTCCACCGATGCCTCGATGCCGGCACCTGTCAACGCCTCCATCACCTGCGCCTTGTCGGCGTCGGCCATGCCCGGATAGATCGGCGTCGTGGCAGGCTGGCGCAGCATCAGCCACAGCCCCACCGCCAGCCCCGTCATCCCCAGCACCAGAATAGAGGGCAAGGCCCGCCGCAGCGCAGGCGTGCGCGTCAGGGTTTCAAGCCCCGCCACGCCGTCCTTCAGACGCGCCATCAGCGAGGAATTAGCAGCCGGTTGGGAAGCAATAGGCAGGGCCATGGGTCACGCAATTCTGAAAGGATAGAGGAAAAGCAAACGGTCAAACGCGCCCTAGACGGGCATGTTCATGATGTCCTTGTAGGCACCCAGCGCCTTGTTGCGGACGTTGATCGCCAGTTGCAGCCCCAGTTGGGCCACCTGCTGATCCACCATGACCGAGGCAAGGTTCTGCTCTGCCCCCATCTCATAGCCCGTGGCCGATTTCTCGGCCTGCGCCTGCGCCTTGCCAAGGTCTTGCAAGGCCCCCGACATCCGGTCGGCAAACGAGGTCGAACCCGCCCCCTGCCCGGCTTCGGAAATGCCGGACGACAGCGGCTTGGCCGCCTGTGTCGCCCCAACGGGGCTGTGCGGGGTCAACATCGACAGATTGGAAACGCCGGTAATGCTCATGGCTTATACTCCTGTCAGACTGCGGCCAGCATCGGCCGGAACATCTGGCCCTGACGCATATCCAGAATGATATCGGCGGCGGTGATATGGCCGCCCTCGGCCAGCACCAGCGCGCGCTGGATCACGTTTTCCAACTCGCGCACATTGCCCGGCCAGGCATGGCCCTGCAGCAGCGACAGCGCATCCACACCCAGCATCGGCAAAGGTTCGGTCCGCGCATGGCGGCGGATCAGGGCCACAGCCAGCGCCGCAATGTCATCGGGACGCTCGGCCAGCGCACGGGTGGAAAGCGGGAACACATTCAAGCGATAGTAAAGATCCTCGCGGAACCGGTTGGCGCGGACTTCTTCCGCCATATCGCGGTTCGAGGTGGCAATGATGCGGATATCCACCGGAACTTCGGTCTGCGACCCGATCGGGGTGACCCTGCGCTCCTGCAACACCCGCAGCAGTTTCGATTGCAACCCCATCGGCATTTCCGACACTTCGTCCAGCAACAGCGTGCCACCATCGGCGGCGCGGATCAGGCCCTTGTTGGCCCCCGCAGCACCGGTGAACGCGCCCTTTTCATGGCCGAACAGAATGGCTTCCAGCATGTTTTCGGGGATCGCCGCACAGTTGATTGCCACAAAGGGCTGATCCTTGCGGCGCGAGGCCGCATGGATCTGGCGGGCCAGAACCTCTTTGCCGCTGCCGGTCGGGCCATTGATGAACACCGTCACATCCGACCGCGCCACGCGGTTGGCCAGATCGATCAACTGCCCCGTCACGGCGTCAGAGGCCACCATCGCCGAAACCTGCTGGCCGATCACATCGGCAAGGGTCAGCAACCCGCAATCCTTCAGAACCGAGGCATCCGCCCGTCCCGCAGGCAAGGCCACCCGCACCAGACGCCCGCCCAGTTCCGAGGTTACCGACAGACGCTCGGCGTTTTCTTCCACCACGATCAGCATACGCGGCGCACCGCTGCGCGCCCGCACGGCTTCGGTCAGCGCCCGCAGCCCCCCCATCGCGGCCTCTTTCTTGGCCGACAGCACCAAAGCCGCAATGCCTGCCCCCGCCATGACCGGTGCCGCGGCCACAGCAGCGACACGCTGAACGGTGACACGCCGCCGCGCCAACAGTTGCGCCAGCGCCGAAGCTGCCCCGAAATCGGTCTCGATCAGTTGCACGATAGACATTCGCCATTCCTCGCTTCGTCGGGGCGGGGCAAAGGCAGGCTTCATGCCAATCTTTGCCGCCGTCCAAAAATATTTTCTTCCTGCCCTAAAACGGCCCGTCACCGTGCCGATTTTCTTCTTCGAGCAGGACGAAGCCCCTCCGCCGACCGAGTCGCGGTCTACGTCTTGGGCTTTCCGTCTTTTAGCGGCTTGCGAACTATCTTTGCGACAGCCCGAAGGTCGCGCGGCTGCCTGCATCAGATGGGGCGGCAGACCTATGGCTACATCCGGGTATGGGGGCAGTCCGTCGTAAGTCAGCCCTACCGCCCAAAGTCAGTCACATTTCATACTTTCGGATACTCAAACTTTTCCAACTTCGGCCGTTTGCATTGAGACATCACCGTAAACGGGGTCCAACCTTATGCTGTCCAAGACATATCATCTGAAATTTCCCAGCCTGGACGCCGCCCAGATCGCCGCCCCCTTCGTCATCGAATCGCTGGGGAATGCCATTCCGACCTGCAACCTGTCGGGCCTGAACGTGCTGATCAGCAAGGAAGGCGATGTGTCGATCAATGTGTTCTTCCCCTCGGTGGCCGAGCTGAAGAATTTCGAGAAGAAACATGGCGGTTTTCTGGAAACCATGAAAAAGACGTTTCTTTTCAAATCAATGGGTTTCGACGGGGTCTGTATCTACAACTACGACCGCAACGAGGACGAGGCCGCCTGACGGCATTTGGCCCGCTTTTTGCAGGGCTAACTCGGAAACCTTCTTGGAAGAAAACCCTCTTGGAAAGATTGGGCATGGCATTCGCATTTCTCGTCGCAGGCCAGACCCACAGGCATGGGAATAGCCGTCAATGAGCGCTGTCGTCGAAACTTCTGCCGATACGGGACTGATGCGGGTCGCCTCGCAAAAGATCAGCCGGCTGATGGATCTGGTGGGCGAGCTGTCGCTCTCGGTATCCGAGACTGTGCAGTCCGCCGATCTTGCGGGGCTGGACCTTACGCGGTTTGACGCCTCGGCGCACCGCTTGGCCATGATCGTGCGCGAAGTGCAGGACGCCGCCACCGAATTGCGTCTGGTGCCGGTGGACGATGTATTCCGCCGCCTGCGCCGCATGATGCGCGAGCTGGAACGCCAGACCGGCAAACAGATCGAAATGGTGATCGAGGGCGAAGATACCGCCATCGACAAACTGGTCTCAGACCGCCTTTACGACCCTTTGCTGCATGTGCTTCGCAACTCGGCCGACCACGGGCTTGAACTGGCCGAGGAACGGCTGGCAAACGGCAAAACCGCCGCAGGCCGCATCACACTTGCTGCCGCGCAGGTCGGCAGCGAGGTTCGCATCACCGTCACCGACGATGGCCGCGGCCTAAGCCGCGACCGCATCCTGAAGAAAGCGCGGGAACGTGGCCTGTTCGGCCCTGACGAGGAACCCGAACCCGCGATGTTGTGGAAAGTGATCTTCGAGCCGGGCTTTTCGACCGCCGAAGATGTCACCAACCTGTCGGGGCGCGGGGTGGGCATGGATGTGCTGCACACCACAATGGCATCGCTGCGGGGCCGGATCGGGGTGGACAGCACGCCCGGCCAAGGCACCAAAGTCACCCTGCATATTCCGGTTTCCCTTGCCTTTCTCGATTGCATCATCCTTCGCAAAGGTGCGCGGCTTTATGCGATCCCGATCGACATGATCTCGGAAATCGGCAAGGCCACCGAGGGCGATCTGCCCGCGATTTCCGCCGATGGCGGGCGCGAGCTGTTCCGCCTGCGCGGCACCTATATTCCGGTCTGCCGGCTGGAACGGTTTTACGGTGAAACTACCGCCGCCGCCGCTTTGGCCGAAGGCACGGTCATGGTGGTGTTCAACACCGCCGCTGGCCCGACCGCCATGCCCGTCGATGAAATTCTGGATCGTCAGCAAGTGGTGATGAAGCCGCTTGCCGGACGGCTGGCCACGCTGCGCGCCAGCTGGGGCTTTGCCATTCTTGGCACCGGAGAAGTGGCGCTTGTGCTGGATTGCGAACGGCTTGGCGCCGGAGGAGCAGTATGACCCTTTTGACCCCCATCACCTCGGCCCAGCCGGCAGGTTTCGACGAGTTGCGGAACTGGTTAAGCGCGCGCTGCGGCATCCATTACCCGGAAAACAAGTCCGACCTGTTGCGCCAACGCCTTGCCCGCGTGCAGATGGCGCATCAGTTGCGCGATCTCAAGGATATGGCCCAGCGCGTCGTGCAGGCCCAGCAGCACGACCTGCAACTTGCGGTCATGCATGCGGCCTCCACCAATCACACCTATTTCTTCCGTGAACGCGATGTTCTGGATGCGGTCCGCACCACCATCCTGCCGGTGCTGGCAAACCGCCCCGAAATCCGGATCTGGAGCGCGGCCTCCTCCTCGGGCGAAGAGGCCTTCACCTTGGCCATCATGATCGCGGAACTTTTCGGCGCGGAAGCCCTGAAAAGAACGACGATCCTTGGCACCGATATTTCCGCCCCCGTGATCGAACGCGCCGAGAAGGGCGTGTTTTCCGACCGCCAGATGGAGCATGTCTCTGCCGATCTGCGCCGCCGCTACTTCGCGCCCGTCGGCCTTGGCCAATACCAGATCCGCCAGGACATCCGCAACGCTTGCACCTTCCGCTGGATGAACCTGAAGGCCCAGCCCTTCCCCTTCACAAAGCCGTTCCAGATCGTGTTCTGCCGCAATATCCTGTATTATTTCGACCGCCCCGATCAGATCGCCACCGTCCGCGCGATCCATGACGTCACCGAACCCGGTGGCTGGCTTGTCACCAGCGTCACTGAAAACGTGCGTGACCTGCTGTCAGGATGGCAGCCCGTCTCCAGCGGCATCAGCCGGAAAGGAGTGCGGTGATGGCCGACCTGAACCGTGTGAAAGTGCTGATCGTGGACGATTCCGCAATGATGCGGAACGTGCTGCAACTTGGCTTGTCGCAAGACCCGATGATTGAGGTCATCGGCACCGCGTCGAACGGCGAGCAGGCTTGGGCCTTTGTCCAATGCTGCCGCCCCGATGTCATCACGCTTGATCTGCACATGCCCAAGGAAGACGGACTCAGCTTTCTGCGCCGCCTCATGCCCGTGATGCCGATTCCGGTCGTGGTCATATCGTCGCTGACGCAGGATGGCACCGAGGCCAGTGTGGATGCGATGGAGGCCGGTGCAGTGGATGTGATCGCCAAACCGGTGGTCAGCCCGTTCTCCAAAGCGGCCATGATGGCCGAGGTTTGCGCGCGGGTTACGGCTGCCGCAACGGCCAAGCCAGCGCCGGGTCGCACGCGCCGCGCCGCAAACAGCAACTGGCGCGCGGACTCTGTGCCGCAGGGCTTCCGGCCGCGCTCTTTGATTGCAATCGGGGCCTCGACGGGCGGGGTGCAGGCGCTGTCGCGTATCCTGCCACTGTTTCCGGCAGATTCTCCGGGCATCGTTCTGGTGCAGCACATGCCGGAAGGCTTTACGAACACCTTCGCAAATCGTCTGAACGGTGCTTGCGCGATGCAGGTCGTCGAAGCGCAGGATGGCGATATCGTGCGGACCGGCACCGTTCTGGTGGCTCCGGGCGGTGCGCGCCACATGCAGATTGTTGCCCATGGCAACGGCTATCGCGTGGCGCTGGTGGATGGCGATCCGGTGGCCTATTCGCGCCCCTCGGTGGATGTGATGTTCCACTCCGTCGCCAAAGTTGCCGGCAAAAATGCGGTCGGCGCGATTCTGACCGGCATGGGCAAGGACGGGGCCGAAGGCATGCTGGCCCTGCACCAGACCGGCGCCCAGACCTTCGCACAGGACGAGGCAAGCTGCGTCGTCTACGGCATGCCGCAAGCCGCAGTCCAGCTTGGCGCGGCCACCGCCAGCCTGCCACTGGATGACATCCCCGCACGCCTGCTGCGCGCGCTTGCGGCCCCTGCCGAGATGCGCCCGCGCGCTGCAAATCCGACCCTTTCCACGACCCCAGGAGATCTGAAATGACCGACCAACTGACTGAAATGACCCGGTCCCGCGCCGAGGGTCTGCCCTTCACCGATACCGACAACGTCGACGATATGTATCTGACCTTTGCGCTGGACAGCGAAGAATACGGCGTCGGGATCGGGCAAGTGACCGAGATCGTCGGGATGCAGCGCATCATGGCGATCCCCGACATGCCCGCCTACATCAAAGGTGTGATCAACCTGCGCGGCAAGGTCATCCCGCTGATGGATGTGCGCCTGCGCTTTGACATGCCCCAGCGCGAATATGACGACCGCACCGTGATCATTGTCATGGAAGTGGCCGACGCGCCGATCGGGCTGATCGTTGACGGCGTGCGCGAGGTTCTGGAAATCCCGCCCGCACAGGTTGACCGGCCCAGCCAGTTCGGCAAATCCACCGGCCGCAATGTCATCGCAGGCATTGGCCGTATCGCCGAGCGTGTGGCGATCCTGCTGGATGCCTCGGTGCTGGTGTCCGAAACCGATCTTGGCGGCGTGACCGACGCCATCGCCGCAGCGTGACTCGGACAGATCCGATGAAACACCCCGCCGCCAAACCCTTTCAATCCAGCCGACCGCGCCCGACGGCCTCCACCGCAGTCGCCGCACCGGTCGCCGTTCCCAACCTTCAGCCCACCCCGCCCGAAGCCACCTCTCCCGCCCAAACGCAAACCGTCAGCGCGGCCCCCGCGCCCACTCTGACCGAAAGGACCGAACCGATGAACTCTCCTGCCAAGGACATCAAACCTGCCCCCGCAACTTCGGCGTGGGACGACATGGACGGCGTGCAGGCGCTGTCGATCATCACCAACCCGATCATGATGGCCGATGCCGACATGGTGATCCGCTTTGTCAACGAAGCCGCTTACCAGATGTTCGAGGCCATCGAGGCCGACATCCGCAAAGACCTGCCGCATTTCCGTGCGCGTGAGGTGCTGGGCAAATCGGTGGACGTGTTCCACAAGAACCCCGCCTACCAGCGCGGCATCATGAACCAGCTCAAGGCCCGCCACGACGGCAAATTCACCGTGGGCGGCCGCCACATGGCCTTCCGCGCCACCCCGCATTTTGACGCCGACGGTGCGACAAAAGGCGTGATCGTCGAATGGCAGGACCGCACGGTCGTGCTTGAAGCCGAAAGCCAGATTGCGGAACTGCTCAGCCAACTGGACACGATGTCGGCTGCACATGATGCGGGCGATATTGATGTGGTGATCAATTCCTCGGCCATGAACCCGAAATTCGCCGCTGTGGCGGAAGGGGTGAATGCGATGGTGCAAGGCCATATCGCGACCAAGAAAAAGGTCGTGGCAGCCCTGACCGAACTGGCCTTGGGCAATATCGACGTCGAATTGGAAACCTTCCCGCGGCAAAAGGCCTTCCTGAACGTTGCCTTCGAATCCATCCGTGGCAACTTCAAGGATCTGGCCGATGAAATCCGCACCATGTCCAACGCCATCGTTTCGGGCGATCTGGGCCTTGCGATTGATGTGACCAAATACAAAGGCGCCTTCCATACCATCGTCTCGTCGTTTGAAGATGCCTTCGTCCACCTGAACCGCGTGTTCTCGACCATCAGCGAGCAGGTTGATCAGGTCGCCATCACCGTAGAGCAACTGTCGTCCTCGTCGCAGTCGCTGGCCAATAACTCGCAGATCCAGTCGACCGCCGTGGACGAAGTGTCCGCCTCGTCGGAAGAAACCGAAAGCCAGGTCCGCGCCAACGCGCAATCGGCAACCCGCGCCAACACGCTGGTTGTGGGCGCATCGACCGTGGCCGCCGAAGGCCGCGAGAAGATCACTGAAATGGTCAAGGCCATGGACGGCATCCGCGCCTCTTCGCTGGATATCGCCAAGATCATCAAGGTCATCGACGAAATCGCCTTCCAGACCAACCTTCTGGCGCTGAACGCCGCCGTCGAGGCTGCCCGCGCCGGTCAGCATGGCCGTGGCTTTGCCGTGGTGGCGCAAGAGGTCCGCAACCTTGCAGGCCGTTCGGCCAAAGCGGCGCGCGAAACCTCGGACCTGATCGAAGGTGCAACGACGCGTGTGCAGGCTGGCGTCAAGATCGCCGATGAAACCAGCAAATCCTTCGCCGTGATCGTCAATGACATCGACGAGGTGAAAACCATCGTCCGCGAAATCTCGACCGCCTCGGAAGAGCAATCGCGCGGCGTGGCCCAGATCAACCTCTCGATCGGCGAGATCGCCAAGACCGCGCTGGCCACCAGCCAGCAGGCTGACGAACTGGCCTCGGGTGCCGCCGAAATGGCTGCGGCAACCGCCTCGATGCGCGCCGAAGTGGGCCGCTTCAAACTGCGGAAAGTCGAAACCAAGCTGAACGCGCTTTCCTCGCTGGATCAGATTCCGGCCGACCTTCTGGCCCAGTTGCAGGCGATGCTTGCGGCCCAGATGGGGGGGGCAGCACCCGCGCCGGTCGTGAACGGTGCCGCCAACCGGGCAACCGCCCCGCGTGTGGCCGACCATGATCGTCGCGGCTTCTCGGGCTTCTGATCCCTTCGGCCAGAGCCTGCAACGGCTCTGGTCCCCCTCCTCCCTGTTTCCCCGAAAGGATAAACCATGCCTTACAACGTGATGATCGTTGATGACGCCGCGATGATGCGCCTTTATATCGCTTCCTTCATCAAGACCCTGCCCGATTTCAAAGTCGTCGCCCAAGCCGCCAATGGCCAAGAGGCGCTCGACAAACTTGGCACCACGCCGAATGTCGACCTGATCCTGCTGGACATCGAAATGCCGGTGATGGACGGGCTGGAATTTCTGCGCCACGCCAAGCTGAAGACCCGCGCCAAGATCTGCATGCTGTCCTCGGTGGCGGTGTCCGGCTCTCCGCATGCCGCCAAGGCGCGCGAATTGGGCGCGGATGGCGTTGTCTCGAAACCCTCCGGCACGGTGTCGCACGATCTCGAAGAGAAAACCGGCGATGAACTTGCCCGCACCATGCGGACGCTGGTTGCGGCCTGATCTGGCCCTTCCTCGCATGATTTGACCGCAAGGGCGCGGCTAACCTCAGGAAAGAACCTGCAATGTCGGATGAAATGGACGAAATCTGGGCGCTTTACGCGGATGACGGGGCGCAAGCCCTTGATGCGATGGAAGCCACGCTGCTGGCGCTGGAGGGTGCCTTGGACACCGTCCCAAGCGGGTCCGTCGCGGCCCTGTTCCGGGCCGTGCATACCTTCAAGGGCAATTCCCGCGTGCTAGGGCTTTCGGTGGTGGAAAGTCGCGCGCATCTGGCCGAAGACCTGATCGGTCTGGTGCGGGATGCCGGTGTGCCGCTGGATGCCGAAATCCATGACATCCTGCTTGAAGTCACCGATACGCTGCGGGTGATGCTGGAAACCACCGCGGCAACCCATGCCGATGTGGCCCCCGAACCCTCGGCAGCCCTGATGGAGCGTCTGGCCGACAAGATCGCGCGCTGCAGCGGCGGGACCAGCTTGGCACCCGACGCAGATCCCCTGCCCGAAACAGCCCAAGCCCCTGCCGCGCCAGAGCTTTTGGCCGAGATGATCGAAGTCGCCGCCGAACCGGCCCCGCAGCCCGTCGCCGACATGCCGACAGCCGCCACGGAACCCGCCACCCCCGCCCCCGCCATGCGGCGGCTGTTTGACGATCCGGCCTACCGTGACATCTTTTCCGGCATGGTCAGCGACGCCACCGCCAAGCTGAACGCCGCCGTGCATGACCCGAACGCGGATGCCGCCCAGACACGCCGCACCGTTGACGATCTGGCCCATGCCGCCAGACAGATGGGGCTGGACGACTGGCACAGCGCCATGTCCGGCTATCTGGCCCTGCCCGACACAGGCTCCGAAGCCCTTGCCCAATTGCTGCTGACCCTCGAAGACCTTGCCCGCCGCGATCTGGTGCAATCCGCCACCCATCTGCCCGCCACCGGACCCGAGCTTGGCTTCTTTGACCAACTGGCCGCGCCCCTGACCCTGATCGCCCGCGCCGCCCTTGATTACATCACCGGCGACGGGCTGGACCATGACGCCATCGCCGCCAATGTCGCACTTCTGATCAATGCCGCCACGGCCCACGGCTTTGTCCGCGTCACCGAAGCCTGCGAGAACCTGCGCCGCGCCGACACGCCCGCCGCCCTTCGCAGCGCCGAGATGCGGCTTTACGAGGAACTCTCCGCCGTCGAAGCCGTGATGCCCGAAGCCGCCGCCGATGCCGGCATCAGCCCGCGCGGGTTGCTGGCCACCTGGGCCGCCGACCACATCTTCGATACGCTGGGCAGTCTCGATCAGGTGATCGACCGCCTGCATCAGGGCCAGACCGACGACGCCACCTACCGCCGCTTTACCGATCTGATGCGGCTGGTCCACCACGCCTGCGCGCCCTACCGCATCGACACCGCCGCCCAACTGGCGATGTCGCTGATCGACCTGTTCTCGCGGGTGCAAACCTCGGGCGCCGCCCCCGACGCGATCCTGACCCATATCGCACGCGGCTTCATCGACACGCTGGAACTGGTGTTCGACGCCCTCAGCCAAGGCGAAACCCCCGAAACCGCCGCGCTGGACAAGCTGTTCGAACAGGCCGCCAATGCCTGCTTCTCGTCCAATGGCCTGCTGACTGCCACGGCCATCGAACGCCGCCTTGGCCTGCCTGCGGAATTCCACCGCGTTCTGTCCCCCGACAGCGTGCGCTCTGCCTCCGAAGCCATCGAGGCAGGCATGGTCTTCTACATCGTGCGCGCCGACATCAACAGCAACGAAACCCGCGCCGAAGCCTTCCTGACATGGATTTCCAGCCCGCATATCCGCGCCATCACCAATATCACCGTATTCCGCGATACCGAGACGCTGTTCGACTTCCTTGTCGCCACCCATGACACCGAAGCCACCGTCGCCGAATCCCTCGCCGCCATCGACCCCGCCGCGCGCTATGTCCATGTCATCCGCACCATGTCCGCGACGGTCGAAGACAGCGCCGAGGCCGAGAAATCCGCCGCCCCGCAATCCGAAAGCCCCGCACTGAACGGGGCAGGTGTCAGCGCCGAGATGCTGGAAACCATCGGCGAGATTGCCGCCAGCCAGTCGATGATCAATCACATGCTGGGCGATCTGGCCGAAACCGATCTGACCGAAGATCTTGACGCCGTGATGCGGACCGCTGGCAACGACTGGTCCGCCGCCAAGACGGAACTGCATGGCCTGATGACCGCCTTTTCCGCCCGCCTGCGCGCCGTTGCCCAGCTTGAGGCGCAACTGGTCGGTCGGATGACCCAGCTTCAGGAAGAAACCGTGGCGATCCGCTCGCGCCCGGTGGAAAGCGTGCTGCGTCCGCTGGCGGCCTTTGTGCAAACCCTGTCGCGCCGCAACCGCTGCGAAACCCGCTTCTCGACGGCGGGCGAGGATATGGCTCTCGACCTGACCCTGCTGGACGTGTTGCGGAAAGTGCTTCGCAGCCTCGTGCAACTCCGGCTTGACCAGCCCGATGCCACGCCCTCGGCCATGCATATCGCGTTTCACCGCGATGAAGAGATGGTCATGGTCACGCTGGAAGATGACGGCGCCCCGCATGCAGCTTCGGCCGAGATGGCCGAGGTCGAGGCAACCCTGCTGCGCGCCAGTGGTAAGCTGCGCCACGTCCAGCGCCCCGGTGGCGGCATGCGGTTCCATCTGACCCTGCCGCTGACCATGGTGGTGCTGGAAGGCATGGTCGTCGGCATCGGCGGCATCCGCTATGTGCTGCCGGTGGATTCCATCCGCACCATCCTGCAACCCACCGACGAGGCCCTGTTCCAGATCTCCGCCGCCCAAGGCCGCAGCATGATCCGCTTTGGCGATGGCGAGGTGATCCCGGTGCATCGCCTGTCGCTGCAACACAGCCAAGGCAGCAATCGCGGTGTCTATGTCGTGCTTGGCACCAACGGCCAAAGCATCGCCATTCCGGTGGACGAACTGGTTGGCCAGCAGCTTATCCTGCTGCGCCCCCTGCGCGGCGTCATGGCCCGCCTGCCCAACCTGACCGGCACAGCCCTGCTTGCGGGGGGTGAAGTGGGCATGGTGCTCTCGGCCTCGGCCCTGCTCAGCACCTCGGAAAGCGCCGGAATGATCGGGGTCGCGGCCTAAACAAGCCGCGGCTCCGGCCGTTCTAACTTTCAAGACCAACCCCTTGCCGCATCGCAAAAAAGGAACCCGCAGATGAGTTTTGTCGACGCCAGAGCGCAATACCGGCGCGCGGAAGCAGGCGCTGCGGTGGCCTTGGACAACCCGCACCAGATCATTCAGGTCACCCTGCGCGAGCTGGAAAAATCGCTGATTGTGCTGTCTCATGCCGTTGCACAGGGCCATGCCCTGCCCGACAGCCACATGAACCGCGCCTTCACCGCGATCTATATCCTGCAATCCAGCCTCGATTTCGAACAGGGCGGCGAGATTGCGACCAACCTGTTCCAGGTCTACGAATACTGCCGCCTCAAGGTTGTCGCCGCCTTCCGCCGCGACCCCGACGCCAGCCTGACCCAAGCCGCAAACTACATCAGCGACATCCTGCAAGCCTGGGACAGCATCGCCCCACGCTGAACCGCGGCACCAAGGCTCCCTTCCGGCCCCCATCCTCTTTGCAAAAATATCCCGGGGGTAAGGCGTGCAACGCCGCAGGGGGCTGGCCCCCTTGCCACCCTCCGCCACATCTGCGGCACTCCCCACAACGAAACCGCCCCCCTTGGCAAGCCCGCACGGCCCGCCAAAGCGACAGCCTTCCGGCCCCATCCTCTTTGCAAAAATATCCCGGGGGTAAGGCGTGCAACGCCGCAGGGGGCTGGCCCCCTGCCTTCCCGCCGCAACGACGCTTCAGTCAGGTCAAAATGTGCGCGGACGGCCTATAAGCCGGATTTTGTCCAAGGCTTTCGCCTCTGGATGACCATTCCTCTGCCGCATCTGTTACCAGAGCGGTCAAGCTGCCAACCCGGACCCCTGGGCTGAAGTGTCCCTGTGGTGGTCTCTGCCGAAGCAGACCTTACCACGCGGGGTCCCTATTCGGCATTGCTCCGGGTGGGGCTTGCCGTGCCAGTCCTGTTGCCAGTCCTGCGGTGGGCTCTTACCCCACCGTTTCACCCTGACCATGGATACGCCGGACGTCCCTTGCGGGGTTTGCACGGCACCATGGCAGACTCTTCTCTGTGGCGCTTTCCCTGGGGTTACCCCCGCCGGGCGTTACCCGGCACCCTTCCTTCATGGAGTCCGGACTTTCCTCGAACCTTCCGGCCCGCGGTCATCCAGCCATCCGCGCGAGGGCGGGGATATGCCACGAAGGCGTATTCTTCAAGCCTTTTCGCCCCGCAACGCCGCAAACATCCGCGCCACCGCATCCGCCTGCGCGCGGTCCTCCGCCGTCTCCGGTCCCTGCCCCCAAGGCCGGAACCGCAGCCGGAACGCCGCCAGCCGATCTGCCGCCTCTGCCACCGGATAGCCGATCGCATCCAGACTTCGCCCCAGATCGCGAGAGCCATCACCGCCCGCGTCCGGCCACACCGACAGCCCTGCCCGCGCCAGCCGCCGCCAGTCAAACCGCCGCCCCGGATCACCCTTGCGCGCCGGCGCCATATCCGAATGCGCGATCACCCCCTGCGGCGCAATCCCCCAGCGCGCCATCACCCCGCGTAACACATCCTCCAGCGCCGCCATCTGCGGTTCGGGAAAGGGCTGGCTGCCGGTATTGGCCAATTCGATCCCGACAGAGTGCGAGTTGACATCCTCAACCCCCGCCCACATCCCCGCCCCCGCATGCCACGCCCGCGCGGATTCCGGCACCAGCGCCTCGGCCTGCCCGGTTTCCGAGATCAGCCAATGCGCCGAAACCTCGACCGCCGGATCGCACAGCCGCGCCCGCGCCTCGGCACAGCTTGCCATTGCGGTATAGTGGATCACGATCAAACCGGGCGTCACGCCCCCCCTTCGCGCGCCAAAATTGGGCGAGGGGAAGCGGCTCAATTCAGCGCAGAGCGGAACGGGCTGGGGTCCCAGGCACAGGCATAGCCGTCGCCATCCGGATCAAGCCCCTTGCGGTCACGGTCCGGCCCGCCAGCCGCCAGAAACGCCTCTTGTGCCAGATCGGGCGAGGCGTATTTCGCGCAGGCCCGATCCTGACTGACCAGCCCGAAGGATGACCGCCGATACATCATCGTGCCGACCGGATGCGTGACCGACAGCGCGAATTCCACAATATTCGGCCCGCCTTCGCCGCTGCGCTGCGGCAGCGCGCCCGGCTGGTCAACCTGATATTGTGCGCGGTTCTTCTCGATCCGGGCCTTGTCGCTTTCGATGGTTTCCCGCGCGCTGACGGCCTGAAAATCCTGCTCGTCCGACACGCCAGCCGTGGCATAGCCCATTTCCGAGGTGGTTTCGGCAATCCCCGCCGGCGCATTGCCACGCGGACGTGCGCCCGGCATCACAGGATCGACAGGAACCACGGGAGCCACCGGAATCACATCGGCAATGGGGGCCACAGGCGCGGTCGTGCTGCGCCCTTCGGCCTTGTCGATCGCCGCCGCTGCGGCATCCGGCGAAAACCCGTTGAACGGCGCAACAGGTGCTGCGGGGGCCGCGGCGACGCCCGCCGTGCGCTCTTTCAGATAGTCCCCATAGGGCTGAAACCCCACGCCCGCACCGGAATCCGGCACGGAAGGAGCACAGGCTGTCAGCCCAAGGGCCAACATGACATAAACAGGCGCGCGCATCGATCTAGCCTCGGCAGTTTCTTCTGTTGCCGCCCCTTACCACCATTTTTGCGGCTTGGAAACAAAGCCCGCCGCCCGCTCCAGCACATAGGCGTGATTAAGCAGGCCCGCCTCGTCCCAAGGCCGCCCGATCAGTTGCAGCCCCATCGGCAGACCTTTTTTATCAAGGCCAACCGGAACTGCAACGCCCGGCAATCCGGCAAGGTTCACCGTCACGGTGAACACGTCGTTCAGATACATCTCGACCGGATCGGCATTCGCCATCTCGCCCAAACCAAAGGCCGAGGAAGGCGTCGCAGGGGTCAGAATCGCGTCGATCCCGTCGGCAAAAGCCAGCTCGAAATCGCGTTTGATCAGCGCCCGCACCTTGCGCGCGCGGTTATAGTAGGCGTCATAGAACCCCGCCGACAGCACATAGGTGCCAACCATGATCCGGCGCTGCACCTCGGGGCCAAAGCCTTCGGCGCGGGTCTTTTCATACATTTCGGTGATGCCATCGCCCGCGGACAACTGCGCGCGGTGGCCATAGCGCACCCCGTCATAGCGGGCCAGATTCGACGATGCCTCGGCAGGGGCAATCACGTAATAGGCAGGCAGTGCATATTTGGTATGCGGCAGAGAAATATCCACAATTTCCGCGCCCGCGTCCTTCATCATCGCCACGCCATCGGCCCAAAGCGCCTCGATTTCGGCGGGCATGCCGTCCATGCGGTATTCGCGCGGAATCCCGATCTTTTTGCCGCGAATATCGCCCGTCAAAGCCGCTTCGAAATCCGGCACCGGAATATCGGCGCTGGTGCTGTCCTTCGGATCATGCCCCGACATCGACTGCAGGAAGATCGCGGCATCCCGCACCGATTTCGTCATCGGTCCGGCCTGATCCAAAGACGAGGCAAAGGCCACCACGCCCCAACGGCTGACGCGACCATAGGTCGGCTTGATCCCCGTGATCCCGGTAAAGGCCGCAGGCTGCCGGATCGAGCCGCCCGTATCCGTTCCCGTCGCCGCCAGACACAGATCCGCCGCGACGGCCGCCGCCGATCCACCCGAAGACCCGCCCGGCGTCAACTGCCGGTCGTCAATCTTCCACGGGTTGACCACATTGCCATAGCACGAGGTTTCGTTGCTGGACCCCATGGCGAATTCGTCCATGTTCAGCTTGCCCAGCATCACCGCGCCATCGCCGAACAGCTTCGTCGTCACCGTCGATTCGTATTCCGGCTTGAACCCTTTCAGGATGTTCGACGCCGCCTGCGACGGAACCCCCTTGGTGCAGAACAGATCCTTGATCCCCAGCGGAATCCCGCACAGGGACGGCGCATCGCCCCCCGATTTTCGGGAATCGGCCAGCCGCACATCCGCCGCCCGCGCCTGTTCCAACGCGATTTCCGGCGTCTTGTGAACAAAGGCATTCAGCGCATCGCCCGCGTCAATCGCCGTCAGGCATGACATCGTCAGATCAACTGCCGTGATCTCGCCCTTACGCAGCGCATCCCGTGCCGCAGCGATGGTCCAAGTGTTCGCGCTCATTCCACAACCTTCGGCACTGCAAAGAAACCTTCCCGCGCATCGGGAGCATTCTTCAGGATCTGCGCCTGAATATTGCCGTCCGTCACGACATCGCGACGACGGACCAGACGCATCGGCGTGACAGAGACCATAGGCTCGATCCCGTCGACATTTACTTCGTTCAACTGCTCCATAAAGCCCAGAATGCCCGAAAGCTGCTCTGCCAGTTTGGGCAGTTGGGCCTCTTCCACCCGTATACGCGCCAGTTTGGCCACCTTGCGCGCGGTGTCGATGTCGATAGACATGGGGGATCTCCGCAGTTTGATTGCGCCCCGTTTACCCGCCCCGCCCTGCTGCCGCAAGGTGGCGCGCAAACAGGAAGGCGGCGCGACAGGGCCGCGTGTTGCGTGATATGCTATGGCACCTCCTGCCTGTTGTGATGCGACCCCGATCCGTGCGCCCGTACCTGATCTTGCGAATCCCAGTCTGACGCGCAGCGGTTAAAATCCGGTTACCGGCTGCAAATCAGGCAATCCCTGACAATTCCTTAACGCGCCCCAGCAAGCCATTGAAAACAAACACTCCCAAAAACGTCCCGGATCGGGACGCCCCCCAAGCCCCCCGAACAAGCCCCCCGAAAACGCCTTTGACAGACCCCGCCCCCGCCCTATCTTCAAGGCGATCAAAACAGGGGGATCACCATGAATATCATCTGGCTCGGCCATTCCGGCTTCAGGATCGAGATCGAGAATGCGGTGCTGCTGGTGGACCCGTGGCTGACAGGCAACCCGATGTTCCCCGCAACCCAGCGCGAAGCCGCCCTGAAAGGGGCCACCCATATCCTGCTGACCCACGGCCACGGCGACCACGCCGGCGATGCGCTGACGCTGTCGCGCGAGATGGACCTGCCACTCGTCGGCATCTATGATCTGATCTCGTGGTATCAAACCCGCGACGGCATCAAAGGTATCGGGTTTAACAAAGGTGGCACCCTTGATCTGAACGGGGCCAAGGTCACACTGGTCAACGCCTGCCACTCTTCTTCCGTCAGCAGTGAGGCAGGTCCGGTCTACGCAGGTTCCGAAGCGGGTTTCATAATCGCGGGCGAGGGCCACACGATCTACCTCTCCGGCGATACCGATATCATGGCGGATATGGAATGGATGGGCGACTACCATAACCCCGACATCGGCATCCTGTCCTGCGGCGGACACTTCACGATGGATATGCCCCGCGCCGCCTATGCCGCCAAACGCTACTTCAATTTCAAAACAGTGATCCCCTGCCACTACCGTACCTTCCCGCTGCTGGCACAGGACGCCACTGTTCTGGCAGCAGGCTTGCCTGGGGTTGACGTGATCGAACCACAAGTCATGCAGGCGATCACGCTCTGACTCCGCCCCCCTGCGCCGAACGGCGGAAGCCTCCGGCGGGAGTATTTGGGCCAAGATGAAACGCCGGTTCCATCCTCTTTGCATAAATATCCCCGCCGGAGGCACCGCCGCCGCCGCCATTTGCAGCGCTTGCTTCCGCGATCATCCGTGATGCAAAGGGTAGGGTGTGTGCTTGCACGCACCCTTCTTGCAAAGCTCAATCCCTGCGGGCAGAGAAGAAACGTCGCAGCAGACCCTCGGCTTCGGCGGCATTGATGCCGTCATAAACCTCGGGAACATGGTGGCATTGGGGGTGGGAAAACACCTTGGCGCCCACGGCAACGCCGCCAGACTTCGGGTCGGCGGCCCCGTAGTAAAGCCGCGCGATGCGGGCGGCAGAAATAGCTCCGGCGCAGATCGGGCAAGGCTCCAGCGTGACATAAAGATCGTGGCCAGTCAGGCGTTCTGACCCAAGGGCAGCACAGGCGGCGCGGATGGCCAGCACCTCGGCATGTGCTGTGGGATCGCACAACTCGCGGGTGCGGTTTCCGGCGCGGGCGATGATCTGACCTTCTTTCACGATCACAGCCCCCACCGGCACTTCACCGCGCGCAGCCGCCGCCCGTGCCTCATCCAGCGCGGCACCCATGAAAGACCGGAATACCACGCTTGCCCCTGCCCTGTTGACCCAATAGATTGCACCGGTAGCCCGCATGATGCGCGCCCCGCCCCCATCAGGGCGATCTCCCTTTGAAGGATGCCTGCCATGGCCGAAAAGACAAGCCCGAAAACCGCCCCCAAATCTGCCGCCAATACCCCCGAAGGCGACCGCATCGCCAAGGTGCTGTCGCGCGCCGGTGTCGCCTCGCGCCGCGAGGCCGAACGGATGATCGAACTGGGTGAAGTTGCCGTGAACGGCAAGGTCATCACCTCGCCCGCGCTGAACGTCACATCGCGCGACAAGATCACCGTGCGGGGCGAGCTGATCGGTGAGCCGGAACAGGCCCGTCTGTGGCTTTATTACAAGCCCGATGGTTTGGTCACATCGGAAAGCGACGAAAAGGGCCGCGAGACGGTGTTCGACAATCTGCCCGAGGAATTGCCCCGCGTGATGTCGATCGGGCGGCTTGATTTGAACTCGGAAGGCCTTTTGCTGCTGACCAATGACGGTGCGCTGAAACGGCGGCTGGAACTGCCCTCGACGGGCTGGCTGCGAAAATATCGCGTGCGGGTGAACGGCAATCCGATGGACCCCGATCTGGAGCCTTTGCGGAGGGGCATCACGGTGGAAGGCGAAAAGTTTCAGCCGATGTCGGTGGTGCTGGACCGGATTCAGGGCGCCAATGCCTGGCTGACCGTGGGCCTGCGCGAAGGCAAGAACCGCGAGATCCGCCGCGCGATGGCCGCGATCAACCTGACGGTGAACCGGCTGATCCGCATCAGCTATGGCCCGTTCCGTCTGGGGGATCTGACGCCGGGACAGGTGGAAGAGGTGCGCGGCAAGGTCTTGCGCGACCAGTTGGGCGAAGGTCCGACGGTGGACGATGCCGACAAACCGCGCAAACCGACCCGCGTGACCCGTTCGACCACAGGTGCCACTCGCACCACCACAGCCGCTGCCGCCAAGCCGCGTGGAGCGAAACCCGCCGGATCGGGCCTGCGGGAATTGTCGCAAGCCTGGGGCGAGGCGATTGCGCCAAAACCTGCGGGCGCACGCAAGACCTTTACCGCCAAAACCGATGCGGCCAAAACCGCTGCTCCGCGTTCCGGCGCAGGTGGCAAGCCTGCGGCCCCGCGCCCTTCGGGACCGCGCCCCGCAGGCCCGCGCGGGCCATCCGGCGCACGTCCGCGCAGAGGGGAATAAACGGCGCGAATTCCCGCAGCGCCTACTGGCCAGCCTGAAATTGCGCCCCTATAGTCAAGGCGTTCCCGGATTGTCCGGGCGCGGAGGGGCCATGTCCGCAAAAGCATTGCAAGGTATTTCGTTTTTCCTGCTTCTGGCGCTGATCCTTTATGTCGCTGTCAGCGGGGGTGTGTGATGGCGCAACGCTATGGCGGCAAATACAGTCCCCATGCGGGGGGGGCAGCTCCGCAAACCACGCATGATACGGTTGTGCAGGCCGATGCGCTGCCAAGGCGCGATCGGCGCACGCTGTTTCTGTTCCTTGCGCCCTTGGCCTTCGCGGTTTCCGGCTTTCGCGGCGATGGGCGCGACCTGATGCTTGGGCTGGCGACGACGGGCATTCTGCTGCTGGCAGCATGGTTGACCCACGAAGGCCTGCGCGCGCACGCCGCTTTTGACGCCCGCCGCGTTGCCCGTCGCCCTGCCCTGCCGCGCAAGCTGATTGCAGCAGGCCTGACGGGAATTGGCCTTTGTGTGGGCGGTCTGATCGCGCAGCAAGGCTTGCTGTATCCGATCCTGTTCGGGGTTGCGGGGGCAATCCTGCATCTGGGTGCTTTCGGCCCTGATCCTTTGGCCGACAAGGGGTTGGAAGGTGTGGACCAGTTCCAGATCGACCGCGTTGCCAAGGCCGTGGATCAGGCCGAGGCCTACCTGACCGCGATGAAAGACGCGATCCTGCGCGCGAACGATCGCAGCCTTGAGGCGCGGGTTGACCGCTTTGCCAACGCTGCGCGCGCACTATTCCGCACCGTCGAAGGCGATCCGGGCGATCTGACGGCGGCGCGCAAGTATCTGTCGGTCTACCTGATGGGTGCGCGTGATGCGACGGTCAAGTTTGCCGATCACTATGCCCAAAACCGGAACCCCACCACCCGCGCGGATTACGAGGCGCTGTTGACCGATCTTGAAACCACCTTTGCCGACCGCACCCAAGCGATGCTGTCGGGCAGCCACTCGGACCTTGATGTTGAAATTCAGGTGCTGCGCGAACGGCTGAAACTGGAAAGCTGAGATTTGAAACCGCCCGTTCTCGGGATTGCATCAGGTAGGATTGACCATGACCGACGATATTCGCACCCAAGCCGCCACCGCCCTTGCCGAAGTTGAGGCTGTGACCGCAAGGATCCTGCCCGAACCCGGCACGGCTTTGGTCGCGCTGGAAGATGCCACCGCACCGCAAGCCGATGAAATCCGCAAACGGCTGGCCGAGATCGATATGTCGAACACCCAGTCGATCATCTCGTTCGGATCGGGCGCGCAGGCCGAATTGCAGGTCATTTCGCAAGAAATGCTGCAAGGCGTGAAGAACAAGGATGTCGGCCCCGCAGGTGATAGCCTGCGCGAGATCGTCACCACCATCCGCGGCTTTTCCGGCGAAGAGTTGGACATCAACCGCGAACGCAGCTGGTGGGAGCGTCTGACCGGGGCCGCTGCCCCCTTGGCGCAGTTCATCGCGCGCTATGAAGAGGTGCAAGGCCAGATCGACAAGATCAGCCAGAACCTTCTGGTGCATGAACATACGCTGCTGAAAGACATCAAGTCTTTGGATATGCTGTATGAAAAGACCCTGCGCTTCTATGACGAGTTGGCGCTTTACATCGCGGCGGGTGTCGAAAAGCTGAAAGAGCTTGATAGCGTCACCATCCCCGCGAAAGAGGCCGAAGTGGCCGCAGCCCCCGCCGAAGATCAGGTCAAGAAGGCGCAGGAATTGCGCGATCTGCGCGCCGCGCGCGATGATCTGGACCGCCGCGTCCACGATCTGCGCCTGACCCGTCAGGTCACCATGCAATCGCTGCCCTCGATCCGGCTGGTGCAGGAAAATGACAAAAGCCTTGTGGGCAAGATCAACTCGACTCTGGTCAACACGGTGCCATTGTGGGAAACCCAACTGGCGCAGGCGGTGACGATCCAGCGCAGCAAAGAGGCGGCGGAATCGATCAAGGATGCCAACGACTTGACCAACGAACTTCTGACCGCCAACGCCGAGAATCTGAAAGAGGCGAACAAGATCGTCCGCACCGAGATGGAGCGTGGCGTGTTTGACATCGAATCCGTCAAGGCCGCCAACGCCACCCTGATCGCCACCATCGAGGAAAGTCTTGCCATTGCCGATGAAGGCAAGGCGCGCCGTGCCACGGCCGAGGTGGAACTGGTCAAGATGGAAGGCGAATTGCGCGACACCCTTTCGGCCGCCCGCGCCCATAAAACCGGGCTTGGCCAAACCACCAAGGCTTTGCCACAGGCATGACATATCTGACCGCCCGTTACCGCCGCGCCCTTCCCGCCCTTGCGGCAGCACTTGTGCTGGCGTCATGCGGCATGCAGGACAATGGCGGAACGGCGCGGGCGGTGGCTGTGCCGCATCCGATGGCCGCGCCCGCGGCGCCCCCAGTGGAAACCCCGCAAAGTGCTGCGGCGCGGGCCTATTACGGGCAGGTGCAACAGGCTTTGCTGTCGCAAGGCCTGCTTCGCACCGATGGCGGCGGCGATGACACGCCTTATACCGACCGGATGCTGGCGGAAAACTTCATGCGGGTCGCGCTGTTCGATGAATATGATCGCAGTTCGGTCGGCACCGTGCAGCGCCAGACCCGCAGCGAGTTGCGGCGCTGGCTGGCCCCCGTTCGCGTCGGTCTGCGTTTTGGCGACTCGGTTTCCGCCGACAAACGCGCCACCGATACGGCGCGGGTCGGGTCTTATCTGGCGCGACTTGCAACCGTTACGGGCCATCCGATCAGCCTGAACGATACCGCACCGAACTTCTTTGTCTACATCGTCTCCGAGGATGAACGCGGTCGGCTTGGCCCTGCATTGACCGCAGCGCTGCCGCAACTGACCGCGATGGATGTGGCTGGCGTCACCCAGATGCCGCGCTCGACCTATTGCATCGTTTACGCGCAGTCCGAGGGTAACAGCGGCGTCTACACCCGCGCCTTTGCGGTGATCCGCGCCGAACATCCCGATCTGTTGCGCCTGTCCTGCATCCATGAAGAAATCGCCCAAGCGCTTGGCCTGCCGAATGACAGCCCGACCGCGCGGCCCTCGATCTTCAACGACGATGAGGAATTTGCCCTGCTGACGCGTCAGGACGAATTGATGCTTAAGATCCTGTATAATCCCGCGCTGCACCCCGGCATGCTGTTGTCCGAGGCCCAGCCGATCGTGGAAACCCTTGCCAGCCGTCTTTTGGGCGGCGAAAGTTAGAACCGCCGCAGGCGGGGATAGGAGATTGAAATGGTCTTTGGATTTCTGAAGGGCGAATTTATCGACGTCATCACATGGCTGGATGACACCCGCGATACGATGGTCTGGCGCTTTGAACGGCACGGCAATGCGATCAAATACGGGGCCAAACTGACGGTACGCGAAGGTCAGGCGGCAGTTTTCGTGCATGAGGGTCAGTTGGCCGATGTGTTTGGCCCCGGCATGTATGTGTTGGAAACCAACAACATGCCGATCATGACCACCCTGCAACACTGGGACCACGGCTTTGATAGCCCCTTCAAGTCCGAGATCTATTTCATCAATACAACCCGTTTCAACGACCAGAAATGGGGAACCAAAAACCCGATCATGTGCCGCGATCCCGAATTTGGCCCCGTGCGCCTGCGCGCCTTTGGCACCTATTCGTTGCGGGTCAGCGATCCGGCGGTGTTCCTGCGTGAAATTGTCGGCACCGATGGCGAGTTTACCGCCGATGAGGTGACCAACCAGATCCGCAACGTGATCTTGCAGGAAATGAGTCAGGTTCTGGCGAAATCGGATATTCCGGTGCTGGATATGGCTGCCAACACTGCCGATCTGGGCAAGCTGGTCACCACCGCCATCTCGCCCAAGATTGCGGAATACGGGCTGGTGCTACCCGAATTCTACATCGAAAACATCAGCCTGCCCGAAGAAGTCGAAAAGGTGCTGGACAAGCGCACCTCGGTCGGCATCGCGGGCGATCTGCACAAATACATGCAGTTCAATGCCGCCGAAGGCATGGGCAATCCGGCATCCGGTATCGGCGCTGCGATGGGCGCGGGGCTTGGCGCGGGCATGGGGCTGAACATGGCGCAGAATGCGGGACCGTGGGGGGCAGCACCTGCGGCCGCCGCATCGCCGCCCCCCCCGCCGCCGCCGGCTGCAAAGGCGTGGCATGTGGCGGAAAACGGGGCCACCAAGGGGCCGTTCGGCGAAAACGATCTGGCGGCGCTGGTGTCCAGCGGGGCGCTGACCCGCGCCACGCAGGTCTGGACCGCTGGACAGGACGGCTGGAAAGCGGCGGGCGACACCGAACTTGCGCGCCTCTTTGCCATGGTTCCCCCGCCCCCGCCGCCCGCCGTGTGATCTGATATGACCATCGCCGAAGAACACCGCTGGCCCTGCGAACAATGCGGGGCGGACCTGCGTTTTGCACCCGGACAGACCGAGCTGAAATGCGATCACTGCGGCCATGTGCAGGCGATCAAGGCCGCCCCCCCGCGCAGCCGCCAGCGCGCCTTGGGCGAATTGGATCTGGCCCATGGCCTGGATGACGACCTGCCCGAGGCGGCCTCGGTCGAGGTGCGGTCAACCTCTTGCCCGAATTGCGGCGCAGTGGTCGAGTTTCAGGGGGCGAACCACGCCACCGAATGCCCGTTCTGCGCCACGCCCGTCGCCATCGACACCGGCAGCCAGCGCAAGATCAAACCGCAGGCGCTGATCCCCTTTGCGCTGAATGAAAATCAGGCACGCGATGCCCTGACGAAATGGCTGGGGGGATTGTGGTTCGCGCCCAACGGCTTGCTGGAATACACCCGCAAGGGCCGGGCGATGGCGGGTATCTATGCCCCCTATTGGACCTTCGACGCCGACAGCGACAGCCACTATCGCGGCCAGCGGGGCGAGCATTACTACGAAACCCGCACGGTGTCCGTGGTTGAAAACGGCAAGACCGTGCAGCGGCAGGAACAGGTGCAAAAGACCCGCTGGTATAATGTCTCGGGCCATGTTGACCGGCAGTTCGACGATGTTCTTGTGGTCGGCTCGACCAGTCTGCCGGAACGGCTGGCCGATAACCTGTCCTCGTGGGATCTGGGTGCGCTGGAACCCTATAGCACCGATTTTCTGGCCGGTTTTCAGGCCGAGGGCTATACCGTCGGCCTTGCCGATGGCCATGCCAAGGCCCGCGACAAGATGGAAGCCGTGATCCGCGAAGATGTCCGCCGCGACATCGGCGGGGACGAACAGCGCATCGACAGCATCGACAGCACCTTCAGCGACGAGACCTTCAAGCATATCCTGCTGCCGGTCTGGATGGCCGCCTATAAATATGGCGGCAAAAGCTATCGCTTTCTGGTCAACGGCCAGACCGGCGAGGTGCGCGGCGAGCGGCCCTATTCGTGGTGGAAGATCGGCTTTGCGGTTGCAGCGGGTTTGGTGGCTGCGGCAGGCGTGGCCTATCTGGTAGACCCGTCGATCTTTGGCCTTCCCAAGCCCGACTGGATGAACTAATCCTTACAGCCAGTTGCCCATCAACACGAAAGCGGCCCAGAAATAGGGATGCTCCGGCCCTGCGGGGGCGGGGGCCGCCTCACCCTCCAAGGGGGCTGCGGCGCGGGCGGCAAGTTGCACCGCATCGCCGGTCCCTTTCAACATCGCCACTTGGGAGCGGCGCAGGGCCTCGGCCTTGTCCAGCCCCTGCGCGATCATCCCGTCGTAGAATCCGTGCATCAGCGTCGGCGTCGCCTGATCCGATACCGGCCATAGCGATGCCATCACAGCGCCCGCGCCGTTCAACTGCGCGGTTGCGCCAAAGCCGTCGATCTCGGACCCGTCACCGCCACGTGCGGTCTGGCATGCCGATAGCGTCAGCAAATCAACCCCCGTGAACCGCAGCGCGCGGGTTGACCGGATTTTCGACAACGGCAGGTGTTCGCCATCGCCCAGCAACAGGAAACTGTCATCCTCGCGCCCCGGCACAAGGTTGAAATGGCTGGCGATATGCAGGATCGTGGGCTTGCCCAACAGCGCCCGTTTCAGGCTGCGTTCGTCAAAATCGGCGTCCAACTCGGTTTCACCCGCCAGCACAGCCGACGCACCGCCAAAGATCGTGTCCAACTCTTTCGCAACGCCGGGCAGCGCGGAAAACCCTTCATGCGCCTGCGTCACGCCAAAACCCGCCGTGGCCTTGGGCGCGCGGGGAGCGGTTTCAAACTGGGTCGGGACGGCAGTGGAATACAGCGCAAAGGCATAACGCTCGACCAGATAGCCCTGCCCGTCATACAGCGCGGCAAAGGGGACATAGCGCAGCACACCGTCCAGATTGAGCATCACCACCTGCGTGCCACTGTCGCGCAGGGCTTGATCCACCGGAGCAAAGATCACGGCATAAAGCGCGGCCAGTTTATCCTTGGCATCGGGCGAGACGGTTTCGATCGACTCAAGCGCATCAAACACCAGACGCGCCAGATCGGCCTTGGGCAGCAGCACCTCCTCGTGCAGCGTCAGCCCCGGAAGGGTCAGGAACAGGTGGGTGGCATTGTCCAAAGCCGCCACTTGCAGGATAGCGGTCGGGCGCGGCAGATCGGCCAGAACCGCCTGATAACTGCCCACCGCATCGAACTGGTCATCCAGAACCGCGCGGTCGGTTTCCGGCATGGCCGCCAGAAACGCATCCACCGCCGCATCAAATTCATCGCTGGCGGCCTGAAGGGTGTCTTGCAATTCGAAGATGCGGTTTTCTTCCTCGGGCGTCGCTTCGCCTGCATCGAATTTGACCATCAGCGCCTGCAACTCCTGCTCGGCGGCAACAGGTGGCGCGACGATGTCTGCCAGTGCCTCTTGATGCGCGATTTCTGTTGCGGTCAAAGCGGACCTTGTTTCGGTCAGTTTGGCACTGGAATCGCGCTTGAGATATTGCGAGACCTCTTCCTCTTTGGCCATGTTCAGCACGGCCTGCGCTTCGGAAATCCGGCCCTGCCCGATCAGCAAATCTGCCAGATCCTGATAGAGCCGCCCCCATTCGCGCTGGCTGGCGGCCATATCCTCGGCCCCCGAGACGGTATTGGTGGCGCGGAATTCCTGTTGGGCATTCACCGCCATCTTGCCAAAGAAGATCGCCTTGTCGGTATTGCCCTTGGCGGCAAAGGCGCGCGACATCATCTCGAAGGTCCAGCGTTGATCGTCAAGCGTCTGGCTGCGGTTGGCGGTGATATAGGGCATCGCCTTCATGCCCCAGCGAATTGCCTCGTCATGCTTGCCCTCGCCATTCGAAACGATGCCAAGATTGATATATATCTTCATGACATTGTTGGAAAATTCGCCTTCATGCAGCAGCAGAAGCCGTAGCGCATTTTCAAACCAGAACCGGCTTTCCGGGAAATTCTTCTGCCGCGCCAGCACCCAGCCGATGTTATTGGCCAGATAACCCACCTCGATGCTGTCGGCGCCGGTATTGACCACAAACCGCCCGTAAGACGCGCCATAGGCCAGCAGGGCCGCGTCCAGATCATTCGCGCCCTCATGCGACACCCCTTGGTTTAGCCAAGTATTTGCAACGGCGGTTTCATGCCCGATCGAGGTATAAATCTCGCGCGCGCGCTCCAGATAAGGGATGCTTTCCTCATAGCGCGAAAGGGCCGTCAGCAGGATCGCCTGATCTTCCAAGGTCAAGGCGATGTAATAGGGGTCTGCGGCGGGGTCTGCGGCCATCATGGCCTCGAACCGCGTTTGGGCCTCGGCCGCCAGATCAAGCGCACCACGGTTTTCTGACAGCGCCGACAACGCGCGACTTAGCATCAGTGCGGCCTGCCCTGCAAAGAACGGGTCGCTTTCAACCATCACCCCCGAGGCGGCATAGGCCTGACGGAACCACGGCAAGGCTGCGCGCAGGTTGGCTTCGGTCCAAGGATCGGTCAGGGCGACGCCGACGTTGAAGGCGGCATAGACATCCCCATTCTTTGCGTCCTGCACCAAGGACGGATCGACGTTTTGCAACGGGTCAGAGGTGTCGTCGGCCAGGACAGGCGGTGCAGCGGCGAAAAGAAACAGCATGAAAACCAGACGGGAAATCAGGGTCACGGCGATACCTTTGCGGTCAACCAGTCAATGCGGCCACCCTACGGCCGCGCACCCCGCTCCGGCAAGCACGGCCCGCGCGTGACAGCATTTGTCACAAGGTTGACAAGCCCCCCCTTGCGGGCGATAGCCCATCCAGCCTTGCCCATCCAGCCTTAGCGGAGGCCCCATGCGTATCCTTGATCATGCCCGTATTGCCGAACTTCCGAACCCCTATTTCGGCAAAGTGCGCGATTGCTACGACCTTCCCCCCGATGCAGACCACCCCGAGGGGCGGCGCATCCTGATCTCGTCCGACCGGATTTCGGCCTTTGACCGTATTCTGGCCGCGATCCCCTTCAAGGGGCAGGTGCTGACGCAGGTGGCGCGGTTCTGGTTCGACCATACCGCCGATATTTGCCCCAACCATGTGCTGTCCTACCCCGACCCGAATGTGGTGATCGGCAAGCGGCTGACCATCCTTCCGGTCGAGGTGGTGGTGCGCGGCTATCTGGCGGGAACGACATCGACTTCCGTTCTGACGCAATACCGTGCGGGCGTGCGGCAGATGTATGGCCACACGCTGCCCGACGGCATGCGCGACAATCAGGCCCTGCCTGCGGCGATCATCACGCCCACGTCCAAGGCCTTTGACGGCGGCCATGACGAACCGCTGACGGCGGACGAGATTGTATCGCAAGGGCTGCTGACCGCCGCGCAATGGGACGAGGTTTCGGCCAAGGCGCTGGCCCTGTTTGCACGCGGGCAGAAGATGGCGGCAGAGCGCGGGCTGATCTTGGTGGATACCAAGTATGAATTCGGCACCGATGCGGCGGGCAACATCCTGATCGCGGACGAGATTCACACGCCGGACTCCAGCCGCTACTGGATTGCCTCGGGCTATGAGGCGGCCTTTGCGGCAGGCACCCGCCCGCCCAGCTTTGACAAGGATGTGATCCGGTCTTGGGTGGCTGCGCGCTGCGATCCCTACAAAGACGCCATCCCCGAGATTCCCGCCGACATGATCGAGGCCACCTCCCGCGTCTATATCGACGCGTTCGAGGCGATCACCGGACAGGTTTTCGTGCCGGATACCAGCTTTGCTACCCCGCTTGACCGCGTGCGCGCCAACCTCGCGCCGTTCTTTACCGCGTGACGCAGGACTGTTTGCGCTAACATAGGCGTTTCGGCTAAGGTCGCCAAAACGCGAATGGAGGGTGAAATGATTCTCAGCTGTGGCGAAGCCCTGATTGATATGTTGCCGCGCACAACGACGCTGGGGGAACCGGCGTTTTCGCCCTATGCGGGGGGGGCCGTGTTCAACACCGCTATCGCGCTGGGGCGTCTGGGCGCGCCTTCGGCGTTCTTCTCGGGCATCTCGACCGACATGCTGGGCGAGATTCTGGCGGATACCTTGCAGGCGTCCAAGGTTGACACATCCTTCTGCGCGCGCACCGACCTGCCTACGACGGTGGCCTTTGTCAAACTGGTGAACGGTCAGGCGACCTATGCGTTTTATGACGAGAACACAGCAGGGCGGCTGTTGTCGGTGGATCAGTTGCCAAGCCTTCCCGCCGAGATCGGCACGCTGTTTTTCGGCGGTATCAGCCTTGTGAACGACCCTGCCGCCAGCACCTATGAGGCGCTTCAGGCACGCGAGGCGGGCAATCGCGTCACCATGATCGACCCCAACATCCGCCCCGGTTTCATCGCGGGTAAGGAAGACCAATACCGCGCGCGGATCGAGCGGATGATCGCGCGGGCCGACATCGTGAAGCTGTCGGACGAGGATTTGCACTGGCTGGAAGGTGCGGGCGATCTGGTGGAACTGGCGCGCGGGATTCTGGCCAAGGGGCCGAAGATCGTCTTTATCACCGAAGGGGCTGCCGGTGCGCGGGCTGTAACCGCCTCGCAGAACCGCTTTGTTGTGGCGACCAAGGTGACGGTGGCGGATACGGTGGGCGCGGGCGATACCTTCAACGCGGGGGCGCTGGCGGCGCTGCATCAGGCGGGGGCGCTATCGAAGGCGCGGCTGGCGGCGGTTTCGGATGCGGAACTGGACGCGGCGCTGTCTTTGGGGACGCGGGCGGCGGCTATTACGGTCAGCCGTGCGGGCGCGAACCCGCCTTGGGCGCATGAATTGTGAGAGCCGTCCTTCAGCGGGTCAGCCGCGCCTCGGTTTCGGTGGATGGCGCGGTGGTGGGGCAGATCGGGGCGGGGTTGCTGATCCTGATCTGTGCCATGCAGGGCGATACCGAGGCCGAGGCGGACAAGCTGGCGGCCAAGATTGCCAAGCTGCGGATCTTCAAGGATGACGCGGGCAAGATGAACCTGTCGGTCCGCGATGCGGGCGGGGCGGCCTTGATCGTGTCGCAGTTCACGCTGGCGGCGGATTTGCGGGGGAACCGGCCGGGGTTTTCCTATGCGGCGGCTCCGGATGAGGGGAAGCGGCTGTATGAGTATTTCTCGGACCGGATCAGGGCCGAGGGGATCGCTGTCGAGAACGGGATTTTCGGGGCCGATATGGATGTCAGCCTGAACAATGATGGACCCGTGACAATCTGGATGGACACGGCCAATCTTTGATGGTCCCAACGCGGGACCATTTTTATGTGTTTTTTATCAATAGCTTGAAGACTCGTATTAACGATTTTTCAACACTTTCAGCCAGACCGGAGTGGCCCCCGGCCTGTCTGGTTGAAACGGGTCAGCGGATGGCGTTGCCACATTCGATCAGCGCATCCATCGACGCGCTGGAACCGGCCAGTGAATAATCCATCACAGGTTCGCCAGTGGCGCTTCGCAGATAAAGCCGGCTGCCTTGGGCCACTTCGACAAGGAAGTTCACACCGGCATCGCTGTCGGGCAGGTCGAACAGGATCGAATTCTTGTAAAGCTCGGCATTGGTGAGGGACCACGGGCTGCGGTTGCCGATCTTCACCTCAAGATCGGCGGTGTCGCCTTCGCCAAATTCCCACGAGGTCGAATAGAACTGCAACCGCACCGACTGGTCCTGATAGACCCAGAGGGTAAAGCTGTCGGTCTGCGCGTCTACTTCGGCAAGGCAGGCAAGGCTGCCGTCGTCAAACGTCACAAACTCGACTTCCCAATGCTTGTGCTGGAACAGCGTTTCCGACTGAGGCTCGGCCAGCACGGGGGCGGCACAAAGGCCAAAGGCCGTGACGGCGGCGACAGTTTTCCAAGCATTCATAGCGGATCTCCCACGATAGATTTTTCGTGAGGATTGGACAGCGCCGCGATTCCTGCAAATGAAAAAGCCCGTTATTCTATCCAAGGATAGTTAATTCGTGCATTTTCCAATCTATACGGCCCATTCCCAACCCTGCGCGAACTGTCCGAGGATCGCGTTGACCGCCGCATCCTCGGTGGGCGCGGATTTCACCAGACGCGCCACAAGGCCGCGCTTCTTGTCCTCGATCACTTCGGAAACCCGCACGGGCAGGCCCGCCTCGGCCAGTGCCGCATCGTATATACGCGAGATGGCGCGGCGGCGCAGATCGGGTTTGAACACTTTGCCCACGGCGGTTTTCGGCAATTCGGCCAGAATCTCGATGTGTTTGGGCTGGGCGGCGCGTTCCTTGATGTGGATGCGGGCGTACTCCATCAACTCATCGACGCTGACCGCCGCACCTTTGACAAGCTCGACATAGGCGCAGGGCAATTCGCCCGCATGGGCGTCAGGCTGGCCGATGGCACCGACAAAGGACACGGCCTGATGGCCCATCAGCGCCTCTTCGATGAGGGCGGGGTCGATGTTATGGCCGCCGCGGATGATCAGATCCTTGGCGCGGCCCGTGATGTAAAGATAGCCGTCGGCATCGATCCGGCCCAGATCGCCGGTGCGAAGGTATTTCTCATCGGCGTAAAGGCCGCGATTCTTGTCGGCCTCGGTATAGGTCGCGCCGGGGCTGACGCCGGGGTTGTAGACGCAAATCTCGCCCACCTCATCGGTGGCGCAATCGCGCAGGCCCCCTGCCCCGTCGGTGGTCAGGATACGGACATGGGTATGTGGGAAGGGGATGCCGACCGAACCGATTTTCTTGTTTCCATCCGGCGGGTTGACCGAGACAAGGCAGGTGCATTCGGTCAGGCCGTAGCCTTCGACGATCTGCACGCCGGTGGCCTTTTCAAAGCGGTTGAACAGTTCGACCGGCAGCGGGGCAGAGCCGGAAAACGCGCCCCGCAGGGTGGAAATATCGGCATTGATCGGGCGCTGCATCAGTGCCGAAAGCGCGGTCGGCACGGTGACAAGATAGGTGGCCTTCCAGCGGTCGATCAGCTTCCACAGATTGTCGAACACACCTTCGCCGCGATAGCCCGCAGGGGTGGGAAAGACGACATGCGCGCCGGATGCGATCATCGACATCAGGATGGGATAGACGGCGAACACATGGAACAAGGGCAGCGGACACATCACGGTATCGGTTTCACGGAACAGAAGCCGCGCGCCCAGCCAGCCGTTATAGATCATGCCCTGCGCCTTGTGCTGCGCCACTTTGGGCATGCCGGTGGTGCCGCCGGTGTGGAAATAGGCCGCCGTGTGATCGGTGGTGCGATCAGCAAAGGACAGGCTGTCGGCGGAATGGCGGGCGCATTCCGTGTTGAAATTCAGCACATTGGCAGAGTGGTGAAGGTGGTTCTTGGGCCGGATCAGCGGCACGATCCACGATTTCGGCGGGGTCAGATAGCGGACCAGATCCACCTCTAGCACGGTTTTGACGGATGGCGCGTGGCGCACGGCCTCGGCCACCTTTTGCGGCAGATCAGTCTTGGGGAACGCCTTTAGCGTGACGACCACGCGGGCCTTGGTTTCGCGCAGGATGGCCGAAATCTGTTCGGCCTCAAGCAGCGGGTTGATCGGGTTGACGATGCCTGCGGTGGCCCCTGCCAGCAGGGTCACTGCGGTTTCAAGGCAGTTGGGCAGGATATAGGCCACCACATCATCGGGGCCGACGCCAAGGCTGCGGAACAGGTTGGCGGCCTGCGTGACACGCGCGTGCAGATCGTTCCATGTCAGGGTTTGCGCGGGGTCGTTCGGGCCGGACAGCAGTTGATAGCTGATGGCCGGGCGGGTGCCGTGGGCGGCACGGGTGCGCGACAGGAAATCATGGATCGAATGGGCGATGTTGCGGTCAGCCCACGGGCTTTCCGCCTCGATGGCCTTGATGTCCGCAAGCGATGCGAAGCTCCCCATACTGTCCTCCCTGATCCCTCGGTCGAGGGTTATGTTCTATTTTGCATCAGGATGGGGGGCAACGCGGCGTTTGCCAAGCAAAAGCCGCAGCGCAAAACGCAACGTCAGCGTTCAGGGCATCGGCATTGCGTTCAGCTTCCACAACCGCACCGCATCGGTACGATTGCGCGCGCCCAGCTTTTTGAAGATCGAGCGGACGTGCATCTTGATGGTGGTTTCCGGCAGGCCAAGCTCGGCCCCGATGGATTTGTTCTGCATGCCTTTCGAGATCATCAGGATCACGCGGGTTTCGGTTTTGTTCAGGCCTGCGATCTCGGTCTGGTTTGTCGGGGTGGGGACGGTGTGGAAATGGGTGGTGCCAAAGGCCATCGCGCGCAGGATCAGGGCAAGTTCGGCGGCGGATGAGGATTTGCTCATCAGACCGATGCCACCGGCAAGGCGGACGGCCTCGGCCATGCCGGGCAGGATATTTCCGGTCAGGATCGCAACCGGCCCCTTGTGCTGGGCCACCATGCGCTGCAGGCCCTCAAGCCCGTTCATGCCCGGCATGTCGTAATCCAGCACGATCACGTCCAGCCGGTTGTGCGCTGCGGCAAGCGACAGGGCATCTTCCAGATTGGTGGCTGTCTCGACCTGCATGTTGCCGCGCGAGGCCAGCATGTTGGCGATCACCTCCAGCACCAGAACGTGATCATCGGCCATGATCACCCGCAGCGTTTTGCCCAGAATCTGCCCGAAACTCTCGTTCAGAGAAGAGGGGACAGGTGCAGGCGGCGGATCGACGGGGGAGGAGGCTTGCGAGATGGAGGTCATGTTCATCGGGGATTTCACTGCTAAAGAGGGCGCATCGGGGGATGCAAGGATTGTGCCGCGGGCCTTATGGCCGTTCGGATGTGACACGGCGGGGTGTGATGGTGCGAGGTGTGACGGTGCGGGCGGGCAGCGGCGCGGATTCGGCCAAGGTGGCAAGGCGCTGCTGCCATATCCGGTTGTGCTGGATCGCCTGATCCAGCACGGATTTCATCCGGCCAAGCCCGACAGGATCGCGCAGGCTGACATCGCAAAGCGCAAGACGCTCTGATCCCAGATTGTCACGGCCAAAGCCTGCGGAAATCAGGATCAGCGGCAGCGCGGGGACGGCGCGGCGGAAGGCCAAAAGCATATCCACAAGGTCTTCAAGATCGCCAAAGCCATCGGCATGAACGATCAGCGCCGACCAGAGTGCCGGATTCCCTGCCACTTCGGACAGGGCGCGCGGCAGGTTCTGGTCAAAACCCAGACTGGCCCCTTCGGCGCGAAACCACCCCATCAGCCCGGCAAGGCTTGCCGATTGGCAGGAGGCCACAAAGACCGAAAAATCCGACAGGGAGGCAAGGTGGCCTTCGCCTGCCTCGGCGCCAGAAGTGCAAGACCCGTGGCGGTCCAAACCGCTGGCGCTTTTGATGGCCGAGAATTTCGGCTTGGCCCAAGGCAGAAACACGGGGCGGCCCGCCGAAAGATCGGCGGCGGCAAGGTCATCCAGACCGGACCGGCTGACCAAGACATGGCCATATTTCAGTGTCGCGCGGGGTGGCACCGATGATGCCCACGCCGCAAATGATCCGTCCCTCACAGCCATCGCTCCGTTGCCGTTTCAGCCAAAAATCACAAAGGACTTCTCTGAAACGCCGCACGGAGACGCGAACCGGTGGCCCGTCGGGCCGGCTGCGATCATACGGATGAAAGTCTATCCAAGGGGAAAAAACGATTGTTATATGCACACAATCGATACCCCGTCTTACCCAAGGTCAGTATCTATCTTTGGTTGAGATCGGTATTCTTTAGGAGTGCCCGTCGGTGAACTGAAGTCTAGCCAGACGGGCATAAAGCCCGTTTTCGGCCACCAAGGCCTCATGCGTGCCGACTGCGACGATTCGCCCCTGATCCAGCACGATGATGCGGTCGGCGCGTTTGACGGTGGCCAGACGGTGCGCCACGACCAGCACAGTGCGCCCCACCGCCAGCCGTTCCACCGCCGCCTGCACCGCACGTTCGCTTTCGGCATCAAGGGCGGATGTGGCCTCGTCCAGCAGCAGCACCTTGGCATCGCGCAGGATGGCGCGGGCGATGGCGATGCGCTGTTTCTGGCCGCCCGACAGCATCACGCCGCGTTCGCCCAGATAGCTGTCATAACCCTGCGGCAGGGCAGAGATGAAGTCATGCGCGGCGGCGGCCTCGGCGGCGGCGATCACTTCGGCATCGGTCGCGTTGGGGCGGCCAAAGCGGATATTGTCACGGGCCGAGGCGGCAAAGATCACCGGATCTTGTGGCACCAGCGCCATTCCGGCGCGGAAATCGGGCCGCGCCATATCGCGCAGATCAATCCCGTCCAGCCGGATCACCCCCGATTGCGGGTCATAGAACCGCATCAGCAGGTGCAGGACGGTGGATTTTCCGGCCCCAGAAGGCCCGACCAGCGCCACGGTTTCCCCCGGGGCCACGTCAAAGCTGACCCCGTGCAGCGACGGCGCATCGGGGCGGGTGGGATAGTGGAAGGCAACATCCTCAAGGCTGATCGCGCCACGCATCGGGCGCGGCAGGGCGCGGGGGGCGGCGGCATCTTGCACCGGATCGGTGGCATGCAGCATTTCCACCAGCCGTTCGGTGGCCCCGGCTGCGCGCTGCAATTCGCCCCAGATTTCGGACAATGCGCCAACAGCGCCAGCGACCAGAACCGCGTAGATCACGAATTGCACCAGCTCACCCGCCGACATCGCGCCCGCACGCACGTCGCGCGCGCCCATCCACAGCACGCCCACAATGCCCGCAAAGACAAGGAAGATCACGATCACGGTCAGGGCCGAGCGGGTCTGGATGCGGGTCAGGGCCGAGGTGAAGGACTTCTCGGTGACTTCGGCGAAATCGGCGCGGGTGCGGGATTCATGGGTGTAGGATTGCACGGTTTGCACCGCTGTCAGGGCCTCGGACGCCTTGCCGGAGGACAGCGCGATCCAGTCCTGATTTTCGCGGCTGAGTGCGCGCAGGCGGCGGCCCAGCACGATGATCGGCACCACGATGGCAGGCACGATCAGCAGCACAAGCCCCGTCAGCTTGGCCGAGGTCAGCGCCAGAAGGACAAGGCCGCCCAAGAGGGTCAGCACGTTGCGCAGCGCGACCGAGACCGAAGAGCCAATCACCGACAGGATCAGCGTGGTGTCGGTGGTGATGCGGCTTAGGATCTCGCCGGTCAGCAGTTTCTCGAAATAGGCGGGACTCATGCCCAAGACGCGATCGAACAGGGCGCGGCGGATGTCGGCCACCACACGCTCTCCCAGACGGGTGACGAAGTAATAGCGCACACCGGTGCCGGCGGCCAACAGTGCGGCAAAGCCCAAGGCTGCGCCGAAATACTGGTCCAGCAGGGCAAGGTTGCCAGAGCCAAAGCCGTCAACGACGCGGCGCACCGCCAAGGGCAGCATGAGCGCGACACTGGCGGTCAGGATCAGGGCAAGCCCCGCCATTACCACCATGCCACGATAGGGTGCGATAAAGGGGGCAAGGCCGCGCAACGCGCCCACCCGCTTGGATTTCGCCCGCTCAGCCGCTGAAACCTCGGTCATTTGTCACCTTTTTCTCGCCCTTGCACGGCTTAGAGTGCGGCGTGCATGGGTGCAAGCGGCCCCTTCCCCCTGCGCGCCCTGCGTGGCAGTTTGGCGGCGGATTTACAGGGGTTTGGCATGGCGTATTTCACGGCATCGGACGGGGCGCGGATCGCCTACGAGGATCAGGGGACGGGGATGGCGGTGCTGTGTCTGGCGGGGCTGACGCGGACGATGGGGGATTTCGCCTATGCGCTGCCCGCGCTGGCGGGGGTGCGGGTGATCCGCATGGATTATCGCGGGCGCGGCGCAAGTGATTGGACGGGTGCCGCCAGCTATAGCGTGCCGCATGAGGCCAAGGATGCGCTGGAGCTGCTGGATCATCTGGGGGTGCGGCGGGCGGCGGTTCTTGGCACCTCGCGCGGGGGGTTGATCGGGCTGGTGCTGGCGGTGATGGCGAAGGACCGGCTGCTGGGGCTGTGCCTGAACGATGTCGGGCCGGAAATTCACCGTCCGGGGCTGGAGCGGATTTTCGACTATGTGGGCCGCAATCCGGCAACCAAGACCCATGAGGCCCTTGCGGAACGGCTGCCGCGCACGATGCCCGGATTTGCCAATGTGCCGGAAAGCCGCTGGCTGCAAGAGGCGCGGCTGCATTATGTGCAGACCGAGGACGGGCTGCGGATCACCTATGATCCGGCGTTGCGGGCTGCGTTTCTGGCGGCGTTCGACGGGCCTGCGGTGGATCTGTGGCCGCTTTACGATGCGCTGGCGGGGCTGCCGGTGGCGCTGATCCGCGGGGCAAATTCGGACCTTCTGTCAGAGGCTTGCGCGGATGAAATGCGCCGCCGCCGCCCCGACCTGATCTTTGCCGAAGTGCCGGATCGCGCGCATATCCCCTTTCTGGACGAACCGGAAAGCGTGGCGGTGATCCATGCGTTTCTGGAGGCCTGCCATGGCGTCGCTTGATCTGATCGAGGCCGCCGCCGCGCGTCTTGCGGGGCATGTGCGGCAGACTCCGCTGCTGAATGCGCCACTGCTGGACCGCATCGCGGGGCGGCGGGTGCTGGTGAAGGCCGAGTGTCTGCAATGGACAGGCAGCTTCAAGTTTCGCGGTGGCTGGTCGGCGGTTTCGGCGCTGGCGCCAGAGGTGCGGGCGCGGGGCGTGATCGCCTATTCCTCGGGCAATCACGCGCAGGGTGTGGCGCTGGCTGCGGCGTTGCACGGTGTGCCTGCTGTGATCGTGATGCCCGCCGATGCGCCGATGGTAAAGATCGAAAACACCCGCGCCTACGGGGCCGAGGTGGTGCTGTATGACCGCGAGACCGAGGATCGCGATGCCATCGGCGCTGCGATTTCGCAGGCGCGCGGGCTGACGCTGATCCGGCCCTATGACGACATGCAAGTGATCGCCGGGCAAGGCACGGTCGGGCTGGAGATTGCGGCGCAGGCCGCAGCGCTTGGCGTCAACGGCGCCGAGGTGATCACCTGTTGCGGCGGCGGAGGGCTGACGGCAGGCGTGGCCCTTGCCCTTGAGGCCCGCGCGCCGCTGATGCGGGTGCGGCCCGCCGAACCTGCGGGTTTTGACGACACCGCGCGGTCTTTGGCAGCCGGCACGCGGCTGAGGAATGCGCGGGCGGCAGGGTCGGTCTGCGATGCGATTGTAACACCGACGCCGGGCGAATTGACCTTTCCGATCCTGCACCGGCTCTGTGGCGCAGGGTTGGTGGTGACGGATGAACAGGCGCTGCGGGCCGTGGCGCTGGCCTTTGCCCATCTGCGGATCGTGCTGGAACCGGGGGGTGCGGTGGCTTTGGCGGCGGCGCTGTTCGATGACAGTCTGGGCGATACGGTGATCTGCACAGGCTCGGGCGGGAATGTGGACCCTGCGCTGTTTGCCGATGTGCTGGCACGTTTTCCGGCATGAAGGATTCGAACATTTCAGGGATTTTCAGCGGTTCATGCCCCGTCTGAAGAGTCTTGGACAGAATGCTGACTCTGTAAGACGAGTCAGGAATATCGGGCAAAAACCTGCTTTACGGAATCGAACAATGCCGCTGATCTACCTGAATGACCTGCGATTGAATGTGCGGATCGAAGGGCCTGCCGACGGCCCCGCCGTGGTGTTTCTGCACGCCTTGGGAACCAACCTTACGATCTGGGACGAAGTGGTTGATCTACTTCCGAAATCGCTTCGGGTGCTGCGGATCGACCAGCGCGGGCATGGCGCTTCGGATGTGCCGGAACCGCCCTATGCGATGGGCGCCCTGATCCGCGATGCCGAGCGCGCGATCGAGCATTTCGGCCTGCGCGATACGGTCGTGGTGGGGCTGTCGCTGGGCGGGATGGTGGCACAGGGGCTGGCGGTCAAACGGCTGGACCTCGTGCGCGGGATGGTGCTGTCGAACACCGCCGCGCGGATCGGGACGGCGGCAATGTGGGGCGAGCGTTGCGCGCAGGTGGAAACCACCGGGCTGGAAGCCTATGCCGATGGCGCGATGGAGCGGATGTTTGGCCGCAAATGGCCCGAGGTTGCGGGGATGCCGCGGGTGCGTGACATGCTGCTGGCCACCGATCCCAAGGGCTGGATCGGCTGCGCCAGCGCGATTGCGGGGACCGATTTCTACACACCAACGGCGGGTCTGACTCTGCCGACGCTGGCGATTGCGGGGGCCAATGATGGCACCACCCCGCCCGATCTGGTGCGCGAAACCGCCGATCTGATCCTTGGCAGCCGCTTTGCGTTGATGCGCGGGGCGGGGCATCTGCCGATGGTGGAAAAACCTGCCGAATATGCCGCTCTGATCGGGCAGTTTCTGGCCGATATCGGCCATGTCTAGCCCCGCTTTGCGACAGCTTTCGTCGCAAACGGGATAGGTATGTCGCCAATCCGCGCGAGCCATTGCCGTGCAGCCGCCTAGCGTGGTCACGAACAGGGGGGGCCACGCGATGAAACTGCAAGACCTTGAGATTTTCGTTGTCGCTCCGCCTGCACCGGGCTGGGGCGGCCGCTATTGGATCTTTACCAAGCTGACGACCGATGACGGCATCACGGGCTATGGCGAATGCTATGCGTCAACCGTGGGGCCGCGCGCGATGACGGCGGTGATCGAGGATGTCTTCGAGCGTCATATGCTGGGCGAAAACCCCGAGAATATCGAGCTGATGTTCCGCCGCGCCTATTCGGCGGGGTTCACCCAGCGGCCCGATCTGACCGTGATGGGGGCGTTTTCGGGGCTGGAGATGGCCTGCTGGGATATCATCGGCAAGGCGCGCAACCGTCCGGTCTGGGCGCTTTTGGGCGGCAAGATGAATGCGCGCATCCGCAGCTATACCTATCTTTATCCCGATCCCGGCAAGAACACGCCCGAGTTCTGGGTGAATGCCGACTTGGCCGCAGAGGCGGCGGCGAAATGCGTGGCGCAGGGCTTTACGGCGGTGAAGTTTGACCCCGCCGGTCCCTATACGATCCGCGGCGGCCATGAGCCTGCCATGAGCGACATTTCCAGAAGTGTCGAATTCTGCAAGAAAATCCGCGAGGCCGTAGGCGACAAGGCCGATCTTCTGTTCGGCACGCATGGCCAGTTCACCACCCCCGGCGCGATCCGGCTGGGCCGCGAGTTGGAGCCGTATAACCCGCTGTGGTATGAAGAGCCGATCCCGCCGGATAATATTCTGGAATTCGCCGAAGTGGCGCGGCAGGTGCGGATTCCACTGGCCACGGGCGAGCGGCTGACCACCAAGACCGAGTTTGGCGCGCTGTTGCGGGCGGGCGGCGTAAAAATCCTGCAACCCGCGCTGGGACGTGTCGGCGGAATATGGGAGGCAAAAAAGATTGCTGCAATTGCGGAAATCTATAATGCTGAAATGGCGCCACATCTTTATGCGGGGCCGGTGGAATGGGCCGCTAATATTCATCTTGCGGCATCTATTCCCAATCTTTTGATGGCGGAAACCATTCAAACAGGTGGAGAATTCCACTTAAAATTAATCAGAAACTCTATCAAATGGGAGGATGGCTATATCCTGCCGCCGGACGCGCCCGGTTTGGGAATTTCGTTTGACGAAGACGTGGCGCGGGCGCATCCTTACACGGGAACGGGGCTGCATTTGCAGATGCAGGAAGCGCCCTGTGACTATCGCCACGGCAACCGGTTCGAGGGTGGCGCGCCTTCCAAAGCGGATTGATTCGTTTCGGGCGGACAAATCAGGGCGTATTTGGCCGGATATTCGGCCAAATTTGTTTGCGATATGGAAACAGTCCGCTTCGGGGCGGTTAAACTATACTTTCGGGGCAAGATATTGCTGAAATCTATACGGACGACACAGGCTATCCGTGTCGTTCGACATGGAAACGCCCCAATTTTAATCATATATATCTTGAAGGTGGAGTGATCACTCTAAGTATATTATCGGCAGTCCGGTTATGGTCTGATCGCCCCCTTTCGTGAGTATTCAGGCAGGCGTTGTAATGGCACCGAAGGAAATTGTTCTTCCCGACGCGGTGTTCTCTGGAACCGTTGTGACCGACGCACATTTCGGCGCCAACGTTCTTATGACCATGAACTTTCTGGACCCCGGCGGGCCGTTTGACCGGCTGTTGCAGCAGATGGGGACGGATGACCTGCGCTTTCCGGGCGGTTCGCTTTCGGAAGAGCTGCTTTTCCTGAACGGCGACCAGCTTTGGGATGTGGATCACCCCAACGGGGTCGGGCAGAACGGCGAACCGCGTCTGGTGACGTTTCCGGCCTTTTTCGACTATGCCAACGCGCATGATGTAGAAGCGATCATCGTCATCCCGACCGAGCCGTTCCTGACCGAAGGTGCCTATGGCACCCGCGATACGTCGGCATGGGGGCTGTATCGGGTGATGACCCGTGTCGACATGCTGATTGACCAGTTCTATGGCGAAAGCCGGATCAGCACCTTCTCGATCGGCAACGAATACTGGTACAATGACGAGCGCATGACCGCCGAGGAATACGGCAAGATTGCCAATGAATATGCTGCGGGCTTGCAGTATGTGTTTGATGTTCATGCTGCCGAGATGCAGGCTTTGGGCATCGCCTGGGATGATCCCGACATCTCGATCCAAGCCCCGCAAGCGCCGGACGTGCTGGACAGTCAGGAAATTCTGGCCCAGTTGGACATGGACGCGCGGGCTGCGATCGATATGGTCGAGACGCATTTCTATCCGCGCGTTTTCAACCGCATCGACGATTTCGACAATCTTTGGGACCGCGTCGAAGATTTCCAGAATGCGCCCGGCTTTGGCGATCTGAAAACCTTTGTGTCGGAGTGGAACGTCAAGTCTGACACCGACAGCGATTTCGGTCTGCTGCAAGGCACCGACCTGATCGAGATCATGCATGTGATGCTGCAGGAAGGTGTAGACGCCGCCACGATCTGGGGGCTGCAATACACCCAGTTGAAAACCCGCCTGTCCACCCTGCACGCCGACCCGGACAGCCCTTCGGGCTATGACTATCACCTGTCGTCATCGGGCGAGGTGTTCCACTGGATGTCAGAAACCCTGCCCGGCACCCAATCCATGGAGTTGGGCGTCATTGACCCGACGGGCGGGATCGAAGGCCATGCCTTTGGCAATAGCGACCATGTGACGATCTTTCTGTCGTCGATGAGTGGCGAGCCGCAGGATATCGTGCTGAATATTCACGATCTGGTGCCGGACTACACCCATTTCTGGGGCGCGGAACTGGGCGTGATGGACGACCCGATGACGGTGGCCAATGAGGGCGACCCGCTGAACCCCGGCAACCATCCTTGCGTCGAAACCTTCAACGCGTCGATCATCGATGCGGATGGCAATATCCACCTGCATTTCGATGCCTATGAAATTGCCCAGTTGAATTTTCAACTGAACGACGCGGGTGTGCATATCTATGGCCAAGCCACGGCACCGATGGACGCCGTGAACCATAACGACAATCTGGTCGGCAGCGCGGGCGGCGATCTGATCGAGGGCTTTATCGGCAATGATGTGCTGCGCGGCCTTGCCGGCAGCGACTCGATCTATGGCGGATCGGGCGATGATTATGTGAACGGCGGCACCGGCAACGATCTTGTCGATGGCGGCACCGGACTCGACACGGTGGATGGCCATAGCGGCAATGATACGCTGGTGGGCCTGACCGGCGACACTACCATGACCGGCGGCTCGGGTGTGGATCACTTTGTGCTGACCGTGGACACCAATACCATCATCACCGATTTCGGCGATGTGGCGGGCCAGACCATCAGCTTTGTCGACCGCTACACTGAACTGAACGATGTGATGTCGCGCGTTTCAAGCGACGGCAATGATCTGCTGATCACCCATGATGACGGCTTTTTCACGCGACTGGTGGATATGGCCGGACAAGAGGATGTTCTGGCCACCAGTCTGGCCGATTTCATGGAAGATTCCCCCGTCGAAGAGATCGTGACCAAGCTGCAAGAGCCGGTTCCCGATGGCTCGATTCCCCCCAACCCGGAACCGGGGACCAATCCCGACCTGCTGCGCGAAGACGATATGGCCTATGCTCAGGACATCCTGAAGATGGACCCTGATCAGGTGGCCGAACTGGCCGCCAACTTTACGCCGGAAAGCTTTGACGAGTTTCTGGGCCGGATCGATCCCGACACGTTCTTTTACTGCATGCGCCCCGAGGAATTGGCCGCCTTTATGAACGGGCTGGACGACAATCTGCGCGAGATGCTGCTGGATGATGTCACCTCGGAAGGGGTGGCCTTCAAGCTGCTGCGGATGCAGGCCGATGTTGGCGGTTTCCTGACGCAGCTTGATGCCGACCCGCTGGTTGATCTGCTAAGTCTGGTTCCCGACGAAGATGCCGAAGTCATTGCGCCACGGATCGGTTCCGAGACGCGCACCGTGCTGCAAGACCGTGTGGATTCGATTATCGGCGAAAACTCGACCAGTCCCTTGGCGAATTTCTTTGTCGAGGATGAAGACCCTGACCCAGATCCTGATCCTGATCCGGACCCAGATCCTGATCCGGTGGGCAGCAGCGGCTGCTTTGTGGCGACCGCCGCCTATGGCGATCTGCGCCACCCCGAAGTGGAATATCTGCGGCTGGTGCGGGATATGATCCTGATCAACCATGTCTGGGGTCGGGTTTTCATCAAGGTTTACTGGTCAGTCGGCCCGAAACTGGCACGCTTTGTCGCCCCGCGCCCAGCCTTGCGGCGGGTCTCGGTGGCGGTGCTGCACCGGATTGTCACGCAGTTGCAGCGCCGTCGCGTGTTGCAAAAGCATGGCGTTTTGCCGATGGAGCGGCTGCGGCGGCAACGCTAGGCCCCCGCCAGCACTACGGGCGCCAGCACTACGGGCGCCAGCACTACGGGCGTCAGCACTACGGGCGTCAGCAATCCGGCCAAGGGCGCGATCTGGCGCGCGACGGCGGCTTGCAGGGCATCAAGGCTCATGGCTTCGGATTTCACGAATTCGATGAACATCATGTTGAGATTGTTGAACACCACCTCGCCCACGGCGCGGGCCGGCACATCCGCCCGCGCGACTCCCCGGCGCTGTAATTCAGCGATCAGATCGCAGACCTGATCGGTCAGCAGGGCATCAAGCTGGGTATAGCGCTGCCCCAAGGGGGTTTCGGGGGCCTCGATGGAAATCGCCATCGCAGTCCGCCACATCTCTTTGGACAGATAGACCAGCGAGTGATCGTAATAGCTGCCGATCAATGCCGAGATCGCCTGCGCCACGGACGGGGGCGGGTTGGCCAGCAGCTGCGCGCCCTGATCCAGCACCTCCTCCACCTCAAGCGTGACGATGGCCAGCAGCAATTCGCCCTTGGTTTCGAAGTAGTTATACAGCGTGCCGACCGAAACTTCGGCAGCGGCGGCGATATCTTCGATCCGCGCGGCGGCGTAGCCTGTCGAGCGGAAAAGATCAGCCGCCGCCTGCAGGATGCGGCGGTTGCGGCTGGCTTTCTGTCTGGCGCGAAGTCCGGTCATGGTGGTTCTTGAATTGCCTATATTTTGACATTGACTTCAAAAATGAATGAACTCAATATTTTTCTGAAGCGCCGGCAGAGCGCACCCCCAACATGGAGAGTCCGATGGCCCGTCTACCCCTTACCGCGCTTGGTCTTTTGGCCTTGGCAAGCCCGTCCTACGCGCAGGAACTGAACGCTTTGGTCTGGTGCGACCACACCGACCCCGCGCTGGTCGCCCCGTTCGAGGAAAAATTCGGCGTCAAGGTGAACGTCAAGGAATATGAAGGCACGGCGGCGGGGATGGCGATTCTGGATCAGTCGCAGCCCGGCGATTGGGATGTGCTGGTGATCGACGCGGTGGATGTGGGCCGCGCGGTGGATGCCGGAAAACTGGCGGAACTGCCTGCGGACCAACTGGCGACGGGCGATTTCTTTCCCGAACTGGTGATGGCGGAAAACAACACCCGCGACGGCAAGACCTATGCCGTGACCGAGAAATTCGGTTACAACACAATCGCTTATGACAAGACCAAGGTTGACCCTGCCGATATGGAGGACATGGCCAGCCTGTCTTCGGGCAAATATGATGGCCGGATTGCGATCTATGATTACTACCTGCCGGTGCTGGGATTGCTGGCGATGGGCCAAGGCATTGCGACCAAGGACATCACCGCCGACAACCTTGCCAGCCTGAAAGACCCGCTGTTCGCGCTGAAGGCTGCGTCGAAACAGGTGTCGGATGTGGTCTCGGCGCAGACTGCGCTGGCAACCGGAGAGGTCGACATCATGGTCGGCGGGGGTGAGTGGGTGACCGCCGTTCTGGCCGCCGACAACCCCAACCTTGACTGGACGATCCCCAAGCAGGGCGGTTTGCGCTGGGCGCAATCCATCGGCGTAGTGGCGGGGTCTACCCAGCCCGATCTGGCGCTGGAGTTTGTGAAATACATCACCTCGCCCGAGGGTCAGGCGCGTCTGGCGACGGCAAGCTGCTATTGGGGCATGCCCGCCAACGCCAAGGCAGGCGAGGTGCTGACGCCCGAGCAAAAGGCGGTTCTGCGTTGGGATGAACAGCCCGATTTCCTTGCCCGCGCGCAGCTTTACCCGATCCCGGATGCGGCGCTTGATACCGCAATGCAGGATCTGTGGACCGAGATGCTGCAAAATTGAGCGCAGCCCGCGCTGAACGCCGGTTGGGGTGGGGGCTGGTGGCCCCTGCCCTGCTGTGGACCATCGCTTTTTTCGTGATCCCCTTTGCGGCGATGCTGCTGCTGTCCTTCGCGCATCTTGAAGGGCGCGTAGTGGTGCAAGGGTTCGATACCGGCAATTATGTGCGGTTTTTCACCGAATGGGCGCTGTTCAAGGCGCTGCTGAACTCTCTTGAGATCACGGCGATTGTGACGGTGATCTCGCTGGTTCTGGCCTATCCGCTGGCGGCGATCATCGCGTTTCGGGTGCCTGCGCGCTGGCAAAGGCTGGCGCTGTTGCTGGCGGTGCTGCCGTTCTGGACATCGTATGTAGTGCGGTCCTATGCGTGGCTGCTGGTGCTGGGGCAAAACGGGGTGGTGAACAAGGCGCTGTTGGGCCTTGGCGTGATTGCCGAGCCGCTGGAAATTGCCGCGACGCGCACCGCCACGGTGATCGGGTTTGTGCATTTCTTTGTGATGCTGCTGACGCTGACGATCTATGCCAATTTGATTCAACTGTCGCCCAACTATGCCCGCGCAGCGCAAGACTTGGGCGCGGGGCGGATTGCGACGTTCCGGCATGTGATCCTGCCGCTGACCCTGCCGGGGGTGGTGACGGGGGCGTTCCTTACCTTTGTGCTGTGCATCGGCGACTATATCACCCCGCAAATCTTGGGTGGAAACAACGAGTTGACCCTGCCGCAACTGATCATGCTGCAACTGGGGCGCAGCGGGAATTTCCCGCTGGCATCGGCGCTGTCGGTCATTCTGATGGCGGTGGTGACGCTGGCCTATGCGGCAAGCGCGCGCTGGCTGCGATTGGACCGGCTGTGATGCGCGCGCTGACCTGGGCTTATCTGGCGGTCGCCTATGTGTTCATTTTCCTGCCCGTTGCGGTGCTGGTGGCGTTTTCGTTTCAAGGTGGCCGCCTGCCCGTGCCGCCGTTTCAGGGCGTATCGCTGAAATGGTATGCCAAGGTTCTGGGCGACCGCGATCTGATGGCGGCGCTGGGCAATTCGCTACTGGTGGCCTGTGTGTCCTCGGCGCTTGCGGTAGTGCTGGGGTTTCTGGCAGCGCATGCGCTGGCGCGGGTGAAACTGCCTGCCAGCGCGCTGATGCGGGGGGTGCTGGTGGCCCCGATGGCGGTCAGCACGCTGATCATCGCGCTGGGGTTGCTGAGTGTTTTCAATCAGTTGGGTATCAGGTTGTCGCTGTGGACGACTGGAATCGGGCATGTGGTGATTAACCTGCCTTTGTGCTTTGCAATCACCTATGCGGCGATGGGCGATCAGCAAAAGAACGCCGAACGCGCCGCGCGGGATTTAGGTGCTTCCGAGGCGCGGGTGCTGTGGCTGGTGTCGGCCCCGATGCTGGCCCCTGCCCTTGCGGCGTCATTTTTCCTGTCGGTCACCTTTAGCTGGGACGAGTTTATCATCGCGTTCCTGCTGACACGGTTCGATGTGACGCTGCCCGTCGAAATCTGGTCGATGCTGCGGTCGGGCCTGTCGCCCGCCTCCAATGCCCTGGGCGCGCTGGTGTTTCTGGTATCCGTTACCGCCGTGGTGCTGGCCGAGGTTTTTGTCTTCAGGAGGCGCAAGTGACCGCATCGGTTTCGATTCAAGGGGTTAGCCAGCGGTTCGGGACGGCCACGGCGCTGGATGCGGTGTCGCTGGAAATTGCGGCGGGGGAATTTGTCGTGCTGCTGGGGCCTTCGGGCTGTGGCAAGACCACGCTGCTGACCATTCTGGGCGGCTTTGCCGAGCCTGTGGCGGGGCGCGTGCTGATCGGGGGGCGGGATATGGCGGGGGTGGGGCCGAAGGACCGCCCCACGACGACGGTGTTTCAGGATTACGCGCTGTTTCCGCATATGACGCTGGCCGAGAATGTGGGCTTTGGCTTGCGGATGCGGGGGGTGGCCAAGGCGGCGCGGCGCGACAAGGCCGCCGAGATGCTGGCGCTGGTGGGTCTGGCGGGGCGCGAGGATCGCCGCCCGCATGAATTGTCGGGCGGGCAGCGGCAGCGGGTGGCACTTGCGCGCGCGCTGGCGGTGGAGCCGGATGTTTTGCTGCTGGACGAGCCTTTGGGCGCGCTGGACCTGAAGCTGCGCCGCGCCATGCAGGACGAGTTGAAGGCGATCCAGCGCCGCGTTGGCACCACCTTTGTGCATGTGACCCATGATCAGGAAGAGGCGATGGCGATTGCCGACCGGATTGTGGTGATGAACGGCGGGCGGATCGAGGATGTCGGGCCTGCGCGGGATATATATCTGCGGCCCAAGACCCTGTTTACCGCCGGTTTCATGGGTGAGATCAACAAGATACCCCTGCGCGGCACGATGTCGGCCTTGGGCGATCTGGCCGTGGAAAACTCTGGCGACAAGGTGCTGTGCATCCGCCCCGAGGCTTTGGGGACGGTTGGCGCGCTGAAACTTGGTCCCGCAACGGTGCTGGATGCGGCATTTTTCGGCACCTATGTGCGGGCGCATGTGGCGCCGCTGGCCGCGCCGGAGATGGTGCTGACGCTGCATCTGCCGCAGGGGGCCGCGCCCGAGGTGGGGACGGTGCTGGATCTGGCGGCCTCGGCCTATGTGCTGTTGGAGGCGTGATGCAACGGATCAGGGCGCAGGATTGGTGGCGGGTGCGGACGGTGGGCGATGGCGTAAGCTGGATCGACGAGCCGCATATCCACGAGTTCTACCGCTGCAACGTCTGGCATGTGCGCGGGCGGGATCGCGATATGCTGGTGGATAGCGGTATGGGCGTGGTGTCCTTGCGCGACTGGGTGCCGCTGGTCACGGAACGGCCCTTGGACGCGGTGGCGAGCCATACGCATTTCGACCATATCGGCTGCCACCATGAATTCCCCTGTCGGCTGTGCCACGAAGCCGAGGCGGAGATTCTGGCCGATCCGACCCGCGCGGCCACTTTGGCCGACCCTTATGTGACGGACGAGATTTTCACCGCCCTACCGCCCGCGCCCTATCTTTCAACGGCTTATGCGGTGAAATCCGCCCCTGCGACGCGGGTTTTGCAGGATGGTGACCGGATTGATCTGGGCGACCGCAGCTTTGAGGTGATCCACACACCCGGCCATTCCCCCGGCGGGATCGCGCTGTGGGAGGCGGCCTCGGGTGTGCTGTTTTCCGGCGATATTGTCTATGACGGGCCGCTGATCGAGGACACCTACCATAGCAACGCCGCCGATTATCATGCCTCGATGGTCAGGCTTTACGATCTGCCGGTGCGGATCGTGCATGGCGGGCATTTCGCCAGCTATGACCGCGCGCGGCATCGCGGCATCATCAAGGCATGGCTGGACGACAAGGACCGCTAAAGCGGTATGCCGTCACTCTGGGTCAGAGTGCAGGCAAACCAGGACATGACAGGCCGGGGATATTGTGTTTTGCCGTTGATCCGGATCAACGGCAAAACGCCTTAGTCTGCTGCCCAAGTGCGGGGCAGATCGTCGGTGTAGGGTTCCAGCAACACGATGACGGTGCCGTTTTGCACGAACACCGATTGCGGCGCGGGCCATGCGGGGCGGGTTTTCACAGCGGCGGCGGCTTGGGCAAGTTGGGCGGTTGTCGGGCTATGAACCACATCCCTGCCGAAGAAGAAGTTCAGGATTTCGGTCTGGCGATAGACCTCGAAGGTGGCGCTTTGGCTGTGGACCCAGTGCAGGCCAGCCGCCGAGCGCAGGTAGCGTTCATGCGGGAATGCCGGATAATGTCCAAAGATTGCAATGGGGTGGCGGGTTTGCAGCAGATCGGGCGTCACCGTCTCGATCCGCGCGGCGATGCGGTTGATCATGGCGGTATCATATTCGGTCTTCATCGCGGCGGCGTTGGTTTCCTGAGCATCCGCAACCGCGCTGAAATAGGCCAGCACCGCGATCAGGCCAAGGCCCGGCTTTTGCAGCCGCACATGCTGCAGCAGGCAGATCAGAAAGAAGATCAGCGCATAGCCATAGGCAAAGTTAATGCGCCCCGCCCCGTCCCATGTGGTTTCATTGATGATATATGAGGCGCGCAAGGCCAGCGGCAGCGCCACGATCACCACCAGCAGCGCCAGACTCTGGGCGCCGCGCGTGGCCGCAAGGCGCGGGAACAGCGCCAAGCCGCCAAGGATCACGGCTATCAGGGGCAGCCCCAGAAGCGGCGGTGGCAGATAGGCCGAGCCTGTCCAGAAGTAGCGCAGGAAATGGCCATAGGCGGCGGCGCTTTCGGCCAGAATTTGCGCCGGGGTGTTCATATAGGCGCGCTGGCCAATGTCATAGAACACTGTCAGCTTCATCGAGAGGTAATACAGCAGCAAGCCCGACACGGCCAAAGCGATGGCATATCCCGCCATCCGCACCACCCGCTGCAGGGTGACGGTCGCGGGCTGACGGGTCAGCGACAGCGCGAAGAAGATCACGCACAGCGTGGCGACAAGGGCGATCTTGGGCTGATAGCAGGCGATGGCCAACATGAAGAACAACGCAGGCCGGCCCAGTGCGCGCAGTGAGGGCGGGTTTTGCAGCGCGGCCCGCAGGCCCAGCAGCGCCAAAGTATCGCCCAGCACAAAGGTCAGATGGTCGATGTTGAAGACGTAATAGTCCAGAAACGCCGGATAAAGGCAAAGCAACGCGGCGGCCATGCCGATATGCAGGGGGCGGGTCAAACCGCAAAGCCGGGCAAACAGCACTCCGTTTACCGCCTGCAGCGCGGTTGCCACGAACATTTGCAGCGATTGCACGCCGGAACTGCCCTGCACCAAGATGACCAGATCGGCCAGCCAGCGCCCCTCGCCAAGGGTCTTGAACGAAGGGTAGCCGACCACCCATGCGTTGGGAAAGGTGTGGTTGGTAAGGATCGGGCCGAAGTAGAAATAGCTGTAGACGACGATCTGCAGCGCGATCAGCGCCAGAAGGATCGTGGCATTGGCGCGGAAAAACTGCTCTAGCCTGTGCTGCATTCCAGCCGTCTCCTGTTCACGCACTGCGTTTCTTCCACGTCAGGGCCGAGGTTGCCACATAGTTCCAGACCGAGCCAACCGCGATACCGGCAAGGGCGGCCAAGGGCCAGCCGCCGTCCAGTTTGAACAGGTAGATCGCAATGCCCACATTTGCCAAAGCCCCGATGCTGCAGGCCAGAACGAACCAGAACAGCCCGACAAACCAGCCCAGCCCCGACAGGCGGCGGTCGCGGTAGGTCAGCAGATTGTTCAGGGTAAAGTTGAACAGCATGGCAAGCCCCGTCGCCATTGTGTGGGCGGTGGCAAAATCGGTCCTGCCCAGCGCCATCAGCAGCGACAGGCACAGGAAATGCACCCCGACACCCGCCCCGCCGATCAGGGCAAAGGACAGGAAGCGCACCGGAATCAGATGGCCAACCAGCTTGTCCGCCAGCAACATGCCGTAATCCCAAGCGACACGGTTATCCAGTTTGCTTTCACCCGCGTTGCGGCTGCGGAAGGTATATGGCACCTCGGCAAAGCGCAGCGGGGTCGGGCTTGAGGCAAAAAGATCGACCAGAATCTTGAAGCCGGTGCTGGAAAGGCTGCGGACAGACGCGGTAAAGGCCGGACGCGTCAGCATGAAAAACCCGCTCATCGGATCATGCAGGGCGGGTGGCACCACAAGATGGCTGATGCGGGTGGCAAGACGGCTGATCCACGCGCGGCGGGCCGTCCAGTCGCCGATCGCGCCACCGGCCACATAGCGGCTGCCCACCACGATATCGAGATCCTGTCCGGTCAGCCGCCCAAGCATGTCTGGCAGGATGGTTTCATCGTGCTGCAAATCGCCGTCCATGACGCATAGATAGGGTGCCGAGCTTGCCAGCATCCCCTCGACACAGGCCGAGGACAGGCCGCGCCGCCCGATCCGCTGCACACAGCGCACCCGCGCGTCGGTCAGTGCCAGCGCCCGAACCGCATCCGCCGTGCCATCGGGTGAATCGTCATCGACAAAGATCACCTCCCAAGCCACCCCGACCAGCGCCAAATGCAGACGCCGCACCAGTTCGGCCACGTTGTCCCGCTCTTTGAAGGTTGGCACGATGACCGAGAGCAGAGGTGCCGGTTGGATGGTAATTCGGGAACTGATCACGCTTTGCGCCTGTAATGCCTTGCCTTGCGACACTTGCCGAGTTTCACGCAGAAAGGAAAGCGCCTGCACCGTCTTGGCGCGATATTACAGATGCCAAAGGCAGGCGGTGCCTTAAACCTGCCCGCTGGCACCAAGACTGCGGATTGCGGCTCTGGCAGCGTCGAACACAGGCGGGTGGGTTTCCTGCAAGATCAAGATGCGGTCAAAGCGGGCGGGGTCGCGGTTTACGGCGTCGCGCAGGGCAGAGCCGAAAGCCATGCGTAATTCGGTGCCGATGTTGAATTTGCAGATATGCGAGGTGGCGGCCAGCAGGGCGCGTTGCGCGGGCGGCACGCCAGATCCGCCGTGGATGACCAGCGGCACGTCTGTTACCGCCTCGATTGCGCGCAGATGGGCGATGTCCAGCCCGCCAATGTGATCCCTTTGCAGATGCACATTGCCCACCGAAACCGCCATGGCATCGACGCCCGTTTCGCGGGCGAACAGGGCGGCCTCTGCCGGATCGGTGCCAGCCGAGGCCGCGCCTCCGGCATAACCGACAAAGCCGATCTCGCCTTCGCATGACGCCCCCGCGGCATGTGCCAAGGCCGCCACCGCCGCCGTCGCGGCTATGTTCTGCGCCAGCGGCAGGTTTGATCCGTCAAACATCACCGAGGTAAAGCCTGCGTCCAGCGCGGCGCGACAGTCCGCAAGCGAAGTGCCGTGGTCCAGATGGGCCACCACCGGCACGTCGACGCTGGCCGCAAGATGGCGGAACATCGCCCCCAGAACGGGCAGCGGCGTATGCGCGCGGCAGGCTGGTCCGGCCTGAAGGATCACCGGCGCGCGTTCGGCCTGTGCGGCCATGACATAGGCGCGCATATCCTCCCAGCCCAGACAGACCAGCCCTGCCACGGCATAACCGCCAGCCATCGCGGGGCGCAACACGTCGGTCAGGGGAACCAGCGTCATTTGAACTTGGCCACCATATCCATGATGCCGGGGATCGTGTGCAACTGCGCGGCATGGCTGGGCTGGAAATGCTGCTTCAGGCTGCGCTGGCTTTGGCCGCCAAGGATGGTGAAGTAATACATCTCGTATCCCGGCAACACGCAGCAGGGGTGATAGCCCTTGTCGATCAGCACGGTCGAGCGGTTGACGATGTGATAGGCATCGCCGGGTTCGTTATCGACCCGCTGAAGCATTTGCAGGCCAGAGCCATAATCGGGCCGGAAGCGGAAGTTGTAACATTCGTCGTGGCGGGTTTCGTCGGGCAGGCGATCGGTGTCATGCTTGTGGCTGGGAAAGCCCGACCAGCCGCCCGCGCCTACGGTGAAAAGCTCGCTTACCAGCAGGCGGCCCACCCTGTCGTGATAGGCGGCACCAAGGATATGCTTGATCTTGCGATGGGTTTTGGTGTCATCGGACCCGTATTGCACCTTGTCGATATCGCCGGCCCGCACCGCAAAGGCGCGCAGGCTTTGGGCAAACTGCGCGCCTGCGATGAAGGTCTCGGTGTCGGTGCGCGCGGTGATGCGGGCGGGAAAGCCGCTGGGGATATAGACGCCCTCCGGCTCGCCATCCCAGACATCGACACCGCGATGGCCGATATTGGCAAAGGTTTCGCCAGATGTTTCCACTGTGACCGTGCCGGTTGCCGGCACGATGCAGGTTTCATAGCCTGCCACACGGTAGTCAAAACTCTCCCCCGCCTTCAGCCGGATGATGTTGAAATAGACCAGCGGCACAAGGGCGTTGTCCACATCGACAATGGCGCGGTTCTGGTTATCGAAAGGGGCGATGTGCATGTTTGATCCCTTTATGAGAGGATGCCGGACCGGGCGGCAAGGAAGGCGTCAAGCTCGGCAAGGGTTGGCATGGCAGGGGCGCAACCGACGCGGGCCACGACCATCGCAGCGGCCGCCGACCCGCGCGAGACGGCCTCTTGCAAAGGCCGCCGCTCGGCCAGCGCCGCCACAAAGGCCCCGAGAAAGCTGTCGCCTGCGCCGGTGGGCTTCAGTGCGGCGGTGGGGTAGATGCCTGAGGCGAATTCCCCTTTGGTGGAAAGGGTAATCGCGCCCTTTTCGCCGCGCTTGTAGACAACGATCTGCGCGCCTGCCGCGACAAGATCGCGCGCGCAGTCAAGCCCGCGGCTGTAATCGCCCGCCATGAAGCCAAATTCCACATCATTGCCCACGATGACATCGCACAGCGCGCCCGCGCGGGAATAGACTTCGGCAGCGGTCTTGGCGGAGGGCCATGAATAGGGGCGGTAATCAATGTCGAAGATCAGGGGCAAGCCCGCCGCCTTTGCCAGATCAAACGCCCGAAACGCCGCGCTGCGCGACGGTTCGGCAGCCAGAACGGTGCCAGTTGTGATCAGGGCCGAATAGGCGGGATAGTCTATCGCGCTGACATCCGCTTCGGTCATTGCGAAATCGGCAGCCCCGTTGCGGTAGATGACGGATTGGCAGTCTTGCAGGCGGGTTTCAACCACGGCCAGCGAATTGCGCGCCTCGCCCGCAATGGCACGGATGTGATGGCGGTCGATGCCATAGTGGTCAAGCGCATTAAGCGCAAAGCGGCCCACGGCATCATCGGACACGCAGGTGACAAGGGCGGCCTTGCACCCAAGCTTTACCAGCGCCACCGCGATATTGGCCGCCGATCCGCCAAGGCTGGCGGTGAAACGGGTGGCGTCTTCGGTCCTGATGCCGGGGGGGTCGGCGTAAAGGTCCATGCCCGCGCGCCCCATCACCACAAAGCGCCCTGCGCCAAGGCGAGCCAGATCAGCCATCACAGGCCCCGCCTTTGCCGGATGCGCCCTGCCGCACTCGCCTTGCGTCTTGCACGCAGGCTTGCGCTGGCCAAGGTCTGTGCCGCGCCGATTTCCCCGCTGTCACAGGCTTGGGTTGCCCAGCCATCACTGGCATCAACCGTCACCACGATCCCCGAGGTCCAGTCGGCAACCTTGGCCTGCACGATCCGCGCGAGGGTCTGGGTAAGGGTGTCTCCGGTTTCGGTCATGCTCCCTCGTCTGGTTGATGGCCTGCGGCGTCACCAAACGGGACTTGCGCGGCGTGTTCTGTCAGGATACATCTTTTGCAACCGGTTGCAATACTGGCGGGAGGTTGGGGCTTCGATGACAGAAATCGGAATTGGGCTGATCGGCGGGGGCTATATGGGCAAGGCCCATGCTGTCGCCTATGCGGCCGTGGCTGCCGTGTTCAACACCCCGCTGCGCCCCAAACTCGAGATGATTGCCGCCGCAAGTCCGCAAAGCGCCGAAGCCTATCGCAAAGCCTATGGGTTCGCCCGCGCGGCACAGGATTGGCAGGATCTGGTTGCGGACCCGAAGGTCGGGGCGGTGATCATCGCCTCGCCGCAATCCACCCACCGCGCCATTGCCGAAGCCGCCTTTGCCGCCGGAAAGCCGGTGTTCTGCGAAAAGCCGTTGGGGGCGTCGCTTGGGGAGGCGCGCGCGATGGTTGCCGCCGCCGAAGCCTCTGGCCTGCCGAATATGATCGGCTTCAACTATGTCCGCACGCCGGCCACGCAATTCGTGCGGCACCTGCTGGCAGAAGGCGCGATTGGCACGGTGACATGGTTTCGCGGCGAACATACCGAGGATTTTCTGGCCGACCCGGCGCTTCCCGCCACTTGGCGCACGACGGGGCGGGCAAATGGCACGATGGGCGATCTGGCACCGCATCCGATCAACTGCACGCTGGCGCTGATGGGGGATATTGCCGAGCTTTCGGCACGGATCGAAACGATTCACCACAGCCGCCCCAGCCCCGAGGGACCAAGAGCCGTAGACAATGACGACCACGCCCAGTTGATGCTGCGATTTGCGTCGGGGGTGATGGGGCATCTTTATGTCAGCCGCACTGCCACGGGGCGCAAGATGGGCTATGCCTATGAAATCCACGGCACAAAGGGCGCGATCCGTTTTGATCAGGAAGACCAGAATGCGGTGTGGCTGTATCGCGCCGAGGGCCCGCAGGCGACGCGCGGCTTTACCCGTATCCTGACGGGGCCGGACCACCCCGACTATGCCGCCTTTTGTCAGGGACCGGGGCATGGCACCGGCTATCAGGATCAGATCATCATCGAGGCGCGGGATTTCCTGACCGCCATTGCCACGGGGCAACCGGTCTGGCCGACGTTTCGGGACGGGCTTGCCGTGGCGCAGATCATCGACACCGCCTTCAGGGCCGCGGCGGACGGCCTTTGGCACAGCGTCCCGAAAGACTGAAAGGAGCCGGATCATGACCATCCGCATCGGTAATGCGCCCTGCTCTTGGGGCGTCGAATTCGCGCAAGACCCGCGCAATCCGGCATGGCGGCAGGTGCTGCAAGACTGTGCAAATGCGGGCTATCGCGGGATCGAACTTGGCCCTGTCGGCTATATGCCGGAAGATCCGGTCCTTCTGGCCGAGGCCTTGGCCGAACACGCGCTGGAACTGATCGGCGGCGTGGTGTTTCGCCCCTTCCATGATCCCGCCAAGTGGGAAGAGGTCTGGGATGCCGCACAGCGCACGTGCAAGGCGCTGGCCGCTCATGGGGCGCAGCATCTGGTGCTGATCGATTCCATCTCGCCCCGCCGCGCGCCGACGGCTGGCAGACCCGACGCCGCCGTGCAGATGGCACCCGACGCGTGGGCGGCCTTCCGCGACCGGATTGCCCGGGTCGCGCGTCTGGGGGCCGAGGACTACGGACTGACGGTTGGCATCCATGCCCATGCCGCAGGGTTCCTTGATTTCGAGCCGGAGCTGGAGCGTTTGCTGAACGAGGTGGACGACAGCATCCTGAAAATCTGCTTCGACACCGGCCACCATTCCTATGCGGGCTATGATCCGGTTGCCTTCATGCGCCGCCATGTAGGCCGCATTTCCTATATGCACTTCAAGGATATAGACCCTGCTGTAAAGGCCCGCGCCATCGCCCAAGGCACCGGATTCTATGACGCCTGCGGTCAGGGCATTTTCTGCAACCTTGGTCGCGGCGATGTGGATTTTCCGGCGGTGCGGCAAATTCTGCTGGATGCGGGGTTTCAGGGCTGGGTCACGGTCGAGCAAGACTGTGATCCCCTGCTGGATGTCAGCCCCGTCGACGATGCGCGGTTGAACCGTGCTTACCTCTCTTCCATCGGCTTCAATCAGGAGTTTCCCGCATGGCACAGTTGAAATGGGGCATGATCGGCGGGGGTGAAGGCAGCCAGATCGGCCCCGCACACCGCTTGGGCGCACGTCTGGACGGGCTGTTCGAGTTCACCGCAGGCGCGCTGGATCACCGCCCCGAGGCGGGGCGATCCTATGGGCAGCGACTGGGTCTGGCGCCCGACCGCGCCTATGGTGACTGGCGCGAGATGCTGGAGGGCGAGCGCGGGCGCGCGGATCGGGTCGATCTGGTCACGGTGGCCACGCCCAACGCCACACATTTTGAGATCACCCGCGCCTTCCTGAAGGCAGGCTTCCATGTGCTGTGCGAAAAGCCCATGACCATGACCGTCGAAGAGGGCGAAGAGATCGTGGCCACCGCGCGCGCTGCGGGGCGGATTTGCGCGGTGAACTACGGCTACACCGGATATGCGCTGGTGCGGCACATGCGGGCGATGGTGGCGCGGGGAGATCTGGGCGCGGTGCGGATGGTGGTGGCCGAATTCGCCCACGGCCACCACGCCGATGCCGCCGACGCCGACAATCCGCGCGTGCGCTGGCGCTATGATCCGGCGCAGGCGGGCATTTCGGCGCAGTTTGCAGACTGTGGGATTCACGCCCTGCATATGGCCAGTTTCGTGACGGGCCAGCAGGTGATCCGCCTTTCCGCCGACACCGTTTCCTGCATTGCCTCCCGGGTGCTGGAGGATGACGCGCAGGTGAACCTGCGGTTTGACGGCGGCGCTGTCGGGCGGCTTTGGACATCTTCGATCGCCCTCGGACGGCAGCACGGGCTGACGTTGCAGGTCTTTGGCGAAAAGGGCGGGATGCGCTGGGCGCAAGAGCAGCCGAACCAGCTTTACTGGATGCCGCTGGGGGGCCGTTTGCAGGTGATCGAACGGGGAGAGTCCGGTCTTAGCCCCGAGGCAGATCGCTCCAGCCGCGTCACCATCGGCCATGCCGAGGGGATGCCATTGGCCTTTGCCAATATCTACAAAGACCTGGCCGAAGCTATCTCCGCGCAAAGGGCAGGTCGCGCGCCCGATCCTGCCGCCGATCTTTACCCGCGCGCCGAGGATGGATTGCGGTCGATGGCGGCGGTGTTTGCTGTGGCGGCCAGTGGCAAGGCGGGCGGCGGCTGGGTTGATGCAAGGCCACCGATGTTCCGCTAACGCAGGGTGCGCCTGTCGATCAGGCGGCACGGAAACAACCGGATTTCGGGATCACGGTCGGGCGTCTCGATGGTCTTGACCACAAGTTCGATAGCGGCGTCGATGATGCGGGCAACGGGCTGACGGATTGTGGTCAGCCCGATGTTCTGCCAGCGTGACATCTCCATATCGTTCAGGCCGATCAGGCCGATGTCATCCGGCACCGACAAACCGGCCTCTTCAATCGCACTTAGCGCGCCGACGGCCAGCAGGTCATCACCGCAGAAATAGGCCTCGGCCGGGGCGATGGCCAGAAGCCGCTGCATCTCGGTCCGCCCTGCATCGAATGTATAGGCGCTGGCATAGCTTGCGCTGACTGTGATGGCCGGATGCGCGGCGATGGCACCCAGAAAGCCTGCGGCGCGGTCTTGGGTCGAGGTGGCGGCCTCTGGTCCGCCAAGAAACCCCACCCTGCGGTAGCCGCGCGCAATCAGCGCCTCGGCGGCCATGCGGCCACAGGCGATGTTGTCGATCCCCACCACATGCACATCGGGCGATGCGGCATAGCGACCAAAGGCATGAACAACCGGAAGTCCCGCCGTCTTGAAGGCTTGGGCAAAACTGGAAGGAAGCGTGGACGAGGCAACGATCACCCCGTCAACCGAGTATTGCCGCAGCATTCGGAGCGACGCCGCCGGATCGGTTGCATCGGTCAGATTGACCAGCAAGGGCCGCAAGCCGCGATCTTGCAGACCTCGGGTGAAAAGATCGAAAACCTCAAGGATCAGGGGGTTCTGGAAGTTGTTCACGATCAGCCCGATCAGCTTTGTGCGGCCCGTCGTCAGGCTGGAGGCCAAGGCATTGGGCGCGTATCCCAATTCGGTCGCGGCCTTTTCGACCTTGCTGCGGGTCTTTGGCGAAACCGAAGCCCCTTCGGTGAAGGTCCGTGACACAGCAGACCGCGACACGCCGGCCCGTTCCGCCACTTCTTTCAGGGTTACCGCCATCTATTGCCGCCCATCATCGCCTTGTGGATTGCACTATACAGGGCTTTGGCCCGGAACATACCCGCCATAGGCCCGTTCGGATTGCAACCGGTTGCGTCACAGGGGCTACCAGCAACACCTTCAGGCCATGCGACAGAGTTTGGCCGGTTTTTCAGCGCGCCAAGCGGGGCCAAGGTTTGCCCTTCATCTTATGGGCAGAAGAAGGCGGGGCGATACCCGCCCTTTTCTTCGTGGTTCAGACTGTCGCCAATAGCGCCGCCTCAACGGCAATGTCGGCCAATCGCAGCGCCGCCTCGCGGGTCTTCGCGGCTGCGATAAACCGTGCGTTGTGGCAGAATACAGCACCTTCTACGCCCGTTGCCGCTTCAAGCGCCGCGTCGGTAAGACCGGCCCAAGCAAGCGGAAGATCGGCGCGCAGGGCGAAATCGCCCTCATTCTGGCGAATACCGGTGACGCACCAATCGGTCTTGCGGGGATGCATCACAAAAAGCAGGTGATCGGCACCCGCCTTTTCGATGGCCTTGCGAAAGGGCATGCCCGAGGACAATTCCAAAACGCGACTTTGTCCGGCGCGGGTGATGGCCTCGCGCACCAGCGTTTCGGCGCGGATCTTGGCCGCATGGCCTGCAACTGCCGCTTCGACAAAGGCGCGGGCGATCTGGAGGGCGGCGAAAAAGCAACGGGTTTCGGCCTCGGCGTCGGCTTCGTCGAAGGCGGGCTTCAGGGTTTCCAACAGGGTGGGCAGGGTCAGGCTGGCAAGCGGGCCTGCGCTTGACGGGCTGATGGCACCGTTGTCGATCAGATCGACCGGCAGCACGAAGGCTTTGTCAAAAGCCGCGTGAACCGTGCCGATCCAAGCTTCGGGAATGCCGGACAGGGCCAGATATTCTGCGCCGAAATGCCGCCAGATCAGGCCGAACGAACTGAGCGGCTGCCCGTCATCGCGCAACGGCGCACCGCGCTGGTGGTGGTCAAAAATCCCTGCTGCGGCGTCATAAGCGCCGCCCACGTCGTAGATCAGGCGATCCGGCTGCGGGGCCGTCCAGTCTGGCGCGCGGGTTCGCATGATCTGGGCTTGGGGGAAAATCCTTGTCAGGATGACCGATGACATCACCTCGTCGGCGTGAAACCCGCCGGAATGGGTGACAAGCCATGTGATGGAGGGGGTGTTTGTCATGCTGCTCTCAGGCTGCTGCGCGGGGTTTACGGGCCGTGAACATCTTTTGCCACCCTGCAAGGGTTGCTTCGTCAAGGTAGAGCAGGCCCGCGACATCCTCGACCGGCAGCCCTTCGGACAGAAGGAGGAGCGCATTGGCCATGCGCGCCTGAACGATTTCGGGTTTCTTGCTGTTCAGCGTGGCCAGCAGGGTATCACGGTCGGTATCAGAGAGGATCATGGGCTTTGGTGTTCTCGGTTGATGGGAAGAAGCGACTGTCACAGCCAGCGCGCAGATGCAATCGCGCAGCGTTCCGCGATGGCGCAAAACCGGCATTTTCGGTGGTGATGAGGGGGGTGCAGCATGCCTCGGCGCAAGCCGCTGTTGGCGCGCGGGGGGGGGCGGGCATGACATTGCCAAAGGCGCTAGGGGAAATGGCCGCGCCTGATGAGGCGACGGGAATAGCGACGTGTCGGGAATAGCGACGTGTCGGGGGCAAAGGCGGGCGCAACAAGACTGCCGCGCCCGCCTTTGCAGAGAACTTACTGGATCTGGGCTTTGACGGCCTCGACATCCGCCGTGGTCATATCGCCAACCGTTGTCACCACTCCGTCCTGAATCTGCCACAGGCGGAACGGGCCGGAGATATCGCCGAACGCGTCGAAGTTGACCGGACCGATGACGCCCTCGTAACGGATGGGCTTGCCTTCGGCGATCAGTTTCAGCGCCTTGGCAAATTCATCCTTGCCCGCAAAGATCGGCTCGCCTGCCGGATCGACGGCTTTGCGGAGGGCGTCGGGAAGTTTGGCCGCATCGGGGCCGCCCGCAATCGCAATGGCAAGACCCACAAGCGCGCCCGCATCATAGCTGCGATCAGCGGCCGGGGCTGCCGGATCAAGACCCGAGAAGGCGTTGTAATTGGCGTTGAAATATTCGGTCGAGGCGGTGGTTTCGGTGCCGGACGAGGTGCCGAAGGCGTTGCCCAGATATTCCTTGCCAACGGCGGTGATGAAATCGTCGCTGTTCATGCCGTCATTCAGCAGGAATTTCTGCACACCGCCCTGACTGACCCAAGTGCGGGCGATGGTGGCACCGTCAACCGGGTCCGAGATCAGATAAAGCGCATCCGGTTCCCCTGCCATCGCCGCCGTCACTTCCGAGGCATAGCTGGATTGCTTGGCGTTATAGGGGGTGACCGAGATCACCGTGCCGCCCAATGCCGTATAGGGGCCGGTAAACTCTTTCACCAGATTGACGCCGAAATCGTTGTTCTGGTGGATGATCACGATCTTTTTCATGCCGCTGTCGATGGCGAATTTCGCTGCGGCAACACCTTGCAGCGCGTCCGAGGTGATGGTGCGGAAAAACACGCCATTGGTTTTGCCCTCGCGTCCCAACGCGGTCAATGTCGGAGAGGACGAGGCGGGCGACACTTGCAGCACTTTGGCCGGACCTGTCACCGAGGTCAGGATCGGGATCGACATCGGGCTGATGATGCCGCCGATGATCGCCGGAACCTTGGCGACCTGCACCAGTTGCGTGGCCGCATCGACCGCGACATTGGCTTGGGTCTGGCTGTCGCGGGTGTCGGTTTTCAGGGTGCATCCGGCCACACCGCCCGCATCGTTCAGATCGCGGAATGCCATTTCGACCGATTTCGCACCGGCCTGACCATAGGCACCGGCCTCGCCGGTCAGTTCCAGCACAAGGCCGATGGTGATGTCGCAGGCAAAGCTGGCACCGGGCAGCAGCGTAAGGGCTGCGACGGTGGCAAGGAGGGTGTTTCTCATGTTATTTCTCGCTGTTGTTGGGGCTTGGAGGGTGTTTGCCCTTGCTTTGTTTCCGCCGGGCTGGGCCTGTCCGGCGGCTGTTTTGCACCTCAGCTTGCCGCGTTGAGGTTGTATTTGATGATATTGCCGTGGCGGCCGTGGCGGTCCCGCTCAAGCGTGTAAGTGTCGCCCTCGGGGATATTGCCTTCGGCCTGTATGGCGGCGATTTCGGCCAGATCCTGCGGCGTCAAAGCCAGTTCCGAGATAGCGACATTGCGCGGAAGATGGCTGCGATTGCGCGCGCCAACGATCACGGCGGCGACGGCGGGGCGGTTCAGCATCGCAGCACTGGCGACGGTGGCAATGTCCGATCCATGCCGGTCTGCGATGCTGCGCAGGGTTTGCAACAGGCTTTGGAACAGATCCCAACCGCCAAAATCGTCGATGATCAGCTTGTACTTTGTCAGCGACCGGTTTTCGAGCGGATGCTGCGGTTCGGGCTGGCCAAGCCAGCGGTCCCCCAGAAAACCGCCCGCAACGGTGCCATAGCACAGCAGACCCATGTCATTGGCCAGCGCCGCCTGTGCCAAAAGCCGTTCGGCGCGCAGATCGATCAGGCTGTATTGCACCTGCATCGACACCAGAGGCACGCCAGAACTTATGATCTCCAGCGAGGTGGCGGTATCAAAATTGGTGCCGCCGACATGGGCCACTTTCCCCTCGGCCCGCATCTCGTTCAGCCAGCCGATAGCCTCGAGGTAACGTGGCACCGTGTAGTCCCACCAGTGGAACTGCACCAGATCAAGCCGCTCCATCTGCAACCGTTTCAGCGAGGTTTCCACGATACCGCGCACATAGGCGCGATCCACGGTGGCCAGTCGGGCCAGATCAGGCACCAGTTTGGTATGCACCTTGATCCCCGCCAAAGCCTGCGCCCCGTGGCGGTTGCCGTAGGCGGCGCGGAATTCGCCGATCAGTTCTTCGACGCCGGTATAGATGTCGGCGCAGTCAAAGGTGGTGATGCCAGCCTCGGCGAAGGCGATCATGTCTTCAATCGTGGCGGCGCGGTCGACGGGGCCGTGGCCGCCTGCCAACTGCCAGCCCCCGCGAATGACACGGGAAATCTCGTGACCGGGGCGCAGGGTAATGCGGGAAACGCTCATTTTTCCTCCGGGGGCAACGGAACGGCGGTGGTATCGGCATGGCTGAAGCTGCGTTTGGCCAGACGGGTGATCCGCATGCGCGACGGGCAATGCGGATCGGGGCAGGCCACTTCGGCGTCAGAGGTCATCCAGTCATGCGGATGGGTCTGGCGCTGTTTGGCGGCAAGCAACGGCAGGACCGCCGACAGCGAGTAGATCGAGAAGCTTTGGCCCGCAGGCATGTGCAACTGCTCGCCACGCAATTCAAACCAATCGCCGACTTTGCCACAGTAGATCTTGGCACCTTCGGGGGCCACGAGTTCTACACGCAGATCATAAAGTTCAAACTGGTCGTCCATCATGCCTCCAACTGAAAGGTGATTTCGCAAGCCCCCGCACGGCGGATGCGCCCGCAGGCCTCGGCCAAGGCAGCGCGGTCTTGCGGACGCACCTGCGCTACGACCGATCCGGCCAGCCAGCCGATCGGAAACAGCATCCGCGCGCCGGGACCGTAGAACAGGCCGATGTCAAAGATCGGGTCCGGGTTGCCGCCCCACATCCGTTCCGGCACATAGGCCAGCACAATATCGCCCGGTTGCGGGTGCAGAGTGGCGTTTTCGGGCGGCAGGGCGCGGGCATAACCGGCCCCTGCCAGATGGGCGGAGGGGATAGGGCAGGAAATCTCTGGCCCCGTCCACATCGCATGCAATCCCGGCACCACGCGCGGCACGGCAAGATAAGCCCTTAGAAAGGCAATGTTTGCGGGGGCTTTTCCGTCAAGGAAATCAGCCACAACCGACAGGCCGGATGCTGCGGACTGGATGCGAAGTGTCATGCGACCCCCTCTTTGCCAAGTTTTTCGCGCAGATAGGCGAAAGGACGGCTGATGTCGGCGACCAGCGCCGCCCGCGCCGCCACGCCATCGCCTGCCGCAAGCGCATTCAGGATGTCGTGGTGAAACCGTGCGGCGTCCTGCGCGCCCGCTTCGGCAAAGGCATAGATCGCGGCACGGGTAAACGGCCCCGATTGCAGCCACAGGCTTTCGATCATCGGCGGCAGGATGGTTGAGCCACAGGCGCGGTAAATCTCGAAGTGGAAGGCGTGGTTCAGCGTCACCTCACGGTCAACGGTTTCGGGATCGCCGCCAAGCCGCATCTCTTCCCACTCGGCCATGATGGTGCGGATGCTGTCCAGAAGGCGCGGCGTCATCCGCTGCGCCGCCAGCTCCATTGCCTCTCCCTCAAGCAAAACGCGGGTACGGAGCAGATCTTCGATCCGGTCCAGCGTCACCAGCGGCACCCGGATCGAGCGGTTCGGCAGCGCCTCAAGCGCCTGTTCGGCGATCAGGCGGCCCAAGGCTTCGCGCACGGGCATGGTCGAGGTCAGCAACGCATCGGCAAGTTGCCGGATGGTCAGCACCTGACCCGGCGCAAACAGCCCGCCGATCAGCGCACGGCGCAATTCGGAATAGACCCGATCCTGCACCGTATCGCGCCCGACGGGTGCCAATCCCACCGCAATTTCCACCATCTTCCCCCGCCTCGAATCACTTGCTTTTCCAGATTAGACGCTTCTACTGTGATCAAATCAAGTGTGATCACAGATCAAACATCAGAGGTGACATGGCAGCCGAGATAGTTCTAGAGGCGCGTGATCTGACCAAACGCTTTGGCGGAGTGGCTGCGGTGAACGGCATGTCGCTGTCGGTCAGCAAGGGCGAGATTTTGGGGCTGATCGGCCCCAATGGCGCGGGCAAGACCACGATGTTCGATCTGCTGGCAGGTTCGGTCAGGGTCAGCGCAGGGTCGATCCGGCTGATGGGGCGGGATATCACGACAGAGCCTGCATATCGCCGGCTTGCGGGCGGGATGGCGCGCACCTTTCAGATCCCGCGCCCGTTTCCGGACCTGTCCCTGCTGGAAAACATGCTGATCGCCCGCCAATCCCAAACGGGCGAGCGGCTGTGGGCGAATTTCACAGCGCCCCGCCGCATCGCCGCCGAAGAACGTGCCGCGCGTGAAAAGGCGCTTGGTTTGCTGGATCTGGTGGCGCTTCGCCGTTTGGCGGATGACCCCGCGCGGGTGCTGTCCGGTGGCCAGCGCAAGCTGTTGGAACTGGCCCGCGTGATGATGGCAGACCCGCAGGTGATCTTGCTGGACGAACCCGCCGCAGGCGTGAATCCGGCGTTGCTGGAAGTGCTGATCAGCCGGATTCAGGAAATCAACGCCTCGGGTGTGACCTTTGTGCTGATCGAACACAACATCGACATGGTTTCGCGGCTGTGCAACCGCATCGTGGTGATGGCGCAGGGCGCGCTGCTGTTTCAGGGCCGCCCCGATGAGGTCGCAAAAGAACCCCGCGTGATCGAAGCCTATCTTGGGGGGGCCAGCGCATGACCATTTTGCAGGTGAACGGGCTGGTCGCCGGATACGAACCCGGCCTGTCGATTGTCAAAGGCGCATCCATTCACGCAGCCGAAGCCGAGATCGTGGTGATCCTTGGTCCGAACGGCGCAGGAAAATCAAGCCTGATCAAAGCAATCGCCGGATTGGTGCCGATCACGGCAGGCCAGGTCTTGCTGGACGGTCACGACATCACAGCCGTTCCGGCGCATCTGAAAATCCGTCAGGGTCTGGCCTTTGTGCCTCAGACCGAGAACATCTTCCCGCTGATGACGGTCGAGGAAAACCTGCATGTCGCAGGCGGTATCCTGCCCCGCGCCGAGGTTGCCCCCCGCATCGCCGAGATGTTTGAAACCTTTCCCGATCTTGCCCGCCAGCGCGCGCTGATGGCAGGAAGCCTGTCGGGGGGGCAGCGGCAAATGCTGGCGGTGGCCCGCGCCCTGATCGTGCGGCCACGGGTTTTGATGCTGGACGAACCCTCGGCTGGTCTGTCTCCGAAACTGGTCGAGCAGGTGTTTGCACGCCTGTCTGAAATCCGCCAAGCCGGTTTGACCATCGTGCTGGTCGAACAGAACGCCCGTGCGGCGCTGGCCATCGGCGACCGCGCCTATGTGCTGGTCGAGGGGCGCGAGGCGCATGAAGGCCCCGCCAAAACCCTGTGGGACAACCCTTTGATCGCCGAGCTGTATCTTGGCCACCGGAAGGACGCATCATGAGCCTGCAATTTCTGCTGGATGGCCTGATCGCAGGCGCGATGATCGGGCTGGGGGCGATCGGCGTTACCCTGACCTATTCGATCTTGCGGTTTTCCAACTTTGCCCATGGTGATTTCATGGCATGGGGGGCCTATGCCGCGCTGGCGGTGGTCGGAGCGATTGGCGGCAGCCTGCCGATGGCACCGCTGTCCTTCGGCTGGCCGTTGGTGCTGGCGATGATCGTGGCGATGGGGCTGACGGCGCTGCTGGCCTTGGGTCTGGACTGGGTGCTGTTTGCGCGACTGCGGGCGCGCGGCCAGTCGATCATCGTGGTGATGGCATCGTTTGGCGCGTCAATGGCGCTGCGGAGCCTGCTGGAGTTCATGTTTACCTCGCGCCCCACCTATTTCTCGCGCGCGATACAGATCGCGCAGCCGGTCGGTCTTGGCATCCGCGTCACGGCGGATCAGGTGGCACTGTTGCTTCTGACGCTGGCGCTGGTGATCGGGATGCATCTGTTCATGCAGCGCAGCCAACGCGGGCGCGAGATGCGGGCCTATTCACAGAACCCAGCCCTTGCGCGCGTGGTCGGGATCGACGTGGCAAAGGTGGTGCGCGCGACTTGGATCATCGGGGCGGCGCTGGCCTGTGCGTCGGGCGTGATGGTCGGTGTTCTGGTGCAGATCCGCCCGTTGATGGGGCTGGACCTGTTGCTGCCGATCTTCGCCGCAGCGATTCTTGGCGGCATCGGATCGGTTCCCGGCGCTGTGCTGGGCGGGCTGATCATCGGGCTGTCCGAGGCTGCCGCTGTGCAATTCGTCGGCGCGGAATGGCGCGCGGCGGTGGCTTTTGTGATCCTGATGGCAGTCCTTTTGGTGCGCCCGATGGGGCTATTCGGAGTGGCGGAAAGATGATCGATCTTCTGGGCTACGGCGCGTTTTTTCTGTCAACGGCGCTGATCTTCGGGCTGGTGACGCTGGGGCTGAACCTGCAATGGGGGCTGACCGGATTGTTCAATGTCGGCATTGCCGGCTTTGTGGCAATCGGAGCCTATAGCTCTGCCATCCTGACCACGCCTGACACGGCTGACCGGATTGGCGGCTTTGGCTGGCCTATTCTGGCAGGCTGGGGTGCGGCGGCCCTGATCACCGCAGCCGCAGCGGCCTTTACCGGCTATGCGACGTTGCGGCTGAAGTCGGACTATCTGGCGATCACCACCTTTGGCGTCGCCGTCGTCGTGCAACTGGTGGCGCTGAACGCGCAAGGGCTGACCGGAGGGCCGTTCGGCGTGGCCTTCATCCCGCGCCCGTTTGCAGGCGTGCAGGATCAATCGGTGCTGTTCAACTTTGCCAATGTGGCCGTCATCGCAGCGGTGACACTGGCGGTCTATCTGGCGCTGGAGCGGCTGTCGCGCAGCCCTTGGGGCCGGGTTTTGCGCGCTTTGCGGGAAGACGAGCGGGCGGCGATTGCCTTGGGCAAAAGCGCACAATCCTACCGTATTCAGGCCTTTGCCGTGGGCGGGGCGGTGATGGGGCTGGCAGGGGCCGTGCAGGCGCATTTCATCGGCTTTATCGCGCCGGAGAATTACCTGCCCACCCTGACCTTTCAGGTCTGGGCGATGCTGATGGTGGGCGGATCGGGATCGAACCGTGGGGCCTTGCTGGGGGCGATTGTGGTCTGGGCGATCTGGGTCGGCTCGGGGTCTTTCACCGCCGCCATCGTCCCTGCCGATCTGCAAGCCCGCGCGGCCTCGCTGCAAATCGTTGCCATCGGGGTGATGCTGTGCCTGATCCTGCTGTGGCGTCCGCAGGGCTTTTTCGGATCGGGCCGGAGGACAAAATGAGCCTTGAACCCGCCACGCTCTGGCATGCGACGGCAGCGCCCTTGCCTGCCTTTGACAGGCTTGCGGGGCAGCATGAGGCCGATCTTCTGGTGATCGGCGGCGGGTTTGCGGGGCTGTCGACCGCCCTGCATGCGGCGCAGAAAGGGCTGTCGGTGATCTTGGTCGAGGCGCATCGCGTTGCCTGGGGCGCGACGGGGCGCAATGCGGGCTTTGTGGTGCCGAATTTCGCCAAGGTTGACCCGGATGAGGTGCGCGCAAGACTGGGCGACAGGGCCGAAGCCCTGATCTCGATGGCCGCAGGCAGCGGGGATCTGGTGTTTAATCTGATCCGCCGCCATCAGATCGATTGTGATGCGGCACAGGTCGGCTGGATACAGCCGTCCCATTCCGACGCGGCCTTTGCCAAGGCGCAGGATCGGGTGCGGCAATGGTCGGCACTCGGGCGCCCCGTGCAACGGCTGGATGCCGCCGAAGTCACAGCGCTTACCGGTGTTTCGGGTTGGCGTGGCGGATGGATCGACCGCTCGGGCGGGGTGGTGAATCCGGTCGGTTATGCGCGGGGGCTTGCCCGCGCGGCCGCAGAGGCCGGTGCCAGAGTATATGAGGAAACGCCCGTCACGGCGCTGATCCGCAAGGGCGCGCAATGGTGCGCGACAACCGCAGCGGGCCAGATTCTTGCCCGCAAGGTCGTGCTGGCAACCAATGCCTATGTGGGCAAGCTTTGGCCTGATCTGGCGCGCAATTTCTTTCCGCTGCGGGTGTTCCAGATCGCAACCGCCCCCCTGCCCGCCGCGATACGCCAGCGCATTTTGCCCGAGGGGCAATGCGTATCGGACAGCCGCCGGAACCTGTTTACCATGCGTTTCGACGCGCAGAACCGGTTGATCAGTGGCGGAATGCACATGCTGGCCTTGGGTGCAGATGGCAGGGTGCCGCGCGGCATACATCGCCGTCTTATGCATATGCTTGCGATGCCGGATCTGCCGCCACTTGCCTATCAATGGTCGGGCATTGCCGCAGTGATGCCCGACTTTCTGCCGCGCGTTGTTGATCTTGGCCCCGACCTGATTGCGGGTTTTGCCTGCAACGGGCGCGGGATTGCGCTGTCAACGGCGATGGGCCGCGAATTATCCGATTGGGCCGGCGGAACACCGATCCGCGCCCTTGCGCTGCCAAGCAGAGCCGCAAACAACATTCCGCTGCATGGTCTGTCGCGGATGGCCCCGAATGCGCTGTTGCCGATCAGTATGTTGCGCGACCGGATGGAAAGCAGGCGGAACATATAGGCTTGGCAATTTCGGGCGTGCGGGGCCTTGCATGGCACCGGTCAAAGCGGCTGCAGAGGCTCTCTCGGGTAAAAGCCTTCGTAGATCGGCTCCAGTGTGGTGGTCTCAAAGAGGCTGGAGACCGACATGCCGCCCCAGATGTTGAGAATGGCCTGTGCGAAGATCGGGGCCGTGGGGACGATGCGGATGTTGCGTGCCTCCTGCACCTTCGCGCCCTGTTCGATGGAGTCGGTGATAACCAGAGACTTCATGACCGAATTGGCGACCCGTTCGACCGCAGGGCCGGAAAGGACGCCGTGCGTGATGTAGGAATGCACCTCTTTTGCGCCTTGCTCCATCAAGGTTTCGGCCGCCTTGCACAATGTGCCAGCCGTGTCGCAAATGTCGTCCACGATGAGACAGGTGCGCCCCCTGACGTCGCCAATGACGGTCATGCCCGCCACCTCGCCCGCCTTCTCGCGCCGCTTGTCCACGATGGCGAGGGGCGCGTTGATCCGCTTGGCCAGTTCGCGCGCACGGGCCACCCCGCCGACATCAGGGGAAATCACCATCAGTTCCTCCATCCGGCCCTTGAAGTGATGCTCGATATCAAGCGCGAAGACCGGACTGGCATAAAGATTGTCGACGGGAATATCGAAAAAACCCTGAATCTGCGCCGCGTGCAAATCCAGCGTCAGCACCCGATCAATGCCTGCGGTCTCGATCAGGTTTGCCACCAGTTTGGCCGAAATCGGGGTGCGGGCCTTGGCGCGGCGGTCCTGACGGGCATAGCCGAAATAGGGGATCACCGCCGTGATCCGCGCCGCCGATGACCGGCGCAGCGCATCGGTCATGATCAGAAGCTCCATCAGGTTGTCATTCGCGGGGTTCGAGGTGGGCTGGATGACATACATGTCTTCGCCCCGCACATTCTCGAACACTTCGACGAATATCTCCTGATCGTTGAAGCGTTCAACGCGCGCCTCAACCAGATTGATCTGGGTGCCGCGGTGCATGGACATGCGTTGGGCAATGGCGCGGCCCAAGGGCAGGTTGGCATTGCCGGAAATCAGCTTGGGCGCAGTGATCGGGGGCATGGCAGGCCTTTTCGCAAAAGGGCTTTCCGGTGCTGTGGCACCGGAGAGCGAGGAAAATCACGCGGCGGCGCGGCCTTAGGGTTTGGTCCGGCCCGCCGTTGGAAAGGTGCGCGCTGGCGCATAGCTGCGGAAACTCGACAGGTCTTGCGCGTTGCACTCGGCCTGCCAACGGCTGCCTTGCACCACGGCGGACACAACGGGGAAACGGCTGGCAAAGGCATCTGTCGCCGGACAGTTTTCCATGGCGATGGTGGCAAGACCTGCCACAACCCCGCCCTGACGTTCCACCAGTTGAACAGCCGCCTCCATCGTGCCGCCGGTCTGAATCCATTGATCGGCCAGCAGAACCCGTGTGCCGGGGGCAAAGGCAGGCAGGCGCATCTCCATGTCCTGAGTCTTGCCGGAGTAGTTGGTAAAGCTGACGCGATCGGTATCGACGCACAGCTTTCCGGCCTTGCGGACCGGCAGGAACCCCTTGCCACTCCGGGCCGCCAGTCCGGCGCCAAGGACAAAGCCCATCGCATCGCAGCCGCCCACCACGTCAAACGCGACGCCCTCGAGGTCGGCCAGAAGATCGTCCAGCAGATCGGCAAAGGCAGCCGAGTTGATGTAGACCGAGGTCGGGTCCAGCCAGGCGAATTTGGGGCCTTTGGTGTTGGGCGACATCAGCGACAGATACCAGCGGTCGTCGCGTGGTCCTTTAAGATCGGTCATTTTGGGGCTCCGTAAGCGCGGGTGAGATCAAGAAGTGCGGCAAGGCGCGCAGGGTCGATGTTGTAAAAGTCGCCGGGCCGGTTGATGCCGGTGGCCACAAGGAAGCAATCCACGTCGGCTGCGTATCGGGCCGCGTTGTCGGGGGTGACGCCGGAGGCGATGGCCAGAGGCGCATCGCCCAGACCACGGCGGAAATCGGTGATCTTGGTCAGGTCGGTGGCCTCGCCGGTGGCTATGCCCGAAGTGGTGACCACATCCATGAAAGGCCGTGCAAGGCGGGCGGAATATTCGTTCAGTGCCGGTTTGACGGGGCGCTGTTTCTTGAAGCAGACCCCGCCGAAATACATGCCGCTCCAGCCACTTGCGGCGCGAATGCCCGCGATCGCCTCGGCCTCGGTCTGCACGGGCTGGCGTTCGTCCATGCAGGCATCGTCGGCCCAATAGGCATCAATCTGGCAGCCTGCGTCGGCCAGACGGCCAAGCATGGGAAACGCCACCCGCCCCGGTTGCGCCAGAAAGTTCACCCCCATCCAGAGGTCGGGGCAACTTTGGCGCAGATCCCGCAGGATCGGCAGGAAATCATCGACAGGAAAATCGTGGTTGATCAGGAAAGCACCCGCAGCACCAAGCCGCGCGACATGGGCGATATTGGTCAGGGCCTGTCTGCGATCCAGCACATGGATTACCGGTGTAACAACCGGACCCGGGGTCTTGAACAGGCGATGAAAAGTGCTGCGATCCATGACGGTCTCCTTGCTGGGACCAATCTAAGGTTGGGTTTGACGATTTTTGAAATTGATTGTTACAATGGTTCCATAATTTTTGTTAATGCATCAGCGGGGCGCAAATGCTGACCAATGTTCCCACAGACTTGCTTCGGGCCTTTGTCACGGTGGTTGATCTGGGCAGTTACACCAAAGCCGCCGAGGTGCTGGGCCGCACGCAACCGGCAGTCAGCCTGCAAATCCGGCGGCTGGAGGAAATCTTGCGGACCCGCCTGCTGAACACCGAGGGCAAGCAGGTGCGGTTGACGGCGGCGGGGGTGGAGCTTGGCCCCTACGCCCGGCAGATGCTGCGGCTGAATGACGACATGATCGCGCATTTTGCCAATGAAACCCTGTCAGGCTGGATTCGCGTGGGCCTGCCGACCGATTTTTCCAACACGTTCCTGTTGAAGGCGATCACTCAATTCGCCGCCAATCATCCCGATGTGCGGCTTGAGGTGGAAAGCATGCTGTCGCGCGATTTGCGGCATGCTTTGGCGGCCGACAAGCTGAACATCGCCATTGGCATCGCGCCTGCGGGTGAGGATGTCTATCTGGTGAACTCTGCCACGATCAGGCCGATCTGGGCGATGGCGGACGGCTTTCGCTGGGAAAAGCACTTGCCGCTGCCGATTGTCCGCCATCCCGACCCTTGCGAATATGCCGAAAGAATGCGCGCGGCGATGCGTGGGACCAAGCGAATCTGGAAGACCGTTCTGGTCACAAGCGATGTCGCGGGCATTCAATCGGCGCTGCTGGCGGGGCTTGGGGTCAGCGCGCTGACACCCGCCACCCTGTCGCCCGGTTTGCGGGTCGGGCGCGAGGACGAGGGTTTTCCGCCGCTGGAACCGCTGCGCGTGGGGCTGTTTTACAAACATGCCCGTCTGTCAAAGGCCGGACATGGGCTGGCCCAATGGTTGATGGAACAGATCGGCGCCGCCGGTCAGGGGCTGGGGTCATAAACCGGGCTTATCGTAACATACAGATACCAAATTTCCGCTTAGGGCAGAATCACCCCTAATCTTGCCTCGGGAACTGGACGAATCGATCCATGGCCGCAGCAACAGGGGAATGACATGACCGAGAACCGCCTTCATCTGACCCGTCGCCGCCTGCTTCAAGGCGCCGCATCCGTGGCGCTGACCGCGCCGATGCTGAACCGGGCATGGGCGCAAGAAGCCACCCAGATCAACATGTTGGCATGGTATGGCCATGCCGAGCCTGACATCGTGGCCGAGTTCGAAGCCGAGAATAACGTCAAGTTCGTGCCAAAATATTATGCCGGTGGCGACAACATGCTGGCGCTGATCTCGCAATCCCCGCCCGGCACCTATGATCTGATCCTGTCGGATGCGGAATTTGTTCAGCAGTTGAATGCGGCCGGTTACATTGAGGAAATGGATGCTGCGCTTTATCCGTTCGACGATTTCTTCCCGGAGTTCCAGAAATTCCCCGGCCATTGGACCGAAAACAGCCTGTGGTCTGTGATGGTGCGCTATGGCCTTCTGGGCGTGTCCTACAACACCGATGCGCTGACCCGTGCCGAGGCGATGAGCTATAACGCCTATTGGAACCCGAAGCTGACCGGCAAGGTCGGGCATTTCGACTGGCATCTGCCCAGCCTTGGCCAGATTTCGCTGTTGAACGGCAACAAGGCACCTTCGCCTTTTGACATCGACGAAGCCGCATGGGGCGCTGTGCAGGCAAAGATGCTGTCCCTGAAGCCGCAGGTCGGCGGCTATTTTGACTATGGCGGCACGTTCTCGGGCCTGAAAAACGGCGAGATGTTGGCCATGGTCGGCATTGGCGACTGGATCACCGGCGTTCTGGAAAAGGACGGTGCCAAGGTGGCCTCGGTGATCCCCGAGGAAGGCGGCATTCAGTGGACCGAAAGCTATTCCATCGGCAAAGGCACCACGAAGCAAGAGATCATCAACAAGTTCATCACCTACATGCTTGGGCCGAAGGGTCAGGTGAAATCGATTCAAATGGCCGCCTATCCGGGCCTGTCGCCAACAAAATCCGGTTGGAAGGCCATCCAAGAGGCCAACCCTGCCGAGGCGAAGCGTTCCGGCCTGATCGAGGGCGATGACAATGATCCGGTCAAGATGCTGCGCGAAGGCCGTATCTTCTTCCGTGACACGCCAAAGCAGCAGTCGCTGGAAGACTGGAACGATTTCTGGTCCGATTACAAATCTGCCTGAAAGGAGGGTCGGGCGGCCTGAAAGGCCAGCCCGACCGACACCATGAACGCATCTCGCAAGTTTGACCCTTATGCTTATGTCTGGCGGCTGCCCCTGTTGCTCTGGCAGGGCGCGTTCTTTGTCATCCCCTTGATCTTCATGGCTGCAATGAGCTTTTGGCTGGTCAAGAACTACCGCATGGAGCCGACCTTTGTCTTTGACAACTGGGAGCGGATGCTGGGCCGGGGGGCGTTCTGGGATGCCTATTGGATCACCTTATGGCGGGCGGTTCTGGCCGGTGTGATCGCCAGTGCGATTGCCTTTCCTGCATCCCTGTTTCTGGCCTTTCGGCTGACCAACAGCGGACGCCGCTTTGCGCTTTTGTGTCTGATCGTGCCGTTCTTCACCTCGTTTCTGGTGCGCGCCTATGCGTGGCAAGTGATCCTCGCCGAAAGCGGTCCGGTGAATGCGGCGTTGGGCGGGCTGGGTCTTGGCCCCTTTACCATGCTGAATTCGGGCTTTGGCGCGATGGTGGGTTATCTGACACTGGTGCTGCCGCTGGTGGTGATCTTCCAGACATGGAGCCTTGCCGCCATCGACAAAAGTCTGATCGAGGCTGCTGGCAATCTGGGGGCTTCGGCTTGGGCCACGCTGGTTCGGGTCATCATCCCTGCGGCCAAGACCGGTCTGGTTCTGGGCGCGCTGTTTGCCTTTATCATGACCTTCGGTGATTTTGTCAGCCCGTTCTACCTTGGCGGGTCCAAACCCCCGACGCTGACCATCCTGATCATTGATACCACCAAATCGGGCCAGCAATGGCCGCGTGCGGCGGTGGTGGCCATCGTGATGATCCTGACACTTTTCGCTGTGGCGACGGCGGCGGTGAAGGCCGCCTACAGGGGGCGCGGATGAAAACCTTCATTGGCTGGGCCTATCTTGCCGCCCTGTTTGCCTTCATCTTCGCGCCCATCGCGGCCAGCGTTGTGTTTTCCTTCAACTCGGACCGCTTTCCGACGCTGCCCTTGGGCCATTTCACGACAGACTGGTATGCCCGCGCCTTTTCACGCCCCGAAGTCTGGCAAGCCATCGGCAATTCGCTGATTGTGGCGGCGGCGACCTCCGCCATTGCCAGCTTTATCGGCTTTGCCACCGCCTATACCGACTTCCGCTATGGGTTCCGGTTCAAACCGGCCTATCTTGCGCTGGCCTTGCTGCCGCCCACTCTGCCGTTGGTGATCCTTGGGCTGGCGATGCTGGCGTGGCTGTCGCAGGTCGGTCTGTCGGGGACGCTGACCGGCATCATCATCGCCCATGTCGTTCTGGCGACGCCCTTTGCCATGGCGATCTGCCGGCTGCGCCTGTCGCAGATGGACCCGTCGCTGGAATCCGCCGCGTGGAATCTGGGGGCCGGACCATGGACGGCGATGCGCCATGTCATTCTGCCCTTTTGCGCGCCCGCCATCGTCTCGGCGCTGTGCCTGACGGCGGCCGTCAGCTTTGACGAATTCATCGTGGCCTGGTTCGTATCGGGCCTGAACCGCACCGTTCCGGTGCTGATCCTTGAAATCCTGCAAGGCAACGTGGACCCGCAGATCAACGCCATCGGAACGGTCGTCTTCCTGACCTCGATGTCACTGGTCATTGCGGCCCAGTTCCTGATCTTCAGAAAGCGCCGCCATGAATGAACCTCTTGTGCAGTTTCGTGCCGTCCATAAACGCTTTGGCACCTATGTGGCTGTCAAATCGTTGGACCTTGATATCCAGCGGGGCGAGTTTCTGGCGCTGATGGGGCCTTCGGGCTGCGGCAAGACCACAACGCTACGCATGCTGGCCGGACTGGAGGCCCCGACCTCGGGCAGCATAACCATTGGTGGCAAGGTGATGAACGAAGTGCCACCCCATCGGCGCGATACACCGCTTGTCTGGCAATCGCTGGCGCTGTTTCCCTTCCTGAGCGTCGTGGAAAACGTTGAGTTCGGCCTGCGGATGCGCGGCGTTGATGCCAGGGAACGGCGGGAGCGGGCGATGATGTGGCTGGGCAGGATGGACTTGAAGGGGTTTGAAAGCCGGCGGATCGACCAGTTGTCAGGCGGGCAGCGCCAGCGGGTCGCGCTGGCAAGGTCATTGGTGACAGAGCCGGAAATGCTGCTGCTGGATGAGCCGCTGTCGGCGCTGGACGCCCATCTGGTCATCCGCATGCAAGGCGTGCTGACCCGCCTGCAAAAAGAGTTGGGCATCACCTTTGTCTACGTCACCCATTCACAATCCGAAGCCTTTGCCATGGCTGACCGCGTGGTGATCATGGGTCACGGGGCCATCGAACAAATCGGCCGCCCGCGCGAGATTTTTCGCGGCCCCAAGACCCGCTTTGTGGCGGAATTCGTGGGGCGCAACAACATTCTGGGCGGGACGGTCAAAGCTGGCCTGATGGACAGCGCGCAAGGCCCGGTGTCTGTGCCTGCCCCCGATGGACCCGCCGAAATCGTCGTGGCGGCCGACCGGGTGACGGTATCGCGCAACCGGCCAGCGGGGACGGCCATTCAGGCGTCGTTCCTGTCCGAAGAATTCGCCGGAACCGGCATCATCTGCTATTTCGAAACCGCAGAGGGCGCGGAATGGAAAGCGCAAGTCAGCGAAAGCCAGTTGGCCGAATTGCAGCCCGAAAGCGGTCAATCATTCTGGCTGTCATGGGACCCTGCGCGCGCGCATGTGATGACGGGTTAGCGGCCATGATGCGGCGCTCGCCCTTGTATGCCCTGCCGCTGGCTTGTGTCGGGCAGGCAACCCGCGCAGTATCTGCGCCCCCACCTGTCAGGAGCGTCAGACATGACCTTTGATCTGATCGTGAAAGGCGGCCTTTTGCCCGATGGGCGGCAGGCCGACATCGCCATTGCTGCAGGGCGGATTGCCGCCGTTGAACCCTGCATCACAGCACAGGCGCGCGAGGTGATTGATGCCACGGGCCGTCTGGTCAGCCCGCCGCTGATCGACTGCCATTTCCATATGGACGCCACGCTCAGCTATGGCAGGCCAAGGGTAAACACATCAGGCACGTTGCTTGAGGGCATCGCACTGTGGGGGGAATTGAAGGCGCAGCAAAGCCGCGAGGACATTGTGGCGCGCGCGCTTGACTATTGCCGGCAGGCGATGGGAAAGGGCGTGCTGGCGATCCGTAGCCATGTCGATGTGACCGATCCGAACTTCCGCACCGTCGAGGCGCTGCTGGAAGTGCGCGACATCATCAAGGGCAAGATCGACCTGCAACTGGTGGCCTTTCCGCAGGATGGCTGGCTGCGCGCGGCCGGAGGCGAGGCTCGGGTGATCCGCGCTCTGGATGCGGGCGTGGATGTGGTGGGCGGCATCCCGCATTTCGAACGCAGCATGGCCGATGGTGCCGCAGCCGTGCGCGCCCCCTGCCGCCTTGCGGCCGAACGCGGGCTTATGGTGGACCTGCATTGCGACGAAACCGATGACCCGCTGTCGCGCCATATCGAGACGCTGGCGGCGGAGACCATCGCCTTTGGTCTGCAGGGGCGGGTGGCCGGATCGCACCTGACCTCGATGCATTCGATGGACAATTACTATGTGTCCAAGCTGATCCCTCTCATTGCCGAGTCGCAGGTGGCGGCCATTGCCAACCCGCTGATCAACATCACCTTGCAGGGCCGTGCCGATACCTACCCCAAGCGTCGCGGCATGACGCGGGTGCCTGAACTTCTGGCCGCCGGCGTGACGGTGGCCTTCGGGCAGGATTGCGTCATGGACCCGTGGTATCCGCTGGGGTCGGGCGACATGCTGGACGTGGCGCATATGGGCCTGCATGTGGCGCTGATGACCGGAACCGATCAGATGCGAGAGGCTTTCCAGATGGTCACCGAAGCGCCTGCCCGCATCATGGGGCTGGACTTCGGGCTTTGCCGCGGGGCCAGAGCCAGCCTTGTGGTGCATGACTGTTCGACACCCATCGACGCCATCCGCCTGCGCCCCGCACGCCTTGCCGTCATCTCTGACGGGTCCGTTGTTGCCCGCACCACCCCGTCGGTGACAACCACTGCACAGGGCTGGTAGGAAATCGGGCATCATGGGTCAGCCCGCTTTGTTGGCATGAACGACAACAACTTAACAAGCCAATGGCGATCCCGGGAGGACTCGAACCCCCGACCCGCCGCTTAGAAGGCGGCTGCTCTATCCAGCTGAGCTACGGGACCAACGGCTCTCTTTTGCCCAACTGGGCCGCGTCACGCAAGGGTGCGCGTCATGAAAACCGAGTTCGGGTCAAGGCTGTAGCCTTCGAAGGGGCCACATTCCTCGAAACCGGCCTTCAGATACAAGGCGCGGGCGGCGATGAAGGTGGGCTGCACGCCGGTTTCCAGCGACAGGCGGGTAAAACCGGCGGCCTTGGCCTCGGCCAGCAGATGATCCAGCATCGCGCGGGAAAGCCCCCTGCCCCGCGCCTCGGTCAGAACATGCATCGATTTGATTTCGGCATGGCTGTCGGTGATGCGTTTGAACGCCCCCATCGCCACCGGATTGCCTGCATCGCGCATCACAAAAAACCGGATGCCGGGGGAAGCAAGCTGACCCGCATCCATCATGTGAATGCTTTCGGGCGGCGTGTCGGCGTGCATGTCGGCGGTGTGCCGCATCATCAGAAGTGCCAGATCCGCACCCAACGGGCTTTCTTGTGCGATTGTCGGCGTCATTGCCCGCCCCCCATCAAATCGGTGCCATTGATCAAGACCGCACCCTCGGGCGTCATCTCGATATTCCAGACCAAGTCATTGTTTTCGCCCGGCTCTGCCAGCCCTTGCGCCATGGCCAGCATCGGTGCGATCTGCATGGCAACATCCGGCGGGGCAGACTCAAGCGCGGTCAGAACCGCCGGAATTCCGGTGGCTGTGACGGTGGCAGAGCCTTGCGGCATGGCTTCGGGTGTATAGGACAAAACGCCCTCATAGGTCAGTGCATAAAGCGGCGCGGTGACGCCGCCGGGCGACAGCACAAAGGTGACAGCGCCTTCGGGCAGCAGCGCCTCCAGCAGCGCCGCTTGGGTTTCGGGCGGAATTTCGGCACCGAAATCGACCGAAGCCAGCAAAAGCGCGGCCGGCGCGGCAAGGTTGAAATCGGCAAGGGTAAAGCCGATCGATGCTTCGGAGGGAACCAGCCCCACCGCCCAGTCCGGCACCAGACCTTCGGGCAAAGCCAGCCCTTTCAGGCGGAAGCCTTCGCTGACCATGCCATTTTCGGTAAGGCCATTGGCCGCGACATCAATCCCCATTTCGTCCAGCGTGACGGTGCCAAGCGGCGTGTCGGCAGAGATTGCCGTGATAGTGCCGGTAGACTCCAGCGTTTCAAACAGCGGCAGGCCGTCGGTCAGAATCGATTTCAGATCGGCTTGCTGGGCAATGATCGCGGCTTCGGACGGGTTGGCGACGAAAAACGCGAGAAGTCTCGCCAGCGCCTCGGGCCGCAGACCCAGCATTTGGCCTTCGGCGGTGTAGGATTCGGCATGCAGGGCGATCTCGGTCGCAGCTTCGCCCTCGCCAAAGGCGGGCAGGGTAAAGCTTTCGGAAAGACCGCTCATCGCATAGGTCGAGGTCAGATCAACGCCGCCCTCTGCCCCCGCCACGCCCGTGCTTTCATACTGGCCGCGTGCGATCTGATAGGTCACATGGGTATCGCCAAAGGTCGGGTCAACCATGGTTTCGGTCAGCGACAGGTCGGAAAAGCTGGCGGAATTGGTGGTGAAGGTCTGCAACGCGGTGTCAAACACCCCGTCCGATGCAAAATTCCCGATATGCAGCGACAGGTCCAACTGGCCCGGAACCTTCAGATCCAGTTGCAGGATCTGATCCTGTGCCATCGCCCAAGTGCCATCGCCGTTGTCGGTCAGCGTGAATTCCCACGGCGATATGCTTGCCGTTACCTCGGGCAGTTTGGCGGCCAGAGGCGCAAAATCGAGTTTGACCCCATAGGTTTCGCCAAGCGGCACCACCGAGACAACGCCCGCCGTGCTGCCAAGATAGGTTTGAAACAGTGCGATCAGCGCGTCGGCGCCTTCGGGCGTTGCAGGGTTGGCAAGCGCCGCCCCCGACCATATGGCGAACGGCAGAACAGCGCACCGCGACATCACGCGCATGACAAACCCCTTTTCACAAGAAAAAGCCCACCGCGTTGCCGGGTGGGCCATGTCGATTTGATCAGTGCGTCCAGACGCCGCGACGGTCGGTCGCAAAATTCTCACCATAGCCGCGGGCGCGGATCAAAGGTTTGCGGACCTTCGGCTCGGCCACATCAAATTCGATGCCACGGGCGCGAGCGTAATCTTCGGCCGCCTCACGGCTGTCAAAGCGCAGCTTGACCTGCGCTTGCGTATCATCGCTTCCGGTCCAGCCCATCAAGGGATCGACATCGCGCGCCGAAGCGGGCGCAAATTCAAGCACCCACCCCTTTTCCTTGGCAGTGCCGGATTGCATGGCAGTTTTCGCGGGCTGGTAGATGCGGGCGCGCATGAGGAAATCTCCCTGTCTTTGGGATGGTTTATTCCGAAATTGGCGGGAAAGTGCAAGCCCGCTTGGGTAAGGTGCTGTCGGCTGGTACAGGGAGTGTGGGTGGGGTGTGTGGTGCGACCAGCCGACAGCGAAGGTGCTGCTTGCCAGACCAGACTGCGCCAGATTCCCCCGAAAAACAACCATAACTTGCATATCGCGTCACTTTATCACCTAAAATTGCATGCACTTCCTTCACTTTGCGGCAAGACAGGTTAACAAGGCCTTCCCAGCACCCTTCCCCGTGAACAAAAACAGAATACATTGGGGCATCGGAGGGAATCATCCATGCCCCACAATAATATGAACGCCCTGACAGACCGCCCCGACGTGCTGACCCGCCCCAAGCTTGAGGGCGGCAAGCGCTTTGTGCTGCAAACGCCGTTCACGGCGGCGGGCGATCAGCCGACCGCGATTGCCGAACTGACGCGCGGGGTTCTGACGGGCGAACATGATCAGGTTTTGTTGGGGGCCACCGGAACCGGCAAGACCTTTACCATGGCCAAGGTGATCGAGGAAACCCAGCGACCTGCGATCATCCTTGCGCCCAACAAGACGCTGGCGGCGCAATTATACGGTGAATTCAAGGGCTTCTTCCCCGATAACGCGGTGGAATACTTCGTTTCCTACTACGACTACTATCAACCCGAGGCCTATGTCGCGCGCACCGACACCTATATCGAGAAGGAATCGCAGATCAACGAACAGATCGACCGGATGCGCCACTCGGCCACCCGCGCGCTTCTGGAACGTGACGATGTGATCATAGTGGCCTCGGTGTCCTGCATTTACGGCATCGGCTCGGTCGAGACCTATTCCGCGATGACGCAGGATCTGGTGGTTGGTCAGCACTATGACCAGCGGCAGGTTCTGGGCGAGCTGGTCGCGCAGGCCTATCGCCGTAACGATCAGGCGTTTCAGCGCGGCTGCTTCCGCGTGCGCGGCGATTCGGTCGAGGTTTGGCCAGCCCACCTTGAGGATCGGGCTTGGCGATTCTCGTTCTTTGGCGAGGAATTGGAGGCGATTATCGAGTTTGACCCGCTGACGGGGGCGAAAACCGACAGTTTCAAGCAAATCCGCATCTATGCCAATTCGCACTATGTCACTCCGCGCCCGACGATGAATCAGGCGGTGCAGGGCATCAAGAAAGAGCTGCGCCAGACGCTTGATCTGATGGTCAGCCAAGGCAAACTGCTTGAGGCGCAGCGGCTGGAACAGCGCACCTCTTTCGATCTGGAGATGCTGGAGGCGACGGGCGTTTGCAACGGGATCGAAAACTATTCGCGCTATCTGACGGGTCGCGCACCGGGCGAACCACCACCGACCCTGTTCGAGTTCATACCCGACAATGCCATTGTTTTTGCAGATGAATCTCACGTTTCCGTGCCGCAGATCGGCGGCATGTACAAGGGCGACTTCCGGCGCAAGATGACACTGGCGGAACACGGATTCCGCCTGCCCTCCTGCATGGACAACCGCCCGCTGAAGTTTGAAGAATGGGATGCGATGCGCCCGCAAACTGTCTTCGTCTCGGCCACTCCGGCGGCGTGGGAGTTGGAACAATCGGGCGGCGTTTTCGTCGAACAGGTGATTCGGCCTACCGGACTGGTCGATCCGCAGATCGAAATCCGCCCCGTGGAAATGCAGGTCGATGACCTGCTGGACGAAATCCGCCGGGTGGCCTTGCAGGGGTTGCGGGTATTGGTGACGACCCTGACTAAACGGATGGCCGAAGATCTGACCGAATATTTCCACGAACAGGGCATCCGCATCCGCTATATGCACTCTGACATCGACACCATAGAGCGCATTGAAATCCTTCGGGATTTGCGGCTGGGGGCCTTTGATGTTCTGGTCGGGATCAACCTGTTGCGCGAAGGGCTGGACATCCCGGAATGTGGCTTGGTGGCGATTCTGGATGCGGACAAGGAAGGCTTCCTGCGCTCGGAAACCTCGCTGATCCAGACCATCGGGCGGGCGGCGCGGAACTCGGACGGGCGAGTGATCATGTATGCCGACCGGATCACCGGCTCGATGGAGCGCGCGATTGGTGAAACCACGCGGCGGCGTGAAAAACAGATTGCTTACAACACGTTGCACGGCATCACGCCGACAACTGTAAAGAAAAATGTCGAGGACATCCTGCTGGGCATCTATCAGGGCGACACCGATCAGGCGCGGGTGACGGCCAAGGTGGACAAGCCGATGGTCGGCTCGAACCTTGCCGCCCATCTGGATGCGCTGCGTCTGGCGATGCGGAAGGCCGCCGAGAATCTGGAATTCGAAGAGGCCGCGCGCCTGCGTGACGAGGTAAAGCGGCTTGAAGCAGTTGAGCTGGCGATTGCCGACGATCCCTTGGCCCGCCAGTCGGTGATCGAGGAAGCCGTTGAAACGGCTGTCAAATCGTCCGGACGCAGCACCGGCGGACGGGCGGGCCAACGGGGTGGCACCAAGCGTCGGGGGCGGTAGCGGCGCAGGGTTGGCAGGCAAAGGCATTTGGCTTAGCGTGGCCGGATGGACAATGAACATGATGCCTATAAACCGGCCCAGATCGCGGCGCTGATCGAAACCGCGGGGGTCGCCAAAGCGGCCCTGCCCTTTGGCCAAATGCTGACGCTGGCCGTTCTGGCGGGCGCGTTCATCGGGTTCGGTGGCGCGGCCTATCTGATGGTGATGACGGGCGCAGAGCCGAGTGGACCTGCCAAGCTATTGGGAGGATTGGTTTTTTCTTTGGGCCTGATCCTTTGCGTTGTGGGCGGGGCCGAGTTGTTTACCGGCAATGCGCTGATGGTCATGGCGGCAGTGGATCGCAAGATTACCCTGCCCGCGCTGCTGCGGAACTGGGGGATTGTCTATCTGGGCAACCTGATCGGCGCAGTCGGGCTGGCGGTGGCCTTCTCGCAATCCGGTCTGCTGTCGGCGCCGTTTGGGGAGATGGCGGGGAAGGTGGCTTTGGGGAAGGTTTCGCTGTCTCCTTGGGCGATGTTGGTTAAGGGGGCGTTATGCAATGCGCTGGTCTGCCTTGCGGTCTGGCTGACCTTTTCCGCGCGCGACACCACGGGGAAGATTCTGGCGATTCTCTGGCCGATTTCGTCCTTTGTATTGTTGGGAATGGAACACTCGATTGCCAATATGTTCCTGATTCCTTTAGGAATGTTTAGCGGGGCCGAGGTTTCGGTTGCGGCTGGGCTGCAAAACCTGTTCTGGGTGACGCTGGGCAATATCGCAGGTGGCGCGGGCGGTGTGGCTTTGGCCTATCGCTATGCCTATCTGGGCGGAAAAAAGGCTTGAAAAACATGAAGTTCCTAGACGCGAACCACCCGTTCTTTGCCCCAGTGTGGCGGCGCTGGGTGACGGCGCTTTTCCCGCTGTGCTGGGGCATCGTCGAATTCTGGTTCAACAGCCCCGGATGGGGTGTTTTGTTTGCAGCAGCAGGGGCTTACGCGTTCTACGTGCTGATCTGGCAAGGCCCGTCTAGCAGCGAATAGAGCCGCGCATTTCGCCGGAATCGCCCTGAAGCGAGCGTTCCAGCAGTTTGCAGCCGGTAACCTGCGGGATCAGCCCGATCATGGTGGCGCGGATGGCCTGATGTTCGCCCCGCTCGGCATAGCCAAGGCGGATCACCTCAACCCGCTTTTCTGTATGATAAACAGTGTATTGCCGCCCGTCGCGGGTGATATCCACGCGGGTTGCGCGCAGAAATTCCGGTGCGGGCTGTGCGCCGCAGGCGACAAGGATCAGGGGCAGAAGAAGGGCGTGTTTCATAGGCCCATCATTCTTTATTAGGGTTAACGGGCGGTTAATGCCTGCAAATAACCCCGTGTGTTTCCCGTGGTTCCAGCGTGGTTTTTCCGTGGTCACAGCGAAGGCTACAGAGTTTCCCGAAACTGGCCCGAACGGAAATGACAAAAGGCCGAGGAACCCCCGGCCTTTTGTCACAAGTCTGGCGATGGGCCTTAGCTGTCCATCTTCAGCGCGGAAATGAACGCCTCTTGCGGGATTTCCACCTTGCCGAACTGGCGCATCCGTTTCTTGCCGGCCTTTTGCTTTTCCAGCAGCTTTTTCTTCCGCGTCGCGTCGCCGCCATAGCACTTGGCGGTCACGTCTTTCCGCATCGCCGACAGGGTTTCCCGCGCGATCACGCGGCTGCCGATGGCGGCCTGAATCGGAATCTTGAACATATGGCGCGGGATCAGGTCTTTCAGCTTTTCGACCATGGCGCGGCCACGGGCCTCGGCGCGGTCACGGTGAACCATCATCGACAGCGCATCGACAGGTTCCTCGTTCACAAGAATCGACATTTTGACAAGGAAATCTTCACGATATTCCGAGATGCTATAGTCGAAGGAGGCATAGCCCTGCGTGACCGATTTCAGGCGGTCGTAGAAATCGAACACCACTTCGGCCAGCGGCAGGTCATAGACCACCATGGCGCGGGAACCGGCGTAGGACAGGTCCATCTGGATGCCACGACGGTCCTGACACAGCTTTAGCACGTCGCCCAGATAGTCATCCGGCACCATGATCGTGGCCTTGATGCGCGGCTCTTCGATGTGGTCCACGAAGGTCAGGTCGGGCATATCGGCAGGGTTGTGCAGGTCTTGCACGGTGCCGTCCTTCATGAACAGCTTGAACACGACCGAAGGCGCGGTGGTGATCAGGTCGATGTCATATTCGCGTTCCAGACGGTCGCGGATGACCTCAAGGTGCAACAGACCAAGGAAGCCGCAGCGGAAGCCGAAGCCGAGTGCGGCAGAGGTTTCCATTTCGGTGCTGAAAGAGGCGTCGTTCAGCGACAGTTTCTCGATGGCATCGCGCAGGTTTTCAAACTCGTTGGCATCAACGGGGAACAGGCCGCAGAACACCACCGGTTGCGCGGGTTTGAAGCCCGGCAAAGCCTCATCACAGCCTTTGCGTTCGTGGGTGATGGTGTCGCCCACGCGGGTGTCACGCACCTGCTTGATCGAGGCGGTGAAAATCCCGATCTCGCCCGGCCCAAGCTCGGCGATATCGACCATCTGGGGTTTCAGAACCGCAAGTTTATCAATGCCATAGACGGCATTTGTCTGCATCATGCGAACACGGTCGCCCTTTTTCATCACGCCGTCCATGATGCGAACCATCACGACAACGCCAAGATAGGCATCATACCAGCTATCAACCAACATCGCCTTGAGCGGCGCATCGCGGTCGCCTTTCGGCGGGGGAAGGCGGGTCACGATGGCTTCCAGCACATCGGGGATGCCAAGGCCGGATTTGGCGGAAATCATCACAGCTTCGGAGGCGTCAAGGCCGATCACATCCTCGATCTGCTGGCGGATGCGGTCAGGTTCGGCAGCCGGAAGGTCGATCTTGTTCAGCACCGGCACAATTTCATGCCCTGCATCCAGCGCCTGATAGACGTTGGCCAGCGTCTGCGCCTCGACCCCTTGGCTTGCGTCAACCACCAGAAGCGAGCCTTCGACCGCGCGCATGGAACGGCTGACCTCATAGGCGAAGTCGACGTGGCCGGGGGTGTCGATCAGGTTCAGGATATAGGTCTTGCCATCCTTGGCCGGATATTCGATCCGCACCGTGTTGGCCTTGATCGTGATCCCGCGTTCCCGTTCAATATCCATGCTGTCCAGCATCTGCGCCTTCATATCGCGCGCAGCCACCGTGCCGGTCATCTGGATGAGCCGGTCGGCAAGGGTGGATTTACCGTGGTCGATATGGGCCACGATCGAGAAGTTGCGGATGAGATCAAGCTGGGTCATGCGCGCGATATAGCGGGTTTGGGGGGGTGGGGGAAGGGGGGTATGGCCACGGGCGTCTTTCCGCCCGTCCCGCGCGCCACCTTGAAAAACCTTGCCCGAATCGTCATATTGAATGGCAGAAAATGATCTGTGACCGAGGGAAACCCGGTCAGGGACGAATGAGGCAGTGGCATGATGAAACCTATCTGGCTGGCAACCTGCGTTGCCTTGGCGATTCCCGTTTTGAGCAGTGTTGCGGCGGCAGGTCCGATCGAGAGTGCCTGTATGCGGGCTGACCGCAAAGCGGCAAACCGGTCCTTGTGTGGCTGCATCCAGCAAGTTGCGGATCAAACCCTGCGCGACGGCGACCAGCGGCGGGCGGCAACCTTTTTCAAAGACCCTGAAAAGGCGCATAAGGTCTGGATGTCGAAGAACAACAGCGATGATGCGTTCTGGGAGCGGTACAAGGCTTTTGGCGCACAGGCCGAGGCCTATTGCGGGGGCTAACCTGACCGCCGCCGCTCTTGTGGCAAGCGGCGGACGCTCCGCGGGGGATATTTAGGCAGAGAGGATCGGGGGAACGCGCTTTAGCGGAAGGCGTGCCTTAGCGGAAGGAGGGGCCGTGTGACCAGAGGGTCAGCGACCAGCGCGTGCCGGTGGTCACGGGCGTGACGCGGTGCAGCACAAAGCTGGGAAAGACGATGGCGGTGCCGCGGGCGCGGGGGGCTTCGGCCACATTGCTGTCGGGGCGGAGTTCCAGCGTGCCGCCGGTGTAATCGGCGGGGTCGGAGAGTTGCACCACAATGGTCAGCTTGCGTTTGGCCGCCCAAGTCCCTGCGCCGATGTCGGAATGCCAGTCGAAATGGCCCTCCCGTTCGGCACCATAGCGGGCGACTTGCGGGCTTTCGCCGAAATCGGTCAGATCGAAGCCGAAGGTTTCGCGGTTGGCGCGGGCTGTCAGTGACATCATCCGCTCCATCACCCAAGCCGCCTGCGGGATGTCGTCCAGCCATGCGATCTCGGCGCGGCGGATCTGGTGGGCGGTGGCCCCGCGTACAAGGCCCGCGTCTTTCATCTGATGCGCCTGCACCAGCGCCAGCAGGGCGTCGCACTGGTCGGGGGTCAGGGCTTCGGGCAGATAGGCAGCTTGCATCGGCGGGCCTTGGGTTTTGCGGGGTGGAATGAGCGGGGCGCGATGGCCCCGCCTTTGGTCTTTACTCGGACGCAGGTTCGGTAATCATCACCACGCCTTCAAAGGACGAGGACAGCGCGACCTTTTCGGCCCCCAACCCGTCTTCGGCGGCGTTGAACATCTGCGACAGGGTTTCGGCAGCGGTCACGCCATGCTGCGCCAGAAATGCGGGCATCCGCAGATCGGGGCCACCGCAGAGGATCACCTGCCAGACGCCATCGCGGCGCTCCAGCAGCGCGCGGCCCCCCTTGTCGCCCTGCGCCCACGAGGCGAGCGCATGATCGCCGTCCACCACGACCGGATCGACGGTCAGCGGATTTTCGGGGGTGTCAAACTGGGCCTTGAGCGTGGCGATCACCGCATCGCTGTCGGAGAGGCCCGAGGTATCAGGCATCGCCGCCATGTTGTGACCCTTGTGCATGGTGCCATCCATCGCGCCCATGTTGTGACCTTTGGGCATGGTGCCGTCTGCGGTCCCACCCATTGCGCCCATGTCATGCGCCTTGGCACCCGGCTTGCGGGCATTGTCGACGGGAACCTCGATCACCTGATCGCCCGTGCGTTCGAAGGTCAGGGTCAGGGTGATGACATCGCCATCCTTCAGATCGCGGGTCAGGCCCATCAGCATGACGTGATCGCCGCCACGTTCAAGGGCGTGGGATTCCATCGCGGCGATGGGGAAGCCTTCGGGGACATGCATCATCTGCATCACCCCGTCGTCGCCCGCCTTGTGGGTGTGCAACTCGACCTTTTGGGCCACGTCCGAGGCAACGGCGATCAGGCGGTCATCCTCCATCGCGTGATTCTCCATCAGGAAGAAGATCGCGCCCGAGGCACCGACGCCGCCCATGCTGCGGGCATAGGCTTCGGTGATCCGCACGCCATCATGGGCGAAGGCGGGAAAGCTGAGGAAGGCTGCGGTTGCGGCAGCCATAAGGGTTTGAAACCGTGTCATATTCTGTCCTTTGAGTGATCTGTGGGTCTGTGGGGTTCAGATCATCGAAGGTGGGGCGCGTGCCTTGGGGCTTTGGGCCGGAAGGGCGGCGCGGTGGGGGGTGGCAAGACTGCGGCCAAGACGGCGGGCTGTGGTGGCGGGGCGGGATTGCACCGGAGCATCGGCCAGCGTGGCCATGCCCGCCCCCAGCGTGCAATAGGGGCAATTATGCAAGTGATCCAGCGGGTTACCCTGCGCGTCGAGTTGCAGGGTGGTGATGCCGGAGCCATCAGGCGTATCGGAACAAATCTCGATCCACTGGCTGCCGCTGGCATGGCCGCGCATCTCGGCTGCGGTCAGCGAGGTGGCCGCCAGCACAAGCGACAGCAAAAGTCCGAAGAGAGGGCGCGCCCAGATCATGCGCGGGTCATAGCGCGATGGCCAAGCGCTGCCAAGACACATGATGTCGCGGAAAGGCCGAGGGCCAAAGCACAAAAGACCCCGTTCGCAGCGCGAACGAGGCCTGTGCGTCAAGCGGTCCGAAAGATCAGGCGGTTGCCTGAGCCTTGGAAATCTCTTTCTTGATCTTGGCAGCGTTGACCGACAGTTCGTCGTCCTTCGCCTTGGCCAGGAACGCGTCAAGCCCGCCACGGTGATCGACAGTCCGCAGGGCGGCAGCCGAAATACGCAGGCTGAACGAACGGCCCAGCACATCCGAAATCAGGGTCACGTCGTTCAGGTTCGGAAGGAACCGACGACGGGATTTGTTGTTAGCGTGGCTGACAGTGTTGCCAGACATCGGGCCTTTGCCCGTAAGTTCGCAGACGCGCGACATCGTCGTGATCCTTTGCAGTCAAAGCCATAGACCACGCCAAAGCGGTGCGGCCCAAATTCGATTGCTGGCTAGTAGGGGGATTCCGCAGCGGCGTCAAGCGATTCACGGGCATAACTTGTTGTGCCGGAGGCAAGAGTTACGCCCGCCCCAGCAAAGACAGCATTTCCGCAGCCGCCGCTTCGGGCGTCAGGCTGCCCGCCGCAACATTTGCGCCCAGACGCTGCATCACGCCCAAGGCAGGTTCGCGGGCAAGGGCGGCCAGCAAGCCGTGGCGCACCTCTTCCTCGAACCAGTGGCGCGCCTGATCGGCCCGCCGCGCGGCCCAGTGGCCATTCTCGCGCCGCCACGCCGCCAAGGCCTGCATTTCCGCCCAAGCCCCCGCCAGCCCGTCTTCGGACAGGGCGGAAACCGTGGTGGCCTTGGGAAAGCCCGGCGGGTCTTGCGGGCGGCGGCGCAGCAGATGCAGCGCGCCAGCATAATCCGCGCAGGTCCGCAGCGCCGCCGCTTTCAGATCGCCATCGGCCTTGTTCACCAGAATCAGATCGGCCATCTCCATGATGCCGCGCTTGACGCCCTGAAGTTCGTCACCGCCTGCAGGGGCCAGCAGCAGGGTGAAAATATCGCATAATTCGGCCACAACGGTTTCGGATTGGCCCACCCCGACAGTTTCGATCAGCACCACGTCGAAACCCGCTGCCTCGCACAGCGCCACGGCTTCGCGGGTGCGGCGCGCAACGCCGCCCATCTGCGCCTGTGACGGCGAGGGGCGTATGAAGGCCAAAGGATCACGCGACAGCCGCTCCATCCGCGTTTTGTCCCCCAAAATCGACCCGCCCGAGCGCGCCGAGGAGGGATCGACAGCCAGCACCGCCACCCGCAGCCCCTGCCCCGTCAGCATCAGGCCAAAGCTTTCGATAAAGGTGGATTTGCCGACGCCCGGCGTGCCGGACAGACCGATCCGCAGCGCCTGACGGCTTTGGCCAAGGGTTTGCAAAAGCTGCAAGGCCTGTGCGCGATGGTCTGCCCGCGCGCTTTCTACCAGCGTGATCGACCGCGCCAAGGCCCGCCTTTGCCCTGCCGCCACGCCTGCTGCCAGTTCTGCTATATCCATCAGCGCCCCCTGTTGGTGATGTTTTGCCCGAAGGCGGGGGGTAATGCCAGAGGGTGTTCTTGGGGGGGGAATACAGGCCTCCGGCGGGGATATTTTTGCAGAGAGGATCGGGGGAAGGGGGAGTGGCATCTTGGCGGGGCTTGGGGGATAAGGCGGGATGGTTGATGTTTTGCCGATCGATGACGCCCTGCCCGCCTTGCGTGCCGCAATTGCGGCGCGGGGGATGGCTGTGTTGCAAGCCCCGCCGGGGGCGGGGAAAACCACGCGGGTGCCGCTGGATCTGCTGGCGGCGGGCTTGGTGCAGGGCCGCATCGTGATGCTGGAGCCGCGCCGTTTGGCCGCGCGGGCAGCGGCGGAGCGGATGGCGGAAACCTTGGGCGAGCCTGTGGGGGCCACTGTGGGCTACCGTATTCGCGGCGAGGCCAAGGTGGGGCGCGCGACGCGGATCGAGGTGGTGACCGAAGGCATCCTGACCCGCATGATCCAGAGCGACCCCGAACTGTCGGGCGTTGGCGCGCTGATCTTTGACGAATTCCACGAGCGCAGTCTGAATGCCGATCTGGGGCTGGCTTTGGCCTTGGAAATCAGAGGGGCGCTGCGGGACGATCTGGTGCTGGTGGTGATGTCGGCCACGCTGGATGCGGGGCCGGTGGCCGCGCTGATGGGGGATGCGCCGATGGTCACCTCGGCGGGGCGGGCCTATCCGGTCGAGACGCGCTGGCTGGGCCGCGCCCCTGATGCGTCGATGCGGTATGAGGCCAGCATGGCGGGGCTGGTGGTGCAGGCTGTCGAGGAAACGGAAGGCGGGGTGCTGGTGTTCCTGCCCGGTGAGGGCGAAATCCGGCGGGTTGAGCAGGCCCTGCAGGGGCGTCTTGCGGGCTGCGATATTCGCCCGCTGTTCGGGGCGATGGAGTTTGCGGCGCAGCGCGCGGCCTTGGCGCCATCGGATCGGCGCAAGGTGGTGCTGGCGACCTCGATTGCGGAAACATCTTTGACCATTCCCGATATCCGCGTCGTGGTGGACGGTGGCCGCGCGCGGCGGGCGCGGTTTGATCCCAATTCCGGCATGTCGCGGCTGGTGACGGAACGGGTGACCAAGGCCGAAGCGGAACAACGCCGTGGCCGCGCGGGGCGGGTGGCCGAGGGCCTGTGCTATCGCCATTGGACGCGCGGCGAGGAAGGCGGTCTGGCGGCGTTTCCGCCTGCCGAGATCGAAGCGGCGGATCTGACCGGACTTGCGCTGGAACTGGCGCTGTGGGGCGGCGATGTGCCATTCCTGACCGCGCCCAATCCCGGCGCTATGGCCGAGGCCAAGGCGCTGCTGGAAGGCTTGGGCGCGCTAGAGGGCGGGCGGATCACGGCGCATGGCCGCAGTCTGGCCGCCCTGCCCCTGCATCCGCGTCTGGCGCATATGCTGGCGGTGGCGGGGCCTGCTGCGGCGGTTCTGGCGGCGCTGATGGCCGAGCGGGACCCGCTGAAAGGCGCACCGCCCGATCTGGCGCTGCGGATCGCCGCCGTGACCGATCCGCGCCGGTTCGAATCTTCACACCCGTGGCCAGTGTCGCGCCCTGTGGTCGAGCGGATCAAGGACGAGGCGCGGCGGCTGGCGCGGGCGGTCAAGGCCGAGGATGCGGGGTTTTCACTCGCGCAGATGGCGGCGCTGGCCTATCCCGACCGCATCGGGCTGCGGCGCAAGGGCGATGCGCCGCGCTGGGTGCTGTCGGGCGGCAAGGGGGCTGCGATGGCGGCGGGAACGCCCTTGGCGGCGGCACGGCTGATCGTGGCCACCGATCTGGACGGCGACGCGCGGGAAGCGCAGGTGCGGCAGGCGGTGGCGATCTCGGAAGCCGAGTTGCGGGCGGTGCATGGGGCGCAGATCGGCTGGCGGCAAGTCTGCCACTGGTCGAAACGCGAGGGCCGCGTGATGGCGCGTCGGCAGGAATGTTTCGGTGCGCTGGTACTGGGGGATCAGCATTGGGATGCGCCGGCGGAAGACGTGGCGCGGGCGGCGCTGGAGGGGATGCGATTGAACGGGCTGCACTTCACCCCCGCCGCGCGGCGGTTTCGCGCAAGGGTCGAACTGGCGCGGGGCGGCGGTGATGCCTGGCCGGATTTCAGCGATCAGGGCTTGATGGACAGCGCCGAGGATTGGCTGCTGCCGCATCTGGGCAAGTGCCGGACCGAGGCCGATCTGCGCGCCCTTGATCTGACCGAACCCCTGCGCGCGCGGCTGAACTGGGAGCAGACCCAAGCTCTGGACCGGTTGGTGCCTGCGGCCTTTGAAACCCCCTTGGGTCGCCGCGTGCCGATTGATTACGACGGCGACGCGCCGGGGATCGAGGTGCGGCTGCAAGAGATGTTCGGGGTGGTGGTGCATCCCGTTGTCGGGGCCAAACGGCTGCCGCTGCGGGTGGTGCTGACCTCGCCGGGGCATAAGACGATTCAGGTCACGATGGATTTGCCGGGGTTCTGGCGGTCGTCCTATGCGGATGTCAGGAAAGACATGCGGGGGCAATATCCGCGCCACCCCTGGCCCGAAGATCCGACCGTGGCCGAACCTACGTTAAGGGCGAAACCGCGCGGGACGTGAGGGCGGTCCCGACACGGGACCGTTGGGGTTTGTGTTTGGGTTCAAAGGGTTGAGCATTGGCGTTAGGGGAGTGTTAAGGGGTTTTGATTAGGCAACCAACACAGCTAGGTCTCGTCCTTCCAAAGAACAGCTTGCTCACCAAACATGACTGCATCAGCATTTATTGCGGCAAATTGATCAGACCTCAAAAAAGCATCAAGATTGCCCAAAATGTTCTTGTCAATCTTTTCTCGCTGCATTTTCGACAATTGAGCCATTGATGAAGCAGAATGGTCTGCCTTTTGTCGGAATAAATCGAGCAATCCGGCAGGAATCACGAATTTTCTAGGTCTGAGCAACCCACTTTTGACATGAATTTTCGTACCTTCCCACTTGTTCGGGCCTTTTTGAATTATTCCAAAAACTGTAAACTTTCCCATTTTGGCAAAAGTCATTAGGGATTTCTTTGAACCCACAATATCCAAAGTTACCGCTCCGGTCATGAAGCGATTGAAATTAATAGGCAGATTTGGAATATTTGTCGAATCGACAAGATCAAAAATCAGAAGATGTTGCTCAAATTTTTCCGGGTGCGGCACCTTACCTTGAAGAAACATCTTCCAGCGCAACTCTGCATCTTCCATTAATCTAATTTGCTCAGATGTGTAAATGGCATCACTATTTCTACCTCTGGCAAACTTTAATACACGCCAAGAAATTGAGACGCAAAATTTTAGCAAAAAATCATCGTAGTCGCAGTTATGTTGGCCCTCATGCCATGGATAAAAGACTTTGGTTGCGAATGGGCTTTGTTGCGCAAATGGGATGGAGGATTCACTCTGTGAATCCAGCGTGGTAGCTGGGATGCATGAGCAAACCGAAGCCCTCCGTCTACCG
>MHZT01000034.1 GCA_001828855.1 Rhodobacterales bacterium RIFCSPHIGHO2_02_FULL_62_130 | reverse complement strand
GGGATCGCGATGGATGCGGGCAACGCGGTCGATTTCCTTGATACGGCGGCGCGCATGCTTGTACATCCGGTCACAGGCTGCGGCCCAATCGGCCTCCACTTCAGCGATGTCCTCCGGGCTGATCAGGCCGTCGATCACAGCCAGGTTGCCGGCGATGCGCGGGGTCTGGCGCAGCCAGCCGGTTTCTTCGCGGCAGAAGGCGGCGGCAATGGACAGCAGGTCGACCTCCCATTTGGTATAAAATCCCCGCCGCCGTTCGCGCCAGGTCAGATACCAGTCCCAGACCTGCGGGAAGATCATCATCGCGAAGGTCAAAAGCCTCGGGTCAACGCCACGGCCCTGAACTTCGCTTTCGGGCGGGGCCGCGAAGGCACCGAACCACAGGCCGAAATGTTCGACCTTCTGCGCCGCGGTCTCAGTTCCCCAAACCCCATTCCTTTGCAATCCGAAGGCCGCGAAGGTGGCCGTCTTGAAGGTCAGGATCGCAGACATTTCATCGTTGAGCCGCTTTGGCGCGAGGATGATGCCCGACTCCTCGGGCGTCTGGGCGATGGACGACGGACGTCGCGGGTCTGACTGGCCGGAAAACCGCACGGCATAGCGGTGCCGCATCATCGCGGCCTGATACCGGCGGTAATCCGTGGAACCGCTGATGATGACCGTGCGCACCCAGTCCAGAATTTCCGCCTGCGCGTGCCGTGGGCGGCGGTTGAAATCATCTGGCAGGTGCCAGGCAAGCCGCCTGCGTTCAGCGGGCGTCACGCCTTCCAGATTGAAATCGCCTGGAGCGCGGTCGGGGGTGCCTGTCTTGGCCAGAAAATATCCTGCAGGCAAACGGTAACGCCGTTCAATCCGGCAGAGGATTTCCAAACTGATCGCAGCGCGCGGCATTTTGGTTCCGCGCCCCCAGCTGATGACGGTGCTGCGGTTGACGCCGTCTTCGGGGCGCACAACGGCGTCGAAAAGGTGATAGGTCGTCTCGCCGTGGCGGCTTGCATGCAGCCGAAGGGCAGCGCCGAAACTGTCAGGTTCATCCCATTCCGTGAACAGGGGCTCCGGGAACTCAATCACCGGTCGCCGTTGCCGTCGAGGCGCTTTTCTTGAATGGGGCGCAATTTTCGCGCGGGGCGGCGATCCCGATCCGGCCTCTTCCTTTCGGATGCTGCGCTGTCGCGAGGGCACACCTGCCCGCAGCCTCCCCTCAGCAACTGCCCGCGCGATAGCATCGAAAATCGGCCTGATCTGCGCCTTCTGGGGTTTCAAAAGGCCGAGATCTAGCGACAGCGTCTCCGCCAAGGCTGTCAGGTCAAGGCCTGCGCCGCGATAGGACGGATACTCCTGTTGGGCCAGCAATTCGCCCATGTACTGATGCAGTCGTTTCACCACCTCTTCCGGCAGAACTGGCGCAAGCCGCTTGGCGCAGAAGTCTGACAGCATGCGTGGGGTCAATGTTGAAGCTTTTGTTTTCATTGGATCCTTCCGATTTTTGGAAAGGCCCAATTACTGAATGAGATAGGGAAGCGGGAGATATGTGAATAGCCTGAGACCGCGTCGCGCTACCTTCAGAAGCCTCGGCCGGATCATTCGCAAGCACGTCAAAACGTTGGCCGGTGAAACCGATGCTTCCATACCGGAAGCAAAACCCCCGATATGGTGAAAACTATCCTTCCCTCCACACCCGAGTTCAGCACGGCACCTCGCGAATGTGAAGGTTTTATGACAGTGTTTTAACCACTGTGACGGCGCGTTAACCAAGAATGATCAGGCGTCGAGTTCGGCATCCCAATAGAGATAATCCATCCAGCTTTGATGCAGATGGTTCGGCGGAAAGCGGCGGCCATGCGCCTGCATTTCCTCGGGCGATGGCATGCGCGGCACTTTGGCCAGATGCAGGCCCGATTGCTTCAGACTGCGCGCGCCCTTGCGCAGGTTGCAGGGGCTACAGGCCGCCACCACGTTCTCCCAGCTTGTCACGCCGCCGCGCGACCTTGGCAGCACGTGGTCAAAGGTCAGATCGCCCTTGGCCCCGCAGTATTGGCAGCAAAATTCGTCCCGCAAGAAAAGATTAAAGCGCGTGAAGGCCACGCGCTTTTGGGGTTTGACGAAATCTTTCAGGACCACAACCGAAGGTATGCGGAACTCTTGTCGCTGGCTTCGCACCACCTCGTCATATTCGGCGATTATCTGCACGCGGTCCAGCACGGCGGCCTTGATCGCCTCTTGCCAAGGCCAGAGAGACAGCGGGTAATAGGACAGGGGCCGGTAATCGGCATTCAGCACCAGCGCCGGAAAATGCTTCAAGGCCGCAGGGTCGCGCACGAATTGATGTCGAAAATCGCCGTCCATTGCCGCAAAAGACTCCGTCTAGAACCTGTCGCACATCGGGCTTGGGGTGGAAAACAGCCCAATTGCTTGGACTATATCTGGCGTTTCCCCACTGGCAAGCCCCCGCATCTATGCAGAGTGCATGATGCCTGCCTAACAGGCGCGCATAACGGCTTTGTGACGTGTCGGCAGCAGAATTGAAACGCCCGCAAGCACGGGGCCTGCGGGCGCATCGATGTTGAAAGATCAGGCGGCGGAAACCGCGCGCCCCGTCAGCACCTTGACCAGATTGGCGCGGTAGGCCGCCGTTCCGTGCAGATCGCTGATCATGTCATCGGCATCCACCGACAGCCCCGCCAGCGCATCGGCGCTAAAGTTGGCCGACAGTGCCGCCTCGGCCTCGGCCCAGCGGAACACGCCGCCATTCGACGCCCCCGTCACCGCCACCCGCACGCCATCTGCGAATTTCGCAACGAAAACAGCAGCTAATGCAAAGCGGCTGGCAGGTTGGTTGAACTTCACATAGGCGGCTTTCTGCGGGATCGGGAACAGCACTTGCGTAATGAACTCACCCTCCTCCAGCGCCGTGGTGAACAGACCTTGGAAGTAGTCGTCGGCAGCAATGCGGCGGCGGTTTGTCACCACCGTCGCGCCCGAGGCCAGCACCGCCGACGGATAGCAGGCCGCCGGATCGTTGTTGGCGACCGAGCCGCCGATGGTGCCACGGTTGCGCACCGCCGGATCGCCGATGCCGCCCGCCAGTTTCGCCAGCGCCGGATAATGCGCTGCCGCCTCGCGCGCCACCACCGCATGCGGGGTGGCAGCCCCAATGTGCAGCCCCACATCGCCAAGGCAAACGCCCTGCATCTCGGCGATGCCGGTCAGGCTGACCAGCACATCCGGCGCCGCAAGCCGCTGCTTCATGGTGGGCAGCAGCGTCTGCCCGCCCGACAACGCCTGCGCGCCATCGGATTCCAGCGCCGCCGTGGCCTCGGCGATAGAGGCCGGTTTCACGAACTCGAAGTTATACATGACCGTTCCTCCTTAACCGTTGATCGCAGACCAGACCCGCGAGGGCGAGACCGGCATATCAATGTGCTTCACATGGGTGTAGCCGCCGCGCTGCAGCGCATCGACCACGGCATTGACCACAGCCGGGGGCGAGCCGATTGCCCCCGCCTCGCCGCAGCCCTTCACCCCCAAGGGGTTATGGGTGCAGGCGGTCACGCAGGAATGATCCACCGTGTAGAACGGCACATCCGTCGTGCGCGGCATGGCGTAATCCATGTAGCTTGCGGTCAGAAGCTGACCGTTTTCGTCATAGCTGGTGTTCTCCAGCAGGGCTTGGCCGATGCCCTGCCCCACGCCGCCATGCACCTGACCTTCCACGATCATCGGGTTCATCACATTGCCGAAGTCGTCGGCGCAGGTGAAGGAAGCCACGGTAACCTGTCCGGTTTCGGCATCCACCTCGACCTCGCAAGCATAAGCGCCGGCAGGATAGGTGAAGTTGGCCGGATCGTAGAAGGCAGATTCCTCAAGCCCCGGTTCCAGCGTTTCCAGCGGGTAGTTATGCGGGACATAGGCCGAGAAGGCGATCTCGCCGAAGGTTTTCGCCTTGTCGGTGCCGGTCACGCTGAACTTGCCATCCTCGAACACAATGTCGTTCTCGGAAGCCTCCAGCATGTGGGCGGCGATCTTCTTGCCCTTGGCGATGATCTTGTCCACGGCCTTGACCATGGCAGATCCCGCCACCGCCAAAGACCGCGAGCCATAAGACCCCATCCCGAACGGGATTTTCGACGTATCTCCATGCACGATGTCAATTGACGTGGCGGGGATGCCCAGACGTTCCGCCACCACTTGCGCAAACACCGTCTCATGCCCCTGCCCGTGGCTATGCGCGCCGGTCATCACGGAAATCGACCCCGTGGCATTGACCCGCACCGTGGCCGCATCGAACAGCCCCACACGCGCACCCAACGCACCGACCAGCGCCGACGGCGCAATACCGCAAGCCTCGATCCATGTCGAAAGGCCAAGCCCGCGCAGCTTGCCGCGCGCTTTGCTTTCGGAGGCGCGTTTTTCAAATCCGGCCAGATCGCCAAGTTCGATCAGCTTGTCCAAGGTCGCCTGATAGTTGCCGATGTCGTAAACCAGCCCGACGGGGGTGGTATAGGGGAACTGGTCGGCCCCTATCAGGTTCTTGCGGCGGATTTCGACCTTGTCGATCTCCAGCTCGTCCGCCGCCATGTCGACGACGCGTTCAATGCTGAAGGTCGCCTCGGGACGGCCCGCGCCGCGATAGGCGTCAACGGGGGCGGTGTTGGTGAACACGGCCTTGACGTTCACATAGACCAGCGGGGTTTTATACGGCCCCGCCATCAGCGTGCCATGCAGGAAGGTCGGCGTCACGGTGGCAAAGTTCGAAAGATAAGCGCCGACGTTGGCCATGGTTTCCGTGCGCAGAGCAAGGAAGGTGCCGTCCTTTTCCAGTGCCAACTGAATCTTGGTCACATGGTCGCGACCATGGGCATCCGACAGGAAGGATTCCGAGCGTTCCGCCACCCATTTCACCGGACGGTTCAAGGCCTTGGATGCCGCCAGCACCGCCGCCTCTTCGCCGTAGTGATAGATTTTCGACCCAAACCCGCCGCCTACGTCGGGCGCAATCACGGTCAGTTTGTTTTCAGGAATGCCCAGCACGAAAGCCGCGATCAGAAGGCGGGTCAGGTGGGGGTTCTGGCTGGTGGTGTAAAGTTTGTAGTCCTGCGTGCCCGGATCGTAATCGCCAATCGAGGCGCGGGGTTCCATCGCGTTCGGCACCAGTCGGTTGTTCACCAGTTCAAGCGTGGTGACATGCGGCGCAGAGGCAAAGGCCGCATCCACGGCGGCGCGGTTGTCCTCGATCCAGCCCCAGTCGAAGCAGACGTTGTTTTCAATCTCGTCATGCACACGATTATCGGCATTGGCCACGGCATCGGCCATGTTCACAATCGCAGGCAACTCGGTAATGTCGGCCTCAATCGCGGCGGCGGCGTCCTTGGCCTGCTCCAGCGTTTCGGCCACAACGACCGCATAGGCGTCGCCGACATGGCGCACCTTGCCATGCGCCAGAACCGGACGCTTGGGTTCCTTCATGGTCGCGCCATCTCGGCTGGCCACATACCAGCCCGCGGGGTTACCCCCGACGGATGCAAAATCCGCCCCCGTCATAATCGCCAGCACACCGGGCATCGCCGCAGCCGCCGCAGTATCAATGCTGTTGATCCGCCCATGCGCCACTTCCGAGCGCACAAAGACCGCAATCGCCTGATCGCGCAAGTTGATGTCGGCGGTATACCGCCCCTTGCCGGTCAGGAACCGGATATCCTCGCGCCGCTTGGTGCTGGCGCCGATGCCATCGTCTTTCGGCATGTCGTCCTCCCTAATGGGATGCGTCAAAGACGCCCCCTAAAACCCTGTTATATCTTGTTATTCAGCCGCAACGCTTTGACCGGAGGCCGCCAGCACCGCCTTGACGATGTTGTGGTATCCGGTGCAGCGGCAGATATTGCCTTCCAGATATTCGCGCACTTCCGTTTCGGTCGGTTTGGGATTTTCGGCCAGCAAAGCCGCCGATGACATCACCATGCCCGGTGTGCAGAAGCCGCATTGCAGCCCGTGATGGTCCTGAAACGCCTGCTGCACCACGCCAAGGCTGCCATCCGCATTGGCCATGCCTTCGATGGTGGTCACATTCGCCCCCGCCACATCATGCGCAAAGACCGTGCAGGATTTCACCGGCTTGCCGTTCACATGCACCACACAGGCCCCGCATTGCGAGGTGTCGCAGCCGACATGCGTGCCGGTCAGCCCCAGCCCTTCACGCAGAAAGCCCGAGAGCAGCGTGCGGCCCTCTGCCTCGGCCGAAACGGACTTGCCGTTCACGGTCATCGAGATTTTCGTCATTGCATCCTCCCTTGAATTATCCGCTTGGATCACGCGCCGATCAGACGCTTGAACCAGCCTTTTTTCACTTCGCCACCCTCGGCTTCGCCCTCGACCGCAGCGGGTTCGTCGTCCTCCGGCCCTTCAACCGCCTCCTGAAAACGGGTAAAGAATTCATCCGCCATCTTCTTGGCGAAACCTTCGATGATGCGGCTGCCAAGCTGGGCGATCTTGCCGCCGACGCTGGCCTCGACCTCGTAAGACAGCCGCGTGCCGCCTTCGATTGCCTCAAGCCGCACCATCGCGCCGCCCTTGGCAAAGCCCGCAGGCCCGCCCTTGCCTTCACCACTGATGCGAACCGCGCGGCCAATCTCGATATCGGACAGCTTTACCACACCGGTAAAACGCGCCTTCACGGGGCCGACCTTTTGCACCACGGCGGCCTCGAATCCCTCTTCGACGCTGCCGGTCAGGCTTTCGCAGCCCGGCACACATTCCTTCAGGACTTCGGGGTTCAGAATCGCGGCCCAGACCGTTTCGGGGGCCGCTTTGATGTCTTTGCTATCTGTCAGTTGCATATCGGGTATCCTTTTGACGCATACCTTACGGTGCAAAACCGCGCCCGCATATTAAACCATGGTCGTAGCCTGCGCCCCCACCTGCGCGATGAATCCTTGCAGCGCGCGCGCATCAATCGGCTTCATCAACACCGCAATCCCTGCCGCCCTCGCCTGATCCTGCACGTCCTGACTGCGGTTGGCGGTGATCAGCCGCGCGGGAATGGTCCCGTGCCGCGCCCAAAGCGCGCGGATCGCCGCAATCCCCGTCAAGCCATCGCCCAACTGGTGATCCACCAGACAGAGATCGGGCAGAATCCCCAATTCATCAATCAGCGCCAAGGCTTCTTCGCCTGAACCGGCCTCAAGCACGCTCATGCCCCAGCTTTCCAGCAATAGCACCAAGGCGCGGCGCAGGTCGGCATCGTTTTCCACCAGCAGCGCGATCTTGTCGTTCCCCTGCACCGACGGCGCAGGGCCGCGCTCGGCCTCATGCGCCACCGCATCGACCAGCGGCACCTGCACCATGAAACACGTCCCCCGCCCCATGCGCGAGGTCAGGCCCAAAGGATGGCCCAGCAAAGCACAGGCACGCTCTACGATGGCCAGCCCCAGCCCCATGCCTTCACTGGCCGAGGCCCGCGCGTTCAGGCGGTGGAACTCTTTGAAAATATTGTCCTGTTCAGCCTCGGGGATGCCCGGCCCTGTATCCCAGACCTCCAGCCGCACCATGCCGCCCCGCCTGCGCGCCGCCACCAGCACGCGCCCCCGCTCGGTATAGCGGATCGCATTGCCGATCAGGTTTTGCAGGATGCGGCGCAGATAGGCAGGGTCTGACCCCACCATCACATCCAGCCCCCGCACCCGCAGCGCCAGCCCCTTGGCCGCCGCAATCGCCGCAAATTCATCCGTCAGTTGCGCCAGCAGCGGGTTCAGCCGCACCGGCCCGACCGAGACCGCCGCCTTGCCGCTTTCCAGTTTCGAGATATCCAGCAGCGCATCCAGAATCCCTTCCACCGAGACCAGCGCGTTCTGCGCCTTGTCGATGGCCTCCCGCGCGCGGGGCGCAAGGGCGGCATCGGCGACGGATGCGATGAACAGCTTGGCCGCCGACAAGGGTTGCAGCAGGTCATGGCTGGCGGCCGCGACAAAGCGTGATCGGCTGGCATTGGCGCGTTCGGCATCGGCCAGCGCATCCTGCAACTCCAGAGTCCGCTCGGCCACGCGGGCCTCAAGTGTCTCATTGGCGCGGCTGATTGCCTGCAAGGCGGCGCGTTCGGCGGTAACATCGGTGAAACTCATCACAAAACCGCCGTCCGGCATCTCGGCCCCGAAGGCCGCCAGAATCAGCCCGGCATCGCGGCGCAACTCGAAGCGCAAACTGCCGCGCCCTGACCGCCCGTCGGCCCAGACCGCCAGCGCCTGCGCGGTCATGCCCTCGCCAAAACTGAAATCCATCACCAGCCGTTGCAACAACTGTCCGAAATCCGCCCCCAGCCGCAACCGTGCCACAGGGATCGCCAGCAACTGCGCCAGCCGCGCATTCCACCCCACCAGAGTGGCCCCCGCATCGAAAATGCAGATGCCTTGGTCGATATGGTCCAGCGTGGCGCGGATCACCCGTGCCTGATCGTCCAGCATGCGGCCCCGTTCATGGCGCTCCAGCCGGATGATATCGGTCACATCGGTCTGCAAGATCACCGTGCCGCCGGTTTCCGTGCGGTGTTCCGACACCTGCAACCAGCGATCTTTGACAATCCGCACGTTCAGGATCACGTGCCGGTCCTTGTGGCGCTGCCGCCGCGCGGTGGCCCAAAGCTCTGGCGTCTCGCCATCGGGCAGCGCCAGATAGTCCGACCGGCTGACCCGTTCGACATAATCGTCAAAGTGCAGACCGGGCCGCAGATGGTCCTGCACATCCAGCAAATGCATCCCGAAACGCGAGTTGCACAGCACCAGCACATCATCCGCATCAAACAGCGCGAAGCCTTCCTGCACCGTCTCGATCGCATTGGCCAGATTGCGCCGCGCCTCCTCGGTGGCGCGGTTCGCCTCGGCCAGCGCGCCATTGGAGGCATTCAGCAGGTCAAGCGCACGTTCCAGATCGCGGGTGCGTTCGCGCACCTGATCTTCCAGCAGGGCGGCGCGCTGGAACTGGGCATAGGCGGCCCCTGAATCATCGGTGATCTGCTCCACCCGCCGCATCAGCACCTGTGCGATGGTCAGCAGCTTTGCGGTTTGCCGTTCAGGGGAATCGCTTGGGTTGATCAGGCTGTCAATCATGGTGCCTCGGGCGGATAGATCGCCACCCCCGTCATGGTCTGGTTGACGTGCATCCCGTTCAACTGCTCGCCATAGGTGGAAAACCCCACCACCCGATGCTGCCGCAACAGGGCCGAGATCGCACCGGTTTTCTGTTTCTCCTCTGCCTCCATCCGCCGCAGGATGCAGTCGCAGGCCAGAATAGCAGCCGGTGCGTCTTGGTCGGACAGACGCGACAGCTCGCGGTCCAGATGCGCCACCATATCCATCGGTTCGGCCAGCGTCAGCACCAGCCCTTCGTCAATCGCCGAGAAAAAGATCAGATCGCCGTTCTCGCCCACCCGCTGAATCGCGCGCACGTGATGCTTGCCGCCGATCCGCACCACCACCGGATGCGCCGCAAAGGTGAAAGAGGTCAGTTGCGCGGGGTCTTTGCCCAAAATCCGCGCGTATTCCTGCGCGGCAGGTTCGGCGTTGATCTGCCGCACGATCCGCCGCGCCGGATCAGCTTGCGTCACCACCATCCGCCGTTCGGTGGGTTGCAGATGGTCAAGGCTGAACACCTTGACGCGACAATCGCTGCGGATCATCGCCAGCACGGCGGCATTGTCATGCATCTGCCCACCCTGCAGCACGAACGTCCGCCGGAACCGCGTGCCATCCCCCGCCGAGCCGCCAAACAACGGCACTGGCCCCAGACCCGAGGCAAGGGCCGAGGTCAACTCGTCCTCGCGGATCGATAACCCGTCGACCAGCAGATAGGCAAATTCACTTTCCCAAGCCGGCACCCGCCGCGCCAAGCCCGCGCGCGACCGGATCAGCGACCCGATCAGCGCATGCGGGTCCAGTGCGCCCAGATCCGGCACCAGCAGCACATCCGCCGCGAAATGCGCGGCAGGCAATCCCACCGCCACGATCTGCCCCTCGGCATAACCCGCGTCCGAAATCTCGCCCGCTGTCGAGCAGCCGATCACCTGCGTCTCGCCAAATCCCGCCGCCATCGCCATCGCCTGCGCCTCGATCCCGACAATCGGGGCCATGAACAGGATGACTAGCGCGAAAGGCCCCGCGCCAAGCCCTGCGCGCAAGGCCTGCACGGCATCAAAGCGGCTGGCATCCACCGACGCCGTCCGCACCAAAGCCGCGCCCGTGATAAGGGGCGTAAGCTGCATGAATGTCTCTCCCTGCGGTCAGGCTACAGGTGCGGGCGTGCGCCTGACAAGTCCTGCCCGTTCTCTGGCATCAGACTGGCGAATGAGGCCTGTTTGGCAATCAGCACGGCTTGCGTGCGGCTTTGCACGCCCAGCTTTCGCATGATAGCCGTGACATGCGCCTTCACCGTGGTCTCGGCGATCCCCATTTCAAAGGCAATCTGCTTGTTCAGCCGCCCCGCGCAAACCAGTTGCAGGATATTCGCCTGCGCCTTGGTCAATAGCGCCAACCGCGCCATCGCGTTTTCCTGCCCCGAAGCAGGCGACACAACCGCAGGCACATACCCTTCGGGCAAATAGATGCGGCCGTCGCGCACGGCATCGAATGCCGCGCGGAACACCTCGCGCCGCGCGTGTTTCGGGACAAACCCCGCCGCCCCCGCCGCCAGTGCTGCCCCGATCACACGGTTATCCGCCAGCGATGACACCACCACAACCGGCACTTCGCCGACCGCTGCGCGCAAGCGGATCAGCCCGTCAAGCCCGTCCACATCCGGCAGGTTCAGATCCAGCACCACCACATCCGGCACAGCCCCCTGATCCAGCCGCGTCAAGGCCGCCTCAAGACAATCGGCGGTGGTTACAGCGGCAATCCCCGCCACCGCCCGCAAGGTCATCGCAAGCGCATCGCTGAACAGCGGATGGTCCTCGACAATCAGCGCGGTCTGCAAATCGCGGGTCTGGACGGTCATCACATGCTTTCCTCTTTGTGCCATGCTACCAAGAACCACCTTGCCCCGCCATTGCCCAAAGGTCGAACCACGCGGCGGAATCCCGCAGGCCGTGCCAATCAGGCTGGCCCCGCCGCCCTGTCCCCGCTAACAAGGCACAAATCAAAGTCCGGTGCCTTATGACCCCAATGCTTTCCCGCCGCAGCCTGCTTGGCCTTGGCCTGTCGTTGTCCCTCGCCGCCTGCGCGGGCCGCCGCCCCACCACCAGCACCGCCCGCGATCCGGGCAACCTGCACACGGGCGAGACGCCGGAAATGCGCGCGCTGATCGTGAAATGGTCCGCGATCCACGGCATTCCCGAAAGCCTGATGCACCGTATCATCCAGCGCGAAAGCGGCTATAACCCCGGCGCCCGCCACGCCAATTACTGGGGCTTGTTGCAGATCGACCCGCGCACGGCGCATACCATGGGCTACCGTGGACCCGCCGAAGGCCTTCTGGATGCCGAAACCAACCTGCACTACGCGGGCAAATACCTGCGCGGCGCATGGCTTGTGTCCGGCGGCAGTCAGGACCGCGCGGTGATGTGGTATGCCAAGGGCTATTACTACGAGGCCAAACGCAAGGGCCTGCTGAAGGAAACCGGCCTTAAATCCTGACCGGTCGCCCCTGAGACAACGGCGGATGCCTCCGGCGGGGATATTTTCACGAAGAGGATCGGGGGAAGGCTCCGTTTACATCCTCTTCGCTTAAATATCCCCGCCGGAGGCATCCGACAGATCAGCCTGCAGGCGAGATCAGATCAATACCAGGCGTCGGCCATGGACGCCTTCTTGGCGTCGACAAACTCTTGCAGACCGTCGCGGATGCCTTCGTCCAGCTTTGGTGCTTCGAACTCGGCCAGACGTTTCTTCCACAGCGCATTGGCGCGGGTTGCGGCGTCGGTGGAACCGGCGGCCTCCCATTTCTCGAAAGGTTCATTGTCGGACAGGTCCGAATCCCAGAAGGCGGTTTCGTAATGCGCCATGGTATGCGAACAGCCGAAGAAGTGGTTACCCGGTCCCACTTCGGCAAAGGCATCCACCGCCAGTTGGTCATCGTCGATCTTGACTCCGTCCAGATAGGAATGCAGCGCGCCGCACAGATCGGCATCCAGCATGAACTTCTCGTAGGACATCGACAGCAGCCCATCGAGGAAACCGGCCGAATGCAGGATGAAATTCGCGCCGCAATGGATGGCCGACAGCATCGACATGGTGCCTTCCATCATCGCCTGCGCGTCGGGCAGTTTCGAGGTGGTGAAGTTGCCTGCACAGCGCAGCGGCAGGTTCAGGCGGCGTGCCAGTTGGCCGATCACCATCGACCCGATCGCGGGTTCCGGCGTGCCGAAGGTGGGAGAGCCGGAGCGAAGCGACATCGAGGACAGGAAATTTCCGAAGATCACCGGAGCGCCGGGGCGTTCCAACTGCGTCAGCGCACATCCCGCCATGGTTTCCGCCAGCGATTGCGCGATGGCCCCCGCATTTGTCACCGGACCCATTGCCCCGCCAAGGATGAACGGCACGATCACCGCCGCCTGATTGGCCCGCGCATAGGCGCGCAGGGATTTCGTCATCGTGCCATCCCAGACCAGCGGCGAGTTGACGTTGACGTTGCCCAAAATCACGCAGTTGCGATCCACGAAATCCGCGCCGAACAGGATGCGCGCCATCTCGATACTGTCCTCGGACCGGTCCTCGGCGGTGATCGAGCCCATGAAGGGGCGGTCCGACAGGGTGATATGGGACATTACCATATCCAGATGCCGCTTGTTCACGGCGATGTCGGTCGGCTCGCAGATCGTGCCGCCCGAGTGGTGGAAATTGGGCGAGGATTGCGCCAGTTTGATGAAGTTCTGGAAATCATCGAGCGTGCCAAAGCGCCGCCCGCGGTCCAGATCCATCACGAAGGGGCTGCCGTAGGCCGGTGCGAACACCACCGATTTGCCGCCGATTTCCACCGAATGGGCGGGATTTCTTGCGTGTTGGGTGAACTGCGCGGGCGCTGTCCGCAGCACCTCGCGCAACAGGCCTGGCTCGAATTTGACCAGCAGACCGTCAACCTTTGCCCCCGCCTTGCGCCACATCTCCAGCACGACAGGATCATCCCGGAACTCGATCCCCGTTTCGGCCAGAATGCGATCCGCCGCTGCTTCGATCTTCCGCAGGTTTTCTTCCGACAAGATGTCATAGGTCGGGATATTGCGAAGGATATAGGGCCGCCCAAGGCCGGTGCCTTTTGTCGCCCGCTCTGCCTGCCGCGCCTGCCGCCCTGACCTTACCCGTTGTTCCGCCATCGTCTTCTCCCTCGACACCTGTGTCAAGGATGCGCCGAATAGCGTGTGGGTCGCGGTCAGAGCCGACAGTTGAAGGTCAGTTTCCGCCAGTTTTCAGCAGAAACCGACATTGGCGATTCAGGTAATCACATCCGGCGTGACGCGGCCCGTATAACCTTCGATCCCTGCCAGCACATGCGCCGCGCGGATCACCGGGGCCAGCGCCTCTTGTGGATCGCGGTCAAGCCCCTCTGGTCCCGCCGCATAGCGTTCCAGATACAGCCGTAGCGTGGCACCATCGGTTCCCGTGCCGGACAGGCGCAGCACGATCCGGCTGCCATCCTCGAACAATATCCGCACACCCTGTTTCTGGCTGACCGAGCCATCGACCGGATCTGTATAGGCGAAATCATCCGCAGCACTGATCGTCAGCCCTTCGACGACCCGCCCCGCCAATGCAGGCAAAGACGCCCGCAGCGCCGCCATCATCGCATCGGCCTTGTCGCTGGCAATCGCCTCGAAATCATGGCGCGAATAGTAGTTGCGACCAAACTTGGCCCAGTGTTCTGCCAGAATTGTCGCCACCGATTGCTTGCGGACGGCCAGAATATTCAGCCACAGCAAGACCGCCCACAGCCCGTCCTTTTCGCGCACATGGTCCGAACCTGTGCCAAAAGATTCCTCACCGCAGAGCGTCGCGCGGCCTGCGTCCAGAAGGTTGCCGAAGAACTTCCAGCCGGTCGGGGTCTCATATTTGCCGATCCCCAAGGCATCCGCCACGCGGTCTGCCGCAGCCGAGGTGGGCATTGATCGCGCCACCCCCGCCAGCCCGCGCGCATAGCCCGGTGCCAGATGCGCGTTTGCCGCCAGTACCGCAAGACTGTCCGAGGGTGACACATAGGCGCCAGCGCCCACCACCATATTCCGGTCGCCATCGCCATCCGAGGCCGCGCCGAAATCCGGTGCGTCTGCGCCGAACATTTCGTCCATCAGCGCCTTGGCCCAAGTGGGGTTCGGATCGGGGTGCATACCGCCGAAATCGGGCAAGGGGGTGGCGTTCACGCAAGTGCCTGTCGCCGCGCCCAGACGGTTCTCAAGGATTTCCACGGCATAGGGACCGGTCACGGCGCACATGCTGTCCATCCGCATCCGAAAGCCGCCCTTGAACATCGCGGCGATGGCCGGAAAATCGAACAGCGTTTCCATCAGCGCGGCATAATCGCTGACCGGATCGACCACATCGACGATCATGCCGCCAAGGTGATGCCGCCCGACCGCGCCCAGATCGACATCGTGGGCGTCCAGCATCTTGTATTCGGTGATCTCGGTGGTGCGCTGAAACATCGCTTCGGTCACACCCTCGGGCGCGGGGCCACCGTTGGACATGTTGAACTTGACGCCGAAATCCTCATGCGGGCCGCCCGGATTGTGCGAGGCCGACATGATAATCCCGCCATCGGTCTTGTTCAGCCGGATCAGGTGGCTTGCCGCAGGGGTGGACAAGATCGCGCCCTGCCCCACGATCACACGCGCCGCCCCGTTCGCCGCCGCCATCCGCAAGATCACCTGTGCCGCGCGGTCGTTGAAATAGCGTCCGTCACCGCCCAGAACAAAGGTTTTGCCTTCCGCCCCCACCACATCGAAAATCGCCTGCACGAAATTTTCAAGGTAATGCCGCCCCATGAACACGGGCGTCTTTTTCCGCAATCCCGAGGTGCCGGGTTTCTGCCCCGCGATGGGTTGGGTCTGGATGGTGTGAACGGTCATGGTGCCACCTTTTCGGCAAGGGGTTCAAAGACAAAAACGGCTTGTCCGGGCAGGTTGACGCGCGCGCCCACCGCCTCGGAGGCCAACTCGGGCCGCGAGGTATCCAGCACAAGACGCCAAGCGGGGGCCGTGGCGGGCAGCGTCAAGGCCACCGCCCCGCCGCCGTTGAACACGACATACAGCGCATCCGGCGCATCCTGCCCTTCGGCGGCCATCCGCAATTCGACGCCGATGCAGCGAAAGCCGTGGTCATGCCAATCGCCCGAGGACGGCACCGCCCCGTCGGCCCGATGCCAGATCACATCCGGCAAGCCATCCGCCGCCCGATTGCGCGAGTGCAGGAAATGCCGCTGCCGCAGCACCGGATGCTTGCGCCGCAGCGCCGTCAGCCTCCCGATAAACCGCGCCATCCGCCCGTCGCTTCTGGCCCAATCAATCCGCGTGGTATCATTGTCCTGCGCGTAGGCGTTGTTGTTGCCGCCTTGGGTATGGCCCACCTCATCCCCCGCCAGCAGCATCGGCGTGCCTTGTGACAGCAGCAGCGTTGCCAGCAGGTTGCGCTTTCGCAACTCGCGCACCGCGATCAGGCTGGGATCATCGCTTGGCCCTTCCACGCCCATATTGTCGGCGTGGTTGTCGTCATGGCCGTCGCGGTTGTCCTCGCCATTGGCGAAGTTGCGCTTGACGGTATAGGTCACCAGATCCTGCAGGGTGAACCCGTCATGCGAGGTGATAAAGTTCACCGAACTTGTCGCAGCCCTGCGTGAATGGTCAAAGCGTTCCGCCGACCCCAACAGCCTGCGCGCCAGATCCGGCGCCATACCCGCATCATTGCGCCAGAACCGCCGCACCCCGTCGCGGTAGCGGTCATTCCATTCCAGAAACGGCGGCGGATAGGCGCCAAGCTGATAGCCGCCGGGACCAATATCCCAAGGCTCGGCAATCAGTTTCACCCGTGACAGCACGGGGTCTTGCCGGATCGCATCAAAGAAGCCGCCATTCGGATCAAAGCCATGCGCCTCGCGCCCCAGCACCGATGCCAGATCGAACCGGAAGCCGTCGACATGCACCTGCTCGACCCAATAGCGCAAGCTGTCCAGCACCATCCGCAGCACCGCCGGTTGCGTCAGATCCAGCGTGTTGCCGGTGCCTGCATCATTGGCATAATAGCGCCCGCCATGCACGGTGCGGTAATAGCTGCGGTTATCAAGGCCGCGAAAGCCCAGCGTCGGCCCCCACTCATCCCCTTCGCCGGTGTGGTTATAGACCACATCCAGCAGCACCTCGATGCCCGCGCGGTGCAGCGCTTTGACCATCCCTTGCATCTCGCGCAGCGGGTTCGCGCCGCCATAGCGCGGCTCGGGCGCGAAAAAGCCCATGGTGTTATAGCCCCAGTGGTTCTTCAGCCCCTTGGCCACCAGAAAGCGGTCATCGAAAAACGCCTGCACCGGCAGCAATTCCACCGCCGTCACCCCAAGCGATTGCAGATGCGCGATCATCACCGGATGCGCCAGCCCCGCATAGGTTCCGCGCAGCGCCGCCGGAATGCCGGGATGCCGCGCGGTCAGCGCCTTGACATGCGCCTCGTAAATCACCGTGTCGCACAGAGGCGTCAGGGGCGCGCAGTCATCGCCCCAGTCAAAGCTGGGGTCCACCACCACCGATTTCGGCACCGCAAAGGCACTGTCACGGCTGTCAAACGACTGATCCCCGCGCGAAGATCCGATCTTGTAGCCCATCAGCGCATCCGACCAGCGCAACCGCCCCGCCAGCCCGCGGCCGTAAGGGTCCATCAACAGCTTGTGCGCGTTGAACCGATGCCCCTGATCCGGCGCATAAGGCCCATGCGCGCGAAAGCCGTATTGCTGCCCCGCACCGATGCCGCCGACATGGATGTGCCAGACATCGCCATCCCGCGCGGTGATCGGCAGACGCGCCACCTCGCGCCGTCCGTCGCCCGAGAACAGGCACAGGTCCATCCCCGTCGCATGGGCGGAAAACACCGCAAAGTTCACGCCCTCGCCCGACAGGGTTGCCCCCATCGGCCAAGGCCGCCCCGCAGTCAGCGTCAGGCTGGCGACATTCACCGCGCAATACCCTCATAAAGCGCGGCATAGGCCGCAGCCGAGGCTTCCCAGCCCACGGCCTGCCGCATCGCGTTCTTCTGCACCTGCGCCCAAGTCGCGCGGTCGGCATAAAGCGCCAACAGCCCGCGCAAGGCCTGCCCCAACGCCACCCCGTCCACCGGATGAAACACGATCCCCGTCGCCACCTTGGCCGCCAAGGCCGCAGGGCTGGCATGGATCACCGTATCGGCCAGACCGCCTACCGCCGACACCACCGGCACCGTGCCATAGCGCAGGCCATACATCTGCGTCAGACCACACGGTTCAAACCGGCTGGGCACAAGCACCGCATCGCCGCCAGCGAAGAGGCGATGCGACAGCGCCTCGTCATAACCGATCCGCACCGCCACACGGCCCCCATGCCGCGCCTGAAGCCCCAGAACCGCCCCCTCCAGCGCCGGATCGCCCGACCCCAGCACGATCAACCCGCCGCCGCCCGCAATGAAATCGGGGATAGTCCCCGCCAGCAGGTCAATGCCCTTCTGATCGGTCAAGCGGCTAACCAGAATCGCCAATGGCCCCGGCACATCCAGCCCGAATTCGGCGCAAATCTCGGCACGGTTGGCTGCCTTGCCCTTCATAGCCGTCACGGAATACGGCACAGGCTCGGCCTCCGGCGACCAGACGCCAGTATCAACCCCGTTCAAAATGCCCGACACCACCCCCGCCCGCGCCGCGATCACACCCTGCAACCCCATGCCAAACTCGGGCCGCATCAATTCGGCGGCATAGCTGGGGGACACGGTGGTGATCCGGTCCGCCGTCACCAGCCCCGCCTTCAGGCTCGACAAGCCACCGTAATATTCCAGCACATCGGGATGAAACTGCTGGAACGGCAGCCGCAAATCCATCAAGGCCGACGCAGGCGCCCAACCCTGAAACGCGATGTTATGGATGGTCAGAACCGACGCCACACCCGCAGCGCCACCAAAGGCCAGATAGGCCGGCGCAAAGCCCGCCTGCCAGTCATGCGCGTGCAACACGTCCGGCTTCCAGCCCCCAAACCCCTCGCGCGCCATCCGCGCGCCCACCCATGACAGCGCCGCAAAGCGCCGTGCATTGTCCGGCCAGTCGCCACCGGGGCCAGAATAAGGCCCACCCTCGCGGTCATAAAGATGCGGCGCATCCAGCAGCAGCACGGAAATCCCCGCCACTTCACCCGCGAACACCCGCCCCTCGCCGCCAAAAAGATCGGCCTCGAACCAAACCTCGGTCATGCCCGCCAGCCGCACGCGCAGGGCGCGATAGGCAGGCATCAAGACCCGCATCTCCCAACCCACCGCCGCCAATGCAGCAGGCAAAGCCCCCACCACATCCGCCAGCCCGCCCGTCTTGATCAGCGGCACACATTCCGAGGCCACCGACAACACCCGCCCCCGAAGCTGCATTTCCGAAATCCTCTTCGTTCAAATATCCTCGGGGGGTCCGGGGGGCAGACGGCCCCCCGGCCTTCCCACAAAGACCAAACCCCTCAGGACAGCGCGCGCGCCCTTGCGTCAAGCATATCCTGCGTGATCAGCACGATACCAGAGTCCGTGCGCCGGAACCACTTGGCGTCGAGTTCAGGGTCTTGCCCCACCACCAGCCCTTCGGGGATGATCACCCCACGGTCGATGACGCAATTCTTCAACTCGGCCTTGCGGTTCACGATCACCTGCGGCAGCGCCACGACATATTCCATGCTGCTGAAACTATGCGTCCGGCACCCCGTAAACAGCAGGGAATTCCGCACTTCCGACCCCGAGACAATGCAATCGCCCGAAACCAGCGAGGATACCGCCATCCCGCGGCGGTCATCCTCGTCATGGATGAACTTTGCGGGCGGCAGGATCTCGGCATAGGTCCAGATCGGCCAGCTTTGGTCGTAAAGGTCCAGTTTCGGCACGAAATCCGTCAGGTCGATATTGGCCTGCCAGAAGGCGTCAATCGTTCCCACATCGCGCCAATAGGGTTCGGTCTCCAACCCCGATTTCACACATGAATCCGCAAACTTATGCGCCACCGCCTTGCCGTGTTTCACGATCTCGGGGATCAGGTCATTGCCGAAATCGTGGCTCGAGTTTTCATCCGCCATGTCGCGGATCAGAAGATCGCGCAGGAAGGCCCAGTCGAAGATATAAATCCCCATCGAGGCCAGCGCATGATCGGGATCACCGGGGATCGAGGGCGGGTCTTTCGGCTTTTCAAGGAAGGAGGTGATCCGCATGTCCTTGTCGACATCCATCACGCCAAAGGCAGTCGCCTCCATCCGTGGCACGGTCAGGCAGCCGATGGTCACATCCGCACCGGAATCGACGTGCTGCTTCAGCATCACCTCGTAATCCATCTTGTAGATATGGTCGCCCGCCAGCACGACGATGTATTTCACGCCGTAGCTGTCAACGATATCAATGTTCTGCGCCACAGCATCCGCCGTGCCGAGATACCATTTGTTCTCATCCACGCGCTGCGAAGCAGGCAGGATATCCAGATATTCATTCCGTTCCGCGCGGAAGAACCCCCAGCCGCGCTGCATGTGGCGGATCAGGCTGTGCGCTTTGTATTGCGTCGCAATCGCCATCTTGCGGATGCCGGAATTGAGCGCGTTCGACAGTGCAAAGTCGATGATCCGCGTCTTGCCGCCAAAATAGACCGCCGGTTTCGCCCGCCGGTCGGTCAGTTCCTTCAGTCGGCTGCCGCGCCCTCCGGCCAGCACAAAGGCCATGGCCTGCGAGGATAGCCTTGCATTCGGTCTTGGATTCATCCTGTCCTCCCTCGGTGGCGGCCGCGCCGCGCTATTTCAGTCCTGTTTCAGCCAGATTGCAGACAAGGGCGGCACTGTGACAAGTGCAGAATAGGTGCGCCCGTGATGCGCCACCGCTTCCGTCGTCACCCCGCCCAGATTGCCACGGTTACCTCCTCCGTAAACCGCAGCATCGGTGTTCAGTATCTCGGCCCAATGCCCGCCCGCAGGCAGGCCCAGCCGGTAAGTCCGTTCGACCGGTGTCATGTTGACCACCGCAACCACCATCGGATCGCCCGCGCGCCCCTTGCGGAGCCAAGCGTAAACCCCCGCCTCGGCATCGTTGCTTTCGATCCATTCGAACCCGTCGGGGCGGGTGTCATTGACATGCAGCGCAGGTTCGGCGCGGTAAGTGCGGTTCAGATCGCGCACCAGATTTTGCACGCCCTGATGCGCGGGGATGTCCAACTGGTGCCAGTCAAGGCTCTGGTTGTGGTTCCATTCGCGGCCCTGCCCGAACTCGCAGCCCATGAACAGCAGTTTCTTGCCCGGATGCGCCCACATGAAGCCGTAATAGGCGCGCAGATTGGCGAATTTCTCGTCCCCGCCCCCCGGCATCTTTTCGATCATGCTGCCCTTGCCATGCACCACCTCGTCGTGGCTGATCGGCAGGATGTAGTTTTCCGACCACGCGTAATGCAGACCGAAGGTCATCTGGTGGTGGTGGTATTTGCGGTAGATCGGGTCCTTCTGCATGTAGGACAGGGTGTCGTTCATCCAGCCCATGTTCCACTTGAAGCCGAACCCAAGCCCGCCGTTGTTCACAGGGCGCGAGACGCCCGGAAAGGCCGTGCTTTCCTCGGCCACCGTCATCACACCCGACACCTCGCCATAGGCGGTGATATTCATGTCTTGCAGAACCGCGATGGCCTCGTAATTCTCGCGTCCGCCGTCCTTGTTCGGCACCCACTGGCCCGCCTCGCGGCTGTAATCGCGATACAGCATCGAGGCCACCGCATCCACCCGCAGCCCGTCAAGGTGGTATTCCTCCAGCCAATACAAGGCGTTGGAGACAAGGTAGTTCTTCACCTCGGCGCGGCCATAGTTATAGATCAGGGTGTTCCAATCCTGATGGAAGCCCTCGCGCGGGTCTTGGTGTTCGTAAAGGGCGGTGCCGTCAAAGCGGCCAAGCCCGTGGGCATCGGTCGGGAAATGCCCCGGAACCCAGTCGAGCAGCACACCGATCCCGCGCCGGTGCGCCGCATCCATAAATGCGCGGAATTCATTGGGCGTGCCGTGGCGGATGGTGGGGGCGAACAGCCCAACCGGCTGATAACCCCAAGACCCGTCAAAGGGATATTCGGAAACGGGCAGCAACTCGATATGGGTAAAGCCCATGTCAGCGGCGTAATCGACCAGTTGGTCGGCCAGTTCGGTGTAGGACAGCATCCGGTCCCCCGGCGCGCGCCGCCATGAGCCAAGATGCACCTCGTAGACCGAAATCGGCGCCTCGATATTCTGATGCGCGCCGCGTTTGGCCATCCAGTCGGCATCGTGCCAATCGGCATTGTCGATCCGCCGCACAACAGAGGCATTTTTCGGCGCGTGTTCGGACCCGAACCCTACCGGATCGGCCTTCAGCGGCAGCAAGACACCGTTCGGCCCGCGAATTTCGTATTTATACGCCTCGCCCTCACCAATCGCGGGCAGGAAGGTTTCCCAAACGCCGGTGCCACCGCGCCGCCGCATCGGATGCCGCCGCCCGTCCCAGTGGTTGAAATTCCCCACCACCGAAACCCGCTCGGCATTGGGGGCCCAGACCGCGAAATGCGTGCCGTCCACGCCTTCATGCGTGATGACATGCGCGCCCAGCACCTGCCAAAGCCGCTTGTGATTGCCCTCGCCCAGCAGATATTCGTCCATCTCGCCCAGCACGGGGCCGAAACGGAACGGGTCCTCCCCCTCCCACGTGGTGCCATGGCCCTGCCAGCGCAGACGGTAGGCGGCCTTGCGCGGCAGTTCTGCCTTGAAAAGCCCATGCGCGCCCAGAACCGGCGCAGCCGCCACCGGCTTGCCCGCCTTGCCGGTCAACACCCACATCGCCTCGGCACCGGGGTCAAACCCCAGCACCACCCATTTGCCGCCGCGCTTGTGCAGGCCCAGCACGGAAAACGGGTCGCCATGCCGCCCTTCGGCAATCGCCGCAGCTTCATTCGGGTCGATGAGAGTGTCTGTCATGCCGTCCTCACAATGCCGAAGGGATAGACCAGATGTCCTGCATGTAGCTGCGGATCGTGCGATCCGAGCTGAAGAAACCGGAACGGGCCGTGTTCAGCGCCGCCATTTTCAGCCAGCGCGGACGGTCGGCATAGGCCAGATCAACCTGCGCCTGCGCCGCATCATAGGCGTCAAAGTCTGCCGCCACCAAGAAGTAATCGTGGTGCCAGACCCGATGCACCAGCCCGTGATAGCGGTCCTTCTGATCGGGGCTGAACCGGCCTTCCGCGATCAGTTGCAGCACGATTTGCAGGCTTGCGCTGGCCTCGATCGCCTTGCGCGACTGGTCGGGATCTTCGCGGCGTTTCATCACCTGATCCGCGGTCAGACCGAACAGGAAGAAGTTGTCGGCCCCCACCTCTTGCAGAATTTCCACATTGGCCCCGTCCAGCGTGCCGATGGTCGGCGCGCCGTTCATCATGAACTTCATGTTGCCGGTGCCAGACGCCTCTTTGCCAGCGGTCGAGATTTGCTCGGACAGATCAGACGCAGGGATCAGCCGTTCCGCCATGCTGACATTGTAATTCGGCGGGTAGATGATTTTCAGCAGATCGCGGGTTTCAGGGTCCGCATTAACAACCGACGCCACATCATTGATAAGGTGGATGATTTCCTTGGCCACCACATAGCCCGGCGCGGATTTGCCACCGAAAATCTTGACGCGCGGCACCCAATTGGCCTTGGGATTCTGCTTGATCCGGTGCCAATGCGCCACCGTTTGCAGGATGTTCAGAAGCTGGCGCTTGTATTCGTGGATACGCTTGACCTGCACATCAAACAGCGCGTCAGGATTAACGACCTGCCCACATTCCTGCGCGATCCAGCCCGCCAGCGCCACCTTGTTCGCGCGTTTGGCCGCATCGAACTGCGCCAGAAAGCCCTTGTCCCCGGTGTGCTTCTCAAGCCCTTTCAATCGGTCAAGATCGGACTCCCAGCCCTCGCCGATGGTATCGGTAATCAGCCGCGACAGCGGGCGGTTCGACATTTTCAGCCAGCGCCGCGGCGTGACGCCGTTGGTCTGGTTGATGATCCGGTTCGGATGCAGGGCGTTCAACTCGGGAAAGAGGTTCTTCTTGACCAGATCGGAATGCAGCGCTGAAACCCCGTTCACCTTATGCGCCATGACAAAAGCCAATTCGCCCATCCGCACCTCATGGTGCTTGACGATCCCGATGTAATGCGGCGGCGAGAAGGTGCGGCGGTGCCATGAATCGATCCGCTCGACGATCTGCATATGGCGCGGCAGCACGGTGCCGAAGGTAAACGTCGCCCAACGCTCCAGCGCCTCGGGCAGCAGGGTGTGGTTGGTATAGCCAAGGCAGGCCTGCGCGGTTTCCAACGCATCTTCGAACGTCAGGCCGTTTTCATCGGTCAGAAGGCGGATCAGCTCTGGCCCCGCAATCGCGGGGTGGGTGTCGTTCATCTGGATCGCCACAAACTTCGGCAGATCGCGCAGGTTGGTATGCGTGGCCTTGAAGCGGCGCAGGATGTCTTGCAACGCGGCAGAGGTCAGGAAGAATTCCTGCTTCAGCCGCAATTCCTTGCCCTGATAGGTGGTGTCATCAGGGTAAAGCACGCGCGACAGCGTGCGCGCCAAAGCCTCCGGCTCTGCCGCCGCCGCATAGTCGCCCCGATTAAAGCGTTCCAGATCGAACAGCGTCGTCGGTTTCGCCGCCCAAAGCCGCAGCGTGTTGGCCCATTTGCCCTGCCAGCCGATCACCGGCGTGTCATGCGCCGAGGCAAGCACGGTTTCGCCCGGAACCCAGACCTCGCGCCCGCCCTGCATTTCGACCTGTCCCTTGAACGGGATGGTATAGGCGCTTTCGGGGCGATCAAACTCCCACGGGTTGGTCAGGCTCAGCCAGTCCTCCGGCATTTCCACCTGTTGCCCGCCTTGGAATCCTTGCCGGAACAGCCCGTGTTCATAGCGGATGCCATAGCCATAGGCGGGACAGCCCACCGTCGCCATGCTTTCCATGAAACAGGCCGCCAGACGCCCCAGCCCGCCATTCCCCAGCGCCGCATCCGGCTCGCCCTCGACCAAAGCCGACAAGTTCTGCCCGAATTCGGCCATCACCGTTTCAGCCACATCGCGCAGGCCAAGGTTGACGGTGGCATCTTCTAGGAGACGCCCGATCAGGAATTCCATCGACAGGTAATAGACCCGCTTGCGATCCTCGGCCCAGGTGCGGCGCGTCGAGGCGAACCACGGCTCCACCACCCGATCCCGAATCGCATAGGACAGTGCCATCCGCCAGTCATAGCGGCTGGCATTGGGCGCATCCTTGCCCAGCGTAAAGGTCAGATGACGCAGCACATCGGCGCGCAATTTGGTCGGCGTAAGGCTTAGATCGTTCACTGTCTCGTCCGCACTCTTTGTTTTTTCGGGGTCTGCCCCAGCCTAGACCGACCACCACCCGCGTCAAGGAAGCCTTGCAGCGCTTTGGGGCAAGCCGTGCCGATAATTCATTCAAACCGCTTTCCTGTTACCGCAAACAATCGTGAAAATCACGCATTTTCTACTGTGCCGTTCAAAGGGCATTTTTCCTCAAAGCGCTTTGACTACCCGATCAAATCTGCCGACGCCCTCCCTATCGCCCCGCAGGCGGCAGCAAGGTTGCAAACAAATGCATATCTGATCTGAATCAAGGCGGGCCGGAGTTTGCACCGATAATAGACAATCAATGTATTCAAAGGCGGTGAAGCCATGCGATTGACCACGCGAACCAATCTGGCCATGCGGACGCTGATGTTCTGCGCGGTGAATCCCGGAAAGATCGTGCGAAAGCACGAGGTGGCCGAGGCCTGCGGGGCCTCGGAAAACCATCTGGCGCAGGTGATCCACCTGCTCGCCCGCGCGGGCTATCTGAAAACCCAGCGGGGGCGTTCGGGCGGGCTGACCTTGGGTCGTGCGCCCACCGAGATCAAGGTGGGCGAGGTGTTCCGTACCTTTGAAGGTGTGCTGCCTTTTACCGCCTGCTCGGAAGAGGGCGGCAATTGCCCCTTGGTGGGGGCTTGCCGGTTGAAATGTATCCTCTCGGATGCGCTGGAAGAGTTCTACACCAAGCTGGATGGCGTCAGCCTTGCGGCCTTGGTGGATGGCAATACCGCGCTGTCGGGCCTGCTGAAGGTCGCCTAACGCCTGCGGAACCGCCGCAAGCGCAGCGCATTGGTCAAGACGAACACCGAAGACAGCGCCATCGCCCCCGCCGCCAGCATGGGCGAAAGCTGCGGTCCGCCAAACGGCACCAGCCCCCCTGCCGCCACGGGGATCAGGGCGGCGTTATAGCCAAAAGCCCAGACCAGATTCTGCCGGATATTCCGCATCACCGCGCGGCTGAGTGCGACCGCATTCACCACGCCCATCGGATCGCCGGTCATCAGCACCACATCCCCCGCCTCGATCGCCACATCGGTGCCGGTCCCCATCGCGATGCCCACATCGGCAGCGGCCAGAGCAGGCGCATCATTGATGCCATCGCCCACAAACACCGTGCCTGCGCCCAGTTCCGTGATCACCCCCGCCTTGCCCTCGGGCAGCACACCCGCGCGCAGATCGGTGATCCCCAGCGGCCCCGCCACCGCCCGCGCCGTGGCCTCGGCATCGCCGGTGATCATCACCGCGCCGATGCCCTGCCCTGCCAGCCCCGCAATCGCCGCAGCCGATGTCGGCTTGACCGGATCGGCCACGGTGATCATGCCCAGCACCGACCCGCCCCGCGCCACGAACAGCACACCCTGCCCTTTGCCTTGCGCCGCCGCCGCCATATCGGCCAGCGCGGGCGGCAGGTTGGCGAACATCCGCGCGGCCCCCACCTCGATGATCTCCTCCCCCAGCAGCGCCCGCGCGCCGTGGCCCGGCACAGCCTGAAATCCGCTGACCACCGGCAGCGTGACCCCGCGCCGCGCGGCCTCGGCCAGCACGGCCGCCGCCAAAGGATGTTCCGACCCCGCCTCGACCGCCGCCGCCAGTTCCAGCACACCCAAGCCTTCCGGGGTCACCGATTGCACCACCGGCTTGCCCAGCGTCAGCGTGCCGGTCTTGTCAAACGCCACCCGGCGCACGCCCTCCAACCGCTGCAAGGCCTCGCCCTTGCGGAACAGGATGCCCATTTCCGCCGCCCGCCCCGTCCCGACCAGAATCGAGACCGGAGTCGCCAGCCCCATCGCACAGGGGCAGGCGATGATCAGCACCGACACCCCCGCCACCAGCGCCTCGGCCAGACCCGGACCGACCGCCAGCCAGACCGCCACCGTCAGCACCGCGATACCCATCACCACCGGCACGAACCACAGCGTGATCTTGTCCACCAGCGCCTGCACCGGCAGCTTTGACCCTTGCGCCGATTCCACCAGTGCTATGATCCGCGCCAGCACGGTTTCGGCACCGACCTGCCGCACCTCCATCACCAGCCCGCCCGTGCCGTTCACCGTCCCGCCCGTCAGCGCATCCCCCGCCGCCACCGATACCGGCAAAGGCTCGCCGGTCAGCATCGAGCAATCCACCGCCGAGGCCCCCGAAACCACCAGCCCGTCCGCCGGAATCCGCTCACCGGGGCGGATTTGCACCGCCATGCCGGGCAACAGCCGCTCCACCGGCATTTCCGTCACCGCGCCCTCCGCGCCAACCACCCGCGCGACCTTGGGCGCAAGCTGCACCAGCCGCGCAATCGCCGCCCCCGCCCGCCCGCGCGCCCGCGCCTCAAGACTGCGGCCCAGCAGGATCAGCGTCACGATCACCGCTGCGGCCTCGAAATAGACCGCGCGCGACGCCGCAGGAATCAGATCGGGCGCAAAGGTCACCAGACTGGAATAGACCCACGCCGCCCCCGCCCCCACCGCCACCAGCGAGTTCATATCGGGCGCGCCCTTCAGCAGCGACGGAATCCCCTTGGTGAAGAACCGCCGCCCCGGCCAAAGCAGCACCAGCGTGGTCAAGGCGAATTGCGCCAGCCAAAGCTGTTGCATCCCCACCGCCGCCATCAGCCAGTGATGGAAGGCAGGCACCAGATGCCCGCCCATTTCCGCAACAAACACAGGGGCCGTCAGCACCGCAGCAATCGCCGTCTGCCGCCACAGCGCGCGTTGCTCTGCCTCGGCGTCATGCGGTGCGGATTGCTCCAAAGGCTCGGCCTGATAGCCCGCCTTGGTCACCACCGCCGCCAAAGTTTCCGCCGAAACCGGCTCCCACAACGTCACCTCGGCGCGGCGCGTTGCCAGATTGGCCACCGCCCCCGCCACCCCCGGCTGCGCCTTCAGCACCCGCTCGACCCGACCGGTGCAGGCGGCACAGGTCATGCCTTCGACCGCCAGCGTCACATGCGTCATCCGCGCGCCATAGCCCGCCCCCGCCAGCGCCGCCGCCATCGCCTCGGGCGTGGCAGGGGCGGTGTAATCCACCTCGGCCCGCTCCATCCCCAGATTGGCCGAAGCCGCCGTCACCCCCGGCAGCGCGGTCAAAACCCGCTCCACCCGCGCCACGCAGGATGCACAGGTCATTCCTTCAAGCGAGAATCTGACATGGGACATGGGGTATCCTTTTCCATCCGGCACGGGCTGCGTCCAAAAGACCAGACCCGGCATAGCAGGCAGATCAGCATTGCCCTTGACCCTGATCAGGTGCAAGCCTTCAATGACCCCAAAAGGAGACCCGCCATGACCCTGCTTTCCGTTCCCGACATGTCCTGCGGCCATTGCAAAGCGTCCGTCGAGACCGCGCTGTCGGCCCTGCCCGGCGCGGGCGAGATCACCATTGATCTGCCCAACCGCAAAGTCACCGTATCCGGCACCGCCGCCCCCGAAGCCCTGCTGTCCGCGCTGAACACCATCGGGTTTCCCGCGCAGGTCGTTCCGGCCTAGAACCACCCGCCCCCGCAAAGGCCGCTTGCGGATCTTCCGTAACGCAGCGGCACAGGTTGCAGGCGTCGCCCGATCACGGTAAAGTGCCGTATTCCTTCCTTTGTTCGGTCTTGTTCCGGCCAAAAGGCGGGGTTAAATCACAAGGCAGGCAACAGTCCCGCCACCCATGACACGAGGCAGTCACATGGCTACGTCTACCCCCGCTCCGCAACAGGGCGGCTCGAACTCTCCGGCCCAGCAACAGGGCCAATCCGGCAGCGCTCCGCAACAGCAGCAAGGCAGCTCCCCGGTTTTCCGCGATTGGGCCGCGATCTGACAAAACGGCCTGATCCGATCGGCCTTCCCCAAGACCAAGCCAGCCGCTAGGCTGGCTTTTGTCATTTCAGGGTCTGCCGCATGTCTACTCCCGTTTCCTCGATCCCCAACCTTGGCCCCGCCACCGAAGCTTATTTCGCCAAGGCCGGCATCCACTCTGCCGAGGCCCTGCGCGAGATGGGCGCGGATGAAGCCTATCGCCGCTGGCTGACAGCGGGCCTGCCGCCGCATTTCATCGGCTATTATGCCTTGGTCATGGGCCTGCAAGGCCGTCCGTGGAACGATTGCCAAGGCGATGAGAAAAAGGCGCTGCGGCTGCGGTTTGATGCGATCAAGGCCAGCCTTGCCGGATCAAAAGAAAAGGGCCGCTCCGATCTGGAGACGGCCCTTCAGTTCTTTGGCGTGATCGAGAAGCGCTAGGCTTCCCGCACGATCAATCAGCCGACCAGTTCAAGGCCCGAGAAGAAGAACGCGATTTCGCGTGCAGCCGAGGCTTCCGAGTCCGACCCGTGGACCGAGTTCTCGCCCTTGGACAGCGCGAATTCTGCGCGGATGGTGCCAGCAGCAGCCTGTGCCGGATCGGTTGCGCCCATCACTTCGCGGTTCTTGGCAATGGCGCCTTCGCCTTCCAGAACCTGAACCACGACCGGCTCGGACGCCATGTAGGCGCAGAGTTCGCCGTAGAAGCCGCGCTCGGCATGCTCGGCATAGAACGCACCGGCGGTAGCAGCCGACAGGTGGATGCGCTTGGATGCGACAACGCGCAGGCCTGCGTCTTCGAATTTGGCAACGATCTTGCCGGTCAGGTTGCGCTTGGTGGCGTCGGGCTTGATGATCGACAGGGTGCGTTCGATGGCCATTTGGCTCTCCATAAGGTGGGGCGGGATCGCCCGGAATGAATGTGCGCGCCTGCTAACATGGGCCGCGCCTGATGAAAAGGCTGTAGCGGCCCTTGTGACCACGGATAAACCACAAGAACACTACAGGAAAACGACAGCCCCCGTTGACGCCGCCCGCCCCATAGGGCAAGCCCCGCCCCATGCTTAAAATCGAAGACATCACCTATTCCGTCGAAGGCCGCCCCCTGTTTGAAGGGGCCTCGGCCACCATTCCCACCGGTCACAAGGTTGGCCTTGTCGGGCGCAACGGCGCGGGCAAGACCACGCTGTTCCGCCTGATCAAAAAGGAACTGGCGCTGGAGGGCGGCGAGATTTCGATGCCATCCCGCGCCCGTATCGGTGGCGTGGCGCAAGAGGTGCCGTCCTCGTCCACCAGCCTGCTGGACACAGTTCTGGCCGCCGATACCGAACGCGCGGCGCTGATGAAGGAATCCGAAACCGCCACCGACCCGCACCGCATCGCCGATATCCAGCACCGCCTGAATGACATCGACGCATGGTCCGCCGAAGGCCGTGCGTCGAGTATTCTCAAGGGCTTGGGCTTTGATTCCGAAGCGCAATTGCGCCCCTGCTCGGATTTCTCCGGCGGCTGGCGGATGCGTGTGGCCTTGGCTGGCGTACTGTTCGCCCAGCCCGATTATCTGCTGCTGGACGAACCGACCAACTACCTTGACCTTGAAGGTGCGCTCTGGCTGGAAAGCTATTTGCAGAAGTATCCGCACACGGTTCTGATCATTTCGCACGACCGCGGATTGCTGAACCGCGCCGTCACCGGCATCCTGCATCTGGACAATAAAAAGCTGACCTACTGGTCCGGCCCCTATGACCAGTTCGCCCGTCAGGTTGCCGAACGACGCGCCGTCTTGCAGGCCGAGGCCCGCAAACAGGACGCCCGCCGCGCGCATCTGCAAGCCTTTGTTGACCGTTTCAAGGCAAAAGCCTCAAAGGCCGCGCAGGCCCAGTCCCGCGTGAAAATGCTGGAAAAGATGGAAACCATCACCGCGCCCGAAGACGCGAAAAAAGTGGTGTTCACCTTTCCCGAACCCGAAGAACTCTCGCCCCCCATCATCAATATGGAGGGCGTGGCCGTCGGCTATGGCGGCCCGCCGATCCTGAAAAGGCTGTCGCTGCGGATTGACCAAGACGACCGCATCGCACTTCTGGGCCGCAACGGTGAAGGAAAATCTACGCTTTCCAAGCTGTTGGCGGGAAAACTTCAACCATCCGAAGGCAAGATGGTGCAGTCGTCGAAACTGCGCATCGGCTATTTCGCGCAGCATCAGGTCGATGAATTGCACATCGACGAAACGCCCCTGCAGCACGTCATGCGCCTGCGCCCCGCCGAAGGCCAACCCCGCCTGCGCGCCCGTCTTGCGGGCTTTGGCCTGATGGCTGATCAGGCCGAAACCGCCGTCGGGCGACTGTCAGGCGGTCAAAAAGCCCGCCTGTCCCTGCTGCTCGCCACCATCGACGCGCCGCATCTGCTGATCCTCGACGAACCCACCAACCACCTTGACATGGAAAGCCGCGAGGCGCTGGTCGAAGCGCTGACCGAATATTCGGGTGCTGTGGTTCTGGTCAGCCACGACATGCACCTTCTGGGCCTTGTGGCCGACCGCCTGTGGCTGGTGAAGGGCGGCGCCGTGCAGCCCTATACCGAGGATCTTGAGGCTTACCGCCGTCAGCTTCTGGCGGGCGATGAAGAGGCAAAGCCCGCCAAACCCGTTGAAAAGCCGAAGAAAGCCAGTCAGGATGAGGTCAAGGCGCTGCGCTCCGAGGTGAAAAAATCCGAAGATCGTTTGGCGAAAATTAATGAAATGCGTGATAAGCTGGCAAAGAAACTGGCCGATCCCGAACTCTACGAAGACAGCCGGCGCGGTGAACTGGATACCTGGAACAAGAAATACGCCGAGGTGATGGAAGCCTTGGACCGTGCCGAGGCGATGTGGCTGTCGGCACAGGAAAAGCTGGAGGCGGCGACGAAATAGATGGACAGCGCCTTTCTGATCACCGCTTTTGCGACGCTGTTCGTGGTGATCGACCCGCCGGGTCTGGTGCCGCTGTTCATCGCGCTGACGCAAGGCATGGATGCGCCGCACCGCCGCAGGTTGGCGCAGCGCGCCTGCATCATCGCCTTTATCCTGCTGACGCTGTTCGGTCTTGCTGGCGAAACCCTGCTGGGGTTCATTGGCATCACCATGCCCGCCTTCCGTATCGCGGGCGGGATTTTGCTGTTTCTGACAGCCCTCGACATGCTGTTCGAACGCCGCACCCAGCGGCGGGAAGGCCAGCATGCCGACCCTGACCATGATCCGTCGGTCTTCCCGCTCGCCACCCCGTTGATCGCAGGACCGGGCGCAATTGCGACGATGATCCTGCTGGTGGGCCAGTCCGGCGATGGCTGGATCGGCACTTTGGCGGTGTTGGGCCTGCTGGCGGTGATGATCCTTGCGACCTTCCTGTTCCTGCTCGCCTCACCGCCCTTGGAGCGGCTGCTGGGCCGCACTGGAACCATCGTGATCACACGCCTGCTGGGGATGCTGCTGGCAGCGCTGTCGGTGCAATTCGTGATTGATGGCGTGCGCGGAACAGGTCTGATCTGATGGACTCCGACCAGATTGCCCGCGTGGTCTATCTGGGCCTGCTTTTGATGGCGGTAGGCGGATGGGTGCTGGTGGAATACCGCACAAGGCTGGGTCAGGCGCTGCGGGTGGCGCTGGCCTGGGGGATGATCTTTCTGGGGGTTGCGGCTGGCTATGGCCTATGGGGCGATCTGCGCCGCGACATCCGGCCCGAGCAGGTGGCAACTGCCGAACAGGTTGAAATTCCACGCAGTCAGGACGGGCATTACTATCTGCAACTGGAGGTGAACGGCCAGCCTGTCACCTTCATGGCCGATACCGGCGCCTCGGGCATCACCCTGTCGGCCCAGGATGCCGCAAGGCTTGGCATTGATCCCACAGGCCTGCCCTATCTGGGCCGCGCCGTCACCGCCAACGGCGAGGTGCGCACCGCGCGGATCAAACTGCCGTTGGTCACCTTTGGCCCCTTCACCGATCAGGACGTGACGGCTTTCGTCACCGACGGCCCGATGGAAATGTCGCTGCTGGGTATGGATTATCTGGGCCTGTTCTCGATCAGGATCGCGGGCGACAAGATGATCCTGCAACGCTGATCTGCATCAAAGGTGCGTGCAAAGCACGCACCCTACCCGATCATAGGTGCGGTTTCCCCCGATCCCCTTTGCTTAAATATCCCCGCCGGAGGCATCCGCCATTACCGCAGCGAACAACAGCGAAAGCCCTTTCGCCACCTGACGGGCCAAGGGTAGGGTGCGTGCTTGTCACGCACCTTGGCGGCAAGGGTCGGACGCTCCGCGGGGAGTATTTGGGCCAAGATGAAACCACGGCTTGTATCAGTCTTTGGCTGGGGCGTTCTTTTCGGTTTTCATCTGCCAACGGCCGGACTCTTCGCTCCAGTATTGGGCGTGCTGGCCTGCGGTGGTGAGTTTGATCCAGAGCGCACGGGCCGTTGTCATGGCAGTTTCGTCGGCAGCGTCGAACAGCACCCAGATGCGGTCAAGCGGGGCGGCCTCGGCGGGGGTGGTATCGGCTTTGTCCAGCAGTACCAGCGTGTTGGCGCCATTGCTGATCGGACCGGTTCCCAGCAGGACCGGCTGATCGGCGTCCTGTGCGCCGCCCTGAAGCCCGTGCGGCAGAAAGCTGTCCTCCGTCATCGTCCACAGCGCAAGATCCAGCCGGTCCAGCGCCGCAGGATCGGTGCCGCGCAGCATCACGCGCCAGCCCGCAGCCAGCGCGCGCGGCAGGATCGTCGCCAAAGTGTCAAGCGGTGGCGAGCGTGTCAGGTGGTAAAAGACAGCGATGCCCATCACCGCGCGCCTTTGTGCGGGGAGGCTGTCACTTGGACTCGTACTGGTCGCGGATCAGGCGGTTCAGTGCCATCACGCCCCAGCCCGTAGCCCCTTTGGGGGCCAGAGTGCTGTCGGATTTCAACAGCGCCGTGCCTGCGATATCCAGATGCACCCAAGGCATCCCGTCCTTGATAAAGCGCTTGATGAATTGCGCCGCCGTGATCGCGCCACCATCGCGCCCGCCGACGTTCATCATATCGGCAATGCGGGATTTCAGTTTGTCGTCATAGGCCTGGCCCATCGGCATCCGCCATGCGCCTTCGCCTTCGGCAGCCGCCGCCTTGAGGAAAGCCCCCGCCAGCGCATCGTCGTTCGAGAACACGCCGGTGTGTTCATGGCCAAGCGCGATGATGATCGCGCCGGTCAGGGTGGCAAGGTTGATCACGCCGCAGGGCTTGAAACGGTCTTGGGCATACCACAGCACATCGGCCAGCACGAGGCGGCCTTCGGCATCGGTGTTGATCACCTCGATCGTGTCGCCCTTCATGGATTTCACCACATCACCGGGGCGTTGGGCGCGTCCGTCGGGCATGTTTTCCACAAGGCCGACAAGGCCCACCACATTGGCCTTGGCCCCGCGCAACGCAAGGCTTCGCATCACGCCCGCCACCACGGCAGCGCCGCCCATGTCCATCGTCATCTCTTCCATCCCGCCCGCAGGCTTGATCGAGATGCCGCCGCTGTCGAACACCACACCCTTGCCGACCAGCGCAAAGGGCGCATCGCCCTTTTTGCCGCCATGCCATTGCATCACCACGACCTTGGAGGGGCTTTCCGACCCCTGCCCCACGCCCAAGAGCGCGCCCATGCCCAGTTTGGTCAACTGGTCTTCCTCAAGGATTTCGACATCAAGGCCAAGCTCTTGCATGGCGGCAAGGCGGGCGGCAAAATCATGGGTTGTCAGAATATTGGCGGGTTCGTTGACCAGATCGCGGGTAAAGAACACGCCTTCGGCCACGGCGGCCAGCGGGCTTGCAAGGGCGGCCACCGCCTCGGGGGCGGTCACGGCCAGTGTGACAGGGCCAAGCGCCTTCTTCTCGGCCGTCTTATGGGGGGTAAAATCATAGGCGCGCAGGGCAAGGCCAAAGGACAGCTCGGCTGCCTGTGCGTTGGTTTGCGCCTCGGCCAGCACCAGCGTGGCGGCGGGGGTCAGCGCGCGGCCTATGGCGGCACCGGCCTTGCGGGCCTCGGTCACGCTTGCCTTTTTCGGCAGGTGGATCAGGTGCAGCGCCTCGGCGGCAAGGCCTGCAGGAAAGGCCAGATCCAGCGACTCGCCGGGTTTCAGCCGGGTGAAAGCCTCCGAGGCCAGCGCCCGCGCCAAGCCGCCCCGCATCGCCTTGTCCAGCCTTTTGGCGGCGGGGGTGGCGGGTTTGGCGGCATCGACCAGAAGGGCAATCCGGCCGGTCTGGCTGGCAAGGGCGTCGATCTGGGGCGATTGGAACTGGATGGCAACGGGATGGGACATCGAACTCTCCGAGGGTCCGCGCGGGATAGGCGCGCAAGGTTTCGCGCAAGGCTAACGAAGGGGGCAAGGGAAGGCCAGATATGAGTTTTCCCCGTCCCGGATTTCCGATAGGTTCGCATCAGCATTTTGAAAGGAGAATTCCGCCCGTGTCCAGATTCGACAGATATCTGCTGTCGCAACTGCTTGCGGTGTTCGGGTTTTTCTCGCTAGTGCTGGTGGCCGTCTATTGGGTGAACCGCGCGGTCGGGCTGTTTGACCAGTTGATCGGGGATGGCCAGTCGGCTCTGGTATTTCTGGAATTTTCCCTACTGACGATCCCGAATGTGATCCGGCTGGTGCTGCCGATCTCGGCCTTTGCGGCGGCGGTTTATGTGGCCAACCGGCTGACGCAGGACTCCGAACTGGTGGTGATGCAGGCCACGGGGTTTTCGGGGTTCCGGCTGATGCGGCCAGTGGCCTATTTCGGGCTGGTGGTGGCGGTGATGATGTTGGTGCTGATGCATCTTCTGGTGCCGGCCAGCCGTGCGGCCTTGGCCGAGCGCACCGCCGAGATTTCGGCCAATGTCACCTCGCGCTTTCTGACGGACGGGCAGTTTACCCATCCGGCCAAGGGCATCACCTTGTATATCCGCGAAGTGGCGCCCAGCGGCGAGTTGCTGGATCTGTTTCTGGCAGATGACCGCAATCCGGCGCAGCGTGACACCTATACCGCGCGCAAGGCGTTGTTTGCGCGCACCGAGGCCGGGCCAAAGCTGGTGATGTTTGACGGCATGGTGCAGGGCTTGACCACCAAGGGGCAGCGGTTGTCGGTGACGCGCTTTGCCGATTTCACCTATGATCTGAGCGGGTTGATCGGGGTGAACACCCGTGAGGGGCGCGGGGTGGCCGAGCTTGCAACCTATGACCTGCTGCATCCCACCGAGGCGCTGATGGCCGAGACGAAGTCGAACCGCGCGACCTTTCTGCATGATGGCCATATGCGGTTTTCCGAGCCTCTGCTGGCAACGGTGGCGGCGATGATCGGCTTTGCGACGCTGCTGCTGGGGGCGTTCAGCCGGTTCGGGCTGTGGCGGCAGATCCTTGTGGCGGTGGTGTTGCTGGTGGTGGTGCAGGCGATCAATACGGCGGCAAATGCGGCGGCGATGAAATCGGATCAGGCATGGGCGCTGGTCTATACCGCGCCGGTGATCGGGGCGGGGATGGCCTTTGGCATCATCTGGCTGTCGCAACGGCCAAGGCAGATGCGGCGGCGGGCGGGGCAGATGCGGCAGGTGGCGGCATGATCCTGTCGTTCTATATCGCGCGCAAGTTTCTGGGGATGTTCACGCTGGTGTTCGGGGTGTTTCTGGGCATCCTGATGTTGATCGAGGTGATCGATCAGTTGCGCCGCCACGCTGGCGCGGGCATTTCGATGGGCAAGGCGGTCTATCTGTCGGCCTTGTCGGTGCCGGAAAGCCTGTATCAGATCTTGCCGCTGGTGATGATCCTGTCAGCGATTGCGCTGTTTCTGGCGCTGGCGCGATCGTCAGAGCTGGTGGTGGTGCGGGCGGCGGGTAGGTCTGGCTTGCGGTTTCTGATGGCACCGGTGGCGACGGCGCTGATCCTTGGTGCGCTGGCGGTGGCGGTGTTGAATCCCTTGGTTGCGGCCACGTCGAAGGAATATGACGCGCTGTCGGCCGCGATGGATCAGGGGGACGGATCGATCCTGTCGATCAGCGCCGAAGGGCTGTGGCTGCGGCAGGGCGATGCCAGCGGGCAAAGCGTGATTCAGGCCGCGCGGGCCAATGCCGACGGCACGGTTCTCTATGATGTGACCTTTCTGACCTTTGTGAACGGCGGCCCGCCGACCCAACGGATCACCGCCGAAACGGCGCGGCTGGAGCCGGGGTTCTGGGTGCTGGACAAGGCCAAACGCTGGGACTTGGCAGGCGATAACCCCGAACGGGATGCGGTGACCGTGGCCGAGCCGCTGCACCTGCCCACCGATATGACGCAAGACCGGCTGCGCGACAGTTTCGGCACACCTTCGGCGGTGGCGTTCTGGAACCTTCCGGCCTATATTCGGGGCTTGGAAAAGGCCGGATTCTCGGCCCGCAGCTACCAAGTGTGGTTTCAGATGGAAATGGCCACACCTTTGCTGCTATCCGCGATGGTGCTGATTGCAGCGGGCTTTACAATGCGTCATGCACGGTTCGGGAAAACCGGCAGCATGGTGCTGCTGGCGCTGATGGGGGGCTTTCTGATTTTCTTCCTACGCAACTTTGCACAGGTGCTGGGTGAAAACGGCCAGATTCCGGTTCTGGTCGCTGCTTGGTCGCCGCCGCTTGGTGCCGTTCTGATGGCGCTGGGCCTGCTGTTGCATCTGGAGGATGGCTGATGCGCCATAGCCTTGCCGCCCTTTTGACCGCGCTGTGCCTGCTGGGCCAGCCCGCAGGCGCCCAGGACAGGGCCACGCTGATTGCGGATTCCGTATCGGTGCAAGGCACTTCGGTGCTGCTAGCCGAGGGGCATATCGAGATTTTCTTCAAGGGCCAGCGCCTGACCGCCAGCAAGATCCTGTATGATCAGGCAACAGGGCAGTTGCAGATCAGCGGGCCGATCCTGCTGACCGATGGCAAGGATACGGTGATTCTGGCGGATCAGGCGGAACTGAGCGCGGACCTGACCGAAGGGCTGATGATCAGCGCGCGGCTGGTGCTGAACGAGCAGTTGCAACTGGCGGCGGCGGAGTTGCAACGGGTGGACGGGCGTTATTCGGCGCTGAACCGCGTTGTGGCCTCAAGCTGCAAGGTCTGTGCAGGCAGCACGACACCGCTGTGGGAAATCCGTGCCAAACGCGTGGTGCATGACCAGCAAGAGCGCCAGCTTTATTTTGATCACGCGCAGTTGCGGGTGGCGGGCTTGCCGGTGTTCTACGTGCCGCGTCTGCGGATGCCGGACCCGACGCTGACCCGGGCGACGGGCTTCATGCTGCCGGTGTTCCGCACCACCTCGACCTTGGGGACGGGGCTGAAGCTGCCTTACTTCATCACTTTGGGGAAACACCGCGATCTGCTGCTGACGCCTTACCTTTCGACCAAGAACGGTCGCACGGTTGAGTTGCGATATCGTCAGGCCTTTGCCACCGGCAATCTGACCCTGACCGGCGCGGTGTCGCGCGATGACATCCGCCCCGGGGATATGCGGGCCTATCTGGCGGCAGAGGGTCTTTTCACCCTGCCCCATGATTTCCGGCTGAGTTTCAAGGGAATTCTGGTCAGCGATCCGGGCTATCTGCTGGATTACGGCTATTCTGAAGCCGACCGTCTGGACAGCCGGATCGAAGTGACGCGGGTGCAGCGGGATCAATACATCTCGGGGCGGGTGATCGGGCTGCACTCGCTGCGCGATACCGATATCAACGAAGCCCTGCCGGGGCTGATCAGCGATTTCACCCACGAAAGTCGCTTTGACCTTCTGGGCGGCCAAGGCGGGCTGACCTTCCAGACCCATTCGCACAATCGCGCCTCGGATTCACCGGTTGACGGCAATGGCGATGGTATTGCCGACGGGCGTGATGTGGCGCGTGCCTCGGTCCGGGCGGATTGGGACCGTTCTTGGGTGCTGTCGAACGGGATGGTGCTGGGCGCTTTGGCCGAGGCCGGCGCGGATCTCTATGGTATCCGTCAGGATACCGCGCTTAACACCGGCACCTACGGGCGCGGTCATGGCACGGCTGCGGTCGAATTGCGCTGGCCTTTGGTCAAGACAGGGACAGGCGGCGTCGCCCATATTCTTGAACCTGTGGCGCAGATTGCGGCCTCGGTCGGGTCGGACGGTTTTGCAACCGCCGAAGATTCCGCGCTTGTGGAATTTGACGAGGGCAATCTGTTTGCGCTGAACCGCTTTCCGGGCTGGGACGAGACGGAACAGGGGCTGCGCGCCAATCTGGGTGTCAACTATCTGCGGGTTGATCCTGCGGGCTGGACATTGGGCGTGACGGTCGGACGGGTGGTGCGCGCCGATACGGGGGGCGATTTCAGCCTTGCCTCGGGGCTGGACGGGCTGGCGTCGGACTGGCTTGCGACGACGCAGCTTGATCTGGCGGGCGGGGTAAAGCTCTCGAACCGCTTCTTGCTGGATGACGGTCTGGCGATCAGCAAGGCCGAGGTCAAACTGGCGGTGACGGCGGAAAAATACGGTATCGCGGCAGGCTATGTGCATGTCGCGGCGGATACGGCCGAGAACCGGCCCTTGCCTACGGCAGAACTGACGCTGGACGGCAGCCTGCAGCTTGCCCCGGCATGGACCGCGCGCGCCGCCAGCCGCTATGACTTCGAGGCCGAGCGCATGGCAAAGGCGGGTTTGGGCCTGACCTTCAAGAACGAATGTCTGCTGGTCGATCTTTCTCTCTCGCGTCGCTTCACGTCCTCGACTAGTGTGACGCCTACAACGGATTTCGGCCTTTCGGTCGAACTCTTGGGGTTCGGTGCGGGCAGCGAGGCGGGACCATCCCGCCAATGCCGCCGCTAGGCCGGACCCGTAAAGCAGGATCAGGCGGCAGGACCGCTGGAACAAGAAACGGACGACGGCAGGCCATGATGACACAGCCCGCGATTTCGAACCTGAAGCGTGTGACCCGAACCCTGCTGGGGGCGGCTTTTGCCCTTGGTCTGGCGCAGGCTGCCGCAGCACAAAGCAGTCCCTTCGCGCCGGTGCGGATCATCAATGACAAGGTGATCTCGCAATACGAGCTGGACCAGCGGGTGATTTTCCTGACCCTGCTGCGCCAGCCGGGCGATCCGGTGGAAGAGGCCCTTAGGGGGCTGACGCAGGACAAGTTGCAACTGTGGATCGGCGAGCAGTTTGGCGTCACCGTCACACCCGAACAAATTCTTGCGGGGATGGAGGAATTCGCGGCGCGGGCCAACCTGACCCCGGAGCAGTTCGTCGAGGCGATCGGGCAGGCCGGTATGGATTCGGAGTCTTTCCGCGATTTCATCAAGTCCGGTCTGGTGTGGCGTGATGTTGTGCGTGGCAAGTTTGGCCCGGGCATCACAATATCCGAAGCCGATATCGACCGCGCGCTGGCGGGCTATGTGCCGCTTTCGGTGCCTCAGGTGGATGTCTCCGAAATCGTGATTCCGGCCACCGGGAACGGACGGGATGCCGCGCTGGCACTGGCGCGCAGGCTGAAGATCGACTTGTCGGTCAAAGGCGATTTCGAGGCCGCCGCCCGCGCCCATTCGGCGGGGCCGACTGCGGGCAATGGTGGGCATCTGGCCAAACAGCGCCTGACCTCGCTGCCCGAGGATGCGATTTCCGTGGTGCGCCGCCTGAAACCGGACGAGGTTTCGGAACCGGTGGTGATGGAAGATCGTGTCGTGCTCTACAAGATGCACGCCATCAGCGACGAGCAACTCTCTGGTCCCGGTGAATTGGTGCTGGAATACGCGCAATTCCTGATGCCCGCGGGCGAAGATGCTGCGGCCTTGCGCGCCCGCGTCGACACCTGCGATGACCTTTACACGGTGGCCAAAGGCTTGCCCGAGGACCGTTTGCAACGCGACAGCCTGCCGCTTTCGGCGGTGCCGTCGGATATTTCTGCGGCGCTGACGCTGCTGGACGTGGGCGAAAGCACAACCGCCCTGCAGCGCAGCGGCTATCAGGTTTTCCTGATGCTGTGCAATCGTGGCTATGACAAGGCGCTTGTGCCGCTGCGCGAGGACGTGCGCGCGCAACTGCTCAACCAGCGCCTTGCCGCCCTTGCCGAAGTCTACATGGAAGAGTTGCGCTCGGAAGCCATCATCCGCGAGCCGTGACCATGCCTCATGCCCCTGTTGCCCTGACCTGTGGCGAGCCGTCCGGGGTTGGGCCGGAATTGGCCGTGGCGGCCCGTGCTGCCTTGGGCGCTGCTGTGCCGTTCTTCTGGATCGGCGATCCGCGCCATCTGCCGCAAGCCACCCCGATTGCCGAAATCAGCGATCCGTCACAGGCGGTTGCGGTGCCAGCGCATCTGCTGCCCGTGTTGCGGCATGATTTTGCGGCCCCTGCCCTGCACGGTCAGCCAGCGCCCGAAAATGCGGCGGCTGTGATTGCGGTAATTGAACGCGCGGTGGCCTTGGTGCAGGCGGGTGCGGCCTCGGCCATCTGCACGGCACCGATCCACAAAAAGGCGCTGAAGGATGGCGCAGGCTTTGCTTTTCCCGGCCATACCGAGTTTCTGGCCCATCTGGCGGGGGGCTGCGAAGTGGTGATGATGCTGGCCAGCCCGCAGCTGCGCGTGGTGCCGGTGACCATCCATATCCCGCTGGCGGAAGTGCCAAAGGCGCTGACGGCAGATCTGCTGGAGGCGGCAATCCGCATCACCGACGCCGGTTTGCGCCGCGATTTCGGGCTTGCGCGGCCAAGGCTTGCGGTGGCAGGGCTGAACCCGCATGCGGGCGAAGGTGGCGCGATGGGGCAAGAGGAAATCACCCTGATTGCGCCGGTTCTGGCGCGGATGCGGGCCGAAGGCTTTGATCTGGCGGGGCCAGCCTCGGCCGATACGATGTTCCATGCGCGCGCGCGGGCGGGGTATGATGTGGCGATCTGCATGTATCACGATCAGGCCCTGATCCCGATCAAGACGCTGGATTTCGATGGCGGTGTGAATGTGACGCTGGGCCTGCCCTTTGTGCGGACCTCGCCCGATCATGGCACGGCATTCGATATTGCGGGCAAGGGCATCGCCAAGCCTGACAGTCTGATTGCGGCGCTGCGGATGGCGGCAGATATGGCTGCGGCGCGGGGATGAGAAAAATTTTCGTCCAAAAATTTTTCGGCACCGAAGATTTTTCGTCCGAAAAATCTTCTATGGCAGGGGTGGGTTATGGCGACACTTGATGGGCTGCCGCCTCTGCGCGAGGTGATCCGCGCGCATGATCTGGTGGCGAAAAAGCAGTTGGGGCAGAATTTTCTGCTGGATCTGAACCTGACCGCCAAGATTGCGCGATCAGCCGGGGATCTGTCGATCTGCGATGTGCTGGAGGTTGGCCCCGGCCCCGGTGGTCTGACGCGCGGGCTGTTGGTGGAAGGCGCGCGGCGGGTGCTTGCGGTCGAGAAAGACCCGCGCTGCATGCCCGTGCTGGCCGAGATTGCCGCCGCCTATCCGGGACGGCTTGAGGTGATTAACGGCGATGCGCTGGAGGTGGACGCGCTGGCGCATCTGACAGCCCCGGTGCGGGTCATCGCCAACCTGCCCTATAATGTCGGGACGGAACTGCTGATCCGCTGGCTGACGCCCAAGGTCTGGCCGCCGTTCTGGGACAGCCTGACCTTGATGTTCCAGAAAGAAGTGGCCGAGCGGATCGTGGCCAAGCCACGGACCGAGCATTACGGGCGGCTGGCGCTGTTGGCGCAGTGGCGCTGCGATGCGAAGATCGTGCTGGTGCTGCCCCCCGAAGCATTTACGCCCGCGCCCAAGGTTCATTCGGCGGTGGTGCATCTGACGCGTCTGATGCAGCCGCGCTATCCGGCGGATGAGGCGGTGCTGAACCGGATCACTGCGATGGCCTTCAACCAGCGCCGCAAGATGCTGCGGTCTTCGCTGAAGGGGATGGGACCGGACATCGAGGCGCAGTTGGTGGCAGCGGGAATCGAGCCGACGGCGCGGGCCGAAGAAATATCGCTGGAGCGATTTTGCGCCTTGGCCCGCGTGGTGGCCGGATAGCAAAAGGCCCGCCAAACCGGCGGGCCTTTTTGTTATTCTGTAACTTCGTTTGATGCTTCGGGCTCTGCTTTGGCCACCGGCTTTTTCGCGCGCGGGGCGCGGGTGGGCTTGGGTGCGGCATCTTCCGCCTTGGCCTCGGGTTTTGCATCGGCTTTGGGGGCGCGGACCCTTGGCGCTGCGGCAGCTTTTTCAACCTGCGCCACCACGGCAGCTGGAGATTCAAAGCGCGGAAGCTCTGGCTCTACGCGCGGCTGTTCGACGGGCGGTTGCTCTTTGCGGGGTTGCTCCGCGGCGCGGGGGTGTTCCGAACGCGGCTGTTCAGAACGCGTCGGCTCAGACCGGGGCTGTTCGATGCGCGGCTGCTCTTGCCGTGACGGATCATGGCGCGGCGGGCGCTGTTCACGCGGGCGGTCATCGCGGCGGTTTTCCTGACGGCGGGGCTGCTCGGCACGGGGTTGCTGCGAGTCGCGGTTTTCGCGGGGGCGGTCATCACGGGCGCGATCTTCGCGGGGCGCTTCGTCACGGGGCCGGTCATCACGGGGCCGATCGTCACGAGGACGGTCATCGCGGCGGCCTTCGTTGCGGCGGTTGTCATCGCGGCGATAGTCGTCACGGCGGGGCTGCTGCGGGCGCGTGGCCTCGGGCAGTTCGACAAGCGTGTTTTCGTCCTCATCCACAACGGCAAAGCCGCTGGTGTAGGGCTGGTCAGACTCGGACTGATCGCCACGCGGTTCGGGGCGGTAATCGCGTTCAGGACGGTAGTCGCCCTGACGATCACGGTTGCCATTGCCATTGCTGGCTTGCTGCTGCTGACGCTGTTCCTGTTCGGCGGCCATCTCACGCTGCGCTTCGGCAAGCAGGCGGGTATAATGCTCGGCGTGCTGCAGGAAATTCTCGGCGGCAACGCGGTCATTCGACAGTTGCGCGTCGCGGGCGAGCATCTGGTATTTTTCGATGATCTGCTGCGGCGTTCCACGCACCTTGCCTTCGGGGCCAGAGCTGTCGAAGACACGGTTGATGATATTGCCGAGGGTGCGCGGGCGGTTCGTCTTCGAACGCGAACGAGACTTGGAAGAGCGCATCTTTACCTTTGATCCAGATGGTCCGGCTTGATCCCATGTCTGACCCTTCAAGGCCGACACCCCAGAAGGGGCAAGGAAGGAAAGTCCGGGGTTCCGCGCCTATCAGGGGCAAAAGCCCCCGGTCGCGTGGGATTCAATAATCACAGGGGGGGCGCTGTGACAAGGGCTTTCTTGCGAAATCCTGCTTTTGCAGGCTAGAGCGTGCCACAACTGTCAGGATCGGCGGGCTTTTGCGCCACCACCACGCGGTCACGGCCATCAAGATCTTGCAGGGTGCGGATGTTCTCCAGCCCCTGCGCGGCCAGCAGCGCGGTAACGGCGGCGGCCTGTGTCGGGCCGATTTCCAGCAAAAGCCGCCCGCCATTCATCAGCCGGGCCGGGGCTTGCACCGCAAGGATGCGATAGGCGGCCAGACCATCACCGCCGGGGGTCAACGCGGCATGGGGTTCCCAGCGCAACACATCGGGCGACAGGCCCGCCATTTCGTCTACGGCAATATAGGGCGGGTTCGAGACAATCAGATCGAACCGCCCCGGAATGGCCGCACACCAGTCAGACTGGATCAGGCGGGCGCGGCCAGACAGGCCCAACCGGTCGGCGTTTTCCTGCGCCACCGCCAGCGCTTTTTCAGAAATATCCGCACCAACCCCCTGCGCCATCGGCATATCGGCAAGGCAGGACAGCAGGATACAGCCGGTTCCGGTGCCTAGATCCAGCACTTTGAGGAAGGGCCGCGACAGCGCCTCGGCCACAAGGATTTCGGTTTCGGGGCGCGGGTCCAGCGTGTCATGGGTGACGTGAAAGCTGCGGCCCCAGAACAGGCGCTGACCGGTGATCTGGGCGACGGGCTGATGCTGCATGCGGGCGGTAATGGCAGCGCCATAGGCGGCTTGCGCCTGATCGGTCAGCGGATCGGGCAGATGCAGGGTCAGCCGGTCGGCGGCAATGCCCATCGCATGGGCCAAAAGCACACGGGCATCGCGGGCGGCGGTTTCAATGCCTGCGGCCTGCAGGCGCGGCAGGGCGGCCCGCAGGGCCTCGGCCGCCGTCACGGGCTTGGGGATCATCCTTCCATCTCGGCCAGCTTGGTGGCTTGATCGTGGGCCACCAGCGCGTCGATCACCTCGCCCAGATCGCCCTGCATCACTTGGCCCAAAGAATAGAGCGTCAGGTTGATGCGGTGGTCGGTCATGCGGCCTTGCGGGAAGTTATAGGTGCGGATGCGTTCCGACCGATCGCCCGAGCCGACCTGCGCCTTGCGGTCCGCCGCGCGGGCGTCATCAACACGGGCGCGCTCCAGATCATACAGCCGTGCGCGCAGCACTTGCATCGCCATCTCGCGGTTGCGGTGCTGCGATTTCTGCGCCGATGTCACGATGATGCCTGTCGGTAAGTGGGTGATCCGCACCGCCGAGTCGGTGGTGTTGACGTGCTGCCCCCCTGCCCCTGACGCGCGCATGGTATCAATGCGGATGTCAGAGGCGGGGATTTGCAGATCAACCTCTTCCGCCTCGGGCAGAACGGCCACAGTAGCGGCAGAGGTATGCACGCGTCCCTGAGCCTCGGTTTCCGGCACGCGCTGCACGCGATGAACGCCGGATTCGAATTTCAGTTTCGCAAAGACGCCTTCACCTTGGATATGGACAGAGACGTCCTTGATCCCGCCAAGCTCGCTGTCTTGTTGTTCAAGGATTTCAAAGCTCCAGCCCATTTTCTCGGCATAGCGCTGATACATCCGCAACAGGTCTGCCGCGAACAGAGCCGCCTCATCGCCACCGGTGCCGGGGCGGATTTCAAGGATCGCAGGGCGCGCATCAGCCGCGTCTTTCGGCAAGAGCGCCAGTTGCAGCCGTGCCTCCATCTCAGGGATGCGAGCCTTGAGGGCGGGCAGTTCATCCTCGGCCAAGCTTCGCATTTCCGGATCGGCCAGCATAATCTCGGCCTCGGCCAGATCATCCAGCGCGCGGCGATAGGCGGCGATTTCATCGGCCACGGGCTTCAGATCGGAATATTCACGGCTGAGCGTGGCGATTTCAGCGGGCGATGCACCGGCATTGAGCTTGGCTTCGAGAAACTCGAAACGCTGGGTGATCTGGGCGAGTTTTTCTAACGGAACCATGCGCGCGGGTTTGAAGAATTGCGAAGGGTTGGTCAAGGGGCTGCCGCCGGGGGGCTTCTCCCCCCGGACCCCCGAGGATATTTTTGCGAAGAGGATCGGGGGAAGCGGTCAGAGCTTGGCCAACCAGTCGCGCAGGCGGGCGGCGTTGACGCCCCAGTCATTGCCGCCAAAGCGCTGGCGGGCGAAGATCAGGGTGCCTTGGGGCGTGGATTGCGCGGTGGTGTAATCAGGAAAGCCCCAGATCAGGCTGCGGGTTTCATAGGTGATGCGACCCTCGGCGGAAGTACCGGCGATACGGCGGGTGCGCGGGGTGGCAAGGGCGACGGCGTCAATTCTGGCGAGCGAAGCGGTGGTGTCGGTATAGGCTCCGTTTCGCAGCTGCGTGACCCTATCGGGGCTGGGCGTTGTCACGGGCGCGGGGCGGCTGGTCAGATCGATATGCCACAGGGCGGCGGTGACGGGGGCAAACCGGACATAGGCCATAAGCCCCGCCAAAGCGATCAGGACGGCGAGGCTTATGGGTTTCATCATCGTTGGGTCTTGGCCCAGTGGTAGAGGCAGATCAGCTCATAGGCGACATGCGCGCCTGCGATGGCGGTGGCCCCTGTGGTGTCATAGGGGGGCGAGACCTCGACAATATCGCCGCCGACCATGTTGATGCCAGCCAGATCACGCAGCATGGCGGCGGCTTGCCAGGAATGAAGGCCACCCCAGACCGGCGTGCCGGTGCCGGGGGCTACCGACGGATCCAGTGCGTCGATGTCGAAGGTCAGATAGGTCGGCTGATCGCCCACAATATCCTTGGCCTTGGCGACAGCGGCGGCGGTGCCATTCTCATGCACCTCGCGCGCGTCGATGACATGGACGCCGAGATAATCCTCGGTCGTGGTGCGGATGCCGATCTGGACCGAGCGTTTGGGATCGACATAGCCTTGCTTGACCGCCTTGTACATCATGGTGCCGTGGTCGATGCGGGTCAGATCGTCATCGGGCCAGAGGTCCGAATGGGCGTCGAAATGGATCACGCCAAGCGGGCCAAATTTCTCGGCATAGGCCTTGAGGATCGGAAAGGTGATGTAGTGATCACCGCCAAGGGTGACAGTGCCTGCCCCCGCCGACAGGATGTGGCGGATATGGGCGGTCAGGGTTTCGGGGAAATCTGCAGTCTTGGCATAGTCGAACGCCAGATCGCCGTAGTCGATGACAGACATGTCCTCAAGCGGGTTGGTGGGCCAGCCATAGGGCGGATCATAGGGCTGCAGGCTGGAAGCCTCGCGGATGGCGCGGGGGCCAAAGCGCGTGCCGGTGCGGTGCGTCACCGCCTGATCAAAGGCCACGCCGGTGATAGCCAGATCAACGCCGGTCAGGTCCTTGGTATAGGTGCGGCGCAGGAATGAGGTGGCACCGGCAAAAGCGTTCTCGAACGCATAGCCGCGCAGGCCTTTGCGGGTGAAAGCGGTATCGACTTCGGATTTGGCATCTTCTAGGGCCATGGAATTCTCGGGGATTTTCACGCTGACGTCTTTTTCCCGTAAGCGGGCCGGAGACGCGCGGATCCGGTGCTGCTAAAGGACGCGACCGCAGCAATCCTGTCAAGCCGTGCGGTGCGTGAAATCACGCACCCTACCCCCTATCCAGAACGGGTTGCGGGGTGGACCTGCGGGGCGCTCCGCGGGGAGTATTTGCGCCAAGATGAAACGCGCGGCTTCATCTTGGCCCAAATACTCCCGCCGGAGGCCCCGCGCTTTGGCAGGCGCAGACCCTTGGAGCCGGGCGCATGTGTCGCCCCGAAGGGTAGGGTGGCGTGCTTTGCACGCACCCTTCGCGGGGTCAGCCCAAGCGGATGCCTTCGCGCGTCAGATCGTCGGTGACGCGACGGATTGCGGTTTCCAGTGTTTCGGCGATGAAATCGACATCGCTTTCGGTGATGATCAGGGGCGGGGACATCACGTTCAGATGGCCGATGGGCCGCACGATCAGGCCGAGGGATTCGGCCACGTTCGAGATGCGTTTGGATTCGTTCACCCAATCGGGCAGCAGCTCTTTGGTGGTCTGATTGGCCACACTTTCCACGCAGAGCATCAGGCCACGCCCGCGCACGTTTCCGACGAGGGGGAGGGTTTCCAAAGCCTTGAGACGGGACTGGAAATAGGTTCCAACCTTGGTGGTGTTTTCCAGCAGGCCCTCGCGTTCCATGATCTCGATATTCTTCAGGCCAGCGGCACAAGAGACCGGATGGCCGGAATAGGTCAGGCCCGTGGTGAACCAGCGGTGACCGCCTGTCGCCATTGCGGCCCAGATCCGGTCGGACAGGATCAGCGCGCCCAGCGGCAGGTAGCCGGAGGTCAGGCCTTTGGCCGATGTGATCATGTCGGGTTGCACGCCGAATTCGGACAGGCTGGCGAACCAGTGGCCGATGCGGCCAAAGGCGGTCACCACCTCATCCGCGATGAACAGAATGTCGTGGCGCTGGCAAACCTCCCACATCCGGCGCAGATAGCCTTCGGGGGGGATGATGATCCCGCCCGAGGCCTGAATCGGTTCCGCGATAAATCCGCCGATGCGGTCGGCACCGACCTTTGCGATCAGCGCCTCGAACTCGGCGATCAGGTGATCGCAGAACTGCGCCTCGCTCATCCAGTCGGGGCGGCGGTAGGGGTTGGGGCAGCTTAGGTGGTGGATGCCGTCGGTTTTGTAGCGAAACTCCTCGATCCGGTCGCCGTTGCGCTTGCCCACCGATTGCGTGAGGTAAGTCGAGCCGTGGTAGGAATTTTCCCGCGCAACGATGTCGGTTTTGTCAGGGTTGCCGCGCGCATGGTGGTAATAGCTGACCACCCGCACCGCCGTATCCACTGCCGTTGACCCTCCGGTGGTGAAATGCACGCGGTTCAGATCACCGGGCGCAAGTTCCGCCAGCTTGCCCGCCAGACGCGCCGAAGGGTCGTTGGTCATATCGACGAAGGTATTGGAGAAGGCCAGCCTCTCGGCCTGTTCGGCAATTGCATCCGCCATCTCGCGGCGGCCAAGGCCGATGTTTGTGCACCACATCCCCCCCACCGCATCGAAATATTCCCGCCCCTCGGCATCCCACAGTTTGGCCCCCTGCCCGCGCGTGATCACCAGCGAGCCTTCGGTCTCGAACGGGCCGAAATTGGCCCAAGGGTGCAGCACATGGGCGCGATCCAGATCGAAGGCGGAGGTATTGGGCAGGCCGGTCATTTTGAATCTCCATTCAATATCCACCCCGACCATAGCCAAACCGGCCCAAAATGCCAGATATTTTTGATCAAATGCTGTCAGTAGATTTTCTGTCTTGCCTTGGCGATGGTAAAACCGTGGCCTGCGGGGTTGGTACAGGTCATGCCGGTTTTCTCGGAGGTGCAGCTAAACCCGCCCAAGGACAGGGTTTTTCCATAGTCCAGCTCTAGCCCGTCCTCGTTGGCGACGGTATCCGAGACGCAGGCGACCTCGCCCTTGCGGCTGTCCAGATCGACCGAGAAGGAACCGCCCCAGTCAAACTCGCACCAATTCGGCTGAATACGAAAGCTGGGGGTATATTCGAAAATATCACAGCGCGCGTTGTTCCATTCGCCCGTCGAGATGGCGCAGTGGATATTGCCCGAGGGCGAATGGAACTGCACGAATTCATTTGCCAGCACGGGGCTGGCAAGCAGGCATAGGGCAAAGGCTGCGCGGAACATGGGCGAACTCCTGTCAGGTGCCACCCATGCTAACGCGGGTTCAGCGCGCTGTCTTGCGGCAGATTACGGCAAAGGCTGCGCGCGTTCGACCAGTCTGGCGAAGAAGGACGCGCCCACGGGGGCGGCCTCATCGTTGAAGTCAAAGGCGGCGTGGTGCAACCCCGCGCCGGGACCGGTTCCCATAAAGAGATAGGCACCGGGGCGGGCCTCAAGCATGTAGGAGAAATCCTCGGACCCCATTTCACGGTTGGAGTTGCCGTCGACCGCATCGGGACCAACGACCTCGGCGGCGACTTCGGTGGCAAAGGCGGCCTCGTCGGGGTGGTTGATGGTGGCAGGGTATCCCCAGTCGTAATCGATCCGCGCGGTGACGTTGAAGGCGGCGGCATGGCCTTCGACGATCTCGTAGAAGCGTTTTTTCAGCATCGCCCGTACGTCGGGTTTGAAGCAACGGATGGTGGCGCAGAACATCGCCTCTTCGGGGATGATGTTCGACGCCGTGCCGGTGTGGATTTGCGTGACAGACAGCACCGCCTCATCCAAGGCATAGATATTGCGCGGGATGATGGTCTGCAGGGCTTGCACCATGCCGACCACCGCCACCACCGGATCGACGCAATCATGCGGCGTGGCGCCATGGCCGCCCTTGCCGGTGATATAGACAAAGGCCGTATCGACCGAGGCCATCAGCGCCCCCGGCGTGGTCTGGAAATGGCCGAAGGGGATGTTGGGCGCGTTGTGGATACCGTAAACCTGTTTGATGTCAAAACGGTCCATGACGCCTTCCTGCACCATGACCTGACCGCCGCCGCCGTCCTCCTCGGCAGGTTGGAACAGCAGCGCCACCCGCCCCGCAAAGCGCCGCGTCTCGGCCAGATATTTCGCGGCCCCCAGCAGCATGGTCACATGGCCGTCATGGCCGCAGGCATGCATCTTGCCGGGGATGGTCGAGGCATAGTCCTTGCCGGTGATTTCCTCGATCGGCAGCGCGTCCATATCGGCGCGCAGGCCGATGGTCGGGCCTTCGGCGCTGCCGTTGATGATCGCGACGATACCGGTCTTGGCGATGCCGGTGTGAATCTCGTCCACGCCGATCTCGCGCAGGCGGTCGGCGATGAAGGCGGCGGTGTTATGACATTCGAAGGCGAGTTCCGGATTCGCGTGCAAATGCTGGCGCCAGCCCTTCATTTCTTCGGCATAAGCGGCGATACGGTTGAGAACGGGCATGGGAGTCTCCTGACTGCTTGCCTTTGATCAAATCTTATCTTGAAGGGAACGGCAATGCCCCTGCCCCATTCTGACGCCGCCTCCGATCAACTTGTGCGTGACCCTGATGGCGGGATCGACCGGTTGCGCGAGATCATGCGGCGGCTGCGGGACCGGCAGACGGGCTGCCCGTGGGACATCGAGCAGGACTTTGCCAGCATCGTGCCCTACACGATCGAAGAGGCGCATGAGGTGGCCGATGCCATCGCGCGCAAGGCTTGGGACGAGTTGCCATCCGAACTGGGCGATCTGCTGTTGCAGGTGGTCTATCACGCGCAAATGGCCGAAGAGGCGGGGCTTTTCGGCTTTGACGCCGTGGTGCGGGCGATTTCCGACAAGATGGTTGCGCGGCATCCGCATGTGTTCGGCACCGACAGCCGTGACAAATCCGCCGAACAGCAGACCGCCGACTGGGAAAAGATCAAGGCGGCAGAGCGCGGGCCAGCACGGGTGCTGGACGGGGTGGCGCTTGGCCTGCCCGCCCTGACCCGCGCGGTAAAGCTGCAAAAGCGCGCCGCCCGTATGGGGTTCGACTGGCCTTCGACGGATGAGGTGGTGGCCAAGATCGCCGAAGAAGCCGCCGAACTTGTCGAAGCCCGTGAAGCCCTGACCGAAGCCGAGGTGGTCGAGGAATTCGGCGATCTGATGTTCGTCATGGCCAACCTTGCGCGGCACCTGAAGGTTGATCCCGAAGCCGCCCTGCGAAGCGCCAACGCCAAATTCACCCGCCGATTTGGCCGGATCGAGGACTGGCTGGCAGAGGACGGTAAAACCCCCGACCAAAGCGATCTTGAGGAAATGGACGCGCTGTGGAACCGCGCCAAGGCCGAGGAGAAGGCGGTTTTGAAGGGCTGAGACCGTGTGGAAATTTTCCAAAGTCTTTTAGTCAGGTATTGACCTGACTAAAAGACTCATGTTTAACAGCCGCAAGATTTCCGACAAAAGGACTCAACAGATGACACGCCTTTCCCTGATCGCCCTTGCCATGGCCTCGACCGCCCTGCCCGCCTTCGCCGATGAGGTGAACATCTACTCGCACCGCCAGCCCGAACTGATCCAGCCGCTGCTGGATGCCTTTACCGCCGAAACCGGTATCGCGGTGAACGTGGCCTTCGTTGACAAGGGCATGGCCGAGCGTCTGGTGGCCGAGGGTGATCGTTCGCCCGCCGATCTGGTGCTGACGGTCGATGTGGCCCGCCTGATGCAGGTGGTGGACGCAGGCGTGACCCAACCCGTTCAATCCGACATCCTGAACGCCAATATTCCCGCCGAATACCGCGATCCGGGCAACCAGTGGTTCGGCCTGACCACCCGCGCCCGGATCGTCTATGCCAGCAAGGACCGCGTGAAGGATGGTGAGGTGACCACCTACGAAGACCTTGCCTCGGACAAGTGGAAGGGCCGCATCTGCACCCGTTCCGGCACCAATGACTATAACGTGGCGCTGACAGCAGCCGTGCTGGCGCACCATGACGCGGACTATACAAAGGCTTGGTTGGAAGGCGTGAAGGCCAACCTTGCGCGCAAACCCGACGGCGGCGACCGTGATCAGGTCAAGGCGATCTGGGCAGGCGAGTGCGACATCGCGGTGGGCAACACCTATTACATGGGGCAGATGCTGGCTGACCCCGAGCAGACCGAATGGGCAAACTCGGTGCGGATCGTGTTCCCGCAGTTCGAAAACAGCGGCACGCATATGAACGTCTCGGGCATCGCCATGACCAAGGCCGCCCCGAACCATGACGCCGCGCTGAAACTGATGGAATGGCTGTCAACGGACGCCGCCCAGAAAATCTATGCCGAGACCAACCACGAATTCCCCGTGAAGGCTGGCGTCGAACGTTCGGAACTGGTGAAAAGCTGGGGTGCGTTCACGGCCGACAGCCTGCCGCTGGCGGATGTGGCCGCCCAACGTCCGGCCGCGCTGAAACTGATCGAGGAAGTCGATTTCGACGGCTGATCTGATCTGCGTTTGACCGGCCAAATCTTCACGTTTGACCGGATGGACAAATCGCGCGGGCTGTCGTTTCTTGGGCGGGCAACAGGAGCCACCCCATGACCCACAGCCCGCGCAAGATCATCATCGACACCGACCCCGGACAGGACGACGCCTTTGCGATCCTGCTGGCCCTCGCCTCGCCCGAGGACCTTGACGTGCTTGGCGTGGTCGCCGTGGCCGGAAACGTGCCGCTGCCGCTGACGGAACTGAACAGCCGCAAGATTGTGGAACTGTCTGGCAAGACGGCAACCAAGATTTTCGCCGGTTGCGACCGCCCGCTGAAACGCAAGTTGGTCACAGCAGAACATGTCCACGGCAAAACCGGCCTCGACGGCCCCGACCTGCCAGCGCCGACCATGCCCCTGCAAACCCAGCACGGCGTCGAGTTCATCATCGAAACCCTGCGGCGCGAGCCTGCCCACACCGTCACGCTCTGCCCGCTTGGTCCCCTGACCAATATCGCGCAAGCCTTCCTGCAAGCCCCCGATGTGGTGGGCCGCGTGCAGCAGATCGTGCTGATGGGCGGCGCCTATTTCGAGGTCGGCAACATCACCCCCGCCGCCGAATTCAACATCTACGTCGATCCCGAAGCCGCTGAAATCGTGTTCAAATCCGGCGTGCCGCTGGTGGTGATGCCGCTGGATGTCACCCACAAGGTGCTGACCACCCGCGCCCGCGTTGAAGCCTTTCGCGGGTTGAACACCGAAGTCGGTCGCGTCGCCGCAGAATGGGCGGATTTCTTTGAACGCTTCGATATGGAGAAATACGGCAGCGACGGTGGCCCGCTGCATGACCCGACCGTGATCGCCTACCTGATCCGCCCCGATCTGTTCAAAGGCCGCCATATCAACGTGGAAATCGAAACCCAGTCAGACCTGACCCTTGGCATGACCGTCGCGGACTGGTGGGGCGTCACCAACCGCCCCGCCAATGCGCTGTTCATAGGCTCAGTCGATGCCGACGGCTTTTTCGACCTGCTCACCGAACGACTGGCACGGCTCTAACCATTCATCTGTTCTTAAATATCCCCGCCGGAGGCTCTGACGCAAATGCAGGGAGCCTCCGGCGGGAGTATTTAGACCAAGATGAACGGACGCAATTCCCAGCCCCGCGACGCGCGGGGCGTTCGACGCTGAAAAGGGCCCACCGGACCCTTTTCCGAGCACGTCTTACCCAAGCGCGTAGCCCGCGCCGCGCACGGTGCGCAGCACGTCTTCACCGCCAAAGGCGCAAAGCGATTTGCGCAAGCGGCCGATATGGACATCGACAGTGCGGGTATCGACGTAGATGTCGCGCCCCCAGACGCGGTCCAGCAGCAATTCGCGCGAAAACACGCGGCCCGGCTTTTCCATAAAGGTGGTCAGCAGGCGGAACTCGGTCGGCCCCAGTTTCAGCACCTTGTCGCCACGGTAGACGCGGTGGGTTTCAGGGTCGAGCCGGATGTCGGACCATTCCAGCACGATCCCCGCAGTCGAGGGCCGCACACGGCGCAACTGGGCGCGCAGGCGGGCCATCAACTCGACCACGGAATAGGGCTTGATCACATAATCATCCGCACCGGTTTCCAGCCCGCGCACCTTGTCCACCTCTTCGGACCGCGCCGACAGCATGATGATCGGGATGCCACGGGTTTCGGGCCGTGCCTTCAAGCGGCGGCAAACCTCGATCCCCGAGACATGCGGCATCATCCAGTCCAGCAGGATCAGATCGGGCGCGGTTTCCGCCACGGCCTCAAGTGCCTCGTCGCCATTGCTGGCAACCATGACCTCGAAGCCTTCGGCCGTCAGGTTATAGGACAGAACCTCGCGCTGTGCCGGTTCGTCTTCGACCAGTAGCACAAGGGGACGATCCGCGCTCATCAGATTTGACCTTCCGACAGCACGTCGGACTTCGGGCGTGCTTCGTCGGGCAAGGCACCGGTGGCCAGATAGATCACCTGCTCGGCAATGCCGGTGGCGTGGTCACCCACACGCTCGATGTTCTTGGCGATGAAATGCAGGTGCATGCAGGCCGAGATATTGCGCGGGTCTTCCATCATATGGGTCAGGAAGACACGGAAAATCGAATTGTAAAGCTGATCGACTTCCTTGTCGCGCTGGCGCACATCCTCGGCCAAAGCCGCATCGCGGGCGATGAAGGCGTCCAGCGCGTCTTTCAGCAACAGGCCCACAAGGCGCGACATGCGCTTGATCGAAAAGGCCGCCCCTTCGATCGGGGTCATGGTGTTCAGCACGATCGCGCGTTTGGCCAGATTCTTGGCATAGTCGCCACAGCGTTCAAGGCCGGAGGCGATTTTCATCACGGTCAGCACGGTGCGAAGGTCGGTTGCCGTAGGCGAGCGCAGCGCAATCACGCGGGCGCATTCGGAATTGACCTGATCTTCCAGTGCGTCAATCGCGGCATCGCCCAGACGGACCTTTTCCGCCAGAACGTTATCCTGCGTCTCAAGGGCCGTTGCGGCATCGGAGAGTGCCGCCTCGACCAGGCCACCCATCCGCATGATCATGGCCTGCACGGCCTCAAGATCGCGGTCAAAGGCGCGCGCAATATGGGGTTCGTTGAGCATATCTGTCTCCGTCAGCCGATCCGGCCGGAAATATAGGATTCCGTGCGGGGATCGCGCGGATTGGTGAAAATCTGTCCGGTTTCGCCGTATTCGACCAGGTTCCCAAGGTGGAAAAACGCGGTGCGCTGCGACACGCGGGCGGCCTGCTGCATCGAGTGGGTGACAATTACCACCGAAAACTGGTCGCGCAATTCGTCGATCAGCTCTTCGACCTGCGCCGTGGCGATGGGGTCAAGCGCCGAGCAGGGTTCGTCCATCAGCAGCACTTCGGGCGAGGTGGCAATCGCGCGGGCGATGCACAGGCGCTGTTGCTGGCCGCCCGACAGGCCGGTGCCGGGAGCAGTCAGGCGATCCTTGACCTCATTCCACAGCGCGGCTTTGCGAAGGCAGCTTTCCACGATCTCGTCGAGTTCGGCCTTGGAGCGCGTCAGCCCGTGGATTTTGGGGCCGTAAGCCACGTTGTCATAGATCGATTTCGGAAACGGGTTCGGCTTCTGGAACACCATGCCGACCTTGGCACGCAGTTGCACCGGATCGACGCGGGCGTCGTAGATGTCTTCCCCGTCCAGCGTGATCTTGCCGGTCACTTTGCAGGCGGCAATCGTGTCGTTCATCCGGTTCAGGCAGCGCAGGAAGGTTGATTTGCCGCATCCCGAGGGGCCGATAAAGGCGGTCACGGTCTTGTCCAGAATATCAACATCGACATCCTTGATCGCGTGCGATGTGCCATAATGCACCTGCACCGCGCGGGCCGAGATCTTGTTGCCTTGAGTCTCCACGAGCCTCTCCACTATTCGCATGTCATTCATGTGCGTCCCCATTACCAGCGCCGCTCAAAACGGCGGCGCAGTAGGATTGCGGTTGTGTTCATCACCAGCAGGAACACCAGCAGAACGATGATCGCGCCCGAGGCACGCTCGACAAAGGCCGGGTCGGACCGCTGGGTCCATTGGTAGATCTGCACCGGCAGCGCCGAGGCAGGGTCGGAAAAGCCAGCCGGAGGTGCGCCGGGGTATTCGCGCACAAAGGCCACCATGCCGATCAGCAGCAGCGGCGCGGTTTCACCAAGCGCCCGCGCAAGGCCGATGATAGCGCCGGTCAGGATGCCTGGGATCGCCAGCGGCAGGACGTGGTGGAAGGTGGTCTGCATCTTGGATGCCCCCACCCCCAGCGCCGCATCGCGGATCGAAGGCGGCACGGCCTTGAGGCTGGCACGGGTGGCAATGATGATGGTCGGCAGCGTCATCAGCGACAGCACCAACGCGCCGACCAGCGACGAAGATTGCGGCAGTCCGGCAAAGTTGATGAAGATCGCAAGGCCAAGGATACCGAAGACAATCGACGGCACTGCAGCCAAGTTCGAGATATTAACCTCGATCAGATCGGTCAGCTTGTTCTTCGGCGCAAATTCCTCAAGGTAGATTGAGGCCGCGACGCCGACGGGCAGCGCCAGCACGATCACCAGCAGCATCATATAGGCCGAACCAAGGATGGCCACGCCCAGACCGGCCGCTTCGGGGCGGGTGTCGGATGCATCGGTGCCGGTGATGAAGGCGGGGTTGAACGAAAGATGCAGCAGGCCCTTGTCGTCCAGCGCCTTGGCCAGCGCGAGTTGCTCGGCCGAGATGTTGGAATCGTTGGCGGCGGATTCTGCCGTCACCCGCCCCTTCATGAAGCCGTCAATGCGGCCCATCACCAGCGCGTTGATTTCAACCGTTTGGCCGATCAGCGTGGGGTCGGCCAGCACGCGGTCGCGCAGGTTTGCGGCGGCCTCGTCCGACAGGAAACCGGCGGCGTCTTTGTCGGTCAGGCCTTCGATCTCGATGCCGTGTTCCTTGATCGCGGCGGCAAAGCCTGTGCCGATCAGCTTGTTATAGCCAACCGTGGTGACCTTGGCCAGTTTTGCCGGATCACGCCCGCCCTTGGGGTCAAGCTTTGCTTCGGTCAGTTCCAGTGAAAAAGTCACGGTGGTCTGCCGGAACGACGACAGCCCCGCCGAAAAGATGGTGAACAGGATGAAGGCAAGCATCATCAGCGATGCCACCACCGCCACCAGCCCGTAAAAGCGAAAGCGCTTTTCCGAAGCGTTGCGTTTGGCCATCAGCCCGGTCTGCGTAAAGATCGAGCCGGATTTGGGGGTATCGGTCATTCGTATTGCTCGCGGTATTTACGCACGATGGCGAGGGCTAGGATATTCAGGCCAAGGGTGATGACGAACAGCGTCATGCCAAGGGCAAAGGCGACCAGTGTTTCAGGCGATCCGAAATCGGTGTCTCCGGTCAACTGGCTGACGATTTTCACCGTTATGGTGGTCATCGCTTCGAACGGGTTCAGATCAAGCCGCGCGGCGGCCCCAGCCCCCATCGAGACGATCATCGTCTCGCCGATGGCACGGCTTGCGGCCATCAACACCGCGCCCATGATGCCCGGCAATGCCGCCGGAAGCACAACCTGACGCACGGTTTCGGATTTGGTCGCGCCGATTGCCAGCGAGCCATCGCGCAACGATTGCGGCACGGCGTTGATGATGTCGTCGGACAGCGACGAAATGAAGGGAATGTTCAGGATACCGATCACAAGGCCGGCGGTCATCACCGACGATCCGCTATCCCCCCAGCCCATCGGCGAGGCGATGTAATCGCGCAGGAACGGGCCGACGGTGACAAGGGCGAACAGGCCGAACACAACGGTCGGGATGCCCGCGATCAACTCGATCAGCGGCTTGATCCAGGCGCGGGCGCGGGCCGAGGCGTATTCGGCCAGATAGATCGCGGCAAACAGGCCCAAAGGAACCGCCACCAGCATCGAGACAAGGCTGATATACAGCGTTCCCCAGATCAGCGGCAGAATGCCCAGTTGCGAGTCACCCTTGAAGTTTGGCGACCATGTGAGGCCAAAGAAGAAATCCGCGATCGGATAGGCTTCGAAGAAATGGAAGGTCTCGGTCAGCATCGAGGCGATGATGCCCAAGGTGGTCAGGATGGCGATAGACGAGGACAGCATCAGCGCGCCCAAGGTGACTTGCTCGACACGGTTACGGGCGCGGAAGTCCTTGTCGGTGGCGCGGATGGCAAGCGCCATGCCTGCAATCGCCAGCACCAGCACCAGAAGCGCGCGTCCGGTGGCACCAAGCGCGGCCAAGCGGCGGTAATCCTGCGCGGCGGCCAGCACTTCGGTCGTCACGTCAGACCCGAGGGCAACCCCTACGGCCTTGAGCGTGTCGCGCACCTGCGCCAGATCGGTGGTGATGCGGCCCGCATCATCGGTCTTCATTGCGCCTGCGGTCAGTGCCACATCGATCCCGCCTGCCACGCGCCGCACATCGGCCATGGTCAAGGCAAGCGAGCTGTCGGCGGCAATCATATCGGCGGGAAAATGCGCGGAAACGCTGCGCTCGATCAGGACGGGCTGCACCAGCAGCCAGATCAACAATCCGGCCAGCGCGGGCAAAGCCGTCATCAGCGCCCCATGCCAGCCATAATAACCGGGCAGCGAGTGCAATTCGCGCGGGTTGCCCCCGGCAGAGGACAAAGCCCGGCGGCGCGCAAGACCGAAACCGATCAGGGCCAGCAGGGCAATAGCAAGAAGCAGCAGGGAAACCGACATCAGGTCTTTCCGTCATGAAGGCTGCGGGGGGCAAATGCTGCCCCCCGCGTGATTTGGATTATTCCAGCGGACCCATCGGGGTTTCGGCGGCAACTGCGGCTTGCGTTGCGGCCAGTTCCGGATCGGAAACCAGACCGTATTCTGCCAGCGGGCCATCCGGGCCTGCCATTTCGTCGGACACGAAGAACTCGATGTATTCCTTCAGGCCGGGGATCACGCCGATATGCGCTTTCTTGACGTAGAAATACAGCGGACGCGACACCGGATAGTCACCGGCCGCGATGGTTTCCACGGTCGGCACGATGCCGTTCATGGTTGCGACCTGAAGCTTGTCGGTGTTGTTCTGGTAGAAGGACAGGCCGAACACGCCCACGCCGTTCTTGTCCGCATCAATGCGGGCCAGCGTTTCGGTGTAGTCGCCGTCAACGTCGATCGACTTGCCGTCGGTGCGAAGCTCGTTGCAGGCTTTCTCGGCAGCGGTTTTCTTTTCCTTGTCGTCAGCGCCTTCGGCGGTGGCAAGGAACAGATCATAAGCGCCGGTTGCCTTGCAGCCTTCGACGATCACTTTGGTGTCGAACACTTCACGCGTGCCGTGCTTGGTGCCGGGGATGAAAACCATGATGTTCTGCGCGGGCAGAGCAGCGTTCACTTCGGACCACTGGGCGGCCGCGTTGTCAACCAAAGCGCCGTCCTTGGCAACTTTGCCTGCCAGCGCGCCGTAAACGTCAGCCGGAGTCAGCGCGAAGGCCGGGCCAGCGATGTCGGATGCAAACACGATGCCATCATAGCCGATACGGACTTCCATGACTTCGCCCACGCCGTTGGTGGCGCAGAGATCCAGATCGCCTTGCGAAATGCGCGACGAAGAGTTGGCGATATCAACGGTGTTCTCGCCCACGCCTTCGCACAGCTTCTTGCGGCCAGCACCCGAACCGCCGCCTTCAACAACCGGCGTCGCGAAATCGAAGTTTTCGCCAAAGGCTTCGGCCACGATGGTGGCATAGGGCAGCACGGTCGACGAACCGGTGATCTGAACCTGGTCGCGCGCAGAAGCAGCGATGGTCGAGGCGGCAAGGATCGCCAGCGTCGAAGTGGCAAGTTTGGTCAGGGACATTGAGTCTCTCCTGTCTGTGTCGATGCGAAACGCCCGTCTGGCCTTTCGTCTTGGCCCGTTTAGGGACCGTTACACAAGGTTTTGCGACAGTATTGTAACAGAACCATGACATAGCACCGTTCCGGTGAATTTTCGCCCCAGTATACACCGGGGGACCATCCCGCCGGACCTAGCCGGAAATTGGCAATATCACGTTGAAACGACTGCCTTTTCCGGCCTCGCTTTCAATCTGGAGCCGCCCGCGGTGGCGGCTGACGATATGTTTTACAATCGCCAATCCCAGCCCCGTGCCGCCCATTTGCCGCGACCGATGCCCGTCCACACGGTAGAATCGTTCGGTGAGTCGCGGCAGATGCAGCGGGTCGATGCCCTCGCCCTGATCGGCCACCGTCAATTGCAGCTTTGGCCCAAGGGCGGTGTTGATTCGCGCGAAGCTGACGGTCACCTGCCCTCCGGCGGGGCTGCCGTATTTCACCGCATTCTCGATCAGGTTGGACAGAACCTGCACCATCTGGTCGCGGTCGGCCCGTATCATCAAGGGCGCATCCGCCCCTTCGATGACAATTCTCACCCCCGCCGCCGCTGCGGTTTCGGCAAACATCGCCGCCACGGTGCGCGCCACGCCGCCCAGATCAAGCTTGCCCTCGGGCGCAATCCGTTCTTCCGCCTCGACCCTGCTCAGGTGCAACAGATCGCGCACAAGCCTGTTCATCCGCTCGGCCTCGGTCGCCATGATCCCCAGAAACCGCTCGCGCGCGGCGGCATCGTCCCGCGCAGGGCCGCGCAGAGTCTCGATGAATCCCAGCAGGGCGGTCAGCGGCGTCCGCAATTCATGGCTGACATTGGCCACGAAATCGCGGCGCATCTGGTCCATCTGGGTCAGCGCCGACAAATCCTGAAACGCCAGCAGCACACCATGCGGCACCGCCGTCACCGTCACCTCGTAAACGCTGTCCTGTGACGGGCCGGGCCGCACCTGCCGCAAGGGCGAAGGGTTTTCCCCCCGCTGCGCCGCCGCAATCGCGGCCAGAAGATCGGGTTGCCGGAAGGTCAATCCGAAATGCCGCCCCAGGGCCGCAGCGCCGAACAGCGCCACTGCGGGCGGATTGGCGGCCAGCACCTTGTCATCCGGCGCGATCAACACGCAGGGCAGCGGGATTGCCGCCAACAAAAGCGAGACAGAACGGGTTTGATCCATGATGGCCTCAACGATGCATCTGCGCCACTTAACCCAAGCCTTGTCAAAGCCCTAGGCATTTCTGGCTTGTGGCATTGCCAACGATACGTTTTAACCAAAGCGCGAAAAGTGGCGCGGCCTTATACCCTAAAAGTTGTAACAGTTTTCCGTCAGCGCCCACCGGCACATCCTCCGAGACCCAGCATGAGCAGCAGCACCCCCTTTCCCCTGCCCCTGCCCGGCCCCCAAAGCGCCAAAGCTTCGGAGACCCTGCTTTGTATTGATCTGGGCGCAACAGCCACTGGCATCAGCCGCACGGAGGCGGGCCTGATCAGCAGTGTCGCGCTTGATGCCCTGACAGCCGGTCTGTTGGCCGAAACCATGCCGGATCGGGTGATCTGTGCGCTGTTCGGGGCCAGACAGGATGCCTTTGCGGTGATCGAACGCCTGCAAATGCTCGGTTTTGCCGGAGAGATAACCGTGCTTTGCCCAAAGCTGCCCAACCCCAGACTGGTCGAGACAGAGCTGCGCGCCCTTGGCCCCGGCCGCCGCCTGACACTTTTGCAAATGGGCTAGGCGGCGAGAGGGGTTCAAGTCTGCGGGTTGTCGCGCCGGTAGATCCAGTCGTGATCAGGGTCATTCGCAAAGCGCCAGTTGCGGCGCGGACCGGCCATCACATTCAGATAATACATCTCATAGCCATAGGGCGCACCGCAGGGATGGTGGCCCTTGGGCACCAGCACCACATCATGCGACTTCACGGCCATGGATTCGTCCAAAGACCCGTCTTCGGTATAGACCCGCTGGAAACCAAAACCCTGCTCGGGGTTCAGCCGGTGGTAATAGGTTTCCTCCAGATAGGTCATGCGCGGAAAGTCGTCCTCGTCATGGCGGTGGCTGGGGTAGGACGACCAATTCCCCTGCGGCGTAAACACTTCGGTCACAAGCAGGCTGTCGGCCACATCCAGCGCCTCCATGGCGATGTTGTTGACAAAACGGGTGTTCGCCCCCGTGCCACGCTGGGTCAGGGTAATCCCATCCGGCCCCAGACGTGCGGCCTTATGCCCGCCCTTGCCGGGGGCCGCGCAGACCGCCAGCGTGCAATCGGTGGTCGCCACCGCCGCCCAATCCTGCCCGTTCGGCACATACAGGCAATGCGGCGGCGTCTTTTCGAACACATCCATCCGGTCGCCCAGAACACCCCAATCCTGCCCCGCCGCCGTGATCTGTGCCTTCCCCTCGACCAGAACCAGAATAACCTCGGTCTCGCCCGTAGCCTCTGCCGCGCGCTCCCCCGCCTTCAGCCGGTAAAGCCCGAAGCCCACATAACCCCAACCGGCGTTTTCCGGCGTGACGTCATGCACCTTGCCCGAGGTCCCCACAGGCTTCCGCAGTAACTTGGACATGGTTCCGCTCATCCTCTTCGCATAAATATCCCACGGGGGCGCGGGGGTGTGAAACCCCCGCTCCGCCAGATGTCACTTGTCCAACCCTGCCCGTTTGGCAAAAGCCTTCAGACTGCGCAGCCCCATCGACTGATATTCCAGCGGATTGCGCACCGAGGGGTCTTGCTCGGCCTCGATCACCAGCCAGCCCTGATAGCCATGCAGCGCCGCGATCTCCAGAACGCCCACGAAATCCACCGCCCCTTCGGCATCGCCCGGAACCGTGAATACCCCGCGCCGCACGCCCTCAAGGAAGGAAAGCCCCAACTCGCGCACGTCTTTCATCACCGCAGGGCGCACGTTCTTGGCGTGGATATGGCGCACACGACCCATGTGCTTTTTCGCCAGCCGCACCGGATCGCCGCCGCCGAAATAGCAATGGCCGGTGTCCAGCAGAAGATGGGTATGCGGGCCGGTTTCGGCCATCAAGCGGTCAATCTCCCACTCGGTTTCCACGATGGTGCCCATGTGGTGATGGTAAACCAGCGTGATGCCTTGGGCGGCTGAATAGGCCGCCAGCGCCTCGATCCCCGCGCCGAAGGCCTTCCATTCGGCATCCTTCAGACGCGGGCGGTCGTTCACCGCCATATCATCCGCTCCGTGGATCGCGTTCGAGGTCTCGCAGACGATGATAACCTTGCAGCCCATACCTTTCAGCACGTCCAGAAACGGCTGCATCGCAGCCTTTTCGGTCTCCAGATCGTTCACAAGCAGGTTGGTCGAATGCCAGCCCGAGACGAATTTCAGCCCGCGCGGGTCAAGGACCTCTTTCAGCCCCGCCACCGTGGTCGGAAATTTATGGCCCTTTTCAATGCCATCAAAACCGATCTGCGCGGTTTCGTTCAGGCATTGCTCAAAGCTGATATGCGCGCCAAGGCTGCGGTCGTCGTCATTGGTCCATGCAATCGGGTTGGTGCCGTAGGTAATCATTCTATCCTCGGGATCAGTCAGCAAGACGCTGGTTTTGCGTGTTTTTCTGGTAATTGGCGTGGGCTGTGTTCACTTCGGCGCGCGTCGAGACCTCTGGCACCGCCACGTCCCACCAAGTGCCGCCCGCCTCGGTCGAGGGCCAGGGATCGGTGTCGATCACGATCACGGTCGGGATCTTCGCGCCCTTGGCTTCGGCCAGTGCTGCCTCAAGTTCCGCAATCGTAGCCACTTTCAGCGCCCGCGCGCCCATACTGCCCGCATGGGCGGCAAAGTCGATATGGCTTGGGTTCACATGATAGCTGTCGTCCAGCAGGTTGTTGAACCCCGCCCCGCCCGTGCCCTTTTGCAGCCGGTTGATGCAGCCGTAACCACGGTTATCGGTCAGCACCACAGTGAAAGGCACGCCCATCATGACGGCGGTCGCCAGCTCCGAGTTCGCCATCATATAGCTGCCATCGCCCACCATGCAGACCACATCCGCATCGGGCCGCGCCAGCTTGATGCCCATGGCCCCCGCGATTTCATAGCCCATGCAAGAAAAGCCGTATTCCATGTGATAGCCGCCCATCGGCGCATCCCATATCTTGTGAAGCTCTCCCGGCATGGTGCCAGCCGCACTCATGACGACCGTGGCCTTGGTCGAAGCCCGCTGCACCGCACCAATTACCTGAGCATCGGTCGGCAAGGCATTGTCATGGATCGGTTTTGCCTTCACCGCAGCCGTAGCCGCAGCCCAGTCGGCTTGCAGCGCGGGAATTGCGGCAAATTTCTGACTTCCTAACGCCTTTCCAATGGCTTGCAGCGCGACCTTCGCATCTGACACGAGGTTTGTCGCGCCATGTTTGTAGGCATCATAAGCCGCGACGTTGATCGACAAGATCTTGCGGTCGGGGTTCTTGAACAGCGACCAAGACCCCGTGGTAAAATCCTGAAACCGCGTGCCGACGCCGATGACCAGATCGGCATTTTCACAGACGGTATTCGCGCTAGCTGCCCCCGTCACACCCACGGGGCCGAAGTTCAGCGCATGGTCGAAATCGAGCGCGGATTTGCCGCCCTGCGTCTCGACCACGGGAATGTTGTGCGCTGTGGCACAGGCCGCCAGATCGGCCTCGGCCTGCGAATAGATCACCCCGCCACCGGCGACGATCACAGGCGCTTTCGCGGATTTGATCAGCGCAATCGCTGCGGCCAACTCGTCCGCATCGGCTTCGGGTCGGCGGATCTTCCAGACCTTTGGCGTAAAGAAAGACTCAGGATAATCATAGGCCTCGGCCTGCACGTCCTGACAGAAGGCCAGCGTCACGGGGCCGCATTCGGCGGGATCGGTCATCACCCGCAGCGCACGCGGCAGCGCCGTCAAAATCTGCTCGGGCCGCGTGATGCGGTCGAAATAGCGGCTGACGGGTTTGAAGGCGTCATTGGCGGACACCGTGCCATCGCCCCAGTCTTCAATCTGTTGCAGCACCGGATCGGGCGCGCGGTTGGCAAAGACATCGCCCGGAATGATCAGCACCGGCAGGCGGTTCACATGCGCCAGTGCCGCCGCCGTGACCACGTTCAGTGCCCCCGGCCCGATGGATGTCGTCACCGCCATCGCGCGACGCCGCTTCGAGGCCTTGGCATAGGCAATCGCCGTGTGCGCCATGGTCTGTTCGTTATGGCCGCGCCATGTCGGGAACACGTCGCGATGGGCGTGCAGCGCCTCGCCGATGCCAGCCACGTTGCCGTGTCCGAAAATCGCCCAGATGCCTTCGATGAAACGGTCACCCTCATCTGTCATCTGCACGGAAAGCCAGCGCACCATCGCCTGCGCTGCGGTCAAACGGATCGTGGTCATACGGATACTCCTGCTGCGGCGCGTGCCTCGTCCCAGACGGTGACAAGGCGGCGGAAATTGTCGGCCATGGTAGCGATTGCGGTGGCATCATCAACCTCGCCCGCCATCCATGCGCGGCCCATATCGCCATGAATGGTGCGGCCCACGGCAAAGCCCTTGACCAGCGGATAGTGCGCCGCCAGCCGGAAGGACGAGGCCAGTTCGGCCTCGGATTGCCCCAGCCCCAGCACGACAATGCCCTGCACATGGGGATCACGCGACTGAATCGCATCGCAGGTCGCAGCCCAAGCGGCGTTCGTCTGCATCGGCTCCAGCTTCCACCAGTCGGGGTAGATGCCGATGTCATAAAAGCGGCTGATCAGCTTGGCGGTAGTGGCGTCATCCACCGCACTCACCTTGGAGGGGATGATTTCTAGCAGCATTTCCAAGCGGTTACGCCGGCAGGCATGGAATAGCCGGGTGATCGTGGCCTCTTGCGCGGCCTGCATTTCGGGCTGGTCATCGGGGTGGCAGAAGCACAGCACCTTGACCACGTTTTCCAGCGCCCATTCCGAAAGCCCGCCGTAATCGGGGCCGATTTCGGGTTCAAGCGTCAGCGGGCGCGAGCCGGGCCATTCTACAGGACGCCCGATCCACAACCCCTTCCCCGAAGCGCGGTGCAAGGCCGATTTGCCCAGACGGTTATCGCAGAGGATGCCAAAGCCTTCGCGGCCTTGGGAAACCGCCAGCGTCGCATCAAGGCACAACTCTTTGAAACGCCCTATCTTTTCGGGCGTGGCGCCCGCCACATCCTCAAGCTGGCTGCGGTGATCAAAGGCAAAGGCACGCACCGAGGACCATTGCTTGCGGCGGTTTGTGGACCAATGGATCTGCTCCAGATCCGCATCCTTCCGCAGCGCGGGCGTCACCACGCCACGGGCAAGGAAGAATTGCAGCTCGGCCAGCGACGGATAGGCGGGGGTGCAGCCGTGGCGGGAAACCGCGAAGGCACCGCAGGCATTGGCATATTTCAGCGCCACCGGCCAAGGCTCGCCATCCAGCCAGCCCTTGGTCAGGCCCGACATGAACCCGTCGCCCGCGCCCAGCACGTTGAACACCTCGATCGGGAAACCGGGGCCGGTCTGGCCATCGTCAAGGCTGTCCGGCACGTCGCCTGTAAAGGCCACAGCCCCCATCGCGCCGCGCTTGCACACCAGCGTCGCCTTGGACACCGCCCGCACAGCGCGCAGGGCGGTGATGGTATCGGTAGAGCCACCGGCGATGTGGAATTCCTCTTCGGTGCCGACGATCAGGTCGAAATAATGCAGGCTGGCCTGCAGTTTAGCGGTAACGGCTGCGGATTCGATGAACCGCGACTCTCCATCGCCATGCCCCGCCAGACCCCAAAGATTCGGGCGATAGTCGATATCCAGCGCGGTTTGCGCGCCATGTTTGCGCGCCAGTTGCAGCGCCTTCAGCACGGCGGCTTCGGTGCGCGGATGCGACAGATGCGTGCCTGTGGCAATCACCGAGCGCGACGATGCGATGAAATCCTCTGCAATGTCATCCTCGCACAGCGCCATATCGGCGCAGTTTTCGCGGTAGAAAATCAGCGGAAACTGATGTTCGTCACGGATGCCCAGCAGCACAAGCGCGGTCAGACGTTCTGCGTCGGTTTTCACGCCATCAACGTTTACACCTTCGCGGGCCAATTCTTCGCGGATAAAGCGGCCCATATGTTCGTCGCCAACCCGCGTGATCAGCGCCGATTTCAGACCTAGCCGCGCCATGCCTGCCGCCATATTGGTGGGGCTGCCGCCAATGTATTTCTGGAACGACCCCATGTCTTCCAGACGGCCGCCCACCTGCGCGCCGTAAAGGTCGACCGAAGATCGTCCGATGGTGATCACGTCGAGCGTCTTCATCTGCTTCTCCTGCGAAAATCCGGGGTCTGGGGTGGCAAGACTCAGCACCACCCGCGTTTTGGAATATTTATTCCATTTTTCGCAAAAGCAAAAGTGTTTTCTTCAGTCCCGCGCAGAACCAACCGCAACCGCCAAAGCAATCGCCATCGCAATGGTTGCGGACAAAGACCGGAAGGCACCAAAATCAACTTCTGGCACCGTCAGGATGGCATCGGCAGTGCGGGCCAATGGGCTGGTCAACCGATCCGTCAGCGCCACGACTGGCAAGCCGCGATCATGCGCGTCTTGTGCCAGGGCGATGGTTTCCTCGGAATAGGGGGCGAAGGTGATCGCCAGAACCGCATCGCCCGGACGCAGGGCAAAGCGGTGATCCAGCTTGCCTACCCCGTCATGCAGCATCGCGGGAACCGACATTTTTTCAAAGACATAGGCCAGATAGGTGGCCACCGGAAAAGCGCGACGCAGGCCCACCACATGCACCGTGGCTGCGCCCGACAGCACCTGCACCGCATGGGCAAGCGCGGCCTCGTCGGCGGATTTCGCCAAAGCCTCAAGCGACAGACGCCCTGCTTCGATAAATTCGCCCAACAGCGCCGAGGGGCTGCCCGCCCCGCCGTTTTTCAGATTTTTCAGGCGGGTGGAATAATCGGGAAAGCCCGGCGCATAGGCCTCGCGGAACAGCTTTTGCATTTCGGAAAAGCCGGAAAAGCCCAGAATCTGACAAAACCGCATCAGGGCTGAGGGCGGCACTTCGGCCCCGGCGGCCAGTTCGGCAACGGTGGAAACCGCGATCCGGTCGGTATTGGCGGCGATAAAATCGGCGCATTGACGCAAGCGGCGCGGCAGATCATCGGTAATCTCGGCCAGCCGGTCGCGGAATTCCTCGACGGTCAGGGGTGCCGCGCCACGCGGGGCGTCGGGAAGGATCTGGTCTGCGGCGTCCATAAATGTCTCTTGACCGAGGGGCTGGCTGTCAGGCTAACAGTCTGGAACAAATATTCCAACACAAATGCGATCAGGCCTTGGCATATCGCGCCTTCAGCGCCGCTTCTACAGGGGGTGTCACGAATTTCGACACATCCCCCCCCAGACGCGCAATCTCTTTCACCAGCTTTGAGGCAATCGCCTGCCGCCGCGCATCAGCCATCATGAACACCGTCTCGATCGAAGCATCCAGAGCACGGTTCATGCCAACCATCTGGAATTCATACTCAAAATCCGCAACCGCCCGCAACCCGCGCACGATCACCGATGCCCCCACATCACGGGCGCAATCGATCAGCAGGTTTTCGAACGGATGCACCAGAATCTCGCCGCCGGTTCTGGCCATGATCGGCGCGCATTCGGCCTCGACCATGGCGACACGTTCTTCCAACGAAAAGGCCGGTCCTTTGTCGCGGTTGATCGCCACGCCAATCACCAGACGGTCCACCAGCGCCATCGCACGTTGGATGATGTCGATATGACCCAGCGTGATCGGATCAAAAGTGCCGGGATAAAGGCCGATACGCATGTGGACTCCTGCCGAAAGACTAGGCGCACGCAACAATATTGCGCGCGCCTATGCAAGCGCGAAAACGCAGCCCGCCGTGCCGGCATGGGCCGGAACAGGCGGGCTAGAACCCTTTGATCATGCCTTCCAGCGCGTCTTTTTCCGAGGTCAATTCCATCAGCCGGACTTTCACCACATCCCCGATGGAAATCAGCCCGATCATCTCGTCGCCCTCGACCACCGGAATATGACGGAACCGCCCGTCGGTCATCTTTTGCAGCACAGAATCCGCCGTATCGCCGCGCACGCAGGTGATCACGCGCGCGGTCATGATGCTATCGACGGTTTCAGACATGCAGCCCGGGCCACGGCGGCCCAACTCGCGCACGACGTCACGCTCGGAGATGATCCCGCCAAGACGCTTGCCGTCAATGGACACCACAACCGCCCCGATCCGCCGCGAGGACAACACCTCGGCCGCGCGGGCGATGGTGGTTCCGGGCGGAACAGTGACGACCCCGTCATCGGATTTGGACTTCAGGATTTGGCTTACAAGCATGGCAACCTCCCTCTAGGTCAGGCAAAGGGTCGGACGCGCGCAAGATTCTGTCAAGCATTCCGTTGATTGCTTTGCGATTGTTTCACGGAAGGGGCAACTGCGACTCAAGCCGCACCATCTCGGCGCGCGCACCCGCAACAAGCTGGGTGGCAAAGCGGTTCAGCCGGTCTACCCGCCCGTCATCGGCATGGCGGATCAGCCAGAAGGCGCGGGTCAGGTGGATTTGCTCGGGGATGATGCGCTGCAATTCAGGCGCGGAAGGCAGCGCAAAATCATGCACCACCCCCACTCCTGCCCCGTGGCGCAGAAAATTCAACTGCACCGAGACGGAATTGGAGGCCAAGGGCGGCGCCGTAGCCCCGATCTCGGTCAGATAGTCCAACTCTTTGTCAAAGATCATGTCGGGGATATAACCGATCATCCGGTGCGCCTTAAGATCGGCGGGGGCAGTGATTGGCGGATGCATTGCCAGATAGTCTTGGCTTGCGGCAAGGTGCAGATGGTAATCCGTCAGCTTTTGCACCGTCAGCCGCCCCGCCTCGGGACGCGACACCGCAATCGCCATATCGGCCTCGCGCCGCGACAGGTTGAACACGCGCGGCAGGGCGACGATCTGCACCTCAAGCCCCGGATTGGCGTCGCATATCCGCGCCAGCACCTGAGGCAACAGGTAATTCGCACAACCGTCCGGCGCACCGATGCGGATCTGGCCTGTCAGCCCCTCTGGCCCTGACAAGGCCTCAGATGCCCCATCCACCGCTGCTTCGGCGCGTTCGGCATGGGCCAGTAATCGGGTGCCTTCCTCGGTCAGCGCGTAGCCTTGCGGGGTTTTGGTGAAAAGGCGCGATCCTACCGCATCTTCCAGCCGTGCAATGCGCCGCCCCACCGTGGCCGGATCGATTTTCAGCCGCCGCCCCGCTCCCGACAGGCTTTCGCTGCGCGCCACCGCCAGAAACACCCGCAGATCATCCCAATCCATTCCGCCCGCCTTTGCAAAAACGCAAAACCTATTTGAAATCTTGCCGCTGTTCTTGGCATTTTCGCAAGGCTATTCTGCTGCCAACTCAAGGGAGAGATACCATGAAAGAGATCGGTCACTGGATCAACGGCAAGCTGGTTGCAGGCACCTCGGGCAAGTTTGCCGATGTGTTCAACCCCGCCACCGGCGAAGTGCAGGCCCGTGTGGCGCTGGCCACCAAGGCAGAGCTTGACGCCGCCACCGCTGACGCCGCCAAGGCGCAGGTCAAATGGGGCGCCACCAACCCGCAGCGCCGTGCGCGCGTGATGATGGAGATGGTGCGCCTTCTGAACCGCGACATGGACAAGCTGGCCGAGGCGCTGTCGTCTGAACATGGCAAGACCATCCCCGACGCCAAGGGCGACATCCAGCGCGGTCTGGAAGTGATCGAATTCTGCATCGGCGCACCGCACCTGTTGAAGGGCGAGTTCACCGATAGCGCCGGTCCGGGCATTGATATGTATTCCATGCGCCAGCCCATCGGCGTGGCCGCAGGGATCACCCCGTTCAACTTCCCCGCCATGATCCCGATGTGGAAAATGGGTCCGGCGCTGGCTTGCGGCAACGCCTTTATCCTGAAGCCGTCCGAGCGCGCGCCGACCGTGCCGCTGATGCTGGCCGCCCTGATGAAAGAGGCCGGCCTGCCCGATGGTGTGCTGCAGGTCATCAACGGCGACAAGGAATCGGTCGATGCGATCCTTGATAACGAGATCATCTCGGGCATCGGCTTTGTCGGCTCGACCCCGATCGCGCAATATATCTACGCGCGCGGCACCGCCACCGGCAAGCGCGTGCAGTGCTTTGGCGGCGCCAAGAACCACATGATCATCATGCCCGACGCCGATCTTGATCAGGCCGCCGATGCGCTGGTGGGTGCAGGTTATGGTGCTGCTGGCGAACGCTGCATGGCGATTTCCGTGGCCGTTCCGGTGGGCGAGGCAACCGCCAACGCGCTGGTCGAACGCCTGATCCCGCGCATCGAAAAGCTGAAGGTCGGCCCCTATACCGCTGGCAACGATGTCGATTACGGCCCCGTCGTGACCGGTGCTGCCAAGGCCAATATCCTGAAACTGATCGAATCCGGCGTGGCGCAGGGTGCAAATCTGGTCGTCGATGGCCGCGATTTCAAATTGCAGGGCTATGAGGACGGCTTCTTCGTCGGCCCGCATCTGTTCGACCATGTGACGACCGATATGGACATCTACCGCAAGGAAATCTTCGGCCCCGTGCTGTCGATGGTGCGCGCCAAGACCTATGAAGACGCTATCGGCATGGCGATGGACCACGAATACGGCAACGGCACCGCGATCTATACCCGCGACGGTGACACCGCCCGCGATTTCGCCAACCGCATCAACGTCGGCATGATCGGCATCAACGTGCCAATTCCGGTGCCGCTGGCCTATCACACCTTCGGCGGCTGGAAGAAATCCTCGTTCGGCGACCTGAACCAGCACGGGCCGGACAGCTTCCGCTTCTACACCCGCACCAAGACCATCACTTCGCGCTGGCCCTCGGGCATGAAAGAGGGCGCAAGCCTGAACTTCAAGCCGATGGACTAAGCTTTCGGTTACAGCCACCGCAAAGGGCCGCGCATCGCGCGGCCCTTTTTGCTTGCCTTTCCGGGGCCTGCGTTGTCCCCTTGCGGCATGAGTGATTGGACCTGCCAGATCGCAGCACTTTCCCCCCGCAGCCGGTCGCGGCTTGCCGCCCTGCCGGTGCAAACCCTGCCCAAAGGTGTGGTGCTGTTTCGCGCCGGCGACCCGGCACAGGGCTTTGTCATGGTGGACCAAGGCCGCATCGATGTGCATCTGACCGGCCCCTCCGGGCGCGAGATCCTGCTCTATACCGTCGAGCCGGGGCAATCCTGCGTGCAGACCACGCTGGGCCTGATGGCGGATGAGCCTTATTCCGGCGAGGCAATCACCGCCATCGAGACCCGTATGGTGATGATCCCAAGGTCGCTGTTCCTGTCGCTGATGGATGAAGAATCCGGCTTTCGCGGCTTTGTCATGCAGGCCTTTGCCCGGCGGATGCAGGATGTGACGCGGCTGTTGGAACGTGTGGCCTTTGGCCGGATCGAAAGCCGTCTGGCTGCGGCCCTGCTGGATCTGGCCGAGGATGGCACCGTCCATGCCACCCAAGCCGAACTCGCCGCACGGATCGGATCAGCCCGCGAGGTGGTCACCCGACGGCTTGATATGTTCCACCGCGCCGGTTGGGTGGAAACCGATCGCGGCACCGTGCGGATACTTGATCCGGCCGCGCTGCAACTGGCCGCCAATGTGACCTGATCACAGACGCCACAATGCCAAACCGCTACCTTTCCTGCACGAAGGGGAAAACCCTCGCAAACAGGTAAAGGAAACCGCCATGTTCAAGACCAATGAAGGCACCGTGGACCGCGCCCTCCGCGTGTTTGTCGGCCTCGCCCTGCTGATCTGGTTCTATGTCGATCAGGGAACAGGCTTCTGGCATTATGCCAAACTGATCGGCATTGTGCCGCTGCTGACCGGCGCACTGGGGTATTGCCCGCTCTATTCTATCCTCGGCGTCTCGACCTGCCCGATGAAAAAGGCCTGAGCGGCTTCATCTGTTCCTAAATATCCCCGCCGGAGGCTCTTGCCGCTGCTGCAGGACGCTCCGAGGGGAGTATTTAGGCCAAGATGAAACGCCAAGGGTAGGGTGCGTGCTTGTCACGCACCTAGTCTTGTTCGGTTTCGCGGCGGCGCGGGTTCAACAGGTCCTTCAGGTAATGCCCGGTGTGGCTGCGGGGTTCTTTCACGATATCCTCGGGCGTCCCCACCACCAGAATCTCGCCGCCGCCATCGCCGCCCTCGGGACCGATGTCGATCACCCAGTCGGCGGTTTTCACCACGTCCAGATTATGCTCGATCACCACGACCGTATTGCCCTGATCGACCAACTCGTGCAGCACCTCCAGCAACTTCCGCACGTCTTCAAAGTGCAGGCCAGTGGTCGGCTCATCCAAGATATAAAGCGTCCGCCCCGTCGCGCGGCGCGAGAGTTCCTTTGACAGCTTAACCCGCTGCGCCTCGCCGCCCGAAAGCGTGGTGGCCTGCTGGCCAACCTTGATATAGCCCAAGCCCACCTGACACAGCGCGTCCATCTTTTCGCGGATACTTGGCACCGCCTGAAAAAACACCTGCGCCTCTTCGCAGGTCATATCAAGAACATCCGCTATGCTTTTGTTCTTGAACTTTATTTCCAAGGTCTCACGGTTGTATCTGTGGCCCTTGCAGGTCTCGCAGGTCACATAGACATCCGGCAGGAAGTTCATCTCGATCTTCAACACACCGTCGCCCTGACAGGCCTCGCAGCGCCCGCCCTTGACGTTGAACGAGAACCGCCCCGCCAGATAGCCGCGCGCTTTGGCCTCGGGTAGGCCCGCGAACCAGTCGCGGATCGGCGTGAAGGCCCCCGTATAGGTCGCAGGGTTTGACCGAGGTGTGCGGCCAATCGCGCGCTGGTCAATGTCGATCACCTTGTCCAGATGTTCAAACCCCTTGATCGTCTCGCAAGGTGCCGGCGTCTCATGTGCGCCGTTCAGGCGGGAGGCGGCGGTCTTGAACAGGGTTTCAATCGTCAGCGTCGATTTGCCCCCGCCCGACACGCCCGTCACGCAGACAAACTTGCCCAAGGGGAACTCGGCGGTGACGTTTTTCAGGTTGTTCCCCGTCGCCCCCACCACGGTCAGCTTCTTGCCATTGCCCTTGCGGCGCACCTTCGGCACCGCAATCTCGCGCGCGCCGGAAAGATACTGCCCCGTCAGCGAGACCGGATCGGCGGCCACTTCCGCAGGCGTGCCGTGGCTGACCACCCTGCCGCCATGCACCCCCGCCCCCGGCCCCATGTCAAAGACATAATCCGCCTCGCGGATCGCATCCTCGTCATGCTCCACCACCAACACCGTATTGCCCGCATCGCGCAGGTTTTTCAGCGTGGTCAACAGGCGGTCATTGTCACGCTGGTGCAGCCCGATGCTGGGTTCGTCCAGCACATACAAAACCCCCGTCAGACCCGACCCAATCTGGCTGGCAAGCCGAATCCGCTGCGATTCCCCGCCAGACAGCGTGCCTGCGTTGCGCGAAAGTGTCAGATAGTTCAGGCCCACATTCACAAGGAATCCAAGACGTTCGCGGATTTCCTTGAGGATCGCTTTGGCAATTTCGTTCTTCTGGTTGGTCAGGCTGGCAGGCACCGTGGCGATCCAGTCAAACGCCTCGGCAATCGACATCTTCACCACTTGGCCGACATGGAGACCCGCGATCTTCACCGCAAGCGCCTCGGGTTTCAGGCGGAAGCCGCCGCAAGAGCCACAAGGCCGATTGTTCTGGAACCGCTCCATCTCCTCGCGCGACCATGCTGAGTCGGTCTCGCGGTAGCGGCGTTCCATATTGGGGATCACGCCTTCGAACACGCGGGAGACCTGATAGATCCGCCCGCCCTCGTCATAGCGGAAGGCAATCTCCTCGCCGCCAGAGCCGCGCAGGAACACCTCTTTCACCTTGTCGGGCAGGTCTTTCCACTTGGTCTTTTTGTCAAACTGGTAATGCTTGGCAATCGCTTCGATGGTCTGGGTGAAATAGGGGCTTTTCGATTTCGCCCAAGGCGCAAGCGCCCCGCCCAGCAGGGTCAGGCTTTGGTCCGGCACCACAAGTCGTTCGTCAAAGAACAACTCCATCCCCAAGCCATCACAGACAGGACAGGCCCCGAAGGGCGCGTTGAACGAGAACAGCCGCGGCTCGATCTCGGCGATGGTGAAGCCGCTGACCGGACAGGCGAATTTCTCGGAATAGGTGATGCGTTCGGGGTCGCCCTCGGCAGGCGCGGTCTCAATCACCGCAATGCCATCGGCCAAATTCAACGCAGTGCGAAAGCTGTCGGCAAGCCGCGTTTCCAACCCCTCGCGCACCACGATCCGGTCCACCACCACGTCGATATTGTGGCGGAATTTCTTGTCCAGAACGGGGGGTTCTTCCAGTTCATAGAACTCGCCGTTGACCTTGACACGCTGGAAGCCCTGCTTTCGCAGATCGAGAAACTCTTTCTTATACTCGCCCTTCCGGTCGCGAATAATCGGAGCCAGCAGATAGGCGCGGCTGCCCTCGGGCATCGCCATCACCGCATCCACCATATCCTGCACCTGCATCGCCGTGATCGGCAAACCCGTCGCAGGGCTGAACGGCGTGCCGACACGCGCAAACAGCAGGCGCAGATAGTCGTAGATCTCGGTCACCGTGCCAACGGTAGAACGCGGGTTTTTCGAGGTGGTCTTCTGTTCAATCGAAATCGCAGGGGACAACCCGCTGATGTGATCCACATCAGGTTTCCCCATCATATCAAGGAATTGCCGTGCATAGGCCGATAGGCTTTCGACATAGCGGCGCTGGCCTTCAGCATAGATCGTATCAAAGGCCAGACTGGATTTGCCAGACCCCGACAGCCCCGTGATCACCACCAACTGATCGCGCGGAATATCCACATCGACCGATTTCAGGTTATGCTCGCGCGCGCCGCGCACTTCGATGAACTTCTGCTCGGCCATGACCCACCCCACTTGCGACGCCAGAGATAGGGCGAATTCGCTGAGTCTCCAACCAGAAACTGTGAACGAAGTATGAACAAAAACCTTTTCTGAAGGGTCTTTACATATTCTATTATTCGAATATATATAGACCAACCTAGCTATGGAGAGAAACCGCCATGACCAAACTGACCGCTTATGATGCCATCCAACACGCTGCCGCTGGCAAGATCACCGTGATCGATGTGCGCGAAGCCGCCGAGGTGAAATCCTCGGGGATCGCCAAGGGCGCGCTGCATATTCCGCTGGCGACGCTGGTGATGAAGGCCAATCCGCAGGGACCGGATTTTGACGCCCGCCTTGGCCAAGGCAAGCCGATTGCGGTCTATTGCGCCGTCGGTGGCCGCGCCGGCATGGCCACGCAAACCCTGCAACGCATGGGCTATGAGGCGCATAACATCGGCGGCTTTGGCGATTGGGTCAGCGCGGGCGGTCCCGTCGCCTAAGTCCGCGCGGCTCTACGCCGTGCCTGCAGGGCATGGATCACAATCCCCAAGGCCGAAAAGCCGATCAGAAACGCCGCAAGCCCCGTCGCCCCGCTCTTGGCCAGAATCATCGCCAACAGCGGGGTGCCGGTGGTAGTGCCAAGATTGCCAAGTTGCGCGATGGCCCCTGCCCCCCGCGCGCGATCCTCGGGTGTCGGGTTGATCTGGGCAAGACTGGCAAAACTCGCCCCCTGCACCACACCCAAGGCGGCGGCCAGCAGCAGGGCAAAGCCCGCCTCGCGCGCACCCTGCCCCCACACCAGCCACAGACCAAGGGCCGCCATAATCGCCACCGCAAAGCCTGCCTGCACCAGCCGGTAAGCCTGCATCCGCGACAGCAACCACACCCCCAGCGTCAATGAGACCGCAATCGACACCAGCGGCATCGCCACAGCGACAAAGCCGCCCCAACCGGTCGTCACCGCAGCGGGCAGCAGCGTCAGCACCGCCACATAGGTCACCGTGTAGCAGACAAACCCCATCGCAGGCGCGGCCAGATAGGGCGAGGCATAGATCGCCGCATGCTGTGCGAGCAGGTTGCCCCGCCCCGTCACGGGCGCATGCACAGGGTCCACCGGCAACAAGACCCACAACACCGCCAGACAGACCAGCATCCAGACCCCATGCGCCACAAACAGCGCCCCCGCCCCCTGCGCCGCAACCAGCGCAGGCGCAAACCAGGCCAGCGCCGCATAGGTCACGCCAAAGAACGATGACCACAGCGTCATCGCCAGCCCCTGATGCCGCGCAGACGTCACTCCCGCAATCGCGGTCGGGCCCACTACAACGATGGCCAGATGCGACACCCCCTCCAGAACGCGAGTCAGCATCATCACCGGATAGGGCGGAAACAGCGCCTGCACCATAGACACCCCCGCCCCCAGCAGCAGCGCCGCCAAAATCGCCCGCCTTGGCCCGATCCGCGCCACCAGCAGCCCCGCCGTGGTGCCGAACACCAGCCCGACCATGCCGACAATCGACACCATCAGCCCGATGCCAAAGCCTGCATAATCCGCATAGGCCGCCCCAAGCGCCTCATACAAAACGGAAATCTTGCCAAACTGCGCCGCAGCCCCAAGCCCCGCGGCCCAAAGCACCACAACCGTCAAAGCCGCGCGCATCCCTTGATCCTCTTCGCAAAAATATCCTCGGGGGTAGCCCCAATTTCATCGAAATTGGGGCTTTGGGGGCAGACAGCCCCCAAAGATTTTTCGCAGAAAAATCTTGCCTCAGATATGCAGCGCGCGCCCGTAAGCGTCCAGAACCGACTCGTGCATCATTTCCGAAAGCGTCGGATGCGGGAATACCGTGTTCATCAGGTCTTCTTCCGTGGTCTCCAAAGACCGCCCGATGACATAGCCCTGAATCAGCTCCGTCACTTCCGCCCCGATCATATGCGCGCCCAAAAGCTCGCCGGTTTTCGCATCGAACACGGTCTTGATAAAGCCCTCTGCCTCACCCAAAGCAATCGCCTTGCCATTGCCGATGAAGGGGAAGCGGCCCACCTTCACCTCATGCCCCGCCTCTTTCGCCTTGGCCTCGGTCAGGCCCACCGACGCCACCTGCGGGTGGCAATAGGTGCAACCGGCGATCGAGTTCGGCTTGATCGGATGCGGATGGCCGCCCGCGATCAACTCGGCCACCATCACGCCCTCATGGGATGCCTTGTGTGCCAGCCAAGGCGCGCCCGCGATGTCGCCGATGGCATAAAGCCCCGGCACACCGGTGCGGCAGAATTCATCGGTCACGACATGGGTCCGGTCGATCTTGACGCCCAAAGCCTCAAGCCCCAGCCCTTCGACATTGCCGACGATGCCCACGGCGGAAATCACGGTATCAAATTCGGCGGTCGTGGTGCCTTTGGCATCTTCCAGATGTGCGACGACCTTACCGGGAGACCGATCCAGCTTCTTGACCGTGGTCTTTTCCAGAATCTTCATGCCCTGCTTGACGAAGGCCTTCTTGGCAAAGGCCGAAACCTCGGCATCTTCCACCGGCAGCACGCGGTCCATCACCTCGACCACGGTGGTATCCGCGCCCAATGTGTTGAAGAAAGACGCAAATTCGATCCCGATGGCACCGGAACCGATCACCAGCAGCTTTTTCGGCATCCGCACCGGTTGCAGCGCATGGCGGTAGGTCCAGACCAGATCGCCATCCGCCTCAAGCCCCGGCAACTCGCGCGCCCGCGCGCCGGTGGCAAGGATGATCGACTTGGCGGTCAGCTCCTCGACACCCTTGTCGGTTTTCACCGAAACAGCGCCCGCGCGTGGCAGCGTCGCCGCCCCCATGAACACCGTGACCTTGTTCTTTTTCATCAGATGGCCGATGCCGCCCGACAGCTGCTTGGCCACGCCGCGCGACCGCGCGACAACCGCACCCAGATCAAAGGCAGCGCCGGACACCGACAGGCCGAATTCCTTGGCGCGGTGCATCAGGTGGAACACCTCGGCACTTCTCAAAAGCGCTTTGGTGGGAATGCAGCCCCAGTTCAGGCAGATCCCGCCCAGATTTTCCCGCTCGACAATGGCCACTTTCAGGCCAAGCTGCGAGGCACGGATCGCGGCCACATAGCCACCCGGTCCGGCACCGATCACAATCACATCGAAGTTCTGGGCAGCCATCTTTCCCTCCTCAGAAAAAGTAGTTTGCCATTAAACTAGTTTTCAAACCCAAGCAACGCTGGCATTGCCGCAGGCCTATGCACTGGTTGCATGGCTAGATTTTAGTGCGGCAACAACGGCCATATAGCCCCCGTCGGCCAGATAGCCCTCTTCCTCGGGGGTCGAGGCACGCCCCAAAGCCGCGTTCCGTGTCGGAAACCGGCCAAAGCGCGCGATCACCGCCTGATGTGCGCGGGCATGCAACGCCATCTCGGGGTCGGACCCAAGCCGTTCGGTCAGCAAGGCCACCGCAAGCGCCTGATCGTCCGAATCTTCGGAATGTTCATAGGGCATGTAGAAAAATTGCCGCTCGGGTTCCGGCGCGCCCATATCCCAGCCCTCGGCCACCGCGCGCTTGGCCGCCGCCAGCGCCCGCGCATCGGTGGCAAAGGCGCGCGCATCCCCGCGATGCATGTTGCGCGAAAGCTGGTCACACAGGATCAGATAGGCCAGCGTGCCGACCGTGCCGTCGACCCAATGCTCCAGCCCGCCCTCATGCGCGGCGGTCCAGACATCCAGAAAACGGTCGCGGATATCGGCGTCCAGCGCCTCTCCGGCCGCGTACCAGCCCTGCGGGCCAACCTCGCCCAGCCAGAAGTCAAGGATCTCGATCGGGTCAGACATGGCACCTCCACTTTGCGGCAGGGTGGCAGGTTCAGGCCCGCACCGCAACCGCTTTGGAAGCTTTCAGCGCCGGGTCTCGTCAGTCAGAACCGCCCCCACAGCCACCGATGATGCGGTCGGAGACAGGCCGGCATAGCTGCCCGAATGGACGGGGCTGGCGCGGCGGGTGATGCGATAGGCGGCATAAAGCGCCAGCGCCCCGAAGAATATCCCGATGATCACGAAATAGCCCTTCGGCCCGATCACCCCCATCAGCCAGCCCGCCACCAGCGGCCCGAAAATCGCGCCGAACCCGTTCAGAAAGATCAACCCCGCCGAGGCCCCCGGCATGTCCTCTTTCTGCAAATGGTCATTGGTCAGCGCGATCAACAGCGAATAAAGCGGGTTGATGATGCCCCCAAGCAGCATCGCCACCACCACCTCAAGCAGGAAGGGCAACGGGATCAGCGCCGCCACCGCCATGACCCCCGCCCCCGCCGCCGCCATCCACAGGATCAGCGCGCGACGGTCCATCCGGTCCGACAGCCAGCCGATGGGATATTGCAGCACCAGCCCGCCCACATACATCGCCGCCACAAAGGCCGCGATCTGCCCCAGCGTCATCGCCGACATCGCCCCATAGACCGAGGCCATCCCGAACATCGCCGAAAACACCCCGCCCGTCAGCAACATCCCCGCACAGCCCAAAGGCGAGGTGCGGAACAATTGCACGAAACTCATCGCCTTGACGGAATCAAAGGTGGGTGCAGGCGTGTCGGCCAGAAGGATCGGCATGAAGGCCAAAGACACCAGCACCGAGGGAATGATGAAAAGCCCGAACCCCTCGGGGTCGCCCATAGCCAACAGGCCTTGGCTGGCAATGATCCCCAGCATCTGCACGATCATATAGGCCGAAAGCGCCTGCCCGCGCGTCTCGTTGCTGGCGGTGTTGTTCAACCAGCTTTCGGCGGTGACGTAGATGCCGGAAAAGCAGAACCCGATCAGCACGCGGAACAACGCCCAGGCCGTCCAGTCCAGCACCATCGGATACAGGATCAGCACCGCCGAGATCAAAGACCCCAACGCCGAGAACACCCGCACATGACCCACCCGCCGGATCATCTCGGGCGCCAGCCGCGACCCGCCCAGAAAGCCCAGAAAATAGGCCGACATGATCACCGACAACTGAAAGGTGGTGAACCCCTCATAGGCCCCGCGAATGCCCAGCAAAGACCCCTGCACCCCGTTGCCCACCATCAACAGCATCACGCCAAGCAGCAGTGGCCAGGAATGGGCAAGGACTTTCAGCATTTGTCTAACTCCGTGATTTGGCGGCAGCATAGCAAGGTTCGACCACAAACACTGCCCGTTATCGACACGCCGCCGCCAGCACACGTCAGCCTTCGGTTTTGCGTTTCATCTTGGCCCAAATACTCCCGCCGGAGGCACCAGCCCTTGCAGCGGCGGTGCGTGGCAAGCACGCACCCTACCCCTGACCGCGCCGCCTGCGAAGATCCTGCGGGCGTGGCGTCATGGCCGCCTGCCGGAGCCTCCGGCGGGAGTATTTGGGCCAAGATGAAAGCCCATTTGCGGCTTGGGGTAGGGTGCGTGATTTCACGCACCCTGCGGGATCAGCAGCGAGGCGTCGCCGTAGGAGAAGAAGCGGTAGCCCTCGCGCAGGGCATGGGCGTAGATGCGGTCCATCCGGTCTTTGCCCATCAGGGCCGAAACCAGCATCAGCAGGGTCGATTTCGGTAAGTGGAAGTTGGTCATCAGGGCGTCTGTGACCATGAAACGGAAGCCGGGATAGATGAAAATGTCGGTAGGACCGGAGCATGGCTCTACCTGCCCTGATCGCGCGGCGGATTCGATCAGGCGCAGGGCGGTGGTGCCGACGGGGATGACGCGGCCGCCGGCGCTGCGGGTGGCGTTGATCTCGGTGGCGGCCTGTGGCGTTACCTCGCCCCATTCGGCATGCATCTTGTGGGTGGTGACGTCTTCAACCTTGACCGGCAGGAAGGTGCCGGCGCCGACATGCAGCGTCACTTCTGTGAACTGCACACCCTTGGCCGCAAGCGCCTGCAACAGTGCCTCGTCAAAGTGCAGCGAGGCCGTGGGGGCAGCGACGGCCCCCGCATGGCGGGCAAAGACGGTCTGGTAATCGGTCTTGTCCTGTTCATCCGCAGCGCGTTTGGCGGCGATATAGGGCGGCAGCGGCATCGCACCTGCGGCGTTCAGGGCTGCGTCGAAATCATCGCCGGTCAGGTTGAAGGCCAGCGTCAGGTCGGTTTCAGATTTGGCCGCGACTGTGGCGGAAAGCTGATCGGAAAAGCGGATCACCTCGCCCGGATGCACCTTTCGCAGCGGCTTGGCCAGCGCCCGCCAGCCCTGCGCCTGCGGCTCCAGCAAGGTGATTTCCACCTTTGCCACCGCCTCCCCCCGCGCGCGGGTGCCAAACAACCGCGCCGGAATGACGCGGGTGTTGTTCAGCACCAGCCGATCACCGGCGCGAAAGATGTCGATCAGGTCGCGCACATGCGCGTCCGTGATTACGTCGCCTTCGGCCAGCAGCAACCGCGCCGAAGGCCGCGGGTTGGCGGGCCTTGTGGCGATACGGTCTTCGGGCAGGTCAAAATCGAAATCGGACAGTTTCATCCGCCATTTCCTTGCGTTTCGGGGGCCAGAACCGGGGGCGGCGCGCGGAAAATCTCGCGGAACATCCCCGGTGTCAGGATCGACAGCGGGTTCACCTCGACCTGTGGATCATCCGCCGTGCCGCGCAAGGCGTAGTTGAAGCCGAATACGCCTTCGCCGCGCCGCGTGAACATCGCGCCGATGCCGTTCAGCAAATAGATCGGAGAGACGACGCCCTGCATCGCCAAGGCACCGCTGCCGCTTTGATAGACGCCCGCCATCGAAACCCCCAAGGAGGCCCCGATGGCAGACCCGCGCTGGACCTGCACCGCCGCAGGGGTCAGCAGAAATTCGGCCTCGGCCTGATTGAACACGATGCCGGCACCGTTCAACTGCTCCAGCAAGCCCACCACCGAAACCGCATTCAGCAACTCGGCCAGCACCGAGGCGTTTTTCACGCGGATATTGGTCAGTTTGGCAATGCCGTCATAGGTGCCATTGGCATCACGCGGGGTCAGCTGCAATTCCAGCGCCCCGCCGCGCGCCGAGGAAAACACCCCCGCCGCCGCCAGCGTGGCCCCTGCGTCATTTGCCGAAAGCCGCACCGCGCTGCCTTGGGGCGATGGCACCACCGTGCCGCGCAGCGGGGCCTGACCGTTCAGACTTGCGGTGAAATCGCCGTGCAGCCCACCGCTCTGGCTGAACTCGCCCGCAAAGCCGTCAAAGCTGATGCTGTCGGTGACGCGCAGCCGGTCCAGCCGCAATGAGATCGGCACGCCACCCCGCCCCGAGGATTTGCGCGCCGAGGCATCGGGCATCCGCCGCATATCGACGCTGCCCCCCGTCACTGCCAGCGCCACATCCTTGCCCGCACCGCGGCCCTTGATCTCAACCGCGCCATCCAGCCAGCCATCCAGTGTCACCCGTTCAAATCGCGCCAGATCAAGCCCGCCCGCCGCGCGCATGGTGACAGAGCCTTTGGCCTCGAGTCCGGCGGCCTGCAGCTCCAGCCGGTCAACGCGCGGCACCGGACCCAAGCTGACTTCGGCACGCAGGGTTCCACGGCTGGCTGCGGGTTTTGACCAACCGACCTCGGGGATCGACAGGCCAATGCGGTTCAGATCGGACACCAAAGACAGCTTGCCCGGTGCGTCGCGGGCAAGTTCGATCACCACCTGCCCCTGCCCTTCGCCCGAAACCATGCCCGCGGGCAGGCCCAGACCGAATTCCTCGGCAGTGGTCTGGCTTAGGGTGACGCTGCCCTCGATGCGGGATCTGCCATTGGCTTCGGCCCCGAAACCCTGACTGAAGGTCACGTCGAACGGCACCTGCCCGATCTGTCCCTGCCCCGAAATCGCCATGCCCTTGGTATCTGCCGAGACGGTCAGGCTGGGGGCGCGGATCACCCGACCCGGCACCAGAATATCGGATTGGAAGTTGCTGACTGTGCCACTGGCAAAATAGGTCACATCCTTGACCGCCACTTTCTTTTGCAAAGGCAGCGACAATTCCGTGACCAGCCGCGCTTCACCCTGCCCCAGATCGACGGGACGCTCGGCTTTCTGCAAAAAGCGGAACGGGGGTTGGTCCAACAAGGACAGGGCGGCCGTCAGGCTGCTGGAGGTGCGAAGCGTGATCTCGGCCATCGCGGGTTTGCGGGTGATGTCCGGCACCTTGAACACCGAGCCTGCCATGTCGATTGGCCCCCCTTGCGGTGGCACCACCGTGCCGCGGGTCAGCACCATTGTATATGTCGGCCCGTCGATTGTGCTATAGCCATAGCCTGCCTGCACGGGCGGCAATGTGGCCAGAAAGGTCACATCGGCATTGGCAAAGCTGTAGCCCAGATGCAGGCGCGGCTCTTGCCCCGGTTCGATCCGCAGCGCCGCCTCGACGTCAAAGATCTTGCCCTGCTGCACGTTTCTGGCCAGCCAGCCGCGCGTGTTGGGCCGCAGCGTCACCGGCCACAACGCCAGCAGCCGGTCGCTTTGAATCTGGTTCAGCGCCAGATCAATGGCCGCCGTCCAGCCCTTGGCATCGGCCCCGATCTTGCCCGAGGCGGTCAGGCGGCGGCTGTCTTCGGCCAGCGACAACTGCCCGATGTCCAGAACAAAGGGCGCAAGCCGCATCCGCACATCCAGCGCGCCGGAGGAAAAGCGCACAGGTTCCTGAAACAGGCCTTCGGGGTCGATCATCACCTGCGAAAAGCTGATCTGGGTCAGATAGGCGGCGGGCAGTTCCCCCACCAGAGTGCCGGTGATCCGGCTGCCATCGGCGCGCACCAGATAGCTGTGGCCCGAGGCCGTCACCCGCAGCGACGGGCTTTCCACCGACAGATCGGTCAGCTTGATCCGCCCCTGCGCCGGATCATAGGTCAGCGCAATGGCGGCGCGGTCAAAGGCGATGGGACGGGCCTCGGCCTGCGGCTGCAAGGCGCCTGCGCCGATGTCCAGACGCGCCTCCATCGCTGTGACGCCGCCGGCCCCCAGCGTCGTCGAAACCCGCCCCGAGATGGGCGCGTCCAGCACGCCAAGCCAGCCCAGTGCTGCCACCTGCGAGGCAAGATCCTGTGCGGCCACACCGTTGATGGTGGCCGACAGGCGCGCGGTGTCGCGGCCCTTGTCGGACACCACCGTCAGCACCGCCTGCGCCGGAGCCGCCCCGCCCGCCACCAAGGACAGGCCCAACTCGGCTGCAAGCTGATCGGGCCGGTTGGTCAGGGCAAAGCGGCCATCACCCACCTCCCATGTCTTGCCCGCGCGCAGGTCTTGCAGGGTGATGGTCAGCGCCTCGGCCTCGATGGTTGACAGGCTGGCGGCAAGCGGTGTGGCAAAGGCCAGATCGGCAAGGTTGAACACTTGGGCAAAGCTGGTGATCGCGGGCATCTTTCCCGCCCCCAGCGACAGATCGAAATGGCCATCGCGGTCACGCACCACGGTCAGCCGCGCCCCGATCAGCCGCAGGCTTGTCGGCCTTACCTTGCCCCGCAGCAATGCCCCCGCATCCAGCGTCAGCCGCAGATCGGGCAATGTCACCAAGGATTGCCCGCCTGCTTTCAGCAGCCGCACATCCTCCAGCCGCAAGCGCGGCACCCAATCGCTGTCCAGCATCACATCGACGCCGCCCATCGCAATCGACTGGTCCGGCAATGCGGTCGCAAGGCTGCGGTTGATGCGCGTCTCGATCTCGGCCACCGCCCAGACGGGCAGGCTGATCGGCTTGCCCGACAGCCCGATCGCCGTCACCACCAGCACGACCGCCAGCAACAGCAGGAACAGCCGCGCCCCAAGCCCCGAGCGGTTGCGCCTGCGTGCGCGGCGCAGCGCGGCCTTGCTGGGGCTGGCAGATGCAACGCTGTCAGGGCCGGACCCGTCGGCCAAAGTCGCCGGCATAGCCGCGCTGCCTCTGGTGTCGTCCTGCCGCGTCATTCCCGCTCCTTGCCGAAGGCCGATCCCCAAGACCAAAGCCTTTGTCGGGGTTGCCTTTATCTTTGCCTGAAGGCAACTAGATCACAAAGGGTTGTGACCACAATGGCAAGGAGCCGCCCATGATCACCCAAGGCCAGATCGCCCCCGATTTCACCCTGCCCCGCGATGGCGGCGGCACCGTCACCCTGTCCGACCTGCGGCCCGGCAAGGTGGTGCTGTATTTCTACCCCAAGGACGACACCCCCGGCTGCACCCTTGAGGCGCAGGATTTCACCGCCCGTCTGGCCGATTTCACTGCCGCAGGGGCCACCGTGATCGGACTGTCGAAGGATTCCGTCAAGGCGCATGACAAGTTCTGCAAAAAGCACGGGTTGTCGATTGTGCTGGCCTCGGACGAAGGCGGCAGCACCTGCGAGGATTACGGGGTGTGGCTTGAGAAAAGCATGTATGGCAAGACCTACATGGGGATCGAACGCACCACCGTGCTGATCGACGGCGCAGGCGTCGTGGCGCGGGTGTGGAACAAGGTCTCGGTCAAGGGCCACGCTGACGAGGTTCTGGCCGCGGTCCGCGCGCTGTGACGCAAACGCTGGCAAATCTGACGCTGGCGGAAATGGCGGTGCAGGTGCTGACGACCGCCGACGGGCGGGCGAAAACGGCCCTGTCACATGCCCATGCCGCCACGTGGTTTGCCGCGCGGGCGGCGGGTGCGCCCTTGGTCGTGGGCCAATGCGCCCCGCCCGACCGCCCGTCGCGCCCCGCCAAACCCGATCTTCTGCCCCCGCGCGAGGTGCCGCGCCGCCGCCCCGGATCGCCCACGGGCCGCATCGCCCTGCTGCATGCCGTGGCCCATATCGAGTTGAACGCGGTTGATCTGCACTGGGACATCATCGCGCGCTTTACCGATCAGCCGATGCCTATGGGCTTCTATGACGACTGGGTGAAGGCTGCGGATGAAGAATCCAAGCATTTCAACCTGATCTGCGATTGTCTTGAAGCGCTAGGCAGCCATTACGGTGCCATGCCCGCCCATGCCTTCATGTGGCAGGCCGCCGAAGACACCGCCGCCGACCTGCATGGACGCCTTGCCGTGGTGCCAATGGTGCTTGAGGCGCGCGGGCTGGATGTCACCCCCGGCATGATCGAATTGTTCGCCAAGGCGGGTGAGGCGCAGGCGCTGGCCGCGCTGAACGTGATCTATGCTGAAGAGGTCAGCCACGTGGCCTATGGATCGAAATGGTTCAACTGGCTGTGCGGGCGCGACGGGACCGACCCCAAAGAGGTGTTCCACAGCCTTGTGCGGCGCTATTTCCACGGCGGCTTGAAACCGCCTTTCAACACCGAAAAGCGTGCCGACGCTGGCATGCCGCCCGATTTCTACTGGCCTCTGGTCGAACCGTCCGGTCGCGACACCGACCGCAGCGCGTGACGCTCTTGCCCCCGATCGGCGAGATTTTGCCGATATGGGCCGGTTTCCGCCCGCCCCTCCGCACCATCCGGTCAAATTTGTTGCGAGCGTGACGACCGCTGGCTAGGTAGATGCAACCTGATCGACAGGACAGCACGGCCGGACTGCGGCCCCAATGCGGAACGGATGTCTGACCCTTGCTGACGCGGCTTGCCTTTCGGATCAACACGGTGCTTGAGGGATATTTCCCCGAGCAGCGGCTGTTTCTGAAGTCCGATACCGACACCCGCTTTATCCGCCTGCGCCCCGCCACGCAGGCCGTGGCTGTTGTGGTCGGCGGGCTGTCCTTGGCGTGGATGGTGCTGGCCACCGCGATTCTGTTGCTTGATTCGATCTCGGCGGGATCATCGCGCGAACAGGTGCAGCGCCAGCAGGCCTTGTATGAGGAACGGCTGAACGCGCTGTCGGATGACCGCGACCTGCGGGTCGAAGAGGCCGTGCGCGCGCAGGAACGCTTTAACCTTGCCTTGGCGCAGGTGGCGCAGATGCAGGCGCGCTTGCTCAGTTCCGAAGACCGTCGGCGCGAGCTGGAAACCGGCATCGACGTGATCCAGAACACCCTGCGCCGCACCATCAAGGAACGCGACGAGGCCCGCAACGAAGCCGCGCGCGTCACCGTGGCGCTGAACGAACAGGCAGGGGCCAGCCACACCGAAGCCGGTCGCGCCGAAGATACTGTCGCCACGCTGGAAATCCTGACCTCGGCGCTTGGCTCCACAGCGGTGGAACGCGACCAGATGGAAGGCGCCGCCGCAAAGGCCGCCGAACGCGCCGAACAGATCGCCACCGAAAAGCGCGCGCTTGAAACCCGCAACGACGTGATTTTCACCCAGTTGGAAGAAGCCTTGACCGTCTCGGTCGAGCCGCTGTCCAAGATGTTCGAAGATGCAGGCCTGTCGCCGGATACGCTGTTGGATCAGGTCCGCAAGGGCTACTCCGGTCAGGGCGGCCCTCTGACTCCGATCGTTCTGTCCACCAAAGGCCAGCAGCCTTCGGCCGAGGAAATTCGTGCCAACGCCATTCTGGCGGGGCTGGACGAGATGAACATGTATCGCATCGCGGCCTTCAAGGCGCCCTTTACCATGCCGGTCCGCACCGCTGTCCGCTATACATCGGGCTTTGGCGGCCGGAATGATCCGATGGGGCGCGGCTTTCGGCAGCACGAGGGGCAGGATTTTGCCGGGGCCTATGGCAGCCCGATCTATGCCACCGCTGACGGAGTTGTGACCTACGCCAACTGGGAAAACGGCTATGGTCGCCTGATCAAGATCAAGCACGCCTTCGGTATCGAAACGCGCTATGCCCATTTGGCGCAGATCAGGGTTGACGTGGGACAAAAAGTGTCGCGCGGTGATCTGATCGGTGATATGGGCAACTCGGGCCGGTCTACCGGCACTCACCTTCACTATGAGATCCGCATCGGCGGGTCCGCCGTCAATCCGATGACCTTCATAAAGGCAGCCAAAAATGTTTTCTAAGAGCCGCATCAACGAGCCCGGTGCCAAGCCCGGCGAAGCCGATAAACCCAAGGCGCCGGAGGCCCCAGTGAACAAACCCTCGATGGACTTTACCCCCTCGGCCCCCAAGGGCAAGGTTGCGGCCTCGGTGTTGTCTGCCGACCTGACCGTGGTGGGCAATCTGCGCACCACCGGCGACATTCAGGTGGAAGGCACTGTCGAAGGCGACATCCGCGCGCATCTGCTGACCGTGGGCGAAACCGCCACCATCCGGGGTGAGATCGTGGCCGACGATATCGTGGTCAATGGCCGCGTGATCGGCAAGGTGCGCGGCTTGAAAGTGCGTCTGACCTCGACCGCCCGCGTCGAAGGCGACATCATCCACAAGACCATCGCCATCGAATCCGGCGCGCATTTCGAAGGTTCGGTGCAGCGTCAGGACGACCCGCTTGCGGTTGGCCGCGCGCCCATCGCGCAATCGCGTGTGGCAGCCCCCGCGCCTGCCGCCGACGAAGCGTAATCTGCTTTACAGCCATCCAGAACGGGCGCAACCGCAAGGCTGCGCCCGTTTTGCATTACTCCGGCAACTCCCATGCGATGGCATGGCGATAGAGATGCCACGTCGCATGGCCCAGCAGCGGCAGCACAACAAACAGCCCCAGAAACCCCGGCAACATGCCGACAAACAACAGCACCCCGATCAATGCGCCCCATGACAGCATCACCACGGGGCTTTCGGTGACAACCGCGAATGAGGTCAGCATCGCGGTGACAAAATCCACCTCGCGCTCCAGCAGCATCGGCAGGCTGACCACCGTCAGCGCAAACAGCAGCGTCGCAAACACCGCCCCCACCGCCGTTCCGACCGCCAGCATCAGCAACCCCTCCGGTGTCAGAAACACCGCCAGCGACGATGACACATTCGTCATCGTGGCATTGCCCAGAAACAGCGCGAAAATCATATGGGCAAGGAAGTTCCAGAACAGGAAAAACACCACGATCACCGCTGCCATCGACGGGATTTGCCGATCTTTCTGCCGGAAGATCACGGTGAATATCTGGCGCCGGTCCAGCGCCTCGCCCGCCTCAAGCCGGCGCGAGATTTCATACATGCCGCAGGCAATGAAGGGGCCAAGGATGGGGAAACCGGCGCTGGCGGGCAGCGTCCACCAGATTTGCCCCTTGGCGGTGACGGCCCACCAGATCAGCCAGCCGCCCACCACGTAAAAGCAGGCAAAGAACAGCCCGTAATGCGGGGCGGTGATAAAGTCGCGCCAGCCCCCCCGCAGGGCCGCCCGCAGATCGGAAAACTCGACATGCAGCACTTCGGGCCTGTCGGCCGCTTTGGTATTCATTCCATTCCCCCCGTTTGGGCCAAGCCTAAGCGGGGGATACGGGTTTGAAAAAGATGTATTTTTGCCCCACCAAAGCGGGGCGCGGCCTTAATCTTCGGCGTTGGCCTCGGCGCGGCTTTTGCCCGCCACGTCCATCGCCAGCGTTGCCGCCATAAAGCGGTCCAGATCGCCATCCAGCACGCCTTGGGTGTCCGAGGTTTCCACGCCCGTCCGCAGATCCTTCACCATCTGGTAGGGCTGCAACACGTAAGAGCGGATCTGGTTGCCCCAGCCCGCATCACCCTTGCTTTCGTGCTGGGCGTTGATGGCGGCATTGCGGCGGTCCAACTCAAGCTGATACAGCCGTGCGCGCAGGGCGATCATACAGGCCTCGCGGTTCTGGTGCTGCGACTTCATCGAGGATGTCACCACGATATTCGTCGGCAAGTGGGTGATCCGCACCGCCGAGTCGGTGGTGTTGACGTGCTGACCACCGGCACCGGATGACCGGTAGGTATCGATGCGGATATCGCGGTCGGGAATGTCGATCTCGATATTGTCGTCAACCACCGGGTAAACCCAGACTGACGAGAACGAGGTATGGCGGCGCGCAGCGGAATCGTAGGGGCTGATGCGGACCAGACGATGCACGCCCGATTCCGATTTCAGCCAGCCATAGGCATTCTTGCCGGAAATCTTGTAGGCGGCGCTGCGGATGCCCGCCTCGTCCCCGTCGGTTTCCGATTGCAGTTCAACCTTGTAGCCCTTTTTCTCGGCCCAGCGGACATACATCCGCGCCAACATGCTGGCCCAGTCGCAGGATTCAGTGCCGCCCGCGCCTGCGTTGATTTCAAGGAAGGTGTCGTTGCCATCGGCCTCGCCATCCAGCAACGCCTCAAGCTCCTTCGCGGCGGCCAGTTCCACCAACGCCTTCAGCGCGGTTTCGGCCTCGGTCACGATTTCGGCGTCACCCTCGGCCTCGCCCAACTCGATCAGTTCCACATTGTCGCGCAACCCGGAATCGATCAGCTTGTAGGTCGAAACCTGATCCAGCAGCCCCTGCCGCTCGCGCATCAGCTTTTGCGCCTTGGCCGGATCGTTCCACAGGTCGGGCTGTTCGATCATCGCGTCGAACTCTTCCAGACGGTGGGGTGCCGTTTCCCAATCCATCCGCTGCCCCAACAGCTTCAGCGATTTGGCAATGGCATCCACATTGTTCTGGGTTTCCGAGCGCATGGGTCAGGCTTTCTTGAAACGGGTCTAGGGGCGGGTGATAGCGTCTTGATCGGGTGCGGGCAAGGGTGGGCAAGGCCGGCAGGGCGAGCTAGTAAAGCCCCCCCGAAGACAGCGTGCCGAAATCGGCCTTCTTCGGCACGGATTTGGTGCTGCCGTCCGAGGTGGTCACAGTGTCCACCTGTTCCGTGCCGCTGTCGGTTTCGCCATAGGCAAAGAGCGGCAGGTTCGACCCCATCGCAAAGCCGCCATCCACCAGCGCATCCAGACCGAACAGCACTTCTTCGCCCTCGCGGAAATATTCCGAAATCACGTTGTCGCCCGTGGCATCGGGGCCAAGCTTCGCGCCGGTAAAGCGGTCGATCTTCTGGAAATAGCCGCCCGGCGGCAGTTTGAACTTGGTGCCGCCGTATTTCTTCACCGCCTCGGCCATGAACTCCTGAAAGATCGGAACGCACAGCGTGCCGCCAAAGGCCCCTGCCCCAAGGCTGCGCGGCTGGTCAAAGCCCATGTAGCAGCCCGCCACGATGTTCGAGGTATAGCCGATGAACCACACGTCCTTGGCGTCATTGGTGGTGCCGGTCTTGCCCGCCACCGGCACGGGGAGTCTGACACCTGTGCCGGAACCGCGCTGCACAACGCCTTCCATCATCGAGGTCAGTTGATAGGCGGTGATCGCATCCATCACCCGTTCGCGGTTGGAATCGATGGTGACGCCATCACCTTCGGGCAGACGCGGCGAGGTGCAATCCTCGCATTTACGCTGGTCATGGCGGTAGATGGTTTTGCCGTAGCGGTCCTGCACACGGTCCACCAGCGTCGGCTCCACCCGTTCGCCGCCATTGGCGAACATGGCATAGGCGGCGACCATCTTGTAAAGCGTGGTTTCCTGCGCCCCCAAGGCGTTGGCAAGGAACGTGTTCATCGGGCTATAGACCCCGAATTTCTCGGCATAGCCCGCAACGGTGTCCATGCCGATTTCCTGCGCGATACGGATCGTCATCAGGTTGCGCGACTGCTCGATCCCTGTCCGCAACGGCGTCGGCCCGTAGAACTTGTTCGAGGCGTTCTTCGGCGTCCACAGCCCCTGCGGCGTCTGCACCTCAATCGGGGCGTCCACGACGATGGTGGCGGGGGTAAAGCCAGAATCCAGCGCCGCGGCATAGACGAAGGGTTTGAACGACGACCCGGGCTGCCGCGTGGCTTGCGTCGCGCGGTTGAACACCGAGGCCTGATAGCTGAAGCCGCCCTGCATCGCGATCACGCGGCCGGTGTTCACGTCCATCGCCATGAAGCCGCCCTGCACCTCTGGCACCTGCCGCAAGGACCAGCGCACGAAGCTGCCATCTTCGTCCTTGGTGATGGCGCGCACCATCACAACATCGCCCACTTCAACCAGATCAGACGGCACCCGCGCCTTCTTGGCCAGCTTGCCATCGGGCAGCTTTTTGCGCGCCCAAGTCACATCCTCGGCCGGCAGGGTGGTATCGCCTTCGGTGATGCCTTCGATGCCCAGCGTGGCCGTCTCGTCGCCCAGTTCCAGCACAACGGCGGCATGCCAGCCTTCGACATCACGCGGCAGGTCGACCACTTCGGCCAAACCTGCACGCCAGTCACCGCCCAGCACATCGGCGGGCAGGGTCTTGCCGGTGCCGCGCCAGACACCCTGATTGCGGTCGTATTTCTCAAGACCGCGCCGCAGCGCACGCGCGGCCAGTTCCTGCATTTCGGGTTCGGCGGTGGCGCGGATGGTCAGACCGCCGCCAAAGAATTCTTCCTCGCCAAACGTCCCCGACAACTGCCGCCGGATTTCATCGGTGAAATAATCGCGCGGCGGCAAGGCCTTGCGGAAAGACGGGTAATCGCCGTTCTGCACCGACAACAGGGGTGCTGCACGGTTTTCCTGATAGGTCGCCTCGTCGATATAGCCGTTCTGGAACATCTCGTTCAGCACATAGTTGCGCCGTTCCGTCAGCTTTTCCTTGGCAGTGACGGGGTGATAATCCGAAGGGGCCTTCGGCATCGAGGCCAGCGTGGCAGCCTCGGCAGGTGTCAGCTCGGCCAGCGACTTGTTGAAATAGGTCTGCGCCGCAGCCGCCACCCCGTAAGAGTTCTGGCCAAGGAAAATCTCGTTCAGATACAGCTCAAGGATCTTGTCCTTCGACAGCGTTTCCTCCAGCCGCGAGGCAAGGATGATCTCCTTGACCTTACGCTCTACCGACCGGCTGCCATCCAGCAAAAAGTTCTTCATCACCTGCTGGGTGATGGTCGAAGCCCCGCGCATATTCGCCCCGCGCGACACAATTGCATCACGGAACGCCGCCGCCATGCCAGTCACGTCATAGCCCTTGTGGGTGTAGAAATGCTTGTCCTCCGCCGAGACAAACGCATGTTTCACCATCTCGGGCATATCTTCGATCGGCACGAACAAACGGCGTTCCTGCGCGAATTCGTCAATAATCCGCCCCTCGCCGGAATAGATCCGGCTGATGGTGGGGGGGGTATATTGCGCCAGACTTTCATGGCTGGGCAAATCCGACGAATAGATCCAGAAGATCGCGCCAATGGTCAGCGCACCGAACAGGATGCCCAGCGTGATTGCCGTAAAGATGGCCCCGAAGAAGGACCCGATAAACCTGAGCACGCCTGAAACCCCTGCCGAATTTGGCCCCTTATATACGCATGGCCGCGCAAAGGTCAAAACACTGGCGCGCGATTGCGCCAAGGCTGGCAAGGCATCGCCTGCAGGTCAGGGCGCGCGCAATTGATCCAGCGCCGCATCCTCGGCCGCCCATGATTTCAACCCGTCCCGCAGCGCCCCCGCCATTCTGGCCCGCCACTCCACATCCATCAACCGCCCCAGATCGCGGGACGAGGACAGGAACCCCAACTCGACCAGAACCGACGGAATATCGGGCGATTTCAGCACCGAGAACCCCGCCTGCTGGCGCGGGTGGCGGTGCATCTTCAAGCCTTGCGCCTTGATCTCGGTCTCAAGGGCCGCCGCAAGCCGGTCGATACGCGGCGCGGTTTCGGTGCGCGCCATATCCATCAGCACGGTCGCCACCAGATCATCCTGTTCGGTCAGATCAACCCCCGCCAGCAGATCATCGCGGTCATGACGCTCGGCCAAGGCCGCCGCCGCCTCGTCCGTTGCATCCTCGGCCAGCGTGTAAACCGTGGCCCCCACCGCCTCGCCCTCCGCAATCGCATCGGCATGCAGCGAGACAAACACCCCCGCCCCCGCCGCCCGCGCGATGGAAATGCGGGTTTCCAGCGGCACGAAGGTGTCATCCTCACGCGTCATCACCACGGCGAAAGACCCGTCGCGCACCAGCAGTTCTTTCAATTCGCGCGCAAAGGTCAGCATCAAAGCGGCCTCAGTCTGCCCGTCGCGCTCGGCCCCCGGATCAAGCCCGCCGTGGCCGGGGTCCAGCACCACGACCAGCGGGCCTTGGCCTTTCGGCGCGGGTGCGGCCAGCTCCGCCAGCTTGGGCGTGGACCATTCCGGTGGCTCTGGCAGCGCGGCCTTGGCGGCAAACTCGGCGGCATCCGCCGCGCGCAGAGACAGGTGCAGCGCCGCACCTTCGCCCGTCACCATCTCGGCCTGATCCACCAGCATCGGCTCGGCCAGCAGCAGCACCAGCCGCGACCAGCCCGGACGGAAGACGCCCGCGCGCAGATCGATCACCGCATCGCCGTCGCGCGGCATGGCCGCAAGGCCCGCCCAATCCACCTCGCGGAAATCCAGCACCACGCGGGCAGGATCATCCAGCACCCGCACCCGCCACGGCACCGGCTGCGACAGCGCCAGCGTCACCTCGCCGCCGTCGATTTCCGACGCCGCCGCATCCAGCCGCGCCAGCCCCGACAATTCCTGCCCCGCCGCAGGCAAGGCCCACAGCGCCCAAAGCACCAGCAAAGCCGCTTTCATCTTGGCCCAAATACTCCCGCCGGAGGCGCACATCTATGCAGCCCGCCCCGCCATGAAGGCGGTCAACCGCGCCAAGCCCTCGGCCACATCCGCCGTCGCCCCTGCATAAGAAAACCGCAAGGTCTGCCGCCCGCGCACATGGTCGAAATCCAGCCCCGGCGTCACCGCCACCCCCGCCCCGCGCAGGATTTCCCCCGCGAAGGCCAGCGAGTCCTCCGTCAACTCCGACACATCGGCATAGATATAAAACGCCCCGTCAGGCGGCGCGATGCGGGTAAAGCCAGCGCGCGGCAGCCCCTCCAGCATCAGGCTGCGGTTCTCGGCATAGGTGGCGCGGTTGGCCTCCAACTCATCGATGCAGTCCAGCGCCGCCAGTGCGGCGATCTGGCTGGCATGGGGCGGGCAGATGAACATATTCTGCGCCAGCCGCTCCACCGTGCGGATATGATCAGGCGGCACCACCATCCAGCCCACCCGCCAGCCGGTCATGCTGAAATACTTGGAGAACGAGTTGATCACATAGACATCATCGCTGACCTGCAGCGCCGTGACCGCAGGCGCGTCATAATGCAGCCCGTGGTAGATCTCGTCCGAGATGAAGGAAATCCCGCGCGCGGCACAAGCCTCGATCAGCGCCCGCATCGCGGCCAGATCCAGCATCGTCCCCGAAGGATTGCCCGGCGAGGCCACGATCAGCCCGTCCAGTTCCACCCCCGCAAAATCCGCAGGCACAGGCTGCAACCGGTTTTCCAACGAGGTCGGCAGGCCCACCGGCGTCAGCGACAGCGCGCGCAGGATCTGCCGATAACTGGGATAGCCCGGCTCGCCCAGACCCACCCTTGCGCCCGCATCGAAAAGTGCTGTGAAGGCCAGCACGAAGGCCCCCGAGGAACCGGCCGTCACCACAACCCGCGCGGGGTCCAGATCGACGCCATACCACCGCTTATACAGCGCCGCGATTCCTGCCCGAAGCGCGGGCAACCCCAGCGCCACCGAATAACCCATCGGATCATCGGGCAAGGCCCGCGCCAAAGCCGCCAGCGCCCCCGCAGGTGCGCCCGTTCCCGGTTGGCCGATCTCCATATGGATCACCGACCGCCCCTGCGCCTCCAGCGCGCGGGCCTGATCCAGAACATCCATCACAATGAAGGGATCAACCTGACCCCGCCTTGATCTATCCATCACACCGCCTCTATTGTTCCGCCCCATAGTCCCCCGCGCGCAAGGATCGTCAAGACCGCGCCGAACCCGAGGTTACCGATGCGTCTTTCGACCCTGCTTGCCGCCCCTGCCCTTTTGCTGGCCTCGACCGCCTTCGCCGGTGGCTTGGGCGAGATGACCGACATCGAACGCGATGCCTTCCGTGAAGAGATCCGCGCCTATCTTCTGGAAAACCCCGAGGTTCTGGTCGAAGCCATGAGCGTGCTGCAAGAGCGCGAGGCGCAAACCGCCGCCGCACGGGATCAGCAAATGCTGGCGGATAACAAGGACGTGATCTTCAACGATGGCGTCTCTTGGGTCGGTGGCAATCCCGATGGCGACATCACCGTGGTCGAATTCATGGACTACCGCTGCGGCTATTGCCGCAAAGCCTATTCCGAGGTCGAAGAACTGGTCAAATCCGATGGCAACATCCGCTTCGTGCTGAAGGAATACCCGATCCTTGGCGAAGAGTCGGTGGCCTCTGCCCGCTTTGCGATTGCGGTGCAGCAGTTGCACGGGGCCGAGGCCTACAAACAGGCGCATGACGGGCTGATCGCCCTGCGCGGCACACCCGATGCCGAAACGCTGGCCCGCCTTGCCAGCGATCTGGGGCTTGATCCGCAACCTGTGCTTGACCGGATGAACAGCGACGAGGTGTCCCAGATCATCGCCGCCAATCATGCGCTGGCCGCCAAGCTGGACATTTCCGGCACACCCACCTTCGTGGTCGATGGCACCCTGCTGCGCGGCTACGTGCCACTGGACGGCATGCGCCAGATCGTCGCCGACGAACGCGGCTAAGCAAAGCTGCGCCCGCCTGCCGGTCGGGCGTGGCCTTTACCGGTTCATCTTGGCCCAAATACTCCCGCCGGAGGCTCCCCCCACCGGCGGCAAGGCAAAAGTAGGTCGGGGTTCACCCCGACTCTCCGCGCCCCATCATCAATTCTCAAACATTCCCGCCAGCCCAGTAGGTCGGGGTTCACCCCGACTCCCCACCCGCCCCCAAGCGCGGCAGATCAGACCTGCTCCGCCGCCGCCTCAATCTCGGCAGCCTTCTTCTCGACCAGTTCGACGATGTGATCCACCATCGCCTCGTTCCCAAGCTTGTGGCTTTGCTTGCCCGCCAGATAAACCATCCCCGAGCCAGCCCCGCCCCCCGTAAAGCCGATATCGGTCATCAGCGCCTCGCCGGGGCCGTTTACAACGCAGCCGATGATCGACAGGCTTAGACTGGTGGTGATATGGGCCAAACGGTCCTCCAGCGCCGCAACGGTCTTGATCACGTCAAACCCCTGCCGCGCGCAGGAGGGGCAGGAAATGATCGTCACCCCGCGATGGCGCAGACCCAGCGATTTCAGGATCTCGAAGCCGACCTTCACTTCCTCGACCGGATCGGCGGACAGCGAGACTCGGATCGTATCGCCAATCCCCGCCCACAGCAAATTCCCCAAGCCAATCGCCGATTTCACCGTGCCGGAGACCAGCCCGCCTGCTTCTGTGATCCCCAGATGGATCGGCGCATCGGTCGCCATCGCAAGCTGCTGATAGGCCGCCGCCGCCATGAACACATCCGACGCTTTGACCGAGATTTTGAACTCGTGGAAATCATTGTCCAGCAGCAGCCGGATATGATCCATCCCCGATTCCACCATCGCATCGGGGCAAGGTTCGCCATATTTGTCCAGCAGATGCTTTTCCAAAGACCCCGCGTTGACGCCGATACGGATCGAACAGCCGTGGTCCTTTGCGGCCTGCACCACCTCGCGCACACGTTTGGCATCGCCGATATTGCCCGGATTGATCCGCAGGCAGGCGGCCCCCGCCTGCGCCGCCTCAATCGCGCGTTTGTAGTGGAAATGGATGTCGGCCACGATCGGCACAGGGCTTTCGGCCACAATCTCGCGCAGCGCCCGCGTGCTGTCCTCATCCGGTGTCGAGACGCGCACAATATCCGCACCCGCCACCGCACAGCGTTGAATCTGCTCAATCGTCGCGGCCACATCGGTTGTCAGCGTGTTCGTCATGGTCTGCACCGAAATCGGTGCATCACCGCCGACCAGCACCTTGCCGACACGGATCTGGCGCGAAACGCGGCGGTCTATATTGCGCCAAGGGCGGACGGGATTGTGGGTCATATTGGCTTTCCGAAAACGGCTGTCTACCCGCTAGATAGACAGCCCATCCGCCTTGGGCAACCTTACTCGGTTACGGCAGCAGGGTCCGAGGCATCGGCCACATTCACAAATTGCGCCAGATCGGCATCGCCCGACAGATCGGCCACGGTATATTGCGTGGTGACCGCATCGACCGACAGCGCAAGGTTCTTCACCACCTGCGATCCGGGCGAGGCGGGGCCAAAGGTCTGCCCGTTCACCACGAAATAGATCGAACCGGAATTGCCCGCGCGCAGGGTCGCGGCCTCTTCCAGCGGCGGCACGGCATAGCGTTCGCCCGCATCCAGAATCTTTTCGAACAGCACCGTGCCATCCGCCGCCGACACCCGCACCCAGGACGGGCGCACCGCCAGCACTTCGACACCGGCAGGGGCCTCTGCCACAACCTGCACCGCGTCATCGGCAACCTCGGCCACGGCAGCATCAATGCCGGCGGCCAAAGCCACACCGCCCGTCGGAGCCAGTTGCGGATCAATCGCGGCAATCGGGCCATCGCGCGAGGTCAGCACCGGCACATCCAGCGCCTCGGGCTGATAAAGCCGGTCCAGCGCATCCGCACCGGCATCGGCCACAGCCTCGGGGGCGGAACGCACCAAGGGCGCGTCGCCCTTGACGTTGCCCAAGGGATCAATCTCGGCCACCACGGCGGGGGCCTGTTCAATCGGGGCCAGTTGCACGCGCTGCACTTCCTGCAACACCGACCAGCCGCCATATCCCAGCGCTCCGATCAACGCGACCAGAACCGCAAGCGACCCGACAGCCCCCGGTTCCACACGCGCAAACAGGCTTTCACCGCGCGGAATGAAGGACACATGCGGATTGGCAATCGGATCACGGCCTTCCGCCGCATTCTGCCGCGCGCGCACCGCCGCAACCGAAGCCGACGAGGCCGCAGCCGACATGCCATGCGCCACTTCGAACCCTGCCTCGCGGCAGAATTTCGCAAAGGCCCAATCCGGGTCCATCCCCAGATAGCGCGCATAGGATCGCACATTGCCCGCAATGAAACCGGGGGTTTCAAAGGCAGAGACATCGGCGTTTTCGATGGCCGCGATATAGGTCGCCTTGATCCGCAACTCGCGCTGCACATCCAGCAGCGATTTGCCCAAAGTCGCCCGTTCTCCGCGCATCAGGTCGCCCAGACGCAGATCGAAGTCGTCAAACCCTTTGGGCTTGTCGAGTTCTGGCGCCGGAGTTTTAGCCCTCCGCCCGATCATGCATGAAGCCCCATTACTGCCCCGTATTCCCCAGCCGCATCTAGGCGACTCATTCTTTTCCGTATTGAGCAGAAGCTAACATAGGGCAAGCGATTCTGCATGTGCAGAACGGGGTTTACGCCGAGGCTTCGGCACGATTCAGCGCACAGTGCCGCCACAGCGCATCCATCGCCTTCACAAGTCTGTCAATCTGCTCCGAATCATGCACCGGCGAGGGCGTGAAACGCAGCCGTTCGGTGCCGCGCGGCACGGTCGGAAAGTTGATCGGCTGGGCATAAATGCCAAAGTTTTCCAACAGCATATCGGACAGCATCTTACAATGGATAGGGTCGCCCACATGCACAGGCACAATATGCGAGCCATGATCGATGATCGGCAGGCCCAAACCGCGCAGGCGCATCTTCAGGATGCGGGCATTGCTTTGCTGCTCGTCCCGCAGGTATTGCGCGGTCTTCAGGATACGCACCGAAGCCGCCGCACCGGCCGCCACGGCGGGGGGCAAAGAGGTGGTAAAGATGAAGCCCGGCGCATAGCTCCGCACCGCATCCACCATCTTCGCACTTGCAGCAATATAGCCGCCAAACACCCCGTAAGCTTTGGCCAAAGTGCCGTTGATAATGTCGATCCGGCCCATCTGGCCATCACGTTCCGCCACCCCTGCCCCGCGCGGACCATACATGCCCACGGCATGCACTTCGTCGATATAGGTCAGCGCGCCGAACTCGTCCGCCAGATCGCAGATCGCCTTGATCGGGCCGAAATCGCCGTCCATCGAATAGATCGATTCAAAGGCGATCAGCTTGGGCGCGGCCGGATCATCTGCGGCCAGCAACTCGCGCAGATGCGCCACGTCGTTATGCCGGAAAATCCGCTTGGCCCCGCCATTGCGCCTCACACCTTCGATCATCGAGGCATGGTTCAGCGCGTCGGAATAGATAATCAGACCGGGGAACAGTTTCGGCAGCGTCGAAAGCGTGGCGTCATTGGCGATATAGGCCGAGGTGAAAACCAGCGCCGCCTCTTTGCCATGCAGATCGGCCAGTTCGGCCTCAAGCTGTTTGTGGTAGATCGTGGTGCCGGAAATATTGCGCGTCCCGCCCGAGCCTGCACCGGTGGCGTCCAGCGCCTCGTGCATTGCGGCCAAGACTTCGGGATGCTGGCCCATGCCCAGATAATCATTGCCGCACCAGACGGTGATCTCGGATTCTGTCCCGTCGGGCTTGCGCCAGACCGCCTGCGGGAAATGGCCCTTGCGACGCTCGATATCGATGAAGGTGCGATAGCGGCCCTCGTCATGCAGACGGGCAATCGCGGTATCCAAAGCGGCGTCGTAATTCATAGCGGGTCTCCTGCGTGCGCCCGGTCTTGTGACAGTATGGGCAACGGACGGCCTTGATGTGGGTCAAGCATGGCAAATGCGAAAGGGGGCGAATTGTCGCCCCCCGAAGACAGGTTTTCCGCCTGACCTAGCTTGCAGGGCTGACCTGCAGCAAGATCACACAAGGCGAAGCCCCATTGCGCGCTGCGTCGCAAGCGGCCAGCGCATCGGCCTTGGCGGTTTCGGCATCCGGCAAATCAGCCACTGCAATGGCCGATGCCACAGGCGCGCCGTCACGGATAAAGCCATCCTCGGGCGACACCGCAATCGCGGCATGGCCCTTGTCGCTGACCACGAACAGCTTCAGCGCCTCTTCATTGGTGCCGATCACGCGCAAAGTGGCCAGTTCTTGTTCGGACAGAAAGCCATGCACATGCAACGTCACGGTCGATCCGCCCAAAGTCGCCACTTCGGTCAGCACGTCTTGCGCTGCGGCGATCCCGCCCATCAGCCCAAGCCCGAAAACCGCTGCCATCATCGCCCGCATTCCGTCGTTCCTTATCATATCGAATCGTGGCGCAATCTAGCCGCATCGGGCCGGACTGGACAGTCCCCACCCTGCTGCTAGGCTTGGCCCCGCCAATCACAATCTGACGACTGGTCCGTATCGGAGACACCATGACCCTCGAGGCCGTTCTAACCCGCATCGACGACACCCTTCCGCAAGCGCTTGAGCGCCTGCTGGAGCTTTTGCGAATCCCGTCGATTTCCACCGATCCCGCCTACAAGCCCGACTGCGCCCGCGCCGCCGACTGGCTGGTTGAAGACCTGAAAGCGCTGGGGTTCGAAGCCTCAAGCCGCCCCACGCCGGGGCATCCGATGGTGGTGGCGCATGGCGGCACAGGTGAGCGGCACCTGATGTTCTACGGCCATTATGACGTGCAGCCCGTCGATCCGCTGTCCCTGTGGGACCGTGATCCGTTCGATCCCGAAATTCAGGACACCCCTGCAGGCCGCGTCATCCGCGCGCGCGGGGCGGCGGATGACAAGGGCCAGTTGATGACCTTCCTTGAGGCCTGCCGCGCCTGGAAAGCCGTGCATGGCAGCCTGCCCGGCAAACTGACGATCTTCCTTGAGGGCGAGGAAGAATCCGGCTCGCCCAGCCTGATCCCCTTCATGCAGGAAAATGCCGCCGAACTGCGCGCCGACATCGCACTGATCTGTGACACCGGCCTGTTCGAATCGACCACCCCCGCCATCACCACCATGCTGCGCGGGTTGCTGGGTGAGGAATTGACCATCCACGGCCCCAACAAAGACCTGCATTCGGGCATGTATGGCGGGGCGGCGGCCAACCCCATCCGCGTGCTGTCGAAAATCCTTGCCAATATGACCGATGCCACAGGCCGCATCACCATCCCGCATTTCTATGATGGCGTCACCGAACTGCCCGACACGATCCGCGCCCAGTGGCAATCGCTGGCCTTTGACCATGCGAAATTTCTGGGCGATGTCGGGCTGTCCGTGCCAGCAGGCGAGCAGGACCGCACGCCCTTGGAAATGATCTGGTCGCGCCCCACCGCCGAGATCAACGGCATCTGGGGCGGCTATACCGGCGACGGCTTCAAAACCGTTCTGCCCGCCGAAGCCCATGCCAAAGTGTCGTTCCGCCTTGTGGGCGAGCAAGACCCTTTCGCCATCCGCGACCATTTCCGCACATGGGTGCAAGACCAGCTTCCCGCCGATTGCCGCGTCGAGTTCGACGGCCACGGCAATTCCCCCGCAGGCGTGATGTCGATTGCCAATCCGGCCTTCGAGGCCGCCCGCGCCGCGCTGACCGAGGAATGGGGCATCCCCGCTGCCTATGTCGGCTGCGGCGGCTCGATCCCGATTGCAGGCTATTTCAAGACCTATCTCGATATGGACGCCATGCTGATCGGCTTTGGCCGTGACGATGACCAGATCCACTCCCCGAACGAGAAATATGATCTGGAATGTTTCCACAAGGGCATCCGGTCATGGGCAAGGGTGCTGGCGCGGCTGGCCTGAGGCCTGCTTGGCAGGCGTCGGGAGGGCTGTCTGCCCTCCCGAACCCTCCCGAGAGTATTTTTGCCAAGATGAAGGGGAAGGCGATGGCCTTGACGATACGGGATTGCGTGGCTGCGGACGAGTCGGCGTGGCGCAGGCTTTGGGACGGGTTTCTGGCCTATTACGAGGTCACTCTGGACCCTGCGGTGACTGCGTTCACATGGGCGCGGCTGATGGACCCTGCCAATGCGCTGAAGGCACGGCTGGCGGTGGACGGGGATCGGGTGCTGGGCTTTGCGATCCATCAGCATCATCCCTCGACATGGGTGATGGGCGATGATTGTTATCTGGAGGATCTGTTCGTGGACCCTGCCGCGCGCGGCGGTGGTGTGGGGCGGGCGCTGATCGAGGATCTGATCGCGCTGGCGCGGCGACAGGGCTGGCAGCGGCTCTATTGGAACACCGATGCCAGCAATGAAACCGCGCGCAGGCTTTATGACAGCTTTGTGCAGGACGACGGCCATATCCGCTATCGGCTGGTGCTGTGATTCGGCGGGCTATGGTTAACGCCGCGGGCGGGGCTGGCCTGTGGTCACGGATACACCACGGCAAAGCTACGGGGAAAATACAGCGCATCTGGCTGCAATTTCCCCGATTAAGCCTGCGATCTTAACCGGTTACGACGCGGCGCAGCAGTTTCGCGGCCAGCACCGCGAAAGGTGCTGCATGCATCAGCAGATCGAAGATATCGATCGGCTTCACCAGATTTCCCGCCACCAGCATCTTAAGCTTTTCCCAGATATGCGGCTCGGGCAGGAACGGGGCCAGACCAAGGGTCAGGCAGGCGATGATCAAAATATTCAGCGGGATCTGGTCGATAATAGACATGATGGCTCCGGTTGTTTTGCCGGACCCTACATCACATTCAGGAAAATGTATATGAGTGAAATGGCGCGGTGGACGGGGCTCGAACCCGCGACCCCCGGCGTGACAGGCCGGTACTCTAACCAACTGAGCTACCACCGCGCTTTTCACATCACGGGCATCTTGGGGACAAGTGGCGCGGTGGACGGGGCTCGAACCCGCGACCCCCGGCGTGACAGGCCGGTACTCTAACCAACTGAGCTACCACCGCGCTTTTGTCCCCCGGTTGCCCGGGTGTGGTGGGGTATTACGCAAGGGGTCCGGCGGCGTCAAGACGTGTTCCGCTGCTTTTTCAATGTTCTGGTGCGGGGATGAATTCATCATGGTCGCCGGGGGGCAGCTGGAACCGCCCATGCGCCCAATCTCCGGCCCGCCATGCCTCTTTCGCGGCCTCGATACGGTCCTGCGACGAGGCCACGAAATTCCACCAGATATGGCGCGGCCCATCCATCGTCGCCCCGCCCAGCAGCATGATCCGCGCGCCCTGCCCCCCCGCCTTGACCGAGATCGCATCACCGGGGCGAAACACCAGCATCGTCCCTGCACCATAGGCCTGCCCGCCCTGCGATACCTCGCCGGAAATCACGTAAACCCCTCTGTCTTCATGATTATCCGGCAAAGGAATCGCGGCATGAGGGGCAAGGGTGGCATCGGCGTAAAAGGTTTCCGAGGGCAGTTGCATCGGCACTTTCGCGCCCCAGGCATCGCCCAGAATCAGCCGCACCGTCTTGCCCTCGCCCTCCAGAACCGGCAGCGCCCCGGCGGCAAGGTTGCGGAAATCGGCGGCGGAATCTTCCTGATCCTTGGGCAACGCCAGCCAGGTCTGCAACCCGAACAGGCTGGCCGGAGCCTGCCGCACCGCGCCATCGGTGCGCTCGGAATGGGTGATGCCGCGCCCCGCCAGCATCAGATTCACCTCGCCCGGTTCGATCCAGGCATCGGTGCCAAGCGAATCCCGATGGTGCATCTTGCCCTTGAGAAGATAGGTCACTGTGGCCAGACCGATATGCGGGTGCGGGCGTACATCTACACCCTGCCCCGTCAGGAATTCGGCCGGACCCATCTGGTCAAAGAAGATGAACGGCCCGACCATTTGCCTCTTGACCGAGGGCAGCGCGCGCCGCACCTCGAACCCGCCCAGATCACGGGCGCGGGCAACAATAACGGTCTCGATGGCATCAATAGCGTCGCCCATCGGGATGGACGGGTCGAGGATCGGGTTCCAGCTCATTCAGGTGTTCCTTATGCTCTTGAGGTTTAATGTGGTCGATAAAGGCTATGGAACAAGGCGCTTTCCCGCACAGATACTCTGCAGATACGGCCAATCTTCTGCACCCGAATGGCTGTTGCAGAAAAAACTCTTCCGAATCTTAACATGAAAATCCCAGCAGGTCAGGCTTGCGGGTTAGCAAACCTGTGCGACAGTCAAGACCGCGATCACGCAAATTCCTTTCTCATTTTGGGGAGATAGTCATGAAGAAACTTGCAGGCCTTGCCCTTGCAGCCACCCTCTGCGCCGGTTCCGCCTTTGCCGGCGGCATCGCAGAACCGGTGATGGAGCCGGAAGTCGTCGCTGCGGCAACCTCGTCCTCGGCTGGCGGTATCATCGTTCCGCTGCTGCTGCTGTTGGTTTTGGCGGCCGCGCTGTCGTCGAACAACCCCCGGTAAAAGCGCCAGGGCATAGGATTCGCACCGGACCTATGTGCAAGGCACAGATCGAAAGGCCGCCCGACGGGCGGTCTTTTCCATTTCGTTCACGATATTATCCGACAAGCCTGCCGTCGATGTCAGACTGCGACATGGCTGCAGTTCCTACAGAATTTGACTGCCTATCACCCCAGCCTGCCCGAAAAGCGTCAAGGCGTCACCGGCTGTCCGCAAGCCGCGATTGCCGCAGGGGCATTGATTCGATACCGCGCATCCCAGCCACCACTGCGGCACATAGCGCTGCACCTTGCTGCGCTCCGAAACCGTCAGATAGCGGAAGAGTATCCCAAGTCCGTCGCATCAACTTCGTCGCGCACGGCCTTGATTTCATGGTGGGTGATGAGAGACTCGAACTCCCGACATTCTCGGTGTAAACGAGACGCTCTACCAACTGAGCTAATCACCCGACACGCTTCGTTTAGCGCGGCACAGGGGGAAGGTTCAAGCCCGAAACTGACCTTCCCAATCAAAAAAGGCGCACCGTTTGGCACGCCTTTTTGAAATGATGGTGGGAGATAAGGGATTTGAACCCCTGACATCTTCGATGTGAACGAAGCGCTCTACCACTGAGCTAATCTCCCGTTGGCGCGGTGTTTAGCTGTCTTCTCCGGCCTCTGCAAGACCCTCTTTGTCTGCTTTTTCATTGGCTTTCACCGTTCCGCCACGACGCAGTTTCAACGTGGCCGCGCCCGTTTCCCCGCTTGCCGCGCGGCTGACCCGCAGCTTGCCAAGGGGCGGCAGATTTAGCACATCGCCCGCGTCAATCGCGGTGCCAAGGGCGGCCAGCGTGGCCTCGACAATCTCGCGCGCATCTTTCTTTTTCGCACCTGTCGCCTCGGCCACACGATCAACCAGATCGCGCACGCGCAGGGTCGTGGCAGCTACGGCTGCCGCGCTTGGCTCGGCCGCGATCGGCACGACATTCGATAGGGCGGCTTTCGGCTTGGCCTCGGGTTTGGCTGTCTTGGCTGCACCCGCTTTTGGAGCCGTCTTTTTCGTTGCCATCGCGTTTCTTATCCCTGTTTGTTGCCACATTGGAAACTGTGGCAGCCTGCACTGTCCGCGTCAGAAACAAAAGATAGTCCGCGTCACTTTATGCGACAAATGCAGCTTTGACGCAAAGACCGCGCGGGCGCATGATGCCGGTGCAACCATAATCGGAGACAATGATGAAACGCCTGCTTCTTTGTTCCACCGCTGCAATCCACTTTTCTGTCGGCTTCGGCCTTGCCGGAGGCGTCGCCGAGCCGGTCATGGAGCCTGAGGTGATCGAGGCCGCCGCCAGCTCTTCGGCAGGGGGTGTGATCGTGCCGTTGCTCTTGCTGCTGGTGGTTGCGGCCGCTTTGACTTCGGGCGGCGAGTCGGTTTCGCCCAGCGATGCGCGGCTGAAAACCGATGTGGTGCGGGTTGGCACGACGCGGCTTGGCCTGCCGCTGTATCATTACCGGTATATCGGTGACTCTGCGGTCTATGAGGGTGTGATGGCGCAGGATGTGGCCGTAATGCATCCGACTGCTATCCGCAAACTGCCGCTGGGCTATCTGGCGGTAGATTATGGCAAGTTGGGCCTGACCATGCGGCGCGTCCACTGACCAAAGCAAAAGGCGCAGCCACTGGATGCGCCTTTTGTTCTGATTTCAAACGCTTAATGCGCGGTGGGTGAGGCCACGTTGCCCGCAGCCAGCGCACGGGCAGCGGCGGCGGCCTCTTCTGCGGCCTCATCCCATTCCACGGGTTCCGGCTGACGCACCAATGCCTGCTTCAGCACTTCGCGCACGTTGGACACCGGAATGATGGTCAGACCGGCCTTCACGTTATCGGGAATCTCGGTCAGATCCTTTTCGTTTTCTTCGGGGATAAACACCGTCTTGATCCCGCCGCGCAGCGCCGCGAGCAGCTTTTCTTTCAGCCCACCAATCGCCATCGCATTGCCACGCAAGGACACTTCACCGGTCATGGCGATGTCTTTACGCACCGGAATCCCGGTCAGAACCGACACGATCGCCGTCACCATCGCCAGACCCGCCGAAGGCCCGTCTTTCGGGGTCGCGCCATCGGGGACGTGAACGTGGATGTCCATCGTTTCGAACTTCGGCGGCTTCACCCCCAATTCGGGGCTGATCGAGCGGACAAAGGACGCCGCAGCGTCAATGGATTCCTTCATCACATCGCCCAGCTTGCCGGTTGTCTTCATCCGGCCCTTGCCCGGCAAACGCAGCGCCTCGATCTGCAGCAGGTCGCCGCCGACTGAGGTCCATGCCAGTCCGGTGACCACACCGACCTGATCCGTCGCCTCGGCCAGACCATAGCGATAGCGTTTGACGCCAAGGAAGCCTTCCAGCTTGTCCTCGGTGACTTCCACCGTCTTGGTGGTCTTTTGCACGATCTGCGTCACCGCCTTGCGGGCGAGTTTCGCAATCTCGCGCTCAAGGTTCCGCACACCGGCTTCGCGGGTATAGGTGCGGATGATCTCGGTCAGCGCCTCGTCGGTAATGCTGAACTCACCCTTTTTAAGCGCATGGCCCTCGATCTGCTTGGCGATCAGGTGGCCCTTGGCGATTTCGCGCTTTTCGTCCTCGGTGTAGCCGGCCAGAGAAATGATCTCCATCCGGTCCAGCAGCGGGCCGGGCATGTTGTAGCTGTTGGCGGTGGTAATGAACATCACGTTCGAGAGGTCATATTCCACCTCAAGATAGTGATCGACGAAGGTCGAGTTCTGTTCGGGATCAAGCACCTCAAGCATCGCGGATGCCGGATCGCCACGGAAATCCTGCCCCATCTTGTCGATTTCATCCAGCAGGATCAGCGGGTTGGTGGTCTTCGCCTTTTTCAGCGCCTGAATGATCTTGCCCGGCATCGAGCCGATATAGGTGCGACGGTGGCCGCGAATTTCGGATTCGTCACGCACCCCGCCCAATGAAATGCGGATAAACTCGCGCCCCGTGGCCTTCGCAACCGAGCGGCCAAGCGAGGTTTTGCCAACACCCGGAGGGCCGACAAGGCACAGGATCGGCCCCTTCAGCTTGGTCGAGCGCGCCTGCACCGCCAGATATTCGACGATGCGCTCTTTCACCTTTTCCAGACCGTAGTGATCGGAATCCAGCACCTTTTGCGCCGCCGCCAGATCTTTCTTGACGCGGGATTTTGCGCCCCACGGCACGCCCAGCAACCAATCGAGATAGTTCCGCACCACGGTCGCTTCGGCCGACATCGGCGACATGGATTTGAGCTTTTTCAGCTCACCTTCCGCCTTGTCACGGGCCTCTTTGGACAGGGCGGTTTTCTTGATCCGCTCTTCCAGTTCGGCCACTTCGTTCTGGCCTTCCTCGCCGTCGCCAAGTTCCTTCTGAATGGCCTTCATCTGCTCATTCAGGTAATATTCACGCTGCGTCCGCTCCATCTGCGATTTGACGCGGGTCTTGATCTTTTTCTCGACCTGCAGCACGGACATTTCGCCCTGCATCTGGCCGTAAACCTTCTCAAGCCGCTCGGCCACGTCCAGCGTTTCCAGCAGGTCCTGCTTGAGTGCTACGTCAATGCCCAGATGCCCCGCCACCAGATCGGCCAGACGCGCGGGTTCGCGTGCCTCGGACACGGCGGCAAGCGCCTCTTCGGGGATGTTCTTCTTGATCTTGGCATAGCGTTCGAATTCATCGGTGACGCCGCGCAGCAGCGCCTCGACGGTGGCCTTGTCCCCATCGGTTTCCGACAGCTTTTCGGCCCGCGCCTCAAAGAACGAGGGATTTTCGACAAATTCGGTGATCTTGACCCGCGCCTTGCCTTCTACCAGCACCTTCACGGTGCCATCAGGAAGTTTCAGCAGTTGCAGCACGTTGGCCAGCACACCGACGCGGTAGATGCCATCGGTGGCCGGATCATCGACCGAGGGGTCGATTTGGCTGGACAGCAGGATCTGCTTGTCATCTGCCATCACCTCTTCCAAGGCGCGGACGGATTTTTCGCGGCCAACAAACAGCGGCACGATCATGTGCGGGAATACCACGATGTCGCGCAGCGGCAGGACCGGATAGCTCGTGGACAATGCGTCAGTCATTTGCGTTTCCTTGTCTGGCAGGAAGACGTCGCCCCGTTCATCGGCAGCACCAGTCTTCCCCACATTCGGCCTACATATCTGGGGGTGGGGTGAAGGGGTGTCAACCACCGAAAGCATCGCAATCATGCGCCTGTGATCCGACAGCGGCAAGGGCGCAAATGGTTAGATTTGGTGCTATCGGCCTGCCCGCGCTAGATTGGTTCTATATCACCAATGGCGCGCAACGCATGGAAATCCGTAACGAATTGCGCCAGACGCCCCGCCGCGATGGCATCGCGCAGGCCCTGCATCAGCTCTTGGTAATAGTGCAGATTGTGCCATGTCATCAGCATCGAGGCGATGATTTCCTGCGACCGGAAAACGTGATGCAGATAGGCGCGGCTGTAGTTGCGGCAGGCGGGGCAAGTGCAAGCCTCGTCGAGCGGGCGCGGGTCGTCCATGTGGCGGGCGTTCTTGATATTGACCTGACCGCGCCGCGTCCAAGCCTGCCCCGTGCGACCCGAGCGTGAGGGCAGCACGCAATCCATCATGTCGATGCCGCGTTCGACCGCGCCCACAATGTCATCGGGCTTGCCCACCCCCATCAGATAGCGTGGCTTGTCGGCGGGCAGCATGGCAGGGGCATAGTCCAGCACGCCCAACATGGCCTCTTGGCCCTCGCCCACGGCAAGACCGCCCACAGCATAGCCGTCAAAGCCGATTGCCGTCAGCGCCTTGGCCGATTCCTCGCGCAGATCGCGCGTCACGCCGCCCTGCATGATCCCGAACAGCGCATGGCCGGGCCGGTCGCCAAAGGCATCGCGCGACCGTTGCGCCCATCGCATCGACATCTGCATCGATTTCGCCACCACCGCATCACTGGCAGGCAGCGCCGGACATTCGTCGAAACACATCACAATGTCGGAACCCAGCAGCTTTTGGATCTCCATGCTGCGTTCGGGCGACAGCATGTGCTTTGATCCGTCGATATGGCTTGAGAATTTCACGCCCTCTTCGGTCATCTTGCGCAATGCGGCCAGCGACATCACCTGAAAGCCGCCGGAATCGGTCAGGATCGGGCGGTCCCAGTTCATGAACTTATGCAGACCGCCAAGCCGCGCGATGCGTTCGGCGGTGGGGCGCAGCATCAGGTGATAGGTGTTGCCCAAGAGGATATCCGCCCCCGTGGCGCGCACGCTTTCGGGCATCATCGCCTTGACAGTCGCAGCCGTCCCCACCGGCATGAAGGCAGGCGTGCGGATTTCGCCGCGCGGGGTGCTGATCACGCCGGTGCGCGCCGCGCCATCCGTTGCATGAAGCGTAAAGCCGAAAGTCTGCGCCATGGTCCGATCCCTTGTAAGCCTCCCCTTCTGTGCCAGAGCCGCGCGCTTGCCAAGAGGGAGAATCGCGGCCGGAATCGGGGGTTGGCAGGGAGGCGAAGTTTGATCATATCCGCGCCACCACGGGAGGGGGTGGTTTTGTACAGGATCAGCAGGTTTGCAGCACAGCGCCCCGAGGCCTTCGGCGTCTGGATCACCCTGATCGGGGTGGCCTTCTTCATTCCCGACGCGCTGGTAGTGCGGCTGATCGGGGCCGATACCATGACCATAGCCGTGTGGCGCGGGGTGGCTGCCGGGGTGGCCACGCTGGGCTGGCAGGCGATCTTTGCGCGCCACAGCTTTCCATCATGGCACGAACTGGTCTCGCCCGCCTCGCTTGCGATGATCTTCCTGCAAGGGGTGGGGTCGGTGTTCTTCCTCGGCTCGCTGGGGGCGACCTCGGCGGCCAATGCCCTGCTGATCCTTGCCACGGCCCCCTTTCTGGCAGCCCTGCTGTCATGGGCGGTGCTGGGAGAGCGGATCACCCGCGATACCGCGCTTGCCATTCTGGGGGTCTTTGCCGGAGTGGCGATCATCGCAGCAGGGTCGGCGGGCGGGGGGCGGCTTTGGGGTGATCTGTTGGCACTGGCCAATGCGGTGGTCATGGCGACCTATTATGTGATGCTGCGCCATGCCAAGACGCAAAGCCTGCTGACCGCGATTGCCTTGGGCTATCTGCTGACCTCGGTCCTTGCCCTGCCCTTCGCGCCGCTAGAGCCGCTGGACCTATTGCAATCGGGTTTTGTGCTGCTGTCGGGCGCGGTGATCCTTGCGGGCGGTGCGGCGCTTTTGATGATCGGCCCGCGCTATCTTCCGGCCGCCGAGGTGTCGATGATCGCTATGCTGGAGGTGGTCGCGGGGCCGCTTCTGGTCTGGGCGGTGATAGGAGAGCATCCGGGTGCCATGACCCTGACCGGAGGCGCGGTGATCCTGTCGGCGATCCTAGCCCATACCGCCCTGCGCCTGCGCCAACCCGGAGCAGCCTAGCCCCCCATAACCAATGCCCCCGCTACCCACCCGTAGGTCGGGGTTCACCCCGACTCTGCCGCCGCTGCCACTCACTGGCACATCCCGCCCGCCAAACGGTCGGGCCGAAATCCGTCCGTCCTTTTCGGTCAGCGTTTCGCCGCCAGTGCCTCGGTCAGCACGCCTAGCACAACGTCATGCGGCACATCATCGGCGACAAAAGCCTCACCGATCCCGCGGGCAAGAATGAAGCGCAGCTTGCCATCGACAACTTTCTTGTCCTGCCCCATCAGCGCCAAAAGCGCCTCGGCCGAGGGCAAGCTACCGTGAATGTCGGCAATATCAACCTTGGTTCCCATCGCCCGCAGATGCGCGCGCACGCGGCTGGGGGCTTCTTGCGAACACAGGCCCAACCGCTGCGACACCTCGAACGCCAGCGCGCAGCCGATGGCCACGCCCTCGCCGTGCAGCAGCCGGTCGCCATAGCCGGTGGCCTTTTCCAGCGCGTGACAGAAGGTGTGGCCAAGGTTCAAAAGCGCACGCTCGCCTTCCTCGGTTTCATCGCGTGACACGATGCCTGCCTTCATCTGCACCGAACGGGTTACCGCATATTGGCGCTTGGCCGGATCACGGGCCAGATCAGGGCCGTTCACCTCAAGCCAGTCAAAGAACGCGGCGTCGCCCAGCAGACCGTATTTCACCACCTCGCCATAACCTGCCAGAAAATCGCGCGCAGGCAGGGTTTCCAGCACGTCGATATCGGCCAAGACAAGGCTGGGCTGATGAAATGCCCCCACAAGGTTCTTGCCCTGCGCGGTGTTGATCCCCGTCTTGCCCCCGACCGAGCTGTCAACCTGCGCCAGCAGCGTCGTGGGGATCTGCACAAAGCGCACCCCGCGCCGCAGGATGGCCGAGGCAAAGCCCACAAGATCGCCCACCACACCGCCGCCAAAGGCCACCACCACATCGCGGCGTTCCACCTTCTGCTCCAGCAGCCATTCCACGCAGCGCGCCAGTTGCGGCCAGCCCTTGGACTGCTCGCCCGGCGGAATTGTCAAAGCGGTCAGCGTGATTCCCGCCATCTCGAAGGCGCGGGCCAGTTCCATCAGATGCGTCGCGGCCACGGTGTCATCGGTGATCACCGCGACCTTGCGACGACGCAGCAGCGGTGCAATCTCGGTGGCGGCGCGTGCAAGCAGCCCCTGCCCGATCCGCACCTCATAGCTGCGCGTGCCAAGCTCTACCGGCACCACATCGATGCTTGCCCCATCCATCGCCATCTCAGTCCCTTTCCAGAACGTCTGTCCGCGTGGCAAGCGCATCAATCACATGCCGCGCCATATCCTCGACAGACAAATCAGCAGACGAGTCCACCGCCACATCTGCCATCTGGTAGAAGGGAAGTCGCGCCTCGTAAAGCGCGCGCAAAGTCTCGCGCGGGTTGGGGGTTCGCAAAAGCGGGCGGGTGGTCTTGTGGCGCACACGCTGCCACAGAATATCCAGATCGGCCCGCAACCAGACTGAAATTCCGGCTTCGGTGATCAGACGGCGATTGCCCTCGGACAGAAACGCGCCGCCGCCGGTGGACAGCACACAAGGGGTTCCCCGCAACAGCCGCCCCAGCACCTCGGTTTCGCGGGCGCGGAAAAACGACTCGCCGTCACGTTCGAAAATCTCGGCGATCGAGCGATCCGCCGCCCGCACGATCTCTTCATCCGAATCAAGGAACGGCACGCCAAGCTGACGCGCAAGCGCCGTGCCGACGGCGGTTTTGCCAGCCCCCATCATCCCGACCATCACGACGGTTTTCTTCAGCCGCACCATTCCCGTCCTTGTCCGTCTTGCTGCCCTTGGTGGCGGGCATCTGCCACCGGCAAATCTTTCTTCCCTGAATGGCGTGAACTTGGCGCAAATGCCATATATAATCGGAACGAGGCCGCCGCTTGGTGCGGCGACACAGGAAAATCTGCCGCCGGAGTGAACCGGTGGCACAAGGCAAGGCGGAACGGGCATGGGGCGCATCATCAAACTGGTGCTGGGGCTGGCGGTATTGGGCTTTCTGGGGCTGACGGGGTTTGCCTATGTGGCAGATCTGTCGCCTGTGGCCCAAGAGGTGACCAAGCCGGTGACACTTCATGCCGATTAACCCTGCCTGCCTGCGGGCGGCCCTGATTCTGTCGGTGCTGACCGTGCAGGCAGGCCATGCCGAAGCACCGCTTTCGGCAATAGACTGGCTGTCGCAGTCGGTTTCGGCCCCGGCGGGCAATGGGGTGGATCACGGCACGGGCAGCGTGGCCAATCAGCCCTCCACCCCCGGCGAGGTGGCTGTTTCCACGAATGGCGCTCTGCCGGATTCGGTTGCGGTTTCGGTGCTGGGCGCGCCTTCGCCTGATTCTGTGGGGTTGCTGCCGCCCGATGTCACCGGATTTCCGCATGATCTTTGGGGCTTGGGCAAGACCGCCGAGGTGATTGCGGCGCTTTCGGCAGTACGGCTGGAGGGGCTGCCCTCCTTGCAAGCCCTGCTCTTGACCCTGCTTCTGGCCGAGTCCGAAGCCCCCGCCGATGCGGGCGCGGATTCGGCACTGTTGATCGCGCGGATTGACAAACTGCTGGAGATCGGCGCGCTGGAGCAGGCACAGGCCTTGCTTGAGGCGGCAGGCCCGATCACCTCGGCCGAACTGTTTCGACGGGCCTTTGACGTGGCGCTGCTGACCGGGGCCGAGGATCGCGCCTGCGAAACGATGCGCGATATTCCGTCCCTTGCGCCGACGCTGACCGCGCGCGTGTTCTGCCTTGCCCGCGCCGATGACTGGAATGCCGCCGCACTGACGCTGCAAACCGCCAAGGCTTTGGGCAATATCACCGAGATCGAAGATGCGCTGCTGTCGCGCTTTCTGGACCCCGATCTGTTCGAGGGCGAAGATATGCCACAGCCGCCCAAGCCGGTCACACCGCTGGTCTGGCGGATTTATGATGCCTTGGGCGAACCTTTGCCCACCGCCACCCTGCCGCCCGCCTTTGCCCATGCCGAATTGTCCGAGCGGGCGGGATGGAAAGCCCATATCGAGGCGGCAGAGCGGCTGGCCAAGGCGGGGGCGGTGGCGCCCAATGTCCTGCTGGGCCTTTACACTCAGCGCACCCCTGCGGCGTCAGGCGGGGTCTGGGACCGTGTGGATGCTTTCCAGAACTTTGACGAGGCGCTGACCAAGGGCGATGTGCTGATCGTCGAACAGCGCCTGCCGCTGGCCTATGCCCGCATGAAGGATGTGGAGCTTGAGGTGCCTTTCGCCACGCTTTACGCCGAGGCGCTGGCGAAACTGCCGCTGACGGGGGATGCCGCGCGGATTTCCTATGAATTGGGCCTGCTGTCGCCCGCCTATCAGCGTCTTGCCGCCAATGTCCCCACCGCAGGCGATGCGCGGGCGGCGTTTCTGGCCGGACTGGCGACAGGTTCGGTGGCGGGACTGGCCGCCCCCGACAGCATGGCGCGGGCGATTGCTCCGGCATTCGACGGCGCGGCTTTGACCGAGGATTTCACCCCGCTTGTCGATCAGGGCCGCATTGGCGAGGCGATCTTGCTGGCGATGGGACGGATCGAAAGCGGTCTGCGCGGCAACCTGCCCGATGTCACCATCGGCCTGACCGCGCTTCGCAAGCTTGGGCTTGAGGATGTGGCCCGCCACACCGCGCTTGAACTGATGCTGCTGGAACGGCGGGGCTAGGGCATGGCCGCGCCGCGCAGCATGGAGGGCTGGATTTCCACCTTTCTGGCCGCGCAGGCGGCGGATCTGGGGGCCGCGCGTAACACCTTGCTGGCCTATGGCCGCGATCTGAAGGATTTCACCGGCTTTGTCGCCCATCACAAGCTGACGCTTGAGACGCTGACCCGCGCGGATGTGGAAACCTACCTGATGCGCTGCGAGGCCGAAGGCCTGTCCAAAGCCACCCGCGCGCGGCGCTTGTCGGCGGTGCGCCAGCTTTACCGCTTTGCCCATGACGAAGGCTGGTGCGCCAGCAACCCTGCCCTGCGGATTTCGGGGCCGGGTGCCGCGCAACGCCTGCCAGCCACCCTGAGCGAGGAAGATGTCACGCGGCTTCTGGACGCCGCCCGCAGCTTTGGCCGCACGGATTTTGACCGCTTGCGGAATTGCGCGCTGGTGGAACTGCTTTACGCGACGGGGATGCGGGTTTCCGAACTGGTCACGCTGCCCGTGGCTGCAGTGAGGGGCAGTCCGCGCATGATCCTTGTGCGCGGCAAAGGCGACAAAGAACGCATGGTGCCGCTGTCCTCCCCCGCCCGCGCCGCGATTGACGCTTGGCTTGCGGCCCGCGATGCCGCCGAAGATCAGGCCCATAGCGCCCGACGCCCGCCCATGCCCGCGCTACAGGCCCGCCACCTGTTCCCCGGCAGCGGGGCCGAAGGCCATCTGACCCGCCAGCATTTCTACCTGCTGATCAAACAGATCGCGGCTATGGGCGGCGTTGATCCCGATTCCGTAACGCCCCATACCCTACGCCATGCCTTTGCCACGCATCTGCTGGCAGGCGGGGCCGATCTGCGGGTGATCCAGACCCTTCTGGGCCATGCCGATGTGGCCACCACCGAGATTTACACCCATGTGCTTGACGAACACCTGAAAGATCTGGTGCTGACGCATCACCCTTTGGCGCGCAAACCCTGAGCCGCGCCTGCCGCCTGCCCATCCAAAAGCCCGCACGATTGCCCGCCCGATTGACTGCCCGAAATCCCGCCCGAAACGCAAATTTGATCTGACCGATGGAACCGCCCTTGCCCCTTGCTGACCCTTGGCTATCGCTCCTTGGCATCCTGTTCTGGCTGCTGGTGTCTGCCTTCTTTTCCGCTGCCGATACCGCCCTGAACGCCGCACCGCGCGCAGCGCTGAAATCACTGGCCGACAAGGGCGCACGCGGCGCGGTCGCGGCGCTGGCGGTGATCGAGGATAACGAACGCATGGTCGGTACGCTGTTGCTGGGGCGCATCGTCGCCAAGGTCAGCGCCGCGGTGCTCGCGGCTGGCCTTGTGCTGCGACACGGGCTGGAGGCAGGTGGCGTGCTGGCGGTGCTGGCTGTCACGCTTCTGGTGCTGATCTTTGGCGAGGTGCTGCCCAAGACCCTTGCCGCCACCCATCCCGAAACCACCGCCCTGCGAACGGCAGCCACCGTGCGCGGGTTGATCTGGCTGGTTGGGCCGCTGCTGGCACTGGTGCGGGGGCTATCGGATGCGATTCTGCGGCTGTTCGGGCTGAAAACCGATCCCAACCGCCATATCCTTGCCCTGCGGGCCGAGATCGCTGGGGCCATCGCCATGGGCCATTTCGAGGGGGCTGTGGAGAAAGAAGCGCGGGACCGTCTGCTGGGCGCGCTGGATCTGTCAGATCGCACGGTGGACGAGATCATGCGCCACCGCCGCCAGATCGAAATGATCGATGCCGACCTGCCCCCCGATGCGATCATCACGCGGGTTCTGGCCTCGGCCCATTCCCGCCTGCCGGTCTTTCGCGACAATGAGGAAAATATTCTGGGCGTCGTCCATGCCAAAGACCTTCTGCGCGAGGCGGATCGTCTGACGCGCGGACCCGAGGCTTCGGTCGCGGGGCTGGACATCGTGAAAGTGGCGATGAAACCCTATTTCATCCCGGAAACCACCGCGCTGGATGAACAGATGCGCGAATTTCTGAAACGCCACGCGCATTTCGCGCTGGTCGTCGATGAATATGGCGCGCTGCAAGGTCTGATCACGCTGGAAGACATCCTTGAGGAAATCGTAGGCGAGATCACCGACGAATTCGACGTGGTGGATCGGTCCTCGGCGCTGAAACCCACGGCGTCGGGGGATTATCTGGTCGATGGCGCGGCCACGATCCGCGATCTGAACCGCGCGATGGACTGGCGGCTGCCCGATGACGAGGCCAACACGCTTGCGGGCCTTGTCATTCACGAAGCGCAGATGATTCCCACCGAAGGCATGGCCTTCAGCTTTCACGGCTTTCGGTTTGAAGTGGCGCAGCGCCGCGAAAACCGCCTGACCAAGATCAAGCTGCGCCCGCTTTAGCGTTTGCCAAAGATCGATCCCAGCACACCGCGCACCACCGCCTGCCCGGTGCGCGATCCCAACTGGCGCGCAAAGCTTTTGGCAAAGGCCTCGCCGATGGAATCCGACCGGCTGGAGCTTGTGCGCTTTTTCGGGGCGTCCGCGCCTTCTGCCGTGCCGCCATCATAACGCCGCGCCTTGCGGAACTCGCGGTCTTCCTCAACACGGCGGGTTTCCTCGGCCTCGGTCCGTGCCACCTCGTGCGCGGCTTTCTCGGCACGCGCGCGCAGCCGTTCATAGGCGCTGTCGCGGTCAATCGTGGTGGTATATTTCGCACCCAGCCTTGATCCAGCCATCAGTTGCGCCCGCAAGGCCGGATCGATCGGCCCCAGTTGTGACGAGGGCGGGCGGATCAGCGTGCGCTCGACAATGCCGGGAATGCCCTTTGCCTCAAGGAACGAGGTCACGGCCTCGCCTGTCCCCACATCGCGGATCGCGTCATCGGTGGCAAAGCGCGGATTGGGCCGGTAGGTCTCGGAGGCCAGCCGCAGGTCTTTCTGATCTTTGGCGGTAAAGGCGCGCAGGGCGTGCTGCACGCGGTTCCCCAGTTGCCCCAGAATCATTTCCGGCACATCGGCAGGGTTCTGCGTGATGAAATAGACGCCCACCCCTTTGGACCGGATCAGCCGCGCCACCTGTTCCACCTTTGAAACCAAGGCCTTGGGGGCATCGGTGAACAAAAGATGCGCCTCGTCGAAAAAGAACACCAGCTTGGGTTTATCGGGATCGCCCACCTCGGGCAGGTTTTCGAACAGCTCCGACAGCAGCCACAACAGGAAGGTCGCATAAAGCCGCGGGCTGTTCATCAGCTTGTCGGCGGCCAGAATGTTGATCCGCCCTGCCCCGCTTTCATCTACCTGCATCAGATCGGCCAGATCCAGCGCCGGTTCGCCAAACATCTGCGTCGCGCCCTGATTCTCCAGCACCAGAAGGCGGCGCTGAATCGCGCCGATGGATGTCGAGGACACCAGCCCGTAACGCGCCGAAATCTCGGAATCATGCTCTGCCACAAAGGCCAGCAGCGCTTGCAAGTCTTTCAGATCCAGCAGCGGCAGTTCTTCCTCGTCCGCCAGCCGGAAGGCCACGTTCAGCACGCCCTCTTGCGGTTCTGTCAGTTCCAGCAAGCGCGACAGCAACAGCGGCCCCATCTCGGCCACCGTGGCGCGAATCGGGTGGCCTTGCTGGCCGAACATGTCCCAGAACGTCACTGGAAAGGCGCGGTAATGCAGATCAAGGCCGATGGTCGCGGCGCGTTTGGAAAAGGCCTCGTGCAGTTTGTGGCTGGCGGAACCCGAAGCCCCCAACCCCGACAGATCGCCCTTCACATCGGCCATGAACACCGGCACGCCCTCGGCGGAAAAGCCCTCGGCCAGCACTTGCAGCGTAACCGTTTTGCCGGTGCCGGTTGCCCCCGCAATCAGCCCATGACGGTTGCCATATTTCAGCAACAGGTTTTGCGGCAGCCCATAACCCTCGCCACCACCGCCGACAAAAATCGTCTCGCCCATTGCCAACTCCGACCGATTGAAAAAACGCAGCGCCACAGCAATTTGCAGTCCGCCCCGCCGTCAAAATACATTGTTAACCCATTCCTGCCAGTCTTGATCTTGACCGGAGCCGCATTCGGCACCGTGTCGTGTCACCCTCCCTGTCAGACTGTCCGCGCCGGTAAAATGGCGCGGCTTTTTTTCATGTTTTTCTGTGACAAAGCCATGAAAAATCCCTGTTGACGAGTCTTCCAAACCGCCGTAGCGTCTGCCCATCAAGTCGGCCAGTCCGACAGGGAGCAAAAAAATACAATGAAAAAGGGCCAGGTGACTGGCCCTTTTTCTTTTGATCACAGGGCTTTGCCGCATCGGCGGGTTCCTGCCAAAAGCCACGGAGGGGTCACGTTTTTCGCACCTGACTTGGCCCCCGCGCCGTGCTAGAGGCACTCGCAGCACAACGATACCCGCTCAACGATGAAAGAGACAGCAATGTCGATGACCGCCCTTTCCCGCAAACTTATGCTTTCGCTTGGCCTTGCGGCCTTTGCCTTTGTGCCTTTGGCCTATGGTCAGGAAACCACCACACCGACTGAACCGCCGGTGGCAGCCGATGCACCGACGACGGATAACCTGTCGATGGGAACCCAGGAAGCGGCAGCGGAAGGCGGCGTGGGGACAAACTACGTTTCCGCAACCTTCGAATCCTGGGAACAGCGCTGTGTGAAAACCGAAGATGGTTCGGACCCTTGCCAGCTTTACCAACTGCTCAAAGACGGAAGCGGCAATGCCGTTGCCGAGATCAGCATGTTCCCGCTGGCCGACGCCGGTGAAGCCGCTGCCGGTGCCACCGTGATCGTGCCGCTAGAAACGCTGCTGACCGCAAATCTGACCATCGCAATCGACACCAACAAGCCCAAGCTTTACCCCTTTACCTTCTGCGCCGCGATTGGCTGCGTTGCGCGCGTCGGCTTCACGGCCGAAGAGATCGACCAGTTCAAAAAGGGCAACAAGGCTACGCTTACCATCGTTCCCGCCGTGGCCCCCGATCAAAAGGTCAATCTGGACGTGTCTTTGAAAGGGTTTACTGCCGGCTTTGAAGCCGTGGCGCTGACCCTGCAGAAACCGGCTGAATAAGCCGTCAAACATCCGCTTTGCAAACCCCGCCCGAAACGGCGGGGTTTTGTCTTTCTAGGGGCGGCGCAGCAGCAGCACCGCGTTCATCCCGCCAAAGGCAAAGGCGTTCGACATCACCACCTCGATCTCGGCCCGCCGTGCCACATTCGCCACCACATCCAGCGCACATTCGGGGTCTGCAATCTGGTGGCTAATGGTCGGCGCGACTGTGCCTTGCAGCGCCAGCAGGCATGCCAGAAGCTCTACCCCTCCGGCAGCCCCGATCAGATGCCCGTGCATGGATTTGGTCGAACTGACCAGCAGGCGGTCGGCGTGATCGCCAAAGACCTGACGGATTGCGGCGACCTCGCTGCGGTCATTCGCGGCGGTGCCGGTGCCATGCGCGTTGATATAGCCCACCGCATCAGGGGGCAGCCCCGCATCCGCCAGCGCCGCCCGCATCACCCGCGCAGCCCCCTCGGGCAAGGGCATCACGATGTCAGAGGCATCCGATCCCATCGCAAAGCCAATCACCTCGGCCAGCACGGGCGCACCGCGGGCGCGGGCGTGGTCATGGTCTTCAAAGACATAGACCGCAGCCCCCTCGCCCATCACCATGCCGTTGCGATTGGCGCTGAAGGGGCGGCAGCCATCGGGCGACATCACCCGCAGCCCCTCCCACGCTTTCAATCCGCCAAAGCACAGCATCGCCTCGGCCCCGCCCGTCAGCATCACCGGCGCCATACCTGACCGCACCATCTGGAACGCCAGCCCCATCGCATGATTGGAGCTGGCGCAGGCCGTGGCCACCGAGAACCCCGGCCCCTGCAGATCATGCGCGATGGAAATCTGCGCGGCGGCGGAATTGTGCATCAGGCGCGGCACCACGAAGGGATGCACCCGGTTCTTGCCCTCGGCATAAACGGTGCGATAGCTGTCGTCCTGTGTCGTCAGCCCGCCCCCTGCCGTGCCAAGCACCACGCCTGACCGCGCCGCCAAATCGCCTGCGAACACCAGCCCCGATTGCGCGACAGCCTGCCGCGCCGCCACCAGCGCGAATTGGGTAAAGCGGTCATAAAGCGCGATCTCGGATCGGGTGAAATGCGCCTCAGCCTGCCAGCCCTGCACCTGCGCGCCAATCTTGATCGCCAAACGCTCCACATCCGGCAGATCCAGCGGCGCGATGGCGCAACGCCCTTCGCTCAGGGCCGCAAAGCTGCCCTCTACATCCTGCGCCAGCGGGTTGACGGTGCCAGCCCCGGTGATGACAACCCGTCTCATGCTTTCGCGGCGATCAACGCCTGTACCGCCGCAATGATCGACGCCACCGAGGACAGATCGAAACCCGATTGCGCGGGATCATTGGCGTTGAACGGAACCGAGATGTCAAAGCGTTCCTCAATGGCAAAAATCGTCTCGACCAGCCCCAGACTGTCCAGACCAAGCGCCGCAAGCGTGGCGTCAAGCGACACGTCCGAGACATCCAGAACCGCCTGTTCGGCAAGAATGGCGATGACTTGTTCCTGAATTGATTGGCTCATGCACGGCTTCCTTTGCGCTTTGGGCAGACCCTAATCGCGGTCTTGTGACAAGGGAATGTCACCCTCGCCCTGCGCCTTCTCAAGGGCTGCCACCCGAGTGGCCAGACGCGGCAGGCGGCGCAGCGCCTTTTGCAACTCGACATGGGTTTCCATCTTGACCGCCGGATAGCCCAGCAGCACCCGCCCCGCCGGCGCATTGGTGAAAATCTTGGTGCCACCGCCGGCAATCACATCATCGCCGACAAAGATATTGTCATTGACGCCGCATTGTCCCGCCAACACCACGCGATCCCCGATCCGCGCTGATCCGGCAATGCCGACCTGCCCGCAGAGCAGGCAATCGCGCCCGACCTGAACATTGTGACCGATGTGGACAAGGTTATCCAGCTTGGTGCCGGACCCGATCAGCGTATCGCGGATGGTGCCGCGATCGATCACCGAATTGGCGCCGATTTCCACATCATCGCCCAGCGTCACCGCCCCTAAAGAATGAATCCGCGACCAGCTTTGTTTGCGGATTTCATCACGATGCCCGAGGGTTGCGCGAACTTCTTCAACCCCTGACTTCTCGGGCGTCACGAAAGAAAAGCCGTCAGCCCCGATCACAGCCCCCGGTTGGCAGATGAACCGGTCCCCGATTTTTACCCGCGCACCGATCCGCGCGCCTTGCAGGATCAGCGCGTCATCCCCGATCACCGCGCCTTCTGCAATCGACACATGGCTTGCGATCCGCGCCCGCGCCCCGATGCGCGCGCCTGCGCCGATGGTCACGAAAGGCGCAATCGCCGCCCCGTCGCCGATCTGCGCGCTTGCATCGATCACCGACATCGGATGCGCCCCCGCCGCAATCTGCGGTCCGGGGTCCAGCATCACCGACAGCCCCGCCATCGCCAGCCGCCCGCGCGGCGCAAAGATCGCCGCCTTCAGCCCCAAAGCCCGCCAATCCGCCCCCAGCCATAGCAGCGCCGCCTGCGCCTGTCCCTTGGACAAGCCCGGCGCATATTTCGGGTCCATCGCCAACGCCAACTGGCTTGCGCTAGCCAAAGCAGGCTCTGCCGCACCGCTGACGGTGATATCAAGATCGCCTTCGGCCTCTGCCCCCAAGGCAGTTGCGATGTCACGGATGCTATAAGGCATGGGCAATCTCCGGCCGGTTAAGGGCAAAGATTTAGCCCTGAACCCCGTCCAGCACTACCCCTGCCTGCTGCAAAGCCTCAAATATCCGGCCATCGCGGCCATAGACATCGCGGCGATAGGCAATCCCGCCCTTGGGCGTGGGCCAGGCGGTGAAATAGACCAGATGCACGGGGATATGGGTGTCAAAGCTGACATTGGTTTCGCGGCCCGTGTCCAGATCGGCCTGAAACTCGGCCTTGGGATCATCGGATTGCGGCGCCATCAGCGTATAGGCAAAATCCATCGGATCACCCAGACGGATACAGCCATGGCTATAGGCGCGCACCTCATTGGCGAAAAGGTTTTTCGTGGGCGTGTCGTGCAGGTAGATGTTGTTCGGGTTCGGGAACATGAACTTTACCTTCCCCAGCGCATTGCCATCCGAAGGCGGCTGGCGCAGACCGAAGGGGAAGCTGCCCGCCGAATAGGCCGCAAAATTGACCGACCCGCGCGGCACAACCCGCCCGCGTGAATCGACCACCTGCAAATGCCCAACCGCATTTGGATTTTGCTGCAATAGCGGCAGATATTCCTTGACGATGATCGAGCGCGGCACACCCCAGCTAGGGTTAACCACCATATATTCCATCTCGTCCGAGAATTCGGGGCTGCGCTGATCCGGCACGTTCTTGCCGATCACAACGCGGGTCTGGAAGGTGACATAGCCGTCATCGATGATCTTGGCAGTAAAATCGGGTTGATTCACCCAGATATGCCGCGCCCCGCGCGGGGTATCGCCAAACCAGCGCAACCGTTCCATTGCCACGACGACCGATTGCAGCCGATCCTGCGCCGACATGTTCAGCGCATCGACCGTGCTTTCGCCCGCCACACCATCGGCATTCAGCCCTTGGTCAAGCTGAAAGCGCTGCACGGCGCTGACAATCAGGCGGTCATAGTCCTGCGTGGCGGTGCGACCCAGAAAGCCCAACTCGGCCAGACGGTCGCGCAGCGCCACCACTTGCGGGCCGCTATCGCCCGGTTGCAGCTTGCCCGCCACATAAGTCGGAGTCTCGCCAGTCGCGATCAGCCCTTCCAGCCGCAGCTTTTCCTTCATCAGCCGCGCATATTCCGGCGCTTTCGGTGCGAGATCGCGCAAGAACCCTGCCGTATCCAAGGTTTGCACCCCGGCCAGCAACAGCGCGGGGTCTACCCGTACCGGCTCCCGCAGGATGCCCGCATCGACCTTGTGCGGCTCCAGCACGCCAGATTGCAGATCGCGGCCATAGGCCAGAAACGCGCGGGTCAGATCAACCTCAAGCCGACCGACATCGCCCTCTGTCACCGCAGCCGCAAAGCGCGCCGTCAGTGCCGCTGCATCATAGCGGTCAGTGGGCAGGCCGTGCAGCGATGCCCCGGCAAAGGCCGTCAGCAAGGCATTGCGCCGCGCCTGATCTTGCGGGCCGGTCCAAAGCGTCTGGTAATTGCGGTTGCGGTAGAACGCCGCCACCACCTCATCCTCAGAGGCGGCCTCGGCCATCGAGCGGGCAAAGGAGGACACCTGCGCTGTCAGCGGCGTAGCAAGCGGCAGGAACACCCCAAGCGCCAAGGCCGCCGTCATCAGGCGCAACGGCCTGCAAGAAATCGCGAAAACACGCATCGGACAAACACTTCCTTGTGTCGGGCGGCAGTTGCCTTGTCACATTTCCCCATCATTTCCTTAAATTACGGAAAGTGTAAACCGATCTCGCGCAGGGGGGCGGGTGCGGCGGCGGCCATGAGGGCCGGATTGTCGCAATTCCGCAACGCAATCGCCGCGCGCGGAATCCCCCGCTTGGCAAAGCCGCATTCAGCAATTTTTTGCCTATTGCTGCCAGAGTGAGTCGCGGATCGGGTTTCTTCTGTTGGGCTTTGGCACGCCTTGTGCAATAACGTGGATGCACTTGGGGATGAAGTGGCAGAATTAATCCGCCGGAACAGGCGGTCAAAGACCAGCGACGGGACAGGCGCACAGAATGTCGAACACAAACTCTACCGGGATCACGCGGCGTGGACTGCTGGGCGTATTTGCGGCCACGGCTTTGGTTGCAGCCCCCACCTATTCGAACGCCTTCGGGTTGCTGAAAGGCGCAGGCGACATCCGCCGCATCCGGATGTATTCGGGCCGCACCGGCGAAAGCATTGACACGATCTACTGGGTCGAAGGCGAATACATTCCCGAAGTTTTGAAGGAAATCAACCACTTCATGCGCGACTGGCGCTCGGATGAGGTGATGAAGATGGATGCGGGCAACTTCGATATTATTGCGGCTGCCCACCGTCTGCTGGATGTTAACGAACCCTATATGCTGCTGTCGGGCTATCGCAGCCCCGCGACCAACGCGATGCTGCGGTCGAACTCGCGCGGTGTGGCGAAGAATTCGCTGCACATGAAAGGTCAGGCGGCGGACCTGCGGTTGAAGTCGCGCAGCGTCAGCCAGATGGCTCGCGCAGCCGAGGCATGCTCGGCAGGTGGCGTCGGCCACTATCCCCGCTCCAACTTCGTCCATATGGATTGCGGCCCCGTTCGGACTTGGGGCGGCTGATCACCGTTTCGACTACGCCTAAAGTTTTATGCAAAAAGGCGCCCCCTCGGGCGCCTTTTGTGGTTTTGACGGATCGGCATTGTTTAGATCCGGCGATCACTCCTGCTCGTCATCTCCCAAGGGCTTGAACGATCCGGTCAGCGTAGCCTTGCCGCGGAAGCCCTGCGCCACCACGAATTTCTCGGAACTGTCGGCCCTGCTTGCGGGCGGTTTGACATTGGCGACCTTCTTGAACGACTTTTTCAACTGCGCCTGCATCTCGTTTTCCGCGCCCCCTGCCAGAACCTTGGCGACAAAGGTGCCGCCCTCTTCCAGCACGTCAAAGGCAAAGGCCAAAGCCGCCTCGATCAGCGCGATGATCCGCAGGTGGTCGGTGCCTTTATGCCCCGAGGCCGCCGCCGCCATGTCCGACATCACCACATCGGCAGGCCCGCCCAGCCAGCCCTTGACCAACGCGTCGGCCTCATCCGACAGGAAATCAAGCTGGTGGATCTGCGCGCCTGCAATCGGTTCGATCTCTTGCAGGTCGATGCCCAGAACGGTGCCGATCGGCTTTTTCGGATTATCGCCCAAGGCGTTGACCCGTTTGACCGCCACCTGACACCACCCCCCCGGCGCGCAGCCAAGGTCTACCACCCGCGCGCCCGGCACGAGGAAGCCGTATTTGTCATCCAGTTCGGAAATCTTATAGGCCGCGCGGCCGCGAAACCCTTCCTTCTTGGCGCGGATCACGTAAGGATCATTCAACTGCCGCTCCAGCCACAGCGTCGACGACAGCTTGCGCCCCTTGGCGGTTTTCACCCGAACGCGCAGCTCGCGCTGGCCCCGGCCTGAGGTGTTTTTCTCGGTCATTGGAACGGTCCGTCCTCTAGAACGCCATCAGCGCTCATCTGTGCATATAATAGGCCCTCGCGCAGGCCGCGGTCGGCCACCGAAAGGCGATCTGTTGGCCATATCCGCATCAGCGCCTGAAGGATAGCCGCGCCGGACATGATAAGCGTGTGCCGGTCGCGCCCGATACGCGGATCGGTGCGCCGGCCTTCGGGACCAAGCGACAGGTAATCGCGGATCACAAGGTCGATCTGGTCGCTTGTCATCTGCAACCCGTCCACCTTGGTGCGGTCATAGCGGCGCAGGCCCAGATAGGATGCGGCCACCGTCGTCACCGTGCCGGAGGTGCCGATAATCTGGAACCCCTCGCGCGCCTGCGCGGAATTATAGGGCGAAAAGCTGGACAGGTTTTCCTCGAAGAACCAACTCATCAAGGCAAAGCGCGCACCGTCGTCCTCTACATCCTGAAACTGGTCCTTCAGCGTCGCCACCCCCAGCGGCACCGAAATCCAGTCTACCACCCGCGCCCCACCTTCGGGCTGGCCGCTAAAGCCGCGATGCAGCCGCATGATCGACCGCGCGCGATCATCGGGGGCCACACCGGACAGATCCACCCAGACCAATTCGGTTGATCCGCCGCCAATATCGACCACCAACAACTGTTCGGTCTTGGCCGAGACCAGCGGCGCGCAGGAAATCACTGCCAGCCGCGCCTCTTCTTCGGCGGCGATGATTTCCACCTGCAGGCCGGTTTCCCGCCGCACCTGTTTCATGAACTCGCGCGAGTTTTTCGCCCGCCGACAGGCTTCGGTCGCCACCAGCCGCATCCGTTTGACGCCATGCTGTTCGATCTTCTTCTGGCAGATCCGCAGCGCCTGCATCGTGCGCCCCATCGAGGCACGCGAAAGCCGCCCCGAGGCTTCAAGCCCGACGCCAAGCTGGACAGTCTTGGAAAAGCTGTCCACGACCGAGAACTGACTGCCCCGCGGCTGGGCAATCAGCATCCGGCACGAATTTGTGCCAAGGTCCACGGCCGCATAAAGCTGCCCTGACCCTGTTGCGGGGGGGACCGACGGGGACTGCAAGGAGGCACCGAAAGGCGCCTCGACCGCAGCATGTATCGCGTCCGCCCCCCGGGGACGCTCGGGCGCCATGATCGCCCTCCATAGGTGGTTATCCCCAAGGTAGTCGTGATGCCGTGCGCTGACAAGGACCGACGCGCCCCTGCTCTTTGCCGGCTCTTCATGTTTTGTATGAGAAGTTTTCCATCCATGCGGGATGGTGCAAGCCTGCTTTGGTCGCTACCAAGCAAGCGGGGTCGCAAGCGACCTATTCCATGTCGAAATCCGACACTGCCTGTCGGGGATGGGCGCTAAAACGAATGACAAGCAAACAGCGGGGAATCAGGCCTATGCCGGATGTAACAGTGGTCTTTTGGCGTGATATTCCGGCGCAGGTGATCGTCGGAAAAGGCCGGTCGGGATCGAAGGTGCAACTGCCCGAACGCTTTGAACAGGCGATTGACCGTTGCGCCATGAAGATCGGCGCCAAGGATGCCGATGATTATCTGGCCGAATGGCGCAAAGCCGCCCCCTATGCGGTGGAGGGCGAGCCTGCCGAGATTGCCAAATCCGAGGCCGCCCGCCTTGACGCCGAATACGACACCGAGCGCCTGAAGGCGCTGATCAACGCCGAAGGCTGGGCGCAAGCCTGACCATGCAAGGGAGGCCCCAATGGCCCTGAGTTTCTTCCGCAAAGACACCAAACCTGCTGGCAACAGCGACGCTCTCGAGTCCTTCCTGAAAGGCTACTCGATCGAGGTGATGCCGCGCACCGCCGAGAAGGTCGAAGACTTCCGCGCCCTGCTGCCGAAAGGCACCCGTGTCTATATTGCCCATATCGAAGGCACGCCCATCGAAGAGATGGTCGCCACCGCCAAGCGTATCGGGGCCGAGGGCTATGACGTGATGCCGCACTTCCCCGCGCGCATCATCAAGGACAAGGCGACGCTGACCGATTGGGTTGGCCGCTACAAGGATGTCGGCGTGCGCCAAGGCCTGCTGCTAGCTGGTGGCGTGGCCACGCCGCATGGCGATTACCATTCCTCGATGCAGCTTCTGGAAAGCGGTGCCTTTGACGGCTTTGACCGTCTGCACGTCGCAGGCCACCCCGAAGGTAACAAGGACATCGACCCCGATGGATCGGACCGCGCGGTGATGGAAGCCGCACGCTGGAAGTCGGCGTTTTCGGAACGCACCGATGCCAAGATCGCCATGGCCACCCAGTTCTGCTTTGAGGCTGATCCGGTGATCGCATGGGTGGACCGTCTGGCCGCCGAAGGCGTCAAGCTGCCGGTGCATATCGGTGTGGCTGGCCCCGCCAAGCTGCAAACCCTGATCAAGTTTGCGATTTCCTGCGGTGTGGGCGCATCCCTGCGCGTGCTGCAAAAGCGCGCGATGGACGTGACCAAACTGCTGCTGCCCTACGAGCCGACCGAGTTTGTTGCCGCCCTTGCCGCGCATAAGGCCAAAAATCCGGCCTTCGGCATCGAACAGGTCCACTTCTTCCCCCTTGGCGGCATCAAGACCAACGCCACTTGGGTTACCGAAAACGGCGGCGCTTCGGGCGTTCCGGCCAATCAAGCATAAGGACTGCACCCCATGACACGGACTGTCATCGAATCGAAAACCAAAACCGTCGTCATCGGCTTTGACGAGCCCTTCTGCGTCATCGGCGAGCGGATCAACCCGACTGGCCGCAAGAAACTGGCGGCTGAACTGGAAGCTGGCAATTTCGAAACCGTGCTGAAGGACGCCATCGAGCAGGTTACCTGCGGTGCGACCGTTCTGGACGTGAACTCGGGCGCTGTGTTCACCAACAAGATGGCCGAAGACCCGCGCTATGCCGACAACAACTTTGTCGAACCGCCGCTGATGCGCGAGTTGATCCTGCGTATCCAAGAGGCTGTGGATGTGCCGCTGTGCATCGACTCCTCGGTTCCGGGTGCGCTGGAAGCCGGTCTGATGGCCTGCGAAGGCCGCCCGCTGCTGAACTCGGTCACCGGTGAAGAAGAGCGTCTGGAGCTGGTGCTGCCGCTGGTCAAGAAATACAACGTGCCGGTCGTGGCGATTTCCAACGACGACACCGGCATTTCCCAAGACCCCGACGTGCGCTTTGAAGTCGCGAAAAAGATCGTGCAGCGCGCCGCCGATTACGGCATTCCCGCGCATGACATCGTGGTGGACCCGCTGGTGATGCCGGTGGGCGCTATGGGGTCGGCTGGTCAGCAGGTGTTCGCCCTTGTGCGCCGCCTGCGTGAAGAACTGGGCGTGAACACGACCTGCGGTGCCTCGAACATCTCGTTCGGCCTGCCGCACCGTCACGGCATCAACGCGGCCTTCCTGCCGATGGCGATTGGCGCGGGCATGACTTCGGCCATTATGAACCCCGTGCGTCAGGTCGAGATGGAGGCCATCCGCGCAGCCAACTTCCTGATGAACCATGACGCCAATGGTGGTGAGTGGATTCGCTTTGCCAAAGTGCTGGAAGCCGTCGAAGGTGGTCTGACCTTTGCCGAAGCCTCGACCGCAGCATCGGCAGCCACCTCGGGCCGCCGTGGCGGGCGTCGTTCGCGCGGCTAAGAACCCGATCTTACCCATGGGGCGGCAAAAACCGCCCCATGGATCTTTTTCCGGCTCTAGAACCGCCGCGTCAGCCGCGACACCTGCCGCGCACGTTTCGCCAGATCCTTGGCCGAGCGGGACTGGTCGCGTTCTGCCTCCGTCATCTCGGACGGGTCTTTGCCACCCCGAGACGCATAGTCGATGCCATGATCCACCGCGCGCCCGACCAGTTTTCGGATCACGCTGTTCACGATCATCTGGATGATCCGGTTCAAGTCCATCTGCTTCCCCTCAATCCTCGAACAATTCACTTTGGCCGGTTGTGGCTTCGTCCTCATCCGAAGGTCCGCCAAGTCCGCCCGGCAAGGGGCGGCTGTCCAGCAGCCCTGCGGCGCGCAATTCTTTGATACCGGGCAGATCGCGGGCGGATTCAAGGCCGAAATGATCCAGAAAATGCGGTGTGACCACGAAAGTCACGGGCCGCCCCGGTGTCATCCGCCGCCGACCCAGCCTGATCCAGTCCAGTTCCAGCAACTGGTCAATCGTGCCACGGCTGACCGCAACCCCTCGGATTTCCTCGATTTCCGCCCGCGTCACCGGCTGATGATAGGCCACGATCGCCAAAGTCTCGATCGCCGCGCGTGACAGTTTGCGCGCCTCGGTCACCTCTTTTTGCATCAGATAGCCAAGATCGGCGGCGGTGCGGAAGGCATAGGCATCACCCACCTTCAGCAGTTGCACCCCCCGCCCGTCATAGCGGCGGCGCAGCGTCACCAAAGCCTCGGCAGGGTCGCAGCCATGCGGCATCCGCGACAGCAGTTCCGCCAGTGTCACGGGTTCTGTAGAGGCAAACAGGATCGCCTCGACCATACGCTCCTGCTCGCCCATGGGCGGGGCGTCAAACAGGCTTTTCTCGGTCGGTTCGCTCATGGTGTGTCCACCCGCCGGATCATGATCGGCGCAAAGGTTTCGCCCTGCTTCAACTTCACCTGCCCGCGCTTGGCCATTTCCAGCACGGCAGCGAAATGGGCAGCAGTCGCCGACCGTCGCCGCGCGGGCGTCGCCTCCCAGCCATCGGGCAAAAAGCTGGTCAGATCAGACCATTCCCCCGCATAGCCCAGCAGCCCGCGCATCCGCGCCAGCGCATCTGCCAGCGTGTAAACATCTTTGCGGTCAAAGGCATAGGGGCGGAATTCATCTCGGGTACGGATGCGGGAATAGGCCCGCATCAGGTCCAGCAGCGTGGCCGAATAGGTCACACTGGTCTTGCGTGCGACCTCTTCCGGCACCCCGCGCGCAAAGAAATCGCGGCCCAACTGATCGCGCGCCATCAGCCGCGCAGCGGCCTCACGCATGGCCGACAGGCGTTCGAGCTGAAAGGCCAGATGCGCGGCCAGATCCTCGGCCGATGGCCCCGCCTCACCCGGTTCGGGCGGCAGCAGCAGGCGGGATTTCAGAAAGGCCAGCCACGCCGCCATCACCAGATAATCCGCCGCCAGTTCGATCCGCAGCGCGCGGGCGCGTTCCACGAAGACCAGATATTGCTCGGCCAGTTGCAGCACGGAAATCCGCCGCAGATCGACCTTTTGCGTGCGCGATAGCGTCAACAGCAAATCGAGCGGCCCTTCAAAGCCATCGACATCGACAATCAACGCCTCGCCTTCCAGCCGTTCCGCCGGAGAGACACGCTCGGGGTTGCCCCAATCGTCGCCGGGTTCAGCCATTTGGTTGCCCAAGGTCAGATTGCATCAGGTCTGAAAACTCGGCCTCAAGGGCGGCGATGTCAACGGCTTCGGGGGCGCGGCGTTGCGCCAAGGCTGCGGCGGCGCGGGACAGCGCGGCAGGCGTCATCGCGCCAGCCGCCTCTGCAACAGCCTGCATTTCTGCCAGATCACCCTTGCAGTGCAGCGCAATATCGCAACCCGCCGCCATCGACAGCGCCGTGCGCGCGCCCAGATCGCCCGACAGCGCCTGCATGTTCAGATCATCCGTCATCAGCAGGCCTTGAAAGCCGATCTCGTCACGGATCATCCGGATCATCGCAGGCGATTGCGTCGCGGGGCGGTTGTCATAGGCCGAAAACACGATATGCGCGGTCATCGCCATCGGCAGATCGGCCAGCGCCCTGAACGGCGCAAAGTCTGTCAGGCCGAGCGTATTCCGATCCACCGCGACGGTCGGCAGGTCCAGATGCGTGTCGTTCTGTGACCGGCCATGCCCCGGCATATGCTTGACCACCGGCAAAACCCCGCCCGCCAGATGGCCATCCGCCACTGCGCGCGCGATCTCCACCACGGTTTCCACGTCTTGGCCATAGCAGCGGTTACGCAGGAACGGATGGGTCAGCTGCCCCGCAATATCGGCCACGGGCGCACAATTGGCATCGATCCCCACGGCCCGCAATTCATCTGCAATCAGGCGGGATCGCAGCCACATCGCCCGCGCGGCACCTTGGCCCGCTTGCCGCACCGTATCCAACGGTGGCTGCCATTCCCGCCAGTAAGGCGGGCGCAGGCGTTGCACCCGCCCGCCCTCCTGATCCACCAGAATCATCGCATCCCGCCCGACACAGGCGCGCAAATCGGTGGTCAGGCGGCGCAACTGGTCGGGAGTTTCAACGTTGCGGGCGAAGATGATAAAACCAAGCGGATCGAAATCGCGGAAGAACGCCGCCTCATCCGCCCCCAGCACGGCACCTTCACAGCCAAAGATCGCAGCGCCCGTGCCAAGCAGGCTCATCTATGCGCGACCGGAATGCAGGCGGCATTTTCTGCCAGAAGGGCAGCACAAAAACGGCGGGCCTCATCCTCATCGGCAAAGCCATGCGCGCGCAGGCGGTAGAACGTGCGCCCGCCGCTTTGGGCGCTTTGCACCACCATCGCCTTGCCGGAGATCAGATCGCCAAATTGCCCCTGCAACTTGGCCCATTCCGCGCGCGCCGTTTCGGCATCGTCGAAAGCCCCAAGTTGGACAAGGCGGGTGCCGGCGGCAATGGTTGTTGGGTCAATCTCGGCCGGAGCGGCAACAGAGGCAGCAGCGGGTTGCGCGGCCTCGGCGGGCAAACTGCGCGGACGCGGCATCGGGCGCGGCGATTTGGCAAGACCGTTGCCGGGATCTGCCTCTGCCTCCATCGCCGCCAATGCTGTGTCATCGTCTTCAAGCGGGGTCAGCGGTTCGGCACCTTCAGCCAAAGCCTCGGCCAAGGCCAGCGCCACAGCATCCGCTTCGGTTTGCGGGGCCGCGTCATTCGCCACCACATCGGGCAATGCGGCAGGCTCCATCCCAAGGTCAGTCGGCTCGGCAACCGCTACGGGGGCATCCGGATCAATCAACCCCGCCCCGTCATCGACCGCCAACTCGACCGGACGCGGCGCAAGCACCAGCGTTTCGGGCAGCGGCAAGGCCGTGCCAGCCGCCGCGACGGCATTCACCGAAAGCCCTTGATTATCGGCTACTTCGCCGCCCGGATTTTCCGGCGCGATCCGCAGCGGCCCTTCCAGCGCGCGGATCACCGGAATGCCCGTGACATCCCGCACCGCCAGCTTATACCCCCAGATGCCCAGCCCCGCGATCAGCGCGAGCGAACAAACAGCCCCGGCAAGGTTGACCACACGACTGAACTGACCGGCTTTGCCTGTAGCATAACCGCCTCCGAAATCATCGAATTCCACGTCTGCCATGCTTTGCCTCATGTGCAGGGCGCGATGCGTGCCACCCCCCGCTTTTTCTTGCCTGCTCATCTGGTCACGACGCCTTGTCAGCGCATTTCTTCAACCGGAGTGACACCAAGGATACCCAAGCCCGCCGAAATCACAACGCCGACGGCACGGGCGAGTGCAATTTTTGCCGCAGATGTTGCGGCATTGCCCTCTTGCACGAAACGAAGGCTGGTATCGTCGTTGCCCTTGTTCCACAGCCCATGGAATTCCGAGGCCAGTTCGAACAGGTAAAACGCGATGCGGTGGGGTTCGTTGCCCTTGGCAGCAATTTCCACCAGACGCGGCCATTCGGCGATTTTCTTGGCCATTTCAATCTCGGCCGGATGGGTCAGGATACCCAGATCCGCGCCGGAAAGCGCCGCATCGCCGCAATCAATACCGGCCTCGACCGACTTCCGCATCACCGAGTTGATCCGCGCATTGGCGTATTGCACGTAGAACACCGGATTGTCTTTCGACTGCTCCAGCACCTTGGCAAAGTCGAAATCCAGCGTCACATCGTTCTTGCGCGTCAGCATCATAAAGCGGGTCACATCCGCGCCCGCCTGCTCGACCACATCGCGCAGGGTCACGAAGGTGCCGGCGCGCTTTGACATCTTGAACGGCTCGCCGTTCTTGTACAGCTTGACCAGTTGCACCAGTTTGATGTCCAGCGGCACGCGACCACCCGAAAGCGCCGAAACGGCGGCCTTCATGCGCTTGACATAGCCACCGTGATCGGCGCCGAAGATGTCGATCAGCTCATCAAAGCCGCGCTGCACCTTGTTGTAATGATAGGCAATATCGGGCGCAAAATAGGTCCATGACCCGTCCGATTTCATCACCGGACGGTCCACGTCATCGCCATGCGCGGTGCTGCGGAACAGGGTCTGCTCGCGCGGCTCCCAATCGTCGGGGGTCTTGCCTTTCGGCGGCTCCAGCACGCCTTCATAGATCAGGCCCATATCGCGCAGCGCCTGAATGGCGGCCTCGATCTGGCCTGTGCCATAAAGCGCCTTTTCCGACGAATAGACATCCATCTTGACGCCAAGTTGCGCCAGATCGCCGCGAATTTCCTCCATCATCATTTCGGTGGCGAATTCACGTATATCGGCAAGCCAGACCGATTCCGGCTGATCCAGCAGGCTGGTCCCGTATTTGGCCTTCAACGCCTCGCCTACGGGGATCAGATAATCGCCGGGATACAGCCCCTCGCGGATTTCAGGCTCCAGTCCGTTGGCCTCGCGGTAGCGTTCAAAGGCCGACCGCGCCAGCACATCCACCTGCGCGCCGCCGTCGTTGATGTAATATTCCCGCGTCACATCCCAGCCCGCATAGGCCAGAAGGCGGCTAAGCGCGTCGCCCACCACCGCGCCACGCACATGGCCCACATGCATCGGACCCGTCGGGTTGGCGGACACGAATTCGACGTTCACCCGCTTGCCCTGCCCCAGCGTCGATTTGCCAAAGCCCGTGCCTTCGACCAGCGCCGCCTTGACCACCGATTGCCAGACCACAGGCGAAAGCCGCAAGTTCAGGAAGCCCGGCCCCGCCACCTCGGCCCCCGTCACGCGCGGATCGGTTGCCAGACGCGCGGCAAGTGCATCCGCGATGGCGCGCGGCTGCATGCCTGCGGGTTTCGCCAGCACCATCGCGGCATTGGTCGCCATATCGCCATGCGCCGCATCGCGCGGAGGTTCCACCGCGACTTGGGCGTAATCCAGACCCTGCGGCAGCACGCCCTCGGTTACAAGGGCATCAAGGCTGGCGGTCACAAGGCTGCGGATTTCGGCAAAGAGGTTCATTTGATCATTTCCTGTCTTACCCCATCGGGAATGCCAGAGGCGGCAAGACAGGTCAAGGATCAGCCCGCACCCTGCCCCGCCCGCCAGTCGGCCAAAGCGGGGTTTTCTTCGGCTTTCACGGGATTTTCGGCCAAAGCGGGCGGAATCTGCACGGGACGGTTGCGGAAGTAATAAGTTTCGCGTGCGCCAAAGTAAAAGGCCACCACCGCCCCCAAAAGCCACCACAGCGGTTCCGGCACCGCGTTCAGCCCCACCATCCGCAGCGCAAAAGCCTGCGGATCGGCCATCGCATAGACAAAAAGCCCGATGGTGCCAAAGGCCAGCAAGGGCCGTGGCAGCCGGTTCAGCCCGTTCACAAGACTGTCAAACCAGCCTGTCGGGGCGTTGTCATATTCCGCCCCCAATTGCCGCAGCGCCGCCATCTGCGCCTCGGCTGACAACTCCATCCGCTTGGTGGCAGATGGCACGAACACCTCGGCCACACCCCGCGCGGCATCGCCAAGAGCCGTAACGGCGGCAGGTGCGCCGGTCAGATTGCCGATCAAGCCCATGCCGCCACCCGCGCCTGATGCTGTGCCTCGCTCAGATGATAGCGCGGGGCGATGAATTCCTCGGCCCGCGTGATCCAGCCGCCCTTGCCGCCATCGCGCCTGCGCGCGAATTTGCGGCTGGCAGGGCGGGCATCGGCCAGCGCGTAATAGTAGTTCCGCCGCGCAATGCCGTAAGCGTCGGCCAGATGAGACGGGGCCGCGTCAAAGGCCATCTGTGCGGCACGGATGGTTTGCGGTCCGATCTGCCCGTCAGGATCGCAGGGATAGCCCATATCCGCCAGCAACCGCTGCAACACCTTCACGGCATTGCCACCCGCATTGACATACATATCAAAGACCGAAGCCTGCAACACTTGCGGCAGCGCGCCGATCCCTGTGCGGGTGAAATAGTGTTCCACATAAATATCAACCGCTTGTGCGCGGGTCAGCGCCCGCACATCGGCCACGTCAATCCGCGTGTCACGGTTGATGTCGATCCCAAGACGGCGCAGCGTTCCCAGCGTGACGCCATGGTTCGTGGCCCCGCCCGGATCATCGGGATCATTCACAAAGCCACCCTCGCGGGCGACAATCTCGGCGGCCAGATCCTGCACTGATTTCATCGCATGCCCCATCGGTTTCCCAAGGGTCATGCTGGGCCAAATCCGTTAATCTGCGCTGATTGCGGCGCGCGGCCTACTCGGTCTTGGCAGGTTCCACATAAACGCCCTGCTCTTTCAGCGCGTCCACCACCTCTTTGGGCATGTAGGATTCGTCATGTTTTGCAAGGATTTCGGTGGCCACAAAGGTGCCGTCCTGCATTGACCCCGTGCCGACCATCCCGGCCCCTTCGGCGAAAAGATCGGGCAGCACACCGGTAAAGCTGACCGGCACCGAAGTGGTAGTATCGGTCACCGAAAAGGTCACAGTCTCGCTTTGCCCGCGCACTAGACTACCGGTTTCCACCAACCCGCCAATGCGGAACACCTCGCCCGTTGCAGGTGGTTCTTGCACCACCTGCGTGGGCGAGCGGAAAAAGTTGATCCCGTCCTGCATGGCATAGCCGATCAGCCCCGTCGCCACGACCAACCCCAGAAACGCAAACAGGATCACCTGTATGCGTCGCCGTTTTTTCAGCCCCTGCATGCCTGCCATATCAACCCCTTACGGAAAAACCGGCGCTAGCATCAGCCCTGCGGTTTCCTCGATCCCCAGCATCAGGTTCGCGTTCTGGATCGCTTGGCCGGAAGACCCCTTGGTCAGGTTGTCCAGCACCGCCACAACCACCGCCCGCCCCGCAATACGATCCCCGATCACCCCGATATGGCAGTAATTGGACCCTGCAATATCGCGTGTCGAGGGGAGTGCGCCAAAGGGTAGCACCTGAATGAAGGTTTCGTCCTTATAGGCGTCCACAAGCGTCTGATGCACGGTCTTGGCATCGCCCTGCACATAGACGGTTTCCAGAATCCCGCGGTTCATCGGCAAGAGGTGCGGCGTGAACTGCACATGCACGGGGCGACCGGCGATTTTCGAGAATTCCTGATCGAACTCGCCCAAGTGCCGGTGCTTGCCGCCCGCCGAATAGCTGTGTGTCCCGCCTGAAAGTTCGGCGTGCAGCAGGTTTTCCTTCAAGCTGCGGCCCGCCCCCGAAACGCCTGCCTTAAGGTCGATCAGGATAGAGTCCAGATCAATCACCCCCGCCGCAATCAGCGGGCGCAAGGCGTATTGGCCGGTGGCCGCATTGCAGCCCGTGCCTGCGACCAGACGCGCGGTACGGATTTCGTCGCGGTAGAACTCTGTCAGCCCGTAAACCGCCTCGGCCTGAAGGTCGGGGGCGGTGTGGGGCTGGCCATACCATTTTTCATATTCGGCCACGTCACGCAGTCGGAAATCTGCCGACAGGTCCACGATTTTCAGATCGCGCGGCAGGGCCGAGACGACGACTTGTGTGGTGGCATGGGGCAGCGCGCAGAAAGCAAGATCGACATTCGAGAAATCAATCTCGTCGATCTTTTGCAGGCGCGGCAGGTCAAGATGGCGCAGGAAGGGGAACACCTCGGCCATGGTCTGACCGGCCTTGCGGTCAGCCGACAGCGCCACGATTTCCATCGAAGGATGTGTGGCGATCAGGCGGACAAGTTCTGCCCCCGTATATCCCGACGCGCCGAGAATGGCGATCCTGTGCTTCATGACGGCCCCCTTTTGCAAACTGGCCCCGTGTTTGAAACGGACAGGGGCGCGATGCAAGCGGATTGCGCGCAAAGGTGCGTGAGGATCACGCACCCTACCCCCGTTTCAGCCAACTGGCGCCCAGATCACATCGTCGATATTGGGCGCGCCGGTCGCCAGCATCACCAGCCGGTCAAAGCCCATGGCGATGCCGCTGGCATCGGGCATATGGGCAAGGGCCGCTAGAAAATCCTCGTCAATCGGGTAGGTCTCGCCATAGACGCGGCTTTTTTCGGCCATCTCGGCCTGAAAACGGATGCGCTGCTCTGCGGGGTTGGTCAACTCTCCAAAGCCGTTGGCCAGCTCCACCCCGCAGGCATAAAGCTCGAACCGTTCGGCAACGCGCGGGTCATCGGCGGCGGGGCGGGCAAGGGCGGCCTCGGCGATGGGATAGCGGTCAAGGATGGTGACGCAGGCCATGCCAAGATGAGGCTCGACCCGCTCGACCAGCACACGGCTTAGCATGTCAGACCATGTGTCATCATCCGCCAACCGCATCCCCGCCCGCGCCATCTGCGCGGCAAGCGCCACCGCATCCGGCACGCCTGTCGCATCGACTGTGGCCAGCAGATCAATCCCCGCATAGCGCTGGAAGGCATCAGCCACCGACAACCGCTCGGGTTCCGCAAAAGGATCGCAGGCCAGATCGCGATAGAGCAGATGCGTGGCCCCGGCCGCAGTAACGGCGAGCCGCAGGAAATCCATGCAATCGGCCATAAGCACCTCATAGCCCTGCCCGACGCGATACCATTCCAGCATGGTAAACTCGGGCGAATGGCGCGCACCACGCTCGCGGTTGCGCCAGACATGGGCGAATGCGGCAATCCGCACCTCACCCGCCGCCAGCAGCTTTTTCATCGCAAACTCGGGCGAGGTGTGCAGATACATCCGGCGCGGCACCCCGTCATTGCCGATGGCATCCGTGCCAAAAGCATGCAGATGCGCCTCGTTGCCAGGGCTGACCTGCAAGGCGGACGGGTCCACCTCGATGAAATCCTGTGCTGCCAGCCAGCCACGTATCCCCGCCTGAATCCGGTTGCGCGCCAGAAGTGCTGGGCGGCGGTCGGCGTGGCGGGTGGCGTCCCACCATGGAAGATCGGATTTGTCGGCTTTCATCTGGAGATTCCTGCACAGATAGGATAGAGGCGCGCCAGATATATCCGCAAGACGCCGCGCGCCAGAGCCAAGCTGTCGCCCAAGAACAAGGAAACGACCCGTGAAAGTCATCGCCTCCAGCCTTCGCAAAGGCAATGTCGTCGAGATGGACGGCAAACTTTATGCCGTTCTCAAGGCGGAAAACTTCCACCCCGGCAAAGGCACGCCGACGACTTCGGTCGATATGCGCCGCATTTCGGACGGTGTGAAGGTGGCAGAACGCTGGCGCACCACCGAGATGGTGGAAAAGGCCAACGTGGACGAGCGCGAGTATGACTTCCTGTATGAGGACGGCGAAGGCTATCACTTCATGGAGCCGACCACCTACGAGCAATTCGCCGTGCATCCCGATGTGGTGGGTGATGACAAGGTGTTCCTGACCGAAGGCATCAAGGTCTACCTGAAAACCTATGACGGCGTGGCGATTGCGATTGAACTGCCGCAGAAAGTCACCGTGGAAATCACCGAGACCGAGCCTGTGGTGAAGGGGCAAACCGCCTCGTCGTCTTACAAGCCCGCGACCTGCTCGAACGGTATCCGCGTGATGGTGCCGCCGCATATCGGCGCAGGCACCCGCATCGTGATCAACACCGAGGATTACTCCTACCAAGGCCGCGCGCAGGACTGATCTGCGCCTCTATCGCATGAAAAGGCCGCCCTTGATCGGGGCGGCCTTTTGCATGGCTGTGGCCCCCCCGATCCTCTTCGTGAAAATATCCCCGCCGGAGGCTTTTGCTGCAAGGCCGGAAGCCTCCGGCGGGAGTATTTGGGCCAAGATGAAACCGTCAGGGTTTCAATTCACCGGCGGCGACAGCGAAGGGCAGGATGTTTTCGCGCGGGGGCAGCGGGCAGATCGCGAAATCGGTGAAGGCGCAGGGTGGGTTGAAGGCGCGGTTGAAGTCGAGGGTGATTTCGCTGTCGGTCGCGTCCTCGCCGATCAGGAAGCGCGAGGCGGCATAGGTTTCGCGGCCCGATGTGGCGTCGCGGATCACGAACATGGGCTTGCCGCCTTTCCAGTGGGTGGCAAGCAGCGTGATGTCTTGGCCGTCACGGGTGAAATGGGCGGTGTGGGTCAGGGTGACGGTGGTGGCGGTGCCGCCCTTCTGGTCGATGGCCTGAGCGACGGGGGTTTGCAGGGCTTGCCAGCGGGCGCGGATGATCCATGCAGGATCGGTAGGGAAATAGCGCAGCAGGACGTTGCGCGGCAGGGTCAGGTCGCGGACCCGCAGGGCGGGTTGGTCGCCGACCGTGTGGATTTCCAGCAGGAAGGGATCGACGCGCAACTGCGGCGGGGCTTCGGGGGGCGCGACAAAAGCGGCTGTGGTGCCTGCGGCGGTTTGAAAGCTGTAGCCTGCGGGCGTGGCGTTCAGGGTGCCAAGATATGCGGGGCCGCGGGAAAGCTGCACCCCGTTTCCGGCATCGCTGCCCACGGTTTGCGGGCCGGGGGCGATCTCGACACGGTCGGTCAGGTTGAGCCAGCCATCCTCGGCGGCAAGGGCGGTCAGACGGGCTTGGCGGTGCTGGTCGAGCGGGATCATGGGCGGCCTTCCGGTTTCATCCGGATCAGGATGGACCGGACTGCGCGCGCGGGCAAGCGGGGAAGCAAAGCAGGCGTCCCAACGCGGGACCTTTTTTAGTCATTATATTTCAATATCTTACCCTGTTATATTCACACATTATTAACACTTGCCGCAGCACAGGCAAGAAAATCGGGCCTGTGCTGCCCTGTCTCCGGCACGATAGCTGACCAAAGCGCGGGCCTTGAAAGGGATTGCGCGGCGGCGGGTCGTGGAAGGGTTGCAGGGGGAGCAAATTCTGCAGTTCGGCAGGGCCACATGACCAGACAGCAGGCGCGCACGGGGGCAAGGCCGGATGATCTGGATCAGCCAGTGCAGTTGCCTGCTGCATGCAGGGCCAGCTTGTCCCGCATGGCTTGCAGAATGGCGGTGCATTTTGCCGGCGCGTCGGTTTCGGTGTCACAGCGGACAACACAGCTTACATCCGCCAATGCGGCATCAAGAACGGCCAAAAGCTGATCCTGCGGTTGAATGCGGGGCGCGGTCACCATGTCGAGAACTGCCTTGGCGATTCTATGGGACACGCAGGTAGCGGCTGTAGAAAAGTTGCACATCAGGAGGCCCATTCGCTGGCGATCACAAAGACGCCAAGCCCGCTTTCACGAAGTCGGGCAGGACGCCTGCGATGCGGCCAAGTGACACAACAAATCATGCAACTGCATCCTATCGTTCGATAAGATGTCGTATATTCGGACTATCGCCCAAACATCCCAAAGCGAGTCAGGATACCGCCGGTGCGGCTTGAGCAGGCTGTTGCCTTGTGGCGCGCGCGCCTGTCAGGCCGCCTCGAAAACCACCTGCTTGCGGAGAAACTGCGTGGCTTTGCTGGAAACCGAGACCGGATCGCCCGTTGTCAGGAATTTCGATTGCGTGCCGGACCCCAGCATTTCGGGGCGGCGGGTCAGGTAATCGGCCAGCGATTCCGCCACCAGATTGGCTTGGGAATAGACTTTGACATCGGGGCCAAGCGCCTCGGCAAAGGTTTTCTGCATCAGAGGGTAATGGGTGCAACCAAGGATGGCCGCCTGCGGATGCGGCATCCGGCGCTTCAACGCCTCGACATGGCTGCGGACCAAGGCTTCGGCCAGAATTTCATCGCCCTGTTCGATGGCATCGACGACGCCACCGCAGGGCTGGGCCTCGACATCGACACCGATGGCGCGGAAGGCCAGTTCGCGCTGGAAGGCGCGGGAGGCGACGGTGGCTGGGGTGGCGAAAAGGGCGACATGTTTCACAGCCACCTCGCGCGGGGGGGAATTGTCGCCCCATTGCCGTTCGGTCAGCGCCTCGATCAGCGGCACGAACACGCCCAGCACCCGCTTGCCCGGTGGCAGCCATGTTTCCTGCATCCGCTTCAGCGCGGCGGCCGAGGCGGTGTTACAGGCCAGAATGACCAGATCGCAGCCTTCGGCCCAAAGGCGTTCGGTTGCGGCGCAGGTCAGGTTGAAGATGTCGTCATGGGTGCGGACGCCATAGGGCGCATGGGCGTTGTCGCCAAAATACACGAACGGCACATCGGGCAGACGCTTTCGCAGGGCGTCCAGAACGGTCAGGCCACCAAGGCCGGAATCGAATACACCAACTGCCATAACGCCCTCCGTTTACCGGGTTTTGTATTTCGCCTCGACTTCGTGGCCGTGATAATAGGACGGAAGCGGGGCGGGCGAAAGCGCATAGGTTGCGCGGCGCGTCGGCAAGGGTGGCACCGGCCCGCGCGTCGGGAAACAGCCTGTTTGCGCGACAAAGGCCTTTATTTCAGGCGGGCGCCGAAGGTATTTATGCGTTTCACGCATTTACAGCCGTATTTTACTGCTTAAGTAACGACCCTTCGTGATAGGTTGCGACAAGAAAAAAAAGGCTGGGCAGATGGATTGGGACAAACTGAGGATTTTTCATGCGGTGGCCGACAAGGGCAGTCTGACCCATGCCGGCGAGGTGTTGCACCTGTCGCAATCGGCGGTCAGCCGCCAGATCCGCGCGCTTGAGGAAAGCCTGTCTGTGACGTTGTTCCACCGCCATGCGCGGGGGTTGATCCTGACTGAACAGGGCGAATTGCTGTTTGACGCGACGCAGCAGATGGTCAAGCGGCTGGACGCCACGGCGGCGCGGATCAGGGATTCCGAGGACGAGGTGTTCGGCGAATTGCGCGTCACGACGACGACGGGCTTTGGCACGCTGTGGCTGGCTCCGCGTCTGCCTGCGCTGTACAAGAAATATCCCAGTCTGAAAATCGACCTGATGCTGGAGGAACGGGTGCTGGATCTGCCGATGCGCGAGGCCGATGTGGCCATCCGCATGAAGGAACCCAGCCAAGCCGATCTGATCCGCAAGCGGTTGATGAATATCAAGATGCGGCTTTACGCGACGCCGGAATATCTGGCCGAGGCGGGAACGCCGTCCAAGATGGAAGATTTCACCCAGCACAGGTTGATCTGCCAGCATTCCGGCACGGCGCAGGTGGCGGCGGGTGCAAACCTTGTGGCCGACATCATGAGCTTTGATATTCCGTCGATGCTGACGGTGAACAACTATTTCGGGGTGTTGCAGGGGGTTTTGAACCATCTGGGCATCGGGGTTCTGCCCGATTACATCACCGAGGATTTCCCGCATCTGGTGCGCGTGCTGCCGGAAACAGAGTCGACCGAAGTGCCGGTCTTCCTCGCCTATCCCGAAGAATTGCGCCACTCCAAGCGGGTGCAGGCGTTCCGCGAATTCGTCACCGACGAAATCATGGCCTTCCGCAAGCGTCACCAAGTTTAGATTCAGCGTGTTAGCCGCCAGCCATGCGTCAGGCGCATGGCGGCAATGCTGCACGTGCAGCGTTGTTGCGGTTGCAGGAATCACCCCCAACGCCTAAATAGGCCTCGAGATGCGATTGAGCTTTTTCTCGTATCTCATACCTCCCTGTTGGACTTGGCCGAGCGAAAGCTCGGCCTTTTTTTTGGTTTCAGGGGGTGTTTTGTTGTTTTGCCGCGCCAAGGGCAGGTTTTCATTGGATTTGCCTGCAATTCCGGCGGGCCACAAATTGCAGATGATGCCGCCAACCGGCCGAGTCGCTGCAAACCCGCATCGCGCGAAAAAATCGGGCAAGGCGGCCAGCGCCCCTTTCCCGCGCGCACCTTCTGCCCTATGACGCGCGCAATCCGCTTACATTTGGGGAAGATGGCCATGACCGAACCCGCAATCACGCCCGAGCTTGTTGCCCAGCATGGGATGAAGCCCGACGAATATCAGCGTTTGCTGGAGATCATCGGACGCGAGCCGACCTATACCGAGTTGGGCATCTTCTCGGCGATGTGGAACGAGCATTGTTCCTACAAGTCGTCGAAGAAATGGCTGCGGACCCTGCCGACGACGGGTCCACAGGTGATCTGCGGGCCGGGGGAAAACGCGGGCGTTGTGGATATTGGCGACGGTCAGGCTGTCATCTTCAAGATGGAAAGCCACAACCACCCCAGCTATATCGAGCCGCATCAGGGTGCTGCCACCGGCGTTGGCGGTATTTTGCGCGATGTGTTCACCATGGGCGCGCGCCCGATTGCGGCGATGAACTCGCTGTCTTTCGGCGTGCCGTCGCATCCCAAGACCGCCTATCTGGTCAAGGGCGTGGTGGAAGGCGTGGGCGGTTACGGCAATGCCTTTGGCGTGCCGACCGTGGGGGGCGAAGTGCGCTTCCACAAATCCTATAACGGCAACTGCCTTGTGAACGCCTTTGCGGCGGGTCTGGCCGATGCGGACAAGATTTTCTACTCGGTGGCTTCGGGCGTGGGGATGCCGGTGGTCTATCTGGGGGCCAAAACGGGGCGTGACGGAGTTGGCGGGGCCACGATGGCCTCTGCCGAGTTCGACGACACCATCGAGGAAAAGCGCCCCACCGTGCAGGTTGGCGACCCCTTCACCGAAAAGCGTCTGCTTGAGGCGTGCCTTGAGCTGATGGCATCGGGGGCTGTGATTTCCATTCAGGACATGGGGGCGGCTGGCCTGACCTGTTCGGCGGTGGAAATGGGCGACAAGGGCGGCTTGGGCATCAAGTTGAACCTTGATGCGGTGCCGCAGCGCGAACAGAATATGACCGCCTACGAGATGATGCTGTCGGAATCCCAAGAGCGGATGCTGATGGTGCTGAAGCCGGAAATGGAAGACGAGGCCCGCGCGATCTTTGTGAAATGGGATCTCGATTTCGCCATCGTGGGCGAAACCATCCCCGAAGACCGCTTCCTGATCCTGCTGGGCAATGAGGTGAAGGCCGATCTGCCGCTGTCGAAATTGTCGTCTTCGGCCCCCGAATATGACCGGCCTTGGGTGGAAACCCCCGCCGCCGCCCCCTTGGGCGCGGTTCCGGCGATTGATCCCATCGATGGCTTGCGCGCGCTGATCGGGTCGGCGTCTTATGCCCACAAGGCTTGGGTCTATGAGCAGTATGACTGTCAGGTTGGCGCCGACACCATCCGCACGCCGGGTCTGGGCGCGGGCGTGGTGCGGGTGCATGGCACCGACAAGGCGCTGGCGTTCACCTCGGACGTGACGCCCCGTTATGTCAAGGCGAACCCGTTTGAAGGCGGCAAGCAGGCGGTGGCGGAAGCTTACCGGAACCTGATTTCCGTGGGCGCGCGGCCCTTGGCGACCACCGACAACCTGAACTTCGGCAACCCCGAAAAGCCCGAGATCATGGGGCAGTTGGTGGGCGCGGTGAAGGGCATCGGCGCGGCTGTGGCGGCACTCGATATGCCGATCGTGTCGGGCAACGTGTCTTTGTATAACGAGACCGATGGCACGGGCATTCTGCCGACGCCGACGATTGGTGCCGTGGGTCTGTGCAAGATCGACGAGCTGATTTCCGGTCTGGCCAAGGCGGGCGATGTCGCGGTGCTGATCGGGGCAACGGCGGGCCATCTGGGACAGTCGGCGCTGCTGGCCGAGGCCTTCGGGATCGAAGCGGGCGATGCGCCTGCGGTTGATCTGGCGGCAGAGGCGGCTGCGGGCGCGCTGGTGCTGGCAAACCGTGGCAATATTGGCGCGATCACCGATCTGTCGGACGGCGGGCTTGCGCTGGCGGCCTTCGAGATGGCGGATGCGGGCAATGTGGGCCTGACGCTGGACAGTGCCGACATCGGGCAGTTGTTCGGCGAAGATCAGGCGCGCTATCTGGTGGCGGCATCTGAAGCCCAAGCGGCGGCGTTGATCGCGGCGGGTGTGGCTGCGGGCGTGCCGGTGGCGCGGGTCGGCAGCTTTGGCGGCGCGGATGTGCGGCTGGGCGCTTCGGTTGCGAAACTGGCCGATCTGTCCGTGCTCTATCGCGGGGCCTTCGCGGCAGCGGTGGCATGACCCTGCGGCCCGCGCGTTTTGCCGATTTCGGCTTTATCCGCGGGCTGGCGCAGCGGCCCGACTATGCGCCCTTTATCAGCGACGACGACGAGGCGGCGCTGGCCGCGCATCTGGCCAATCCGGCGCACCGGCTGCTGATCTGGGAGCAGGACGGACAGGCCGCCGGTTTTGCGCTTTATTGTGAAATCGGTGATCCGTCGGGGCGGATCGAGTTGCGGCGGCTGGCGCTGGCGCAGGCCGGTTCGGGCGCGGGGCGGCAGTTTCTGGACGATATGATCGATTTTGCCTTCCAGCAGTTGCAGGCCAAGCGGCTGTGGCTGGATGCCAGTTCGGAAAACCCGCGCGCGCAAAGGGTTTACGAGCGGTCGGGCTTTACGCTGGAAGGGCGCTTGCGCGGGCATTGGTATCGGCCTGTCTTGGGGCGCGCCGTGGATCTGATGCTGTTTGGCATGTTGCGGGATGAGTGGCTGGCGCGGCGCGGCTAGGCAGATGGGATTGATCGGGGTCTTGCGGCCCCCTGCCCTGCGCCTTACATTCCCAAGCATAACGATAAGGAATCCGGTCATGGCTATGGAAGCCCGCGACATCGAAGCCCTGATCCGTGCTTCGTTCCCCGAAGCCCGCATCACCATCACCGACCTTGCGGGCGACGGCAACCATTGGGCCGCCGAAGTGATCGACGCCAGCTTCAAGGGCATGAACCGCGTGCAGCAACAGCGCGCGGTCTATGCCAGCCTGAAGGGCAAGATGGACGGGGCCAATGGCGAGTTGCATGCGCTGGCGCTGACCACCAAAGCGCCGGAATAGCCATGGTCGAGATTGACCCATGGGCGGCAATGCTGATCTGGCTGGGTCAGGGCGGTGCCGATCTGGGTCGTCTGATCGCCCTGCCCTTCCAGATATTTGCCGCCGTTTAAGACATTCGACGAAACACCGAACCCCGAGGATAAAAAGATGAGCGCGCAGGACCAAATCCGCGAGACTGTACAGAAGAACGATGTGGTGCTGTTCATGAAAGGCACCAAGATGATGCCGCAATGCGGGTTCTCGTCCCGCGTCGCAGGCGTGCTGAATTACATGGGCGTCGAGTTCGCCGATGTGAACGTGCTGGCCGATGCGGAAATCCGTCAGGGCATCAAGGATTTCTCGGACTGGCCGACGATCCCGCAGCTTTATGTCAAAGGCGAGTTCGTCGGCGGCTGCGACATTGTCACCGAGATGACGCTTTCGGGCGAGCTGGATGCGCTGTTCGAGGCCAATGGCGTGGCTTATGACAAGGCGGCCGCCGAGAAAATCCGTGAGGCCAACGCTGGGTGAGGCCGTGTCGGGGGGCCAGCCCCCCAGCCTGTGTTTTCTTGCAGAAAACACAGCCTTCCCCCCGGGATATTTTTACGAAGAGGATCGGGGGAAGAATTAAGGTTAAGGGGGCCGCGCGTTTCATGCGGCCCTTTTTTGTTTCAGGCGCGGGATTCTTCCAGTTTGGCGGCAAGCGCCTCGGCACGGGCTGCGATTTCGGCCAGCGTTTCGGTGACGGCGGGCGGGATCACCGGCACTTCGACCTTTTCCTTTTCGACCGCCGGCCGCGATTCAAGTTCGGCAACCTTGGCCTTCAGCGTGCGATTCTCATCCTCGACCGCCGCCGTCTTGTCGGCAAGCATCAGACCCGCCATCAGCAGCATGCGGGCTTCGGGAAGGCGGCCAAGCTGGGCCAGCAGGGGTTGGGCTTCGGTATCCAGCATCTGGGCGGCAGAGCGCAGGAAATGTTCCTCGCCGGGCTGGCAGGCAACCGAGAAGGCACGGCCCCCGATGGTGATTTCCAGATCAGGCATGGGTGCGGGCCTCTTCGATCAGCGGGTTCAGGGCGGCGACGATATCGGCCAGTTCGGCAGCCTCGGCGGCGCGGGTGGCACGCAGGGCCGAAAGTTCGGCCAGAAGCGCGCGGTTGATCTGGGCAGGATCGGCCAAACCACTCTGAGCCGTGGCACGCAGGGCGGAAATTTCGTCGGTCAGATGGGCGACGGTGCGGCGCAGGCGGTTCAACTCGGACCCGCGCTCTTCGTCCTGACGGGTCAGATCGGCGATGCGGGCGTTCAGCGCGGCTTTGGTTTCCGCCTCTTTGTCGCGCACGGCGCGCAGGCGTTCGGAGAGTTGCGCGTTGGCCATGCGTTCTTCGTCCAGCGCCTCGTTCAGGCGGGCGACGTCTTCGGGGTCGATGCCGGTGATCGGTCCGGGTTGCGCGGCAAGACCGTCCACCCCACGCCCGATACGTTCCAGCGCGGCTGTGATCCGTCGTTCAAGTTCCGCGATCTGCTGCATCGGCTTTCGCCCTTTCTGTCGTCCAAGTCACGTCAAGGCCCGCAAAGCGAATCGCCGCAGACCGTCCTGAAGTTGATCTTAGCGCAATGCTGCGGCGCTGACCGCCCCTTTCCGAACAACAGCTTGCCGCGCGTGCTTGATCTTGCCGCATAGGGTGCTATGCAGCCGCAACCCCAGCCCTTCAGGAACAGGATCACGGCCTTGGACATTCAATCCCTTCGCGCGAGCCACCCCGATCACTGGATGCGCGCCTGCGCGATCCGCACCTTGACGCTTGACGCGGTGGCGGCGGCGAATTCCGGCCATTCGGGCATGCCGATGGGCATGGCAGATGTGGCAACGGTTCTGTTTGAAAAGCATCTGAAGTTTGATCCCAAGGCCCCGCGCTGGGAAGACCGCGACCGGTTCATCCTGTCGGCGGGGCATGGGTCTATGCTGATCTATTCGCTGCTGTATCTGACCGGCTATGCCGACATGACGCTGGAGCAGATCAAGAACTTCCGCCAGTGGGGTGCGATCACGGCGGGCCATCCGGAATATGGTCACGTTGCAGGCGTTGAGACGACGACCGGCCCGCTGGGTCAGGGCATTGCCAATGCTGTCGGTTTCGCGATTGCCGAGGAAAACCTGCGCGCGCGTTGGGGTGCGAAGATTCAGGATCACTACACCTATGTCATCGCCGGAGACGGTTGCTTGATGGAAGGTGTTTCGCAGGAAGCCATCGCTTTGGCGGGTAAGCAGGCGCTGTCGCGTCTGATCGTAATGTGGGACAACAACGGTATCACCATTGACGGCAAGGTGTCGCTGTCGGACATCACCGACCAACGCGCGCGCTTTGCGGCCTCGGGTTGGGATGTGTTCTCCTGTGACGGCCATGATCCGGTGGATATCGACCGCGCGATCACGGCGGCCAAGGCCAGCCCGCGCCCTGCCCTGATTGACTGCAAGACGCATATCGCGCTGGGTCATGCCGCGCAGGACACCTCGAAGGGCCACGGCGCGCTGACCGATGCGGCGCAGATGAAGGCCGCGAAAGAGTCTTACGGCTGGCCCTATGCGGCGTTTGAAATTCCCGCTGATGTAAAGGCGCAGTGGGAGGCTTTTGGCGCGCGGGGCGCTGCGGCCCATGCGGAATGGAAGGCCCGTCTGGGCGCGCTGTCAGCGGCCAAGCAGGCAGAATTTGCGCGGATTTTCGCAGGTGACGCGCCGGCAAAGTTGGCCGGTGCCGTGCGCGCGGTGAAGAAGGCGGCTTCGGCGGATGCGCCCAAGCTGGCGACCCGTTCGGCAAGCGAAAAGGTGCTGGCAGCGGTGAACCCGATTCTGACCGAGACCATCGGGGGATCGGCTGACCTGACCGGATCGAACAACACCAAGACCGCCGATCTGGGCGTGTTTGGCGTTGAGGACCGCAAGGGCCGCTATGTCTATTACGGCATCCGCGAACACGGGATGGCGGCGGCGATGAACGGCATGGCGCTGCATGGCGGCGTGCGGCCCTATTCCGGCACCTTCATGTGCTTTACCGACTATGCGCGGCCTTCCATGCGTCTGTCGGCGCTGATGGGTGTGCCGGTGGTTTATGTGATGACGCATGACTCCATCGGTCTGGGCGAGGATGGCCCGACGCACCAGCCGGTCGAGCATCTGGCGATCAGCCGTGCGACTCCGAACACGCTGGTGTTCCGCCCTGCCGATCTGGTCGAAGTGGCCGAGGCTTGGGAGATTGCCTTCACGCAGAAAACCACGCCTTCGGTGCTGGCGCTGTCGCGTCAGAACCTGCCGACGGTGCGCAAGGTTCATACCAATACCAACCTCTCGGCCAAGGGGGCCTATGTGCTGGCCGAGGCCACGGGCAAGCGTCAGGTGATCCTGATGGCCACGGGGTCCGAGGTGGAGATCGCGCTGAAGGCCCGTGAGGCGCTTGAGGCCGAAGGCATTGGCACCCGTGTGGTGTCCATGCCCTGCATGGAGCTGTTTGCCGCGCAGGACGAAGCCTATCGCAAGAAGGTGCTGCCCGCAGGCCCCGTGCGCGTGGCAATCGAAGCGGGCGTGCGTCAGGGCTGGGATCGCTGGCTGTTGGGCGAGCGTGGCCGCGATGGCAAGGCAGGCTTTGTCGGCATGTCCAGCTTTGGCGCGTCGGCCCCGATGGAGCGGCTTTACAAGGAGTTTGGCATCACGGCAGAGAATGCCGTCGCGACGGTGAAGTCGCTGTTGTAAGGGCCGCGTTTGGCGGGGTGATCGGTTGGCGTAGGTCGGGGTTCACCCCGACTCCCACCCAACGCAATCCACGCGTAATCGGGGTTCGCCCCGACTCATCCGAAACGGCCGCGCCACCCGCGCGGCCGTTGCCATTTTGCGCCCGATGATCGCGAAACAAATAGTGGCGGGGTGAACCCCGCCCTACGGGTGCGGTGTGAGATTGTATGGCGGGGTGGTGCGGGATCTGGCGGGGTGAACCCGCCCTACGACGCGCTTGTAGGTCGGGGTTCACCCCGACTCCCACCCAAAAGCCGCGCTTAATGCGCGGCTTTTTTCTTGCCCGTTACCGCCGCCAGAACCGGCCCGATCACCCGCGTCGCAAGCGGGATCAGCGCCACGCCAAGGATCAGCCCCAGCACGCCGTCACAAGCCGCTGTGACGGCCCATTCGACAAATCCTGCCGCCTGCGGCACCAGCGCCGCTGCCGCGACCGCCAGATTGTGGATGGTGCCGTAAGGCTCGTGCAGACCCAGCACCTCCATGCCGTGGATGACGATATTGCCGCCCACCCACAACATCGCCAGCGTGCCGACGGTGGAGAGCAGGCTCATCAGTTTCGGCATGGCGACGACAAGGCCCCGGCCAAAGGCGCGGGCGGCGGCGGTTTTGCGGTTGGCGGCCATGTGCAGGCCGATGTCGTCCATCTTCACGATCAGCGCAACCGCGCCATAAACGGCGGCGGTGATGAAGATGCCGACAACCGCCAGCGTGACCGCCTGCATCCAGAAGCTGGGGCTTTCGACGGTGGCAAGCGCAATCGTCATGATCTCGGCGGACAGGATGAAATCGGTCTTGATCGCGCCTGCGACCTTTTCCTCTTCCAGATGGGCAGCGTCCTTGGTGTCGTAATCTTCCTCGACCGCCGCATCGCCATGCGGGGCCAGAACGTGATAGACCTTCTCCGCGCCCTCAAAGCACAGATAGGCCCCGCCGATCATCAGCAAGGGCGTGATCGCCTGCGGCAGGACGTAATTCAGCGCCAGAAGGCCGGGCAGCAGGATCACCAGCTTGTTCTTCACCGAGCCAAGCGCGATGCGCCAGATGATCGGCAATTCGCGCTTTGCCTCGAATCCATGCACATACTTCGGCGTCACGGCGGCATCGTCGATCACCACCCCCGCCGCCTTGGCCCCAGCCTTGGCCGCCGCCGCCGCAATATCATCGACCGAAGCCGCCGCCACCTTGGCAATCGCCGCCACATCGTCCAAAAGTGCGAGTAATCCGCTCATCCCTGCCCCGTTCGTTTTTGACTTTGGTCTATGTAAGGGCTGACGGGGCCAAAGGCAAAGGCGGCTTGGCAAGGTGTTGGCGCAACCAGTTAGCGCAAACAGCGCAAGTTTGCGCTAACACCATGAATTTGTGTCGTTTTTCGACTTTCCCGACCAGTTCTGCTTCGCTATAGCCCAAGCTATCCAGACAGCAAAGGGACGCAAGATGATCACCATCGGCATCAACGGTTTCGGACGCATCGGGCGCTGCACGCTGGCGCATATCGCCGAAAGCGCGCGCAACGATGTGCAGGTGGTGGCAATCAATGCGACAGGGCCGATCGAGACCAACGCGCATCTGCTGAAATACGACTCGGTGCATGGCCGCTTTCCGGGGGTGGTGAAAGTGTCGGGCAACGAGCTTGACCTTGGCCGTGGCCCGATCCGCGTGATGTCCACCTACAACCCCGAGGAACTGGACTGGGACGGGGTGGATGTGGTGCTGGAATGCACCGGCAAGTTCAATGACCGCGACAAGGCCGCCGTCCATCTGGGGCGCGGGGCCAAGCGGGTTCTGGTGTCCGCCCCCGCCAAGCGCGCCGACAAGACCGTGGTTTACGGCGTGAACCACCGCCAGTTGGGGCTGGAGCATCTGGTGGTTTCCAACGCCTCTTGCACCACCAACTGCCTTGCCCCGCTGGCCAAGGTGCTGAATGATACCATCGGCATCGAAGCCGGCGTGATGACCACCATTCACAGCTATACCGGCGACCAGCCGACGCTGGACCGCCGCCACAAGGACCTGTATCGCGCCCGCGCGGCGGCCATGGCGATGATCCCCACCTCGACCGGTGCCGGCAAGGCGATTGGCGAGGTGCTGCCGGAACTGGCGGGCAAGCTGGACGGCTCGGCCATCCGCGTGCCGACCCCCAACGTCTCGGCCGTCGATCTGACCTTCGTGGCGGGCAAATCGGTGACCGTGAACGAGGTCAACGAGATCGTGCGCGAGGCCGCTGCGGGTTACATGGGCATGGTAATGTCTTACGACCCCGAGCCGAAGGTCTCGATCGACTTCAATCACACGTCCTATTCGTCTATCTTCGCCCCTGACCAAACCAAAGTTGTGGGCAAACTTGTCCGCGTTCTGGCATGGTATGACAATGAATGGGGCTTCTCTTGCCGCATGGCCGACGTGGCTGGCGTGATGGGGCGGCTCCTCCAATAACGGAGGGGTCGTGACTGACCGAATAGCTTTGGTGATGGCCGCCACGATTGCGGCCGCAATTCTGGCTGATGTGACGCTGAACGACGCTGTTGCGTCGTTCTTTCTGTTGCAAAAACTGACTGACCTTATCGAATTTGTTTCATTCTGGCGCTAAACGGCACAAACTGCCGTTGAGTTTTTCGTCGTTTTGATGATGTTAGCGCTAGCATCCGCGCGTGAGTCGCGCTTGGATTTCAGGAGGATTGCTATGACCGTCAAGGTTGCCATCAATGGGTTTGGCCGTATTGGCCGCAACGTGCTGCGCGCGATCATCGAATCGGGCCGCACCGATATCGAGGTGGTCGCGATCAACGATCTGGGACCGGTGGAGACCAACGCGCATCTGCTGCGCTTTGATTCGGTGCATGGCCGGTTTCCGGCGACCGTGACGACCACGGCGGACAGCATCGATGTCGGTCGTGGCCCGATCATGGTAACGGCAATCCGCAATCCGGCTGATCTGCCTTGGGGCCACATCGACGTGGTGATGGAATGCACCGGCATTTTCACCAGCAAGGAAAAATGCCTGCCGCATCTTGAGAATGGCGCAAAGCGGGTGCTGATCTCGGCCCCCGGCGATGGCGCGGACAAGACCATCGTTTACGGTGTGAACCATAACACTTTGACTTCGGCTGATATTGTGGTGTCGAATGCCTCCTGCACCACCAACTGCCTGTCTCCGGTGGCCAAGGTGCTGAACGACGCCATCGGCATCAAGCGCGGCTTTATGACCACGATCCACAGCTATACCGGCGACCAGCCGACGCTGGATACCATGCACAAGGATCTCTATCGCGGGCGGGCTGCTGCCTTGTCGATGATCCCGACCTCGACGGGTGCTGCCAAGGCCGTGGGTCTGGTGTTGCCCGAGTTGAAGGGCAAGTTGGACGGTGTGGCCATCCGTGTGCCGACGCCGAACGTCTCCGTGGTGGATCTGGTGTTCGAAGCCATGCGCGAAACGACGGTGGCCGAGGTGAATGACGCCATCCGTGCTGCGGCAAACGGGTCTTTGAAGGGGATTCTTGGCTTTACCGACCAGCCGAATGTGTCTTCGGACTTCAACCATGACCCGCATTCGTCGGTATTCCACATGGACCAGACCAAGGTCATGGAAGGCACGATGGTTCGGATTCTGTCCTGGTATGACAATGAGTGGGGCTTCTCGAACCGCATGGCTGATACGGCTGTGGCGATGGGGAAACTGATCTAAGCACAGATAATCCGCTGGATTTTCAAAGGGTCGCCTTCGGGTGGCCCTTTTTTTCTTGGCGAGAAGCTATGCGCTGGACGCAATGCCGCACCGCAGCATCGTGCGTTGTTAGCGCAAGCATCATTCCTATATTCTGACCATGCGAAAGGGGAAAGCCATTCGGGCCAACCATCGCGACGACGAAAGGAAAGACCATGAAATCGATCATTGCCCAACTGCGTGAAGCTGCTGCAAAACGCGCGCTTTACCGCCGCACCCGCGACGAGATCGCCGGTATGGAGCGCCGTGTGGCCCTTGATCTGGGCATCTTCCCCGAAGATGCACACCTCATCGCCCGCAAGGCTGTCTGGGGCTAAACCTGCCCGACAGATGCGACGGATAGGGGGCCACATGGCCCCCTTTTGATTTTCTAAAGCAGCTTCAATCCCTTGGCAAAGCGCGCCGCATTGGCGCGGTAGCCTGCGGCGGATTTCAGAAGCCGCGCCTGTGCTTCGGCATCCAAGACTCGCACCACCTTGCCGGGGCTGCCCATCACCAGCGACCCGTCTGGAATCTCTTTGCCTTCGGTGATCAGCGCGCCCGCCCCGATCAGGCAACCGCGCCCGATCTTTGCGCCATTCAGCACCGTGGCCCCCATCCCGATCAGCGAGCCTTCGCCAATGGTGCAGCCGTGCAGCATCGCCTTGTGGCCGATGGTGCAGTTCGCGCCGATGGTCAGCGGATAGCCCATGTCGGTGTGCAAGACGCTGTTTTCTTGCACATTTGATCCAGCGCCAACGCGGATTTCCTCATTATCGCCGCGCAAGACCGCACCGAACCAGATGTTCGCGCCCGCCTCCAGCACGATCTTGCCGATCAGAACGGCGGTGTCGGCGACCCAAGCTTCGGGGCCGATTTCGGGGGCGATGCCGTCAAGGGAATAGATCATCGGGATGCAAACTCGGTGTTCAGGGTGCGGACGAATTCCGACAGGTCAGGCTGGCGGTCGCGTTTCAGGCGCTCTGCTTGAAGAATGGTCGTCAACTCATTGAAAGCAGTATCAATATCGCGATTGACGATCACATAGTCATATTCGGCCCAATGGCTGATTTCGTCGCGGCTTTTCGCCATGCGGCCTGCGATCACCTCATCGCTGTCCTGCGCGCGGCCCCGCAGGCGGGATTCAAGTTCGGCAATCGAGGGCGGCAGCACAAAGATCGACACCACATCACGGCCCAAGGACGAATTGCGGATCTGCTGGCCGCCCTGCCAGTCGATGTCAAAGAGCGTATCGCGCCCCTCTTTCATCGCGGCCTCGACCGGACCTTTGGGCGATCCGTAAAGGTTGCCGAACACCTCGGCATGTTCCAACATCTCGCCGGTTTTCACCATGGTTTCAAAGACCTCGCGCGAACGGAAGTAATATTCGCGCCCGTCTTCCTCGCCCGGTCTGGGTTGGCGGGTGGTGGCCGAGACCGAAAAGCGGATGGTCCGGTCCCACGACATCAACCGCCGCGCCAGCGTCGATTTGCCAGCGCCGGAAGGAGAGGAGAGGATCAGCAAAAGCCCACGGCGCATTGATTTATTCCACGTTTTGAACCTGTTCGCGCATTTGGTCTATCACCGTCTTAAGGTCAAGCCCGATGCGGGTCAGGGCAAGCGCCTGCGATTTGGAACAGAGCGTATTGGCCTCGCGCATGAATTCCTGCATCAGGAAATCGAATTTGCGGCCCACGGGGGCGGATTCTGCCAAAAGCAAACGGGCGGCATCGACATGGGCCGAAAGGCGGTCGAGTTCTTCGGTCACGTCGTTTTTCACCGCGATCAGCGCAAGTTCCTGCGCGAGGCGCGTTTCGTCCACACCCTCGGCATTGGCCAGAACGCGGGTCAGGGCGTCGCGCAGGGTGGTGGCTGCGGCGTCGCGGCGGGCCTGGGCCTCGGTCGCGGCATCGGCAGCAAGGGTGGCGATGCGGTCAAGCTGGCCGGTGATGACGCTGTGCAGGGCGGCCCCTTCGGCGGCGCGCATCATGTTGAAATCACGCAGTAATGCGGGCAGATCGGCAAGGATGGCGGCGCGCAGGGGGGCGGTGTCGATCTCGGCGGAGGAGGTGTCCAGCACCCCCCGCACCGCCAGAACATCGGCGCCTGTCGGCTGGCCCAGCGTGACTCCTGCGGCCATCGCGGCGTCTTCGACCTGCTTCAGCGCGGCCAGAACAGAGGCCAGCGCGGGGGTGTTCACCCGCATGCCCTCGGCCCCATCGGCCAGACCATCGCGGGCGACCTTGAGCGACAGGCTGACATTGCCGCGTTGCAGGGCGCGCGAGAGTTCGCCGCGCAGCGCAAGTTCAAGGCCATCAATCCAGTCCGGCACGCGCAGGCGCAAATCCAGCCCCTTGCCGTTGACCGCGCGGATGTCCCAAGCCCAGCTATGCCCCGCGCCCTGCCCGCGGGCGGCGGCGAATCCGGTCATCGAGATGGTCATGGGCAGGCTCCTGCGCTGTTTGGCGGTGTTTACCATTTGTCGAGATTTTCCGCAAAACTTTGCGGGTCTGCAGTATATTAAGGTCTTGGTAACAGGTGTTGCGGCAGAGTTAACCATGGAAACGTGGGGCGGCGCTGCAAGTCGGGGTAAGGATATGGTGCTGACCTATTTCGGCAAGCGGCGTGGTGGCGGCGCGCAGCCTGCATTTCCCGCCATCCAAGAGGTGCGCGCCTATTGGGAGGCGCTGCGCGAGGGCCGCACCCTGCCCCGCCGCGACCAGATTGATCCGCGCGGCATTGCCGAGGCGCTGGAGCAGGTGTTTCTGGTTGAACGCATCGCGCCCGGTCATGCACGGTTCCGGCTGGCGGGGATGCATCTGCATGACCTGCTGGGAATGGAGGCGCGGGGGATGCCGATGACGGCGTTGTTCGAGCCTGCCGCCCGCGCGCGGTTCTCCGAGGCGCTGGATGCGGTGTTTACCACGCCTGCGGTGCTGGATGTCTGGCTTGAGGCCGAGCGGGGTATCGGACGCGGGGTGCTGTCAGGGCGGTTGATGCTGTTGCCTGTGACCGGATCGAAGGGCGAGCCTGATCTGGCGCTGGGGTGTCTGGCAAGCGAAGGCGTGATCGGACGGGTGCCGCGACGCTTTGCAATTTCGGGTCTGGTGCGCGAGCCGTTGCAGGTGGTGCCAAGCGATGTGCAGGCCGAATTAGCACCAAGGCCGCCGCGCGGGGTGCCGCATTTGCGTCTGGTCAGCAGTCGGGAGGGGTGATCGGGCCGGTTTGGTTCGTAGGCGGGGTTCACCCTGCCATTGCGGACGGATCGGCGTGGGTAAGGCGGGGTGAACCCCGCCCTACGGATACGGGTGGTTTAGGGGGTAGGGCGGGGTTCACCCCGCCATAAAGGTCGGTTTGGGTATGGCGGGGTTCCCCCCGCCACATCCATCAAAGTGCGACGCGGCGGGCCTGTTCGCGTTGCGAGGACAGTTCTTCGGACACAAGGAATGCCAGTTCCAGTGATTGCGATGCGTTCAGGCGCGGATCGCAGGCGGTGTGATAGCGGTCGGCCAGATTCTCATCCAGCACGGCGCGCAGGCCACCGGTGCATTCGGTCACGTCCTGACCCGTCATTTCAAAATGCACGCCGCCGGGGATGGTGCCTTCGGCCTTGTGGATCTGGAAGAATTCGCGAACCTCGCGCAGCACCGATTCAAACGGACGGGTCTTATAGCCCGAGGCCGCCTTGATGGTGTTGCCATGCATCGGATCGCAGGACCAGACGACGTTGGCGCCTTCTTCCTGAACGGCCTTGATCAGGCGCGGCAGGTTATCGCCGACCTTGCCCGCGCCAAAGCGCGCGATCAGGGTCAGGCGTCCCGCCTCGTTCTGCGGGTTCAGCTTGGCCATCAGCACCTTGAGGTCGTCGGCGGTGGTGGTGGGGCCGCATTTCAACCCGATCGGGTTCAGCACGCCGCGCGCGAATTCGACATGCGCGCCGTCGGGCTGACGGGTGCGGTCGCCGATCCAGATCATATGGCCGGAACCTGCGACGTTCTGGCCGGTGATGCTGTCGACGCGGCAAAGCGCCTCTTCATATTCCAGCAGCAAGGATTCGTGGCTGGTGTAGAAATCGACGGTGGACAGCGTATGCGCGGTTTCGGCGTTCACGCCTGCGGCGTTCATGAAATCGAGCGCGTCAGAGATGCGGTTCGACAACTCACGGTAACGTTCGGCCTTGTCATGTTCGGCAAAGCCAAGGGTCCAAGAATGGACACGGTGGATATCGGCAAAACCGCCGGTGGAAAACGCGCGCAGCAGGTTCAGGCTGGCGGCGGCTTGGGTATAGGCCTGCAGCATGCGCTGCGGATCGGGCTGGCGTGCCTCGACCGTGGCGTCAAAGCCGTTGATGATGTCACCGCGGTAGGACGGGTATTCGACGCCGCCGATCACTTCGGTGGGGGCGGAACGCGGCTTGGCGAATTGGCCTGCCATGCGGCCCACCTTGATCACGGGAACTTTCGCGCCATAGGTCAGCACGACCGCCATTTGCAGCATCACGCGGAAGGTGTCGCGGATGTTGTCGGCAGAGAACTCGGCAAAGCTTTCGGCGCAGTCGCCGCCTTGCAGCAGGAAGGCTTTGCCCTCGGCTGCCAAAGCCAGTTGCTTTTTCAGCTTGCGCGCCTCGCCCGCAAATACCAGCGGAGGATACTTGGCCAGCTGCGCCTCGGCGGCGTTGAGTGCGGCAGTATCGGGGTAATCGGGCATCTGCACACGGGGTTTCGCGCGCCAGTCCGATTTCGTCCAACCCTTGGTCATGGGGTATCCCTCCGTTAGCGGTATCGGAGCGCGGTATAGAAAAAATAAGCGGCAATGCAAAGGGCGAAAGCTGCGATGATGGCGGGAATGGCCTTGCGGGCCGCCGATTTTCCTGTTTCCTTGCGCCATAAACGACACAAACAGGTCGCATCATGTCAACCTCTCCGCGCAAAGCCACCACGGTCACCAAGGCCGACGCCCCGCGCCGCTTTGTCTTTCTGCTGCTCGACAAGTTTACCATGATCAATTTCGCCGGCGCCATCGAGCCGCTGCGGCTGGCCAATCATGTCATGGGCTATCCAGTGTATACGTGGGCGCTGGCGGGCGAAGGCGGGGTGGAAAAGACCTGCTCGAACGGGGCCACCTTCAAGGTGGATTTCGGGCTGGATGAGGTGGACCGCGAGGATACCATTCTGGTCTGCGGCGGCATTGATATTCAAAAGACCACCACCAAGGGTGTGATTTCATGGCTGCGGCGTGAGGCGCGGCGCGGGGTGGCGATTGGCGGGCTTTGCACCGGGGCCTATGCGCTGGCCAAGGCGGGGCTGCTGGATGGCAAGAAAGCGACGATCCACTGGGAAAATCAGGACGGTTTCGCGGAAGAATTCGACGAGGTGCGGCTGACGAAATCGGTTTTCGTGATGGATGGCAACCGCTGGTCCACGGCGGGGGGGATTTCCTCGATTGACCTGATGCTGCGGATCATTGCCTCGGATCATGGTGAGGATCTGGCCAATAACGTGGCCGATCTGATGATCTATTCCACCATCCGCACCGATCAGGACACCCAGCGGCTGTCGATCCCGACGCGGATCGGGGTGCGGCATCCTAAGCTGAGCCAAGTGATCCAGATGATGGAGGGCAATATCGAAGATCCGATGTCGCCCGCCGATCTGGCTGAAGAGGTGGGCATGTCAACGCGGCAGCTTGAACGATTGTTCCGCCGCTATCTGAACCGCAGCCCCAAGCGGTATTACATGGAGTTGCGGCTGCAAAAGGCGCGCAACCTGTTGATGCAGACGGATATGAGTGTGATCAACGTGGCCTTGGCCTGCGGATTTGCCAGCCCGTCGCATTTCTCGAAATGCTATCGCAGCCACTATAATACCACGCCGTATCGGGAGCGCGGGGCGCAGGGTATGCCGACAAGCCCCGGTATCGGGGTTCGGCTGTCAATCTGAGGAATTATAGGCTCACGCCTTTGGCTGTGATCCGGTGAACCGGATCACACGCAACCGCATTTGCCTGATCAGAAGCCTTCGTTGCAGAAAGACTGCGTGATCTGGCAATTCGTGGTGTATTCGCCGCAACTTGCCAGCGCGGTTTCCTTGGCGCTGTCAACCGAGCCACCTTCGGCAAAGCCCATGCCATAGCCATCACCGACCGCGATGGCCCCGCATTGCTGGAACACGACAGCGGTATAGCAGTCATCCACACCGCATTGCGACGCGGCTTCGCTTTCGGCGTCCGCATCGGTGTCAAAGTTCCACCCCGACCCGGACAGACCGGTCGAGGGGGAAAACGCGATGGCCGCATAAAGCCCCTCGGCCAGTGCAGCCGTGCCAGCAAAGCCGAACGGAGCGGCCAGAACTGCGATCAAAGCGATCTTCTTCATCGTATCCCTTTCAGGCGCCAAAGCCGCCTGTCTCAAAGGTGGGGATCGGCGCGGTTTTCGTCAAGATGGCAACGCGCCGCCCCCTGCCCGTCTTTTGCACAGAGTGACGTAGCGTCACATCTGCCCGCGCCAGTCCACGCCTGCATCCAGTCGGCACGCTGTCGACAAATTTCAGAAGCCCGTCGCCAAGGCGCTTTTCTTTTCTGAAAAGCTACTCTAGCTTCGTCGAAGGATTGCGATCCAACATGGGAGATAACAATGAAAAAACTGCTTCTTGCTTCGGCAGCCACCGCTTTGCTGGCAGGCGCTGCCTCGGCTGAGGATGTCAAACTGGGGATTCTGATCGGTTTCACCGGTCCTATCGAATCGCTGACCGGCCATATGGCCAATGCGGCCGAACTGGCCATGTCGGAAGCGAATGCTTCGGGCAAAGTGGCAAACGGGATGGTTTTCGTTCCGGTGCGTGCCGACTCGACCTGCGGTGATGCGGCTGCCGGCACGGCTGCGGCGGAACGTCTGGTGACGGCTGAAGGCATCAAAGGCATGGTTGGCGGCGACTGCTCGGGCGTGACCGGTGCTGTGCTGCAGAACGTCGCGCGCCCGAACGGCATCGTGATGATCTCGCCCTCGGCCACCTCGCCTGCCCTGACGGCTGCCGAAGATGACGGTCTGTTCTTCCGCACCGCCCCGTCGGATGCGCGCGAAGGCGAAGTCATGGCCGACATCCTGATGGAAAAGGGCGTCAAGTCGATCGCGCTGACCTATACCAACAACGACTACGGCAAGGGTCTGGCCGAAGCGATTGCCGGTGCCTTCACAGCCAAGGGCGGCGTTGTGACGATCAACGTGCCGCACGAAGACGGCAAGGCCGACTATTCGGCCGAAGTCGCGGCTTTGGCTGCTGCGGGCGGCGACCTGCTGGTTGTGGCAGGCTACCTTGACCAAGGCGGCAAAGGCATCATCCAGAACTCGCTGGACACCGGTGCCTTCACGACCTTCGGTCTGCCGGGTGGCATGGTGGGCGACAACCTGCCGCTGGCCATCGGTCCGGCTTTGGACGGCTCCTACGGGCAGGTTGCCCAGTCGGATTCGCCCGGCGCGGCTGTTCTGACCGAAATGGGCAAAACCGCAGCGGCGACTTTCGATGCGACCTCGCCCTATTCGATGGAATCCTATGACGCAGCGGCGCTGCTGATGCTGGCCATCCAGGCGGCAGGCTCGTCCGATCCGAAGGTCTACAAGGACAAGGTTCTGGACGTTGCCAACGCTCCGGGCGAGAAAATCCTGCCCGGCGAGATCGGCAAGGCGCTTGAGCTGATCGCGCAAGGCGTGGACATCGACTATGACGGCGCTTCGGGCGTTGAGCTGATCGGACCGGGCGAAGCCGCTGGCCGTTACAAGCAGTTCGAAGTCAAAGGCGGCAAGTTCGAAACCGTCACTTTCCGTTGAACGCAGGGCCGTTGATCTTCGGGCCGATGACTGTCGGGCCGATAATTTTCGGCTAGGTTCGTAAATTGGACGCGGCCCGGGGCTTGACCTCGGGCCGTTGCCATAGAAAAGGCAGCCCGCAGCGGTGTTACCGCTGACAAGAGGCGCCATCGCAGGGGGATAACAGATGATTGTTGTCGAAAACCTTCACAGGCATTTCGGCGGCTTCCATGCCGTTGACGGTGCATCGCTGGAGATCAAGACCGGATCGATCACAGGGTTGATCGGGCCGAACGGGGCGGGCAAGACCACGCTGTTCAACGTGATCGCGGGGCGTCTGCCGCCGACCTCGGGGCGCGTGATGATGGATGGTGAGGATATCACCGGCCTGCCGCCGCATGAACTATTCGCCAAGGGCCTGCTGCGGACCTTCCAGATCGCGCATGAATTCGGCAGCATGACGGTGCGCGAAAACCTGATGATGGTGCCAGCGCGCCAATCGGGGGAATCGCTGTTCAACGCCTGCTTCCGCCGCGGGGCAGTGGCCGAGGAAGAGCGCCGCATCCGTGACAAGGCCGATGAGGTGCTGGAGTTCCTGACCATCTCGCATCTGGCCGACCAGCGCGCTTCGAACATCTCGGGCGGGCAGAAAAAGCTGCTGGAACTGGGGCGCACCATGATGGTGGATGCCAAGATCGTGTTTCTGGACGAAGTGGGCGCAGGCGTGAACCGCACTCTGCTGAACACCATCGGCGACGCGATTGTGCGGCTGAACAAGGAACGCGGCTATACCTTCTGCGTGATCGAGCATGACATGGATTTCATCGGACGCCTCTGTGATCCGGTGATCTGCATGGCCGAGGGCAAGGTTCTGGCGCAAGGCACGGTCGATGAAGTCAAAAACAACGAGCGGGTGATCGAGGCCTATCTTGGCACCGGCCTGAAGAACAAATTGAAGGAGGAGGCCCATGTCTAAGCTTCCGGCGGTTTGGGTAGAAGAATTTTCGGACGAAAATTCTTCGGGGCGCGAAAATTTTTCGGACGAAAAATTTTCTTTGGCAGGCGGGGTGTGCTGTGGCTGAACCTTTCCTGATTGGCGAGAACATGACCGGCGGCTATGGCGCGGTTGATATTCTGCACTCCTGCACGATTGCGGTCGAAAAAGGCCAGATCGCGGTGATTGTCGGCCCGAATGGCGCGGGCAAATCCACGGCGATGAAGGCGGTGTTCGGCATGCTGAACCTGCGCGGGGGCGCGGTGAAACTGCAGGGCGAGGATATAACCAAGCTGACGCCGCAGGCCCGCGTCCGCAAGGGGATGGGCTTTGTGCCGCAGACCCACAACATTTTCACCACCATGACGGTGGAGGAAAACCTTGAGATGGGCGCGTTCATCCGCACCGATGATATCGCCGACACCATGGCGCAGGTCTATGACCTGTTCCCGATCCTGAAGCAGAAACGCTATCAGGCGGCGGGTGAATTGTCGGGGGGGCAGCGCCAGCAGGTGGCGGTGGGTCGTGCCTTGATGACGCGCCCCAAGGTTCTGATGCTGGACGAACCCACGGCGGGCGTGTCGCCCATCGTCATGGACGAGTTGTTTGACCGCATCATCGAGGTGGCGCGCACCGGCATCTCGATCCTGATGGTCGAGCAGAACGCGCGCCAAGCGCTTGATATTGCAGACAAAGGCTATGTGCTTGTGCAGGGGGCCAACCGGTTCACCGACACAGGGCAAGCCCTTTTGGCCGACCCCGAGGTTCGCCGTTCATTCCTGGGGGGCTGACAGATGCGTATGTTGATCATGATGGCAGCTTTGGCCGCAGGGCCGGCACAGGCTTACGAGTTGTGGTGCATGCCGACCGAAGTGTGCCACGGCACGGCCTGCACGCCCAACAGCGACGAGGAACGGTCGGTGCGGATCACCGATCCTGATGGTCCACAGCCGATGATGCGGGCCTTTGCCGAAGATGTGGCGATGACGCAGACCACCGAGGACAATGATGTGTTCCGCTGGACCGGAACCAACCAGTACGGGATCACGATGATCCTTGATCTGGACGCCGCCGCCATGTCCTACACCATGACGGCACGGCTGCCTGGCAATGACGACAGCCTTTATACCGGCACGTGCGAGGTGCAATGATGGATATCCTGAACGCGCTGGTCGCTTTTCTGAATTTCGTTTTCATCCCCGGTGTGGCCTATGGCAGCCAGCTTGCGCTTGGCGCATTGGGGCTGACGCTGGTTTACGGCATCCTGCGGTTTTCCAACTTTGCCCATGGCGACACGATGGCCTTTGGCACCATGGTGGTGATCCTTGTCACATGGTGGTTCCAGTCGATCGGCATCACCGCAGGGCCGCTGCCCACTGCCCTTCTGGCGCTGCCGATCGGGATTGCGGCGACGGCGGCTTTGCTGCTGGGGACGGACCGTTTTGTCTACCGCTTTTACCGCAAGCAAAAGGCGGCTTCGATCATTCTGGTGATCGTTTCAACCGGCGTGATGTTCATGATGAACGGGTTGACCCGTATCATCATCGGTCCCGAAGAACAGGTCTTTGCCGATGGCGAACGCTTTGTGCTGACGGCGCAGGCGTTCAAGGATTGGTCCGGTCTGGCCGAAGGGCTGGCGATCAAGACCACCACGGCCGTGACGGTGGTGACGGCGGCGATCTGTGTGGCGGCGCTGTTCTGGTTCCTGCAAAAGACCCGCACCGGCAAATCGATGCGGGCCTTTTCGGATAACGAGGATCTGGCGCTGCTGTCGGGGATCAACCCCGACCGTGTGGTGCAGGTGGCCTGGATCATCACAGCGGCTTTGGCGGTGATTGCCGGCACGCTTTACGGTCTGGATAAATCCTTCCGGCCCTTCGTCTATTTCCAACTGCTGTTGCCGATCACGGCGGCTGCGGTTGTGGGCGGCCTTGGCTCGCCCATCGGGGCGATTGCGGGTGGCTTTGTCATCGCCTTTTCCGAGGTGATGGTGACCTATGCGTGGAAAAAGGTTGTGACCTATCTGGTGCCTGCCGATATGGCCCCGGATGCGCTGCTGCAACTGCTGTCCACCGACTATAAATTCGCGGTCAGCTTTGCGATCCTGATCATCGTGTTGCTGTTCATGCCCACCGGCCTGTTCAAGGGGAAGTAAGATGGCACAACGGAACCTTCTTCTGTTTGCAGGCGTGGGCCTGCTGTTCGTCGCAACCGGTGTGTTCCAAAGCTGGAACCTGTCGCTGCAAATCCTGAACATCGGCATCCTGTCGGCCATCATGGCCTTGGGTGTGAACATGCAATGGGGCTATGCGGGGCTGTTCTCGACCGGCATCATGGGGTCGGTCGCGCTTGGCGGGCTTGCGGTGGTGCTGGTCTCGGGCAAGCCTGTGCCGGAAGGCTGGGCTGCGGGCGGGCCGCAATTGCTGTTGGCGCTGGCCTTCGGGGTGGGCGCGATTGCGGCGGCGGTCATCACCTATACCCGCATGGCAAAGGGTCGGGCGCGCAACTGGATCGTGGCTGCGATCATGGTCGGCGGCTTCTTTGCCTTCCGCGCGCTGTTCGATCCGGCGGTCTCGGCGATCGAGGCGTTCAATCCGGCCACGGCGGGCAATATCGGCGGGCTTGGCCTGCCCTCGCTGATCGCATGGCCGGTGGGCGGGTTGCTGGCGGCGATTGCGGCTTGGGCGATTGGCAAGGTCGCGTTGGGGTTGCGGTCTGACTATCTGGCGATTGCGACGCTGGGCATTGCCGAGATCGTGCTGGCGGTGATGAAGAATGAGGACTGGCTGGCGCGCGGGGTGAAGAACCTGCTGGAACTGCCGCGCCCTTGGCCGGTGCCTTACGAGGTTGATCTGCAAAAAGATCCCGGCTTTCTGTCCTTTATCGCAAACTATGGCTGGGACCCGATCGGGGCTTCGACGATTCTGGTCAAGCTGCTGTATCTGCTGATCTTCGGGCTGGTTCTGCTGGCAATCATCTGGCTGTCGGAGCGGGCGCTGAACAGCCCGTGGGGCCGGATGATGCGCGCGATCCGTGACAATGAAATCGCGGCCAGTGCGATGGGCAAAGACGTGACCAAGCGGCATTTGCAGATTTTCATCATCGGCTCGGCGGTGGTGGGGATTGCGGGCGCGATGCTGACCTCGATGGAGGGGCAGTTGACGCCCGGCAACTACTCGCCGCTGCGCTTTACCTTCCTGATCTGGGTGATGGTGATCGTGGGCGGGTCTGGCAACAACTGGGGCTCGGTTCTGGGCGGGTTGCTGATCGGCTGGCTTTGGCTGATCGTGGAAAACGCGGGGCCGGTGTTCATGGGCATCATCACGCAGCCGATGGCAGATGGCGCGTTGAAGGCGCACCTGATCGAAGGCGCGCCGCATTTGCGCCTGCTGACCTTGGGGCTGGTGCTTCTGTTGGTGCTGCGGTTCAGTCCGCGCGGGCTTATTCCCGAGAAATGACGGATGCGGGCCAGATGGCCCAATCTTTCCCAATGTAATGAATAGTCTCCTGCGGCTCTGCTGTCAGGAGACTATTTGTTTTCAGGCCAAAGATCAGGCCGTTGGGATGGGCCTTGGCCCAAGCCGCAAGATCTTCGGATGTTTGCGGGGTGGCGACGGGGGTGGTCATGCGGGCGATGAAATTGAACTCGGCGTTATAGCTGTAGTCGATCACGGCAAGGCCTTCGTCGGCGCTGGCAGCCAAAATCCCGGCCATGGGACGGCCATCATAGGCGGGATAAAGTGCGGTGGTGGCGATGACGCCATGCAGGCCAAGCGCAAAGCCCGCCCCTGCGAGAATATGACCTTGGATCAGTGGCAGGCGCAGGGAGGCAGCGGCCAGACCAAGGCACAGGATCGCAAAGGCAAGCGCCGGCCAGACCGGCGACAGCGGTGCCAGATCGGCCTTGGCCGGAATCAGCCCCAGCCCGATGGCACCAAAGCCGCTTGCCGCCAGCAGCAGCGGCAGCCATGCCAGCGACCGCGTCTTGGGGGCCGATTGCAGGCCATGTGCGAACAGCAGGGCGATAGCGGGAAAGGCGGGCAACAGGTAATGCGCCTGCTTGCCCGAGATCAGCGAGAACAGGATAAGGGTCGATCCGCCCCAGATCACGCACAGGCGGGTGGCGGGTCCGGCACTCCAGACGCCGCGCAAAGACTGCCACAGGCCAAGGCTATAGCCCCAAGGGAACAGCAGGACCGGCAGCAGGGCGATCAGGAACCAGATCGGGCGGTCATGCGCCATGCCCCCCGCGACGCGGGCGGCGGATTGGGTCCACAAAAGCTCGGTGCGGAATTCAGGGGTGCCGGTGATCAGCGCAGGCACCAGCCACAGCGCCACAAGGGCAAGCGCCACCAATAGCGACAGGCCAAAGCCGCGCAGGATTGTGGGCAGTTTCGGCGGTTGCGGCGCCCAGAGCGGCAGGGTCAGCAGCGCGGGCATCAGGTGGACAAAGATCACCGGCCCTTTGGCATAGATGCCGAAAGCAAGGGCCAGCCCGAAGTAAATCCAGTTGCGCGCGCCCTGCCCTGCTTTGGCTTGGCCCGTGCTGGCTTGGCCCGTGCTGGTTTGGCCCGTGCTGGTTTGGCCCGTGCTGGTTTGGCCCGTTCCGATCCGCCAGAGCGCCGCCAAGCCGCCAAGGGTCGCCAGCGACAGCAGCGCGTCAAACATGGTGGCGCTGCCGAACAGCAAAAACACCGTAAAGCCGGACAGGATTGCCACCGCGCGGGCGGCGATTTGCGGGGCCTCGGGCCAGAACAGGCGGGCCAGCGCGCCGGTTGCCGCCACCATCGCCACCGCCGTTGCTGGGCCGACAAGACGGCCAGCCAGTTCCGAAACCCCCGTGACCAGCCAGACCAGATTGATCAGCCAGAACAGCAAGGGCGGCTTGTGGGTATAGCTTTCGAAATTCTTGGTCAGATGCACCGGATCATTTGACAGCCACATCTCCCACGCGACCGACAGATAGCGGGTTTCGTCAATCGGCAGCAGCGGACGCATCGCCACCATCGCCATCAGCACAAGCGCCAAGCCGATCAAGACCGTCGCAATTCCACCCTGCCGCATCACGTCACCTGCCCTGTTGCCGTTTCCCCTTGCCTAGCCCAAGGCCGCCCTGCGGTCCAGTGATGCGGCTTTCTGGCGATAGCATCGCACGAAAGCGACGTGTTTTGGTCGCACTTGTCACGACGACGGCGCGGAAAGCCATTATCTAGGCTTAAAAGGGCTGTTTTGGCGGCCCAACAGGGTCAGGAAGGGTTTCCCCATGAAAACGCATACGCGGGTTGTCGTGATTGGTGGCGGTGTGGTCGGCTGTTCGGTGCTGTATCACCTGACCAAACTGGGCTGGTCGGATGTGATGCTGATCGAACGCTCGGAACTGACATCGGGGTCTACTTGGCACGCGGCGGGCGGTTTCCATACGCTGAACGGCGACACCAATATGGCGGCGCTGCAGGGTTATACCATCCGGCTTTATAAAGAGCTTGAGGCGATCACCGGCATGTCCTGCGGGTTGCACCATGTTGGCGGGATCACCTTGGCGGATAACAAGGAACGCTTTGACCAGCTTAAGGCCGAACGCGCGAAGCACCGCTATATGGGACTGGACACCGAGATTCTGGGGCCAGAGGAAATCAACAAGTTCACCGATGGCATGGTTAACCTCGAAGGCATCATCGGCGCGCTGTATGATCCTTTGGACGGGCATCTGGACCCGTCGGGGACGACCCACGCCTATGCCAAGGCCGCACGGATGGGCGGGGCGGAAATCGTGCTGCACAACCGCGTGCTGGAAACCAACCCCACCGCCGAGGGTTGGGAAGTTGTCACCGAAAAGGGCACGGTCTATTGCGAGCATCTGGTGAACGCGGGCGGCCTGTGGGCGCGGGAAATTGGCGCGATGGCAGGGGTTTACCTGCCGCTGCTGCCGATGGCGCACCAGTATCTTGTCACCGATGATATTCCCGAAATCATGGAGATCCTGAAATCGGGCCGCGAATTCCCGCATGTGATGGACCCGGGCGGCGAGTCCTATCTGCGGCAGGAAGGCCGCGGGTTGTGCATCGGTTTCTACGAAAAACCCTGCGAGCCGTGGTCGATTGACGGCACGCCGTGGAATTTCGGCCATGAATTGCTGAACGAGCAATTCGACAAGATCGAAGACTCGGTGAATTTTGCCTATCGCCGCTTTCCGGTGCTGGAACGCTCTGGCGTCAAGCGGGTGATCCACGGGCCGTTCACCTTTGCCCCCGATGGCAACCCGCTGATCGGTCCGGTGCAGGGCTTGCGCAACTACTGGTCGGCCTGCGCGGTCATGGCGGGCTTCAGCCAAGGCGGCGGCATGGGTCTGGCGCTGGCGCAATGGATGATCGAAGGCGAGGTCGAACGCGACCCGCGCGGCTTTGATGTGTCGCGTTTTGGCACTTGGACGACGCCGGGCTATACCGTGCCGAAGGTGATCGAGAATTATCAGATGCGCTTTTCGGTCGGCTATCCGAACGAGGAACGCCCCGCCGCGCGCCCGTTCCGCACCACGCCGATGTATGACACCAACACCGCGATGCGCGCGGTCTGGGGCCAGCAATACGGGCTTGAGGTGGTGAACTACTATGCGCTGGAGGGCGAGCCGGTTTATGAAACGCCGACGTTCAAGCGGTCAAACGCCTGGGAGGCGACGCGGCAGGAGGTTATGGCGGTGCGTGAAGGCGTCGGCATCAACGAATTGCAGAATTTCGGCAAATATATCGTCAAGGGGCCGAACGCGCGGGCTTGGCTGGACCGGATCATGGCGGGGGCGATCCCGAAGGTGGGGCGTCTGTCGCTGACCCCGATGCTGGCCCATTCCGGCAAGATCATCGGCGATTTCACTGTGTCCTGTCTGTCGGAAACCGAGTTCCAGCTGACCGCCAGCTATGGCGCGCAGGGCTGGCATTACCGCTGGTTTGAACAGAACGCGATGGACGGGGTGACGGTGGAAAACGTCTCGGACGCGCGGTCGGGCTTCCAGATTGCGGGACCGAAGGCGCGGGAGTTGCTGGCGCGGGTGACGCGCAGCGATGTGTCGGGCGATGCGTTCAAGTTCATGGATGTGAAACGCATGACGGTGGGCATGGCCAACTGCATCGTGCAGCGCGTCAGCTACACCGCCGATCTGGGCTATGAGATCTTCTGCGACCACATGTCGGTCCGGCATCTGTGGGACACGCTGAACGCCGCCGGCGCCGATCTGGGCCTGCGTGCCTTCGGGATGCGGGCGATGATGAGCTTGCGTCTGGACAAGTGGTTCGGGTCTTGGGGGCGCGAGTTCAGCCCCGATTACACCCCCTGCGAAACCGGACTGGACCGTTTCATCCGCTGGAACAAGGACGCTGACTGGATCGGCAAGGCTGCCGCGACCGCCGAAAAGGCCGCAGGGCCGAAGCGGAAACTGGTGTCGTTCATCGTCGATGCCAATGACGCGGACGTTGTGGCGTGGGAGCCGATCTGGCTTGACGGCGCGGTTGTGGGCTTCTGTACCAGTGGCGGGTTCTCGCATTTCACCGGCAAATCGCTGGCGCAGGGCTTCCTGCCTGCCGACAAGGTGCGCGACGGGCTGGAATGCGAGATCGAGATCTTGGGCGAACGTCGCCGCGCCACCGTCCATCTGACGCCCCTGTTCGACGCCGATGGCGCGCGGATGCGCGGCTGAAGAGTCAGGACCGATCTGCGACCAAAGCAGCAAAGCGCCGGTCATTGACCGGCGCTTTGGCTTTTGACAGGCTGGGGCCATGAAACCGGCAATCCTGATCCTTGCGGCGGGGGCTTCTTCGCGGATGCGGGGCGGCGACAAGCTGCTTGAAGTGGTTGACGGAGTGCCGCAACTGGCCCGCAGCGTGCAGGCCGCTTTGGCAACGGGCGCGCGGGTGCTGGTTGCCCTGCCGCCTGATCGACCCGCGCGATCAGAGGCGCTGGCGGGGTTTCCGGTCGATCTTTTCATCGTGCCGGATGCCGCCGAAGGCATGGCGGCGTCGATCCGCGCCGGTGTGGCGCGGGCCGACGGGGCGGCGGGATTGATGATGCTGCCTGCCGATATGCCCGAATTGCAGGCCGATGATCTGGCCGCGGTTATCGCCGGATTTGACTCGGCCCCCGACCGGATCTGGCGAGGTGCAGCGATGGACGGGCGCGCGGGCCATCCGGTGATCTTTCCGGCGCAAGACTTTGCTGAACTCGCCACCCTACGCGGCGATGCGGGCGCGCGGGCAGTGTTGCAGGCCAATGCGGCGCGCATCAATCTGATCGCCCTGCCCGATCAGCGCGCCCTGATCGATCTGGACACGCCCGAGGACTGGGCCGCGTGGCGCAAGGCCCGCTAAAGTCGCAGCAGAACGCGGGCCTCATGCGCCTTCAAAGTCTGGCGGGCGGCGGCGAAACTTGCCGGATTGGTCGCAAGCTCGGGGAAAAGCGCAAGAACCTCATCCCGTTGCGCGCTTTCAAGACCTTCCAGTGTTCGCACGGCGGGCTGAAAGCTTTCCGACCAAGCCCCGTCAGCGCACAGAATTTCATGGGCATCAAACAGCAGGTGGATATAGCTGACACCCGCCGGAACCACGCGTTCGATGCCCGGCAGTCCGACAAGATGGGTTGCGGCCACCAGAACTTCGTGTTCACCGAACAACAACTCGGCACGCGGGCCGGTGATCAGAATGCGGTGCTGCGGCGAGACCAGCATATCCCGATCCGGCAGGTTCAGCCCCAAGGCACCGCGCCCGATCCGCACCGGAATAAAGCGCGGCTGGGCCGCCAAGGCCAGCGCCGACAGATCGCGCCGCCCGATCCAGCGCAATTCCTGAAAGCCGCTGTCACGGGTCAGGATCATGTCGCCGGGTTCCAGATCCTGAACCGGCACTTCGCCCTTATCGGTCAGGATCAGACTGCCCGGCGTAAAACAGGCAATGATGCTTTCGATATTCTGAAACGCCATCGAGCCTGTCACAGCACCTGTGCCATCAAGAAAGTCGACCGTGCCATTTTCGTGATTGTCGGCGTCGTAGTGGATGGTGGTGGCGGGGTGGCCAAAGGCGGTCAGGTCCAGCACATCATGGTCATCGCCACTTTCGCCGCCATCGACGCTATCGCCCAAGCCCCCGAAGATGACATCCCGATCATCGCCGCCACTGACGAAATCGGCATCCTCACCGCCCCTGATCGTATCATTGCCCGCGCCGCCATAGAGGCTGTCGGCCCCGTCGTCGCCGTGCAGGGTGTCGTCGCCCGCCTCGCCCTTCAGCACATCCGCGCCAGTGCTGCCGGCAATGCTGTCATTGTCGGCACCGCCAAAGATCTGGTCATTGCCCAGACCCGCAATGATGGTATCGGCCCCCCCGCCCGCATAAATCAGATCGTCATTCGGACCCGCAGCGGGCAAGAGCGCGTCATTGCCATCGACGATATCGCCATTGGCATCGACATAGCCCACAGCGATGCTGTCTGCCCCGCCCGTTCCCCAGATGATCCCATCCGGATTGCCGCCGTTCAGCAGCAGTTTCTCGATATGCGAGAAGGTCAGGGTGGAATTGTCGATAAAGGTGAGCGTGCCGTTTTCGGAATTTTCCGGATCGAAGGCGACAGAATAGACGCCGCTGGCCACCAGCGTATCGCTGTCGGTGCCACCTTCGCCGCCGTCGATCACATCGCCGGTGCCACCGTAAAGCAGGTCGGCATTGTCGCCTCCCGACAGGCTGTCAGCCCCCGCATCGCCGGTCAGGGTATCATTGCCAGAGCCACCGGTCACAATGTCATTGCCCGCTCCGGCCGTGACGGTCATTGCGGCGCTGTTCAGGCTGCCGTCGATGGTGTCGGCATAGCCTGTGCCGTCGATCGCCTCGATGGCGGTAAAGTCTCCGCTGGCTTGTGGCAAAGCTGTCGGGGTAGCGGCAAAGGCATAGCTGCCCGCCTCGGCCCCTGTAAAGGTAACAGTGACACCGGCGCTGGTCAGGCTGGTGCCGAAATCTATCGTATCGCGGTCCAGTCCGGTTTCGCCACCGTCGATCAGTTCGGTGCCGTGGTCGTCATTGACCTCGAACTGATCGGCATCCGCACCGCCGTAGACGACATCCGCACCGGACCCGCCCGACAGGGTGTCATTGCCGCTGCCGCCATATAGCAGGTCATTGTCGGCACCGCCGAGGATCGCGTCGTGACCCGCATCGCCGTAAACCGTATCACTGCCCGCCGAGTCGGTCCCGTTGGTGCCGAACAGGTCATTGCCACTGCCAAGATCGGCCCAGTCATTGCCCGCGCCGCCATAGACCGAGTCATTGTCGGCCCCCGCAAAGATCTTGTCATTGCCCGCGCCCGCAACAATGCTGTCGTTGCCTGCGCCTGCCAGAATATAATCGGCATCACCGGTGGTGCCGCCCGCGCCGGTGGCGTCGTTATGGTCGATCTTGTCTCCGTCCGGATCACCCAGATAGGCAAAATCGATCAGGTCGCTGCCAGCGCTGCCTTGCACGATGCCATCCAAGGCCGTGCCGGTTTTGGTGATGATGCTGATAAAGCCGTCATCAACATTGCCGTCCCCGTCCACGACCGTATAGGTCAGGTTGGATTTTCCGGTATCGCCATCCGAAAACACCGTCACCGTGCCATCCGCATTCAGGCGCACCTGCTCGCCGGTTTGCAGGGTGACGGTCTGACCCGCCGTGATCGCCGTGCCGTTGATATGGGTGATGGTCAGACCGCTCTCGGTCTGGTCGATGTCATTGGCCAGAATGTCAAAGCTGCGGCTGGAGTTCGGGGCCAGTGTGATCTGATCGTCAAATGCCAAGGCGATGGTCTGGATGCTGTCGCCCATGATCAGCAGGTTGGAATCGTAGATGGCGTCGCCACCGTCGGCGATACCGATCTTGATGCTGTTGACCTCACCCGGATTGACATGCGCCTTGATGGTCAGCACGCGGGTAAAGCCGTCCATCTCGGTGTTATACTGGTCGGCGGTGTTGTCGATATAGAGGTTCCGGTTGCTGGTGCCGTTCACCGTATCAATGGCGATCTCGCCCTTGGTGGTGATGGTGGCCGGAACGAAACTGCCGTTGACCCAGACGCCAAAGGCATCATTCACCCCGCCGTTGACATATTCGGGGTATTCTTCCGAGGTGAACACAAAGCGCATCGTCAGGAATTCACCGTCGGGGATGAATTCGGCCTGAAGGATCGCGCCGTCAAAGGTATTCACGCCCGCGATGGCGGTCAGTTGCGCGTCGCCATCCACTCCGCCCGTGGTATTCGTGCTGGTGCCGCTGAAGGTGTTGGTATTGGAGGTGCCGCTGGCATTGGTGAAATCGGCGAGATTGCCGGTGGAAAGGATCACACCATGATCGGTCGGGGAAATTCCGGCAAGGGTGGTGGAGGCCACTGTGTAGATGCCCGAAGAAACGGTCGATCCCGAATAGGTCGCCGTCACCACCTGAATGCCGCTGCCGAAAATAGCCTCGGCCATATCTAGGGCAGAGGCAGCGGTGTTGACGGAAAGCTCTGTGGCCGTTGCCATGACTTACCCCTTCACGCCGCCTGATTGCCCGATAGGGGGCCTTGGCGCTGTGGGGCACCGGCGAAAACCGGACAAGGCCCGCGGTGGCCGCTCCGGTCTTTGCGCTATGTGCCGCGATCTTTGCATCCGCCGTCACCAACCAAAATCTTCCCCGATCCGATACGCGGTTGGGGGCCTGATCTTGATACCTAACGAAAGTTCATGACCAAAAGGCGGGCGCTCTGGGGCTTATTCGGGATGGAATCGGGCCGGATTGCGGCACCGCACAGCATAAAGGGGCTTTGAAACAAAGCCCCTTTAGGTCGATCATGCGCCCCGCAGGGCTGTAAGCCTAGCGTGCAAGAAGCACAGCCTCGTGGCGCTTCAGGGTGCGGCGGGCGGCGGCATAATCCTGCAGACCTGCTTCGGTTTTCAACTCCGGGAACAGATCATAGATTTCGCCGCGCTGCGCGTTGCCCATACCCTTGAGCGTGAAATCGCCGGGCTGGAAGCTTTCGGTCCAGGCCCCGTTCGACAACACGACTTCATGGCGGTCAAACATGAAGTGGATATAGGTGGTGCCAAGGCTATCCACCGTCTGCACCCCTGCCGATGTGATCAGATGCTTGGCCGAAACCAGCACCTCGTGTTCATCGAAATACAGCGCGGTGCGGTCGTTGGCGACCAGCATACGGTGGTTCGGCGAAACCATCATGTCACGTTCCGGCAGGCCGTTGCCAAGGCTGCCAGCCCGGATCAGCACCGGCTTCAAATGCGGATTAGCGGCCAGATCGGCCCGGCTCATGGCCTTTTGACCCGCCCAGCGGATGGTCTGAATACCGTTGTCACGGGTGATGATGCGGTCGCCTGCGCGCAGCGATTCCACCGGAACCTCGCCCTTCGGCGTCGCAATCAGCGTGCCGGGGGTAAAGCAGGGGATCACCTCTTCGATATTGTTGAAGTTCAGGCTGCCGGTAACATTGCCATCGGTGTCAAGGAATTCAACGGTGCCATCGATGCCGTTGCCATCGCTGTCGGTCACCACATTGACCATGCGGTGACGGCCTGCGCCGGTCAGGTCAAGGCTGTCAAAGTCATCGCCCTCGGCCCCGCCATAGACCTGATCGCCCGCGCCATCTGCGGCCGATCCGACAAGGAACGTATCGCGGTCAGCGCCGCCATAGGAGACGTCTGCCCCGGCCCCGCCGGTGATCGCGTCATGGCCCGCATCGCCACGGATCACGTCTTCGTCGATGCCGCCATCGATCACGTCATCGCCGGTCCCGCCGTCGATGCTGTCATCGTCGTCCTGACCCAGGATGGTGTCATTGCCAGCGCCGCCAAGGATCGTGTCACGGCCATTTTCGGGGCGCAGATCGGTGGCGTCCAGAAAATTGACCGAATCCGGCACGTCGGGACCATAGCCGCCATAGATCAGATCGCCGCCCTCGCCGCCATCGATCAGATCCGAGCCTTCGGCCCCGATGATGGTGTCGCTGCCGTCATCGCCATAGACCGTGTCGGCATCAAAGCCTGCGTCGATCACGTCGGCACCCGCGCCGCCATAAATCACATCCGCATCATCGCCGGTCAGGATCGTATCGACACCCGAGCCGCCATAGACCGTATCCAGATCGTTCGACGGGTTCAGATCGGAGGGGTAAAGAAGGGGATAGCCCAGATCCGGCAGGGGCAGCACGCCACCACCCCGGCTGTCGATATAGTCGTTGCCATCCTCGCCCTTCAGCAAGTCATTGCCTTCGCTGCCGATCAGCGTGTCATCGCCGTCCTGACCCCAGATCGAGTCATCGCCCAGACCGCCAGCGGCGTAATCGTTGCCCGTGCCAGCCATCACCGAGTCATCACCAAGACCGGCAAAGATGGTGTCATTGCCTTCGCCCGCAAGGATGCGGTCGTCATTGGGGGCATCGCCGGCCAGAAGCGCGTCAAACGCATCGACACGGTCGCCGTCATTGTCACCCAGATAGGCGGCGTTGATCAGATCGCCCGCTGTGGTGCCGTTGACAATCCCGTCCCGCTTTGGCGTGTCGCAGTCATCGTCCTTGTCGTCGTCATCCTCGCGGTCGTCGTCGCCGTCCTTGCCGTCGTCATCCTCGTGGTCGTCGTCGCCATCCTTGTCGTCGTCGTCCTCGCGGTCGTCGTCGCCATCCTTGTCGTCGTCGTCCTCGTGGTCGTCGTCACCGTCCTTGTCGTCGTCATGCCCGTGATGGTCGTCGTCTTCATCTTCGTCATGCGCGTCGTCGTCGGTCTCGTCACTGCAATTATCGACAGTGTCCGACAGCGAGAAGGTCGTGACCGTGCCGGAAAAATGCTGATTGATGTCGTTCAATTGCAGCGGGTTCGACAAGGGTTGGCCCGCGCCGATGATCCAAGGCTGGTTTTGCAGGCCCATATCCATTGTCAGGGTGTTCGGCACGTCCTGATTAAAGCTGCTGCCATCGGTCAGGTTGTCAATCGCCAAGGCCCCGCCAGAGCCTGTCTGATCCCACGAATAGCTAAGCGAGATATGATCGCCGGGGCTGGCGAAACCGGCCGCCGTGCCAAAGGTCTGCGTGCCGGTCGCGGTTTCATGGCTAATCACCACCGAACCGTTGGCAAGAATATCAATGTGATAGCCACCGGACGTTTGCCCGATGGAATCCCGCGACAGCACGGTTTGCGTGCCGTCAAGCGGTTCGCCCGACAAGGTGAAATCAATCGCCAGCGTGCCGCGATCCATCTGGAAACTGTCATCGGGGTAGATTTTCACGATGTCGTTCACACCGTCCAACACCACCCGCGATCCGTCCGAATCCGCGCCGTTCATGTAGACACCGTTCTGCGCCCCGTTTCCAGCGGCGCTGTCATTGGCGGTGGTTCCGGCGTCGTCCAGATTGTAAAGCGCGAAAACTGGCATGGTCATCATCCTCGTTATTCAGAAGGCCGGTTCCCCGCCTTCGTCCGATCCTCGTCCCGACGGGCCAAAACCACGGCCCGACCGCATGGGCGCGACCGGAAAAACCGGACCGACACCATGATGGCCTGTCGAAAGGGTGTGCAAGGATATGCAAACAAATGGGGCAAAGGCGCCCCGCCTTGATTCCGTGAACCAGAAAATAGGCACCCTATCTTTCGACAGGGCTATTTGGCAGCATTCTTCTCACTCATCCGCGCTTTGACGCGCGACACCACAAAACAACCGCCCCCACGGCCACAATTGCCCCACAGAGTGGAACACCTCATGAATACCCCCCGTGAAGGCCGACGGGAAGCAAAAAACATCGTATTCTCGCCACCCTTGGGGCAAAGAGCCGGCTCTACACCCCAAGTTTGAGGACGGAAAATCCCGCCAAGGGGATGGATTGTTGCGGCTTTGGTCATGGCGATCTGGCAAGAACGCATCGCAAACCCCAAGGAACATTACTTCTTCCGATATTTCCGGTCAGGGCCGTGCAATTGCATCGTATCCCAATATGATACAAAGCCTTGCTGCTGCGGCCGATTAACGCTGCGTCTCGGTCTTGCCATTTTCATGCCGCAATCGGGAAAATTATGTTTCCCATTTGATACCAATTCCATGTTTTCGGGTGCTCCGTCGTCGGGCAAAGCACTGTTAACCCTAACAAACACCGAATCACTTTAGATACCGCATCACGGCCAAGCCCTGCGCGGGCGGCGGTTTTATAAGGGCGAAAGCGCCGTCCAGCGAAACAGACACAGCGCGAAACAAGTTCTTGGAAAAGGGTCCGGCGTCATTGGCCGGATCTGGTGCGGGCGGTCGGACTCGAACCGACACTCCGTGAGGAAACAGAGTTTGAGTCTGTCGCGTCTACCATTCCGCCACGCCCGCTCGGCGCTGTGGATATTTGAGGCATGGGGGGGAAGTCAAGCACCTGCGCCCCGCCTTTTGCAATCGCTACAGTTTTTTGGCGGCGAAGGTGTCGCAATCGCCCAGATCGCCCGATTTCAGCCCGCGCAGGAACCAGCCCGACCGCTGGGCCGCAGTGCCATGGGTGAAGGTGTGCGGCATCGGGCGCTGGCCTGCGTTCCTTTGCAGGGTATCGTCGCCGATCTGGCGGGCGGCGTTCACGGCCTCTTCGAAATCGCCCTTCTGGATGGTGCCGAAGGTCTTGGACACCTGCCGCGCCCAGATCCCCGACAGGCAATCGGCCTGAAGTTCGATCCGCACCGAAATCTGGTTGCTGTCGGCCTGCGAGACGCGGGCGCGCACCGCGTTGGCCTGACCAAGAATGCCAAGTTCGTCCTGCACATGATGGGCGATTTCATGGGCGACAACATAGGCCATGGCAAAATCGCCCTGCGCGCCAAGCTGCTGTTCCATCGTGGTGAAGAAATCGGTGTCCAGATACACTTTGCGATCCCCCGGACAATAGAACGGTCCCGTCGCCCCCGAAGCATTGCCACAGGGCGAGGCCGTGACGCCCTTGTAGAGCACCAGTGTGGCCGGATCATAGCTGCGCCCGATCTGGTCGGCAAATACCTGCGCCCAGATGTCTTCGGTATCCGCCAGAACGACCGAGACAAATTCTCCTGCTGCGCGATCCTGTGCGGTCATCTCGACAGGGCCGCTGCGGGGAGGTGCGGCGGTATCCTGCAACAAAGGCGTCACATCGATTCCAAGGAAATAGCCGATCACCAGCACCGCGATCAGGCCAAGCCCGCCAATGCCCCCTGCCCGCGCGGTCCCGCGCGCAGAGCGCCGATCTTCGATATTGCCGCTGCCGCGACGCCCGCGCCATTCCATCCCACGCGTCCCCTCAAGATCATCAGGCCTAGCATACCGCGCAGGGGGCGAAGCACAATCTTGTTGCAGGCCGTGGCGATGCGGCTTGACCGCGCTTGCGCGCCGTGGCCAAAGGACCGCGCTGGATCAGGAGACCGCGATGTTTCGCAAGCTGTATGACTGGACACTGCGTTGGGCAGGCTCGCGCCATGCGCCTGTGGCGATGGGGACGGTAAGTTTCGTGGAAAGCTCGGTGTTTCCGATCCCGGCGGATGTGCTGTTCATTCCGATGGTGCTGGCGAAACCCGATCAGGCGTGGCGCTTTGCGTTGATTGCCACGGTGACATCGGTGCTGGGCGGGGTTTTCGGCTGGATGATCGGGCATTACGCCTTTGATCTGGTAGCAGCCCCCCTGCTGGAGTTTTACGGCAAGATGGCGGCGTTTGATGCGCTGAAGTCACAGACCGGCGATACGGCGATTTTGGTGATGCTGGTGACATCGGGGCTGACACATCTGCCGCCGATGAAGGTGGTCACGATTTTGTCAGGGCTGGTGTCATTCGATCTGAAATGGTTCATCCTGTCGGCCATCGTGGCGCGGGGCGGTCGGTTTTATCTTTTGGCCTATCTGTTGCAGCGCTACGGGCAGGCGATGGCGGTGTTCATCGAAAAGCGGATGGCACTGATCGGGCTGGCGGTGCTTGGGCTGGTGGTGCTGGTCTGGGTCGGATTGAAGGTGATGGGATGATGACACGGAATGGCTTGATCCTGCTGGCGGCAGCGGGGTCGCTTGCGATGCTGCTGGGGGCGTTTGCGTTCCAGTATATCGGCGGCCTGTTGCCCTGTGTGCTGTGCCTGTGGCAGCGCTGGCCCCATGCGGCGGCGGTGCTGCTTGGCGCGCTGGGGATCAGCCTTGGTGGGCGGATCTGGCCGCTGCTGGGGGCGCTGGCGGCGCTGACCACGGCGGCAATCGCGCTGTTTCATGTGGGCGTGGAGCAGACATGGTGGGAAGGTCTGGCGTCTTGCACTGTCAACGCGCTGGAGGGCGTGTCGGCGACGGATCTGCTGAACACCGATGTCAGCGTCGGCGGGCCGGTGCGCTGTGATGCGATAGCATGGCAGATGCTGGGGATTTCGATGGCGGGGTGGAACGGCATCGTCTCGGTGGGGCTGGCGGTTGTGTGGCTGGCGGCGGCGCGTAAGGCTTAGGGGCACGGTCGAGGGAGTCGGGGTGAACCCCGACCTACGTGAGGGTTGTGAGGACGGCTGGCCGCAGGGGGCCGACTGCCCCCTGACCCCCGTGAGTATTTTTGCCAAGGTGAATGGGCTTTAGCCCAGCAGGCGGGTGCCCTCCTGCAGCGCGAAGCGGTCGGTCATGCCGGCGACGTAATCGGCAACGATGCGGGCAAGTTCGGTTTCCGAAGTGGCGGCGGCGATGTCCTGCCGCCATTCGACAGGCAGCAGATCGGGCTGCGCGAGGTAAAGCGGGAACAGGCCGTTTACGACTTCGGTTACCTGCTTGCGCATCACCACCACTGAAGGCGCGCGGTACATACGGGTGAACAGGAAGCTGCGGATGGCCTTGAGTTCCTGATAAAGCGGTTTCGAGAACCGGATCACCGTGGTGCCAAGGTGGCGGATTTCCTCGACCGATTTGGGTTGGGCGGCGTCAAGGCGGTTCTTGGCCACCGCGATCACATCCTCGACCATGCGGCCAAAGACGCGGCGCAATGCCTCATGCCTGCGGCGCATCTTGTCGAGGCCGGGGTAAAGCGCGTCCACCTCGGCAAAGGCGGGGCCGGTGACGGGCAATTCCATCAGATCGGCTTCGGTGAACAGGCCCGAGCGCAGGCCATCGTGCAGATCGTGGTGTGAATAGGCCACGTCATCGGCGATGGCGGCCACCTGCGCCTCGGCTGATGCGTGGGTGTGCAGTTCCAGATCCCAAAGCGCGTTCACCTCGGCCAAGGCATAGGGCAGCGGGCCAGCATGTTTTGCGTCGGCATTGGGGCCGGTGACGGGGCCGTTATGCTTGGCGATGCCTTCAAGCGACTCCCATGTCAGGTTCAGCCCGTCGAAATCGGCGTAGTGGCGTTCCAGCCGTGTGACGATCCGCAGCGCCTGCGCGTTGTGGTCAAAGCCGCCATAGGGTTGCATCAACTCGGCCAGCGCATCCTCGCCGGTGTGGCCAAAGGGGGTGTGGCCCAGATCATGCGCCAGAGCGATGGCTTCGGCCAGATCGGTGTTCAGCCCAAGCACGCCCGCGATGGTGCGCGCCACTTGCGCCACCTCGATCGAATGGGTCAGGCGGGTGCGATAGTAATCGCCTTCGTGTTCGACGAAGACTTGCGTCTTGTGCTTCAGCCGCCGGAAGGCCGAGGAATGGATGATGCGGTCGCGGTCGCGTTGGAACGGCGAACGGAAGGACGACATGCGTTCGGGGTAAAGGCGCCCGCGTGAGGTTTCGGGCAGGCAGGCAAAGGCGGCAAGCATTCAGGAACCGTTCTTGTTCAAGGCGTTCCCCTCCCCTATATTCGAGAAAACCCCCGATTGGATAGGGAAATGCCATGAACCTGACCCTGCCCCCGCGTGTAACCGACCGTGCCTTTGCGCGGCTGGCCGAAATTGCCGAATTGACGGGCGAGCAAAAGGCCCTGCGCGTCGCGGTCGAGGGTGGCGGCTGTTCGGGATTTCAGTATGACATCCGGCTGGATGATCCGGCGGCGGATGATCTGGTGCTGGAGGGCGCGGGCCAAAAGGTGCTGGTGGATGCGGTGTCGCTGCCGTTTCTGGCCAATGCGGTGATCGATTTCACCGAAGAGCTGATCGGCGCGCGCTTTGTGATCGAAAACCCGAATGCCAGCAGTTCTTGCGGGTGTGGCACGTCTTTCTCGATCTGACCTCTGGCTTTGCTTGAGGCGCGCCCTAACTGCCCTTTCTGGAATGAAGGGGCCGGATTATGTCGATACTTCTGATGCTTGGCTCTGGTCCGCAGGCGGTTCAAGCGCGTGAGTGGCCGAAGGCGGGCTTTGACCGCATCCTTGCCATCAACAACGCCTATCTGCTGCGGCCCGACTGGGATCTGATGATCCATCCGTGGGATTTTCCAGCAGTTCGGGTGCCGCAGGCGGGCGCGGGTCAGCAGATTGTCACCGAGGATGATTTCGTTCCGGCCCAGAACACCTTTGGCGGCTTTGTCTATGCGGGCGCGACCATGGCCTTTACCGCCGCCTATTGGGCGCTGCACGCCCTGCGCCCGCGCGTGATCGCGGCATTTGGCTGTGACATGCACTATCCCGCCAGCGGCCCGACCCATTTCTATGGCACCGGCACGCCAGACCCCCTACGCCCCGATATCACGCTGCGTAATCTTGAGGCGAAATCGGCGCGGCTGATGGTGCTGGCGGCACGGGCGGGCTGTGCGATGGTGAATCTGTCGGACGGGCCGTCGCGGCTGGTGTTTCCGCGGGTGGGGTTGGGCGATCTGGCAGGCGTGCAGCCTGTGGCCTTTGATCCGCAAGCGGTAGAGGCCGCCTTGGCCCGTGAGGCTGCCCTTGGCTACATGGTCGCCTCGGGGCGTTACTGGGAGGTCGCCGACCGTTTCGACCCCGCCGAACTTGACGCGCTGGATGCGCTGTGGATGGCGGCTGCGGGGTTCTGACTTGTGCGGCGCAGGGTGCAGGCCTATGAAATCGGGACACCCTGCCGGAGCGCGCCCATGAAAATCGCCACCTTCAACATCAACGGCATCAAGGCGCGGATCGAGGCTTTGCCTGCGTGGCTAACCGCTGCCCAGCCGGATGTGGTCTGCCTGCAAGAGATCAAATCGGTGGACGAAGGCTTCCCGCGCGGGCTGTTCGAAGACATGGGCTACCGCGTGGAAACCCATGGCCAGAAAAGCTTTAACGGCGTGGCGATCCTGTCGAAACTGCCGTTGGAGGACGTGACTCGCGGGCTTGCAGGTGATGACAGTGACGAACAGGCGCGCTGGATCGAGGCCACCGTGATCGGCACCCGCGCGGTGCGGGTCTGCGGGCTGTATCTGCCCAATGGCAACCCTGCACCGGGGCCGAAATATGATTACAAACTGGCATGGATGGAGCGAATGCGCGCCCGCGTGATCGAACTTCTGGCCACCGAGGAACCGCTGGTGTTCTGCGGCGATTACAACGTGATCCCGCAGGCGATGGACGCCGCCAAGCCCGAAGTCTGGCTGAATGACGCGCTCTACCTGCCGCAATCGCGTGAGGCGTTCCGGCGGCTGTTGCACCTTGGCCTGACCGATGCCTTCCGCGCGCGCAATCCCTCGCCGGGGCAGTATACGTTCTGGGACTATCAGGCCGGGGCTTGGGAGCGGAACAACGGCATCCGCATCGACCATCACCTGCTGTCGGCGCAGGCGGCGGATTTGCTGCGCGATGTGCAGATCGACAAACAGGTGCGCGCGGGCGACAAGCCTTCCGATCATGTGCCGATCTGGATCAGCCTTGATGCGTGATCTTTACCCCGACACCTTCTACGCCCGCAGCCTGACCGAGATCCGCGCGCGGCCTGCATTGTCGGGCGTGGAAGAGGCCGATTGTGTAATTGTCGGCGGCGGTTTGGCAGGGCTGACGACTGCACTTGAACTGGCACGCGGCGGCAAGCGGGTGGCGGTGCTGGAGGCGCAGGCGGTCGGCTGGGGCGCTTCGGGGCGCAACGGCGGTATCGTCTCGCCTGCCTTCGCCTGTGGCGGTGAAGCCATCGAGGCGCGGGTGGGGCGCGAGGCCGCCCGCGCGCTGCACCGCCTGACCATCGAAGGCGTGGAACGCCTGCGGGCCACGATTGCCGATCTGGGGATCACGGGGGCCGACCCGGTGGCGGGCCTGCTGAATCTGCGCCGCTTTGACAAGGCGGATGATCTGCACGCCTATGCCGCCGAATTTGCGAATGATTTCGGCTATGAGTTCACCTATCTGAACCGCGAGGCCATCCGCGCCCGCCTTGCGACCGACCGCTATTATCACGGCCTGTCAGACCCGCGCGCCTTCCACATTCACCCGCTGAACTACCTGCGCGCGGTGGCCGCCGAGGTGGAACGGCTGGGCGGGGTGATCTACGAATCCTCGCCCGCCACCGCGACCGCGCTGCGCGGAGCGGTCAAGGAAATCCGCACGGCCAAGGGCATGCTGCGGGCGCAGGATGTGGTGTTTGCGACAGGCGGCTACACAGGGCCTCTGGTGCCGCGCCTGAACCGCGCCGTGCTGCCAATTGCCACCTATATGATGATCTCGGAACCCGCCCCCGATCTGATCGCATCTGCCATCAAGACCACCGAAGCCGTTCTGGATGACCGCCGCGCTTCGGATTACTACCGCGTCGTCGATGGCGGCAAACGCCTGCTCTGGGGCGGCCGCATCACCACCCGCGCCGCAAGTGCCGAAGGGGTGGCGCGCGAACTCCGCCGCGAGATGGTCGGGGTGTTCCCGCAACTCGCCGATCTGAAAACCGAGCAAAGCTGGTCCGGCCTGATGGGCTATGCCCGCCACCTGATGCCGCAAATCGGTCAGATGCAGCAAGGCGTGTGGCATGCCACAGCCTTCGGCGGCCACGGCCTGAACACGACGGCCATCGCAGGCAAAGTGCTGGCCGAGGCGATGCTGGGCCAAAGCGACCGCATCAAAATGTTCACCCCTTTCGGGCTGACATGGGCCGGCGGCCCCTTCGGCCTTGCCGCAGCCCAACTGACCTACTGGAAACTGCAGGCCCAAGACTGGTGGCGGGAACGCTGACCCAACCCGCGCGGTGCGTGACAAGCACGCACCCTACCCCTTGTGCTTCATCTTGGCTCAAATACTCCCGCCGGAGGCTCCATCTGCTTGCGGCGGAAGCCTCCGGCGGGAGTATTTGAGCCAAGATGAAAGCCGGTGCCGTGCAGAACGGGGGTAGGGTGCGTGCTTGCCACGCACCTTTGTCGGAAGGCTCAGCGGTAAAGCGCGTTTGCCACGATCAGCGAGACGGCGGCCGCGTCTTGTCGGGCGGTGGCGGCGGCCAGATCGGGGTTTTGCGCCAGATTGCGGGCGATGGCGCGCAGACGATCCGTCAGGGCGATATTGGCGCGGGTTTCATGCACGGGGTTCAGGCCTGCCTGATCGGGGAAGGTGTCGAAGTAGATCACACCGTCATAGCCTGCACGGTCCAGTGCCATAAACAACTCGACCGTTTGCACCGGATGCACGGTGCCTGCCATAAGCCCGTCGTCGCGCTTGCCGTAGCCGTCGTTCAGATGGACACCCAAGATCCGGCTGTGCCGCGCGGCAAGGGTCGCGGCATAGGCGGGCATCTCGCCTGCGTAAAGCACATGCGCGAAGTCGAGCGTCACGCCGGTATTGGCGCGGTTCACCTCGCGCAGGGCCAGAAGCGTGGTTGCCATATCGGGCATCAGCGCAAAGGCGCGCGGCTCGTCGGGTTTGTATTCGACGGCAATATCGACGGCAGGGTTATGGTCGGCCACTTCGGCAATCGCGGCGATGGTATCTTCCCAAGCCCGCCCGTAGTCGATCTGGAAAGAATAATCATATCCGTCCTGCCCCATCCAAAGCGTCATCAGCGCCCCGCCCATTTCGGCACAGACATCAATCCCGCGCTTGGTCAGGTCGATCGCCGCGCGGCGCACTGACAGGTCGGGATGGGTAAAGGCCCCCAGCTTGAACCCGGCCTCGGTGTAATAGCGCATCGCCAACCCGTTGATCACCATGCCCTGATCGGCCAGCATCCGCCCCAAAGCGGCGGGGCTATGTTTCTCGAAATGATCGGGATAGTTCAGATCGGCGGCCGAGATGCCTCCCACATGTCCCACCCCTGCGATCATGTCGGCCACCGAGCCGCCCTTGACCTTGAAGGCATTCAGGCGGGCGGCATAGCGGGGGGCATTGGGACGGGTCATTGGGCCTCAGGGGTTGAACAGGTCGGGATGGCTGCGCTCCAGTGGCTCCAGATAGGTGACCAACTGGCGCAGATGGCTGCGGATCGCGCTCCGCGCGGCGTCGGGGTCACGCGCCTCGAGCGCCGACAGAATGGCACGATGTTCGGCCAGCGTGGCCGCCACCCGCCCTGGCACAGGCAGAACAAGTTGACGCGCGCGGTTCACATGCGCCCAAGCCGTATCCGACACCGCAGCCAGCTTGCGGTAGCCGGTGAAGGAGAGCAGCAGTTCGTGCATCTCGCCATCAAGTTTGTAAAAGCCCGCAAAATCATTGTCGGCCAGCAGCGCCGCCTGCACCACCAGATTGCGGCGCAGAATCACCAGTTGTTCGTCGGTGATGGTCCGCGCGACCAGTTCAATCGCCGCAACCTCGATCGCTTCGCGCAGAAAGGCGCCCTCACGGATTTCCTCCATCGAAAAGCGTGCAACATAGGTGCCGGCCTGCGGGATCACATCGACCAGCCCCTCGGCGGCCAGACGGGCGACGGCATCCGACACCGGGCTGCGCGAAACCCCCAGTTCTGCACAGATTTCCGGCTTTCGCAGGATCTCACCGGGCCGATACGCCAGTGACAGGATGGCGTGGCGGAGCGTCAGGTAGACCCGCTGCCCCAAAGATCCGGCCAGCCGGTCAAGGGGCGTCAGGCGCGGTTCTGTCAAGATCGGGTCTTGTGATGCGGTATCATGCGGCTGTAACATGCTAACATGTTAGCGCATGCCGCCAGCGAGATCAAGGAAAGGGCGTAAGCGATGTCACTTGGAGCGGACCCGATCATCCGGCTTAATCCGGCGGACAATGTGGTGATCGCCTTGGCAGATCTGAAGGCGGGGGCAGCGCCTGCGGGGCTGGGCCTGACGCTGATACAGGCGGTGCCGCGTGGCCACAAGATCGCTTCGGTGGCGATTGCAAAGGGTCAGGTGGTGGTGCGCTATGGCCAGATCATCGGGCAGGCACTGGAAGATATTCCGGCGGGCGCGCATATCCACAGCCATAACCTTGGCATGGGTCCGCACAGCGATGACTATGCCATAGGATCGGAAAGCCGCGCCCTGCCCGCGCTGCCCGTGCGTGAGTTCATGGGCTATCACCGCGCCGACGGGCAAGTCGGCACCCGCAACTATATCGGTATCCTGACCTCGGTGAACTGTTCGGGTTCGGTCGCGCGCTTTATCGCCGAGGCCGCCGAGAAGGACCCCGATCTGTCGGGGATGCCCAATATCGACGGATTTGTGCCGATTGTGCATAACACCGGCTGCGGCATGTCGGGGGTGAACGAGGGCTACGACACCCTGATGCGGACGCTGAAAGGCTATGCGCGCAATGCGAATTTCGGCGGGATATTGCTGGTAGGTCTGGGCTGCGAGGTGATGCAGGTGCCGGATCTGGTGGGCCAAGGCCGCCTGCGCCCCGATGGCAATTTCCGCTACATGACAATCCAGCAAACCGGCGGCACCCGCGCCACCATCGCGGCGGGGCTGAAGGTGCTGCGCGAAATGGCAGAGGTCGCCAGCAAAACCGCCCGCGCTCCGGCTCCGGTGTCGAAACTGGTGGTGGGGCTGCAATGCGGCGGGTCCGACGGCTATTCCGGCATCACCGCCAATCCGGCACTGGGCCATGCCTCGGATCTGCTGGTGCAGATGGGTGGCACCACGATCCTGTCGGAAACGCCCGAGATTTATGGTGCCGAACACCTGCTGACCCGCCGCGCCGTGTCGCGTGAGGTCGGCGAGAAACTGATCGAGCGGATCAGATGGTGGGAAGATTATACGGCCCGCAACGGCGGCGAGATGGACAACAACCCTTCCCCCGGCAACAAGAAGGGCGGGTTGACCACGATCCTTGAAAAATCGCTGGGGGCTGTGGCGAAGGGCGGCACCGCCCCCTTGGTCGGCGTCTACAAATTCGCCGAACCGATCACCACGCCCGGCTTCACCTATATGGACAGCCCCGGCTATGACCCCTGCTCGGTCACGGGCCAGATCGCCTCGGGTGCCACGATGATCGTCTTTACCACCGGGCGCGGATCGGTGTCGGGCTACAAACCCAGCCCCTGCATCAAACTTGCGACCAATTCCGAAATGTATGCCCGCATGGCCGAGGATATGGACATCAACTGCGGCGACATCCTGACGGACGGGGTCAGCATCGCCGACAAGGGGGCCGAGATATTGGACAAGATCATCGCGGTGGCGTCAGGCAAAAAATCGCTGTCCGAAGAGCTAGGCTTTGGCGGCGCGGAATTTGTGCCGTGGCAGATCGGCGCGGTGATGTGAGCAAAGGTGCGTGACAAGCACGCACCCTACCCTTTGCGTTTCATCTTGGTTCAAATACTCCCGCCGGAGGCTCCCTGCCGCTACGTCAGAGCCTCCGGCGGGAGTATTTGAACCAAGATGAAGCCCCGTCGCGTCAGGATGGGGGTAGGGTGTGTGCTTTGCACGCACCTAGGGCGCGACTGGATAAAGGGCCTTGGCCAGTCGCGGGAGTTTGGCGCGTTTGAGCAGGGATTTGGCAGAGAGGGGTGCGCCTGCCATGCGTTCGGCGGTGGCGTGAACGGCGGCGACAACCTGCGAGACTTCGGCGGGGTGGAAGGACCAGAGTTGCCACAGAAACCCGTCGGGATCGCGGCGGTCTATGCCTTCTTCGGCAAGGATGTGGCGGGGAAAGTCGGCGGCGTTGAAGGTAATGATGGCATCGGCGTGGCCCGCGATGGCCACGGCCAGCACGTGCACGTCATTGGGGTCGGGCAGCAGCAGGCGGGCCTCGATCTCGGGGCGGTCGCGCAGGCAGGCGCGCGGGAAGGCGGTGCGCAGCAGGGTGGCGTCGCCTTCGGCTTGCACTTGTGCCAGCGGCCCGAGTTTGGCCGTGGCCAGAACCCATTCGCGCAGGATGCGGTCGGACCAGAGCGGCTCGTACAGCCCCTTCCCCGCTACGCCCAGCAGGATTTCCCGCAGGACGGTGGGGAAGAGGACGCAGGCGTCAAGGACCGCTTTCACCCGTCAAGCCGGAAGAACAGTGCCTTGAGATAGGCGCTCTCGGCCAGTTGCGGCAGCATCGGGTGATCCGGTCCGGCAAAACCGGTGTGCAGCAGTTGCCCGCGCCGGCCGCCGCGCCCGATGCCGCGCGCGCAGGCGTTGCGGAAGGACGCCAGATCGGCAGCATGCGAGCAGGAACACAGCACCAGATATCCCCCCGGTGCGACCAAGGGTGCCGCCAGCCGTGCGACGCGTTCATAGGCGCGCAGGCCCGCCTCAAGTGCCGGTTTGGCAGGGGCAAAGGCGGGTGGGTCGCAGATCACCAGATCGAACCGAGCGCCTTCGGCCCCCAAGGACTCCAGCACGTCAAAGGCATCGCCCTGTCGCGTGGCAAAGCGGTCGGCAAAGCCCGAGGCCGCAGCCCCCTGCCCCGCCAGTGCCAGCGCTGCTGCTGAGGCATCAACGGCAAGCGCCGACGTGGCCCCACCCGCCAGCGCCGCCAGCGCAAAACCGCCAACATGGCTGAACACATCCAGCACCCGCGCACCTGCCGCAAGGCGGGCGGCGAAGGCGTGGTTCGGGCGTTGGTCAAAGAACAGGCCGGTTTTCTGCCCGCCCATCACATCGGCCATATAGGTGGCGCCGTTCATCGGCACAGGGATCGGCGCATCGACGCCACCCCGCAGCACGGCGGTTTCCTCGGTCAGACCTTCCAGCCCGCGCGAGCGGCCTGTGCCGTTCTTGATGATGGTCGCAACACCCGTCACCGCGACCACGGCCGCGGCCAGAGCCTGAATATACGCCTCGGCCCAAGCGGCGTTGGGCTGGATCACCACCACATCGCCAAAGCGGTCGATCACAACGCCGGGCAGCAGATCGGCCTCGGCGTGGACCAGACGGTAGAACGGCGCGTCATGCAGGCGGGCGCGCAGGGACAGCGCCCGTGACAGCCGCGCCTCGAACCATGCCTGATCGATCTGCGCTTCGGGGTCGCGGTCCAGCATGCGGGCGATGATCTTGGATTTGGTGTTGACCGTCACCAGACCCAAAGGCCGGCGGTCGCCATCTTCCAGCACCGCCAGCGCGCCGGGCGCAAGATTCTGGGTGCGGCGGTCGGTGACCAATTCATCCGCATAAACCCAAGGGAAGCCATGGCGCAGCGCGCGGGCCTCGGCCTTGGGCTTCAGGCGGACAACGGGGCGGCCGCGAACGGGTTCATCGGCATCTTCGGCGGGGGAATGGGGAATGGGGGCGCTCATCGCACCCCCATACTGTGTTCTGTGGTCTGTGAAAAGAGGCCGGGCTATTGCCCGAGGCCAGCAGGGGTAAGCATAAGACCAGACTCGAACCGCGCCACCATATCGGGCGAGGCAGGGGCGGACAGTTCGCGCCGGATCACCTCGGCCAGACGTTCCACGACCACAATGCGCTGGGTGCGCCCTGCCTGATCCTCGGCAATGGCACGCGCGCCACCCGCCGCCGGAATATCCGCCACGACCAGACGCGGACCGTCGATCACCTCTCCCGTCACCACATCCCGCACGGTGAAATTGAACTTGAGCGAGTGGGTGCCGCCGACGGTATAGCGGGTTTTCTCGGTCAGGCAGTGAAAGCGCAGAATCTCGACCTCGACGGCAACCTGCCGCCCTGCAACCATGGTCGCGGTGCCGCGCGCAAACGCTTCGGTGAAGATTGCCGAAACCTGTTGATAGCGGTCGCCGCGCGGCTCTCCGCGCCAGACGATATCGGCCCTCGGGTAGAAGGTATTGGCTTCGGAGACTTTCAGATCCCGCGGCACCAAGACAGTGATCGCCTCGACATCATATTGGGCATGCAGCACCCGCACCCCTGCGGTGTCGGCCAGCAGATTCATCTGCGTCGGCATCATCGGCAGGTCTGCCGTAGCGCCACGGCTGGGCGTGTCGACTTGGGCGCAGGCCGAAAGCCCGAGGGCGAGAGCCAGTGCAGTCAGGGTTTTTGCGGTCATCATCTGGATACCTCCGGGGTGTTCCCCAAAAATCTGATCCCCTTGATGACGGATGAATATGGCCGCATTACGGTCAATCCGGTGCATTTCCCGTGCATTTGCGGGGATTTCGGGCTATATCCTGACACATTCCACCCTGCCCCGCCGCCTGCACGCCTCATGGCCTTCAAGAGTTGACATGGGGTTGTTAGCGCTAACAACATCTGCTAGAACAGCGCAAATTCCTGACAGACAGAGCCGCCATGACCCTGCATCCCCAAATTGCCCGTGTGACCGACCGTATCCGCGCCCGCTCTGCGGCCACGCGTGCCGATTATCTGGCCCGAATTGGTCAGGCCGGACGTGACGGGCCTGCGCGCGGGCATCTGGCTTGCGGCAATCAGGCCCATGCCTATGCCGCGATGGGGGCGGACAAGGACGCGCTGGCGGCCGCGCGCAGCCCCAATATCGGGATCGTGACGGCGTTCAACGACATGTTGTCGGCGCATCAACCCTATGAGGATTACCCCAAGCTAATCCGCGCTGCGGCGCGCAAGGCGGGGGCCACGGCGCAGGTGGCGGGCGGGGTTCCGGCGATGTGCGACGGGGTGACCCAAGGCCAGCCGGGGATGGAGTTGTCACTGTTCTCGCGCGATGTGATTGCGCTCGCGGCGGGGGTGGCGCTGTCTCACAACACCTTTGACGCGGCGCTGTTCCTTGGCGTCTGCGACAAGATCGTGCCGGGTCTGGTGATGGCGGCGGCGACCTTCGGCCATGTGCCTGCCGTGTTCGTGCCGGCGGGGCCGATGACAAGCGGCCTGCCCAATGATGAAAAATCCAAGGTCCGCAACGCTTTTGCCACCGGAGAAGTCGGGCGCGAGGCGCTGATGGCGGCCGAGATGGCCTCGTATCACGGCCCCGGAACCTGCACCTTCTACGGCACCGCAAATACCAACCAGATGCTGATGGAGTTCATGGGCCTGCACCTGCCGGGTGCGGCTTTTGTCAACCCGAACACGCCGCTGCGCGAGGCCTTGACCACCGCTGCCGTGGAACGTGCCGCCGCGATCACGGCACTGGGGAACGACTACACCCCAGCAGGCGAGGTGCTGGACGAGCGCGCCTATGTCAACGGGCTGGTCGGGCTGATGGCCACGGGCGGGTCGACCAACCTTGTGCTGCACCTGCCCGCGATGGCGAGGGCCTCGGGCGTGCTGCTGGATTTGCAGGATTTCGACGATATTTCCGATGTCGTGCCGCTGATGGCCAAGGTCTATCCCAACGGGTTGGCCGATGTGAACCACTTCCATGCCGCAGGTGGCATCGGCTTCATGATCGGGGAATTGCTGGGCGCAGGCCTGCTGCATCCCGACGCCAAGACCGTGGCGGGCGACGGGCTTGCGGCCTACGCGAAAGAGCCGAAACTGCAGGGCGGCAAACTGGCGTGGGAGGCGGGGGCGTCTGCATCCCTGAACGAAAAGATTCTGCGTCCGGTCGCTGTTCCCTTTGCCACCTCGGGCGGGTTGAAACAACTGACCGGCAATCTGGGGCGCGGCGTGATCAAGGTCTCGGCCGTGGCGCCCGAACGTCATATCATCGAGGCCCCCGCCCGCATCTTCCACGATCAGGAACAGGTCAAACGCGCGTTCAAGGCGGGCGAGTTCACCACCGACACTGTGGTTGTGGTCCGCTTCCAAGGCCCGCAGGCCAATGGCATGCCGGAACTGCACTCGCTGACGCCGCTGCTGTCGGTGCTGCAGGATCGCGGGCTGAAGATGGCGCTGGTCACCGACGGGCGCATGTCGGGCGCGTCGGGCAAGGTGCCAGCCGCAATCCATGTCTCGCCCGAGGCAGCCAAGGGCGGCCCGCTGGCGCGGCTGCGCGATGGCGATGTCGTGCGGCTGGACGCGGTGGCCGGCACGCTGTCAGTGCTGGCGCCGGATTTTGAAACGCGCACGCCGGTGGAGGCTGACCTGTCTGCCAACCGCCACGGCATCGGGCGCGAGCTGTTCGAGGCTTTCCGCCGCAATGTCGGCACATCGGAAACCGGCGCGTCGGTGGTGCTTTAACCTCCGACGGTGCGCCCCGCATCACTCGGGGCCTCCGGCGGGGATATTTTCACGAAGAGGATCAGGGGAAGGGTCCGTTTACATCCTCTTCGCTTAAATATCCCCGCCGGAGGCTTCCGCACTCAACCACCGCCCCGCCATTCGGGGCAAAGGAGCCTGAAATGACCCCCGCCGAACAATCCGCCAAAGCCGCCGAAATCTGCCGTCTTGCCCCTGTCGTTCCCGTTCTGGTGATCGACGATCTGGCCCATGCCGCGCCTTTGGCGCAGGCTTTGGTGGCGGGGGGATTGCCCGCACTGGAGGTGACGCTGCGGACGCCTTGCGCGCTGGATGCGATCCGCGCGATGTCGGACGTCGAGGGCGGGGTTGTGGGCGCAGGCACCTTGCTGACGCCTGCCGATGTCAAGGCGGCCAAGGCGGCGGGGGCGAAGTTCGGTGTTTCGCCGGGGGCGACGCAGCGGCTGTTGGACGCTTGTGCAGAGTATGACTTGCCGATCCTGCCCGGGGCCGCAACCGCGTCCGAGATCATGGCGCTGCTGGAGATGGGCTTTACTACGCTGAAGTTCTTTCCGGCGGAGCAGGCTGGCGGGGCGGCCTATCTCAAATCGATCGGCGCGCCGATCCCGCAGGTGAAGTTCTGCCCCACCGGCGGGATCGGCCTGAAAAACGCGCGGGATTACCTGACTTTGCCCAATATCCTGTGTGTGGGCGGGTCTTGGGTTGCGCCCAAGGATGCGATGGCGCGCGGCGATTGGGCCGCGATTACCACGCTGGCCGCCGAGGCCGCAGCCCTGCGCTAAGACTTGCGTGGGCGCAGGCGCGGGTGCATCCTGAAGGTTCATCCGACAGGAGCAGCCCATGCCCGCGCCTTCCATTTCCACCTGTCTTTGGTTCAACGATCAGGCCGAACCCGCCGCGCGGCTTTATTGCAGCCTGTTTGACGGTTCCGAGATCACCGAGATCTTCTACAAGGGCGGCGATCCGGCTGCCGGGGCCTTTACCGTCGCCTTCACCCTGATGGGGCAGCACTATTGGGGGCTGAATGGCGGGCCATATTATGCGCTGACGCCCGCCGCCTCGATCAGCGTTCATGTCGATACGCAGGCCGAGGTTGACCGGCTTTGGTCCGCCTTGCTGGAGGGTGGCAGCGAAAGCCGCTGCGGCTGGCTGACCGATCGTTTTGGGCTGTCATGGCAGATCATCCCGCGCGCGCTGCCGCGCCTGCTGAAATCGGATACAACAGGCCGCGTCATGCAGGCGATGATGGGGATGGTAAAGCTGGATATTGCGGCACTTGAGGCCGCCGCTCAGTAACCCAGACGGGCCGCGCGGCCACCCCGGCGCTTGGGTGTTTCGGGGGCCAGCAAAGCCTCGGTCAGCACGCCGGTCATCGGGTGATCAGGTTCGGGCGTGCCGTAATGCGCGATCAGCGACCGCAGCGCGTCGGGGGTGTCGGCGTTCACCGGCAGGCTGAGAACCCAGTCGATGAAGATCGACCGGCATTCGCCCAAGGTAATGCCCTCAATGGCATAGCTTTCGCGCACCAGCCCTTTCGGGTCTGCCTCGGTCAGTTGCATCGCGCGTCTCCCCATAGCCTTACCCCAAAAGATGGGCGTTGATCACCGCTTCGGCAAGGCTTGCCGCCAGCGCCAGCCGGTCTGACAGGTCTTGCACCGATCCGGCACCGGTTTCGCGCAGCACGAAGGCGCGCCCGCCGATCCCAAGTGCAGCAGGATCAACCACTGTATCCGACAAAAGCCGCAAGCTTGCCTGCAGCCGCCAGCACAGCCTGTAGGCATCCAGCAGCGCGGTCTGGTCCGGAAGCGACAGATTACAGGCCTTTACGCCCGCAGCGATCTGGCGTTCGACGTTTCGCGCAGGGCTGGCACCGATCAGCGCAAAGGTTTGCGCCAAAAGTTCGATGTCCATCAAGCGGCCTGCACCGAATTTCGCATCCCATAACCCTGCCCCCGGTTTGGCGGCGGCAAGGCGGGCGCGCATTTCGGCCACATCGGCGCGGACATTTGCGCCCTGCCCTTTGTCCGCCAGCACCTCGCGCCGGAAGGTTTCCACCTCGGCGGCCAATGCAGGCTCGCCCGCCAGCACCCGCGCGCGGGTGAGGGCAAGGTGTTCCCATGTCCAGGCTTCGGTCATCTGATAGCTGCGGAAGGATTCGATCGAGGTCGCTACCGGACCCTGACGGCCCGAGGGGCGCAGGCGCACGTCAACCTCGTAAAGCCGCCCCTCGGCCATCTGTGCCGACATGGCGGTGACCATGGCTTGCGTGAGCCGCGCGTAATAGGGGCGCGTCGCCAGCGGGCGCTTTCCCTCTGATGTTTCAATGCCTTGGGCGTCATAGATCACGATCAGATCGAGGTCGGAGCCTGCGTTCAGACGTGCCGCGCCAAGGCTGCCCATGCCCAAGACCACAGCACCCCGCCCCGGCATCGGCCCGTGCTTGGCGGCGAAATCGGCGGTGACCACGGGCCACAGTGCGGCGATCACCGCCTCGGCCAGATCGGCATATTGCTTGGCGGCTTCGAACCCGTCGATCAGGCCGCGCAGGTGATGCACGCCGATGCGGAAGTGCCATTCCTTCATCCAGCGCCGCGCGGAATCGAGTTTCTTTTCGTAATCGGTCAGGTCGCCAAGGCGGGCCGACAGTTCGGCCACCAGCGCCGGCTTGTCCGGCCAAGGCGCGAAGAACGAGCCACCGATCACCCCGTCCAACACGGAGGCGTTGCGCGACAGATAGCGGGCCAGCGCCGGCGCGGTTCCTGCGATGTCGATGATTAGATCGACCAAGGACGGGTTGGCCTCGAACAGGGAAAATATCTGCACGCCCGAGGGCAGGCCCGACAGAAACCCGTCCAGCGCCACCAGCGCCTCTTGCGGGTTCGCGGCGCGCGACAGGCGTTTCAGCAGTGTGGGGCGCAGGCGGCGGAAGATGCCTTGCGCGCGGTCGGTCCGCAGCGCGGGATATGAGGACCAGCCTTCGACAATCGCGCGGGCCTCGTCCGACAGGTCGGGGCCATCTTCGGCGGCATTGGGGGCGAAAAAGCCTTCGGTCAGACGGTCGGTGCGGGCAAGGCGGTCCAGCAGGCCAGCGCGGAAGGAGGTATCATCCGTGCCGCAGAAAGCGGCGATGCGGGCGACACCTTCGGCGCTGGTCGGCATGTCATGGGTTTGCGCGTCGTTCACCATTTGCAGGCGGTGTTCGACCTCGCGGTGGTCAAGGTAAAGCTGGGTCAACTCGGCGGCGGTTTCCGGCGGCACCCAGCCTTTTTCCGCCAAGGCGGCCAGACCGCCCAAGGTGGTGCGGTCGCGCAGGTCGGGGTCACGGCCACCTGCGATCAACTGGCGGGTCTGGGTGAAGAATTCGATCTCGCGAATGCCGCCAACGCCCAGTTTCATGTTGTGGCCTTCGACCGTGACGGGGCCGTGCAGCTTTCGGTGGTCACGGATACGCAGGCGCATGTCATGGGCATCCTGAATCGCTGCAAAATCAAGGTGTTTGCGCCAGACAAAGGGTGTCAGGGTTTTCAGGAACCGGTTTCCGGCGGCGATGTCACCCCCACAGGGGCGAGCCTTGATATAGGCGGCACGCTCCCACGTGCGGCCGACGCTTTCGTAATAGCTTTCGGCGGCGGCCATCGACAGGCACACCGGCGTCACCGCCGCATCGGGGCGCAGGCGCAGGTCGGTGCGGAACACATAGCCGCCCGCCGTCAGGTCCGACATCAGCGCCGTCATACGGCGGGTCACGCGGATGAAAGAGGCGCGGGCCTCTTGTTCCTGCCCTGCGTAGCGGGTCTCGTCAAACAGGCAGACAAGGTCGATGTCAGAGGAATAATTCAGCTCTCCTGCGCCCATCTTGCCCATGGCAAGGCTGACCATGCCGCCTGCGGTTTCGGCATCATCGGCCCCAGCACCGGGCAATTTGCCGCGCCGGATTTCCTCGGCGACAAGACGCTTCATCGACAGGTCAACCGCGCGGTCGGCAAGGTCGGTCAGCGCGCCCGTCACCTGCAACAGCGGCCAGACCCCGCCCAGATCGGCCAGCGCCGTCAGCAGCGCGGCGCGGCGCTTGGCTTGGCGCAGCGCGTCTGACAGGGCGTCCACAGCCACAGGTTCAAGGGCTGCGAGAATTTTCTGAAAAGCCTTTTCAGGATTTCCGGCCAGCGCGGCACGCAGCCAGTCGCCCTCGCGCAGCATCAAGCCACGCAGATAGGGGCTGCATCCGGCGGTGCCTTCCAGCAATCCGGCCAGTTCGGGCGCAAGGTCGGCAAAGCTGCGGCGAATCTCGGCCCCCGCTTCGCGATCAAAGGGGATGGGCTGGCGGGTGAGGCGGGAGGCAAAATCTTGTGTCATGCCGCCAATTTGCGGTGCGGCGCGCGCGGGGTCAACGCCTCCGCTTGCCGCTGCGGTGTCGTTTGACGATTATGCGGGCAAAATGGAGGGCAGGATGAGCAAGTCACTGGCACGGGTGAAGGTCGCTTTGGCGGGGGTGAAGGCCGAGGTACTGGAGATGCCTTCTGAGACCCGCACCGCGCCGCAAGCCGCAACGGCGGCGGGCTGTGACATCGACCAGATTGTGAAATCGATCCTGTTTCAGGGCAGCACGGGGCGGCTTTACCTGTTTCTGACCGCGGGCGGCAATCAGGTTGATGCCGCAAAGGCCAGCGCCTTGGCCGGTGAGGCTTTGGGGCGGGCCGACGCCGATACGGTGCGGCGGGTGACCGGATTTGCGATTGGCGGCGTGTCGCCTGTGGGGCATCTGACGCCAACGCCGCTGTGGCTGGACCAGAAGCTGACGGAGTTTGCGCTGATCTATGCCGCCGCTGGCACCCCGCGCCATCTGTTTTCCATCGCCCCGGATGCGCTTTTGGCGCTGACGGGGGCAAAAATTGCAGCCTTCACCGCCTGATTCCTGAAAATCTCGATCTTTCACAACGGGTTGCGGGTGATCGATCCAGGAATGTAAATATCTTTCACATTACCCCTTGATTGCGAAGGCACGCGGGGTCATCTTGGCTCATGTGAAAGACATTCACATCAACCAACACGGGAGACCGCCGATGAATACCGCCTCTGCCTCCGCCCCTTCTGGCGGGATCACCTCTTGGCTGCGCCGCGCCGAAAGCTGGCTGGACGAGCGGGGGAAATTCGCTTGGATCGCGGCCATGGTCGCGGGTTTCGTTTTTGTCTGGCCGGTGGGCCTTGGCCTTCTGGCCTATATGATCTGGAGCAAACGCATGTTTAACCGTTCTTCCTGCGCCGAGCGGCGCGCTGCCCGCCATGCCCATCACTTCGGGCATCACGGGGCGTATCGTTCTTCGGGCAATGCTGCCTTTGATGCCTACAAGACCGATATGCTGCGCCGTCTGGAAGACGAGCAGACCGCCTTCGAATCCTTCCTGCAGCGCCTGCGCGAGGCCAAGGACAAATCGGAATTCGACAGCTTTATGGAGGACCGCGCCCGCGCCACCCGTGAGGCTGCCGTCACCGCCTCTGCGGCAGAGATCGCCCGCCCCGGCGAGTATTGATCCCCCGCCCCCTGCCGCAAGGCGGGGGGCAAACCCCCAGCCTAAACACATATTCATGTCGCTTTGATTACACTTGGCGATTGGCACGGGCCTTGCTAGGGTATCGCTATTCCCATCTTGATAGCAGACCCGATGCGCCACACTCTTCCGATTGCGCCCCAGTTCTATGTGACGGCCCCGCAGCCCTGCCCCTATCTGGAAGGGCGGATGGAGCGCAAGCTGTTCACGGCCCTTCAGGGCGAGCAGGCGCAACGGCTGAACGACACGCTGTCCAAGCAGGGCTTTCGTCGCAGCCAGAATGTGCTGTATCGGCCGTCCTGCGCGGAATGTTCGGCCTGCATCTCGGCGCGGATCAGGGTCGCGGATTTCACGCCCTCGCGCACGCAAAAGCGGATCATGAAGGCGGCAAGCCATTTGCGCCGCAATGCCACCAGTCCCTGGGCCACCGAAGACCAGTTCACCCTGTTCCGCCGCTATCTGGACGCGCGCCACGCCGATGGCGGCATGGCGGATATGGATGTATTCGAATTTGCCGCGATGATCGAGGAAACCCCGATCAAAAGCCGCGTGATAGAATACACCCGCCCTGCAGGGCCGGACAGTGCCGATCGGTCGCTGGCGGTGGTGGCGCTGACCGATGTGTTCGATGACGGCCTCAGCATGGTCTACAGCTTTTACGACCCGGATCTGACCCATCTTTCGCTTGGCACCTTTGCGATCCTTGACCATATCGCCATCGCCCGCGAGGCGGGTTTGCCCTATGTTTATCTTGGCTATTGGGTGCCGGGCAGCCGCAAGATGGGCTATAAGGCCGGGTTCTCGGCGGTCGAGATTTACAAGGGCGGCCAGTGGCAGCCCTTGGGCGATCCTGACGACCATTCCGCCGAATTGCACCCTTTGTCGGTAGACCCGATTGCCGAACAGGTCGCGCGCATCGCGCTGCCCGAGGCCCGTACACGTCGCGAGTGATCCTCCGCAGCAACGTCATGGTTGACGCAAGCCCAAGCCCCGCAGCATGATCCCTGCAAAGGCCGGTGCAATTTTTTTGCTGGCCGATCAAGTGCCACCAAGGCGCGCGAAACTGGGGGGAATGGGATGCAACCACTCTTGGCGCTTGCCCGCGCGGTAGATCGGGCCAGTGCGGCGGTTGGCAAGGGCGTGGCCTGGCTGATCTTGCTGGCCATCCTTGTCAGTGCGGGAAATGCCATTGTCCGCAAGGCCTTCAACATGTCGTCCAACACATGGCTGGAATTGCAGTGGTATCTGTTCGGGGCGGCCTTCATGGGGGCTGCAGCCTATACGCTGCAACAGAACGAACATATCCGCATCGACATCGTTTACGGGGCCTTCTCGCGCAGGGTGCAGAACTGGATCGATCTGCTGGGGCATGTGTTTTTCCTGCTGCCCTTCGTGGTGCTGATGGCGTGGATGCTGGTGCCTTATGCTTGGGCTGCCTTCCAGTCGGGGCAGATTTCGACCAATGCGGGCGGTCTGATCATCTGGCCCGCGCGGGCGATCCTTGCGGCGGGGTTCGTGCTGCTGGTGGCGCAGGCCTTGGCCGAGATCGTGAAGAAAATCGCGGTGATGCGGGGGCTGATCGACGATCCGCATGAATTTGTCTCGGTGCATAAGGCGGCAGAACTGGAGGGTGCGGCGCTTGCTGCCGAAGTCGCCCGCCTTGCCGCAGAGGAGGCCCGCAAATGATGGAACTTATCGCGCAGAACATGGCGCCGATCATGTTCCTGAGCCTCGTGGTGTTCCTGCTGATCGGCTATCCGGTGGCGTTTTCGCTGGCGGCCAACGGGCTGGTGTTCTTTGCCATCGGGGTGTGGCTTGCCCCCTATTCGGAAAACACCATCACGCTGGACTGGCCCTTGCTTTTCACCATGCCGCAGCGATTGTGGGGGGTGATGTCAAACGAGACGCTGCTGGCGATCCCGTTCTTTACCTTCATGGGCATCGTGCTGGAGCGGTCGGGCATGGCCGAAGATCTGCTGGACACTGTGGGGCAGTTGTTTGGCCCGATTCGCGGCGGTCTGGCCTATGCGGTGATCATCGTGGGGGCGCTGCTGGCGGCGACGACAGGCGTGGTTGCGGCATCCGTGATCGCCATGGGCTTGATTTCGCTGCCGATCATGCTGCGCTATGGCTATGATCGGCGGGTGGCATCGGGGGTGATAGCGGCCAGTGGCACGCTGGCGCAAATCATTCCGCCGTCACTGGTGCTGATCGTTCTGGCCGATCAGTTGGGTCGTTCGGTCGGGGATATGTACAAGGGTGCGATGATCCCCGGTCTGGTGCTGACCGCGCTTTATATGGGCTATGTCTTCGTCATCTCGATGTGGCGGCCGCAATGGGTGCCTGCCCTGCCGCCCGAAGCGCGGACCCTGGGGCATGGGGTGACCTCGCTTCTGGTGGCTATCGCGGCGGTGATTGGCATCGGATATGCGGCCCATGTGGCGCTGTTTCCGATCTACGGGGCCAATGCCGATATCTTGGGGGCCACGATCGGTATCGTGATGATCTATATCGCGGCCCTGCTGGACAAGGCCACGGGGCTGAACCTGATGTCGCGGCTGGCGCAGCAGGTCATTATGGTGCTGATCCCGCCGCTTGCGCTGATCTTTCTGGTGCTGGGGACGATCTTTCTGGGCATAGCCACCCCGACGGAAGGCGGCGCGATGGGGGCCGTGGGGTCGCTGTTGCTGGCCGCGCTGAAGGGGCGGCTGAACATGGGCGTGATCCGGCAGGCCTTGGCATCGACGACGCGGTTGTCGGCCTTTGTCATGTTCATCCTGATCGGCGCGCGGGTGTTCTCGCTGTCGTTTTACGGCGTGAACGGCCATATCTGGGTGGAACATCTGCTGGTTGCCGTGCCGGGGGGGCAGACGGGGTTCCTGATCTTCGTGTCGCTGCTGGTGTTCCTGCTGGCCTTCTTCCTCGATTTCTTTGAGCTGGCCTTCATCATCGTGCCACTTCTGGTTGCCCCCGCGCAGGCCTTGGGGATCGATCTGATCTGGTTCGGGGTGATTTTGGGGGTGAACATGCAGACCTCTTTCATGCACCCGCCGTTCGGATTTTCGCTGTTCTACCTGCGATCCGTTGCGCCCAAACAGCCCTATAGCGACAAGGTGACAGGCCTGCGGATGGCCCCCGTGACCACCGCCCAGATCTACTGGGGGGCGATTCCCTTTGTGGTCATTCAGGTGGTGATGGTGGGGGTGGTCATCGCCTTTCCGGGGCTGGTCATGCATTACAAGGGCGTCACGGTGGACCCCGCCGCGGTCGAGATCACCATGCCCGCGCTGCCAACCCTGAACGGCGGCGGCATTGGCGGGGCGCCAAATCTGGGAGCGCCCGTGCTTGGGGCGCCTGTGCTGGGTGCGCCGAAACTGGGCGCGCCGGTGATCAATCCCTGAACACGGGCGGCGATCAATGAAAAATGGCCCCGAAGTTACCTTCGGGGCCATTTGCTTGGGCAAGCGGCTTAGAGCTTGTTTGCCTGCTGCTGCACCATCATGAAGGTATCATAGTTGTATTCCGCGATCTGCGCCCAAAGGTAGGCGTCACGCTTGAAGGCGTTCTGGCTTTCCAGAATGGCCTTGAAGGGTGCGTTGGTGGCGGAAATCTCGGCATAGGTGGCTTGGGCGGCATCGAAGGCTGCCGACAGCACATCCTGCGGGAAGGGCCGAAGTTGCGCGCCATTGGCCACAAGCGAGCGCAGCGCCGCAGGGTTCTTGAAGTCATAAGATGCCATCATGTTGGAATTTGCCGCCTCGCAAGCCGCGCGAAGCACCGCCTGATAGGCGGGCGGCAATTCGTTCCACTTGGCAAGGTTGAACATGGTCGACAGCGTCGGCCCACCTTCCCACCAGCCGGGATAGTAGTAGTAGGGCGCGACCTTGTAGAAGCCCAGTTTCTCATCGTCATAGGGGCCGACCCATTCGGCGGCGTCAATCGTGCCTTTCTCAAGGCTGGGATAGATGTCGCCGCCCGCGATCTGCTGCGGCACCACGCCCAGTTTTTCGATCACCTTGCCCGCAAAGCCGCCGATCCGCATCTTCAACCCGGTCAGATCGGCCAGCGAGTTGATTTCCTTGCGATACCACCCTCCCATCTGCACGCCGGTATTGCCGCAGGGCAACGAGTATAGGTTCTGCGTGGCATAGAAGGTGTTCAACTGGTCAATGCCGCCGCCATAGTAAAGCCAGGCATTCATCTGGCGGTAGTTCAGACCAAAGGGCGTCGCACAGCCCAAGGCATAGGTCGGGTCTTTGCCCCAGAAGTAATACGAGGCGGTATGGCAAGCCTCGACCGTGCCGGCGGCGACGGCATCGGCGGCCTCAAGACCGGGAACCAACTCGCCCGCCGGAAAGACTTGCAGGGTGAAATTGCCGTCCGTGGCTTCGGAGACATGCTTTGCCATCGTTTCGGCGGCTCCGAAGATGGTATCCAGCGCCTTGGGGAAGGAAGACGTCACACGCCAGGTAATCTTGGGCGCGGTTTGGGCTATGGCAGGTGCTGCCAGCACCGAAGCCCCCGCAGCGGCAACACCGCCCACGGTGGCTTTGGTCAGGAAAGAACGACGATCCATAAAGCACTCCCTCTTTTTACGCAGCCTCGCCGGATCAGCGAAGCGCGGCTTTGAATGTCCAAGCCTAGACCAGCAAATCCCCAGTTGAGAACAGTTTTGTTGCGGTTGAGCGGCACTTCGCGCCGCAGGTTACGTTACGTCGCCAATGCGGGGCGACTCGGTCTGTTTGGGTGGGCAGATGCGGTGCCGAATTGCGAAAATTGCGCCTACAGCGCAGCAATCGCAAGAAATGTTCAAAAAACCGCACCCCTGCGACATTTTTCGCGTCGATTTGCGGTTGACGCCCCCAAAGCGCCGCCCTAGTTTCCGCCCAAGGCCGAAAAGGGGTTTGGAATGTCTGTCATTCTAGTCGTCGTAGGAAAAAGGCGTATGGGCCGGTAACGGAAAACCCTTTCTGGTTCCCATGCGCCCCCGAGACACCCCGGGGGCTTTTTGTTGGCAAATGCGAAGTGCAAGGAAAGACCGATGACACGTCAGATGACCGGCGCAAGAATGGTGGTTCAGGCCCTGAAGGATCAGGGCGTCGAGGTGGTCTTTGGCTATCCGGGCGGGGCTGTGCTGCCGATCTATGACGAGATTTTCCAGCAAAACGACATCCGCCACGTGCTGGTGCGCCACGAACAGGGCGCGATCCACATGGCCGAGGGCTATGCGCGGTCCACCGGCAAGGTGGGCGTGGCGCTGGTGACCTCCGGTCCGGGGGCCACCAATGCCGTGACCGGCCTGACCGATGCGCTGCTGGACAGCATCCCCTTGGTGGTGCTGTCGGGTCAGGTGCCCACGTTCATGATCGGCACCGACGGCTTCCAAGAGGCCGACACCGTGGGCATCACCCGCCCCTGCACCAAGCATAACTGGCTGGTGAAAGACACCGCCAAGCTGTCGGAGACGATCCATCAGGCGTTCCACGTCGCACGCTCGGGCCGCCCCGGCCCCGTGCTGATCGATATTCCCAAGGATGTGCAATTCGCGCAGTCGATCTACACGCCGATGGAAAAGGCCAAGGTTTCGCATTACCAGCCGGTGGTGAAGGGCGATATCGACCAGATCACCCGCATGGTTGAACTGATGGAAACCGCTGAACGCCCCGTGTTCTACACCGGCGGCGGTGTGGTGAACTCTGGCCCCGCCGCAAGCCAGCTTTTGCGCGAGTTTGTCGAGGCAACGGGCTTCCCGATCACCTCGACCCTGATGGGGCTGGGGTCTTATCCGGCAAGCGGCAAGGCTTGGCTGGGCATGCTGGGGATGCACGGGCTGTATGAGGCCAACCTTGCGATGCACGGCTGCGATCTGATGATCAACATCGGCGCGCGCTTTGACGACCGCATCACGGGCCGGATCAAGGATTTCAGCCCGCATTCGAAGAAAATCCATGTCGATATTGACCCCTCGTCGATCAACAAGGTGATCCGCGTCGATGTGCCGATTGTGGGCGATGTGGGCCATGTGCTGGAAGACGCGCTGCGGCTGTGGAAAGCGCGTGGCCGCAAAGTGAACAAGGCCGGTCTGGCCAAGTGGTGGAAACAGATCGAGGAATGGCGGGCGGTGAAATGCCTGACCTACAAGAACAGCGATAAGGTGATCAAACCGCAATACGCGCTGGAACGGCTTGAGGCGCTGACCAAGGGCATGGACCGCTATATCACCACCGAAGTGGGCCAGCATCAGATGTGGGCGGCACAGTTCCTTGGGTTCGAGGCGCCGAACCGCTGGATGACTTCTGGCGGCTTGGGGACGATGGGCTATGGCCTGCCCGCCTCCATCGGTGTGCAGATCGCGCATCCTGAAAGCTTGGTGATCAACGTCGCGGGTGAGGCGTCCTGGCTGATGAACATGCAGGAAATGGGCACGGCCATGCAGTTCCGCGCGCCGGTCAAGCAGTTCATCCTGAACAACGAACGCCTTGGCATGGTGCGCCAGTGGCAGGAATTGCTGCATGGCGAGCGGTATTCCTCGTCGTGGTCGGAATCCCTGCCAGATTTCGTGAAACTGGCCGAGGCTTTCGGCTGCAAGGGCATTCAGGTGTCTGACCCGAAGGATCTGGATGACGCGATCATGGAGATGATCCGCTATGACGGCCCCTTCATCTTCGATTGCCGCGTGGAAAAGCATGAAAACTGCTTCCCCATGATCCCGAGCGGAAAGCCGCATAACGAGATGCTGCTGGGCGATGCGGATACCCAAGGGGTGATCGGTTCCAAAGGCGCTGTGCTGGTCTGAGTTGGCGGAGGCGGGGGCCAGCCCCCGCACCCCCGGGATATTTAAGAACAGATGAAAGGGAGCAGACATGTCTCCGCTCAATATCAAAAAAGGCTCCACGAGCCATTCGGCCTATGATCTGCGCGACCCCAATGCGGAAGTGATCGAGACGCATACGCTGGCCGTGGTGGTCGATAACGAAAGCGGCGTTTTGGCGCGGGTGATCGGCCTGTTTTCGGGGCGCGGCTACAATATCGAAAGCCTGACCGTTGCCGAAACCGACCATGCCGCGCACATGAGCCGGATCACGGTTGTCACCACCGGCACGCCGCAGGTGATTGAACAGATCAAGGCACAGCTTGCCCGCATGGTGCCGGTGCATGAGGTGCATGACCTGACCGTCGAAGGGCCGTCGGTGCAGCGCGAGTTGGCGCTGTTCAAGGTGGCAGGCAAGGGTGAGGCACGGATCGAGGCGCTGCGTCTGGCCGAGATTTTCCGTGCCCATGTCGTGGACAGCACGCTGGAATCTTTCGTGTTCGAGATGACCGGCACGCCGGAAAAGATCGACAGCTTTGCCGAGCTGATGCGTCCGCTGGGTCTGCGCGAGATTGCGCGCACCGGCGTGGCGGCCCTGTCGCGCGGAGCGTAAGCCAAGCGGCCACACAACTGCGCGACATCGGCGCGCAGGCCATTGGAAGCGCGGACATTTCAGCCTAATGTCCGCGCCAGTGGCAGGAGACACCGAATGATCGTCGAACTTGGACATTTCGCGCTGATATTGGCTTTTGCCGTGGCGCTCTTGCAATCGGTGTTGCCGATGTGGGGGGCGCAGCGGCGCGATGGGCGCTTGATGGCAGTGGCCGAGCCTGCGGCGGTGGCGCAATTCCTGCTGGTCGGCTTTGCCTTTGTCGCGCTGACCTATGCCTTTGTTGTGTCGGACTTTTCGCTGCGTCTGGTCGTGCTGAACTCGCATACCGACAAGCCGATGCTGTATAAATTCGCGGGCGTCTGGGGCAACCATGAAGGGTCGCTGCTGCTGTGGATGCTTGCACTGTCGGGCTTTGGCGCCTGTGCTGCGTGGTTCGGCGGCAATCTGCCTGCCACCCTGAAGGCGCGGGTTCTGTCGGTGCAGGGGCTGATCGGGGTTGCCTTTCTGGCCTTCATGCTGCTGACCTCGAACCCGTTCCTGCGGTTGGAGACCCCGCCGATGAATGGCGAGGATCTGAACCCGCTGCTGCAAGACCCCGGCTTGGCCTTCCACCCGCCCTTCCTGTATCTGGGTTATGTCGGCCTTTCGATGAGTTTCTCTTTCGCCGTCGCCGCCCTGATCGAGGGCCGGATTGACGCGGCTTGGGGCCGCTGGGTGCGGCCTTGGACGTTGGCGGCTTGGATTTTCCTGACCATCGGCATCATGCTGGGATCGTGGTGGGCCTATTACGAGCTTGGCTGGGGCGGTTTCTGGTTCTGGGACCCGGTGGAAAACGCCTCGTTCATGCCGTGGCTGTTCGCCACCGCCCTGCTGCACAGCGCCATCGTGGTGGAAAAGCGCGAAAGCCTGAAGGCGTGGACAATTCTGCTGGCGATCCTTGCCTTTGGCTTCAGCCTGATCGGCACTTTCATCGTGCGCTCCGGCGTGATTACCTCCGTGCATGCTTTTGCCAATGACCCCGAGCGGGGGGTGTTCATCCTGATGATCCTTGGCGTGTTCATGGGCGGCTCTCTGGCCTTGTTCGCGCTGCGGGCGGGGGCGCTGGAGGCAAAGGGCGTCTTTGCCATGGTAAGCCGTGAATCCGCGCTGGTGGCGAATAACGTGCTGCTGGCGGTGGCGGCGCTGGTGGTCTTTGTCGGCACGATCTGGCCTTTGGTGGCCGAACTGGTCTGGGCGCGCAAGCTGAGCGTAGGCGAGCCTTTCTTCAACGCGGCCTTCACGCCCTTCATGGTGCTGCTGGCGCTGATCCTGCCGGTGGGGGCGATCATGCCGTGGAAACGCGCCGATCTGGGCCGGTCTTTCCGCCCGCTGATCCCTGCGGCGGTGCTGTCGGTGGCGCTGGTGGCGCTGATCTATGCGATGCAGACCGGCACTTCGGCCTTGGGTCCGGTGGGTGCGGGGTTGGGCCTGTGGGTGGTTCTGGGGGCTATGATCGATCTGTGGCAGCGCGGCGGGCGCGGGCCTGCGGGCGCAAGGCTGGCGCGTCTGACCCGCCTGCCCCGCGCCGATTGGGGCAAGGTCACGGCCCATAGCGGGCTGGGCATCACGGTCTTTGCCGTGGCCGCGATGACCGCTTGGGTGACCGAAGATATCCGCGTGCTGCGGGTGGGCGAAAGCTTTGCGCTTGGCCCTTATGAGGTAACTTTGGCCGAGGTTCACGATGAACAGGGGCCGAATTACAGCACCACCATGGCCGAGATGCGGGTGACGAAGGCTGGCGCGGCTGTGGTAACGCTTTATCCCGAAAAGCGGATTTATCCGGTGGCGGCCATGCCCACGACCGAGGCCGCGATTGATTACGGGCTGTTCCGTGACCTTTATCTGGTGATCGGTGATCCGCAGGATGGTGGCGGCTATGCCGTTCGGAGCTATATCAAGCCTTTTGCCAACTGGCTTTGGGGTGGGGCGCTGATCATGGCGATCGGGGGGCTGCTGTCCCTTTCGGACCGGCGCTTCCGCGTGGCGGCAGGGGCCAAGCGCGCGGCAGATGCGGTGGCCGCAGAATGATGCGCGCGGCGATCCTTGCGCTGGCGCTGATCGCCAGCCCCGCCTTTGCCGTGCAGCCCGACGAGGTGCTGCCCGATCCGGCGCTGGAGGCCCGCGCCCGCGAGATCTCCAGAAACCTGCGCTGCCCGGTCTGTCAGGGCGAAAACATCGACGATTCCAGCGCCCCGATCAGCCGCGACCTGCGGTTGGTGGTGCGGGAGCGGCTGGTGGCGGGCGATAGCGACGCGGCGGTGGTGGATTACATCGTCGAGCGCTATGGCGAATTTGTGCTGTTCACGCCGCGCAGCAACGGGTCCGGCCTGATCCTTTGGTTGGCCGGCCCTGCGATGCTGCTGGCGGGGTTGGGCATTGCCTATGCCACCACCCGCAAGCGCGCTACCGCCCCCGAAGCAGAGGCTTTGACCGAGGCAGATCGCGCCCGTCTGGCGGAATTGCTGAAAGAGTGACGCGGGGTTTCGGGTTTTCTGCGGCCCCTGCCCTGCTATCCTGCACCCGAAACAGGGGGCGCAGATGTATTCCACGATAAGCTACGATCTGATCGATGGCGTGGCGGTGATCACGCTGAACCGGCCCGAGGTGATGAACGCACTTTCCTCTGCCCTGCGGGCGGAATTGCTGGCCGCGATCCTGCGCGCGCGGGCCGAGGCGCGGGTGATCGTGCTGACCGGCGCGGGGCGGGCCTTCTGTTCGGGGCAGGATCTGTTGGATGTCGATCTTGAGACGTTGGACCTTGAGGCGGTACTGAACGCCGAATATGTGCCGCTGATCCGCGCGATTACCGAAAGTCCCGTTCCGGTGATTTCTGCCGTCAATGGTGCGGCGGCGGGGGCTGGCGCCAATCTGGCGCTGGCGGCGGATGTGGTGATCGCGGCGGAAAGTGCTGCGTTTATTCAAGCCTTTACGCGGATCGGACTGGTGCCGGATGCAGGCGGCAGCTTTTGGCTGCCACGTCAGATCGGCATGGCCCGCGCGATGGGGGCGATGCTGTTTGCCGACAGGATCAGCGCCGCGCAGGCCGCCGCATGGGGCATGATCTATGAAGCTGTGCCGGACGCGGATTTTGCGACGCATTGGCGCAAGCGGGCGCAGGCTTTGTCACAGGGACCGACCGTGGCTTACCTTGGTGTGAAAACCGCGCTGCGGGCATCTTTCGGCAATGACCTTGAGGCCCAACTGGCGCTTGAGGCCCGGCTGCAAGGCGAGGCGGGCGCGACGGCTGATTTCCGCGAAGGCGTTGCGGCGTTTCTGGAAAAGCGCGCGGCCAAGTTCCGCGGAGCCTGACCTACTTCCGCCCCGCCTTGCGGGTGGACAGCAGCAGGTTGGTCTCGGAGGTCATCACCCCTTCGATATTGCGGATGCGGTGGATCACCTCGTCCAGTTCCAGCAGGGTCTGGGTGCCAAGTTCCGCAATCAGATCCCATTTGCCATTGGTGGAATGCACCGCCATCACCGCCGGAATCCCCGTCAGCCGCGCCATCACCTTTTCGCCGCCGCGCCCTTCGATCCCGATCATCATCAACCCGCGCACCGGCGCCGCCTGCACATCGCCGCGCGTCAGCACGGTAAAGCCCGCAATCTCGCCCTTGGCCGTCAACCGCTCCATCCGCGCGCGGACGGTGGCACGCGACAGGCCCATGCGTTCCGCCAGATCCGATAGCGCGGCCCGCCCGTCGCGGCGCAACTCGGCGATCAGCCTTGTGTCGATATCGTCCAACATGATCATATCTCCTGCCGATATGCGAAAAGTCTTATGCAAAACGTCCTAAATGCAGCTAGGATTCGCCGCAAGTCGGAAAGAGATTGTCTTAACAACGGAGATACCCATGCCCAACACCATCCTGATCGGAGCCCCCATCGACGAAGGCCAGCGCCGCGCGGGCTGTGTCATGGGTCCGACCGCCTATCGAGTGGCGGGGCTGGCGGCTGCGATTGCCGATCTGGGGCATGGCGTGGACGACTGGGGCGATGTCACCCTGCCCGAATTGCGTGACGCCACCTGTCCGAACCCCGCTGTTCATTCGCTTCCGCAGGTTCTGGGCTGGACCGAAGTGCTGGCCGACAAGGTGGATGATGCGCTGTCGCAAGGCGGCTTGCCGATCATCCTTGGCGGCGATCACAGCCTAGCGCTTGGCTCTGTCGCGGGCGCTGCGGGTTTTGCCGAACGCGCGGGCCGCCCGCTGTTTCTGCTGTGGCTGGATGCCCATTCCGATTTCCACACGCCGTTGACCACCACCAGCGGCAACCTGCATGGCACCCCCGTCGCCTATATCGCCGGGCGTGAGGGTTTTGACGCCTTCCCGCCCTTCCCTGCCGTCATCCCCGCCGAACGCATTTGCCTTTATGGCATCCGCTCGGTCGATCCGGCGGAACATGCGGCGCTGCTCAAGCATGATCTGGCGATCAACGACATGCGCGTGCTGGACGAGCGCGGCATCGTCGCCCCCCTGCGCGAGTTTCTCGACAAGGTGCGCAATGCGGGCGGGATGCTGCATGTGTCCTTGGATGTCGATTTCCTTGACCCGTCGATCGCCCCTGCAGTTGGCACCACCGTTCCGGGCGGCACCACCTTCCGCGAGGCGCATCTGGTGATGGAACTGCTGCACGAAAGCGGCCTTGTCACCTCGCTCGACCTTGTGGAACTGAACCCCTTTCTCGACGAGCGCGGGCGCACCGCGAAACTGATGGTGGAACTGGTCGGCTCCTTGATGGGCCGCAAAGTGTTCGACCGCCCCACCCGCAGCTATTGATCGGAACCGCCAATGATGACCCCCTCGCATCACGCCTATGTGCCGTTTGTCTCGGTCGACAAGATGATGAAACTGGTGCTGACGCTGGGGATCGAGCGTGTGCTTCTGGACCTCGTGGCCGAGATCGAAGCCGATTTCCGCCGCTGGCCAGAGTTTGACAAAACCGCCCGTGTAGCCAGCCATTCCGATGTCGGCGTCATCGAGTTGATGCCAACCTCGGATGGCGAGACCTATGGCTTCAAATATGTGAACGGCCATCCCAGCAACATGAAAAACGGGCTGCAAACCGTTACAGCCTTTGGGCTTTTGGCCGATGTGGCGACGGGATACCCGGTGCTTTTGTCAGAAATGACCATCCTGACAGCACTGCGGACGGCGGCCACCAGTGCCATGGCGGCGAAATGGCTGGCACCTGCGGGGGCCACCACGATGGCGCTGATCGGCAACGGCGCGCAGGCGGAATTTCAGGCGCTGGCCTTCAAGGCGGTTTGCGGCATTACCGAGGTGCGGCTTTACGACATTGATCCGGCGGCAACCGCGAAATGCGTGGAAAATCTTGCCGGTCGCGGCCTTAGAACCGTGGCCTGCACCACGCCGGAACAGGCGATCTTGGGCGCGCAGATCATCACCACCGTCACGGCGGACAAGCAATACGCCACTATCCTGACCGACAATATGGTCGGTGCGGGTGTGCATATCAACGCGGTGGGCGGCGATTGCCCCGGCAAGACCGAGTTGCACCGCGATATCCTGCTGCGGTCGGGCATCTTCGTGGAATATCCGCCGCAATCGCGGATCGAGGGCGAGATTCAGCAACTGCCCGCCGATCACCCTGTCACCGAACTTTGGCAGGTGATCGCAGGCACCGCCACAGGCCGCACGGATGCGCGCCAGATCACCCTGTTTGATTCCGTGGGCTTTGCCATCGAGGATTTCTCGGCGCTGCGCTATGTGAAATCGAAGCTGGCCGAGACGGGGCTTTTCGACAATCTCGACATGATCGCAGACCCCAATGATCCGCGTGATCTTTTCGGGATGTTGCTGCGCGCGGCCTGACGTGCAGGGGGCGAAAACGCCCCCTTTGCTTGCATACCAAGGCTAGAATGGTGTAGATAGGGCGCACCAATATCTAGACCTTTGCAACAAGGCGGCGTTACGTGAGCGATACACCGGAAACCCCTGAAATCTTGGACGAAATCCCGACGCGCATGGCCCATGATGGCCCGCAGATCGACATTTCCACCGAGATGAAGACCGCCTATCTTGATTACGCCATGAGCGTGATCGTTTCCCGCGCCATTCCCGACCTGCGCGACGGTCTGAAACCGGTTCACCGCCGCATCCTTTTCGCGATGCACGAAACCGGAAACACCCACGAAAAAGCCTATCGCAAATCGGCCCGCCCCGTCGGCGACACGATGGGGAAATACCACCCGCATGGTGACAGCGCGATCTATGATGCGCTGGTGCGGATGGCGCAGCCGTTTTCAATGAGCGTGAAGCTGCTGGACGGCCAGGGCAACTTCGGCTCGATGGACGGCGATAGTGCGGCAGCGATGCGCTACACCGAGGTGCGGATGGACAAGCCCGCCGCCTTCCTGCTGGCCGATATTGAAAAAGACACCGTAGATTTTCAAGACAATTACGACGGCAAGGACAAGGAACCGACCGTTCTTCCGGCGCGGTTCCCGAACATGCTGGTCAATGGCGCGGGCGGTATTGCCGTCGGCATGGCCACCAACATCCCGCCGCATAACCTTGGCGAGGTGATCGACGGCACTCTTGCGATGATCGACGACCCCGACATCTCGATGGAGCGGTTGATGGAAATCATCCCCGCCCCTGATTTCCCCACGGGCGCGACAATTCTGGGACGTTCAGGCGCGCGCAAAGCCTATCTGGAAGGGCGCGGTTCGGTCATCATCCGTGCGAAAACGCGGGTCGAGGAAATCCGCAAGGACCGCTGGGCCATCATCATCGACGAGGTGCCGTATCAGGTCAACAAGGCGCGGATGATCGAAATCATCGCCGAACAGGTGCGGGAAAAGAAGATCGAGGGCATCGCCCATGTGCAAGACGAATCCGACCGGATCGGTGTGCGCGTGGTGATCGAACTCAAGCGCGATGCCACAGCGGATGTGGTTCTGAACCAGCTTTACCGCTTTACGCCGATGCAGACCTCTTTCGGCTGCAACATGCTGGCACTGAACGGCGGGCGCCCCGAGCAGTTGACGCTGGCCGATTTCCTGCGCCATTTCATCACCTTCCGCGAAGAGGTGGTCGCCCGCCGCACTGCGTTTGAGTTGCGTAAAGCGCGCGAGCGCAGCCATATCCTGTGCGGTCTGGCGGTTGCGGTGTCCAACGTCGACGAGGTGGTTGCGACCATCCGATCTTCTGCCGATCCGGCCGAGGCGCGCGAACGGCTGATGACGCGGCGCTGGCCTGCGGGGGATATCATCCCCTATATCAAGCTGATCGACGATCCCAGCCATCCGGTGAACGAGGACGGCACCTATAACCTGTCGGAAATTCAGGCCCGCGCCATTCTGGACCTGCGCCTGCAACGCCTGACCGCGATGGGCGTGGCCGAAATCACCGGCGAGCTGGAAGATCTGGCGGCCAAGATCAAGGATTACCTTGAGATTTTGGGCTCGCGCGAACGGATCATGGGCATCATCTCGGACGAATTGCGCGAGGTGAAAGCCGCTTTCGCCGTGCCGCGCCGCACCGAGATCGTCGACTGGTCCGGCGACATGGAAGACGAAGACCTGATCGAGCGTGAGGATATGGTCGTGACCATCACCTCGGGCGGCTATATCAAGCGCACGCCGCTGATCGAATTCCGCGCGCAGAACCGTGGCGGCAAGGGGCTTTCGTCGATGGCGACGAAGGAAGATGACGTTGTCACGACGCTTTTTGTCGCAAACACCCATACCAACCTGCTGTTCTTCACCACCGATGGCATGGTTTATAAGCTGAAGACGTGGCGGCTGCCGCTGGCAGGGCGCACCGCCAAGGGCAAGGCGATGATCAATATCCTGCCGATCGCGCAGGGGATTTCGATTGCCGCCCTGATGCCCGTGGACGCGCCCGAGGCCGATTGGGACAACTTGCAGATCGTCTTTGCCACCTCTGACGGTGATGTGCGCCAGAACGATCTGTCGGATTTCGTCAACGTCAAGCGCAATGGCAAGATCGCGATGAACCTGCCCGAAGGCGTGTCCTTGGTGAACGCCGCGATTGCGGATGAGAACGACGACGTGATGCTGGTCACCGCGCTTGGCCGCGCCATCCGCTTCCCTACTACCGAGATTCGCGTCTTCAAATCGCGCGGATCGACGGGGGTGCGGGGCATCCGCGTGGGCGCGGGTGACAAGGTGGTGTCCATGGCGATCATCCGCCATTTTGACGCTGATCCTGCCGAACGCGAGGCTTACCTCAAACAGCGCCGCCTGATGGCTGGGGCCGTGGATGAGGTGGAATCGGACGAGGAAGAAGCCACCGTCGAGGCGGGTCAGCTTTCGCCCGAACGCTATGCCGAAATGTCTGCCGCCGAGGATCTGATCCTGACAATCACCACCTCTGGCTCTGGCAAGCTGTCCTCCAGCCACGATTACCCCGTGCGCGGGCGTGGCGGCATGGGCGTCAAGGCGATGGATGGCGCGATGCGTGGCGGGCCGCTGGTGGCGTCCTTCCCCGTTGATCTGACCGACCAGATCATGTTGGCGACCTCGACCGGTCAGTCGATCCGCGTGCCGGTGGCGCAAATCTCGTTCCGGTCGCGTTCTGCTGGCGGGGTCAAGGTGTTCAACACTGGCGGCGATGAAGAGGTTGTCTCGGTCGCGCGCGTGGCAGAACAGGGCGATGAACAGGCTTGAGGCGCGGCTGGCCGAACTGGCTGCCCTTGGGCAGACGATCAGCTATGGCGATCTGGCGCGCGAGTTGGCGATCCCCGGTCCGGGGGCCATCGCCAAACTGACCGCAGCGCTTGAAGCGCTGATGGAAATCGACACAAGCCAAGGCCGCCCTTTACGGGCGGCCTCGTGCATGGGGCGGCTGGCGGACGGGCTTCCGGCGCAGGGGTTTTTCGACAAGGCCGCGGCCTTGGGCCGCTATGACGGCAGCGACCCGGCGCTTTGGGTCGCAGTGGAACGGGCGCGCCTGTTTTCCATCCCGCCCGCCGGTTGAGGCAAAGCAGACCGTTTTCCGCAATTTGGACAGAATGCGCGAGACCTGTCCCGCACAAGGCTAACCAACAGGAATTTTCGCCATTTCTGTGCATGGGTGCAGAGCGACCATGCGTGCATCGGCGTTTTCCCGCAATAGCGCCACGGCTAACTTGCGCGCAATTCCGGCCGTCTGGCGGGCGGGATCTTGGAAAAACAGAATTAAACGGATCACCAAAATGGAAAAACTGACCAACCTTGCCCCGCTCGCCGCCCGTGTGCTGATCGGCGGCTTCTTCCTGCTCTCGGGCCTTTCGAAACTGGGCGATGTCGCGGGCTTTGCCGGCTACATGCAAATGGGCGGCCTGCCCGCTTTTCTGGCTTGGCCGGCCATCCTGTTCGAAATCGCGGTCGGCGCGGCTGTGATCATCGGCTTTCAGGCCCGCTTTGCCGCCTTGGCAGGGGCCGCCTTCTGTGTGGTTGCCGCTGTGCTGTATCACGGCAACTGGAGCGATCCGGCTGACGTCTATGGCATCCAGAAAATCATGTTCATGAAGAACTTCGCCATAGCTGGCGGTTTCCTGATGATCTTCGGCAAGGGCGCTGGCGCGCTGGCCGTTGACAAGGCCTGAGACTGGCTTTCGGGCGGCGGTGTGCGCCGCCCGACCCTTTCCAAAGCCGCGAAAACGCCCTACATCGCAGGCATGGACAACACACTTCACATCATCGGCGGCGGCATGGCCGGATCAGAGGCGGCCTGGCAGGCGGCCGAAATGGGCGTTTCGGTGGTCATCCACGAAATGCGGCCCGCTGTGGCCACCTTTGCCCATCGCACCGGCAATTTTGCCGAGATGGTCTGCTCCAATTCCTTCCGTTCGGACGATGACGAACGCAATGCGGTTGGACTGCTGCATTGGGAAATGCGGGCAGCAAACGGCTTGATCATGGAGATGGCGCATCAGCACCGTCTGCCAGCGGGTGGTGCACTGGCGGTTGACCGCGATCCCTTTGCCGAAAGCGTCACCGCACGGCTGAACGCGCATCCGCTGATTTCATCCAGCTTTGAAGAGATTACCGAGCTTCCCTCTACGGGCAACTGGATCGTCGCCACGGGGCCGCTGACCTCGGGCAGCTTGGCCGACAGCATCCGCGCGGCCACGGGTGCCGATGCGCTGGCCTTCTTTGATGCCATCGCCCCCATCGTTTACGCCGAAAGCGTGGATATGTCGGTGGCATGGATGCAGTCGCGCTATGACAAGGGCGAGACCGAGGAAGAACAGACCGCCTATATGAACTGCCCAATGACGAAGGACGAATACTACGCCTTCATCGATGCGCTTCTGGCGGCGGAAAAGACCGAGTTTCACGAGGGCGAAACCGCAGGCTATTTCGACGGCTGCCTGCCGATCGAAGTGATGGCCGAACGCGGCCGCGAGACGTTGCGCTTTGGTCCGATGAAGCCGGTTGGGCTGACCAACCCGCACAACCCGCAAAAGCCCTATGCCGTGGTGCAACTGCGCCGCGATAACAAGCTTGGCACGCTTTACAATATCGTGGGCTTCCAGACCAAGATGAAATACGGCGCGCAAACCGCTGTTTTCAAAATGATTCCCGGCTTGCGTGACGCGAGTTTCGCGCGCCTTGGCGGCATCCACCGCAACACTTTCATCAACTCGCCCACGTTGCTGGACGATCAGATGCGGCTGAAATCGCGGCCCAGTATCCGCTTTGCGGGTCAGATCACCGGCGTGGAAGGCTATGTCGAATCCGCCGCGATGGGGCTTTTGGCGGGACGGATGGCGGCGGCGGAAATCCTTGGGCGGACCTTGCTGCCACCACCGCCTGATACCGCGATGGGTGCTTTGATCACCCATATCACCGGAGGAGCCGAGGCCAAGACGTTCCAACCGATGAACGTCAACTTCGGCCTGTTCCCCCCGATTGACGCGCGTGGCGGGCGTAAGGGGCGCAAAGACCGCTACAAAGCCTATACCGACCGCGCGAAAGAGTCCTTCACGGCATGGCTTTCGTAACCCGCTTCGCGCCTTCGCCCACCGGCCCTTTGCATCTGGGCCATGCCTATTCTGCCATCTTGGCGCATGACTTGGCAAGGGCGGCGGGCGGCGCGTTTCTGTTGCGGATGGAGGACACCGATCTTGAGCGGTGCAAGCCGGAATGGCAGGCGCTGATCGAGGACGATCTGCGCTGGCTGGGTCTGGTTTGGGATGGGCCGGTCTACCGGCAAGCGCCCCGGATTGCCGATTATAACGCCCGCCTTGACGGGTTGGCGGCACAGGATTTGCTCTATCCCTGTTCCTGCAGCCGTGGCGATATACGCGCCGCCCTTGCCGCGCCGCAGGAAGGCGTGCCGCATAGCGTCTATCCGGGAACCTGCCGTGGCCGCCCGATGGCTGACCGTCGCGCGGGCGATGCGCTGCGGCTTGATCTGGCACGGGCGTTGGCGCGGCCCGAGATGCGCGCCGCCAGCTTTTCCGAAACCGGCCCCACCCATGCGGGCCTGCACCCCATCGACCCCAACACCGCCCGCCAGCACATCGGCGATGTCGTCCTGTCGCGCAAGGGCGAGAATATCGTGGCCTATTTCCTTGCTTCAGCCTTTGACGATGCCGATCAGGGCATCACCCATGTGATCCGTGGCGAGGATCTGTTCGACTTCACCCCGATCCAAGTCATCCTGCAACGCCTGTTCGGTCTGCCGACCCCGATTTACCACCATCACCGCCTGATCCGTGACGATGCGGGCAAGCGGCTGGCAAAACGCGACGATGCGCGTGCGCTGTCGAAATATCGCAGCGAAGGTGCCACCCCCGCCGATATCCGCGCGATGGTCGGGCTATAGCGGGTCGGAAATCACCACCTCATCGCCGCGCACCGCCGTGTAGAAACAAGAACGCCGGTTGGTGTGGCAGGCGGGGCCGGTCTGGGACACCAAGGCCAGCAGGCAATCGCGGTCGCAATCGATCCGCAACTCGACCAGTTCCTGCACATGGCCCGAGCTTTCGCCCTTGACCCAGAATGCTTGCCGCGAGCGTGACCAGTAGGTGACGCGCCCCGTCGCCACCGTGCGCGCGACACTTTCGGCGTTCATCCACGCGAACATCAGCACCTCGCCCGAGACCGCATCCTGCGCGATGCAGGGGATCAGCCCGTTTGCGTCATACTTTAGGCTTGCCGGATCGAATCCCATGCTCTTCTCCTTGGCGTCGCTGCCTTGTGGTCCTATCTTGGACCCAAGCAGAGGAAAAGCCATGAGCGACAGCGATCTTGTGAAACTCTATTCGGGCCGGATTCTGGCGCTGGCGGCGGATATTCCGCATCTGGGTCGGCTGGCGGCCCCGTCGGGGACGTCGCGGCGGCGCTCGCCCTTGTGCGGGTCGACCGTGACGGTCGATCTGGTGATGCGGGATGGCCGCGTGGCGGACTTCGCGCAGGATGTGAAGGCCTGCGCGCTGGGTCAAGCCTCGGCCTCAGTGCTGGGGGCGGTGGTGCTGGGGCGCAGCCGTGTCGAGTTGGAGTCCGCGCGCGACGCGCTGCGGGCGATGCTGAAGGAAGGCGGCCCCGTGCCTGCGGCCCCCTTTCACGGTTACGAAGTCTTAACCCCCGCGCGCGAGTATAAAAATCGGCACGCCTCGATTCTGCTGGCGATTGAGGCCGCTTGCGAAGCGGCGGCACAGGCCGAGGCCGCAGCATAAAAAAAACCGCCGCGCATCGCAGGGATGGCGGCGGCAAGGGGCGTTTCTTCTTCGGGTTACAGGCCGGGCAGCCTGTTGCAACACTGGGGGACAGATGCAGATCACCCGATCAACGAAGACCGCAGGCAGAACCTAGGCGCCGGGGAAACTGAGACCGGCAAACAGCAGAACGAAGAGAGCAACCACCCCCAAAGTATCCTCCACAACAGTGGCTTGGGAACGGGCGACGATTTCCTTGAATTCCTTCAACATCTTGACCTCCGCTTGCTTGTTGCTGAATTGTTCTCATATCAAGGGCGATCTGTAAAGAACTTTTTAAGAACATCTGAGAACATATCAAGATCAAGCGTGAGTCGCGGGGGTTTCCCCCCGCACCCCCAGAGTATTTGGACCAAGATGAAAGGGTCAGCCGACCGAGATCAGGCGGATGGCGCGGTCCTGATCCAGAAGCCAAAGCAGCAGGCGGGCGGCGGCTCCGCGGGGACTGGTCAGGGCGGGATCATCGGCCAGAAGGCGGCGGGCATCGGTTTGGGCGATGGCCATCAGGTTGGCTTGCCTCTCCAGATCCGCGACGCGAAAACGCGGCAGGCCGGATTGTGCGGTGCCGATCAGATCGCCCGCACCGCGCATCGCAAGGTCTTCTTCGGAAATGCGAAAACCGTCCTCGGTGTCGCGGATCACGGTTAACCGCCGCTTGCCGGTTTCGCCCAAGGGGGCCTGATACATCAGAAGGCAGGTCGATTGCGCCGCCCCACGCCCCACCCGCCCGCGCAACTGGTGCAACTGGGCAAGGCCGAAAATCTCGGCGCGCTCGATCACCATGATACTGGCATTGGGGACGTTGACGCCCACTTCGATCACGGTGGTCGCCACCAGAACCTTGGTCTGGCCCGCCACGAACCGCGCCATGGCGGCATCTTTTTCGGCGGGCGGCATCTGGCCGTGGACCAGCCCGACCACGCCTTCGCCCAAGGCCGCGCGCAAGGACGCAAAGCGGGTCTCGGCAGAGGTGTAGTCGATCAGTTCGGAATCCTCGACCAAGGGGCAGACCCAATAGGCCTGCCGCCCTTCGGCCACGGCGCGGGCAAGATGGGCCACCACCTCATCAATGCGGTCCGAGGTGATCAGCGCGGTCTTGATCGGCTTGCGGCCAGCAGGTTTTTCATCCAGCACCGACACATCCATGTCGCCATAGCTGGCCAGCGCTAGGCTGCGCGGGATCGGCGTGGCGGTCATCACCAGCACATCCGCCGCCGCGCCCTTGGCCCCCAGCTCCATCCGTTGCGCCACGCCAAAGCGGTGCTGTTCGTCCACAACGGCAAGACGAAGATCTTGGAAATGCACGTCTTTCTGGAAAACCGCATGGGTGCCGACCAAGACATGAATGGCCCCCGAAGCAAGATCTCGCAGCTTGGCGGCACGCTCTGCCCCCTTGTCGCGGCCCGTCAACAGCGCCAGCCGCAGGCCCGCCGCCTCGGCCAGAGGCGTCAGACTTTCCAGATGTTGCCGCGCCAGAATTTCAGTCGGGGCCATCATCGCGCCCTGCCCGCCCGCCTCGACCGCGACCAGAAGCGCCATGAAGGCCACCAGCGTTTTGCCCGCCCCCACATCGCCTTGCAGCAGCCGGTTCATCCGCAGGGGGGATTCCATATCGCCCGCAATTTCGGCGATGGCGCGGGTTTGCGCGGCGGTAGGGGCGTAAGGCAGGCTGGCCAGCACCTTGGCCTGCAGGGTGCCTGTGCCGCGCGAGATCATCCCCTTGGCCCGTCGCAGCGTCAGTCGGGCCAGTGAAAGCGTCAGTTGGTGGGCAAAAAGCTCGTCATAGGCAAGGCGTTGGCGGGCGGGGGCCGTCATCGCCAGATCGGCGTTGCTTTGGGGCGCATGGGTGGCACGTAGGGCATCGTGCCAATCGGGCCAGCCTTCACGCGCCTTCAGGGGGGCGTCGATCCACTCCGGCAACTGCGGCGCACGCGCGATGGCGGCTGCGACCGAACGCGCCAGCAGTTTTTGCGTGACACCGGCGACCAGCGGATAAACCGGCTCGAAGGCTGGCAATTCGCCCGCCTCTTCAGGGCGCAGGATATGATCGGGATGGGCCATCTGTGCGACGCCATCGAACAGTTCCACCCGCCCCGAAACAAGGCGGCGCTGTCCGGTGGGCAGCAGCTTTTGCAGGAAATCGCCACGGGCATGAAAGAAAACAAGCTGGAATTCCAAGGCACTATCGCGCACCATTACCCGATATGGTCCCTTGCCGCGCGGCGGGAAATGCGCGCCGATCTCAACCTCGACGGTCACGGTGACGGGCGGCACCACGTCGCGCACGGATGATTTTCGTGCCCGATCCACGCCGGAATGGGGCATCAGGAACAGCAGATCCTTGGGGCGTTCCACCCCCAGACCGGCCAGCGCGCGGGCGGTTTTCGGGCCGATCCCCTCCAGCGTATCAAGCGCGGCAAACAGCGGATAAAGCAGCTCGGGCCGGCTCATGTCGCGCCGATCAGGGTCAGCCACGCGTCTTCGTCAATGACCTTGACGCCGTGTTTTTCGGCATCTTTGGCCTTGGACCCCGCCCCCGGCCCTGCGACCAGCAGGTTCGTCTTGGCAGAGACCGAGCCTGCAACCTTGGCCCCCAAAGCCTCGGCCCGCGCCTTTGCTTCGGCGCGCGTCATTTTCTCCAAAGTGCCTGTGAAAACGACGGTCAAACCGGCAACCGGACTGTCCACCGGCGCGCGCGCCACCACCGGCTGCACCGACAGATGCGCGACCAGCGCATCAATCGCGGCGCGTTCTGCCTCGGTCTGGAAGGCCGCGACCAGACTGCCCGCCAGCACCGCCCCCACCCCGTCAATCGCGGTCAGATCGGCCCATTCGGGGCTGCCTTCAACCGCACGGGTGATGTTGGATTCGAAATTTTCCCAAGTGCTGTAGTGGCGGGCCAGAAGCCCCGCCGCCGCCTCGCCGACATGACGGATGCCAAGCGCGAAGATCAGGCGATCCAGCGGGATGAGGCGCTTGGCCTCAATCGCGGCGAAGAGATTGGTGGTGGATTTTTCACCGAAGCCATCCCGGTTCTTGAGCCTTCTCAGGCCATTGGCAGCATCCCGCGCGGCAAGGGTGAAGATATCGGCAGGGGTTTTCACCGGCAGATCGGGGTCGTTGAAGAACAGCTCGATCTGTTTTGCCCCCAGCCCCTCGATGTCAAAAGCCCCGCGCGCGACGAAATGTTTCAACCGTTCAACCGCCTGCGCGGGGCAGATCAAGCCACCGACGCAGCGGCGCACCGCATCGCCGTCTTCCCGCACCGCCTCGGACCCGCATTCGGGGCAGATATGCGGAAATTCAAAGGGTTGTGCGGCATCAGGGCGCTTTTCCAGATCAACATCGGCAATCTTGGGAATCACGTCACCGGCACGGTAGACCTGCACCCAGTCACCGATCCGAATATCCTTGCCGTCGCGGATCGGGTTGCCCTTGGCATCACGGCCCGCGATGTAATCCTCGTTGTGCAGCGTCGCGTTTGACACGACCACGCCCCCCACCGTCACCGGAGCCAGTCGCGCCACGGGTGACAAGGCGCCCGTGCGACCGACCTGAATATCGATAGCTTCCAGCCAAGTCCAAGCCAGTTCCGCCGGAAATTTATGGGCAATCGCCCAACGCGGCGTGGTCGAACGGAAGCCAAGCCGCGCCTGCAGGGCAAGGTCATTCACCTTGTAGACCACGCCATCGATATCATAGCCCAAAGTGGCGCGCTGCGACTCGATCAGACGGTAATGGGCCAGCATGTCCGATGGGCCGCTGCAAAGAACGGTCAAGGGATTTGTCTGAAATCCCAATCTGTTAAGCCGCGAGATCGAGTCGGCCTGCGTCAGCGCCAGCGGATTCGACAGCGCGCCCCAGGCATAGGCGAAGAAACGCAGGGGGCGGGCCGCGGTAATGCTGGCGTCCAATTGGCGCAGGCTGCCCGCGGCGGCATTGCGCGGATTGGCAAAGGTTTTCTCGCCCTTGGCCAGTTGCCGTTCGTTCAGGGCGGCGAAATCGGCGTGGCTCATATAGACTTCGCCGCGCACCTCCAGCACGTCGGGCGCATCTGACAGGCGCTGCGGAATATCCGCGATGGTGCGGGCGTTTTCGGTGACGTTTTCGCCCACCTCGCCATCGCCACGCGTCGCGGCCTGCAGCAGAACCCCGTTTTCATAGCGCAAAGACAGGGACAGACCGTCGATTTTCGGCTCGGCTGTGTAGGAAATGGTGGTCTCTTGCCCCAGATATTTCCGCACACGATCATCAAAATCGGCCACATCGCTGTCTTCGAAGGCGTTTTCCAAGGACAGCATCGGCACGGAATGGGCAATTTTGCCGAATCCCTCGCCTACTTGTGCGCCAATACGATCTGACGGGCTGTCGCCCCGCTTCAGGGTCGGAAAGCGCGCCTCGATTGCGGCATTGCGCCGTTTCAGCGCGTCATAGGCAGCATCGCTCAACTCGGGCGCATCAAGCGTGTGATAGGCACGATTGGCCTGTGCAATCGCCGCAGCCAAAGTGCCAAGTTCCACCCGTGCCTGCGCTTCTGTCATCTGATCGACAGGTATATCCGCCATCGCCGCCCCCATGTTCCGCACCAAAGGTAAGCGGCGCAGGGTGCGAGGGCAAGTCAGGCACTTGCCGCAAGACGCGCGGGAAGATCGGCTGCCCCCGGATCGCGCAGCACGTAACCCCGGCCCCAGACGGTTTCGATATAATTCGAACCACCCGTCGCCTCGGCCAGTTTTTTCCGCAATTTGCAGATGAACACGTCGATGATTTTCAACTCCGGTTCGTCCATGCCACCGTAAAGATGGTTCAGAAACATCTCTTTGGTCAGCGTGGTGCCTTTGCGAAGCGACAGCAGTTCCAGCATCTGGTATTCCTTGCCAGTCAGATGCACGGTCTTGCCCGCAACTTCGACGGTTTTGGCATCAAGGTTGACGTTCACCTGTCCGGTGCGGATCATCGACTGGCTGTGGCCCTTGGAGCGCCGGATGATCGCGTGGATGCGGGCCACCAACTCTTCGCGGTGGAAGGGTTTGGTCAGATAATCATCCGCGCCAAAACCGAAGCCCTTGATTTTGCTTTCGGTATCATCGGCCCCTGACAGGATGAGAATCGGCGTTTCGATGCGGGCAAGGCGAAGTTGGCGCAAGACTTCATGTCCACTCATATCCGGCAGGTTCAGGTCCAGCAGGATCAGATCGTAGTCATATAGCTTGGCCAGATCGATCCCGTCCTCGCCCATATCGGTACAAAACACATTCAGGTTCGCATGGGTCAGCATCAATTCGATGCTGCGCGAGGTGGTGGGATCATCTTCAACCAGCAAAATCCGCATCGTAAAACTCCGTCAGAGGCCCAGGTTCGTTAATGACTGTGGCGGCCAATGGTTAACTGACGGTTACTCTGCCAGAAGGAATCGCAAAAACAACTTAAAGTTGTCTGTATTTCTGAATCGTTGTCACACGAAGGGCTTTTTCGCCATGGGTGGCAACAGCATCGCGCCACAAGGCGAACTCTTCCTCAGACAGATCATATCTTTCTATCGCTTCGGCTTGTGACATCAGGCCGTAAAGCACGGCCTTGACCACCACCGCCTTGCGACTGGCCACCCAGCGCCGGGTTTCCGGCGGGGGCAGATCGGCGCGGGTCAGGATGCTGCCGTCGGGCAGTGTCACCTGCCGCGGCCCGTCGACTTTTTTCAGATACATGGGCGTTCCCTCAAACCTGTGGGGCATCATGGCGCAACGTCCTTAAGCATCGATGAAGTGCAGGGGTTGAGAGTGCGTAGCATTTTCCTATATTGCAGCAGAATAATCCCCGCAAAAGCAGAACCCCATGTCGTTTGACCATCCCCTTAATTCGCTTGGATTCGCCAAACCGCCCTCGGAAACGCGGGTCGTTGTGGCGATGTCGGGCGGCGTTGACAGCTCGGTCGTAGCGGCGCAGCTGGCCGAGGAAGGCTATGATGTGGTGGGCGTGACGCTGCAGCTTTACGACCACGGCGCGGCGCTGGCCAAGAAGGGTGCCTGCTGTGCGGGGCGCGATATTCACGACGCGCGACGTGTGGCCGAGACGATGGGCTTTCCGCATTATGTGCTGGATTACGAGAACACCTTCCGCGAGGCGGTGATCGAGGAATTCGCCGACGCCTATCTTGCGGGGGCGACGCCGGTGCCCTGCATCCGCTGCAATGAACGGGTGAAGTTCAAGGACCTGCTGGCCACCGCCAAAGACCTGAACGCCGATTGCATGGCGACGGGGCATTACATCCAGCGCAAGATGGGGGAGGCGCCCGAGTTGCACATGGCGACCGACCCGAACCGCGACCAAAGCTATTTCCTGTTCTCGACCACGCCGGAACAGCTTGATTACCTGCGCTTTCCGCTGGGCCATCTGGCGTCCAAGGCCGAAACGCGGGCGCTGGCGGCGAAATACGGGCTGGCGGTGGCGGACAAGCCCGACAGTCAGGACATCTGCTTTGTGCCGAATGGCAACTATGCCGCCGTGATCGAAAAGCTGCGCCCCGGTGCTGCCGATCCGGGCGAGATTGTCGATATGGCGGGCAATGTGATTGGCACCCACCGCGGCGTGATCCATTACACCATCGGCCAGCGGCGGGGTCTTGGTGTCGGGGGCTTGGGCGATCCGATCTATGTGGTGAAACTCGATCCAGCGACGCGGCGGGTGATCGTGGGGCCGAAAGAGGCGCTGTCAACCCGCGTGATTCCGCTGCGCGAGATCAACTGGCTGGGGGATGAGCCGTTCGACTCGCGCCCTGAATGGCATCTGAACGTCAAGGTGCGGTCAACCCGCCCGCCACGCCCTGCTGTGATCCGGCCGCTATCGGCAACCGAGGCCGAGGTGGAATTGCTGGATGCCGAGGATGGTGTCTCGGCAGGGCAGGCCTGCGTGTTCTATGCCCCCGAAGGCAGCCGCGTCTTTGGGGGTGGCTGGATCTGGAAGGGGCGCTAAGGCCGGACGAAAATTTTTCGGGCTACAGCACTGACAGGACGGATTTTGCAGCGCGCAGGCCGGGCGGTTCTCCCCCTGCCCCAAGGCGCTGCATCGTGATCCGCATCGCTTCGGCCTGTGCACCGCCATCCGCCAGCAGGCGCAAGACTTCGGGGGCGATCAGATCGGCGCGGCAGCGTTCGCCGATGAATTCCGGCACGGCGCGGGTGTCTGACACCAGATTGACCAGCGTCACCGTATCAATCTGCGCCGCCCGCCGCATCAGCCACAGCGAGACGGGGTGCATGTCATAGGCAATCACCATCGGGCAGGCATTGGCCGCCAGTTCCAGCGACACCGTGCCAGAGGCGGCAATCGCCACATCAGCTGCGGCAAAGGCCGCGCGTTTCAGGGCGGGGTCTTGGATGATCTGCGGGGTGATGGGCCAATCTGCGGTGAGGTCCCGCACCAGATCCGCCACACCGCGCACCGTCGGCAGGACGACGCGGGCCTTCGGGTGAACGGCCTTCACCTGCGCCAGCACCTGCCCGATCACCGGGGCAAGGCGCGAAACCTCGCCCTTGCGCGATCCGGGCAGGGTCAGGATCAGCGGGCCTTCGCCTGCCATCAGCGAGGTTTCTTCGGGCGTCGCCAGGGCTTCGGTCACGACTGGATGGCCCACGAAATCACAACTCATACCGGCAGCAGTCATATAAGGCGGCTCGAAGGGCAAAAGCGCCAGCACATGATCGATCACCCGCGCCATTTTCGCAGCGCGACCCGGCCGCCATGCCCAGACCGACGGCGCGACGTAATGGATCGTGCGCAGGTCGGGGCGGGCGGCTTTCACAATCGCAGCCACGCGCAGGCAGAAATCGGGGCTATCGATGGTGATGACCGCAGCAGGCGCGCGGGCCAACGCCGCCTCGGCGGTTTGCCTGATCCGCCGTTTCAGGTGGAAATACTTCGGCAGCACCTCGGCAATGCCGAAGATCGAGAGTTCTTCCATCGGGAACAGGCTGGCCAGACCCTGCGCCTGCATCAAGGGGCCGCCGACGCCTTCAAAGGTCACATCCGGCACCAACTGCCGCAGGCCCGCCATCAGGGCCGCACCCAACCGATCGCCCGAGGGTTCTCCGGCGATCAGGAACAGCCTCATGGCTGCGCCCACAGCGCCAGACCCGCCGCATCGGCGCGGGCGATGACCACAGCGCGGTTCAGCACGATCACATGGCCCGCCTGCAGGCAGATGCCGGACAGGCTAGCCGCAATGCAGCGGTCGATGGTGTCGGGGCCGATGGTGGGAAGATCGACGCGCAAATCTTGGCCCCCCTTGGCGCATTTCACAAAGACGCCGCCTGTAGAGGGGTGACGTTGCGCGCGGTGGCTGGCGACATCGGCCAGCAGCGCATCGGTGCCATAGATCGCCTCGACCCCCAGACACAGGGCAGCGGCCACAACACAGCCCTGCCCCACATCGACCGGAGCCAACGCCGACAGGATCGCGCGGCCACGCAAGGCGTCGGTTTCGTCCTGCGCTTTGGGCGCAACCGCCCCCAGTACCCCTGCCCCCGCCAAAAGATCCGGCGCAAGATCGGCCACGCCGCGCACGGTCAGCCCCTCTTCCTCAAACAGGCTGATAATCACCCGCAGCCCCGCATCATCGCCCGCATGGATCGCGGACAACAGGCGCGGCACGATCAGCGCGGTTTGCGGATCGAACAGCGCCGGGTCCAGACGCGGACGCGCCACAGCACCGGCAAAGGCCACCTCGGTCACCCCCGCATCCTGCAAATGCCGGATGAACAGCGCCAGCCGTTCGATGCGAAAGACTTGATCCACCGCCAGACCTTCGGGCGCAAAGCCGTCCAGCGCGCAAATCAGCGGGCGCTCGGGCATGGCCGCGACCAAGGCAGCAGGCAAAGCCCCGTTGCCACAGATAAGCGCTCTGCGGGTCATTTCGGGGTCAGAAAGCTGCGGTCCGAGGCGGCAAGGATGAAATCCGTCATCTCGCGCACGAAGGCGCTGTCGGAATCCTCGGCCAGACGGCGGGCGCGGTCAAGAAAGGTGCCTTCGCCTTGCGCCAATGCCTGATAGCCCGCCCGCATCGCCTGAATATCGGCGCGATCTACCCCGCGACGTTTCAGCCCGACAAGGTTCAGCCCGTCCAACTCGCCGCGTGGCCCCTGCACCAACCCGTAGGGCATCACGTCATTGGTCACCATCGTGATGGCCCCGATGATCGCCCCGCGCCCGATGCGGACAAACTGGTGAATCCCCGACAACCCGCCGATGATCACGTCATCGCCAATCTGGCAATGCCCCGCCACCGCCACCTGATTGGCGAGGATCACCCGGTTGCCCAAGATCGCATCATGGCCGACATGCGCGCCCGTCATCAGCAGGCAATCATCCCCCACCTGCGTCAGCCCGCCCCCGCCTTCGGTGCCGGTGTTCAGCGTCGCCCCTTCGCGGATACGGCAGCGCGCGCCGACGATCAGCCGCGTGCGTTCACCGCGAAACTTCAGATCTTGCGGGATTTCGCCAACCGAGGCGAAGGGAAACACCACCGTCCCCTCGCCCACATCCGTCCAGCCCGTCACGACGGCATGGCTTTTCACCACCACATTGGCGGCCAAGGTAACCTCTGGCCCGATGTGGCAGAACGGGCCGACCGTGACGCCCGCGCCGATCACGGCGCCAGCCTCGACGATGGCCGAAGGGTGGATGCGGGCCTCGGGCGAGATGGTCATGGGCTTAGGCCTTCGGCAGATCGAACATGGCCGAGAAGGTGGCCTCGCAGGCCAATTCGCCATTCACCATGGCGCGGCCTTCGAATTTCCAGACCTTGCCACCACCGCGCACCGCGACGACATGCAATTCCATCACATCGCCCGGCACGACCTTGCGGCGAAACTTCACTCCATCCACCGACATGAAGAACACCTTGGCATTCTTGTCGATCAGATCGACCGACAATCCCACCAGAATCCCCGAGGTCTGCGCCATCGCCTCGATGATCATCACCCCCGGAAAGATCGGCATGCCGGGGAAATGGCCCTGAAACACCTGTTCGTTCATGGTGACGTTCTTGATCCCGATACAGGATTTGAACGGCACGATGTCACGCACCTTGTCGACCAGAAGGAAAGGATAGCGATGCGGAATAATGCGCTGTATCAGCGCAATATCGGCCTCTACCGGCAGCGGGGCGGGGCTTTGGTCGGTCATGTTGTCTCCTCCTGGGCGGTTCTCTTTACGGAACCTGTCCCCTCAGTAGCAAGCAGTTAGGGGCGAAACAAGGTTGCGATTGTTACGCAGCGTCAAGGTGTTGGGCTGGCATAGGGCGGCGTTGCAGCCCCGTCGCCAAGCGTTTCGTCCAGACGCGCTATGGCAAGTTCGGTCAGATCGATCGTATCGAACCCCAACAGGACAGCGCGCTTGTCGATAATCGCCAGCACCCCCCGTTCGGCCATCAGCGCGATCAGCACGGGACGGGCAGCATCGAAAAAGCGGGCGCGGTCTTCGTCCAGCCGTTTGGACAAAACCTGCGACGTCGCATCGCGGGCGGTGCGGATATCTTCAACCTTGCGATCAAAGGCAGCCGCCAAGGTCTGAAACTCTTCCGCGCCCATTGTGGCACGGCGAGAGGTCAAATCCCGCTCTTCAGCCTCAAGATCGGCCTCGATCTTGCGGTTTTCGGCAATCAGCGCATCCGTGTCAGACTGAAACGCCGCCAAGACCGCCTTGCCGAACCGCGTCTCGTTAAAGAACCGCTCTTGGTCCAGCGTGGCAATCGGCACCATGTTCGCTGCCTTTTGCTGCGCGTCCACATGACCGACCGTCGCAAACAGCAGGCAAAGGGCCATGGCCCCCTGCCTGAACCATCCCCAGCCGGCAAGGGCGCGCATCAGAACTTCGTCGAAATGGTCAGGTCGAAGGTCTGCTCTTTGTCATCAACCTCTTTCAGCAATGCCTTCGAGAAGTTGAAGCGAAGCGGCCCGATCGGAGTTTTCCAGAACACCGAGAAACCAACCGCCGAGCGCAGCTTGAAGCTGTCATCAATCGGGTCAGGCCCGGTTCCATCGGTATTGTCCAAGCCCCAGACGGACCCGATATCAAAGAAAACGCCACCGTTGATGCCATATTCTTCCGGCAGGCCCAGCGGGAAATCAGCTTCGAATTTGGCGACGGCGAACACGTTCCCCCCGACAGCCTCGGGGCTAAGAGGGTTGCCATCCATCGGGCCATAGCCGTTGGTTTCAAATCCACGCACCTTGCCATTCCCGAAGAAGCGGTCCGTCACGCGGGTTTGGTAGCCATCGAAACTGTTCAGCATGCCGCCTTCGAACACGGTCCGCACGGTCACTTCTTCGTTGAAGATCTTGGTTTCTGCCAAGGCAAGTGCAGAGGTGGACAAATATTTGATGTCACCCCCCAATCCCACAAAATCCTGACCAAAGCGCAACAGGATGCCGCCGTTCGGGTTCATCCCGTTCACGCGGGTATCGTAGGAATAGGTGTAGCCGATGCCGGCACCCGCCATCGAACCGGTCGCTTCCCCAAGCAACAGGTCGGACTCACCAGTGTAGTTCGTCATCGTGTCCTGGAAGTACTTCAGACGCACTTCCAAACGGCTATTGGCGCTTACAGGAAAGTCCAATGCCGGACTGACAAGAATATTCGACGTGTCATAAGACGCGCTTGCCTGCGTTGTCTCACGGTAATAGCCCGAGAATTTCAGCTTCAGATCACGGCCAAGGAAGGCCGGTTCCACAAAGGTCAGGCTGCCCTCGTTGCTGTCAGTGCCAGAGGTGATGTTCAGCGAAAGCCCCTGACCACGACCAAGGAAGTTGCTTTCCGAAAAGCCGATGTTCAGGCCGACGCCCGATGACAGGCCATAAGACGCGCCAAAGGACAGCGATCCGGTGGGTTGTTCTTCGACATCGACCTTGACGACAACCTGATCGCCATCCGAACCGGGCTGCGACTCAACCTTGGCATCGGCAAAGAAGCCAAGGGCGCGGATACGTTCTGCCGATTGGCGGATTTCGCGCGGGTTGAAGGGGTCGCCTTCCACCGTGCGGAACTGCCGCCGCACCACCTGATCCAGAGTGGTGGTGTTCCCTTCGACGTCGATACGTTCAACGAAGATCTTCTCGCCGCGCTTAAGCACGAATTCAATGTCCAGCGTCTGATCACGCTCATTGCGGGTGATCCGCGGCTCGATCTGGACAAAGTTCAGGCCTTTGCGAAGCGCAAGGCTTTCCATGCGGGCGATGTTGTTTTCGATGATCGCGGGCGAGTAAACCACGCCTGAGCGCAGTTTTTGCACATCGACGAATTCGGCAACATCCACGCCTTCGAGTTCGGATACCGTCGAGATCTTGCCAAGCTTGAACTGCTGGCCTTCGCGAATGGTGAAGGCCACGAAAGACGCGTCCCTTTCACGCGCCAATTCGCCAGAAGCATCAAGCACTTGCACATCGACATAGCCGCGCGACAGATAGAAGTCGCGCAGCATCTGCTTGTCGACTTCAAGCCGTTCGGCGACAAAGGTGTCACCCTTGATCAACTGACGCAAAAAGCCCGCCTGCTTGGTTTCCAGAACCTGCCGCAAGCGGCGATCCGAAAAGGCGCGGTTGCCGACAAAAGACAACCGTTCAACTTCGACGACTTTGCCTTCGGCAATCTCGAACACCAGATCCACGCGATTGTCGTCACGGCGAATGATGCGCGGGGTCACAGAGGCCGCAAGGCGACCCTGCACACGGTAAATTTCAGAGATGCTTGTCGCATCCGCCTCGGCCTGCGCGGGAGAATACACCAGACGCGAGCGCGATTTGACGACTTCGGCCAGATTTTCATCCTTCAGCGCTTTGTTGCCCTGAAAATCGACCACGTTCAGCATCGGGTATTCTTGCACGCGGATCAGCAAGGTGCCGCCCTGCGGGATCAGTTCGACCGTTTCGAACAATCCGGCATCGACAATACGCTGATAGGCATCATTCAACGCACCAGAGATGATCGACTCCCCTTTGGCGATTCCCGCGTAGGAGAGGATCGTCGTGGCATCGACGCGTTCATTCCCCTCAACCACAAGCTGAGAAAAGCTATAGGTTTCGGCATAGGCCGGTGTGAAGAACGGCGCGGAAACCATTGCAGTGGAAAGCAGAATTGACATCAGCGCCGGGCGCAAAATGTTCCGGGCCGTTGCCTTGCGCGCCTGACCTGCGCCTGCCGTTCCGTGCATAATACGCTCCCACGTCCCACAAAATCCTGTGTCTCTGACTAACGGGAATGGCAGGGATTGTCAAAAGGCAGTCCAAGCGCATTTGCGGAACATGGCACGGGCGTCACAACAATCTGTGGATAATTGCCCTAGTTCAGCGGGTTCAGAATGGCATGGCCGAAGAAAGCCCCCGCCAGCAGGCCGATAACCACAGTTCCAAGCGTGAAAACAATGTCCCAGTTCAACCAAACCAGCAGAGACAGGCCTTTATATCCATTCATGACCAACTGCATTGCGGCACCCTCTTCTTCATCCAGCGCAGAAGAGGGTTAGCAATGGAATATGGCTATATAATGGCCCGCAAAGTTAACTGCACATCATGTCATTGGTCAGGGCAAAGGCCATGAAAGACAGCACGATGGCCAGTCCGACCGTCATCATCAGGTTCAGCGCGCGATCCGAAGGCGGCTTGCCGGTGATCGCCTCGAAGGCATGGAACACCAGATGGCCACCGTCCAGCACGGGAATCGGGAACAGGTTCAGCAGGCCAATTCCCAGCGACAGCGCCGCCAGCATACCCAAGAACACCTCGGGACCAGAGCGCGCCGCATCCCCCATCACCTCGGCCATGCCGATCGGGCCGGAAATCGCACAAGAGCTGATCTTGCCCGCCACCACATGCCACAGCCCCGACAGCGAGGTTTTGGTGACATACCACGTCTGCTCCAGCGCCAGCCCCACAGCCTCAAGCGGGCCTGCGTTGCGAACCTCGGGTTCGAACAGCAGCCCGCCCGACAGCCCGATAAGCCAGCGCGTATCAAAACCGCCCTCGGCATTGGGAATATCGCGGCGGTTCGGCGTCAGCGTCAGGTCGATCACCTCGCCCGCACGCCAGATTTTCAGCGCAATCGGCGCGCCGTTCGAAGCCTCGACAATGACGGGAAGTTCGGAAAACGCGGTGACATCCTTGCCACCGGCCTGCAAAATAACATCGCCGGGCTGAATCCCAGCATCCATCGCGGCATTCTTGGGATGCACCGAATCCACCAGCGGCGGGAGCGGGTGCGGGCCTTCGACGTCGATCTTTGCGCCAGCCCGATCAACCGTATAGGCCACACGTGCAGCGGGCGGAAGTTCACTTGCCGCCGTGATGTAGGCTGTAAGATCAGGCGTCGGGGTGCCGGCAAGCGCCAATATCTGGTCGCCCGGTTCAAGGCTTTGGCCCTCGAACGGCATGGCGGGCATCTTGCCCACCACCGGCAGATCGGTTGCAATGCCAGTGTAGCCGATCATGCCGATATAGACGGCCACGGTCAGCACGATGTTGAAAACCGGCCCCGCCACCACCGTCGCCGCCCGCGCCCAAAGGGGGGCGCCGTGCATGGTGTGACGCCGCTCGGCTGCGGACAGGCCAGAGATCGCATCGGCATCCTTGCCCGAGGCAGCATTGGCATCGCCAAGGAATTTCACATATCCGCCCAGCGGCAGAGCAGCGATCTGCCAGCGGGTGCCACGTTTGTCAGTGCGGGTGAACAGGACGGGGCCAAAGCCAAGGCTGAACACCTCGGCATGGATGCCCGACCAGCGACCGACGATGTAGTGGCCGTATTCATGCACCGCCACGATGATCGCCAGCGCCAGCACAAAGAACACCACGGTCCAAGCCACGCCGCCCGCACCCGAAAGGATCGCCAAAATATCCAACTGTTACCTGCCTTTTGAACGTTGTCCTGCCGCTTCGGCAGCCCTTACCCTTGCCAGATGGTCCATATGAAGCACATCCTCAAGGGTGGAGACGGCATTTCCAAGGCGGGTCTCCGCCGAAATCCGGGCAAGCGTGTCTTCGACCACCGCCGCCATGTCCTGAAAACCGATGGCTCCGGCCATGAAATGATCCAGCGCAATTTCCTTGGCCGCATTGAAGGCCGCCCCCGCCTGACCGCGCACTGCCATTACCTCACGCGCCAGACGCAAGGCCGGATAGCGGGCCAGATCGGGCGCGCGGAAGGTCAGTTGCCCCAGCGCCGCCAGATCCAGCCGCGCGACGGGCAGCGGGCTTCGCACGGGCCAGTTCAGGGCATAGCCGATAGGGTGGCGCATGTCGGGCGCGCCCAGATGCGCCATCACCGCGCCATCGTGGAAGCCGACCAGCGAATGGATGATCGATTCGGGGTGGATGATGACCTCGATCTGATCAGGCTTTACGTCGAAAAATTCGCGCGCTTCAATGACTTCCAAGGCCTTGTTGAACATCGAGGCCGAATCGATGGTGATCCGCGCGCCCATCGCCCAATTCGGATGCGCCAAAGCTTCGGCCACCGTGGCATGGGCCAGACGCTCCAGCGGCCAATCGCGTAGCGCGCCGCCGCTGGCGGTGATGATGATACGCTCGACCGCAGCCATATCCTCGCCCACCAGCGCCTGAAAGATTGCCGAATGTTCGCTGTCCACCGGAAGGATGGTGCCACCGTGCCGCGCGGCACTGGCCATCAGCAGCGGCCCCGCTGTCACCAGCGATTCCTTGTTGGCCAGCGCAAGGATCGCCCCCCGACGCAGTGCGCGCAGACCCGGCACCAGACCTGCGGCCCCGACAATCGCGCTCATCACCCATTCGGCGGGACGGTCTGCGGCCTCTGCAATCGCCTCGGCCCCCGCGGCCACGGCGATGCGCGATCCGGCCAAGGCCGCGCGCAGGGCAGGCAGGCAATCGTCATGCGCGGTCACGGCAATCTCGGCCTGCAGGGCGCGCGCCATTTCGGCAAGCCGCGCCACATTGCGCCCGCCGGTCAGCGCCACCGTGCGAAACGCCGCAGGCCCGCCCGCGCGCATCACCAGATCAAAGGTGCTTTCCCCGATAGAGCCTGTGGCCCCGAACACCGAAATAGAACGCATGGGTCAGCCTGCGATCGGCAAGGGGATCAGCCGCATCAGCGTCAGCACCAGCACCATCGCCCCCACCAGCGCATCAAAGCGGTCCAACAGCCCGCCATGACCGGGGATCAGCGCAGAGCTGTCCTTGACGCCGGTCCGCCGCTTGATCCAGCTTTCGGCGATGTCGCCCATCTGGCCCGCAAAGGCGACAAAAGGCGACAGCAGCACCAGAAGCCAGCCGCCCTGCCCCAGTGCGACATAGATCAGGCCCACGCCCGCCGCGCCGATCCAGCCCGCCACAGTGCCGGACCATGTTTTCTTGGGGCTGATCGCTGGCCAGAACTTTGGCCCGCCCAAGGTGCGCCCGGCGAAATAGCCCATCACATCCGATACGATCACCACACCGACAACCCAAAGGATCGCCCCGCGTCCGGCCTCGTCGCGCAGCACAAACAACCCATGCCCCGCCACCATCAAGGCCAGCACGATCACCGCCGCAACCTTGGGCTGCAAGCGCGGGGTGACCAGAAACGCCAAGGGCATCAGGGGAAACAGATACCACGCCGAAACCGAGGGCCAACCTTCGTCGGCAAGCATCAGCATCGCCGCCAAGGCCGCAAGGCCCAGCGCCATGCCGCGGGCATCAGGGGCGGTGATCCGCGCCAGTTCCCACACCATCACCGCCGTCAGCACCGTGACAAGTGCCAGAAACGGCAAGCCGCCGATCCAGATTTCCGCCGCCCCCACCGCCAGCATCACCAGCGCCGAGATCAACCGCGGCTTAAGATCACCCCATTGGCCCGAATCTCTCATGCCGACACCACACCGCCGAAGCGACGCTCGCGGTTGCCGAACCGTTTCACGATCTCGGCCAAGGCGTCAGGCGTGAAATCGGGCCAGAGCGTTTCGGTGAACTCGTATTCCGCATAGGCCGCCTGCCACGGCAGGAAATTCGAGGTCCGAGTCTCGCCGCTGGTGCGGATCACCAGATCGGGGTCGGGCAGATCGGCGGTATCAAGCCGCGCGGAAATCAGATCATCGGTGATCTGGGCGGGCGACAACCGCCCCGCCGCGACCTCTGCTGCAATCGCCTTTGTCGCCCGCAGGATTTCGTCCCGCCCGCCATAGTTGATCGCCACTGTCAGGTTCAGACGGCTGAAGGGTGCGGTGCGCGCCTCGATCCCGGCCATCAGGCGTTGCAGTTTCGGGTCCAGTCGACTGCGATCCCCGATGAAACGCACCCGCACGGATTCCGCCGCCAGACGGTCGGCCTCACGTTCGATATAGCGGGCGAAAATGCTCATCAGACCCAGCACTTCCTCGGTCGAGCGTTTCCAGTTCTCGGTCGAGAAGGCATAGATCGTCAGCCAGCGGATGCCCAGATCGGGGGCGCAGCGCACGATCTGCTTGACCCGTTCTGCCCCCTTGCGATGCCCCACCAGACGCGGCCAGCCGCGATTGGTCGCCCAGCGCCCGTTGCCATCCATGATGATGGCAACATGCTCCGCAGGGCGGGGGCTTTTCGGATCGGATTTATCGCCTAGGCCCACGCCCCACCCCTTGCCTGATGTCCTGACAGCCGCCGGAACCAGAAAAATTTTCTGCGAAAATTTTTCGCCTGCTGCGCGGGCGTCAAACCTGCATGATTTCGGCTTGTTTATGCTCCAGCGCCCGATCCACGGCGGCAATCGCCTTGTCGGTCAGCTCTTGCACTTCGTCAGACCACATCTTCTGGTCATCCTCGCCCATGCCGGCGGCTTTGGCCTTTTTGATCTGGTCCATGCCATCGCGGCGCACGTTGCGGATCGCAACCTTGGTGTTCTCGGCATAGCCCGCCGCCACCTTGGACAGTTGCTTGCGGCGCTCTTCGTTCAGTTCCGGGATCGGCAAGCGGATCAGCGGGCCGTCCGAGATCGGGTTGATGCCGATACCGCTTTCGCGGATGGCCTTTTCCACCTTGGAAATCATGCCCTTGTCCCAGACGTTGATCACCACCATGCGCGGTTCCGGCACGTTGACGGTGCCAAGCTGGTTGATCGGAGTCATCTGGCCATAGGCGTCAACCATGATCGGCTCGACAATCGAGGCCGAGGCGCGACCGGTCCGCAGGCTGGCAAATTCGGCTTTCAATGCGTTCATTGCGCCATCCATGCGGCGTTGAATGGCATCAAGGTCAATCTCGAGATCGTCTTGCGACATGGGTTACCTCATCATGCGCCGCCCCAGCGGGGGCGTTGTGTCGTTCGGGGCTGTATATCAGCAAGGTCGCGGACAGGTATAGGGGCCGCGCGGCTTTTCCGGCATTGCGCGCTATCCGGCGCTGATCAGGGCCGACAGGGCGGCCAGTTTCTCGGCCACCAGATCGGGTTTACCCCGTGCCTCCACGTTCAGCCGCAACAGTGGTTCGGTATTGGACGCCCGAAGGTTGAAACGCCAATCGCCAAAGGACAGACCCAAGCCGTCAAGGCTTTCGCGCGCCAGTGCCTGCGGGGCATAAATGGCCTCGATCTTGGCCACCATTGCCCTGACATCGGCCACCCGAAAATTCACTTCGCCCGAGGAGGGAAACGCCGCCCGCCGCGCCGCAAGCAGTTGCGACAGGCTTTGGCCAGAGCGCCCGATCAGCTCGGCCACAAGCAGCCACGGAATCATCCCCGAATCGCAGGCCATGAAATCGCGGAAGTAGTGATGCGCCGACATCTCGCCGCCATAAATGGCCCCCGTCTCGCGCATGGCACGTTTCAGAAAGGCATGGCCGGTAGGTGCGGCCACGGACAGTCCCCCCGCGTACGCCACCACATCCTGCGTGTTCCAGATCACGCGCGGATCGTGGATGATCGTGGCCCCCGGCTCTTTGGCAAGAAACACCTGCGCCAGCAGACCCACGATATATTCGCCCGCGACAAATGCCCCATTGGCATCAAACAAAAAGCAGCGGTCGAAATCGCCATCCCATGCAACGCCCATATCCGCCCCAGCCTCGAGGACCGCGCGGGCGGTCGCGGGCTGATTTTCAGGCAGCAACGGGTTCGGGATACCATTTGGAAAGCGCCCGTCAGGCTCATGATGCATCCGCACAAACTCGAACGGCGCGCCACGCGCGGCCAAGGCCTCTGCAATCGCATCGAAAGTAGGCCCCGCCGCGCCGTTGCCTGCGTTCACCAAAATCCGCATGGGCCGCAGCGCGCCTATATTCACAAAGGACAGCACCCGATCTACATAGGCCGCGCGGGTCGTGGACACATTCTGTATGCCTCCCTGCACGACCTGCACAAAGGCACCGCTTTCCGCCAAGGCGCGGATCGGCCCCAGATCGGCAATCGGCGCGGCCCCCGCCCCCACCAGCTTCATGCCGTTGTAATCCATCGGATTGTGCGAGGCCGTCACCTCGATCCCGCCATCCGCCCCCAGATGGTCCACAGCAAAATACATCTCCTCGGTGCCGCAGAGCCCCAGATCCAGCACCTCGGCCCCCGCCATCCGCAAACCTGCCGCCACTGCCGCCGCAAGCCCTTCGGAGGAGGCGCGGCAATCGCGCCCCAAGACCACCCGCCTTGCCCCCCGTGCTTGCGCGAAAGCGCGCCCGACCAGCGCCGCCACCCCTTCGTTCAACTCGCCCCCAAGACGGCCCCGGATGTCATAGGATTTGAAACAGGTCAGGTCGGTCACGTCGCACTCCTTCGGGCATTGCTGTGCAAGGATAGCCAGACGCCCCCGCGCGTCCATCCCCAACCGGCTTTCCAAAACCGCTCCCCCGCCTTATAAGGCCGCAAACCGCAAGGAGCCGCCGATGCGTAGCGCCGAGATCACCCGCAAAACCAACGAGACCGCGATCACCGTCTCGATCAATCTGGATGGCACTGGCCAGTCACAGATCAAGACCGGCGTGGGATTTTTCGACCACATGGTTGACCAACTGGCCCGCCATGCGCTGATCGACATCACCCTGACGGCCAGTGGCGATCTGCACATTGATGATCACCACACGGTTGAAGACTGCGGCATCGCCATCGGTCAGGCCTTGTTGCGCGCCTTGGGCGACAAGCGGGGCATCCGCCGCTATGGCCATTTCAACCTTGCGATGGATGACGCGCAGGTTGCCTGCGCGCTCGATCTGTCAGGCCGCCCGTTTCTGGTCTGGAACCTGCCCTTCCCGACGCAGAAGATCGGCACATTCGATACCGAACTCGTGCGCGAGTTCTTTCAGGCGCTATCCACCCACGGCGGCATCACCCTGCACGTCGATCTGATCCACGGGTTCAACAGCCACCACATCGCCGAAGCCGCGTTCAAATCGGTTGCCCGCGCCTTGCGCGCCGCAGTAGAACCCGACCCGCGCGCGCCCTCGGCCATCCCCTCGACCAAAGGCGCGCTCTAAGCCTTTCATCTGTTCATAAATATCCCCGCCGGAGGCTCCCACCGCCTCCGCCGCGCCAAGGGTGACAAGATGCTGACCGTCCTTGTAGATTACGATTCCGGCAACCTGCACTCGGCTGAAAAGGCCTTTCAGCGCATGGCGCAGGAAACCGGTGCAGGCGAGGTGCTGGTGTCGTCCCGCCCCGAAGACGTGGCCCGCGCCGACCGGATCGTGCTGCCCGGTGACGGGGCCTTTCCGTCCTGCCGCCGTGCCTTGGGTGCATTTGGCGGGCTGTTCGAGGCGATCGAAGAGGCAGTCACCATCCGCGCCCGCCCTTTCCTTGGCATCTGTGTCGGCATGCAGATGATGGCCACTTGGGGGCGCGAGTATCAGGACACGCCCGGTTTCGGCTGGATCGGCGGCGAGGTGGTGCGGATCACCCCGCGCAACCCCGCGCTCAAGGTGCCGCATATGGGGTGGAACGATCTGGTGATCGACCATTCCCATCCCGTGCTGGAAGGGCTGAAAACCGGCGATCATGCCTATTTCGTTCACTCCTACCATTTCCGCGTCGACAATCCGGCAGAGCGCTTGGCCCATGTGGATTATGACGGCGACATCACCGCCATCATCGGGCGCGACACCATGGTCGGCACCCAGTTCCACCCCGAGAAAAGCCAAGCCATCGGCCTGCGTCTGATCGCCAATTTCCTGCGATGGAAGCCCTAGTCTGCCGTCGGCAAGGAAGGTGCGTGAAATCACGCACCCTACCCTCCTTTCTGCAGGTTCCCTTCATCCCCTTTGCACAAATATCCCCGCCGGAGGCTCTCCCCGATGCGGCGGGTGCCTCCGGCGGGAGTATTTGGGCCAAGATGAACGCCAAGGGTAGGGTGCGTGATTTCACGCACCTTGGCGTTGGCCAATCAGGGTTTGCACCGCAAACAGGGTCGGAACCCTTGGGCCAGAGCCGACTCCAGCGATCCGAACACCTGCACATTCCGCCGCAACGGCGTGCGGGACGGGCAACCGAAGCGGCAGGTAATGCCCGTTGTTACCACCGCATAGAGACTTGCACGCGCGGCCCGCGCCAGCAGATCTGCCCATTCTGCCTCATCCGGCGCATGGCCAGGATCTAACGCCATAGCCGCACCCTGCCATCCAAGGCCGCAAGTCCTGATGCTATCAGGGCAAATCCCGCCACCTGCCGCCATGCCAACGCCTCGGCCAGAAAAATCACCCCCAAGGCCACAGCAGAAACCGGCACAAGAAATGTCACCAACAGCACGTTCGCCGCCCCTGCAGACTCCAGCAGCCGGAAATAGATCAGATAGGCCAGCGCGGTGGACAGCACGGCAATCCCGACCAGCGCCCCGATCACCTCTGCCTCCGGCACCGCCAATCGCCAAGGCTGGTCCAGCCAAAGCCACAGGGGTGTGATCAGCACCGCCGCACAGGCCACCTGTCCGAAGGCCGCCTGCAACGGCGCCACCCGCAACGACCGGAACCGCCGCCCCCAAACTCCGGCCACACCATAGGAAAAGGCCGCCCCCAGACAGGCCAGCCCCGCCCAGAGATCGCCTTGCGCCGCGCCGCCCATCATCACAACCACCCCGCAAAACCCCGCCAGCAGCCCTGCAGCCTTGCGCGGCGTGATCTTGTCGGCTGTGAACACATGCGCCAAAGCCACGCCCCAGAGCGGTGTGGTTGCATTCAGAATTGCGGCCATCGCGCCGCTGATCTGCCCCTGCGCCAGCACAAACAAGGTAAAGGGAATGACATTGTTCAGCAGCCCCATGCCCAACAGCGCGCGCCACTCTGCCGCCCCTCGCGGCAATCCCGCCCCGCTCAGCCGAAGCATCAGCGCCAGACACAGCGCCCCCAACGCCACACGTCCCCAAACAATGCTAAGCGCAGGCAAGCCCCGCACGGCGATTTCCACGAAAAAGAAAGACCCGCCCCAGAGCAGGGACAGGCCGATCAATCTTGTCCAGTCTTTGATACTCATCGCGCGGCCTCGTGGTTCGACGCCATGAAGCGCCAGACACCCCGCCCCCGCAACCCGAAAGCTGCGCCTATTTCACGCGGCTCCATGTTCCGCCATCGCGGCAGATTCCCAGAACACAACCACGCACAGCCAGTTTGTCGCCCGTCAACTGCATGTCCGAGCTATAGGTCTTGTCCCGATCAGGACTCCAGATCTTGCCATCGTCATAGGCACCGTCGCCATAGGCAACCATATCCCAGATGATCGCACGTCCGATGTTCTCGCTGGCCTTTTCTGCCCCCGAACTGTCGAACGCCTTGATCAGCGTGCCACAAAAGGCCGTGCCGCATGGCACCACTTTGACATAGCCATAGTTGCCATTGTCATCCGGTTTGGTTTTCCAGACCCCTTCCACCGGGTCTGCCGCAAGGGCAGCCCCCGCCGACAAGCTCATCGCCACGGCGATCGCAAACATCTTCATTCTTGGGTTCCTCCCTCAAGGCCTGTGCAGGTTTCCTCGGAAATTCCCACCGATCAAGCATGACGTGGGGTCGCGCCCCCCTTGGCAAGGCCCGCCCCCCTGCGTATGACCGCGCCCACATGACACCGGAGGCCGCCATGATCCTTTACCCCGCCATCGATCTGAAAGACGGCCAATGTGTGCGCCTGTTGCGCGGCGAGATGGAGGCGGCGACGGTCTTCGGCGATGATCCCGCAGCACAGGCCCTGAAATTCGAGGCTGCGGGCTGTGAATGGCTGCATCTGGTTGACCTGAACGGGGCCTTCGCAGGTGCGCCGGTGAACGGGGCGGCGGTCGAGGCGATCCTTGCGCGGCTGAAGGTTCCCGCCCAGCTTGGCGGCGGCATCCGTGATATGGCAACCATTGCGATGTGGCTGGAAAAAGGGCTGGCCCGTGTGATCCTTGGCACGGTGGCGGTGGAGAATCCGGCACTGGTGCGCGAGGCCGCCCGCGCCTTTCCGGGCAAGGTGGCCGTGGGCATTGATGCCCGCAAAGGCTTTGTTGCGACCAAAGGCTGGGCGACCGAGACCACCATTCAGGCCACCGATCTTGCCCGCAGCTTTGAAGATGCAGGCGTGGCCGCGATCATCTACACCGACATCGACCGTGATGGTGCGATGCAAGGCCCGAACATCGAGGCGACCGAGGCGCTTGCCCGTGCCGTCTCGATCCCTGTGATCGCATCCGGCGGCGTCAGCACAATGGCCGACCTGATCGCCCTACGCGATACTGGCGTCATCGCGGGTGCCATCTCGGGCCGCGCGCTTTATGACGGGGCGATTGATCTGGCCACGGCGTTGCATGCCCTGAAGGCCTGATTTCATCTTGGCCCAAATACTCCGGGGGTTGGCCTGTGTTTTCTTCAGAAAACACAGGCTTGGCCGAAAGGCCGAGGGGGCTGGCCCCCTCTCTTCTTCCCCTTCCCCCGCCTGACCCAAGACGCTAGGGTAACCCATGCTGAAAACCCGCCTGATCCCCTGCCTTGATGTCGCCGATGGCCGTGTGGTCAAGGGCGTGAACTTTACGCAACTCCGCGATGCCGGTGATCCGGTCGAGGCCGCTCGCGCCTATGATGCGGCGGGCGCTGACGAGCTGTGCTTTCTCGACATCCACGCCACCCATGAAAACCGTGGCACCATGTTCGATCTGGTCACCCGCACCGCAGAGGCCTGTTTCATGCCGCTGACCGTGGGCGGCGGCGTACGGACACATGAGGATGTGCGCGCGCTGCTGCTGGCAGGGGCGGACAAGGTGTCGTTCAACTCGGCCGCCGTCGCCAACCCCGATGTGGTGGCCGAAGCCGCCGACCGCTTCGGAAGCCAATGCATCGTCGTGGCCATAGATGCCAAAACCGTAAGCCCCGGCAAATGGGAGATTTTCACCCATGGCGGACGGCGGGCGACCGGCATCGACGCGGTGGAATTTGCCCGCACCGTCGTTGCCAAGGGCGCAGGCGAGATATTGCTGACCTCGATGGACCGCGACGGCACGCATCAGGGTTACAACCTGCCCCTGACCCGCGCGATTTCGGATGCAGTGTCGGTCCCCGTCATCGCCTCGGGCGGGGTGGGCACGCTGGATCACCTTGTCGAAGGCGTGACCAAAGGCGGCGCCTCGGCGGTGCTGGCGGCCTCGATCTTCCACTTCGGCACCTTCACCATTGCCGAGGCCAAGGCCCATATGGCCGCAGCCGGCATCCCGATGAGGCTGACATGACCGCCCTACAACGCCTTGCCGACACCATTGCCGCCCGTAAATCCGCCGATCCCGAAAGCTCGTGGACCGCGAAACTGCTGGCCAAAGGTCCCGAGAAATGCGCCGAGAAATTCGGCGAAGAGGCTGTCGAGGCGATCATCGAAGCGGTCAAGGGCGACCGCGCCAAACTGACTGCCGAGGCAGCCGATGTGATCTATCACCTTCTGGTCATGCTCGCCGCGCGCGATGTGACGCTGGCCGATGTCGAAGCGGAACTCGCGCGGCGCGAAGGCACCTCCGGCATTGCGGAAAAAGCCGCTCGCTAAGGTGCGTGGGGACCACGCACCCTACCCTTGGGCTTCATCTTGGCAAAAATACTCCCGCCGGAGGCTTCCTCCAGATGCGGCGGATGCCTCCGGCGGGGATATTTAGGAACAGATGAAGGCCAGAGGGTAGGGTGTGTGCTTTGCACGCACCCTGGCTAGCGCAGCCAGAGGCCCTCTTTCTTGATGGTCTGGCGGATTACTTGTTCGCGGCGGGGAAGGTTGCTGCGGTCGAAGAGGGTGCGGATTTTCTTGCCTCGGTTCTGGTAGATTAGGACTTTGGCGGGTTCGTAGTCACGCAAGAGGCGGCGGAGGTCTTGTTGGGCCGCGACCTCTTCGAGCACCTCGACCACGCGGTCGGATTCGCGGGCGTAAAGGAGTGGCAGGGTGCGGTAGTGGCAGGTGACGTCCCCGTCCAGCCCTGCCAGGTCGGGCGTGGGGCGTCCGCCGCCGAGGGACTGGATCACCAGCGGCAGGGCGATCTGGTCAAGCCAGGGGTAGAGTTCCTGAACGACCAGTTCCTCGGGCGCATTGTCCCGGATCTCGCGGGCGAAAGTCAGGAAGCGGTCCCCGAACGCCTTCGGGCTTTCATGGAAGAACCAGCCTGCGTTGAAATACATATAGCGTTGCCAGTAGCCATCGGGCTGCGAAAGGTCGAGCGAGGCTGCGAACTCGAGGCCGAAGCGGTCGTAAAGCGACTTCCATATCTCGTCATAACCCGGTCCGTAGAGTTCGATCTGCGGCCATGTGCCTTCGCGGCGCATGGAGGCCGAAGGGTAGGCGAAATCGAAACCGATGCTGTCGAGCGGGCCGGTGATAAGCGTGTCGGTGTCCAGAAACAGGAAGGGCGCTTCTGGCAGATGTGCCAGGGCCTCGATCTTGTTTCCGTGCGGATAGCTGTGGCCGAAGACCTTGTTTTCGAAGGGCAGGAACACCGCGCCAAGGGATTCCAGTGCCGCACGGATTGCCGGATCGGTCACGGCGGGGTTGCGTGGCCAGAGATCATTCTTTTGCGGCTCTGCCAGATAGAGCGTGCCTGTAAAACCGGGGTTGGTGGCGCGCAGGGAGGCCGCCAGCAGCAGGGCTTCATACTGCAGGCGGCCATTTTGCACCACGGCCAGAATGTTGAAAGGGCTGGCCATGTCTGGTCCTGAAAATCGCTTCGATCTGGGCGCGACTATAGGGCTGTCAGGGCTTGGGCGTAAAGCGCAAGGACAGGCAGGACATGCCGCCATCCAGCTTGGCACATTCGGAATTGCCGATTTCCTGCACCTTATACCCCGCCTGCACCAGCAGATCGCGGGTGCGCGGGAAGCCTGCGGGCATGATGACCAGATCGTTGAAGCGGATGGTGTTGGCGCAGGCCTCTTCGCCATCAGCCACATGGATCACGCGGTAGCCTGCAAAGCAGCCCGAGGCATCCAGACGCCGCGTCGACAGAATCGTCTCTGCGTCCAGCAGCGAGCAGTCGGTCTTGAAATGCAGCACGCCCGGCGGAGTGAAAACCTCGCGCACATCATGGCCCCAAGGGGCGATCAGGCGGGCGAGTTCGGCCACCCCTGCCCCGTTGGTGCGGGCCGAACGGCCAACCAGAACCTCGGTCTCGGTCACCAGAATATCGCCGCCTTCGATATAGCTGTCCGCACCCTCGATGCGCAGAACCTGACCGTAAAGCGCGCGCAGGTTCGGCTCCATCAGCGCCGCCTCACCCAGACGGGTGGGCGCGCCGGGGCGCATCACGACCGCGCCTTTGGGCAGGCAAAGGGCGGTGTCTTCCACGAAAACCGAATCCGGAAAAGCCTCGGCGGCGTCCAGTTCCACCACGGTGGCACCGGTGGATCGCAGGGCTACGATATAGTCGGCATGATGCGCCAGCATCAGCCCCAGATCGGGCGTGCCGGTATCGACCGCGCGCAGGCCCGCCACGATGCTGCCCGAGGGCTTGCGCGTGATGGCATGGCTAAAAGTGAATGATTTCATAATCTTCTCCAGTCTGTTTGTTCAACGCTGTCAGAAGATGGTGGGCGATCTTGGAATCGAACCAAGCATGAGTCGCCTCGGCGGAGTTACAGTCCGCTGCCGCACCTTGCAGCATATCGCCCACTGAGGGGGTGATTACCGAAGCCCTCAGGGGGCGTCAAGGCGAAAACCGGAAAAAAATGAAACGGGATTTCTGCTTGCCTGTGCGGGCGGGCTGACACATTGTCCGCGCGGTCTAATGAAGGGGTTTGGGCATGTCGGGCGCGAAGAAACCGTCTTGGGTGGTGGACAAGGAACGCAACCGGCGGGCCGAAGCCAAGGAAACCGTGTGGCTGTTCGGGCTGCATGCGGTGCGCGATGCGCTGATGAACCCCAAGCGGGAAAAGTTGCGCTTGGTGGTGACCAAGAACGCGCTGGACAAGCTGGAAGAGGCCGTGGCCTTTGCGGGGATCGAGCCGGAAATCGCCGACCCGCGCCGGTTCGATGTGCCAATCGACGAAGGCTCGGTCCATCAGGGTGCCGCGATGGAGGTCAGGCCGCTGAACTGGGGCAAGCTGGCCGATGTGGCGATTTCGGGCGAGGGCCTGCCGCTGATCGTTCTCTTGGACCGGGTGACCGATCCGCATAACGTGGGCGCGGTGCTGCGGTCAGCCGAGGTGTTCGGCGCGCGGGCGGTTGTGGCGCCGCGTCATCATTCCGCCCCCGAAACCGGCGCTTTGGCCAAGACCGCCAGCGGTGCGCTTGAACGGCAGCCTTACCTCAAGGTCACCAATCTGGCCGAGGCGATGGATGAGCTGAAAACCATGGGCTATGTGCTGATCGGGCTGGACGGCGAAGGCACCGTTGATCTGGGGGCAGCACTTGCCGATGCGGGCAAGCGGGCGGTGGCCTTGGTGCTGGGGGCCGAAGGGCCGGGCCTGCGCGAGAAAACCCGCGAGACCTGCGATGTGATCGCGCGCATTCCCTTTGCGGGGGCGTTCGGGTCGCTCAACGTGTCAAACGCGGCGGCGGTCGGGCTTTATGCGGCCTCGACACGGTAAAACAATCACGAAAGCGCGATGGCCCCTTTAACCGGATATTATCCTTCCCATCTGAGAGTGACAGGCGACGGGTCTGGAACCCCCGCTGCCCTTGTTCACTGTCCCTCGTTCCACACCTTGGCGCCCCGGCCATCGGCTTGGGCGCCTTTTTATTGGGGGTAGCATGACTGACGCCAGCATGACCGACGACCTGATCCGTGACATTCTGACCACCACCCGCACCATCGCGCTTGTCGGCTGGTCGCCCAAGCCTGACCGCCCCAGCAATGGCGTGGCGCGCTATCTGGCGGCGCGGGGTTATCGGGTGATTCCCGTCAATCCGGGCTTTGCAGGGCAAGAGGCATTGGGCGAAATCGTGCAGGCGCGGCTGTCGGATATCGAAGGGCCGGTCGATATGGTCGATATCTTCCGCCGCTCCGAGGAAGTCGGGCCAGTGGTGGATGAGGCTTTGACGCTTGCAGGCGTCAAGACGATCTGGATGCAACTGGGCGTGGTGAATGCGGCGGCGGCAGCGACCGCCCGCGCCAAGGGGTTGAATGTGGTGATGAACCGCTGCCCTGCGATCGAGATTCCACGGCTGGGGCTGTAGGGGGCGTTTCAGGAATATACTGGCATCTGCCGCGGTCAGCTCGTTCCGAGCAAGCCGGAAACCGCCTTCGTTCGGGCGGATAAGGAATGGCACTGCCTTTCCCCACCCGCAGTGATCCCGCCACAATCCGACTTTGCCCATCAAGCACGACATAAGCCCGCGCCTGCCCTAGCGGGCGATAAGCGCCCGGAGAACGTGCGCTGGCCGGTGGCTTTGGGCAGCCGGCTTGGATTGCGGCTGGCGCGGCGTGTGACCTCGGCCATGGCCTCGGTCAGCCGGAATAGTGGCGTTTTGCGAAAGCCGCAAAAATAATTGGGCGCGACGGGCCTAAAGCCCCCCTTAACGCGCGAACACCCCCTCCAGCGTCGGAAATCCTTTGAACTCCAGCGGGTTGCCCGATGGGTCGCGGAAGAACATCGTCCATTGTTCGCCCGCCTGCCCTTGAAACCGCACCGAAGGTGCCAATTCAAACGCGGTTCCGGCGGCGGTCAGGCGGTCGGCCAAGGCCTGCCAGTCGGGCAGATGCAGCACCACACCGAAATGCGGCATCGGCACCATGTGGTCGCCCACCCTGCCCGTCGGCGTATTGGTGAAAGGCTGGCCCAGATGCAGGCTAAGCTGGTGGCCGAAGAAATCGAAATCCACCCAAGTTGCGGTGCTGCGCCCCTCGGCACAGCCCAAAACCCCGCCATAAAATCCGCGCGCGGCGTCAAGGTCGTGGACATGGATGGCAAGGTGGAACGGGGTTGGCATGGGCAGGCTCCTGTAAGCCTGCCCAGCCTATCCCCGCCACAGGGTTCCGCAAGGGGGCGACGGCCCCCCTGCAAAACCTGTCAGATCACTCGGCAATCTCGTAGGTGACGGTGACCGAGGCCATCAGCCCGATCTGCCCCCCTGCCACCGGCACCGGTGCGGCAGCGGCGTCCGAGCGGAACATCGGCACCGGCGCACCATAGCCTGCGTTTTCTGTGATCGAGATCACCTTGCCCAAACGACCGCCCGCAGCCTCGGCCAGAATCGTGGCGCGGGCCATTGCGTCCGCCACCGCCTGCTTGCGCGCCTCGTCCAGCACGGGGCGCGGTTGGGCCACTTCGAAGGTCAGCCCGTTCAGCGTATTCGCGCCATCGGTGATGACCGCATCCAGCACCGAACCAAGGCTCTCCAGCACACGCACCCGCACCGTCAGCATGTTCGAGGCGATATAGCCCGAAATCGTCGGGGTCTGGCCCGAATCATAGCCGACCCAGTTCGGATTCAACGACAGGTTCGAGGTTTGCAGATCGCGGTCCTCGATCCCCGCCAGTTTCAGCCGGTCAATCACGGCCTGCACCGCAGCCGAATTGGCCGCCATCGCCTCGGCGGCCGTTGCGCCATCGGTGGTGACGCCCAGCGAAATCGTGGCACTGTCGGGCGTGGCTTCGACGGTGGCCTCGCCTGTCACGGTCACGATTGCGGCATCCTGCGCCAAGGCCGGGGCCGCCATTGGCAGTGCCAAAGCCGCCGTCATCGCCAGAATTGTCAGAACACGCATGGAAACCTCCTTGAAAATGCGCCGTATGCTTCAAACATAAGACGCGGGTCGTCCAGTAAAGCTTGGGTGACACTTGGCTTTTTCTTTCTTTCGGCAAAAACCTGCTATAGGAAGGGCCGAACCTTGGGGGCTGCGTTTCCGCTGCCCCTTTTCCTGTGCTAGACCCGTGTGATGAAACCAGCTTTTGCACTCGACTTCCGCGACACGACCGTCCGCCTTCTGCACCGCACGGGTGCCGGATGGCAGGAGGTTGGCCAAGTCTCTCTTGATGCCCCCGATCTGACCGAGGCTTTGGGCTATCTGCGCGCAACCGCGCTGGGTCTGTCGCCGCGCGGGATTTCCACAAAACTGGTGATCCCGAACGATCAGATCCTCTATACGCAGGTTCACGCCCCCGGTCCCGATGCAGCCAAACGGCGGTCGCAGATCAAGGCGGCGCTTGAGGGGCGCACCCCCTATGCAGTCAAGGATCTGGTCTTTGACTGGTGGGGAAATGGCCCCGACGTGCAAGTGGCGGTCATCGCAAAGGAAACTCTGGCCGAGGCCGAGGCCTTTGCCGCCGATAACCGCTTCAATCCGGTCTCCTTTGTTGCCGCCCCCGAGAATGGCACGTTCAAGGGCGAGCCGTGGTTTGGTCCTTCGTCTCTGGCGCCCTCGCTTTTGGCACCGGGTGAAAAGGTTGAACGCGATCAAGATCCGGTGCAGGTGATCCAGCGCAGCTTTGCGCCTGAACCTGCAAAACCTGCCCCCGTGCCTGCCATGCCGGAACCGGAGCCGGTCGAAACCGTGGCCCCCGAGGCGCGCGAGCCGGAAGAAATTCTGGCCGAGGAGTTTGGCGATGAGGTCAGCGCCACAGCCTTGAACGCGCCGCTGGATTTGCCCGAGCCTGAACCCGAACCGGAAGTCGAACCGGAACCGGAGTATGAGCCAGAGCCGGAACCACAGCCGGCCCCGCAAGAGCTGCCAGCCCCCCTGCCCGAGCCGGACTATCCGCCTGCGCCCGTCTTTGTGCCAGAGGATCTGCCGCTTTTCAGCCCGCCGCCCGTCGAGATTCCGGCCTCCGATCCGGCTCCGGTCAGCTATCCCGACCGCGATCTCAGGCCCGCCATCAGCGCGGCTATGGCGGCCGTGCAAATGGCCGAAGAAGCGCCGATGGCCTTGGACGTGGTGCAAGAAGAACAGCCCTTGTCCGAAGGCGCTGTTCCTGTCGCGTCTGTGCCGGTGATTGATCCCACGATCGCGGATGACATTCCGCCGCCCGTGGCCTCGCCCCTGCAGATGGCCTTTTCCAGCCGACGCGGTGCCGACGCGCAACCGCGCACCGCCGCGGCGGCCAAGCCTCCGGTGCTTGGCGGAGCGCCTTCTGCGAAGATTGTCGCGCGTCCCTCTGCCGCCCGACCTTTGCCTCCGGCCACACCCGGCGTTACGGCCCCGCGCCCCGCCATCCCGCCCCGCCTGAGCTTTGGCGATGAACCGAAGACCGCCGCGGCCACCAAAGCGCTGCGCGGTCTGGGGGCTTTGGTCACGGCCCCCGGCATTGCAGGCAGCAAGCCCCGCAAGTCCGTGCCGCCGCCGACGGTGCCGGACCCCCGCATCGCACCGGTTGCAGGCAATACGCCCAAACCCACGGCACCCAAGACGGACCAGACCGCAAATCCCGCGCAACGTCCGGGCATAGGCTTGGGCGGCCGTGTTGCCCCCGTGCGGGGCAAGCCGCGCCATCTCGGCTTGATCCTGACGGGGATCTTGCTGCTTTTGCTGGCACTTGTCGCGGCGTGGTCGTCATTCTCGCTGTCCTCGTGGCAGGGCAGCGATACCGGCATCGAGACAGCAGCGGTCGACTCTGGCGCGGATGTGCCAGCCCCTGAAGATGAAATGCTGGCCGACATGCAAGACCCCGAGGCGATTGCCGACGGTGCCGCGATTGACACAATTGGCAGTGATCTTGCCCTGACCGAAGGCGATCCGGTCGATTTGCCGCCCGCCGATCTGGCCACGACGGATGCCACAGACGTGCCGCAAGACCTTGCAGCGGCCCCTGCGACCGAGGTTGCCACCGAAACGGCGTCGGGCAGCGCGCCCGCTGCCGACCCGCAGGACGAAATCTTTCTGGCCACAATGGACGCGGCCCCCAATGCGCCCGATCCGCTCAGCCTGCCGCAACCGGATGCGCGGGGTGATCCGCTGCCTGCGGCCCAGCCTGCCCCCCCTCCCTTTGGCACCGTATATCAGTTCGACGCGGATGGTCTGATCCGCCCAACGCCCGAGGGGATCATCACTCCCGAGGGCGTTCTGCTTATTGCGGGCAAACCGCCCTTGCTGCCGCCGCAACGCCCCGCAACTTTGGCTGCAGCCCCCGATGCGGTCAACGCGGGTGAAACCGCCGTCGATGCTGCCGTGACCGCACCCGAGGCCGAGTTCCCCTCTGATCCCGCGCTTGCAGACAAACGTCCCAAGGCCCGCCCTGTCGGTCTTGCTGCTCCGGCAACGCCCGAGGATGACGCCTCGCTTGCCCCCGAGGCCGGAACGCGGGTGGCCAGCCTGCGCCCGCAACCGCGCCCCACCGCGATTCTGGCCGTTGCCACCGCCACCGAGGCGGCTGAAACCGCTGTGCAGAATGCCTCGCTTGCGGCGGCGGCGCTGAATGATCCCACCGCCAGCCCGCTGGCCGTCGCCATCAGCCGCAAGCCCGCTGCCCGCCCTGCCGATCTGTCCCGCGCGGTCGAGGCTGCCGTGGCCGCCGCCGTGCGTGCGCCCGAACCCGAGGCCCCCGCCAAAGACGCGGCCCCCGAGGCCGACAACGAACCCGAAACCGCCTCTGCCGCCCCGAAACTGCCCACAAGTGCCTCGGTCGCCAAGCAGGCAACCTTCAAGAACGCGATCAACCTGTCAAAAGTGAACCTGATCGGCGTCTATGGCACCCAGTCCAATCGCTATGCCTTGGTGCGGCAGGCCAATGGCAAATACAAAAAGGTCAGAGTCGGTGACAGCATCGACGGTGGCAAGGTCGCGGCAATCACCGCCAGCGAATTGCGCTATCAGAAAGGGTCAAAGATGCTGACCCTTGCGCTGCCACAGGGCTAGGGACTGGGGCTGATCAGCCCACCAGCACACCGCGATCAATCTGGTCCTGCTCGATGGATTCAAACAAGGCGCGGAAATTACCTTCGCCGAAACCGTCATCGCCCTTGCGCTGGATAAACTCGAAAAAGATCGGGCCGATCACGGTTTTCGAGAAGATTTGCAACAGGATACGGGTTTCGCCGCCGCCAACCACACCTTCGCCGTCAATCAGGATGCCGTGCTTGGCCAGTGCCTCAAGCGGTTCCTGATGGCCTGCCACGCGGGTTTGCGACAGCGTGTAATAGGACATCGGCGGTTTCGGCATAAAGCGCAGTCCGCGGGCGGCGATCTCGTCGGTGGCGGCATAGATATCTTCGCTGCCGACAGCGATATGCTGGATGCCCTCGCCATTATAGCGGCGCAGATATTCCACGATCTGCCCCGTCTCGCCACGGTCCTCGTTGATCGGGATACGGATGCGCCCGCAGGCCGAGGTTAGCGCGCGGCTGTAAAGGCCGGTGAATTTGCCCTCGATGTCAAAGAAGCGGATCTGCTTGAAGCCGAAGATGCGGCCATAGAAGTCGAACCACTTGTCCATATTGCCGCGATGGACGTTATGGGTCAGGTGATCCAGATAGTGAAAGCCGACGCCCGCAGGCTTTGGCGCAGTCAGGAAGGTGAAATCGGCATAGGGGCTGGCATCGCCATACTGGTCGATGAAATAGATCAGCGATCCGCCGATCCCGACAATCGCCGGAACCTCCAGCGCCTTTGATCCGGCAAAGGGTGTGGCCCCGCTGGCAACCGCATGGGCAAAGGCGTGATCTGCATCCACCACCCGCCAACCCATCGAAGGCGCGCAGGGACCATGCTCGGCCACAAAGCGGCGGCCATGACTATCCGGCTCGTCATTCAGCACATAGGTGATGTCGCCCTGCTGCCACAGCTCGATCGCCTTGGTCTTATGTCGCGCGGTCAGGGCAAAGCCCATCTGCCCGAACAACTCCCGCAAGGCCTGCGGATCTGGATGGGCAAATTCGACAAATTCGAACCCGTCCGTGCCAGCCGGATTCTGCGCGTTGATTTCGGCGCGGGGGGCGGAATGCGGAAACGGACCCATAAGACTCTCCTGACTGATGCTGAAAAAGAATAACGCAGATGTGACACGGGATTTGCGCGTAGTTGGGTTGTGATCGGGGGTTGGGCGCGCAATAGTCGCGCCAATCCATCCATTTGCGCGAGAAACCCGCATGCTTGACGCCACCGATTCGCGCCTGCTGGCCGAGATTCAGGCCAATGCCATGCTGACAGCCCAAGATCTGGGTGAACGGTTGAACCTGTCGCCCAGCCAGGCCGCGCGGCGCAGGCAAAGGCTGGAGCAGGATGGTTTTGTCACCGGCTATGCCGCGCGGCTGAATCCGGCCAAGATCGGGCTTTCGGTGCAGGCCTTTGTGCAGGTGCAAATGGCCACCCATTCGCCGGACGCCGCGCGCAGTTTTGGCAGCCTGTTGTCCACCTGCCCCCAGATCATTTCGGCTTGGACCCTGACCGGCGAGGCGGATTACCTGCTGCGGGTCTGGTGCGCCGATCTGCCCGACCTGAACCGCATCATCCATCAGCTTTTGCTGCCCCACCCTGCCGTCGCGCGGGTGCAAAGCCAGATCGTGATGGACCAGTTGAAATCCGATGCCCCCCTGCCGACCTGAGTTCTGAAAGCCGCCGATGGAAAGTTTTCTGCTGCAAGCCTCGATCTACCTTGGGACTGCCGTTCTGGTGGTGCCTTTGGCTGTCCGCCTTGGGTTAGGCTCGGTGCTGGGCTATCTGGCGGCGGGTATTCTGGTGGGTCCGGTCTTTGGTCTTGCGGGAGCCGAAACTGCGGATCTGCAGCATTTTGCCGAATTTGGCGTGGTGCTGATGCTGTTCCTGATCGGGCTGGAGCTGGAACCGCGCGCGCTGTGGGAGATGCGGCATCGCCTGCTGGGCATGGGCGGCGCGCAGGTGGCGCTGACCACGGCGACGGTGACCGGGTTTCTGATGTGGATGGGGCAGACATTCAGCGTAGGTTTGCTGGGCGGGATGCTGGTGTCTTTGTCATCAACGGCTATCGTGCTGCAAACGCTGACAGAAAAGAATCTGATGCGAACGGCTGGGGGGCGGTCGGCGCTGTCGGTGCTGCTGACGCAGGATATCGCGGTGATCCCGATGCTTGCGTTGATCCCGCTGATGTCGCTGCCCGAAATTCAGGGGCCAACTTCGGATCAGTTCGGCGTCTCCAATCCCGAAGTGGCCCCCACCGTCGAAGGTGCCGCCGAACCGCTGCTAACCATCGTGCAGCAACTTCCGGGCTGGGCGGCGACGCTGCTGACGCTGGCGATTGTGGCGGGCATCGTGCTGGCGGGCAATTACCTAAGCCGCCCGATCTTCCGCTTTGTCCACGCGGCCAAGCTGCCCGAAATGTCCACCTTCATCTCGTTGCTGATGGTGCTGGGCATCGCGTTTCTGATGATGCTGGTAGGTCTGTCGCCCGCGCTTGGCACCTTTGTGGCGGGCGTGGTTCTGGCCAACTCGGAGTTTCGGCATCAGCTTGAGGCCGATCTGAAACCGTTCAAGGGTCTGCTGCTGGGCCTGTTTTTCATGACCGTCGGTGTTGGTATCAACTTTGCCATGCTGCTGCGCGAACCCTTTGTGGTGCTGGGCCTGACGCTGGGCATGATGACGCTCAAGGCCGCGATTTTGGCCGGGATCGCCTTTGTGTTCCGTCTGAAACGCCACGACCGCTGGCTGTTTTCGTTGGCCTTGGCACAGGGCGGCGAGTTCGGCTTTCTGATCGTCAGCTTTGCCCGCAGCGAAGGGGCGTTGCCGCTGGCGGCGGGGCAGATGGCGCTGCTTGTGGTCAGCCTGTCGATGCTGCTGACCCCCCTGCTGTTCATCGCCTATGACAAGCTGACCGAGCGTTTCTCGTCGCGCGGGCAAGAGGTTGCGCCGGACGAGATCGACGAAAAGGGTCAGGTCATCATCGCAGGGATCGGCCGGTTCGGGCAGGTGGTCAACCGGCTGGTGCGGACATCGGGCGTGCCGACGGTGGTGCTGGACAGCGATATGACCACCATCGAAACCATGCGCCGCTTTGGGGTGAAAGGCTTTTTCGGTGATCCGTCACGCCCCGAACTGCTGCAGGCGGCGGGCCTGTCCGACGCACAAGTGCTGGTGGTGGCGGTGGATGATGCCGATAACGCCACGCGCATCGTAAAATACGCGCGCTCTGTCCGCCCCGACATCCACATTGTCGCCCGCGCCCGCGACCGTGTGCATACTTACGAGTTGTATCAGGCAGGGGCGAATGACACCGTGCGCGAGACCTTCGACAGCTCGGTCCGCGCGGGGCGTTATGTGTTGGAAAACATGGGGTTTTCGGAATACGAAGCCTCCAAGCTGTCGCAGACCTTCTGGCGGGTGGACCGCGCCGCGATGCGCGATCTGGCCGAGGTTTGGGTGCCGGGTCAGCCCGTCCATCTGAATGCCGCCTATGTCGATCGTGCCAAACAGCTTGAGGCCGACATGGAAACCGCGTTGATCGACGAGCTTTATCAGGTGCGCCCGATGGCGGCCGAGGATCAGCCGCCATCCGGTCAGCTTGCCGATCAGCCGTCAGAAACGCCCGCCTCGGCAAAGCTTGCCATGCCGGAATGACAGGCCACTGCCGCCTGCACGATACCGATGGCCAGCGCGGCCCCCGACCCTTCGCCCAGCCGCAGGCCGAGTGACAGCAGCGGCTCCTTGCCCAAGATCGCCAGCAAGCGGCCATGCGCGGCTTCGGCGCTTTGGTGGCCAGCGATGGTATGATCCAGCGCGCCGGGGACTGCGCGGTGCAGCACCGCGCCCGCCGCACAGGCGATAAAGCCGTCAAGGATCACAGGCACGCCCAGCAACCGCGCGCGCGCCATCGCACCGGCCATCGCCGCAATCTCGCGCCCGCCAAGGCAGCGCAAGACTTGCAACGGGTCGGACAGCAGCGCCGCATGCAGCGCCACGCCTGCCGCCACAACCTTTGCCTTGCGGATCAGCCCCGCATCGTCAACGCCAGTGCCACGGCCCACCCATTCCTCGGGCGCGCCGCCAAACAGCGCGGTCGCCATCGCGGCGGCGGCGGTGGTGTTGCCGATACCCATCTCGCCCACGACCAGCAGATCGGTGTCGGAGTTGACGGCATTCCAGCCGGTCGCCAGCGCCGCAACAACCTCGGCCTCGGTCATCGCAGGGCTTTGGGTGAAATCGGCGGTGGGGGTATCCAGATCCAGCGCATGAACCGACATCTCCGCGCCGAATGTCTTGGACAACTGGTTGATCGCCGCACCGCCCGCCTTGAAGTTGGCGACCATCTGCACCGTCACTTCCGCCGGAAAGGCCGAAACGCCCTGCGCGGTGACGCCGTGGTTTCCGGCGAAGATGATGACTTGCGGGGCTTTGATCGACGGGCGGCCATTGCCCTGCCAGCCCGCCACCCAGATCGCCAGATCCTCCAGCCGGCCCAAGGCGCCCGGCGGCTTGGTCAACTGGCCATTGCGCGCGCGGGCAGCTTCAACCGCCGCCGCGTCGCGTGCGGGCAGGTTCGACAGAAGGGCTGCGAAATCATCAAGGCTTGCAAAGGGCGCGGTCATGGCGGTTCTTTCGGTTGTGATCCGTGATGCGCTTGGCTACCGATTGCGGACCGCCTTGACCATCCCAGAAAGGACACCGCGATGATCAGCCGCGACAGCACCCCTCTCCTTGCCGATCTGGTGGGCGGCTTTGGCCTGCTGACCCGTATTCCGGTGCCGCTTGCGCGCGCGCCACGCCCCGATGCCTGTTGGGGCTGGCCGGTGGTGGGGCTTGCGGTGGCGGGGATTGCGGCAGTTGCGGGCGCGGTGGCGATGGGTTGTGGTGTTCCGGCGGGACCGGCTGCAGCATTGGTGCTGGGTGTGCAGGCGCTGCTGACGGGGGGGCTTCATGAGGACGGGCTGGCCGACACCGCCGACGGTCTTTTCGGCGGGCGCGACAAGGAACGGCGGCTGGAGATCATGAAGGACAGCCGCATCGGCAGCTATGGCACGCTGGCGCTGCTGCTGGTGACGCTGCTGCGCTGGTCGGCTTTGGCTGCGGTGCTGTCAGCGGGGCATTGGGGCGCGGTGCTGGCAGCGGGGGCGATCAGCCGGGTGCCGATGGCGGCGCTGATGGCCGCCCTGCCCAACGCGCGCGGCAGCGGCTTGTCTGCGATGGTGGGGCAACCGTCACAGGGCGCAGCCTATGCGGCGGGGGCGCTGGCCGTGGTGCTGGCCTTGGTGTTTGCGGGATGGGCGGCAGTCCCGATGGCGCTGCTGGCGGCGGCGGCGGCCTCGGGCCTTGGGGCCTATGCCAAGGCCAAGATCGGCGGGCAGACCGGCGATATTCTGGGAGCCTCGCAACAACTGGCCGAGGCGGCGGTTCTGTTAGTAGCGGCAAGCCTGTGAAATGCAAAACGGCGGCCCGAGGGGCCGCCGTTTGCCCGATTTAAGCGAAGATCAAGCGGCGCGGGTGACCAGAACTTCATCCACCTTCTTGGCAGCGCCCGCCTCGTCCAGAGACGACACGGCGGCGACTTCGCGGGTCAGACGTTCCAGCGCGGCTTCATAAAGCTGACGCTCGGAATAGGACTGTTCGCGCTGATCGTCACAGCGGTGCAGGTCGCGCACCACTTCGGCAATCGCCATCAGATCGCCCGAGTTGATCTTCTGTTCATATTCCTGCGCGCGGCGCGACCACATCGCACGCTTGACGCGGGCCTTGCCCTTCAGCGTGTCCAGAGCCTTGGTCACCACATCGGGCGAGGACAGTTGACGCATCCCGATTTCGGTCGCCTTATGCGTCGGGACGCGCAGCGTCATCTTGTCCTTTTCGAACGAGATCACGAACAGCTCCAGTTGGATGCCCGCGATTTCCTGTTCTTCGATCGAGATGATCCGGCCCACGCCATGCGCGGGATACACCACAAACTCGTTGGGGCGGAAATCAGGCTTCTTGGTCTTGGTCATTCAGTCGGTTCCTCGGTCAGAAGGCCTTTTCAGACGAAAAATGACCGACTGGGGAAAAACGGCCCCAGCGATTTGGTCCTTATTTCGACAAAAAATCCTGCTTGGGCGAGCAGCACCAAGCGGGGTGTCAGGCGTTCGTGATTGTTTGTGTGCATTGTATAACACAAAAATGACGTGATTCCAACTGCAACAAGAATCAAGGAAGGCGGCTTTGCCCCCTGAAAACGCAAGAAATTTCACAAACTGCCTGATTCGTGAACGCAGCGTTCACGAATCGACCAAATGGCCTTAACCGCCCAGACCCGGCTCTTCCGAGAAATACTTGGCGCGCTTGCCGGTTTCGCCATCGCGCTCGGTGGCTTCGGGCAGCGGGTCTTTCTTGGTGACGATCACCGGCCACATTTCGGAATACTTGCGGTTGAAGGACACCCATTCCTCCATATCCGGTTCGGTATCGGGGCGGATCGCGTCGGCGGGGCATTCGGGTTCGCACACGCCGCAGTCGATGCATTCATCCGGATGGATGACCAGCATGTTTTCGCCTTCGTAAAAGCAATCCACCGGACAGACTTCGACGCAGTCGGTGTATTTGCAGGCAATGCAGTTGTCGATCACCACATAGGTCATGCTGAATTCCTCTAGTCCTCGCGGTGCCTGACTAGTCAAGCCGCGCGGATCATTCAAGGGGGGAAGCGGCGGGATCGTCCGGTTGCGGGTCAAGATCGGTGTAAAGTGCCTGCGCCTCACCCGCAGGACCGCGCCGTTCCGACAGCGCCTGCACACGGATCAGGCGGATGCGGCGGCCTTGAGCAAAGGTCAGCACATCCCCTGCCCCGACCCCGTGCGCGGGTTTCCAGCAGCGCTGGCCGTTGATCCGAAGATGGCCCTCTTCGACCACATCGGCGGCAAGGGCGCGGGTCTTGAAAAAGCGGGCCGCCCAAAGCCATTTGTCCAGCCGCAGCTTGGGCTGGACAAAGGGATTAGGTTTTGCGCCCGGGCCGGCCAATCAGCCCTTGGACTTCAGCGCCATCAACACGGCGAAGGGGTTGTCAGGATCAATCGGCTTTTCGGGACGCGGCGGGCGGGCCTCGAAAGCCTTGGGCTTGTTGTCGCGGTCATCACGCTTGCCGCCGGGCTTGCCGCCCTGATTGCCCTTGTAGCCACCTTCGCGGCGCGGGCCTTTATCGCCGTCACGGCGCGGCCCCTTGTCGCCCTCGGGGCGCGGACCACGATCAGGACGCGCATCCCCCTCTTTACGGGCCTCGCCTTCCTTGCGGGGGCCACGGTCTTGGCGCGGGCCACGCGGGGCATCGCCCTCTTTGCGGGGCGCGCGTTCAGGCCGCGCGGGGCGTTCTGGACGCGGGCGCGGTTTCGGCGCCCAGGTGAAGGTGTAGAACGACTCCATTTCGGGGGCCGCTTCGGGATCGGGCTGCACGAAGGCTGATTCGCCTTCGGGGATCGGCTGCACAGGGGCGTCGGGATCAACGGCCACAGGCACCGGAGCCGCCGCCTTGACCTTGGCGCGTTCGGCCTTCTCGCCCTTATAGCCCAGACCACCCATCAGGTCGCTGAACTGCTCCAGCGTCATGCCGGTGATCGACAGCATGTCCGGCGTGGCCTCGAACCCAGCGCGGCTGTCCTTGGTCCGCAGGATATCGGCCAGACGCTCCAGCATATCGATGCGGATCGCACGGCTGCCTGCCGGATGGTAACCCGCCAGAGTGTAGTGCGATTTCGGCACTTCGGTGATGTTCGGGATGGTCACCAGACCCGGAGGCGGGCTTTCGGGAAACTCTTGCAGCCCGTTCCACAGCGACCACAGCACCAGACGCAAGCGCGTCGGTGCGGGTTTCAGCAGCGCAGGCTGGAACACGGTGAACTGACCAAAGCGCACGCCATGTTTCCGCAGCGCGCCACGGGCCTCTTGGTCCAACTCTTTGACTTCATTGGCAATGTCTTCGCGCGCGATCACGCCCAGACCTTCGACCATGCGGAAGGCAAAGCCCTTGGCAAGACCTGTCAGGGTTTCATCGCGGCCCAAGGCCAGCAGCGGTTCGAACTGGGCGGCCACCTTGCGGTCGATGAAATGCTGCAAGCGACGGCGGACCTTTTCGGCCACGTCCACGCCCGCCTCTTCATCGACAAAGGCTTCGACAGCCGGACGGGTCACTTCCGCGCCCTTGACCAGCTTGCCCACCGCATTGCTGCCCCACATCAGGCCGCCCTGTTCGGTAAAGTCCAGCTCGGTATCGGGGGCGTTGTAGAAACGGTCCGCGCGCAGATGGAACTCGGGCTTTAGCGCGGCAAATGCCGCTTGCCGCAACGTGCGCCCCTCATCCGCGGATGCGGTTGCATCCTGCCGGAACCGGAACCCTTCAAGACGACCGGCGAATTCGCCTTCGACCGTCACTTCGCCCTTGTCATTCACCTCGGCCACGAGGGTCTCCTTCTGCTTCAACCGCCGCAGCAGAACGCTGGTGCGCCGGTCAACAAATCTTTGCGTCAGGGCTGCATGCAGCGCATCTGACAGGCGGTCTTCTACAGCGCGCGTCTCGTCGCGCCAATGGCTTTCGTTCTCAACCCAGCCCTTGCGCTGTGCAACATAGGTCCAGGTGCGGATATAGGCCAGACGTTTCGAGATGGTTTCGATGTCGCCAGCCGGTTTATCGATCCGCGCAACAGCCTTTGCCATCCAGTCCGAGGGGATTCGCGTCTGTGCCAGCCCCCTGCCCGTAAGAAACTCGAACAACCGCGCCAGAAGGGCCGTGTGTTCGGTTTCCGAGGACGAGCGGAAATCCGGCACGCGGCAGACATCCCACAACAGCCGCACCCGTTGCGGGCTGGTCAGCTTGTCAATGACTTCGGCCAATTGCGACAGGTGCTTCAGCGCCAGAAGATCATCGGCATCGCGGGCGCGCGAAAGCCACGGATTCGAGGTGGGGTATTCCAGACTGCGGATCAGCTTTTCTACCGTGCCGAATTCCAGTTCATGATTGCGCCATTGCAGTTTGCGGACCGGCTCGAACTGGTGGTTCTCAATCGCCTCGATGATGTCCTCATCAAAGGGCCGCGCTTCGCCCGTCACGCCAAAGGTGCCGTTCTGGGTGTGCCGCCCTGCCCGTCCTGCGATCTGCGCCAGTTCTTGCGGATAAAGTCCACGCATCCGACGGCCGTCAAACTTGGCCGTAGCGGAAAAGGCGATGTGCTTGATATCAAGGTTCAGCCCCATGCCGATGGCATCGGTGGCCACCAGATAATCGACATCGCCGTTCTGATACAAAGCCACCTGAGCATTGCGCGTGCGGGGCGACAGCGCGCCCATCACCACCGCGCAACCGCCCTTGGTGCGGCGGATCAATTCGGCAATCGCATAGACGTTTTCCACCGAAAAGCCGACGATGGCGCTGCGTTCCGGCATCCGGCTGATCTTTTTCGATCCGGTATAGGTCAATTCTGACAGGCGATCCCGCTTGTAGAACTGCACATTCGGGATCAGCCCCGCAATCGCGCCGCGCATGGTTTCAGCACCCAGAAACAGTGTCTCGTGCAACCCGCGCGCCCGCAGCAGACGGTCGGTGAAGATATGGCCACGGTCCAGATCCGCGCAAAGCTGGATCTCGTCCACCGCCACGAAATCCGCACCGATCTCCAGCGGCATCGCCTCGACCGTGCAGACCCAATACTGCGCGCGGTCGGGAACGATGCGTTCCTCGCCCGTCACCAGCGCCACCACCGAAGGCCCGCGTGTGGCCACGATGCGATCATAGACCTCGCGCGCCAAAAGACGCAGCGGCAGGCCGATGACGCCGGTGCGATGGGCCAGCATCCGCTCGATCGCGTAATGGGTTTTGCCGGTATTGGTCGGCCCAAGGACCGCCGTAACCTGCCCCGTGACCTTGTGGGTCGCGTTCATATCTGTTTGCCCTTACAGGTCTTGGCCCTTCAGATCGGACTCTAGCCGCTTGATGGCGTCCAATACGTCGGGTTGCTGCGGATGTATAGAAAGGGCGGCGCGATAAACCTCAAGTGCCTGTTCGGGGCGGTCAAGTTCCTCAAAGATCGCGGCCAGACCCGCCATCGCCCCGAAATGGCGCGGGTTCAACGTCAGCACATGGCCAATATCTGCAATCGAGGGGCCAAAATCGCCGGTGTTGTAATAGGCCGTGGCCCGCGCGTTCCAGCCTTCGGCAAACTCGGGGGCATGGTCGATCAGGGCGGTGAAATGCTCGATGGCAATGTCGGGATAGCCTTCGGCCATGGCCTGTCGCCCGCGCTCCAGCAACAGATCCATCGCAGGTGATCCGGATTTCGACCACTCGATCCAGATCTCTGCCTCGATATCCTTGGCGCCTTCTTCATCGGTTGTCAGCAATTGTGCGAAAAGATCGTCCAACTTGGCCGTCTGCGCGGTGGCAGGCAGGCAACCGGCGAAAAGCAGCACAAGTGCCGCAAGGATATGATTGTGAAACGCGTGCAGGACTTTCATAACGGGGAAGGTAACGCATGGGGCGCGAAATACCAGCCGTGCGATGTTCACGAAGGAGATAGAGATGAGCGATGTGATCACCGTAGCCGCCGCCAAATTGGCGGCCAAGCTGGCATCGTTTGACGGTGTGGCGAAATTCGTGATCACCGGCGAGGGCGCGATCATGGTGGACAGTGACGGCGTGCGCGTGGGCGACGATCCCGCCGATGTCACCCTGACCGCCAGTGCCGAGGTGTTTCAGGCCATGCTGGAGGGCAATATGAACCCGACCACCGCCTTCATGACCGGCAAGCTGTCGGTTGACGGCTCGATGGGACTTGCCATGCAACTTGGCGCGGCGCTGGCGTGACCGACGCCCCGTTTTTCAACGCCGTAGCCGAGGGGCCGCAGGGCGGGCGGGCGGTCTGGCTGACCGCAGCCGACGGCGTGAAAATTCGCGCCGGTCTGTGGAACCCGCAGGCGACGCATGGCACCGTATTCCTGCTGCCCGGCCGCACCGAATATATCGAAAAATATGGCCGCGCCGCCACCGATCTGGCCCAGCGCGGCTATGCCACGCTGACGCTGGACTGGCGCGGCCAAGGCCTTGCAGCCCGCGCCCTGCCCGACCGCCTTGTCGGTCATGTCGATGATTTTGCGGAATTCCAGACCGATCTGGATGCGGTTCTGACCTATGCGCGCGCGCAAGGTCTGCCCGAACCCTATTACCTGATGGCCCATTCGATGGGGGGCTGCATCGGGCTGCGGGCACTGCTGCGCGGCCTGCCCTTTCAGGCGGCGATGTTTTCCGCCCCGATGTGGGGGATTCTGATCGCGGCATGGATGCGCCCGCTGGCCGTGGCGCTTTCCACCGCCTCGCGCTGGTTTTCCTTCGATGGCCGCTATGCACCGGGAACCGGAGCCAAGACCTATGTGCTGGACTCCCCCTTTCTGGGCAATTCGCTGACCACCGATGCCGAGATGTGGGATTACATGCGCCAACAGGCGATGGCGCAACCCGATCTGGTCTTGGGCGGCCCGTCTTTGGGCTGGCTCAAGGCTGCACTCAGCGAATGTCATGCGCTGATGCTGGAACCCTCACCCGCCGTTGCGGCCGTTGTCGCCTTGGGAACGCAGGAAAAGATCGTCGATGTCGGCCCGATCCACGCCCGCATGGCGCGTTGGCCGGATGGGCGGCTTGATCTTTACCCTGCCGCGGAACATGAGGTCATCATGGAACGCCCCGCCACCCGCGCCCGCTTTTTCGACAGCGCAGCCGAGCTTTTCAGCAAACACCGCTGAACGGCCTTGCATTTCATCTTGGCTTAAATACTCCCGCCGGAGGCACCCTGCGCGCCCGCGACAGAGCCTCCGGCGGGAGTATTTAAGCCAAGATGAACGCCGACGCCCTTTACAGCTTGATCTGCGCGAAGCCGTCGCGCAGGGCGCGGGACCAGCCTTCGGACATGGCGCGGAAGCTTTCGTCGCCCGCCTCGATCCGGCGGGTGCGTGACAGGCGCAGATCGCCCGCCTCGATCACCGCCAGATCCAGCGGCATCCCGACCGACAGGTTCGAGCGCAGCGTCGAATCCATCGACAGCAGGACCGCTTTTTCCGCATCTGCCAGCGAGGTTGCAGGCTTGACCACCCGATCCAGAATCGGCTTGCCGTATTTATGCTCGCCGATTTGCAGGAACGGCGTGTCCTCGGTGGCCTGAATGAAATTGCCTTCGGGATAGATCAGGAACAGCCGCATCGCGCCGCCTTTCCTTTGCCCCGCCACGATCATGCTGGCCGAAGCGCCTTGCTTCATCGTCGAAAGCTTTTCGTCGATCTCTTGCCGCACCTTGCACAGCATATTGCCGATGATCGACGCCACTTTCAGCATCGTCGGAGCCTTCAGGATCGAGGTTTCCTCGGTCGCGTCCGGGTCATCCGCCGCTTCGCGCAGCCGTGCGATGGTGGTTTGCGTCACCGACAGGCTTCCGGCCGTTGTGATCGAGATCACCCGATCTCCCGGCACTTCAAAGTGGAACATCTTGCGATAGGTGGCAATGTTGTCCAAGCCCGCATTGGTGCGGGTATCGGACAGCAACACCATGCCATCATTCAGCAAAAGGCCTACGCAATAGGTCATCATCCCCTCCGTCTGTGCGGGATGGACCCTATTGTTCCTGCATCTGGACCGCAACCGTCACAGCCAGACTTTCCGCACCGCCCCCGCGCGAGGTGCCACGGATCGGCGCGGCAGTTTCGGCGTCAAGCCCCGATCCCAGCCGGATATAGCGTGCATCCGGGCAGCAGCGATTGGCCGGATCAAAACCGATCCAGCCGATTCCCGCGACATAAAGCTCGGCCCAGGCATGGGCGGCTTCGTCCGAAACGCCGGTTCCCGCCTGCAAATAGCCCGAGACATAACGCGCAGGCAACCCCGCCGCCCGCGCCGCCGCAATCAGGGCATGGGCATGGTCCTGGCACACGCCCTCGCCTTGGGCCAAGGCTTGCGCGGCGGTGGTATCGGCGGTTGTGGACCCCGGCACATAGGCAATCGCCTCCGATATTGCCGCCGCAAGCGCATGGCATCCGGCCAGCACGTTCTCGGCCCCCGTAACCAGTTCCGACAGTTCCACCAGCGCCGCATCCGCTTCTGTCGCCGCCGTCGCGCGCAGATAGGCTTCGGGTGGCGCGGTCTCGCGGTGGCCTTTCAGCACGCCCGCAAGATCGGTGGTCTCGACCGTGCCTGTCACCCGCACCTCGATTTCCGACACTGGCCCCGCCACTGTCCAGCCCTGCACCCAATCGCCCGCGCCATCGCGGAACGCCCCGCCCGCGACACCGCCCGCCACCGTCACCTGCCAGTCGATCACCTTTTGCCCGTCAAAACGGGACGGCATCAGCCGGTGGCTTTGCACAACGCCGCGCACAGGATGGTCATAGCGATAGCGGGTTACATGATCGACTGTCAGCAGCATCAGTGCATATCTCCGCTTAGATAGCTGTCATGGATCACTCCGCCCAATCCCGCCGTCTCGCGGATAAAGCGGGAGAGGAATTCGTGCAGTCCTTCATCAAAGATCGCATCTGCCGTCAGCCTCTCCAGTTCCGACAGCATCCGCGCCGCCGCCGCCTGGGCCGGAGTGGTCTGGCCGTAGTGCTTGGCCAAGCGCCCGATATGGTTGTTCATCCCCGCAACGCAGGTGATCAGCGACCGCGGGCATTGCGGGTTGAGGATCAGGAAATCCGCGATCTTGGCCGAGGTGATCTCGCCGCCATAGGCCCAGTGGAATGCACGATGCGCCGACATTGCCCGCAGCAGCATCGACCATTGGTCATTGTCCAGACCTGAACCGACATAATCGGCGCGCGGCAGCAAGACGTAGTATTTCACATCCATCAGACGCGCCGTGCTGTCGCCCCGTTCCAGATAGTAGCCCAGATTGAGAAAGTTATAGCCGTCGTTCCGCAACAGGGTGGCATCAATCGCACCGCGCACCATCGCGGTGTGCCGCATCACCCAATCGGTCAGCCGCGAGAGTTCCTGCACACCGCGCGCGGATTCGATCTGGCGCAGTTCCTGAAACGCGGTGTTCAGCGCGTCCCAGACCTGCGTTGTCAGGGCCGTCCGCACGATCCGCCCGCTTTCACGCGCCGAGGTCAGGCAGGAGGCCACGGAATTGGGGTTGTCGCGGTCAAAGAACAGATAGCTTTCGATCTGCGCCTGTGCCGGCGCGCCATATTTGGCGGCATAGCCCGTGGCGTTGCCACTGGCGCGCAGCAGGCTGTCCCAGTCATTGCGATAGCCGCCCACCGTTGGCAACAGCGAGATGCGCGCGCCAACCTCCAACAGGCGGGCGGCGGTTTCGGCGCGCTCCATATAGCGGGCGATCCAGTAAAGGTTGTCTGCGGTTCTGCTCAACATCGGTCTACTCCGCCAACACCCAGGTATCCTTGACGCCGCCGCCTTGGGACGAGTTCACCACAAGACTGCCCTCGCGCAGCGCCACCCGTGTCAGCCCGCCGGGGACGAGTTCGATCCTTTCCCCCACAAGGCAATAGGGTCGCAGATCGACGTGTCGCGGCGCAATGCCTTCCTCGACAAAGGTGGGCGTTGTCGACAGCGCCAGCGTCGGCTGGGCGATGTAGTTCGAGGGATCGGCCATGATACGCGCGCGAAACTCCTCGATCTCGGCCTTGGTCGATTTCGGTCCCACCAGCATGCCGTATCCGCCCGAGCCATGGACCTCTTTCACCACCAACTCGGCCAGATTTTCGGTGACATACTTCAGATCATCGTTTTGGGCGCATTTCCATGTCGGCACGTTCTTCAGAATAGGCTCTTCGCCCAGATAAAACCGCACCATTTCCGGCACATAGGTGTAAACCGCCTTGTCATCGGCCACCCCTGCCCCCGGCGCGGAACAAATCGACACGCCACCCGAGCGATACACATCCATCAAGCCCGGCACCCCCAGCATGGAGTCGGGGCGGAAGCACAGCGGATCAATAAAGGCATCATCGATGCGGCGGTAAATCACATCGACCCGCTTTGGCCCTTGCGTCGTCCGCATATAGACAAACGCGCCATCGACGAACAGATCCTGCCCCTCGACCAGTTCCACCCCCATCAGATCGGCCAGAAAGCTGTGTTCGTAATAGGCCGAATTGAAATGCCCCGGGGTCAGGATCACCACGGTCGGGTCTTTTTCGCATTTCAGCGGCGCCACGCTGGCAAGGGTGCGGCGCAGCTTTTCGGGATAGTTGTCCACGGGTTCGATCCGGTTTTCGCGGAACAGGTCAGGGAACATCCGCATCATCATCTCGCGGGATTCCAGCATATAGGACACCCCCGAGGGCGTGCGGCAGTTGTCCTCCAAGACATAGAAATCAGTCGGCCCCGTGCGGACGATATCGACGCCGACAATATGCGAATAGACCCCCTTGGGCGGGGTAAAGCCGGACACGGCCTGCTCGTAAGCCTCGTTCTGATAGACCAGTCGCGCGGGGATCAGCCCTGCGCGCACAATCTCGCCGCGCCCGTAGACATCGACCAGAAACGCATTCAGCGCCCGCGCCCGTTGCTTGATGCCCTTTTCCAGCCGCGCCCATTCCGCCCCCGTGAACACGCGCGGAAACATATCAAAGGGGATCAGACGGTCGGGATCGCCGCCCTCGCCATAGACGGCAAAGGTGATGCCAATCCGGCGGAACAGCGCCTCGGCCTCGGCCTGTTTGGCAAGGCGGCGGTCGGCGGGCATATCGTTGGTCCACCCTTCCAGCCCCGCATATGGCGCCCGCACGCGGCCATCTTGAAACATTTCGTTGAAATAGGTCGTCATAGGCCGCCCTCGCACCGTGAATAGGGTCAGTAAAGAACCGTGGATCGGGCAGGTAAAGGGTTTACACCCCGATCTGCGGGAATAATCGGGCATCTGCCTAAAACTTGGGCAAACACGCCGTTCCGGCGGCGCGCCCTTGCAGCCCCCCCACCCAAGCCCCTAGATGGGGAAAAGATTTATACGAGGTTCCCAATGCCGCTTTCCCTGCCCCGCCCGGTTTTCGACGCCCGCATCGGCTCCAACAGCTTTGGCGATCTGCCCGAGTGGGATCTGACCGATCTTTACACCAGCCCCGAAGCGCCCGAGGTGGAGACCGACCTTGCCTATGTCGAAACCACCGTCGTAGCGTTCGAGGCTGATTACAAAGGCAAGCTGGCGGACCAGACTGCGGCACAACTGCTCGCCTGTGTGCAGACCTATGAGTCCATCGAGACGGTGGCGGGCAAGCTGATGTCCTATGCGGGCCTGCGCTATTACCAGAACACGATGGACAGTGACCGCGCCAAGTTCATGGCCGATATGCAGGACCGCATCACCACCTTCACAACGCCGCTTGTGTTCTTCAGCCTTGAGTTCAACCGGCTGGAGGATGACCACCTGAACCGCCTGCTGGCCGAAAACGCAGCCCTTGCACGCTATAAACCCGTGTTCGACCGTATGCGCGCCATGCGCCCCTACCAGTTGTCGGATGAGTTGGAGACGTTCCTGCACGACGAATCCGTTGTGGGGGCCAGCGCGTGGAACAAGCTGTTTGATGAAACCATGGCGGGGCTGATGTTCAGCGTCGCGGGCGAAGAGGAAGACCTGAACCTTGAAGCCACGCTGAACCTGCTGACCGACACCGACCGCACCAAGCGCGAGGCGGCGGCGCGGGCTTTGGCGGTGGTGTTTGACAAGAACATCAAGCTGTTCTCGCGGGTCCACAACACGCTGGCCAAGGAAAAGGAAATCCATGACCGCTGGCGCAAGATGCCCAGCCCGCAGCATGGCCGCCACCTGTCCAACCACGTCGAACCCGAGGTGGTCGAGGCGCTGCGCAATGTGGTGGTCGCGGCCTATCCGAAACTGTCGCACCGCTATTACCGGCTCAAGGCCAAGTGGATGGGGCTGGAAACGCTGCAGGTCTGGGACCGCAACGCCCCCCTGCCGATCGACACCCCGAAACTGGTGGGCTGGGACGAGGCGCGGCGCACCGTGCAAGAGGCCTATGCCGCCTTTGATCCGCGCATGGCTGAGGTGTCGGAGCCGTTCTTCACCAAGGGCTGGATCGATGCGGGGGTGAAACCCGGCAAGGCCCCGGGCGCCTTTGCCCATCCGACCGTGACCACCGCCCACCCCTATGTGATGCTGAACTATCTGGGCAAACCGCGCGATGTGATGACGCTGGCGCATGAGTTGGGCCACGGCGTGCATCAGGTCTTGGCGGCGGCGCAGGGCGAGCTTTTGTCATCCACCCCACTGACGCTTGCGGAAACCGCATCGGTGTTTGGTGAGATGCTGACCTTCCGCCGCCTGCTGGATCAGGCCAAGACTCCGGCCGAGAAAAAGACCCTGCTGGCGGGCAAGGTCGAGGACATGATCAACACTGTGGTCCGCCAGATCGCGTTTTACGATTTCGAATGCAAGCTTCATGCGGCCCGCGCGGAAGGGGAGTTGACGCCCGACGATATCAACGCGCTGTGGATGTCGGTGCAGGCGCAATCGCTTGGCGATGCGTTTGAATTCATGGACGGCTATGAAACCTTCTGGGCCTATATCCCGCATTTCGTTCACTCGCCCTTCTATGTCTATGCCTATGCCTTCGGGGATGGCCTCGTGAACGCGCTTTATGCGGCCTATGCGGACGGGCTGGAGGGGTTCGAGGACAAGTATTTCGAGATGCTGAAGGCGGGCGGATCGAAGCATCACAAGGAATTGCTGGCCCCCTTCGGGCTGGACGCGTCGGACCCGAAATTCTGGGACAAGGGGCTTTCGATGATCGCGGGGTTCATTGACGAGTTGGAGGCGATGGAGGGGTAAGGGACTTCGAGTCGGGGTGAACCCCGACCTACGCGGGTTTGGGGCGGTCCCGACTCGGGACTGTCTTGACGCTTTGGAAATCAAGGGGTTAGGGGATGTCGTTAGAGGTTCCTTAACCTTTTGATGGCTCAGGCTGGAAAGTGCTTGGGTTACTTCAACCCGAACTGCGCCACGTCAAACCCTGCGCCGCCCACCTTGCCCAGAAAATCCTGCACCAGCGTCTTTCGCAGCGGCGAGAGGCAATGGCGGACGAAATACCAATAGAGATAGGCTTCGTGCGGCCAGTCCCCTGCCAAGGCCTGCGCCACGCCTTCCTCCATCGTATCAATGGTTTTCACCGTCACCGCGCAGTGGTGAAAATCGGCGTGACCGCACAGCACCACCGGCTTGCCATGCAGCATCGCCTCGATTCCGACGGCGGAATTGATCGTCACCACCACATCGCAGGCGGACAGAATATCGTGGATATTGGCGGCCACAATCTGCACACGGGGATCGGCCAAGCTCTGCGCGTGCAGCCATTCATGGGTGTCACTGTCAAAATCGCGCGGATGCGGCTTGATACAGATCGGGCGCGGATCGTCCCGCGCCATCAGCGCCGTCACCATCCGGCGCAGCGACAGATAGCAGGTCTCGCCCACCAAGCGATGCGATTCCGTCTGCAAGAACACGGCCACACAGCCCGAAGGGACCGGCAGCACATCCGCAGGCTGCACATAGCGCGAGCTGCGCCCGCCGATCAGCCGATCCCGCAACCGCGCCGCAAAACTGGCGGCGGCGGCGGCCGGGATTCGTGCTGGGTCAAAATGCTTGGCGGCAATCGAGGAAAACGCCCGTATCCCCCAAGGGTCCATGTTCCGAAACGGCAGGATATAGGCGATGCCCGAATTCAGCACGCGCGGATGACGGGTCTGGCCGTGATCCAGCACATGAAACCCGTCATCCGCTGCGATCTGCGCCGCCACCTTGTCACGTTCATGCATGACCAGACGCACATCGCCCCCGCGCGCGCGCAATCCATCTGCCAGCGGGCCGTAAAACTGCCCCAACCGCCACCGATCACGCAGCACCGATCCTGCAACGTGAAAGGTGATCGGCGCGCGCGTCAAAGCGAGATTTCAACCGCCACGTCATAGACCTTGTCCATCATGGCTTGGGTGCCTTTGATGAATTCCAGCGGGCAGGGATAGGCCACGCCTTCGCGGATCGAACGGCCAAAGGCCTGAACCTGCAGCACATACTGGTTGGCGGTGGGGAAGCGTTCGACCAGCACGCTATTGCCGTTGCGGTGCAGTTCCACCTCGGCCAGATCGTTGACATTGGCGTTGAAGGGACCGCCCTCCAGCCGGATCATACCCTTGTCACCCTGAAAGGTGACGACCTGACGGTTGTAAAGCCGCATCGAGGTCATCGAGCCATAAGTAAAACGGCCATGCGGGCCATCCATGATGCCCGACACTTGGGCAAAGCTGTCGATGCCATTGTCCAGAATCAGCCGCGCCGACAGATCGACGGGTTCCGATCCGGTGACAAAGCGCGCCGAGCCAAAGGTGTAAACCCCGATGTCGCGCAATGACCCGCCGCCTGCATCGGGGCGGTTGCGGATATTGTCCATATCGGTGAGGTGGAAGGAAAACGCGGCATCGACATGGCGCAACTGGCCAATCTCGCCCGCCTCAAGCCATTGCTTCGCGCGCTGCCATTGCGGGTGATGCACGATCATATAGGCCTCGGCGGCCAGCAGGCCGCTGGCATTACGGGCGGCGATGATCTGGTCGATCTCATCCGCGCGCAGGGCGATGGGCTTTTCGGTCAGCACATGCTTGCCCGCCGCCAGCGCCTTGAGCGTCCATTCGACATGCAGATGGTTCGGCAGCGGGATATAAACCGCCTCTATGGCCGGATCGGCCAGCAACGCCTCATAGCTGGAATGGATTTTCAAATTGGGCGCAAAGGCGGTGAAGCCTGCGGCCTTTTCGGGGCTTGAGGTGGCAAGGGCGTAAAGCTCGGCCCCTTTGGCGGCATGGATCGCAGGTGCCATATGTTCGCGGGCGAAATTCGCAGCCCCCAAGACACCCCATTTCACAGCTTTCATCGCCCTGCCCTCCCTGATGCGTTGGCGCGGAAGGTAGGGCCGATGCGGCGCAGGGGCAAGCCCGAGTCAGGGCTTTGGCTTGCGAAGCCCCAACAGCAAATTGCCGGCCACAATACCAAGATAGACCAGATCCAGCGCCACCAGCGTGACCCAAGGATAGCTGGCCAAAGCCGCCACCAAGGCCACGAAGCCGACAACGATAAAGCGCACATGCTCGGCATAAATGGTGGCGGATTTGAAGGACGGGGTGGGAAAACGCCCGATCATCGCAGCGCCCACACCGATCATCCACAGCGCGATCAGTTGCGGCGCGATCGGTTTTGCTTCCAGCATATGCGCCAAAAACAGCGGCAACAGCGCCAGCATCGCCCCCGCAGGAGACGGCACACCCACGAAATGCGACAGCGTTGGCGTCTCGGGGCTGCGGTTGCCGATGTTGAACCGGGCCAGCCGCAACAGCGCGCAGACGATATAGACCAGCGCCGCAATCCAGCCCGCGCGTGGCATCTCCAACAGCGCCCATTGATACAGGATGATGCCCGGAGCCACGCCGAAATTCACGAAATCACAGAGCGAATCCAGCTCTGCCCCGATCTCGGATTCCGATTTCAACAGACGGGCCAGACGCCCGTCCAGCGCATCGAAAATCGCCGCGATGATGATCAGCCCCACCGCCAGATCAAAGCGCCCGGTGATCGCCATGCGGATCGCGGTAACACCGGCGCAGAGCGCGGCAACGGTCATCATATTGGGCAAAAGCTGCACCAGTGGCAACTCGCGGCGGCCCTTGTTCGGCGTGGTCATTCTGTGCGCGCCAACCGCTGCGTGGCGACGGACAGATCGGCAATCACCGTCTCGCCCGCGATCATGGTCTGGCCCAGCGCAACCTGCGGCGCCACACCTGCCGGCAGATAGACATCCAGGCGCGACCCGAAGCGGATCAATCCGAAACGATCCCCCGCCCGCAAGCTCTGCCCCACTTTGGTAAAGCAAACGATCCGCCGCGCCACCAGCCCCGCGATCTGCACCACGGCAATGCGGCGGCCATCGGCAATCTGGATCGCCAAGGAATTTCGCTCGTTATCCGACGATGCCTTGTCCAGCGAGGCATTCACAAACGTCCCCGGCCGATAGGCAATCGCCGTGACCTGCCCCGAAACCGGCGCGCGGTTCACATGGCAGTTGAACACCGACATGAATACCGACACCCGCAATAAAGCCTCCGGTCCCATGCCCAGTTCCACCGGCGGCACCGCAGGCTCGATCAAGGACACCACCCCGTCAGCCGGGCTGAGGATCAGCCCCTCGCCCAAAGGCACCGACCGCTTGGGATCGCGGAAGAAATAATAGCACCACACCGTCAGCCCAAGCCCCAACCAGCCCAGCGGCTCCCACAGCCAGAACAGCACCAGCGTGATCGCGGCAAATATCCCGACAAAGCGATAGCCCTCGGGGTGCATGGGTTTCAGAAAGGTTCCCAGCATGGTCATGGTTCTGCTCCGGTGGTTTGCGCGGGTGGTATCCCCCCCCGCGCCCGCGATCAAACGAAAACCGTCCGCAAGGCGGCGTCATCACGCAAAATCATTGCATCAGCCCTGCAAAACGCCTCCGAAATCCCCTTTGCACAAATATCCTCGGGGGGTGAGGCCGGAACGGCCGAGGGGGGCAGACGGCCCCCCTCAAAAATTTTAGCTAAAATTTTTGTGCCCGCCCCGCAGATCAGGCCGGAACCACCATGCCCTTGCCCTTGGCCAGTTCGCGCATCTTTTCCTGCAGCTTCTCGAAGGCACGCACCTCGATCTGGCGGATGCGTTCACGGCTGACGCCATAGCTTTCCGACAGCTCTTCCAGCGTGATCGGGGTTTCTGCAAGACGGCGCTTCACCAGCACATCACGTTCGCGGTCGTTCAGAACCGACATCGCCTGTTGCAACAACGCATAGCGGGTGTCGAACTCGTCCTTTTCGGCGTAATCGCCGGCCTGATCGCTGTCCTCGTCCTCCAGCCAGTCCTGCCACTGCGAGGTGCTGTCGCCATCGCTGCCCACGGTCGCATTCAAAGACGCATCCGAACCGGCCAGACGGCGGTTCATGTCGATGACTTCGCTTTCCGATACGTTCAGATCGGTGGCAATGCGGGCGACGTTTTCGGGACGCAGATCGCCTTCCTCCAGCGCGCCGACCTTGGCTTTGGCCTTGCGCAGGTTGAAGAATAGCTTTTTCTGGGCCGATGTCGTCCCCAGTTTCACCAAGGACCACGACCGCAGGATATATTCCTGAATGCTGGCCCTGATCCACCACATCGCATAGGTCGCCAGACGGAAGCCCTTTTCGGGATCAAAGCGTTTGACCGCCTGCATCAGCCCCACATTCGCCTCGGAAATCACCTCGGCCTGCGGCAGGCCATAGCCGCGATAGCCCATGGCGATCTTGGCGGCCAGACGCAGGTGGCTGGTGACCATCTTATGCGCCGCCGTGGCGTCCTGATGATCGACCCAGCGTTTGGCCAGCATGTATTCTTCTTCCGGTTCCAGCATCGGGAACTTGCGGATTTCCTGCATATAGCGGTTCAGCCCCTGTTCGGGGCTGGGTGCCGGAAGGTTTGCATAGGTGCTCATTCTTGACGCTCCCTGTCTTGCCGGTGCGGTTTCGCCCCCGGGCCGTGCGATGTAGGTATGTATCCTGCCAGCTTCAAGGGCTGGCCTAGCATACACAGATTAACGCCAGATGAGCATCCTTCCGTCGGCGGATAAGATTTATGTCAGCGCGATCACAGCAATGTCAGCCGCGCAGCGCCTCGATCAGCCCTTCCAGATCGGCGGGCAGCGGCGAGGAAAACTCCAGCATTTCACCCGTGACAGGGTGTTCAAAGCCCAAGGTCGCCGCGTGCAGCGCCTGACGCGGGAAGGAGTTGCCGATCTCGGCCACCGGCGCGCCAAAAAGTTTCGGAGAAACTTTTTTCTTGCCGCCATAGGTCTGATCCCCGATCAGCCCGTGGCCCGCATAGGCCATATGCACGCGGATCTGGTGGGTGCGCCCTGTTTCCAGCCAACATTCCATCAGTGCAGCACCGCCGCGGAAATCCTCGACCACCCGCGCCCGCGTCACGGCATGGCGGCCCGAGTTCCACACCACCGCCTGACGCTGGCGGTCGGTCTTGTGGCGTTCCAGATGGGTGGCGATTTTCAGGATGCCGCCCGCCTCAAAGCTGATGCCCTTCAGCCCGCGCAGGCGGGGGTCATAGGCCGATGGCACGCCATTGACGACGGCAAGGTAGTGCCGGTTCACCGTATGCGCCTCGAACTGGGCGGCAAGCCCGTGATGGGCGCGGTCGGATTTGGCCACGACCAGAAGGCCGGTGGTGTCCTTGTCGATGCGGTGGACGATGCCCGGACGCCGTTCGCCGCCGATCCCTGACAGCGTATCGCCGCAATGGTGCAGCAGCGCGTTGACCAGCGTGCCAGAAGGTGTGCCGGGGGCGGGATGCACCACCATGCCGGCAGGTTTGTCGATCACGATCAGATCGCCATCCTCCCAGATCACCGACAGCGGGATATCCTCGGCCAGCGTTTCCACATCCACCGCAGGCGCAAGGCGCAGGGTATATGCTTGCCCCGCCTTCACCTTGGTCTTGGGGTCGGTCACCGCAACGCCATCCAGCAGCACATCGCCCTCGTCGATCATCTTCATCAGACGCGAGCGTGACAGCGCCGCTTCCTCTGGCACCGCCGCCGCAAGCGCCTTATCAAGACGCGCAGGGGCATCCTCGTCGATCGTGATGGTCAGCGTGGGCGCATCCGCAAGAAAGGACGTTGTCATGACCGATACTCCTGTTCAGCCAGAGCTGCCGCCTGCGCTGCGATTCCTGAAATGGCTGGTGATCGTGCTGATGATCACCATGATCGGGGGTGTCATAACCATCGTTGGCCTGCTTGTCACCCGCATGCCGGACGGGCGCATCCCCGCCCTGCCTGCAAGCCTTGCCCTGCCTGCGGGGACCGAGGCGATGGCGATCACCCAAGGGCCGGGCTGGATTGGCGTGACGACCAAGGACGGGCGCATCCTGATCTTCTCGGCCAAAGGGGACTTGGTACAAGAGATCGCAGTCACCCTGCCGGCTGCGCCCTGATTTGGCATTGACCGCAGCGGTGTGGCGCGGTCTGCTGTGCCTATATAGGGAAAGCCCATGACCGCCGACACGCATCCTGTCGCCGTTTCGGATCAAGCCGATGAAATCGCCCGGCAATTTGCGTTGCTGAGCAGGGTGGAATGGGTTCGCACCATAACCACCTGCATTACCTATGGCATGATGTCGATGTTCCTGCCGGTGTGGATTCCGTTTCTGGCCATGATCTGTGATCTGGTGATGGAGCGGATGGGCCTTCACCTTATGCGCGGTCTGGACCCTGCCCGCATGCCGCGGCGCTATCTGGCCTCGCTGGTTTCGGTCGGGGTCATGGAAGCGTGCTACACCCTGCCGCCGGTGCTGATCTGGCAGATGGAGCATCCCTTTGCCAAGGCAATTGCAATCGGGGCCGTGACGATGACGTTGCTGCAACTGACCACCGTGCGGGCGATCCATCTGCCCTATGGCCTGATGGGGTGGGGGGTGGTGGGCGTTGTCACCTTGCTGGGCAACGGGGTGTACTGGCTGGGGTTGGGTGATCTGCATGGGCTGGCTTTGTCCAGCCTCGCGGCATGCGGTGCGATTGCCTATACCTATACCGCCATGCGGTCGAACCACAGGCTGCACACCGAATTGATGCGGCGCGGCAAGGCGGCCGAAGCCGCGAACGAGGCGAAAAGCCGCTTTCTGGCGCAGATGAGCCACGAACTTCGCACGCCGCTGAACGCCATTCTGGGCATGGGGCAAGCGGAACTTGCGCTGGCGACCGATCCCGATACCACGGAACGGCTGGAGATTCTGGTGGCTTCGGCGCAAAGCCTCGGGGTGATTCTGGATGATATTCTGGACATGTCGGCAATCCGGCAGGGGCTTTTGCCGATCCGCCGCGCGCCAAGCGATCTGCGCGCCGAGTTGGAAAGCACGGCGGCGACCTACCGGTTGCTGTTCACCCAAGCCGGACTAAGCCTGACTTTGCACATGGCCGACGATGTGCCGAAAGCCGCGCTGCTGGATGCACAGCGTCTGCGGCAATGCCTGTCAAACCTGCTGTCAAACGCATTGAAGCACACAAAACAGGGCGGAGCCACGATCTGCGCGCGGCAAGACCCGATGGGTGTGCTGGCTTTGACCGTCACCGACACCGGCAGCGGCATCAGCCCCGACGTGCTGGATGCAATGTTCGAACCGTTTCAGCGCGGCCCCAGTCAGGAACCCGGCACCGGGCTTGGTCTTTCGATCAGCCGGGCCTTGGCGCGGCGGATGGGCGGGGATCTGGAACTGCTGCCCTCCGCCATCGGCGCGCGGTTTCGTCTGACGGTGGCTTTGGGGCGACTGGAGGACGGTGTGACGGTGACGGCCCCTGCCCTGCCGCCCCGCATCGCCCCGCTTGATCTGGGTGGGCGGTTGATCTTGGTTGTCGATGACATAGCCACCAACCGCTTTGTCGCGGCAACGCATTTGCGGCAGATGGGCGCCGCAGTTGCCGAAGCGGCCTCTGGGGCCGAGGCCGTGGCAGTGGCGCAGGCACGGCAGCCTGATCTGGTCTTGCTGGATATGAACATGCCGGGCCTGAACGGCCTTGAGACTCTGCGCTTGCTGCGCGCGCTGTCCGAATCGCTGCCGGTGGTGGCGATGACAGCCGATGCAACCGAGGCACATCGCCGGCATTATCTGGAGCAGGGGCTGGACGGCTATGTCGCAAAACCCCTTAGCCCTGCCAGCCTTGCCGCGGCCTTGGCACCGCATCTGTCACAGGGCTGATTGCGACGCCAAAGCGACGCCTGCGGGATGGACCCCTGCGCGGTTTCGGCGTGTTCTTGGCGTGAAATGGCGGAGGTAGGACATGATAGGTGATCTGGGGGCAAAGGATGCCACGGAACTGGCGGGGCTGGTGGCCAGCGGTCAGGTCAGCGCGGGCGAATTGCTGGATGCGGCTCTGGCTGCGGTAGAGGCCCGCAATCCGGCAATCAATGCGGTGGTGCTGATGCAGGAAGGCGTTGCGCGCAAGGCGATTGCCGATGGTCTGCCGCATGGTCCCTTTCGCGGCGTGCCGTTTCTGATCAAGGACTTGGGCTGCGAGGCGCGGGATTTTCCGTCGCATAACGGATCGCGCCTGTTCGCCAATACCCGCTATGGCCGCGATTCGGCGATCTATGAACGGATCAGGGCCACGGGCGTTGTCACCTTTGGCCGCACCACCAGCCCCGAGGGCGGCATTGGTGCTGCGACCGAGGCGGCGGTCTATGGCGGCCCGACGCGCAACCCTTGGAATCTGGACCATACGCCGGGCGGATCGTCGGGCGGTTCGGGGGCGGCGGTGGCGGCGGGGATCGTGGCCTTTGCGCATGGATCGGATGGCGGCGGATCGGTGCGCATCCCTGCGTCAAGCTGCGGGCTGTTCGGGTTCAAGCCGACGCGGGCGCGCCTGCCCGACGGGCCTTACGCGGGCGAAGGCTGGGCGGGGATGGCGATTGACGGGTTCCTGACGCGGTCGGTGCGCGATACGGCGGTGATGCTGGACGCCTGCGAGGGCGCCGATCTGGGTGCGCCCTATGCGGCCCCCGCTCTGGGCCGAGGCCATGCGGCGGCGATCTCGCGCCCGCCACGGCGGTTGCGGGTGGCGATTTGCGATACCACGCTGACCGGCGATCCGATTGACCCGGACGTGGCCGAGGTGGTGCGCGGCGCGGGTCGCCTGCTGGAAGGTCTGGGACACCATGTCGAGGCGGGCTATCCGGCGGGCGCGGATGTGGGGATGATGATGCGGGCCTGGACCGATATCGTTGCGGTCGGCACGGCGCTGTCGGTGAAAAAGGCCCTGCGCGGGCGGGATTTGACCACCGGCGATGTCGAGGGCGTGTCGCGCGGCGCGATTGCCCATACCGCAACGCTGGACCCGACGCGCTATCTGGATGCGGTGGGCGAGATTCATGCCTTTGGTCGCCAGATGGCGCAGTTTTTTGCCGATGGGCCGGATATCCTGCTGTCGGCAACGCTGGCAGAGCCGCCGGCACAGGTGGGCCGGTTCAGCCATGCCACCGAGGATTACGTCGGCTACCGCATTGGACCAAATGGCATTTTTGCCTACTCGCCCTTCTGTGCGGCCTTCAATGCCTCGGGCCAGCCTGCGGCGTCTTTGCCGATGGGGATGTCGGCGGGCGGATTGCCGGTCGGCGTGCATCTGGCTGCGGCTTTCGGACAGGATGAAGAATTGATCGCACTTTGTGCAGAACTTGAGCGCGCCGCCCCCTGGGCTGCAAGGCGCGCCCCAATGGCCGGATAATGCCAGATGCACGCCAATCCTTTCATCTTGACCCAAATACTCCCGCCGGAGGCGCCCCACATCTCCCCCATCGCACCTCCCCCAACCGCCCCGTAGGTCGGGGTTCACCCCGACTCTGCGCCCTCAACAAAGGTTTCTGTTGCGCCCACGCCAAACGCGCGCGCAATATGATCAAAACAACAGGGAGCGAGTCACCTTGACCGAAGTTACCGCCGTCGAGGCCCGCAACGCCGTCAAAGCCTTTGGGCAGGGCGAAGCATCCGTCCGCGCGCTGGACGATGTGTCGATCAAGATCAACAAGGGCGAGTTCTTTACGCTTTTGGGTCCGTCTGGCTGTGGCAAGACCACACTTCTGCGCCTGATCGCGGGGTTCGAGATGCCCACATCCGGCACGATCCTGCTGGAGGGGGCCGATATCACCTATCTGCCCCCGAACAAGCGCCCCGTGAACACGGTGTTCCAGTCCTATGCGCTGTTCCCGCATCTGACGGTGGCGCAGAACATCGGCTTCGGCCTTGAGATGCAAGGCCGCCCGCGCGCCGAGGTGAAGGCGACCGTTGACCGGATGCTGGCGCTGGTCAAGCTGGAGCCGATGGCCAACCGCAAGACCAGCCAGCTTTCGGGCGGGCAGCAACAGCGGGTGGCGCTGGCGCGTGCGCTGGCCCCTGCGCCCAAGGTGCTGCTGCTGGATGAACCCCTGTCCGCGCTGGACCTGAAACTGCGCAAGGAAATGCAGATCGAATTGAAGCGGTTGCAGATGGAGACGGGGATCACCTTTGTTTTCGTCACCCACGATCAGGAAGAAGCCCTGACCATGAGCGACCGTATCGGCGTGATGTCGGCGGGCAAGCTGCAACAGATCGGCACCCCGCGCGAGATTTACACCAAGCCCGTGAACCGCTTTGTCGCCAGCTTCATCGGCGAGACGAACTTCCTGCCCGCGCGGCGTGACGGCGATGCGCTGCGGCTGGGCGAAGGCCATCTGATCGAGTTACCCGCTGGCGTGCCAGAGGGCCGCGCGGTGACAGTCACCGTGCGCCCCGAACAGGTGCGGCTGGTGGACGCCTCTGAAGCAGGCGCAATCCCTGCCACCGTGCAATCGCTGGTCTATTTCGGCACCGATACCCATTGCCACATGGCGCTGGCCGACGGGACCGAGGTTGTCGCCCGCCTGCAAAGCAGCGCCACGGGCGAGGCGGCATTGGCGCAGGGCCAGAAGGTGGCCTTCCGCTTTGCGGCAGGTGCCGTGCAAGTGCTGGAGGATTAAGGGCATGAGCGCCGCCGAAGACGCCCAAGCCGCAACCGCAACCCGCAACGGCTGGCTGTTGTCGGCCCCTGCCCTTGCGATCCTGACCTTTGCCGCCGCTGGCCCTTTGCTGATCGTGCTGGTCTATTCTTTCCTCACGCCGGGGCGTTATGGCAACGTCGAATGGGCGCTGAATTTCGATGGCTGGATTGGCATCCTTTACACGAAAGACATCTTCGACGAGACGCTGAAGCTGGCCGATGCGAATATGTCGATCTTCTGGCGGTCGATCAAACTGTCGTTCCTGACCACGATCATCACCTTTGCCGTGGGCTTTCCGACCGCATGGTTCATCGCCACACGGCCCCCCAAGGCCCGCGCGCTGTGGTTGTTCCTGATCACCATTCCGTTCTGGACCAACCTCTTGATCCGCACCTTTGCCATCAACGAGGTGATCCGCAACGAAGGGTTGATGAACACCGTGCTGCTGTGGAGCGGGATCATCAGCGAGCCGATCCGCATCATCTACACCGACACCGCCGTGTTCATCGGCATGGCCTATGTCTATCTGCCGCTGATGGTGCTGCCGCTGTTTGCCTCGATCGACCGCTTTGACATGAAGCTGCTGGAGGCGGGCTATGATCTTTATGCCAGCCGGATGCAGGTGCTGCGCCGTGTGATCCTTCCCATCGTCAAACCGGGGATCGTGGCGGGATCGATTCTGGTCTTTGTCCCGTCACTGGGGGCCTATGTCACCCCGCGCGTGCTGGGGGGCGGCAAGAACATGATGATCGGCAACTTCATCGAGCTGCAATTCGGGCAGGGCCGCAACTGGCCGCTGGGGGCGGCGCTGTCGATGACGCTGCTGTTCGTGGTGATGGTGGCGCTGCTGTTTTATGTGCGCGCCGCGAACGGGGAGAAGAAAAATGGCTGAGCGCGGCTTTTCCGTCGCCCGCCTGCCGGGCTTTTCCACCATCGCCATCGTGGTCTTTGTGGCGCTGTATCTGCCGATCATCACGCTGGTGGTCTACTCCTTTAACGCGGGCCAGTCGGTTGCGGTGTGGGAAGGGTTCTCGCTGAAATGGTATGTCGATGCATGGGCCAACGACGCGGTGAAATCGGCGACGCTGCGGTCTTTGGGGATTGCGCTATGCGCCAGCATCATCGCCACGGCGGCGGCCACCATGGCAGCCCTTGGGACGACGCGGCGCAAGGCGTTCAAGGGCCAGACCTTTATCTATGTGATGATCAACCAGCCGCTGATGGTGCCGGAAATCGTAACGGCGGTGGCGCTTCTGATCTTTTTCGCCTCGATCAAAGTGGCGACGGGCTATCAGGGCTTGGGCTATCTGATCATCGCCCATTCGGCGTTTTGTATCCCCTTTGCCTATCTGCCGATCCGCGCGCGGCTGGAAGGGATGGACCTGAGCCTTGAGACGGCGGCGGCGGATCTTTACGCGTCAAGCTGGCAGACCTTCCGCCGTGTCACGCTGCCGTTGCTGGCACCGGGCATCATGGCGGGGGCGATGCTGGCCTTTGTCATCAGCCTTGATGACGTGGTGATCACCGAGTTCGTGAAATCGGGCGGGCAGGACACTTTGCCCACCTATATGCTGGGCCAGATGCGCCGCGCACTGACGCCCGAGGTCAATGCCATATCGTCCGTTCTGCTGGCGCTGACCGTGCTGCTGCTGACCGCGTTCTTCCTTTTGACGCGCAAGAATGACTGACCAAACAAGACCAACAGGGAGACTACCAGAATGAAAAAACTGCTTTCCGCAACGGCGCTGTTGATGGCGACCTCGTCGCTGGCTTCGGCCGAAGGCACGCTGCAACTGTTCAACTGGGGCAACTACACCAGCCCCGAGCTGCTGGCCAAGTTTGAGGCCGAAACCGGCATCAAGGTGACCGTCACCGATTACGACAGCAACGACGCGGCCTTGGCCAAGGTTGAGGCCGGCGGTTCGGGCTTTGACCTAGTGGTGCCTTCGGCCAACTATATCCCGATCTGGGTCGAAAAGGGCCTGATCGTGCCGCTGGACAATGCCAAGCTGGCCAACAAGGGCAATATCGCCCCCGAATGGCAGAACGTGCCGTGGGATGAAGGCCGCGCCTATTCGATTCCGTGGCAGTGGGGTTCGACCGGCATCGCGGTGAACACAAAGGTCTACGGCGGCGACATCAACACTTCCGAAGTGTTCCTGAACGTGCCGGCAGAGCTGAAGGGCAAGATCAACGTCGTTCCGGAAATGAACGACATCGTGAACCTTGCGATCATGTGGGCGGGCGGCGAGCCTTGCACCGAGGATACCGAAGTGCTGAAGAAGGCGCGTGATGCGCTGGTGGCGGCCAAGGCAGACTGGATTTCGATGGATTACGGCGCCACCGAGAAGCTGTCGAACAACGACTGGGCGGCTTCGGTGAACTGGAACGGCTCGACCATGCGCGCGCGTCTGGCGAACCCTGACGTGGCCTATGGCTACCCGAAGGAAGGCTACCCGCTGTTCATGGACTCGGTGGCGCTTCTGGCTGACGCGCAGAATGTCGAGGAAGCCTACAAGTTCCTCGATTTCATCATGATCCCGGAAAACGCCGCGATGATCTCGTCCTTTGCGCGCTATGCAAACGGGATTGCCGGATCGGACGCTTTCATGCCGGAAGACATGAAGACCGCACCGGAAGTGGTGACGCCGGAAGAGTTCAAGGCAGCGGGCAAGTTCCTGCCGGTCTGCTCGGCCAAGGCCACCGAATACGTGACCGCGATCTGGACCGAATTGCAGAAGTGATCTGACGGTGATGCGGGGGAAGTTCCCCCGCATCATTCCTTTCAGCGCTTGCGCGCGCGACGGGGGCGCTTCGCCCCCCACGCCCTGTTGGCAGGCCAACAGGGCCCCCCCGAGGATATTTTTACGAAGAGGATCAGGGGAATGGGGCTTTGTGCGCTGTCTGCCTCGGAATTGGCACGGATGATTGCGGCGAAGGTGGTGGCTCCGTCCGAGGTGATGGCGGCTTATCTGGCGCGGATTTCTTCGGTGAACGGGGCGATCAATGCGGTTGTGTCGTTGCGCGATCCTGATGAGCTGATGGCCGAGGCGCGGGCGGCGGATGATGCGCCAAGTGCGGGCTGGCTGCACGGGATGCCTTTTGCGGTCAAGGATTTATGCGCGACCAAGGGGCTGCGGACGACATGGGGATCGCCCTTGTTTGCGGATTTCGTGCCGGTGAAGGATGATCTTCTGGCGGCGCGGATGCGGGGCGCCGGGGCGATTTTTGTCGGCAAGACCAATACGCCGGAATGGGGGCATGGCAGCCATTCCTTCAACCTCGTGCATGGGGTGACGCGCAATCCTTACGATCTGGCGCGCACGGCGGGCGGGTCTTCGGGCGGGGCTGCGGCGGGGTTGGCTGCGCGGATCTTGCCGGTGGCGGACGGGTCCGACATGATGGGCAGCCTCCGCAATCCGGCGGCGTTTTGTAACGTCTACGGCTTTCGGCCCTCATGGGGATTGGTGCCTGCCGATGCCGAGGGCGATACTTTTATGGCCACGATGGCGACCGAAGGGCCGATGGGGCGCACAGTCGAGGATGTCGCGCGGCTGTTGTCGGTGCAGGCGGGCGAGAATCCCGAAGTGCCATTCGGGCGCGCGGGTGCCGATTTCGGCGCGATGCTGGACGTGGACATGCGCGGCAAGCGGATTGCGTGGCTTGGGGATTGGGGCGGGGCCTATCAGATCGAGCCGGGCATACTGGAACTGTGCGAGGCCGGTTTGCAGGTGTTCACCGATCTTGGCGCGCAGGTTGAGGCGATTGCGCCACCCTTTCCGGCGCAAAAGCTGTGGCAGGCTTGGGTGACCTTGCGGGCGATGCTGAACGCAGGCGGCATGAAGGCGCTTTATGATGCCCCCGTGAAGCGGGCGCAGATCAAGCCGGAATCGGTCTGGGAGATCGAGCAGGGGCGCGGGCTATCGGCGCAGGCGGTTTATGAGGCCAGCGTGATCCGCAGCCGGTATTACGCGCATATGGCGCGGCTGTTTGAACGGTTCGATGCCGTTGTGCTGCCGACAGCGCAGGTCTGGCCGTTTCCGGTGGAATGGCGCTGGCCGCAGGCGATCAACGGTGTGGCGATGGACACCTATCACCGCTGGATGGAGGTGGTGATTCCGGTGTCGCTGATCGGGCTGCCCGCGCTGTCGGTGCCGGTGGGCTTTGGCGCGCAAGGGCTGCCGATGGGGATGCAGATCGCGGGCCGCGTCGGGGCGGATGCGGCGGTGCTGGCGATGGGGCAGGCCTATCATCTGGCAACGGATTGGCCCGCCAAGCGACCGCCGCAGATCTAGGCGAAGGCGCGCAGGCGGGTCGTGATCTCGGGGCGGACCGGGCCTTCGCGGGGCGGGTCGCAAAGGCTTGTCAGCAGATGCGGATCGGGTGGAGGGCGGCCCCCGCCATTCCAGTCAAGGGCCGCCAGAACGGCTTGGGCCGCAGGGGGAAGGGTGTCGGGGATGTCATATCCCGCCAGATCCGCCCAAAGCGCGGCCCAGCAGCGCCCCACGCTCCACGGGTTATAGCCGCCACCGCCCAGCAGCAGCAGGCGCGGGGCAAGCGGGCGGAGTTCGCGCAGCACCTCGCGGTAGGCGTTGTTGGACAGGCACAGGCGCGAGAGCGGGTCTTCGGTCAGGGCATCCGCTCCGGCCTGAAGCACGATGACATCCGGCGCGAAAGATTGCACCGCAGGCAGGATCAGACCGTGCAGGACGGCGCGGGATTCGCTGTCGTTATAGCCGCGCGGCACGGGCAGGTTGATGCAGTTGCCCACCCGTCCAAGTGGGCCGGTAAAGGGCCAGCGCAATTCTTCGTGCACCGAGAGCAGCAGCACCTCTTCGGCCCCTGCCAGCCCGTGTTCCACTCCGTCGGCGTGATGGGCGTCAATATCGACATAGGCCACGCGCAGGCCAGCGGCACGCAGGGTCAGGATGCCCAGCACAGGATCATTCAGATAGCAAAAGCCGTTGGCGCGATCAGGCAAACCGTGATGGGTGCCACCGCCGGGAACGTGGATCGCGCCGGTATCCGCTTGCGCCAGAAAGGACGCCGCCAGCATCACACCCCCTGCCCCGGTGGCCGGGCGGCTGTATATCTGGGGGAAGATCGGGTTGGACAGCGTGCCGATCTGGTGGCGGGCGGCAAGATCGGCGGGAAGTGCGCCAGTCGCTTCGGCCTGTTGCAAGGCAGCGATATAGGCCGGCTCGTGCCAGATGGTCAGGGCGGCGGGTTTGGCGCGCGGGCTGGTGCGGAATTGATCTGCGGGCAGCCAGCCCAAGGCGCGGGCAAGGTCTGTCACCACAGGCACGCGCGGCACCCGCAGCGGATGGCGCGCGCCATAGGACGAGCCGCGATAGATTTCCGAGCCTATGAACAGCGGACCGATATTGGATTGCCGCATTTTCCGCCTTTTGCCTGTTATTCTCACAGGGATGAAACATTTCTGTCATAAAACTGTCACAAAACGCAGAAGCGTGATCCGTGACCCTATAGGAGATCAGGGCAAACCATGCGATAGACGAGGCATAACAGGAAGCCCTCCGCCAGAGAGGGTGTGATGTAAGTTTGTGCAGGCGTGATTTCGATGAACCAGACGCTTCCCCTTTCCCCGCCCGATGCGGTCTGTGCGCCGCAATATGGCGCGCTGTGTTGGCGGTTACACCGTGGCAAGGTCGAAGTCTTGCTGATCACCAGCCGCGATACGGGGCGTTGGGTGATCCCCAAGGGCTGGCCGATGAAGGGCATGACCCCCGCTCAGGCCGCCGCACGCGAGGCTTGGGAAGAGGCAGGCGTTCAGGGCGAAACCGAAAGCCTGCGGCTGGGCAGCTATGCCTATGACAAGGCAATGGCACCCAAGCCGCCGATTGCCTGTTCGGTCGATGTTTTTCCCTTGCGGGTCAAGGCGTTGAAAGACCGCTTTCCCGAGAGGAAGGAACGTCGGCGCAAGTGGTTTTCGGCCGAGAAAGCCGCGCGCAAGGTCGCCGAAACCGGGTTGCGGAGCCTGATCCTTGCATTGGCGCATACGCCGCCGCAAGAAGTGCCTGCGCCGGGTCTTGCCCCCGCTTGAAAAGCGGCGCAGGTTGCTTAGGTGTTCGCTGTAACCCTTTGGCCGAAGATGATCCGCTATAGCCTGAAATGTGACAAAGCGCATGAGTTCGACAGCTGGTTCCAGTCTGCCGAGGCGTTTTCCGCTGTGCAGAAGGCAGGGCATGTGAATTGTCCGGTCTGCGGATCGGGCGAGGTAGAAAAATCTCTGATGGCGCCTTCGGTGCGCCCCGCGCGCGCGGTGGCAGACAAGCCTCTGGCCAGCCCGCAGAACGATCTTGAGGCTGCGATGGCCGAGATGCGCCGCAAGGTCGAGGAGAACTCGGAATATGTCGGCATGAACTTTGCTGCCGAGGCCCGCGCCATCCATGAAGGTGCTGCGCCTGAACGATCCATCTATGGCGAGACGAAACCGGACGAGGCACGGGCGCTGATTGAAGATGGCATCCCCGTCGCCCCCCTGCCCTTCATGCCCGCGCGCAAGACCAACTAAAGCCGTTTCAGCAAATCAATCGCGTCCTGTTCCTCACCCGAGGTCCAGCCTGCGCCCAACAGCTCGATGATCAGGTTGATCACCGAAGGATCGGCCAGTTTCAGCGATTGCAGCAGGCGGTTGGGCGCGCGTTGCACAAAGGCAAGCGCCACGTCGTCGCTGTCGGTAAAGTGCTTTTCGCGCAGCCGTTCGAAGATGCGCTTCAGGCGCGGCGGGTTCATCCCGATCCGCACCATGAATTTCGCCAAGCCGTCTTCATCCATATCGGTGGTCATCGAAAACGAGCCGAAGCGAAAGCGATTCACCACAAACTCGGCGTCTTTCTCCATATAGAGCGTAAAGGCGTGGCCCGCGACAAAGCCGACCTTGGCACTGTCCATATCCGAGCGCAGGTCAAGCCAACTGACCGGATCGAAGGTAAAGGCATTGTTCTGGCGCTGAATGCCGGGGGGCCAATAGCGGCAGGGCGAGCCAAAGCTGTTGATCTCCATCCCGGCAATCGAAACCGCGCCCAAGGCCAGTGCTACGCCGGTCAGCGCGTTCGAGGTCACAAGGTTGCCTTGGCTATGGCAGTAGATCGGCACCTGCAGGCGCGGCAGGCCGCCATCCCCCGCCAGAAGCCCGAACAGCGCCTTGGTGGCAGGGTTGCCCGCGATCATATCGGCGACGAAATCGACCTTGTTCAGCCCCGGTTTCAGCGCGGACGCGGCGGCGAACAGGATGTTGAAGGTCAGCACCCATGCGTCGAAGGACATCATCGTCCCCGCCTGCACGCCCGAAAGTGCGGCCTTGTCGGTGATACACTGGCCCAGATCGGGCCAAAGCCCGTCAGACTGGTTATAAACCCCGATCACCGGACAGCCCTGCAACAGCGATAGCGCGCGGGCGGAACTGGCGTGATCCTCGGGCGAATTGGCCATGCCATTGACGAAAATCACCCGTCGGCGGGTGTCGAACCAGCTTAGGCTGTCAGCCTCGGGGGCGACGAAAAGGTTTATGTCTCCGTCAAAACCCGGCAGTTTGCCGGGATCGCGGATCGAGGGGGCGCGCATGGAAAATCTCTTGGTCTTGGAAAAGCTGTGGTCAGCTTACCCCAACCGCGCCATGTGCCAAGCGATATTGCGCGCCCTGCCTGATCCGGTCTGGTCAGATCTGCTTTTGCGGCATCTGCACGCGCAGACCGTCCAGCGCATCGGTCACCTTGATCTGGCAGGTCAGACGCGAGCGGACCGGATCGGGAGACCATGCGAAATCCAGCATGTCCTCTTCCATCGCGTCTTTCTTCGGCAGCTTTTCAACCCAAGCCGCATCGACATAGACATGGCAGGTGGAACAGGCGCAGGCGCCGCCGCAATCGGCCTCGATCCCCGGAATGCCGTTGTCGCGCGCGCCTTCCATCACGGTCAGCCCGTTGGCCACATCCACGACATGCTCTTTGCCGCTGTGTTCGACATAAGTGATCTTCGCCATGCTTCTTTTCCTGTTTCGCCTGCGCCCTTGCGCGCTTGGCCCCTAGATAGGCGAGTGCGGCGGGATTTGCCAGAGGCGGGGCGCGGAGGCGACCTTTGCAGGCGGAGGTTTTGCCGCTATGCTGGGTCAAAGGCTGCGCCAAGGCAGCCGACAGACAGGCAAGGCATGACACGACACCTTCTTTCCGGCTGCGCGCTGGCGCTGATGCTTGCGGGCTGTGGTCCTGTGGCCGTGCAGGCCCCCGCGCGGGCCGATCTGGGGATCGAAGTGCTGCGGCTGCGTGGCGATGGCCCGCCCAAAGGGCCAAAGGATGCCTGCTGGGCCAGTGATGTGACGCCTGCGGTGATCGAAACCGTGACGGAACAGGTGCTGGTCACGCCGGAAATCCGGGATGAGGCAGGGCGGGTGACAACGCCTGCCAGTTTCCGCACCGATACGCGGCAAAGGATGGTGCAAGACCGCGAAACCGTGTGGTTCCGTGCGCCCTGCCCCGATACGATGGATATGGATTTCGTGGCGACCTTGCAGCGGGCGCTGAAGGCGCGCGGATTGTATCTGCTGCCTCTGTCGGGCGTGATCGATGCGCCGACCCGCGACGCCATCCGCCGCTTTCAGGCGGAACGGGGGCTGGACAGCCCCGCGTTGTCGCTGGCAGCGGCGCAGGAATTGGGCATCGTCAGCACGGGGCTGGATCAGCTATGACGCAAAGCCGCTATGAGGCCGAGGTGGCCCGCGTCTGGGCTGCACAGCCTGCGGATGGCGCGCATGATCTGGGGCATTTGCGCCGGGTTTGGAAAACCGCGCGGCTGATTGCGATGGATGTGCCTGCGGACCCGCAAGTGCTGATGGCGGCCTGTTTCTTTCACGATCTGGTCAATCTGCCAAAAGATGCGCCGAACCGGGCCGAGGCCTCGACCCTGTCAGCGCAGGCGGCGGTGGCGTTTCTGCGCGGCGATGGGTTTCCGGTGGCCAAGCTGGATGCTGTGGCCCATGCCATTGCGGCGCACAGCTTTTCGGCTGGCATCGCGCCCGAGACGCCAGAGGCCCGCATCCTGCAGGACGCCGACCGCCTTGAGGCGCTGGGGGCGATCGGCATTGCGCGGATGTTCCATGTTGCGGGACAGATGGGCGGTGGCCTGTTTGATGCCGATGACCCGATGGCGCTGCAGCGCGGGCTGGATGACCGCCGCTTTGCGCTGGACCATTTGCAGACCAAGCTGCTGCGCCTGCCCGAAACCATGCAGACCGAACCGGGCCGCGCCATGGCCGAGGAACGCGCCGACTGGCTGATGTCCTTCCGCACCCGTCTGTTGTCCGAGATCGGCTAAGGCGCAAAGCAAAAGGGCGGCAGGTTGCCCCGCCGCCCTGAATTTGATGTGGCCGGATTTACTCGACCGACAGCGCCACAAAGCGCGGATCACCTTCGCGGCGGATCAGCAGCAGGATCGACTTGCGACCTGCATCCTTGGCTTCGGTGATGCGGTCCTCAAGGTCGGACAGTTGCACGACCTTTTGCTGACCGGCCTCGACGATCACGTCACCGGGGGCCACGCCTTTAGAAGCGGCTTCGGAGGAAGGGTCCACATGGGTGACGGCCAGCCCCTGACTGCCTGCAGGCAGTTTCAGCGATTGCGCCACGGTGTCATCCACCGGCACAACGGTCACGCCCAAAACCTCGGTCTGCGTGGGTTCTTCGGGGGTTTGCTGAACGGCGGCGGGCTGGGTTTCAGCCTCGGCCTCTTCGCGGCGGCCAAGTTTGACCTGCACGGTTTCTTCTGCACCGGAACGCAGCACCACCACCGGCACATCTTCGCCAATCGGGCTATCGGCGACGTTACGGGTCAGATCGCGCACATCCTTGATCTCGGCCCCGTTGAAGGACAGGATCACATCGCCCGCAAGCAGGCCCGCATCCTTGGCCGGACCATCCGGCACATCGGTAATCAGCGCGCCCGTCGCAGCGGTCAGACCCATAGCTTCGGCCACGTCCGGCGTGACATCCTGAATCCGCACACCCAACCAACCACGGCGGGTTTCACCGAACTCTTTCAACTGATCCACAACCTTGGTGACCACATTCGATGCCATCGAAAAGCCGATGCCGATCGAGCCACCCGTGGGCGACAGAATCGCGGTATTCACGCCGACAACCTGACCGTCCATATTGAACAGCGGACCGCCCGAGTTGCCTTTGTTGATCGCGGCGTCAGTTTGCAGGAAATCGTCATAGGTGCCGGACAATTCACGTCCACGGGCCGAAACAATGCCCGCAGAGACCGAGAACCCCTGCCCCAGCGGGTTGCCCATCGCCATCACCCAATCGCCGACGCGCATGGTGTCGGAATTGCCAAAGGCCACAAAGGGCAGCGGCTCGGGGCTTTCGACCTTGAGCAGCGCGATGTCGGTTTTGGCATCGGCGCCGACCAGTTTGGCCTCAAGCCGGTTGCCACCGAAAAACTCGATCTCGATCTGATCGGCCCCTTCGATCACATGGTTGTTGGTGACGATAAAGCCGTCAGCCGAGATCACAAAGCCCGAACCAAGCGCCTCGGAGCGTTGCGGCTCGTTGCCGCCTTGGCCGTTTTCATCCATGAAATCCTTGAAGAATTCCTCGAAGGGCGATCCGGGCGGCACCATCGGCGCGCCATCGGAAGCCGCAGCGACAAGCGCAGAGGTGGTGATGTTGACAACCGAGGGGCTGACCAGTTCGGCAAGATCGGCAAAGCTTTCAGGGGCGCCACGGGCTTCGACATGAAGGGCGGGCGTCAGCGCAAGGGCAAGACCCAGCCCCATCGCGGGAAGCAGGCCCGACATACGCGGGCGGGTCAGGACAAGAGCAGCGGGGCGGTGAAGCACGTTCAAACTCCTTTGGTTACGTATGGGGCCAAGCCTGTCGGCCCCGGAACGGATCACGTCCGCATCATCATTTAAGTCGCAATTTGTGCAATGCAAACCCGCTCGCGCGGGGTCAAACGCTTGTGAACGGCACTGTCATGCAAAAGCGGGGGGACGGGCAAGAGTGAAGTTCGGCTTGCGCGGCTTTGCGGCGGTTTGTGTTTGGCGTGCAGCACCGGATTGCCCCAAGATCTGCCGTTTTCGGTCTTGGTTTGCCGTCACACGGGGCCAGACCGTTCCAGAACCGGATCAGGCCCCAAAAGCGCGGGCCAGCGCCACCAGCCCCACCCCGACCGCCATCGCCGTCAATCCCAGCAGGCGGCGTTGGTCCGGCGGCATCGCAATAATCAGCGCCAGCACCTGTTCCAGACGCGAAGGGGCCAGTGCAAGCACCAGCCCCTCGATCACGCAGACAAGGCCAAGGCCCAGCAGCAGCCAGCTCATGGAGCGGGGGCGTCTGCGACGGGGGCTTCCTCAGAGCCAAGGTAGTCAAAGAATGCGCTGTCGGGCGACAACACGATTGACGAGTTGCTTGATTGCAGCGCGCGTTCATAGGAGGTGAGCGAGCGTGTAAAGGCGAAAAACTCGGGGTCTTTGCCATAGGCCTGGGCGTAGATCGCGTTGCTTAGTGCATCCGCTTCGCCGCGGATCACCTCGGCCTCTTTGCGCGCCTGCGAGGTCAGTTCGACCACGGTGCGGTCGGCTGCGGCGCGGACACGCTGTGCGGCTTCGCCACCGCGCGCGATTTCATCCGCCGCCTCGCGCTGACGCTCGGCCCGCATCCGGGCGAAAGTTGCCTCAAGGTTCTGTTCCGGCAGATCGGTGCGGGTCAGGCGCACGTCGATCACATCCACCCCCAGCGCCACAGCCTCGCGCCGCGCAATATTGCGGATCTGGTTCATCAGGCTGGTGCGGTCTTCGGACAGCACGCGCTGCGATGGCACCGAACCCAGAACTTCACGGATCGAGGCGTTGATGATGCGGTCAAGGCGATCCCGCGCGGCCTGTTCCCCACCCGGACCAACGGCCTGACGGAAGGTTTCCAGATTGACGATACGCCAACGCGCAAAGGCATCGACCACAAGGCGGCGATCATCCAGAGGCGTCACTTCCAAGGGCTGCGTGGGCAGGCCAAGGATGCGGTCTTCATAGCGCACAACCTCTTGGATCAGCGGGATTTTGAACCCCAGACCCGGCTCGGAAATCACCTGTTTGACCTGACCGAATTGCAGCACCAGCACGCGTTCGCGTTCATCCACGATGAACACCGAAGACAGCACGGCAGCCCCGACCAAAGCGATGGCGGGAAGGATATAAGCGGTCGCGCGCATCAGTTCGTCCCTCCGGCAGCGGCTGCGGGTCGCATGATTTCAGTCAACGGCAGGAACGGCACAACGCCCTGCCCGCCTTCGCCATTCGACACACCGTCAAGGATCACCTTATTCATGCCGCCCAAGACTTTTTCCATTGATTCCAGATACATCCGCTTGCGGGTCACATCGGGGGCTTTGACATATTCGCCATAGACCGACAGGAACCGGCTGGCCTCGCCCTCGGCATCGTTCACCACGCGGGCACGGTAGGCTTGCGCCTCTTCGCCCAGACGCGCGGCTTCACCGCGCGCGCCTGCGGTGACTTTGTTGGCATAGGCGTCGGCCTCTTTTTCCAGCCGGTCGCGTTCCTGCTGGGCGGCCTGCACTTCGCGGAAGCTGTCGATCACTTCACGCGGCGGGTCAGCGCGGTCAAAGTTGATACGCACCACGTTGATACCGGCGTCATAGCTATCAAGCGTGCCCTGCACGGCAGCCAGCAGATCCGAGGCAATCACACCACGGTCGCGGTTCAGGATCGGGGAAAGTTCGGACCGCGCGATGATGTCCCGCATGGCGCTTTCGGCCACGGCGCGGATGGTATCGGTCGGATCGGCAAGGTTGAACAGGTATTTCGCAGGGTCGGAGATGTTCCAGACCACCTGAAATTCGATGTCCACGATGTTCTGGTCACGGGTCAGCATCAGGCCGGTGTCCATATCGCCGCCCGCGCCGGTGCCGATGTCGGTCGTGCGTTCACCGGTGGCCTGCACGATTTCGGCTTTGACCAGAGGCCAAGGCGCAAAGTTCAGGCCCGGCTCGCCAATGGTGGAAAACTCACCCAAGAACAGTTCGACAGATTTTTCTTCGGGCTTGATGGTGTAGAACGACATGTAGGACCAGAGCAGCGCAACACCGATTGCCCCGAACACCAGCCCCTGACGGGTGAAAAGCGCGCCTGCGGGGTTGCCACCACCACCGGGGGGGGTGCTGCGCCCGCCGCCGTTGCCGCCGCCCATCAGGACGCGCAACTGCTCTTGGCCCTTTTTCATCAGCGCATCGATTTCAGGGATTTGCGGACCATCACCGGGCTTGCGCCCTGTGCCACGACGGTCCTTGCCGCCGTTCTGGTCATCGCCTCCAGAGCCGCCACCGCTGCCCCATGGGCCACCATTCCCCGTCATTGATCAACCTTTCGTCTTTTTGCTCTGTTCTTGAATTTGGGTAGTCCGCGCGGAAAATCAAGCCGATGATGGTCGTTTAGACCACGCGCGCGGGCTTTCGCATGGTCACAAGTTCTTCAGCCATGGTCGGATGCACCGCGACAGTGCGGTCGAAGTCCTCTTTCGTGGCCCCCATCTTGATGGCGATGGCGGCAAGCTGGATCATCTCGCCCGCCTCTGGCCCGACGATATGGCAGCCCAGCACGCGGCGGCTGGTGGCATCGACGACCAGTTTCATCAGCACCCGATCCTGACGACCCGCGAAAAGCGTTTTCATCGGGCGGAAGCTGGCGGTGTAAATCTCGATCGGGCCGTTTCCGATGGCCTGCTCTTCGGTCAGCCCGATGGTGCCAAGTTCGGGCTGGGTGAACACCGCCGAGGCGACAAGGCTGTGATCGGCTTGCGTGGGGATGCCACGGAACACGGTATCGGCAAAGGCATGGCCTTCGCGGATGGCAACGGGGGTCAGGTTCATCCGGTCGGTGACATCGCCTACGGCATAGATCGAAGGCACCGCCGTCTGACTATAGCCGTCCACGATGATCTGGCCGCGTTCGCCCAGTTCCACGCCCAAGGTTTCAAGACCAAGGCCCGCGACATTGGGCAGGCGGCCCGTGGCATAAAGCACCAGATCGGTTTCCAGCGTACCTATGGTGGTGGTGACACTGATGGCGCCGCCGCTGCGATCCAGCCGCGTCACATCGCAGGTCAGCCGCAGATCAATGCCGCGCGCAGTCATCGCGGCGGTGATGTGGCCGCGCGCCTCATCGTCAAAGCCGCGCAGGATTTGCGCGCCGCGATAGATCTGCGTCACCTGCACCCCCAGCCCGTGCAGGATGCAGGCAAATTCCGACGCGATATAGCCGCCGCCCACCACAACCGCGCGGGCAGGCAGCGCGTGCAGATGGAACATCTCGTTCGAGGTCACGGCAAGATCGGCACCGGGAATATCCGGCACGAAAGGCCGCCCGCCCGTGGCAATCAGGATATGCTTGGCGGTCAGGGTTTCGCCGCTGGCCAGTTGCACGGTATGCGGGTCAAGCAGGGTGGCGCGGGCGTCGTGTATGGTGACGCCCGCGTTTTTCAGGGTGTTGCGATAGGCGTTTTCCAGACGGTCCAACTCTGTTTCCAGCGTGGCGCGGAATTTGGGCCATTCAAACGCCCCCGCCTTGACCTGCCAGCCATAGGCGGCGGCGTCCTCAATCATGTCGGGAAATTCCGACGCATAAACCATCAGCTTTTTCGGCACGCAGCCGCGAATGACGCAGGTGCCGCCCATCCGGCTTTCCTCGGCCAACCCGACCTTTGCGCCGCCTTCCGCCGAGGCGATGCGCGCTGCACGCACCCCGCCCGAGCCGCCACCGATGACGAAAAGATCGTAGTCAAAGCCCATGTCAGTCGCCCAGATCGCTGAAGATATTGTCGGTCGGCGCAAACAGGATGCGCCCGTCGGTTTCCGAGCCTGCATTGATGTCGCGCACCACCACGCGGCCATCGCCGTGACCGATCACCACGATATCGCAGATGTCGATGAACAGCCCGTTTTCCACCACGCCCGGAATCTGGTTCAGCACCAAGGCCAGTTGGCGCGGGTTGCCGATGCGTTTCAGATGCAGGTCGACGATGTAATTCGCCTCATCCGTCACCAGCGGGCTGTCGCCGTTCATCCGCAGCGTCACATCGCGGTTCAGCACATCCATGCCGACCAGCATTTCCTCGATCAGCGCCTTGGTGGTCTGCCAGCCAAAGGGGATCACCTCGACCGGAAGCGGGAAGGCACCAAGTTGTGCGACCTCTTTGGCAGCATCGGTGATCACGATCATCTGGTCCGATGCGGTGGCCACGATCTTTTCCTGCAACAGCGCGGCACCACCACCCTTGATCAGCGCAAGGTTGGCGTCAAACTCGTCGGCGCCGTCGATGGTCAGATCAAGCCACTTGGCATCATCCAGCGAGGTGATCGGAACCCCGACCTGCCGCGCCAGTTCCGCCGTGCGGGTCGATGTCGGGACGCCCACAATCTTCAGCCCCTCTTCGCGGACCCTCTCGCCCAGACAGCGCACCATCCATGCGGCGGTCGATCCGGTGCCAAGCCCGACCTTCATCCCGCTTTCAACGAATTCCACCGCGCGTTTGGCGGCGACGAACTTGGCCTTGTCGATGGGGGACAATTCGGCGGTCATGGCGGGCTCCTATCCTGTCGGCTTCGCTTATAGGCAAAGGCGCGGATGGGGGCGAGAGGGGAATTTCGCCTTCGCGCTTGACAGAGGGCGGCGGCGTCGGTTTACATTGCGAATAATTCTCATTAGCAAAAGTAACATGTCAGATAGCAATCCAAACTTCGACCTGAACGGCCTTGACTGGCGTCGCCCGCGTGGCGAGGCCGCCTTGGCAGATGTGCATCGCAGCATTCCGGTGCCAAAGACGACATGGCGGCGCTTTGCGGCCTTCCTTGGCCCCGGCTATCTGGTGGCCGTGGGCTATATGGACCCGGGCAACTGGGCGACCTCGCTGGCCGGAGGGTCGAAATTCGGCTACACGCTGCTGGTGGTGGCGCTGGTGTCGAACCTGATGGCGATTGTGCTGCAATCGCTTTGCGCGCGACTGGCGATTGCCAGCGGGCGCGATCTGGCACAGGCCTGCCGCGATGCCTTTCCGGCTTGGGTGTCTGTGCCGCTTTGGGCGCTGGCGGAAATCGCCATCATCGCCACCGATATTGCCGAGGTGATCGGCACCGCCATCGGTCTGAACCTGCTGTTCGGTATCCCGCTGGAACTGGGCGTTCTGATCACGGCGCTGGATGTGTTCCTGATCTTGTGGCTGCAAAACAAGGGCTTCCGCTGGCTTGAGGCCTTTATCATCACCTTCCTTGGTGTCATCGCGATCAGCTTTGGCATCCAGATCGCGCTGGCCGATCCGGTCTGGTCCGAGGTCATCAAGGGTTTTGCCCCGACAACCGAGATCATCCGCAACCCCGAGATGCTGTATCTGGCGCTGGGGATTCTGGGGGCGACGGTGATGCCGCATAACCTTTACCTGCATTCGGCCATCGTGCAGACCCGCGCCTATGGCGAGACGCTGCCGGAAAAGCGGCAGGCGCTGCGCTATGCCACGGCTGACAGCACGATTGCACTGATGTTCGCGCTGCTGATCAATGCCTCGATCCTGATTTTGGCGGCGGCATCTTTCCATGCAACCGGGCGGACGGATGTGGCGGAACTGGATCAGGCGCATACGCTGATCGGGCCGCTTCTGGGCGAAGGCGTGGCCCCTGCCCTGTTCGCGGTGGCGCTGTTGGCCTGCGGATTGAACTCGACGGTCACGGCGACACTGGCGGGACAAGCGGTGATGGAGGGTTTCCTGCAAATCCGGCTGAAACCGTGGTTGCGCCGCCTGATCACGCGGGTGATCGCCATTGTGCCGGCGGCGGCGGTGACAATCTGGTATGGCAGCGCGGGAACGGGGCGGCTGTTGATCCTGACTCAGGTAATCCTGTCCTTGCAGCTTTCCTTTGCCGTTGTGCCGCTGGTGATGTTCACCGCCGACCGCAAGAAGATGGGAGCAATGGCCGCCCCCCATTGGCTGGTAGCACTGGCGATTCTGATCGCGGTGGTCATCGTGGGGCTGAACCTGAAACTGCTGTGGGATTTCTCGGGGCTTGGTGGCTAGACTGATCCCGAAAGGGGAACGATCATGCCGATGCCCTATACCTATCGCCACGCCCAGACCGAGTTCGCGGCCTTCCTGCATGACGCCCGCGAGGCCATGGCGCTTGACAGTGACAACATGACCTACACGGCGGTGGACGGGGTGTTCCAGACCTTCCGCCGCCGCCTGACCGTCCCGCAGGCACTGGCCTTTGCCGATCTGCTGCCTGCGATCTTGCGCGCGATGTTCCTGTGGCGCTGGACGCCCGCGCCGCCCCTGCCCTTTGCCGACCGCGCCACCCTCACCGCCGAGGCACAATCCCTGCGCCCGCACCACAACCTGACGCCCGCAAACTGCATCGAGGCTACCGCCCTTGCCCTGCGTGGCCAGATCGGCGCGGCTGATCTGGACAGGTTGCTTGCGGATTTCCCGCAGGGCGCGGCCGAGTTCTGGGCCTTGCCCTCCGGTGTCCCCGCACCGGCCTTGCGCTTTGGGTGACAGCTTTGGCGTTTTGCCGCCGATCATGTCGGTTTTGACCCTGTATGCCGGCAGAGGGTCAGGCCATAAAGACAGAAAGGGAGCGCCAAGATGTATGTTCTGCACCATGTCCCTGATTGGGCCTCGATGGTCGTCAATATGACACTGGCCGAGTTGGGCCAGTCCTATCGGTTGCACCGCGTCGACCATGAGGCGGGCGCGCTGACCCAAGCCCCGCATCTGGCGCTGCATCCGTTCGGGAAAATTCCTGTGCTTGAAACCCCGGACGGGCCGATCTTCGAGACGGGCGCGATCTTGCTGTGGCTGGCGGACCGGCATGGCAAGATGGCCCCGCCGCCGGAATCGGCTGACCGTGGCGCGTTTCTGTCATGGCTGTTCTTTCTGTCCAACACCCTGCACCCCGCGGCGATGGACCTGCTGCACCCGGAACGCCCTGCAGGTCCGGCCCATGCCCGTGCGGTGGCCGAAATCGCCCATACGCGTTTGACGACACAGCTTGGCGTGCTTGAGGCAGTGATCGTCACCGGGCAGCCTGCTTGGGCCTCCGAGGCCACGATCTTTTCCTACTACCTGTCGATGCTGCTGCGTTGGATCGAGGTTTTTCCGGCCTATGACGATCTGGCAATCGGATCGGCGCAGTTTCCCGCCCTGCATGCCATCGCCCGCGCGATGGAAACCCGCCCCGCCGCCCTGCGCGCCGCCCGCACCGAAGGGGTGTCGGGTGCCTTTTTCTCAAATCCCAAAGGCTGACCCATGTTCCTTTCCGTCTTTGACATGTTCAAAGTGGGCGTTGGCCCGTCATCCTCGCACACGATGGGACCGATGGTCGCTGCCGCGCGCTTTCTGGATACCATGCGCGCCTCGCCCTTCCATTTCGCGGGGGTGAAAGGGTCGCTGCATGGCTCGCTGGCGTTTACGGGGGTGGGCCATGCCACCGACCGCGCCACCATTCTGGGGCTGGCCGGGTTCGAACCCGCCACCTATGATGCCGAACGTGCCGAGACCACGCTGGCCGCAATCCGCGAGACCAAAACCATCCATGCCGAAGGCCTGCCGCCGTTGCATTTCGACCCGGCGGTTGATCTGGCCTTTGATTATGGTCCCGCCCTTGCGGGCCATGCCAATGGCATGATCCTGAAGGCCACCGACGCTCAGGGCGACGTGATCCTGCAAGAGACCTATTATTCCATCGGGGGCGGCTTTGTTCTGACCGCTGCCGAACAGGCCGAGGCAGGTGCAGGCAAGGCCAAGGGTCGCGCCGATGTGCCATACCCGTTCGAGACCGCCGCAGAAATGCTGGAGATGGCCAAGGCGTCGGGCCTGACCATCGCCCAGATGAAACGCGCCAACGAGCTGAAGTTCCGCACCAGCGCCGAGATCGACCGCGGCATCGCCCGCCTGTGGGAGGTGATGAACAATTGCATCTCGCGCGGGATGGAAGGCACCGGCATCCTGCCCGGCGGGTTGAAAGTGCGCCGCCGCGCCAAGGGCATCCATGATGCCCTTCTGGCCGAGCGCGGGCTGAACATGACCGCGCCGCATACGATCAACGACTGGATGTCGCTTTACGCCATGGCGGTGAACGAGGAGAACGCCGCCGGGGGACAGGTCGTCACCGCCCCCACCAATGGCGCGGCAGGCGTGCTGCCTGCGGTGCTGCGCTATTACCTTGACCATGTGCCGGGCGCGACCACCGCAAAGATCGGGGATTTCCTGCTGACAGCCTCGGCCATCGGCGGGCTTTGCAAGCATAACGCCAGCATCTCGGGTGCGGAATGTGGCTGTCAGGCCGAAGTAGGCTCTGCCGCCGCAATGGCCGCAGCCGGTCTTGCCGCTGTGCTGGGTGGCAGCCCCGAACAGATCGAAAACGCCGCTGAAATCGCACTGGAACACCATCTGGGCATGACCTGCGATCCGGTCAAAGGTCTGGTGCAGGTGCCTTGCATCGAAAGGAACGGCCTTGGCGCGATCAAGGCGGTCTCGGCCGCCAGCCTTGCCCTGCGCGGCGATGGCATCCATCTCGTCAGTCTGGACGTCTGCATCGAGACCATGCGCCAGACAGGGCGCGACATGCACGAGAAATACAAGGAAACCTCGCTGGGCGGTCTTGCGGTGAACGTGCCGAACTGCTGACAGCCAGACGCCGGCCAAGCCCTTTCATCTTGACCCCAATACCCCCCACCAGAGGGCGGGAGGGCCGATGTCTGACAGAGCGTCCCTGCGCGCGGTGCGTGACAAGCACGCACCCTACCCTTGGCCTTCAGGAAAGCCCTCGGTCGCTGGAGTTTGGCCGACTCGCACGTGGCCAGGGTGCCTCCGGCGGGAGTATTTTGGCCAAGATGAACCCGCTCCCCCGATCCTCTTTGCAAAAATATCCCCGCCGGAGGCATCCGCCCCTACCACCCGAGGTCGGTTTCAGAACGGACACCACCCCCGTGGCTGCGTTACGCAACCGCCATGAACAATGATCGCATCCTTCCCGGCATCGTGCTGATGCTTGCTTTCTGTGTCCTTGCCCCTTTGCTGGACACTGCCTCGAAACTCGCCACCGCCGAGATTCCGGTGGGCCAGATCACCACGGCGCGCTTTCTGGTGCAGGGGGCGCTGATGCTCCCCATCGCCTTGCTGATGCGGCTGAACCTGCGGCTGTCGCTGCGCGAGACGGGGTTGATCACCGCGCGGGCGGCGTTTCTGATCGCCTCGACCTATGGCTTTGTTGCGGGTGTGCAGGTGATGCCGATCGCCGATGCGCTGGCGATTGTGTTTGTCGAGCCGTTCATCCTGCTGGTTCTGGGGCATTTTCTGTTCGGCAATCCCATCGGCCCGCGCCGGATTGCGGCCTCGGTGATCGGCTTTGCAGGGGTGCTGCTGGTGATCCAGCCCTCGCTGATGAACTATGGCACGGCGGCGCTTTATCCGCTGATCTCGGCGTTTTGTTTCGCGTTCTACATGCTGATCACCCAAGCCATCGCCACCGGCATGCATCCGGTGGTGCAGCAGTTGCAGACCTCGGTGTTGGGGTCGCTTTTGTGCCTGCCAGTGATGGTCTGGGCCAATGGCACGGGGATTGTCGAACTCGATCCGGTGATGCCGCAGGGTTATAACTGGCTTTGGCTGTTCGGAGTGGGGTTCTGGGCGGCGGCCAGCCATCTGTGCATGACCATCGCGTTGAAATTTGCCCCCGCCTCTACCCTTGCGCCACTGCATTACCTTGAGATCGTGACAGCCGTCGCCATCGGCTATCTGGTCTTTGGCGATTTCCCCAACGCGCTGACATGGGCGGGCATCATCATCATCGTCGCCTCGGGCCTCTATATCATCCACCGTGAACGCATAACGCTACGCCAAGCCCGATCAGTGCTGCCCGAAGTGATCTGACCGGCAGGATCACCAGCATTTTCGGCGCATCGAAGCGCAGCGTGACATGCGGGGCCGCCACTTCGTTCGAGGTGCCGATCATGCCATCGGGGGCAAAGGCCAGCCCGTCGATTTCCCAGCGCAGGCCCGTGCTGTGGCCGCTGACCGGGGCCAGCGGATAGAGCGAGATGCGGCTGCCGACGGGCAGGGTCAGCGTCATGTCGGGCGGGGCAAGGAAGGTCACATCGCTTGGCCCAAGGATCAGACAGCGCCGGTCGGGATAGCGGGCCAGCGTGGTCAGCACCGCAAGGCCATGATCCAGTCGCGCCCCCGCAAAACCCAGCCCCAGCACGAAGGGCGCCGCAATGGACCGCAGCGCCTTGTCGAAATCGGTCGTCTCTTGTTCCCGAATCGGAAACAACCGGCCTGCCAGCCGCAATTGTGTCGCCTCTGTGATCGAATCGAAATCGCCGATCACCGCCTCGGGTTCCGCCCCCAGCCGCAAAAGCCGCTCTGCGCCGCCATCGGCGGCCACCAGTCTGGGTGCAAAGGCGCGCGCGCGGGCCAGTCCGGCCTTGGAAACAGGACCGCCGCCCACCAAAGTTATTCCTGCGGAAGATTGGACAATCACGTGATTCCTGCCGATACTGTTTTCGAATTGAGGCAATGCGCCGGTTCTATGGACACAATCAATCCTTCAAATCACCCAGATCTGTCCACGGAATTGAACGCTCGCCCCGCCATGGTGACCTGATCGAGTTAGTGAGAAAGCGAGCATCCGAATGACCGGTGCGAGTAAAATTTTAACGGTATCCTACGGAACTTTCAGCTGCACGCTGGAGGGTTTCGACGAACCCTTCAACACCATGAAGGCGATCGCCGAATATTTCCGTGATCTGGCTGCCGATGACCGCTATTTCGGGGCGGAACCGCCGACCCCCGATCCGGCCATGCTGCACCAGATTGCCAAGCGTGAAATCCAGCGCCGCGTGGATGCCAAGATCGAAGAAAACAGCGTGGTGCTGCGCGCAGGCTTTGCCGACGAGGTGCCTGAGGCACCGGCGCCGCGGCTGGCGGACGCCGCCCCTGCGGTCGAATCTGCCGCTGCAAAACTCTCGCGGATCAGGGCGGCGACGGCACAAGCGGCCCCTGCTTTGGCTCAGGCTGCGGCGCTGGCGTCGGATTTCTCGGAGGACGAACACGCTGCCGCCGAAGCCGGGGTGCAATCCGCCCCTGCATTCGACGCATTCGATATTGATGCCTTCAACGATGCGCTTCTGATCGCCGATGCAGATCAGGCAGCCGATAGCCTGCCCGAATCCATCCCCGAAGTTGTGGCTCTGGTCGATCTGGCCGCGACGGACGCTGATTTGCCCGAATCCGGGCTTGCCGCAGACGTGGATGAGGATTTGGCCGATCTGGCCGGTCTGGATGCCCCGCAGGCACAGGATGTCCAGTTGGAGGAAGACCTGATCGCCGCAGCCGATCAGGATGACGACGAGACCGAAATCGCTGCGGATGACGCTTTGCTGGCGTCACTGGGGGCGCTGATCAAGCCGGAGGCCAAGGCCGCCGAGCCAGAAGCCGCCGATGAAACCGATCTGGCCCGCTTTGTTGACAGCGACGACGACACTGACGAGGTGGATACGGTGCCAGCACGCGCCGCCGACCAATCCGACCCTGCCCCCGTGCCGACCGAAAAACTGGAGCGCGCCCGCGCCCGCGTGATCCGCATCCGCCGCGTCGATGCCGCCCCTGTCGCGGCACCGATTGCCGAAAAGCCCGAATCTGCCCTGCCGCAGGCCGTTTTGTCGGACGAATTGGAGGCCGCGCTACAGGCCGAACTTGCGGCGCTTGAGGCGGAAACCCATTCCGCTCCGGTTTCGCGGTCAAAGGCCGTGCCGGTTGTGGTGCAAGCCTCTGCCACCGAAATCGTCGCGGATGTCCGCAAACGGCTTGAGGCCGAGGCGGGCGATGATGCGGTCAGCCGTTTGATCGCCCATACAAATTCCGAAATGGAAGGGCCGGAAACCCGCCGCCGCCAATCCGCAATCGCGCATCTGAAGGCCGCTGTTGCCGCCACTGTGGCGGATCGCCAGTTGAACGGGCCGAATGCCGGACAAAGCGGCGAAACCCGCAGCGAGGCCTATCGCTCGGATCTTGACCGCGTGGTGCGCCCGCGCCAACCGGGTGATGTTTCAGCACCGTCTGCCGATCGGCCCAGCCCCTTGGTTCTGGTATCGGAACAGCGCATTGACCGCCCGCGCAGCCTGCCGGCGAAAGCCGCGATTCCCGCTCCGCAAATCGTGCGGCCGCGTCGGGTGTCTGCGGTGCAACTTGCAGCCCGACCCGCACAAGAGACACCCGATGCAGAAGTGCAAGCTGCTCTGGACATTGAAGAACCTGTCAATGTATTCACCGAGGGCGCAGCGAAAAGCTTTGTAGAATATGCCGAGGATCGCGGCGCCACCGGATTGGAATCTTTGCTCGAAGCCGCAGCGCTTTACCGTGCAGAGGTGCTGCATCAGGCGCAATTCTCGCGGGCGGATCTGTTCGAGGCCGTGACCAGCCTGCCCGCAACGGCGGATGTCACGCTGGAAGACACGCTTCGCAGCTTTGGCACGCTGCTGCGTGACGGGCGCATTGCCAAGGTCCGGCGCGGTCAGTTCCGCTTGACCGGAGCAGAGCCGGATCTGGCAAGAACGGATCGCGCTGCAGGGTAAGGAATAGTGGGCCGGGTCTGCCACCACGCGCCCCAAACAAGGCGGACCGGATCGCTCCGGTCCGCCTTGTTCATTTCAGGATATAGGGTCAGGCGTCGGGATCAGGCTGGCCGATGCCCTTGAAAACCGGTTTCAACGGCACGATCCACACCACGCCCAAGCCGACATAAACCAGAAACTCAACCCAGATCGAGGGGCGGTCCAGCCAGTTCACCAAGGACACCGCCGCCACGATATAGATGGGCAGGCCAACCAGAAGGATCAGCAGCGCAAGGCGGCGGCGGGTTTTATAGGCAAGGGCCATGGCGTCTCCTGACAGTCGGATCAATCCGCGAAGGGGTCGGTCACCAGAATGGTGTCATCTCGTTCCGGGCTGGTGGAAAGTAGGGCGACCGGACATTGAATCAACTCTTCGATCCGGCGCACGTATTTGATCGCAGCCCCCGGCAGATCGGCCCAAGACCGCGCGCCTGCGGTGGTTTCGGACCAGCCTTCCATTTCCTCGTAGATCGGGGTGCAACGGGCCTGCTGGTCGGCGGCGGTCGGCAGATAGTCCAGCCGCACCCCGTCCAGATCATAGCCAACGCAGATTTTCAGCGTCTTGAACCCGTCCAGCACGTCCAGTTTGGTCAGCGCAATGCCCGACACACCGCTGGTCGCACAGGTCTGGCGCACCAGAACCGCATCGAACCAGCCGCAGCGGCGCTTGCGGCCTGTGACGGTGCCGAATTCATGGCCCCGCTCACCCAGACGCTCGCCATCGGCATCGAACAGTTCCGCCGGAAACGGGCCTTCACCGACGCGGGTGGTATAGGCCTTGACGATGCCCAGCACGAACCCGATCGCCCCCGGCCCCAGACCGGTGCCTGTCGCCGCCTGCCCCGCAATCACGTTGGAGGAGGTCACATAGGGGTAGGTGCCGAAATCGATGTCCAGAAGCGCGCCCTGCGCCCCTTCGAACAGGATGCGCTTGCCGGCACGGCGGGCCTCGTTCAGCACCTTCCATACGGGTTTCGCATAGGGCAGCACCTGCGGCGCAATCTCGCGCAGTTGCGCCAGCAGCGCATCGCGGTCAATCGGATCAATGCCAAGGCCACGGCGCAGCGCGTCATGGTGCGCCAACAGGCGGTCCACACGGGTGGCAAGGGTGGTCTCGTCGGCCAGATCGGCGACGCGGATCGCACGGCGGCCCACCTTGTCTTCATAGGCCGGACCGATGCCGCGCCCCGTTGTGCCGATCTTGGCCACAGCGGTGGCAGATTCGCGGGCGCGGTCCAACTCGCCATGGACCGGCAGGATCAACGGCGCGTTTTCGGCAATCATCAGGTTGTCGGGGCTGATCTCAACCCCCTGCCCGCGCAGCTTTTCGATCTCGGTCACAAGATGCCACGGGTCCAGCACCACGCCATTGCCGATCACCGACAGCTTGCCGCCGCGCACGATGCCGCTGGGCAGCAGCGACAACTTGTAAACCTTGCCATCAATGACCAGCGTGTGACCGGCATTGTGACCACCCTGAAAGCGCGCGATCACATCGGCGCGTTCAGAAAGCCAGTCTACAATCTTGCCCTTACCCTCGTCGCCCCATTGGGCGCCGACGACGACTACGTTGGCCATGGCGAGTCCTTGCGTTTTGGAAAAACCGCCTGACCTATAGCGATGTCAGGCGGGGGGGGAAACCGCTAATTCGCATGATCTGTGCGGGCAGACTGGACAGCCCTGCCTGTGTCGGGCAAGCCTTGACCAAAGAACGAGGTGTTTTATGGGCATTTTTCTGCGTTGGCTGGGGGCATTCCTGCTGCTTTCCGCCACTTTCAACCCGACCGATTACAACTTCATCCGCTGGGCCGAAGCGAACTGGGCAGCACAAATGCCGCTGACAACCCTGCTGGGGCTGCTGCTGGGCGTGGGATATATGGTCTATGTGGGGGCCACGCTGCGCTCGATCGGCGGCTTCGGAATCATTCTGGTCGCAGCAATTGTCGGGGCGATCCTGTGGGTGCTGATCGATTGGGGCTGGCTCACGCTGGCAAATACCAGCCTGAACCTGTGGCTGGGGATTTTCCTTTTGTCGGTGGTGCTGGGAATCGGCCTGTCCTGGAGCATCCTGCGCCAGCGCCTGTCGGGCCAAGCCTCGGTAGACGAGATCGAGGGCTAGGATGCTGCTTTATATCACCCTTGGCAGCAATGACCTCGCCCGCGCCCGCCGCTTTTACGACGCGGTGATGCCGACCATCGGCGTGCATTTCCTGCGCGGAGACGAGGCCGAGATCGGCTATGGCCCCACCGGCGCAACAGACCCGCTCCTCTGGATCAACCACCCCTACGACGGCAATCCTGCAACAATCGGCAACGGCTCGATGCCCGCCTTCACAGCGCCCACCCGCGCCGCTGTCGACGCCTTCCACGCCGCAGCCCTTGCCAACGGCGGCACCGACGAAGGCGAACCCCGCCTGCGCTACAGCCCCAACTTCTACAGCGCTTACGTCCGCGACCCCGACGGAAACAAGCTTTCCGCTGTTTGTAACAGCCAAACCGAGGGCTAATGCTTTCATCTTGGCCCAAATACTCCCGCCGGAGGCTCCGGCAGCACGGCAAGAGGTGCGTGGCAAGCACGCACCCTACTCCTTGTGGCCCTTGCCCCCGAAAATCCCCGCCAAGATCACAAGACACAACGACCGCATGCCTCCGGCGGGGATATTTGGGCAAAGGGGATGAGCGGAACATGCCGGAGCAAAGGGTAGGGTGCGTGATTTCACGCACCTTTCGGTGCAAGGCTTGGCCGAAGGGGTTGCGCGGCTGCACCCTTCCGCCTAGATAGGCGCGTCAGTCAAGAAAGTCCGTCCCGATGGAAAATGTCATCCTCACCGTCCACCTGATCCTTGCCTTGCTGTTGATCGGCGTGGTTCTGCTGCAGCGCTCGGAAGGCGGTGGTCTGGGGATGGGCTCGGGCGGCGGCGGCGGTGCGATCTCGGGTCGCGCGGCGGCGACGGCCTTGGGCAAGCTGACATGGCTGTTTGCGGCGGCTTTCATCGCAACGTCGATCACCTTGACCATTCTTGCCGCACGCGATGCCTCCTCGACCTCGGTGATCGACCAGATCGGCGGCACTGCGCCTGCTCCGGTCGTGGAAACCCCTGCCCTGCCGGAAGGCAGCGATCTGTTGCCCCCCGCGCAGACCGACGCCCCCGCGACCCCGCCCAAGGCGGAAAACTGACCACTAGCCGTTGATTGCCGCATCAGAATCCCGACTGCATCTTGCGGTTGGGTTGCGCCTTTGGCTTGTCTCGGCTATAGGTCAAACCCCGTGATGCTGCGAATCTGAACGCCCGAATCGCACCCTTTAATCAATTCACGGGAGGCCACATGGCACGCTATATCTTCATCACCGGCGGCGTGGTGTCCTCGCTTGGCAAGGGTTTGGCATCGGCGGCCTTGGGGGCTTTGTTGCAGGCGCGCGGCTACACCGTTCGTCTGCGCAAACTTGACCCCTATCTGAACGTCGATCCCGGCACGATGAGCCCGTTCGAACATGGCGAGGTGTTCGTGACCGACGACGGTGCGGAAACCGACCTTGATCTGGGGCATTACGAACGCTTCACCGGGGTTTCGGCGCGTCAGACGGATTCGGTCTCTTCGGGGCGGATCTATTCCAATGTGCTGGAGAAAGAACGCCGCGGCGATTATCTGGGCAAGACCATTCAGGTCATCCCGCATGTCACCAATGAAATCAAAGACTTCCTTCGCATTGGCGAGGACGAGGTGGATTTCATGCTGTGCGAGATCGGCGGCACCGTCGGCGATATCGAGGGGCTGCCCTTCTTCGAAGCCATCCGCCAGTTCATCCATGAACGCCCGCGTGGCCAGTCGATCCTGATGCACCTCACCCTGCTGCCCTATCTGGCGGCCAGTGGCGAGTTGAAGACCAAACCGACGCAGCATTCGGTCAAGGAATTGCAGTCCATCGGCCTTGCGCCGGATGTTCTGGTCTGCCGCAGCGAACATCCGATCCCCGAGAAAGAGCGCGAAAAGATTGCGCTGTTCTGCAACGTCCGCAAGGACAGTGTGATCCCCGCCTATGATCTGAAAACGATTTACGAGGCACCGCTTGCCTATCACCGTGCGGGGCTGGATCAGGCTGTGCTGGATGCCTTCGGCATTTCGCCCGCGCCGAAACCGAACCTCGAGCGCTGGACCGATGTGATGGACCGTCTGAACCATGCCGAAGGCGTGGTGCGCGTGGCAATTGTTGGCAAATATACCCAGCTTGAGGACGCCTATAAATCAATCGCCGAAGCTTTGACCCATGGCGGTATGGCAAACCGGACCAAGGTCAAAGCCGAATGGATCGACGCCGAGATCTTTGAACGCGAAGACCCTGCGCCCTATCTGGAAGGCTTTAATGCTATTCTGGTTCCGGGCGGTTTTGGCGAGCGTGGCACCGAAGGCAAGATCAAGGCCGCGCAATTTGCCCGTGAAAAGAAGATCCCCTATCTTGGGATTTGTCTGGGCATGCAGATGGCTGTGATCGAGGCTGCGCGCAATCTGGCCGGTCTTAAAAACGCAGGCTCGGAAGAGTTCGACCATGAGGCAGGGGCGAAACGCTTCACGCCGGTCGTGTATCATCTGAAAGAATGGGTGCAGGGCAACCACGTTGTCGCGCGCAAGGTCGGCGATGACAAGGGCGGCACCATGCGCCTTGGTGCCTATACCGCCAATCTGTTGGCAGGCTCGCATGTGGCGCAGGTTTACGGCGCAACCGTGATCGAAGAACGCCACCGCCACCGCTATGAGGTGGACATCCAATACCGCGACCAGCTTGAGAAATGCGGACTGATCTTCAGCGGCATGAGCCCCGATGGCAAATTGCCCGAAATCGTCGAGGTCAAGGACCACCCGTGGTTCATCGGCGTGCAGTTCCACCCGGAGCTGAAAAGCAAACCCTTCGCCCCCCACCCTCTGTTCGCCGATTTCGTGCGGGCGGCTGTGGAGGGGGCGCGGTTGGTGTAAGGAAAGCAAATGTCCCAAAGAAATGTTGAGTCGGATTATCTAAACCGAATACTCAACGAACATCCTCTCGAACCATTGCGGGACGACGATCAAAGAAGAATATTTGCAGCTTGGCAACGCGCCTGTCAGGTTCGCGATTTTGAAATTCAGTCCTATTGGAGCCGATCGACATATTTTTGGGGCTTGCAAGTTGTATTATTCGCAACGTTGGGCCTTTTTTTCCAAGGTATTGTCGGAAGTGCGGACAAAATCAACAGTCTGAACTCTTCTTGGCACTTATTGATTTGGTTGGCATTTTTTGGCTTAGCAAATGTTGGATTGTCAGCTTCTTACGTTTGGTCACAAATGTTAGTTGGAGCAAAATTCTGGCAGGACAACTGGGAAAGACACATTGATCTTTTAGAGGATTTCGTAACAGGCCCAATTTACAAAACATATCTTGCCCAGTCAGGACAGTTAGAGGGGCGGAATTTGAATGTTGTCAGCGTTACAAAAGCCAACCAAATCGTTTCTGAACTTTTTGTCGTATTTTGGGGCGCGCTGTGCACCATTCTGCTGTTATACCAGCCGCTAGTATCAAGCTTTATTGATCTGAATTATCACTATATCTTATACATGTCTTTGATATTTTTATATATTTTTGCATCTGCAGCAATTAAGATGTGGCTTGATCGCAAACTGACTTCAAGCGTTACTGCCAAGGTCGGCGATGTTTTTGACAACGTGACTCATAATATGGCAACTCGAGGTGCACTAACGGACGCTGACCCGAATTGGCAGAAACAGGAAAAGTAGCCCCCATGCTGTCCTACCAACACCTCTTCCATGCCGGGAACCTTGCCGATGTCCAGAAGCACGCGCTGCTGGCCTTTACGCTGGATTACCTGACGCAAAAGGACAAACCGCTGTCCTATATCGAAACCCACGCCGGGCGCGGGCTTTATGATCTGGGGGCGGAGGAGGCGGTCAAGACCGGTGAGGCCGAGGCTGGAATCAGGATCGCGGAAGCGTGGTTCCCCCCCCATCACCCCTACCGGCAGCGTCTGAACGAGGTGCGGGCGGCGCATGGGCCGATGGCTTACCCCGGCTCTCCCATGATTGCGGCCCTGTCGCTGCGGGAACAGGACACCATCCATCTGGCCGAACTCCACCCGCAAGAGGTGGCGTGGCTGCGCTCGAACATGGTGCCGTGGGGCGCGCATATCTACCAGAAGGACGGGTTTGAAACCGCACTCGCGCTGACGCCCCCCACCCCGCGGCGTGGCATGATGCTGATCGACCCGAGTTACGAGGTGAAGGCGGATTACGACGCCATCCCGCGCCATATCGCCAATATCACGCGCAAGTGGAATGTGGGGATCGTGGCGCTGTGGTATCCGCTGCTGGTAGGCGGGCCGCATGGGCCGATGCTGAAGGCGTTGCAGGCCGTCTTTCCCGATGGCTTGCGCTCCGAGGTGCGTTTCCCCCCTGCGCGCGAAGGGCATCGCATGGAAGGCTCGGGCATGTTCATCATCAATCCGCCCTACGGATTGGCGGACGAGGCCGCGCGGATCGAGGCTTTGTTCAAGGCGCTGTAACGGCGGTGGCCGAAGGCCCGTGCGGTATCGATCCAGAGTATCCCAACCATTCGGCTTGGCGCGGCCGGTGTGACGCTTTATCCTGTCGCGATGATCGCAGATATCCTTCGCAGCCTTCTGGCTCCCGCCCCGCCCCGCCTGCCCGAGCCTGATGCGCGCCTGGCACTTGCCGCCCTTCTGGTGCGGGTTGCCAAGTCCGACGGGCTTTATGCCGCCGAAGAGGTCGAGCGGATCGAAAAAATCCTGATGCAGCACCATAGAATCGGCCCGTTCGAGGCTGCGCGCCTGCGGACCGAGGCCGAAGATCTGGAATCCCAGGCCCCTGATACCGTGCGCTTTACCCGCGCGCTGAAGGCCGCCGTGCCGCTGGAGGATCGCGCGCAATTGATGCAGGCGCTTTGGGCCGTGGCCTTGGCGGACGGGCAGCGCGACGCGGATGAAGACCAGATGCTGCGGCTTCTGGCGAACTTGCTGGGGCTGACAGATGTGGAGTCGGGTCTGGCGCGGCGTCGGGCGGAACTGGCATGATCGCGTCTTTGGGCATGTATGACCGCGCCGAGACTGCGGGCGCGAATGACCGGCTTTGGGCTGGCATCAGGGATGGCTTGCGGGCAGCGGGACTGGCGGCTCCCGATGCCCTGACGCGCGGCGAACACGCCTATTGGGATGCATGGCAATCGCCTGATCTGGTGTTCTCGCAGACCTGCGGATTTCCGTTCCGCGCAAGGCTGCACGACCATGTCACGCTGATTGGAACCCCCGATTACGGCCTGCCAGATTGCTCCGCTGGTCATTACTATTCGGTTTTCGTCGCCCGCGCCGATGATCCGCGCGGGCTGGTGGACCTTGCGACAGCACGTTTTACCTATAACGAAGAGCTGTCGCAATCGGGATGGGCCGCGCCGCAGAACCATGCGGCGGCCCATGGCTTGCCCTGCTTTCATCCGCATCTTCGCAGCGGGGGTCACAGGCTTTCGGCGCTGGCCGTGGCCGAAGGGCGGGCGGATGTGGCCGCGATCGATGCAGTCACATGGGCGCTTTTATCAAGGTGGGAGCTGTTGACGGCCCAGCTTCGGGTTGTGGATCGCTCGCGCCCGTCAACTCCGGCGCTGCCCTTTATTGCGGGCAAGGGCGCGGATGCCGGCCTTTACTTTGACGTCGTCAAAGCCGCCATTGCCGCACTCGCCCCCGAGGATCGCGCGGCGCTGCATCTGCGCGGTCTGGTGCGAATCGCGGCCGAGGACTATCTGGCTGTGCCGACACCCTTGCCTCCTGACCAGATTGTGCAAGACATCTGATCAAATTGCCCATCAGACTGCCGAAACCGGACAGAAAAGCCGTTGCAAAGCGGTGATTTCTGCGCCCTACTTCCGCAACATCCCAATCCAAGGCCGATCCTTTGACCACTTCTTCCGCCGATACACCCGTCATCGCCATCCATGATCTGCACAAAAGCTATGGCAACCTCGAAGTGCTGAAAGGCGTCGATCTGGTGGCACAGCGCGGGCATGTGGTGTCGCTGATCGGATCATCGGGATCGGGAAAATCGACGCTGCTGCGCTGCTGCAACCTTCTGGAAGAAAGCCAGCAAGGCGAGATCAAGTTTGAAGGCGAGGCCGTGCGCTGGCGCGGTGAAGGCCACAACCGCCACCCCGCCGACCGCGATCAGGTGACGCGGATGCGGACCAACCTGTCGATGGTGTTCCAGCAGTTCAATCTGTGGTCGCATATGACCATCCTGCAAAACGTCATGGAAGCGCCGGTGACCGTGCTGAAACGCGATCCGAAAGAGGTCGAGGAAAAGGCGCGCGGCTATCTGGCCAAGGTGGGCATTGCCGACAAGGCCGATGCCTGGCCTGCGATGCTGTCAGGCGGCCAGCAGCAACGCGCCGCCATCGCGCGGGCGCTGTGCATGGAACCGCGCGCGCTGTTGTTTGATGAACCCACCAGCGCGCTTGACCCCGAACTGGAGCAAGAGGTCGTCCGCGTCATCAAGGCCCTTGCCGACGAGGGCCGCACCATGATCCTTGTGACCCATGACATGAAACTTGCCGCCGATGTGTCCGACCATGTGATCTTCCTGCACCAAGGCAAGATCGAGGAAGAGGGCGCACCGGCAGAGTTGTTCGGAAATCCGAAAACTGACCGTTTGCGTGGCTTCCTTTCCGCCACGGCCTGATCCAAAAAGAAACCACCATCCTACCAACAGGGGACTACCAATGAAAAAACTGCTTCTTGCAACTGCCGTTCTGGCGATGACTGCCGGTCTTGCTGCCGCTCAGGACAAGGTTGTCCGTCTTGGCACCGAAGGCGCCTACCCTCCGTTCAACTTCATCGACGACAAGGGCGAAGTGGCCGGTTTCGAACGCGAATTCGGCGACGAGATCTGCAAACGCGCAGCCCTGACCTGCGAATGGACCACGAATGAATGGGACAGCATCATCCCGAACCTGCAGTCGGGCAACTACGATGTGATCATCGCCGGCATGTCGATCACGGATGAACGCGAAGAAGTCATCGACTTCACCCAGAACTACTATCCGCCGGCCGCCTCGGCCTATGTTGCAGCCTCGGCTGATGCCGATCTGAAGGGCAACGTTTCGGCGCAGGTTTCGACCATTCAGGCGGCCTATGTCGCGGAATCGGGTGCGACGCTGGTGGAATACCCGACGCCGGATGAAACCATCGCCGCCGTGCGTAACGGCGAGGTGCAGGCCGTGTTCGCCGACAAGGACTACCTGCGTCCCTTCGTGGACGAATCCGCAGGCGCGCTGATGTTTGTGGGCGAAGACATCTCGATCGGCGGCGGTGTGGGCCTTGGCCTGCGCTCCTCCGACACCGAGTTGAAGGACAAGCTGAACGCTGCCATCACCGCGATGAAGGAAGACGGCTCGCTGAACGTGCTGATCGAGAAGTATTTCGGCGCTGAAGGCCTGAAGTTCTGATCACCCAAAGCCCCCCGCCCGCATCGGGTTCGGGGGGCTTTTCTTTTCCCCGCAGACTTTCGGGATACCCCCATGCTTGCAGCTTGCGCCGACCCCAAGGGGATTGAAGGCCTGACTTGGCTTACCTGCTACCTGACCTCGGGCAAGCATCTGGATTTCTATTGGTCCTTTGGCACGGTGCTGCTGTTGCTGCTGGTCACCGCCCCTTCGGCGCTGCTGATGGGCTTTGGCGGGGCGATGGCCGCGCGGTCGCAGATCGCGCCGCTGCGCTGGATCGGCAAAGGCTATACTGCGATGGTGCGCGGTGTGCCGGACATTGTTTACTTCCTGTTCTTCGTGATCGCGCTGGATCAGGGCATCGAATACGTGAAGAACCTGATGGTTTGCCCTGCCGGATCGGCGTGGCCTTGGCAGGGGTTGGAGTTCCGCGTCTGCCAAGAGGCCAAGGTGCCACTGGCCAGCGCGTCGCAGTTCGCCTATCAGGCCTATGGGTTCTTTCTGGCCGTCATCACCTTTGCCATCGTGTTCGGGGCCTTTGTTGCCAATGTGATCTATGGCGCGATGCAGGCCGTGCCGCGCGCGCAGCTTGAAACCGGCGAAGCTTATGGCATGTCGCACCGTCAGGTCTTTCGCCGGATTCTGGTGCCGCAGATGTGGGTCTATGCCCTGCCCGGCCTGTCGAACCTGTGGATGATCCTGATCAAGGCCACGCCGCTTTTGTTCCTGCTGGGGGTCAAGGACATCGTCTACTACGCCCGCGAATTGGGCGGCACCAAGACCCAAGCCTATGATTTCCCCCATGCCGACTGGCGGCTTTACTACTTCCTTGGCCTTCTGGTGTTTTACCTGCTGATGACACGCGGATCGGAAATTCTGCTGGGCCGGGTTGCGGCGAAACTCTCCAAAGGTCAGGCCACCGCCGCCGGTGAAGCCATGCGAAAGGCCGCGATATGAACAGCTGCCTGCAAACCATTCAGGACTATGGCCTGCGCTCGATCGGGATTGGCGAGAACCTGCTGCCGAAAACCGATTTCACCCTGTGCCAGCAATTCACGCTGATCGGGTCGGGTCTGATCTGGAACGTCTATTTCGGGGCGCTGGCGCTTGTGGCGGGGTTCTTTCTGGCCAATGCGATTGCGCTGGCAAAGACCGCGCGCAACCCGTGGATTCGCAAACCCGCCGAGTGGTTCGTCTTTGTGTTCCGCGGCTCGCCTTTGTTCATCCAGTTCTTTCTGGCCTATGAATTGCTGGTGCTGCTGCCGCGTTCGGGCATCGAGGTGCTGGGGATCACGGTGCAAACCTCGTGGCTGACCAAGGCTTGGGCGGGGGCGCTGATTGTTTTGTTCCTGAACACCGCCGCCTATTCCGCCGAGATTTTCCACGGCGCGCTGCGGTCGATCCCCAAGGGCGATCTTGAGGCCGCCGATGCCTATGGCATTTCCGGCTGGCAAAAATTCCGCCGCATCCAGTGGCCGACCATGCTGCGGCTGGCATGGCCCAGCTATACCAACGAAGCGATTTTTCTGTTGCAAAGCACGACGTTGGTGTTTTTCTCGGGCTTCCCTGCCTTCCGCCAGCAGGGCGACGCGCTGTATTATGCCAACTACTTTGCCGACAAGACCTTCAACCCGTTCATCCCCTACCCCATCGTCGCCTTCTACTTCATACTGGTGACTTTGGTGGTGATTTACGGCTTTGGCGCGGTGAACCGGCGGCTGAATCGCCATTTGCCACAGAACATGCGCGCGAAAATTCGCTTGCGTCCTCAGGTGATCCGATAGTAGCCTATATTTGATCAAATTGCGCGACTGCCACGACGGCGGCTGCCGGGATCGCAAAAAAGGGATAGGATCAAGGGCATGATCCGAACCTGTCTGCCGCGTCATGGTGACGCCGTGGGCCGGATTATGTCCTGCCTGATGTGAGATGATGAAAGACTGGCTGAGAAAGCACCCCGATGTGCGGACCATTCGCGTGGCCGCTGCGGATTTGAACGGGCAAGCGCGCGGCAAGCGGGTTCCGGCCCGATTTGCCGATAAAGTGGTCAAGGACGGAACGCGGTTTCCGTTCTCGGTGTTGAACCTCGACATCTGGGGCGAAGATATTGACGACAGCCCGCTGGTGTTCGAACAGGGCGATCAGGACGGTATTCTGAAACCGACCGAGCGCGGTTTTATGCCGATGCCTTGGCTTGAGGCCCCCACCGCGCTGCTGCCGATCTGGATGTTCCGCGAAAACGGCACGCCCTATGAAGGCGACCCCCGTCACGCCCTGCGCGCCGTGGTCGAACGCTTCAAAGAGCGCGGACTGACCCCCGTTTGCGCGATGGAGCTGGAGTTTTTCCTGATCGACGATTCCGGCAAAACCCTGCAAGCCCCCGCCTCGCCCCGTTCGGGCAAGGTGCGTAAGGCGGCGGAAACCCTGTCGATCCGCGCACTTGACGCCTTCGACACCTTCTTCACCGATCTTTATGATGCGTGTGAAGCGATGGACATTCCCGCCGACACCACCACCTCGGAAACCGGTCTGGGCCAGTTCGAGGTGAACCTGATGCATTGCGACGACGCCCTGCGCGCCGCCGATGATGCGTGGCTGTTCAAGATGCTGGTCAAGGGTCTGGCGCGGCGTCATGGCTTTGCCGCCAGCTTTATGGCCAAGCCCTATCCCGAATATTCCGGTTCGGGCCTGCACACGCATTTCAGCCTGCTGGACAAGGACGGCCGCAATGTGTTCGATTCCGGCGGCCCGAAAGGCACTGCAATGCTGAAACAGGCGGTTGCGGGCTGTCTGAACGCGATGCACGATTCGGCGCTGATCTTTGCGCCGCACCAGAATTCTTACGAACGTCTGGTGCCGGGCAAACATGCGCCAACCGCGATTTCATGGGGCTATGAAAACCGCACCGCCGCGATCCGTATTCCGGCGGGCAACCCATCGGCACGGCGGGTCGAACACCGTGTCGCGGGCGGCGACGTGAACCCCTATCTGATGCTGGCCGCCATCCTTGGCGCCGCCTTGGACGGGATCGAAAACCAGATGGAGCCGCCCAGCCCCGTCGTCGGCAACGCCTATGCGGTCGAGGATCTGCCGCAGATCCCGTCCTCGTGGGAAGCCGCAATCGACGCGATGGAGCAAAGCACTATCGTGTCGCGCTTTATCCACCCGGAACTGATCAAGAACCTCGTCTCGACCAAGCGGCAGGAACACCACTATATCGGTGAGTTGACCGTGACAGAACGGGTCGAGCTGTATCTTGATACGGTGTGATACCGGCGCGATCTTTCTGCGGAATCTCTGAAGTTTCGCAGAAAGACCGGCGCGCAGGCCCGTGCCATCCAAATCCCTGCACCTTCCCCCCTTGACCAACGGGGGGGACGGTGCGCTACCCTGTAAGCCTTACAATAGCGGAAGTTTAATGCTGATCGGTATTCTGCAGACCGGACTTGCGCCGGATGTGCTTGTAGAGAAATCCGGTGATTATCCGGATATGTTTGCGCGTCTGCTGGCAGGGCATGGCTTTACCTTCCGCACCTTTCGCGTGGTGGACGGGCAGTTTCCCGCCTCGGTCAAGGACTGTGACGGCTGGCTGATTACCGGCTCGCGCCACGGGGTCTATGAGGATCACGACTGGATTCCGCCGCTGGAACAGTTCATCCGCGAGGCCTATGCCGCGCATGTGCCGATGGTGGGCGTCTGCTTTGGCCATCAGATCATCGCGCAGGCCATGGGTGGCAAGGTGGAACGCTATGAGGGCGGTTGGGCCGTAGGCGCGACCGATTACGATTTCGACGGCGCCCCCCTGACGCTGAACGCTTGGCACCGTGATCAGGTGGTGCAGGCCCCTGCCAACGCCAAGGTGATTGCGACCAACGAATTTTGCGCCAATGCGGCCCTGCTGTATGATGACCGCATGTTGACAGTGCAGGCCCATCCTGAATTTCGCCCCGAATTCATTGATGGTTTGATGCAGACTCGGGGCAAAGGTCTGGTTCCGGACGCTGTCATGGCTGCAGCCGCAAGTCGGTTGCAGGACCCCATTCAGGATCAGACGATGGCAGCGCGCATCGCTGCTTTCTTCAAGGCAAAACGCAGCTAAGCCCCGCCTTACCGACGGGGTCAACCCGAACCAACAGTGTGATAATATGTCCAAATGGACCGACCAGCTGCCAGAGGCAGCGCGCGAATACATCGGTGACCGCCGTGTAGACGAAGTGGAATGTGTGATCGGCGACATCGCCGGCGTGGCCCGTGGCAAGGCGATGCCTGCCGCGAAGTTTGCCAAGCAAACCAACTACTTCCTGCCGAACTCGATCTTTCTGCAAACCATCACCGGCGAATGGGCCGACAATCCCTTCGACGCCTTCACCGAACCGGACATGGTGCTAGAGCCTGATTGGTCCACCGCCACCGCAGCGCCGTGGACGGCAGACGTGACGCTGCAGGTGATCCACGACGCCAAAGACCAGCAGGGCAATCTGGTGCCATTTGCCCCGCGCAACGTGCTGCGCCGTATCGTGCAGCTTTACGCCGATCAGGGCTGGACGCCCGTTATTGCCCCGGAAATGGAGTTCTTCCTGACCGCCCGCAATATCGACCCGAACCAACCGGTGATCCCGCCGATGGGCCGCTCAGGCCGCCGCGCTGCGGGCAAACAGGCCTACAGCCTGTCGGCGGTGGACGAATATGGCAAGGTGATCGACGACATCTATGACTTTGCCGAGGCCCAAGGCCTTGAAATCGATGGCATCCTGCAGGAAGGCGGCGCAGGTCAGATCGAATTGAACCTTGCCCACGGCGATCCGATCCGCCTTGCCGATGACGTGTTCTTCTTCAAGCGCCTGATCCGCGAGGCCGCGCATCGCCACGATTGCTTTGCCACCTTCATGGCCAAACCGATTGCGGGCGAGCCGGGGTCTGCGATGCATATCCACACCTCGGTGGTGGACAGCAAAACCGGCAAGAACATCTTTTCCGACAAAAAGGGCGGCGAGACCGAGGCTTTCCTGCATTTCATCGCCGGCATGCAGAACCACCTGACGGGGGCGATTGCGCTGATTGCTCCTTACGTGAACAGCTATCGCCGCTATGTCCCTGATTTTGCAGCCCCGATCAATCTGGAATGGGGCCGCGACAACCGCACGACGGGCCTGCGGATTCCAATCTCAAGCCCTGCCGCGCGGCGGGTGGAAAACCGCCTGCCGGGGATGGATTGCAACCCCTATCTGGGCATCGCTGCCACCTTGGCCTGCGGCTATCTGGGTCTGATGGAAAAGAAAGCCCCGCGCCCCGAGTTTTCGGGTTCGGCCTATATCGACAGCGACGATATCCCCACAAACATGGGCGACGCGCTGGACCTGCTGGAAGAGGACAAGGCGCTGTGCGAGGTGCTGGGGCCAGAGTTCGTCTCGGTCTACGATTCGGTAAAGCGCAACGAATACAAAGAGTTCCTGCAAGTCATCAGCCCGTGGGAACGCGAACATCTGCTGCTGAACGTCTGAGGCGGCCATGAACCTTTTGCATATCAACGACAAGGCGGGGGTCTATCCCCCGTCTTACTACGCCGCCACGAAAACCGACCTGCCCGCCTTTCCCACCTTGCAGGGCGAGGTTCGTGCCGATGTCTGTATCGTCGGCGGCGGCTATACCGGCCTGTCGGCGGCCCTGCATCTGGCGCAAAAGGGCTTTGCTGTGGTGCTGCTTGAGGCGCACAAGGTCGGCTTTGGCGCATCGGGCCGCAACGGCGGGCAGGTTGGCTCCGGCCAGCGGCAGGATCAGGTCTGGATCGAGAAAACCACGGGGCGCGAAAACGCGCATCGCTTGTGGGATCTGGCCGAGGAGTCAAAGGCCTTGGTCAAATCCCTCATCCACAATCACGCCATGCCCGTCAGCTTCCACAACGGCATCGCGCACGCCTGCTGGACTGACGCCGAGGTGCGCGACACCCACCATTACGCCGAAAAGCTGCAGCGCGATTACGGCTATACCCATCTTGAACCGCTGGACCGCAGCGGCATCCAGCGCCTGATCGGCTCCAAAGTCTATAAGGGCGGCGAGATTGACCGCGATGCGGGCCATGTCCACCCGCTCAACTATGCGCTGGGTCTGGCCAAGGTCGCCGCAGATGCAGGCGCGCAGATCTTCGAGACATCAGAAGTCCACCATATCCAGCACGGTGCCAAGCCTGTGGTCCGCACCGCCCAAGGCCGCGTGATCTGCGATCAGGTGATTCTTGCGGGCAATGGCTATTTGGGCCATCTGGACCGGCAAGTTGCGGCAAAAGTCATGCCGATCAACAATTTCATCGTCGCCACCGAACCGCTGGGCGACCGCGCGGCGCAAATACTCTCCGAACCTGTGGCCGTGGCCGATACCAAATTCGTGGTGAATTACTGGCGGTTGTCCGAGGACAACCGGCTGCTGTTTGGCGGCGGCGAAAGCTATGGCTACCGCTTTCCCGACATCATCAAGACCGTCCACAAACCGATGCTGCAGGTCTACCCGCAACTGGCCGACGCGCGGATCGATTATGCCTGGGGTGGCACGCTTGCGATCACCATGAACCGGATGCCCTGCTTTACAAGGCCAGCCCCGAACATGCTGTCGGCCTCGGGCTATTCCGGCCACGGCGTTGCGATGGCCACTCTGGCGGGCAAGATTCTGGCCGAAGCCACGGCAGCGCAAACCGAACGCTTCGATCTGATGGCCAGCCTGCCGCAACCGCGATTCCCCGGAGGAATTGCGCTGCGCTGGCCGCTCTTGGTGCTCGCGATGACATGGTATTCGATGCGCGACCGCTTGAGCCTTTAAGCTTGCCGCCTCACCTTGGCCCAAATACTCCCGCCGGAGGCTCTGGCCTGACGACAGGAGCCTCCGGCCGGAGTATTTGGGCCAAGATGAAAGCAAAAACCCCTGATTGACGCCGCGAAAATAGGCGGAAAATCTCTCTGACAGCGATTGTCACTGGCAGTTCACAATCGGGCTGTCTAATGCTTTCCTGAAGAAGAGTTTCAGGAAAGTTGCGATCATGGCGCCAGATGGACAAACACTCGCCCCCAATGTGTATGACGCCGAACCGATCCCCGAGTCCGCACGGGCCGAGATTGACCGGCTTTTGGCCAGCGGCGATCTGTTCCGCTACACGGCGGCCGAAGGTGCGCCGGTGTCTCTGCTTGAGGCCGAATTTGCCGAATTGATGGGCGCGCGCTATGCGCTGGCGGTGTCGTCCTGTTCGGCAGCGCTGTTCCTGTCGCTCAAGGCGCTGGACCTGCCTGCGGGCGCCAAGGTGTTGATCCCCGCCTTTACCTTTGCCGCCGTGCCGTCGGCGGTGGTGCATGCCGATTGCGTGCCGGTTCTGGTCGAGGTGGGCGACAATTACCGCGTCGATATGGCGGATTTCGCCGCCAAACTGGACGGGGCCGATGCGGTGCTGATCAGCCATATGCGCGGCCATACCTCGGATATGGATGCGATCATGGCGCTGTGCGATGCGCGCAATATTCCGGTGATCGAGGATGCCGCGCACAGCCTTGGCACGGTATGGGGCGGGCGCAAGATTGGCACCGTGGGCAAGGTCGGCTGCTTCAGCTTTCAGTCCTACAAGCTGGTGAACGCGGGCGAAGGCGGCATCCTGATCACCGACGATCCCGAGATTGCCGCGCGCTGTGTCATCATGTCGGGCGCTTACGAATCGAACTGGAAAAAGCATCCGGGCATGCAGAACAGCTATATGCTGTGGCAGAACCGTCTGCCGCTTTACAACATGCGGATGCAGAACCTGTCGGCAGCGGTGATCCGCCCGCAACTGCCCGAAGTGGCGGGCCGCGTCGCCAAGGGCCGCGCAGGCCATGACCGCGTGGCCGACCAGTTGAACGAAAGCCCGTGGCTGGTGGTGCCGCCGCCCCTGCCCCGCGAGGAACGCGCCCCCGATTCGATCCAGTTCAACCTGAAAGGCGACTGGACCGACGCGCAGGCCCTGCGCTTTCAGGCCGAGGCCAAGGCGCGCGGCATCACCGTGCAGGTGTTCGGCCTGTCCGAGGGCAATGCGCGGGCGTTCTGGAACTGGCAGTTCCTTGGCCCCCAGCCCGATCTGCCGAAAACCCGCGCCATGCTGATGCGGGCCTGCGATGTGCGCCTGCCCACACGCCTGACCGAAGCCGAGTTGGACTATATCGCCACCGCCATCATCGACGCCGCCAAGGCAGTGCAAACCCCAAGCTGATAATTCCTGTGGATCGGTGCGTTTTTCCCCTTGCAGCCGCGCCGCCCACGGCTTATCTCACCGTCATCCAGACGGTGCGGGCGTAGCTCAGGGGTAGAGCATAACCTTGCCAAGGTTAGGGTCGTGAGTTCGAATCTCATCGCCCGCTCCAACTGGATCGGTAAAACAAGCGTCCTTCGGGGCGCCCTTTTGCATTTTGGGCCACCGATACCCGCGCGATTCACCACAGCAAAACTACAGATAAACCACGGCGAAGATACGGGCCAAAAAGGGAAAAATACCTCTTGCAGCCCCGCGCCGGTCTGGCTAAAAGCCCACCTATGGAGTGCGGGCGTAGCTCAGGGGTAGAGCATAACCTTGCCAAGGTTAGGGTCGTGAGTTCGAATCTCATCGCCCGCTCCAAAACAAAAAGGCCGCTCCGCTGGGGCGGCCTTTTGCTTTCAGGGTCTTGGGAAAGCTTTACAAATCCCCCTTGCAGCCCGCGCCGCTTTCCCCTATCTCAACCTCACCTTCGGGGCGGGTGGGCAGGCAGGCTATGCGCTGGATTGCAAAGCCGGGCGAAAGCCTAGCGTTTGCAACGCGTTACACCCCAAAAACTTACCGAAACAAATCAAGGCCATATGGTGAACCTGATAAGGGTTTGAGCCGTGGCTAAAGTTGTCCAACTGCGAGGCCAGACGCCGGGCGGATGGTCAAAAGAGCGGTGGACATGGATCAAGGCGGTTGCGGCGGATGGGCGGCTTTTGCCCATGGCGCGGCTTGTCGCAACCGTGCTGGCCCAAGGCTACGCCAACCATGAAACCGCTGAGTGCCGCCCCGGATTGGCGGCGCTGTCCAAGGCTGTCGCGGCGCATAAGCGGACTGTGCTGCGGGCGCTTGCCGATCTGCAAGAGGCCGGATGGATCGAGCGCGCGGGCGGCAATGCGCCGGGCCGCGAGGCAACCTATCGTTTCCGCACCCCTCAACAGGTGACAGCCGCGCCACCTGAACAGGTGACACGCATGACACCTAGACAGGTGACAGCGCAGTCACCTGAACAGGTGACACCCTTGTCCCGAACAGGTGACACGGAAGAAATCCCCCCCACACCCCCCTATAAGGATAAACCAAATTTGAACCATACGCGGTGGCCTCGGTCCGCTACGAAAATCGTAGTGGCGGGGGGTGCTAGGCCAACCCCCCTTTCGCAGCTTGTCCAGATCGGCACGGATCAAGAGCAAGATTGGAACGGATGGCTTGCAGCGCATGGTTTCCCGGCGCTGGCCCAGATCGGCCACAAGGCCGGGGCGGGGATGCTGACCGGGTGGGATATGCCTTGGCGCTATCCGCCCTCGGCAGGGGATGAAACCGCCACCCGCATCGCACTTCGATTTGCAGAGTGGCTGAGAGCTAAAGCTTAGGATTTTTTGAGGGGGCAGTTATGGCTAATCAACGTCAGAACGACGGGTGGCTTTGGGGCGTGAAGTCGATTGCAGGGGCTTTGGGTGTGGGTGTTCGGACCCTAGAGCGGTGGCTTGTGACAGATGAAACTGAATTGCCGGTGTCCAAGATCGGGGGGCGCTGGAACGCCCACGCGGATGATTTGCAGCGGTGGAAACGTCAACAGGGCTGACCTAGTGGCGGGGCTTGGCGGATATTGGCGGATATTGGCGGATATTGGCGGATTTGATCGGATTGCCACAATCCCTAGTGGCGGCGCAGAAACTTGAGGATGAAAACACCGCGCATCATATCCCGCCTTTTCAAGCCTGAGACCAAGGGGCTTGCCGATCCGACAACGGACCTGCTGGCCCTTTTCGGCCTGATGCCAACGCAAGCCGGGGTGCAGATTTCTGCACCGATGGCGCTGGACGTGGCGGCGGTTGGGTCTGCGATCCGCGTGATTTCTGAGGCTGCGGCCTGTCTCGACGTGATGGTCAAGGCCGTGGCAGCGGATGGCACCGAAACCAACGTGGCGGGCCATCCGCTGCTTGCCTTGCTCAAGGGCCGGGCGAATGACTGGACTTCGGGCTTTGAGCTGATCCGCGACCTTGTGATTGACGCGCTGTCAGATGATCGGGGCGGGCTGGTTTGGGTCAACCGGGTTGAGGGTCGCGCGGCAGAGCTGATCCGCTATCGGTCTGGTGTGGTGACAGTTGATGTTAATCAGAACACGGGCGAGCCGTCCTATCGGATCAATAACCGCCCGGTGCCTTCCGCCGATATGATCCACCTGCGCGCGCCCTTTGGCCGTTCACCCTTGACCATGGCGCGCGAGGCAATCGGGGTGGCCTATGTGCTGCAACGTCACGCGGCCAACCTGTTTGGTAAGGGTGCGCGGCCTTCCGGCGCTTTGTCGTTTCCTTCTGGTTTCGGTGAAGCCTCTGTTAAAAAGGCCATTGCGGCTTGGCGGGCCACGCATGAGGCGGACGGGGAAAGCGGCAAGACAGCAATCCTGTATGATGGCACCACCTTTGTGCCGATCACGTTCAATTCGACAGACGCGCAATTCCTTGAGAACCGTAAATTCCAAATCCTTGAGATTGCCCGCGCCTTCCGAGTGCCGCCTTCCATGCTTTTCGATCTGGACCGGGCGACGTGGGGCAACACCGAACAGCTTGGCAAGGAATTCTTGACTTATTGCCTAGAGCCGTGGCTGCGCGCCCTTGAAGGGGCTTTGACCCGCGCCCTGTTGGGGGATGAAGGCGGGCGGCTGGTGATCCGCTTTGATCGGGACGACATGACCCGCGCCGATCTGCAAACCCGCGCGACCACGATCAACAGCTTGATTTCTTCCGAAACGATCAACGCCAATGAAGCCCGGTCTTGGATCGGGCTTGGCCCACGGGCGGGCGGCAACGTGTTCAAAAATCCAAACATATCGACAGAGCCGACAGCCGCGCCTGTCGGTCCGAAAGGGGCCAGCGATGCAACTGAATGAGATTGAAGGCTTTGCCGAAGATCAGGACCGGGGCGCGTGGCTTGAGCTGCTGGACCCGGTGAAGGGTCAGCCGACCGGGTTGCGCGTCAAGGTGGCCGGGCCGGATAGCGCGACCCAAGCGCGGGCGCGGTTGGCGCTGGTGGATGATCTGACAGCCGCCACGGATTTCGAAGGCCGGGTGAGCGCGGAAAACCGCGAGCTTGCGCGGCTGCGGAATTTGGCGCGGTGCGTGGTGGCTTGGGAAGTGCAAGCCGATGGCAAGCCGGTGCCGTTCAGCTTTGAGAATGTGCTGCGGCTGTTGCGCGCCGGGGTGTGGGTGCAATCGCAGATCGACGCCTTTGCGGCGGATCGGCGGCGCTTTGTGGTGGGGGCGGTGTGATGGCCGACCGGATCGAGTTCAAGGCAAGCTTTGCGGTTGATGAGGCGGGAGTGATTACCGGCCTTGCAGCGGTATTCGGCACGGCTGACCGGGGCGGCGACGTTTTGCACAAGGGCGCTTTCGCCGGGGCGCGCCCGCCTATTCCGATGCTGGCCAGCCACGACCCTGCGGACGTGGTGGGGGTGTGGGATGAGCTGACCGAAACAGCAACCGGCCTGCAAGTGAAGGGGCGGCTTTTGGTTAATGACGTGGCGCGCGCTGCGGAAGTGCGGGCGCTGGTGCAGTCGGGTGCCATGGGCGGGCTTTCGATTGGATACTTGGCCACCAAAAAGGCGGCACGGGTTGGCGGGGGCCGCGATCTGCTGCGGGTGGAGCTGGTGGAAGTGTCGATTGTCGCGGTGCCGATGCACCCCGGCGCAAGGATTGCTGCGGTTAAGGCCCACGGGGCCGGAAAGGGTGACGATATGACGATTGAGGAAATGCAGGCGGAATTGGCCAAAATTGAGGCCAAACACGCCGGGGCGCTTGACGCGGCGGTGGCTGCGGCGGTTGCGCCTTATGTGCAGCGGCTGGACAAGCTGGAAGCCAAGGGCAACCGCCACACCGGGGACGACAAGCAAGAGCTGTCGGTGGAGCGCAAGGCTTTTCAAGCCTACCTGACGCGCGGGCCGATGGCTGGGGAAGTCGAATTGAAGGCCCTGACCTTGGCCAGCGATCCGAACGGCGGCTATCTGGCACCGGCTGAAATGTCGGGCGAGATTGTGAAAGATATTGTGGAAATGTCGCCAATCCGTTCGATTGCCTCGGTGCGCGGCACGAATGGGCCTTCCGTGATCTATCCGACCCGCAAGCCAATGGGCAACGCGACGTGGGACGACGAGCTTGACCAAGAGACGGAAACCACGTCCACAAGCTTCCTTGGCCAGCTTGAAGTTGGCACCCGTGGCATGTCCACTTTTGTCGATATTTCCAACATGCTGATGCAAGACGCGCCTTCCGTGGAAGCGGAAGTGCGGGAAGCCCTGTCGGAAGATTTCGAGAAAAAAGAGACCGTGGCTTTTGTCAATGGCAACGGCACCACGCAGCCCGAAGGGTTTATGACCAACACCACGGTGGCGGAATACAAGAACGGCCACGCGACCGTTCTGCAACCTGACGCCCTTATCAAGTTCCTGTTTTCCGTGACGCCGACCTATCGCAATGCCGGGGTGTGGGTGATGAACGGGACGACCTTGGGCCTGATTTCGACCCTGAAGGACACGACCAACAACTATCTGTGGACGCCTTCCGTGCGCGATGGCCAGCCGTCCACCCTGTTGGGCCGCCCGGTTATCGAAGTGATCGACATGCCCGATGTGGCGGCAAACGCCTTCCCGATCTGCTACGCGGATTTTTCGGGCTATCGCATCCTTGATCGGCTGTCGCTGTCGATGCTGGTGGACCCCTATTCCCAAGCCACGCGGAAAATCACCCGCATTCACGCCGGGCGGCGCGTGGGTGGCAAAGTGCTGATGGCTGCGAAGTTCAAAAAACTCAAGATGGCGGTGTGATCATGCGCGACCTTTATTCTAGCGTTAAGCTTGCGGTTGCCCTTGCGCCTGTCGCGGTGGCGGCAACCACCAACGCGGCGGCGGTGAACCTTGTTGACGTGCGGTCTGTGGCCATGTTGGTTTCGGTGGGCGCGATCACCGGGGCGGCGGCTTTCGGGGTCAAGTTGCAGCATTCCTTGGACGGTGTGACCTATGCCGATGTTCCTGCGGATCGGGTGCAATCCGACGCCCCTGCGGTGCTGGTGGCTGGTTCCAACTATCGCTTGGGCTACTTGGGCAACCTGCCCTTCATCCGGGCGACCCTGACCCTTGCAAGTGGCACTTCGGCAATCATCGGTGTCGTGGTCCTGTCGGTTCCGATGCTGCGGCCTGTCTACTGATGCCAACCCGTGCGCCCCGCCTGTGCAAGTGCGGTAAGACGGTGGCCATTGGCACCCGTTGCACCTGCACGGCGGCGGCGGATCGGGACCGCAAAGCCCGGTTCGATAAGAAGCGGCCAAGCTCAAGCGCCCGTGGCTATACGTCCAAATGGGAAGCCGCCCGCAAGGATTGGCTTGGCGCGCATCCGTGGTGCAAGCGGTGCGGCGTCAAGGCCGATCATGTGGACCATATCGAGCCGCACCGGGGCGACATGGTGAAATTCTGGGACAAGACCAATTGGCAGAGCCTTTGCCAGTATCACCACAACAGCGCGAAACAGCGCGAAGAACGCAAAGCGAAAGGTTAATCCATGCCTGTTTACGTTATCACCGGCAGCAAGTTTGAGCTGGGCGCTGTCGTGGCTTTGAAGTCTGCGGACTTTATCGCCGCTGACTTCACCACACCTTTGACCGCTGCAACCGAAGTGAAAGAGCCTAAGACCCTCGGCGTTCCTGTCGATGAATGGTCTACCGCTGAGTTTGGCAACGTCACCGATGGGCGCAGCCGCGTGTTCAAGATCATGCGGAAAGGAAAGAGCTTTGAGCTGACGTGCGGCCTCGACCCGACCGATGCAGGGCAGCTCGCTATGCGCGCGGCCTTTGAGGCGCTGATCAGCAACTACGCCATGCGCTTCACCTTTGCCGATAAGCCGGTGACAGGTGCGACCCCGAAAAACTCTACCCGCCTTTTCGTGGGTTCGGTGATCGGGGTTGAGGATGATGCATCGGGCGAGATTGGCACTGTCAAGTTCACGATCCAGCCGAACAGTAACATCGTCCTGACCCACGCAAGCCCGACCTGATCCAGCTAGGGCCAGAGGGGGGGGGGTGGTCCTCAACTTTGGCCCATAGGCGGGGACCGGCGCGGGGTGTCTTGCGCGATATTTGCGCGAATTGGAGTTTTTAGGCCATGGCGATCAATACCTTAGCCGATCTGCGGGCGCATCTTTCCTTTACGGATGATCTTGGAACGACAGACGACGCCATGTTGACCCGTATTCTTGCGGGGGCTGAGAGCTTTGTTGAGCGCAAGCTAGGTTTCACCTTTGCCGCGACCTTCGGCGGGGTGGGTCAAGACCCGGTGCCGGACGAGCTGCGGCAGGCGGTGCTGATGTTGGCGGCGCACTGGTATGAGAACCGCGAGGCGACAGCGGAAGTGCTGCGGGAACCGCCCTTCGGGGTGACAGAAATCCTGCGCGAGTTTCGGGACTGGACCTTTTGACATGGGCGAGGGTCTGGCGAGCTTTCAAAGACGGATGCAGGCAATACCGGAAGCGGTGCGGCGCGCGGTTGATCCTGCCCTTTTGCGGGGCGGGGAGGCGGTGGCTGACGCGATCCGCGCGCTTGCCCCGGTGGACGAAGGCGCACTACTGGCAAGTGTGACCGTCACCGGGCCGGGCCAAGCAACCCCGGCCTATAGCCAGCCGGGCGGCGCGGCTGTGGTGCCGGACAATGCGGCGGCGGTGACTGTCGGAAATACCGACGTGCGCTATCCCCATTTGGTCGAATACGGAACGACCCACGCGGCGGCGCAGCCCTTTTTCTGGCCGGGCTTTCGGCTGTCCAGAAAGAAGGCGGCGGCACAAATCAAGCGCGGGATTTCCAAGGCGATCCGGGGGGCCAAATGAGCCACAACCTAGCCCTGCAAAAAGCCTTGCGCGCGGTGCTGATCGGGCGGGCGGAGCTGGTGGCGCTGGTTCCTTCAGGGGCAATCCTTGACCGCAACGCGCGGCCAAATCCTTCCCCGTCAATCATCCTTGGCGAGACGCAAGAGCTTGACGGGGGCTTTGCCTCGGGCGGATCGGTGGAGATTTTCCACACTGTCCACATATGGAAACAGGAGCCAAGCCTAGCGGGGGTGCGCCGGATCGGGTGGGAAATCCGCCAAGCCTTGCGCGCTGGGCGCGTCCAGTTGGAAAGCGGTTTCCACCTTGTCGGGTGGACCTCAACCGCCCGCTATATCCGCGATCCTGATGGCGTCACGTCACACGGGATTGTCACAGTCGCGGCGACGATCACGGGGGGCGGGCTGTGAGGGCGGGCAAGTTGCGCCATGTGATCCGGTTGGAGCGCGCCACGGTGACGCCCGACGCCTATGGAACGCCGGTGGAAGTGTGGGCCACGCTGGCCACCTTGCGCGCGGAAAAGGTGCGGGAAGGCATGGCGGAAAAGACAGAGGCCACGGCGGGCGCGCGCGAGCTGGTGGCGATGGTGTGGCGGGTGCGCGCCCTGCCCGGCCTGACCCTTGCGGATCGGGTGCTATGGAATGGCGCGGCCTACAACCTGACAGCCATAGACGAGGCCGACGCGGGGCGCGGGCTTGAGCTGCATTGCGAGGCGGCGGGATGAAAGGCACGAAGCCCTATATCCAGATTGTGCGGGACAGCTTGGCCGATGTGCCGCCCCCTGCTTGGCTGTCACCGATGGCCAAAGAGGTTTGGATTGACACGGTGTCGGACCTGTCAGGGCGCAAAATCCTGACGCGCGACAACCTGCCTAGCGTAGCGAATTACTGCATTGCCTTGGGTCAGGTGCGCGAGGCCGAAGAAGAAGTGCAGCGCATGGGCCTGTTGATCAAGGTCTATGCGATCACGAAAACCGGGGAAGCGGTGGTAACGGGCGTAAAGAAAAACCCGGCGCTGCAAGTGCAAAAGGACGCGATGAACACCGCCCGCCTGATCGGGGCAGAGCTTGGCACCACGCCCATATCCCGATCACGCCCGACGCTGGCCAACAGCGACGACACTGACGACCTGTTTGATTTTTGAGGCTTGAGCAATGTTGCGCCCCGCATGGATAGACGCCCCGGAGACAATACCCGACCCGTTTGGATACGGGCAGCGGGCGGTTGATTTCCTGCGCAAGCTGAAACACCCCAAGAACCCTGCACCCGGCCACCCCTTCCAACTGGACCCGTGGCAAGAGGCGATTATCAAGGCGATTTATGGGCCGCGCGATGATCTTGGGCGGCGGATTGTGCGCCGGGTGCCAATGCTTATCCCGCGCGGCAATCGTAAAACGTCGCTTGGTGCCGCCATATCCTTGCTACATCTGATCGGACCGGAGCGGCAACCGGGACAGTTGATCGTGTCGGCAGCTTCCGCCCATGAGCAAGCCCTAGAGCTTTTCGGGGAATGCGCGATGATCGTGCAATATGATGTGCGCCTGCGGAAGCGGCTGGACGTGCGCGAGTATGTGAGCCGGATTGCCCATGCGGAAACCTCAAGCCGCTATATCGCGGTTGCAGCGGACGGAAACGCCCTGCACGGAAAAACGCCAAACGTGGTGCTAAAGGACGAGCTGCACGCTTGGGCAGGCAATAAGGGCCGGCTGCAATATGAAGCCCTTACTTCCGCGCTGGTGAAGGTGCCGGGAACGCTTGATTTCACCCTGACCACGGCGGGGCGCGGCCAAGAAAATCTGGCTTGGAATGTGTTTGAATATGCGATCCGGGTGCAAAAGGGCCAGATCAGCGACCCGGCCACCCTGCCCGTAATCTTCATGGCAGAGCCAGAGGACGATTGGGCGGATGAGGCGGTATGGTATGGCGTCAATCCCGGCCTCAAATATGGCTACCCGGACCTAGCTGCGTTTCGGGACATTGTGCAAAAGGCGGTCAATTCGCCCTTCGAGCGCGACAGCTTCAAACAGTTCAACCTGAATTACTGGCTCGACAGCTCGACAAGCCCGTTTGTGGAAATGCACGTTTACGACCGGGGGCGGCATGATGTTGACTTGGAGGATTTGGAGATTGCCCAATCCCCTTGCTGGATCGGCGTTGACCTGTCGAAAAACGAGGACTTAACAGCAGTTGTCTGCGCGTGGCGGGATGAGAATGGCGGCTATGCCGTTCACCCTTACTTCTTTTGCCCGGAAGATAATTTGCGCTCGCGCGGGGATCGGCACGGGGTGGACTATGTGACGTGGGCAGAGGATGGCCATATCATCCCGACGCCCGGCAACACTGTCGATCTGCGCGTGGTGGAAACCCATATCCGCGAATTGTGCGCCCGGTTCAATGTCCAAGAGATTGCCTTTGACCCGACATTCGGGCGGTCAATGATGGCCGATCTTGTGGGCGATGGTCTGCCCGCTGTCGAATTTCGGCAGGGTTGGGTGTCGATGGGGCCAGCCGTGAAAGAGCTTGAGCGGGTGATTTTGGCCGGGCAGTTCCGCCACGGGGCGCACCCTGTCCTGCGCTGGAATTTCGAAAACGTCCAAGTTGAAACCGACAAGGCCGGAGTGCGGATGTTTCACAAGGCCAAGAGCGGAAACAAGATTGACGGGGCGGTGGCAACGGCAATGGCCGTGGCAAGAGCGGCGGCGGGTGGTGATCGGTTCACCACTGAGGCGGCGTGGTTCTCTGATGATATGTGGACGGCTTGACCATGGCGGAAGGTAGTGCAGACGAGCGGCTAGTGGTGATGCTTGAAGCCCGGATTTCCGAGTTTGAAAAGCGCATGATGGCGGCGGAACGGCGCGGGACGCGGACCTATACCGGGTTGCAGCGCGGATCGGCGGCGGCAACGCGCGCGATGGAGGCCGACGCAATGCGGGCGGCGGCGCGGATCAATCAAGCCCTTGCGACGGTGCATAGTCAAATCGGCGGCTTTGCCAAGGCTTTCGCCGGGGGTGTCGCGGTGTCTGCGCTTAGTGGCGTGGCCGGTGCAGCGCGCGCGGCGGTGGCCAGCATGGCCGACCTAGCGGACGTGGCCGACCGGGTTGGCATGGATGTGGAAAGTTTCCAAGGATTGCAGCAAGGGTTAAAGCTGGCCGGGGTGGATGCCAGCGAGGCAACCGACGCCTTGCAAGCCTTTACCGATCGGCTTGGGGATGCCGCCAAGGGCCAAGGCACTTTGGCGCAGGTGATGGCACAATCTGGCGTGGCCTTGACCGACAGCAACGGCAAGATGCGGGCGACCTTGGACATACTGCGCGACTATGCGGAAGTTGTGAAAAATTCACCCGATGCCGCGCAAAAGATGGCGCTTGTAACAGAAGCCTTTGGGCGCGGTGGCAAGGCGATGGTGCTGGCCATGAGCGAGGGCCGCGCTGGCATTGATGGCATGATAGCCGACGCGCGGGCAGCGGGTGGGGTTATAGATGCTGAGATGATCCGCAAGGCGGCAGAGCTTGACGACAAGTTTGACATGGTGGGCCAGCGGATCGGCGCAATATTCAAGTCTGGCGTGATTTCGGCGGCTGAGTTTTTCGGCATGTTCGACCGGCTGGACGATCTTATCCCACAAGGGGCGGCAGAGAATTTGCTAGGGGCCGATCTGGCCAATGCGCTTGCGGAAAATTCGACCGCCTTGGAAAAATCCAAAGCAGACTTGGCAGAGCTGGCCTATCTATACGACGCGCTGCAAGCGCAGGTGACGGTTGCGGCGGATACTATTTCCAATGAAATCCCATACCTGTTGGAAATCGGCGCGGATGATCTGGCCCTAGAGCTGTCGGATGTTACTGGCCAAATGGGCGCGCTTGTGGCGCAAGTGAAGGACGGGAAAATCCCGGCAGATCAGCTTGGCGCGGAAATGCAAAAGCTGATCGACCGGGCGGCGCTGGCCTTGTCCACGGCAAACAAGATTGACGGTGTGAACCTTGACGGGGCGGTGTCGGCGGTGGGCCGGGTGTCAACGGCGCTGCAAGATGCCGTGGGATGGGCTGCAAGCCTGCTGTCAAATATGGGGCTAATCGCCGGGCTGGACGTGAGCGGCGGGGATGGTGTTGGCGCGGGCGGGATGGATGCCGACGCGCGCGGGCGGGTGATTACGCCTAGCAAGCTGGCACCCGGCAGCACGTCACGGCCAAGACGTGCGCCGCCCCTATTGGGCGAGCCGGGCGCGGTGGGATCGGGCAGCGGCAAGGGCGGTGGCGGATCTGGAAAGATTGAAGCCTTGCTGGCCGATCTGCAAACAGAGCGGGAAATTCTTAATTCGTGGTATGCCGAAAGCTTGCAGCTTTTGAACGGCGCGACAGAGTCGCAGCTTGCAGCCGTGGGCGGGCGGCATGGGGCGCTTGAGCGACTAGAGGCTGAACATTTGGAGCGGTTGCGCGCCTTGCGGGATGATGCCGCAACCGGGACGCTTGCCAATGCCGAAACCCTATTTGGCGCGCTGGCAACCCTGACCGCAAACGGCACCGGCAAGATTGCAAAAGTGCATCGGGTGGCGGCGGCAAGCGAGGCCTTTGTCAATGTGCTGCGGGCGCAGGCGCAGGTTTTGGCCGATCCAAAGCTAAACTTTATCGCAAAGCTTCCGGCTATGGCGGCGATTGGCAACGCGGGTGCTGGCATTATCAAAGCCCTTGGCGGTGGCGGCAGCGTCAAGACTTCATCGGCCACGGGTGGAGCTGGTGCGGACAGCTCGGGCAGCAATCCGGGTGGGCAGTCAGCGCAGCCCTTGCGGTTCCTTGTGGAAGGGCTGGACGCTACAAAATTTTATACCGGGCAAATGCTGATCGACCTGACGACCGCAATTCAGAAAGAGCTTGGCAACCGTGGTTTAATTTTGGAGTTCGGGCAATGATTTCGCTTTTGAGCGGTGCGGCCCAAACCGAAAGCCCCGCGGTGCTTTTTGACAACGCCTTTGCGCGTGGCACCCTAGCGGCGTCCAGTGCGGTGGCGGACGGGGCGGCGGCAAATATCGTCGGGCCTGCGACCTTTGACTATTGGAAGCCAACCGCCCTTCCCGCCGATCTGACCCTTACCCTTGCGGCGGCTGAGACTTTCGACGCGCTTGCGCTGGTGGCGCATGATCTTGGCAGCAAGGGCGCAACGCTGGTGGTGAAGTATTCGGCTACGGCGGTTTCGGCCTATGTGACCTTAGCGACGATCACGCCGGGGGATGATACCCCGCTTGCGCTGATCTTCGGGGCGGTGTCGGCGCAACGGTGGCGGCTGGAATTGACTGGTGCGGTGGTGCCTGCGATTGGCGTGGCGATGGTGGGGCAACGGCTGGTGATCCCGGCAAACGTGGTCGCGCCCTATACGCCCACGCCCTTTGCCGCGCGGGTGGAGCTGCTGACAGGATCGAGCCTTGGCGGGCAGGTGTTTGACAGCCGGGTGAAGCGGCGCGGGGTGCAAAACTCGATCCGCTTTAACCCGGTGCTGCGGTCTTGGATGGCGTCCAGCCTGCCCGCCTTTGCCCGGCATTACGACAGCGGCTTGCCGTTTCTGTGGCTGGCCAGCCCGGCCTATGACCTGAGCGACGTGGGCTATCTGCGGCGCGCGGAAGGCGCGGGCGAGTTGCGCCCGGCGATTGCCTCGGGCGGGCTGTGGGCAGATTTCGGGCTTGAGGTAGATGGCTATGCCGCGTGAACCGATTACAATCGTAGAGATGGATTATGAAGGCTGCGCGCTGGCCTTCGGGGTTGGCGCTTGCACAGCGGCGCTTGGCGGTTCGGTGGTGCGGAAGTGCTTTAACACCTTCGCCACCTGCAAGGCGAAAGCGGCCTTTTCGCCGGTGATGAAAACCCTTCGCTTTGCCGATCCGCGCGCCAATCTGCCCAAGGGCGAAACCATATTCCCGGCGCTGTCCAGCGTTTCGGAATATGCCGCGACGGTGAACATTGCCGGGACGGATGCCAGCTCGGGCAGCTTGGGGCGGCGGGCAACGGTGGCGGTGGAGCTGCTGGACTTCCCTTATCACGACCGGCTGACCGATCCTTACCAAGCGGAGCGGATCAGCGGGGCGGCGCAAATCGACGAGGCGGGCTATGATCCGGCCACGCGCGGAACCTTCTTCGGCAAGCTGCGGGCGCGCTGGCCCTATTACACCGGGCGACCGCTGCGGGTGCTGCAAGGCTTTGTAGATGGCGGGGCGCTGTCGGGTGTCGTGACGCGCAACTATGTGCTGACCGATTGGGCCGGGCCGGATGATGCCGGGCGCGTCAAGCTTGAGGCAAGCGACCTTCTTGACCTGATCGGCAACGACCGCGCCCTTGCGCCCAAGCCTAGCTCGGGCGTCCTGGTGGCGGCGATCACCTCAACCGATGCCGCCTTGACGCTATCGCCTGCCGGAATCGGGGCGGCGGAATATCCGGCTGCGGGGCGGGCCTGCATCGGTGGTTCTGAGATTGTCAGCTATACCCGCGCGGGTGACGTGGTGACGCTGACCGGGCGCGGGGTGGCAAAGACAGTCGCGGCCAGCCACGCGGCGGGAGATACGTTTCAACAAGTGCTGTGGTTTGACGGTGTGCGGATAGATGATGCGGTGGAAATCCTTTGCGGGTTCGGCAATGTTCCGTCCAGTGCGATCCCGAAGGCGGCAGAGTGGTCGCCAGAGGTTAGCCGCTGGATGCCGCAAATTCTGCTGCGGACCAATATTTGCCAGCCGACCGGCGTGGCAAAGCTGATAGGCGAGCTGACAGTTTTAGGCTTTTCACTTTTCCCAGATGTGACCGGCTCAAAGCTTGTTCTCAAGGTCAACCGCCCGCCCGATGGCGACACGGTTTACGACCTTTCAGACCGCAACAATATCAAGGCAATTTCGTCAGAGGATCAGAACAGCACCCGGCTAACAGAAGTTGTGTTCTTTTCGGTGCAGCTCGACCCGACGAAAAGCGCGACCGATGCCAGCAATTATGCGCGCGGGATCGGCACCTATGACTTTGAAGCCAAGTCGGCGCGGGCCTATGGCGACACGCGGGCGCGGAAAATCTTTTGCCGCTGGTTCAATGACGGGGCGGATGGGGAAATCGTTGTCCTGTCAAAGCGGTTGCTCAATCGGTTCCGGCTTGCGCCGGTGCGATACCGTATCAGGCTGGACGCCAAGGATACCGCAATCGGCTTGGCCGATGTGGCAATGATTACTTCGGCGGCGTTGCAGGATGAAGTTGGGCGCGGCGTGGCGGTGCCTGTCCAGATCGTCGGGCGGTCTGAGCCGGTGCCGGGGCATGAGATTGAGCTGATAGCGCAAGCCTATGCTTTTACGGGGCGCTACGGATACGCGACCGAAAACACCCGCCCGACCTATGCCGCGTCAAGCGCGGCGCAACGGGCGCGCGGCTTTTATGCCTGCGACAGCACAACGCTGAAAATGTCGAACGGCGACGAACCTTATAGGGCGATTTGAATCATGCCAACTTACACCCCTTACACTGTGAGCGAATACGCGCCGGATGCGCCGGGAACAGCGGACCATTTCCGGCGGTGGTTTGAAAACTGGGAGGCCGGTTTTGCCGGGGTATCGGGTGCGCCGCGCCTTGTGGATGCTGCGCTGGATACCACTGTGGCGGCTGAAGGCATTTCTTGGGTTGGTGCGCGGGTTGCAGCCATGGCTGTCGGTGCCGTTGGTTCCTATGCGTTCCTTGGCGCAAGCGTAGCCATTTCGACCACCTTTGCCACGGCTGGCACCACCAAGGCCGGAAGCGCCCTGAAATATGCAGGCATGAGTGGGACGGTGCTTTCGACGGTATCACCAAGCGGAACGTGGGAGTGTCTTGGGCATATGCAGAACAATAGCCCGAGCCAATCGGCAAACTTGGCAACGATGTGGGTGAGGATTGCATGATGCAAATCAGAAACGCGATTTGGACGATAGACGGGCGGATTGACTGCGAGGTCAATTTTCCCGTGTGGGGCTGGATGCAGTTCACGGCGGACCATTCCGACACGGAAGCCCACGGGCGGGCGATTTATGAAGCGGCGTTTGAGTTGGGGCCAGCGCCCTACGTTCTTCCGCAACCGGATTGAGGCAAAAAAAATGACAAGCGAGGGGTTTACGATGCGGGCAACGAATGGCGTGGCGGTTGGCGGGGTGACGATGCCTGCATGGATGCCGACGCTTGCAGAGGCGTCCAACACGGCGGCGCATCTTGTGCCGATCCTGTCGGCGCTGTGGCTGGCAATCCAGATTGCAGGCTATGCCCGCAAGCGGTGGGCCAAATGAACCGGGTGGCGAAAGGCGGCGCGGTGGCAGCAATCGCCCTGGCATTTGTCGGCGGGTGGGAAGGGCTGTCGCTGGCGGCCTATCTGGACGGGGGCGGGGTGCCGACGATCTGTCGGGGATCGACGCTTGGAGTGCGGATCGGTGACACCGCCACGGCGGCGGATTGTGACGTGATGTTTACGCGAGACATGGTGCAGCATGAGGCGGGCATGGTGGCATGTCTGCGACAGCCCGACGCCCTGCCCGATCCTGTCTATCTGGCCACGCTGTCCTTCACCTACAACGTGGGGGTGCGGGCGGCTTGCGCCTCGACCTTGTTCAAGCTGCTGAACCGGGGCGAGCTGCGCGCGGCCTGCGATCAACTGCCCCGGTGGAACAAGGACAACGGGCGGGTGATCCGGGGCTTAACCAATCGCCGCGCATCGGAGCGGGCGCTGTGCCTGTCGGGTGTGACATGATCCGCGCCGGGCTGGTGGTGCTGGTCTGTCTAGGGCTTGGCCTTGGCTGGCAATCGTGGCGGCTGTCTGCTGTCCGGGGCGAGCTGCGCGCGCAGGCGGCGGCGCTTGAGGGGTATCGGGAAGCCGACCGCTTCCGGGTGCGACAGCAAGCGGCGGATCGGGCGGCGGCGCAACTGGATCGGGTTTTGGCGGAAGGGGTGGGGGCAAATGCGGGGCTGTCTGATTATCTGCGCGATAGTGCTGGCCGGGTGTGGCCGTGATCCGGCAACGGTGCCGCCCGATTTGCTGACGCCCTGCCCCGGCTGGATCGGCAAGGCACCCGCAACAGAGGGTGAGCTGATCCGCGCGGCGGCGGCGGAAAAGGCCGGGCGGCAATGTGCAAACGGGAAGCTTGAGGCAGTGGCAGGGGTGCTGGAATGAACGGGCTGAAAAGGTTGATGGTGGAAGCCATGAGGCGGCATATGACCACGGGCAAGCCGCCCGCCATGCCCTTGGCCGGGGTCGCGCTGTGGCAGGTGTTCGCTGCCATATCGCCGGGGCGCGGCTGGCATGCCCACGGGCCGCAACCCCTGACCCTTGCGGAAATCAGGGAGCAAGGCGAGGCGATGGGCCTGCCCCTTGAGCTGCGGCATATTGATGTGATCCGCGCCCTAGATGGGTGTTGGCTGGAATGTCAGGCAAAGGGCGGGGCCGGTGCGCCCCTGCAAGAGCTGACACCGGAAATCTTTGACGCGATGTTTAGCTAGGGGCGGCGCTCTATCGCAAGGATCAGTGCGGCGATTGCAAAGATGATGCCGCCAGACCCTAGCATGACCGCCCCATAGACTTCATGGATACCGCCCGCAGCCACCTTGAAAATCAATAAGGAATAAACAGCGAATGCGATGGCGACGAGGCCGACAATGATATTCAAAATAGACATGGCAAAACCTTTGCGGGTTAGAATTCGGTGACTATCGTTAGCTTGCCTTCCCGCCCCTGTTCAATCCGCAAGGGTGATCCAACCGCCTCAAATTTTGCGTTTACCTCGGCAATCCGTTCAAGGACTTGTCCGGGGGTGGTCGCGTTGGCGATGTAATGCAACAGGCTATCGACAGCGCGCACGTCAACAGACGTGGCCGGATAGCGTTCCTCTAAAGTGGCGACGATTTCGGCATTCATGCTGCGGGCGTTTAGATCGGCGGCAACCTTGATCCTGTCGCGCATCCCTGCGGGCAGTCGGACGTTGAAGCTTTCGGCACCTTGTCCCGGTCTTAGGTCTGACATTCCAATTCCCCTTTTGCGCGAAAAAGATCGGTTGCGGGTTGACAGTCAATAGTTGCATCGTGCATCTAGTGGCACCATGCAACTATATAAAGGGATAGGCCTATGAATACCTTTGTCACCCAACTGCGTTGGCCTGAAAGCCTGCGCGCGAAAGTATTGGAAGCGGCGCGGGTAAATCGGCGCAGCATGAACGCAGAAATTCTGTCGCGCTTGGAACGGGACTTGACCCGCGATCAGCCCGAGCGCGGCGAAGATCGGGGGGCGGCGGCATGACCTTTGTAAAGGTGGTGGCGCGCGCTTGTCGCGGCTGCGGGCATGATAGCGCCCAACTGATCTGCAATCAGGTTCGCGCCGGGTATCCGGCAGCATGGCGAATTGCCTGCGGTAATTCAGGCTGCGGGGCTATCGGGTCTTGGGCGGCGACCGATGCGGGCGCAGTGATGCGCTGGAACGATGAAAGGGGCGCGGCATGAGCGCGGGCATCACCCATGGCCACCTGTGGGCCTGCGCCTGCGGCACGGGCAAGCCAGATCAAGGCTGGTTCGGATACGGCGCTGGCCGCGAAACCCATTATGTCCAATGCGGCTGCGGTGAAGGCGTGTCGGATGAAAGCGAAGATGGATCGACCGCCAAGTGGAACGCCCTGCAGCGGTCGCGGGAAGCGGATCGGGTGCGGGCCGTGCTTTGTGAGCCATACGTCAAGCAAGGGGTGACAGCATGAGCAAGAAAACCCCCATGAAGGAAACCGAAGCCGACATGGCCGTGACGGCGGCGGTGCTGGAAAATGCGGGCGCGCGGCTGCTGGAAATTGTCGAAGGTCTAGAGGGCAAGTTTGAGCGCAAGGCGGAGCTGGGCGACCTTATCAAAGCCGACTTCGACCGCGCCAAATCCGAAGGTTACGACAAGGCGGCGCTAAAGCGTGTTCTCAAGATGCGCGGCGAAACCGATGTGGACCGGGACGCGCAAGCCATGTTCGGGCGGGTGGTGGATACCTACTGGCAAGCCTTGAAAGTGGCCGAAAATGAAGCTTGACCCGATCTTTGCAACGGAGGCGCGGGCGGCGGCGCTGCTGGATATGAAGGCGACGGAGCTGCGCGAGCAGGTGGCGGCGGGCAACCTTCCGCCCCCCAAGCGGATCGGCCAGCTTGAGCGGTTCGACGTGGACGAGCTGCGGCGCGTGATCCGGGGCGATGTGGCGGGCGGGGGGGCTATGCAATGGTGAAGCCAAAGCGTTACCTTTGGTCGCCTTACGCGGGCGCATGGTATTTCCGGCGCCATGGCCGCACGATCCGCATTAAGGCCGAATATGGCACCCAAGCCTTTGACATCGAATATTGGGCGATCATGGGCGGAAAGGCACCGGCCAGCCGTAGGACGTGGGCCGCGCTAGTGCTGAGTTATCAAGCCTCGGATCGGTGGGCCAACCTCGGGCCGGTGTCACGCCGGGATTATCAGCGGGTGATTGATTACGTCCTAGAAAAGAACGCCGGGAGGGAAGTGCCGAAGCTCAAGCGCGCGGACGTGCTGGCGGCGATGGAAGCCAACCGAGACCGGGTGCGATTTGCCAACTATATCCCGCAAGTCATGTCGGTTCTGTGTGAGCATGCGATAGATTTGGGGTGGCTGGATACCAACCCGGCCAAGGGCGCGCGCCGGATCAAGACGCCTGCGGACAAGCGGCGGGCGCATGTGCCTTGGACAGATGCGGCGGTGGCGACGTGGCGAGAGCTGGCAAAGCCCCTGCCCCGCCTGATCTTTGAAATAGGCGTGGGCAGCGTCCAGAGGCCGGGCGATTGGCCGCGCTTCAAGTGGGGCGACTATGACGGGGACAGCTTGCGGGTTGTTCAAGGCAAGACCGGCAAGGCGCTAACCTTGCCCTGCACGGAAGCGTTGCGCGCGGCGCTGGACGCTGTGCGCCCTGATCCGTGCGACCTTAGCCGGTCAATCCTGCGGAACACTTATGGCCAGCCTATGACCTATGAGGCCATGGCCGCGATTATGCGGGCAGAGCGCAAGCGGCTTGGCCTAGATGCCTATGACCTGCATGGGCTGCGTTATCGCGGCGTAATGGAGCTGGCGTGGGCCGGGTGCAGCGATGACGAAATCGCAGCGTATAGCGGCCATGCCTCAAAGGCGATGATCCGGCAATATGCGGGCATTGCCCGGCAGGTGACACAAGCCCGATCAGCCCGCGTCAAGTGGGATGGAACAGATACGGCACAAAATGAGATTTGATAAACCGACTGATATGGCTTGACGCGGGGAAGGACAAAACTTAATGGAAACAGCAACGAGGCGGGTGGGCAGGCAGGCTATGCGCTGGATTGCAAATCCATGTAGATCGGTTCGATTCCGATACCCGCCTCCAAAGGTAATCCAAAACAATCGCCAAGCCGTAGGTCGGGGTTAACCCCGACTCTGGCTCTGCGCATCTGGCTCCGCCGACTACCACTCCAACACAACCTTCCCCGACGCCCCAGACCGCATCACCTCGAACCCCGTCGCGAAATCATCAACCCTGAACCGGTGCGTGATCACCCGCCGCACGTCGAGGCCGTTTTCCAGCATGGCGATCATCTTGTACCAAGTCTCGAAAATCTCGCGGCCATAGACACCTTTGATGGTGATGGCCTTGAACACGATGCGGCTCCAGTCCACGGGCGATTTGCCGGGCGGGATACCCAGCATGGCAATCCGCCCCCCCATCACCAGCGCGTCGATCATCTGGTCCAGACCGGCCTGATTGCCGCTCATCTCCATGCCCACATCGAAGCCCTGCACGATCTTCAGCCGCGCCATCACCTCGCGCAGATCCTCGGTGGCGACGTTCACCGCCGTCACATCCGCCACCTCTGCCGCAAGCGCCAGCCGTGCCGGATTTACATCGGTGATCACCACATGCCGCGCGCCAACGTGGCGGGCCACCGCCGCCGCCATGATGCCGATCGGCCCCGCGCCCGTGATCAGCACATCCTCGCCCACCAGATCAAAGGACAGCGCGGTGTGAACCGCATTGCCCAAGGGATCAAGAATCGCCCCGATCTCGTCATCAATGCTGTCAGGCAGCGGCACCACGTTGAAGGCAGGCAGGCGCAGGTATTCGGCAAAAGCCCCCGGTTCATTGACGCCAATCCCCCGTGTCGCCGGATCAAGATGGAACTTGCCCGCCCGCGACTGGCGCGAGTGTTTGCCGATCAGATGCCCCTCACCCGAGCAGCGCTGCCCGATGGCCAACCCTTCAACCTGCGCGCCCATCTCCACAATCTCGCCCGCAAATTCGTGGCCAGTAATCAGCCCCACCGGCACCGTGCGCGCGGCCCAGTCGTCCCAGTTCCAGATATGAATGTCGGTGCCGCAAATGCCGGTTTTCTTCACGCGGATCAGCACGTCCTCGGGACCGATTTCGGGGATGGGGCGGGTTTCCATCCACAGCCCCACCTCGGCGCGGGATTTGACCAAGCATTTCATCGGATTGCCCTCACCTCTTTGGCGGCAGAGGCAAAGGCCTCCAGCGCGAAATCCAGATCATCCGTCGTCAGGGCGGCGCTCATCTGCGTGCGGATGCGCGCGCCGCCATGCGGAACGACAGGGTAGAAGAAGGCCGAGACCATCACCCCCCGCGCCTCCAGTGCCTTTGCCAAGGCCTGCGCCATCGGGGCCTCGCCCAGCATCACCGGCACAATCGGATGCTCACCGGGGAGCAGCCGGAACCCAAGGCTTTGCAACCCGTCGCGCCAATAGGCGGCGTTATGCTCCAGCTTTGCCCGCAGATCATCGGCACCCTCGACAATATCAAAGGCCGCCAGTGCCGCCCCCACCACCGCAGGCGGCAGGGCGTTCGAGAACAGGTAGGGCCGCGCACGTTGGCGCAGCAGGTCGATCACCGGCTGCGGCCCCGCGATATAGCCGCCCAAGGCCCCGCCAAGCGCTTTGCCCAAAGTGCCAGTCAGAATATCCACCTTCACCCCCGCCAGCGCCGGCGTCCCCCGCCCCTGCGGCCCGATGAACCCCGTGGCATGGCAATCATCCACCATCGTCAGCGCACCATATTTCTCGGCCAGCGCGGCAATCGCGGGCAGGTTCGCAAAGCTGCCATCCATCGAGAAAACACCATCCGTCGCAATCAGGATGAACCGCGCGCCATCCTTGATCGCGGTCAGCAGTTGCACCTCCAGATCGCCCATGTCGTTATTGGCAAAGCGATAGCGCCGCGCCTTGCACAGCCTCACCCCGTCGATGATCGAGGCATGGTTCAGGCTGTCCGAGATGATCGCATCCTGATCCGTCAGCAACGGCTCAAACAGCCCGCCATTGGCATCGAAACAGGCGGCGAACAGGATCGAATCCTCCATACCCAGATAGGCCGCAATCCGCGCTTCCAGTGCGCGATGCAGCTCTTGCGTGCCACAGATGAATCGCACCGAGGCCATGCCATAGCCGTGGCTGTCCATCGCCGCCCTGGCTGCCGTAATAAGCCGAGGATCGTCCGCCAAGCCAAGGTAATTATTGGCACAAAGGTTCAGCAGCCTTCGCCCGCCAACCGTGACATACGCCGCTTGCGCGCTGGTAATCTGGCGTTCACGCTTGGTCAGTCCTTCGGCTTCGATGCCGGCCAGAACATTGCGCAGATGGGTCAGAAAGGCTTTGTCCGTCATGGCAGAAATACCTCCAATTTAGCGGATATTGCAGTAAAACAGCCGGACCGTCAATAAAACGGATTATATTCCGCTATAACGGATTTCATCTTGGCCCAAATACTCTGCGGGGGGGCCATGTTGGCCTGCCAACATGGCGGGGGCGCAAAGCCCCCTTCCGCCCTAGCTATCTTGCACGATCAGCAAGGCCCGCGCGGGTCCATCCTCGGCGGCAAGAGCATGCGGGCGGTCGGCGGGATAGCGGGCCGTATCACCCGGTCCCAATAACGAATCCTCGTCACCCGATGTCACCCTGACCAGCCCCTCGATCACCGTCAGATGCTCGCGGCATCCGGCGGAATGGGGTTCCGAGTCCAGCCGGCCCGCGCTTGCAAAACGCAGATCGTAAACCTCGTTCTCGCCTACATCTTCTGCGGGCGACAGAATGCGAATGGTCAGACCCTGCCCGCGCCCGCCGATCACCGGAGCCGCCTCGGCACGCACAACCTCGATCCCCGGCGCGGTGCGCCCTTCCAGAAGCCCTGCGAAATCAATCTGCAATGCCTGCGTCAGATTCCACAAAGTCGCCACGGTCGGCGAGGATTCGCCGCGCTCGATCTGGCTGACCATGGATCGGCTTACGCCCGAAAGCTTGGCCACCGCATCCAGCGACAGACCGCGCGTCTTGCGCGCATCGCGCAGCGACGCGGCCAAACGGTCATGGATGTCTGATCGCGGGTTCATAGCCCGACTTTGCAACCGTCCGCGCCTTGCGTCAACCGGATCAGGTTCCGCAGAAGGTGACGTAATCGCCAAAGCCCTGCGGCGCAGGCAAGGAAAAGCCCTCGCGCCCCGTCGTGTCGCCGAAAGGGTCACGGACTGCGGCCAGCAGCGCCTCGAAAGGGGCCATATCGCCCGCGGTCGCCGCAGCCAGTGCCGCCTCGACCAGATGATTGCGCGGAATGACGGCGGGGTTGGCTGCAAGAAGGGCGGTTTTGGCATCGGGGCGCAACCGCGCGCGCCAACGCGGAAGCCACGCCCGAAGCGCTGCCGCATCTCCCACTACCCCCGCGTCCACGGTGACAGCGCCCGCCAAACGACGGAATGCAGTCGTCCAGTCAACACCCTGAATTGCCTTCAGAAAATCTTCGGCCAATGTTGCATCTTCAGCCTGCGCGCCCGCCAGTCCCAGCTTTGCACGCATCACCTCGACCCATGCCGCCTGATAGGCGGGCGCGATGGCTTCAAGCCGCGCATTGGCCAAATCAACCGCCCTGTCGGGATCAGCATCAAAGAAGGGCAGCAAAGCCTCGGCCAGTCGCGCCAGATTCCAGCCCAGAATCAGGGGTTGATTGCCATAGGCATAGCGGCCCTGCCGGTCGATCGAGGAAAACACGGTTGCCGGATCGTAACCTTCCATAAAGGCGCAGGGACCATAATCAATCGTCTCGCCCGACAGCGCCATGTTGTCGGTGTTCATCACGCCGTGGATAAAACCAACGCCCATCCATTGCGCGATCAAGCGCGCCTGCCGAGCCGCGACGGCATCAAAGAGCGCAAGCGCAGGGGTTTCGGCCTGCGCCGCCTGCGGATAATGCCGTGCAATGGTGTAATCCATCAAGGCGCGCAGTTTGTCGGTTTCCCCGCGCGCGGCAAAGAACTGGAACGTGCCGACGCGGATATGGCTGGCCGCCACCCGCGCCAGCACCGCAGCGGGCAAAAGCCCCTGATCGCGCAGGATATGTTCGCCTGTGGTCACAACCGCCAGCGCGCGCGTGGTCGGGATACCAAGAGCTGCCATCGACTCGGAAATCAGATATTCGCGCAGCATCGGGCCAAGGGCCGCCTTGCCATCGCCGCCGCGCGAAAACGGCGTGCGGCCTGATCCTTTCAACTGGATGTCCCGGCGCGCGCCGCTGCGGTCCAGCACCTCGCCCAAAAGATGCGCGCGCCCGTCGCCGAGTTGCGGCGAGAAGCCGCCAAATTGATGCCCCGCATAGGCAAGCGCAATCGGATCGGCCCCGTCCGGCACCACGGCACCGGAAAACCAGCCTGCAGCCCCTTCGCGCAACACATCAAGATCAAGCCCCAAGTCTTTGGCCAAAAATAGATTCAACGCCCTAAGCTGCGGCGCGGGCGCCACCGCTGGTTCAAGCCGAAGATAGCTGCCGGGCAGATCGCGGGCATAGCTGTTGTCAAAGGAAAAGGTCATGGCATCCCCATAGCTTGGCCCGAATATGGTGCCAAAGCCCACACGGAACAAGGATATACGGGAAATTGGTCGGGGCGAGAGGATTTGAACCCCCGGCCCTCTGGTCCCAAACCAGATGCGCTACCAGACTGCGCTACGCCCCGACTAAGCGCTGCATACGCTGCTTTGCAGCGATTGAAAAGCCGCTACTCGCCATTACAGGGCCAGACAGCCCCAGTTTGTGCGATAGCGGGGTGGCGCATCTCGGCGCCCTCCACGATGCCCATGCGCTGTGCAAGGCCACCGTTGATTTCCAGAACGAAACTTACACCCTCGCCACCGTCGATCGGCGTCTCGTCATGCGGCACCGCATTCGGATGGACACGTGTAACCCGCCCTGCCGCATCCACAAAGATCATATCCAGCGGAATCAGTGTGTTCTTCATCCAGAACTTCGCGTGAACGGGCTGTTCATAGACAAAGAGCATCCCCGCCGATGTGGCCATCTTTTCACGGAACATCAGCCCCTGTGACCGCTCTGCCGCCTCATCGGCGACCTCGACAGTAAAATGCTGCTGCCCACCGGGGCCACGCAGATCAAGACCATCAGGAGCGCAGGCGGCGAAACCGATCCCCGCCTGCACCCAGATTGCAAAACCCAAACCTAGCCCCGAACCGAAGCTTCCCATGACAACACCTGTACGGCCATCCGGCCCCGTTTACCTTCGATGATACGAAGACACACAGCTTCGCCCGCCTGCAAGTCCGCAAAGCCGGAATGACGCAACACTTCAACGTGAATGAACACGTCATCCGGCAGACCAAAGACATTGGCAAAGCCAAAGCCCTTACCCTTATCGAACCACTTTACCCGTGCGGCTTCAAGCGGCAGGGCGGCCAATTCTTCCGGCGTTGCCTGCGTTTCTTCTTCGCCCAAGGGGAAAGCCCCCCCGGGAGGTGGCTCGATACTGACCACTTCCACAGCTTGGACACCGCGCGGCGTTTGCTGCACGATGACCGCGATACCAGCCCCATCCGCGACCGAGCTTTGTCCGTAATTCCGCAGCACATTTGCATGCAACAGAATGTCGGACTGCGCGTCGTCCACAACGATGAAGCCAAATCCCTTGGTGGGATCAAACCATTTTACGCGGCCGTGGACGATGTCCTCAGCCTTTTCTTGCTCTTCCATTGGTAAGGCCGTTTCCCCACAATAAGCCCCATGGCGCAGGTGATGCAGGTAATCGCCCCCCTTATGCAAGAGCATTTTTTACGGCTATTCGGCACCCTTCCATTCACGAAGCGCGAAATTCACGGATTAAGCCTGGTAATTTCCCAAGCCTTTTCAGGCACTTCGCGACTCCAGCGAAAACGGTCATGCAACCGGAAGGCGCCATCGGCCCAAAACTCTATCTCTAAAGGGATAATGCGAAAACCGCCCCAGAACGGCGGACGGGCGGGATTTATGCCGTGCGTCGCGGTGACTTTTGCCACTTCGGCCATCAGATGTGTACGCGAGGAAAGCGGTTTGGACTGATCCGAGGCCCAAGCCCCCAGCCGCGATTTCAGACTGCGCGAGGCGTAATAGGCATCGGCCTGCGGCCCCTCTTCGCGCACCACAAGCCCCCGCACCCGCACCTGACGCCGCAGCGATTTCCAGTGCATCACGAAGGCCGCCTTGCCGCTGGCGGTGATCTCTTGCCCCTTCTTGCTGCCGTAGTTGGTGTAAAAGACAAAAGCCGCGTCCTCGATATCTTTCAGCAGCACCATCCGCACATTCGGCAGGCCATCGGCATCCACCGTCGCCAGCGCAATCGCATTTGGATCGTTGATCTCCTGCGCCTCGGCCTCGGCCAGCCATGCCTTTGCAATCGCAAAGGGGTCGTCGCCCGCGAAAATACCTGTTCTGTCCATCCTGATCCCCTTACCGCGGGCCATGCTGCGCCCGCGCCCTTGATGCAGGCGCACAACTCGCCTACACGTCATTTTAACAATCAAGGTGGGCGGGGAAGACTGAATGTCAACCGGACTTATGCAAGGCAAACGCGGGCTCATCATGGGGCTTGCCAACGACAAATCTATCGCTTGGGGCATCGCACAGGCACTCGCGGCCCAAGGCGCAGAGATCGCGTTTTCCTATCAGGGCGAGGCGCTGAAAAAGCGTGTCGAGCCGCTGGCCGCCTCGATCGGGATGCAGGAATTTGTCGAGTGTGACGTCTCGGACGAGGCCTCGATCGACGCCCTTTTCGCCCATCTGCAAAAGCTGTGGGGCAAGATCGACTTTCTGGTCCATGCTATCGGCTTTTCCGACAAGAACGAATTGCGCGGTCGCTATGTTGACACCAGCCGCGCCAACTTCCTGATGACGATGGATATTTCCGTCTATTCCTTTACCGCCGTTTGCCAGCGTGCAGCCGCCATAATGCCCGAGGGCGGCAGCCTGCTGACGCTGACCTATTACGGCGCGGAAAAGGTGATGCCGCATTACAATGTGATGGGCGTGGCCAAGGCCGGTCTTGAGGCGAGCGTGAAGTATCTGGCCGAAGATCTGGGCAAGGACGGCATCCGCGTGAACGCGATCTCGGCTGGCCCGATCAAGACACTGGCAGCATCCGGCATCGGCGACTTCCGCTATATCATGAAGTGGAACGAGCTGAACTCGCCGCTGCGCCGCAACGTGACGCAGGAAGAGGTGGGCAAGGCCTCGCTGTATCTGCTGTCCGATCTGGGGTCGGGCACCACGGGCGAGAATCTTCATGTGGACGCGGGCTATCATGTTGTCGGCATGAAGGCGGTGGACGCGCCCGACATCGACGTTGTGACGGGTCGCAAAGAGTGACCCTCGCTGCCTTCCTGACCGTCGCCGTGCTGCATCTGTTTGTAGCCATCAGCCCCGGCCCTGCCGTGCTGATGGCGGCGCGCATCGGCGTGACGGAAGGCTTTCGCACCGGCATGGCACTGGCCTGCGGCATTGCGGTGGGTGCTGTCAGTTGGGCAATGGCGGCGATGTTCGGCCTGTCGCTGCTGTTCGAATACGCCCCCTTCGCGCTGACCGCGATCAAACTGGTGGGGGCAGCCTATCTGTTGTGGATGGCGTGGCACATGTGGCGCGATGCTGCCAAGCCGCTTGACATCACCGAGGATGGCACCGCCCGTAACCCGCGTTCGGCATGGTCGGCCTTCCGGCTGGGGGTGCTGACGCAATATTCCAACCCCAAGGCTGCGGTGATGTTTTCCTCACTGTTCATCGGCACCGTGCCGCCCGGCACCAACTGGGCGGTGATTGCCGCGCTGATGGTCGTGGTGTTCCTGAACGAGGCGATCTGGAACACGCTTGTGGCGCGCATCTTCTCGCTCGATGCCTCGCGCCGCACCTATCTTGGACTGAAAGCCACCATCGACCGCTGCTTTGGCGGAATGCTGGCGCTTCTTGGCGTGAAAATCGCCGTAATGCAGTAAACTGACGGGACAACCGGAGAAAGATCATGACCGACCGCCTGCCGCACGAAAAAGGTTTTCACGTCAGCTGGGACCAGATTCACCGTGACGCACGGGCGCTGGCGTGGCGGCTGGATGGCAAGGGACCGGATGACGGGGCTTGGCGGGCCGTGGTGGGCATCACCCGCGGCGGCCTAGTGCCTGCGATGATCGTCTCGCGCGAATTGGATATCCGCGTCGTCGATACCATCAGCGTGAAAAGCTATAGCCACCAGTCGCAGAAAGACGCCGTGGTGACCAAATCCCCGCAGGCCGATCTGATGGGCGATGGCACCGGCATTCTGATCGTCGATGATCTGGTCGATACCGGCAAGACGCTGGAACTGGTGCGCCGCCTTTACCCCAAGGCGCATTTCGCCACGGTTTACGCCAAGCCCTCGGGCAAGCCGATGGTCGACAGCTATATCACCGAGGTCAGCCAGGACACCTGGATCTTCTTCCCGTGGGACATGGCGCTGCAATATGTGCAGCCCTTCCGCGGTCAAGACTGATCCCCTGATCCTCTTCGTGAAAATATCCCACGGGGGGCCTGTGTTTTCTAAAGAAAACACAGGCTTGGGGGTGTGAAACCCCCGGTCTGCCCCCCAGCCTACCCTGCCCTGTCAAGGAGCGAGACCGATGACCCATCCGCTGAACCCCGCCATGGCCGCCACCTTTGCCCCTCCGGTGATGGAGGCGCGGCGCTGGTTGACGGGCGTTACCTTCCCGCCCGAACGCCCGCTGATCAACGTGAGCCAAGCGGCCCCCGTGGACAGCCCCCCCTTGGGCCTTCGGCAAGCGCTGGCTGATGCAGCACTGAACAATCCCGACGCGCATCTTTACGGCCCCGTGCTGGGCCTGCCCGCCCTGCGGGCCGAGATCGCGGCGCAGTGGTCGGCGGCCTATGGCGGCACGATTACGCCGACGCAAACCGCCATCACCCAAGGCTGCAATCAGGCCTTCACTGCCGTGATGTCCACCCTTGCCGGTGCGGGGGATGAGGTGATCCTGCCAACCCCATGGTATTTCAACCATAAAATGTGGCTCGACATGCAGGGCGTTGCTTGCGTGCCGCTGAAGGCGGGCGAAGGGTTGATCCCGCGTGCCGCTGATGCGGCGGCGCTGATCACGCCGAAAACCCGCGCCATCGTGCTGGTCAGCCCGAACAATCCGGGCGGGGTGGAATATCCTGCACAGACCTTGGCCGATTTCCGCGATCTGGCCCGCGCCCATGGCCTTGCGCTGATCGTGGATGAAACCTACCGCGATTTCGACAGCAGGACGGGCCGCCCGCACGATCTGTTCACCGATCCTGACTGGGCCGATACGCTGATCCAGCTTTACAGCTTTTCCAAGGCCTACCGGCTGACCGGCCACCGTGTCGGCTCTATCGTCGCCTCCGAAGACCGTCTGGCCGAGGTGGAAAAGTTCCTTGATACCGTCGCGATCTGCCCCAGCCAGTTGGGCCAGATCGCGGCGCTTTGGGGGATGCAGAACCTCTCGCAATGGGTGGCGGGGGAACGCGATGAAATCCTGTCCCGCCGTCGCGCCATGCAGGATGGCTTTTCTGCCCTGACAGGCTGGAAGCTGCTGGGCTGCGGTGCCTATTTTGCCTATGTCGAACACCCCTTCCCCATTGCCTCGGATGCGCTGTGCAAACGTCTGGTGGCCGAGGCGGGGCTTCTGATGCTGCCCGGCACGATGTTTCAGCCCGAAGGGTCAGAAGATGGCAAACGCCAGATTCGCATCGCTTTTGCCAATGTCGATGCGGCGGGCATTGCGGAAATGTTCCGCAGGCTGGCGGCGTTTCAGGGCTGAGCCTTCTCTTGCCCCCTTGGCTGCAACCGCATAGACAGACGCGCAAACCCTTTACCGACAGGCACACCCATGTCCAAAGCGCCCGAAACTGATACGCCGAAGAAACGCCGCGGGGCATCCGTGCTGGCATGGGTGCTGATGGCGATGCTCATCGGTGGGCTTGGCGGTTTTGGCGTTACCAACTTTGGCGGCGGGATCACCTCGATCGGCAAGGTCGGCAGCAAAGAGATCAGCACGAACGAATATGCGCGCGCGCTGCAACAGGAATTGACCGCCTTTGGCGCGCAGTTCGGCCAGCAGATCAACCTGCAGCAAGGTCAGGCCTTGGGCCTTGACCGCAAGGTGCTGCAATCGGTGATCACCCGCGCCGCCCTTGACAACGAGGCCGCCCGCATCGGCGTCTCGGCAGGGGATGCGGTTGTGGCCTCGGAAATCACCTCGATGGCCTCGTTCCAAGGCACGACCGGCAGCTTTGATCGCGAAACCTATCGCTTTACCCTGCAACAGAACAACCTGACCGAGGCTGATTTCGAATCCGGTCTGCGCGGTGACATCGCGCGGTCGTTGCTGCAGGGCGCTGTTGTGGGCGGATTTCAGGCCCCCGCAGCGCTGACCGATACGCTCTTTGCATGGTCGGGTGAACGGCGCGGCTTTTCGATGCTGCGCCTGACCGAAGCCGATCTGCCCACCCCCCTGCCGGAACCGACCGAGGCTGATCTGACCGCCTATCACGATGCCAACATTGCCCAATTCACCCGCCCCGAGGCAAAACGGCTGACCTATGCAGCGCTTTTGCCCGATGCCCTGGCCAAGGATATGCCGGTGGATGAGGCAGCGCTGAAAGACCTCTATCAGACCCGCATTTCCGAATTCGTGATCCCGGAAAAGCGGTTGGTCGAGCGGCTGGTTTTCGGCACCGAAGCCGATGCCGCCGCCGCCAAAGCCCGTCTTGATGCGGGCGAGACCTTCGAGTCGCTGGTGGTCGAGCGCAAGTTGACGCTGGAAGACATCGACTTGGGCGATGTCTCGAAAGAGGAACTGGGCGTCGCCGGTGACGCCGTGTTCGCGCTGGAAGGACCGGCGGTGGTTGGCCCGTTCCAATCCGATCTGGGACCGGCGCTGTTCCGCATGAACGCCGTCTTGTCCGCTCAGGAAACCACTTTTGATGAGGCCCGCTCAGCCCTTGCCGCCGAAATGCAGACCGATTCCGCCCGCCGCGCCATTGCCGACAAGGTCGAGGCGGTGGATGATCTGCTGGCAGGCGGAGCCACGCTGGAAGATGTCGCCAAGGAACAAGGGCTGACCATCGCCACCACCGATTATGCCGAAGCTGCCGACGACAACGCCGAGATTGCCGCCTATCCGGCCTTCCGCAAGGCGGCTGCCGCGATTGCCGAAGGCGATTTCCCCGAAGCCATCCTGCTGGATGATGGTGGTCTGGTGATCCTGCGTCTGGAAGAAATCGTCCCGCCGATGCCGCAACCCTTGGCCGATGTCCGCGACAAGGTGGTGGCCGCATGGCGCGACGAGACTTTGGACAAAGCGCTGTCGGCCCATGCCATTGCCGCGAAATCGGCGGTCGAGGGCGGGGCGTCCTTGGGGGCCTATGGCATCGTTGAAGTGACCTCGGCGATTGACCGTCAGGGCTTTGTCGAAGGTGCGCCCGATACGCTGTTGCCTGCGGTATTTGGCATGGCCGTCGGCGCGTTGCAGGTGATCGAAGCCCCCGGCTTTACCGCGCTTGTGCAGCTTGACAGCATCGCCCCCGCCGTGACCGAAGGTGAGGATGCGCTTGCGCTGCGCGAGTCGCTGCAAACCCAAGCCGCACAGGCCATCGCGCAGGATGCCTTCACGCTGTTCACGTCGGCCCTGACCGCCGAGGCAGGGATCACTCTGGATCAGGCCGCGATCAACGCGGTCCATGCCCAGTTCCAGTAAGACCAGAAAAGGAGCCGCCCGATGAAACTTGAGCCTTCGTTCGAGGCCTTCGAGGCGGCATGGTCGCAAGGGAAAAATCAGGTCGTCTATGCCCGTCTGGCCGCCGATCTGGATACGCCTGTCAGCCTGATGCTGAAACTGGCCGAAGCGCGGACCGACACTTTCATGCTGGAGTCGGTGACCGGCGGCGAGGTGCGCGGGCGCTATTCGGTGGTGGGCATGAAGCCTGATCTGATCTGGAAATGCCACGGCGAGGCCGCCGCGATCAACCGTGAGGCCCGCTTTGACAGCCAAGCGTTCCAGCCGGTGCAGGGGCATCCGCTTGACACCTTGCGTGCGCTGATCGCGGAATCGCGGATTGATCTGCCCGAAGGTCTGCCTGCGATTGCCGCGGGGCTGTTCGGCTATCTGGGCTATGACATGATCCGTCTGGTGGAACATCTGCCCGATGTGAACCCCGATCCCTTGGGACTTCCCGATGCCGTGCTGATGCGGCCTTCGGTGGTGGCGGTGCTGGACGGGGTGAAGGGCGAAGTGACGCTGGTGGCCCCTGCTTGGGCCACCTCTGGCCTGACCGCGCGCGCCGCCTATGCCCAAGCCGCCGAGCGCGTGATGGACGCCCTGCGCGACCTTGACCGCGCCCCCGCTGCCGCCCGCGATCTGGGCGAGGTGGCAGTCGTGGGCGAGATGCGGTCGAACTTTACCCATGACGGCTATAAGGCCGCGGTGGAAAAGGCCAAGGATTACATCCGCGCGGGCGATATCTTTCAGGTGGTCCCTTCCCAACGCTGGGCGCAGCGGTTCGAACTGCCGCCCTTTGCGCTCTATCGGTCCTTGCGCCGTACCAACCCCAGCCCCTTCATGTTCTTCTTCAACTTCGGCGGCTTTCAGGTGATCGGGGCCAGCCCTGAAATCCTTGTGCGCCTGCGCGACGGCGAAGTCACGGTGCGCCCCATTGCAGGCACACGCAAACGGGGTGCGACACCGGAAGAGGACAAGGCGCTGGAGCTTGACCTTTTGGCCGACAAGAAGGAGTTGGCAGAGCATCTGATGCTGCTGGATCTTGGCCGCAACGATGTGGGCCGGGTGGCAAAACTCGGCACCGTGCGCCCGACCGATCAATTCATCATCGAGCGTTATAGCCACGTCATGCATATCGTCTCGAACGTGGTGGGCCAGATTGCAGATGGCGAGGACGCGCTGTCGGCCCTGCTGGCGGGCCTGCCTGCGGGAACCGTATCGGGCGCGCCCAAGGTTCGCGCGATGGAGATCATCGACGAGCTGGAGCCGGAAAAGCGCGGCGTCTATGGCGGCGGCGTCGGCTATTTCGCCGCCAATGGCGAGATGGACTTTTGCATCGCCCTGCGGACTGCCGTGCTGAAGGACGAGACACTGTATATCCAAGCCGGTGGTGGCGTGGTCTATGACAGCGATCCCGAGGCGGAATATCAGGAAACCGTCAACAAATCCCGCGCCCTGCGGCGTGCTGCCGAGGATGCCGGCATGTTCACCCGGCGCGGCAATCTCTGACCAAAAGCAGGGTGCGTGCCAGCACACACCCTACCCCCTGTCCTTTGGTGGCGGGTCTTGTCGACATCATAAGGGACCTGCATCACAGGGGGCCAGCCCCCTCGCGCGTACCGCGCTCACCCCCGGGATATTTATGCAAAGGGGATGTCGGAAGCCGGTCCGGTCTAGTTTGGCGTGATCAGCACAGCCGTGAGGGGGGCAAGGGCGACGGACGAGGCGCGGCCTTCGACCGTCCATTCAAGGATGGCCGCCACTGTTTCTGCGCGGGTCTGGCCCAAGACCACAACGCGTCCTTCCTGCGCGGCCTTGAAGGCGGCGCGGTCGAGATAGCGGCGGATCAGCGGGGTTTCCTCGCCTTCACTGTCGAGGATGCGGAAGATTGTGGCCGCGCGGACGCCATCCCTGCGGGCGACCTGATCGGCGGCATTCAGGCCACGGTCAAAGGTCAGCAGGCCACGGCCTTGGGATTTCAGCACCGGCACCACAAGGGTGGCCAGCGGGCGGTTGTCCTGAAAGCCATCGCTTGCCAGATCAAGCACGGCCACAGCTTCGGGCAAGGTCATGGCATGGGACTGGAAGGTCTGTTCCAGATCGGAGGCGGTGGCCCCTGCCGGAATCCCGCTGGCCAGCATCACCACCTCCTGGCCCGCCGCACGGTAAATCTGGGCGGCCGTGGCAGCATCGGGCGCGGCGGGGTCGATCACGAAGGTCACCGGAAACGGCAGCACCGCCAGCCTTGCCCGATCAAGATCGGGCGCGCCGCTGTCCATCAGCACAAGGGCGAACATCGGCTTTGCGGTTGGATTTTCGAAGGGGCGGGCAAAACGGTCAATCGGGGGCTGCGACGCTGCGGTTGCTTCGGTTTCGGGCTGCGGGTCGGTTTCGCCGATGGCGGGCAAGCGGCCCGTGGTGACGCCGTCAACCAGTTTGGGCAAAGATGTATCGGGCGACAGGGTCTCGGGCGCGGGCGGCGCATCGGGAGTGACCAGAGCAGGTTCGGGCTGGGCCGCCGGTGCAGGCGCGGGGGTAAGCAGAGCCTCATCGGTCTCGACCGGTGCGGGGGGCGGAAGATCGGGCGCAGTGGGGGCCGGATCACTGGTTTGGGAGTCGGGTTGTGCCGAGGGCATGGGCAGCGCAGGCGCAGATTGATCGCCCGCAAGGCTGGGCGCGGGCTGGGTTTCCTCTGTCGTGGCAGGCGCGGCTGGCGCATCGGCTTGCGGTGCCGGTTGCGGGGCTGCGGGTTCCGGCGCGGGCTGGGCTGTCTGCGTGGCGGGCCTTGCGGGGGCGGCTTCTGGCGCCGCCTCCGTCAGAGTGTCAGACTGGGCAAGAGCGTCAGGCGCAACGGGTTCCACGGGAACCTCTTGCGGTGCTACGGTCTGGGTCACGACCGTTTCCGGCTCTGCTGCGGGATCAAGCGCATCAGGCGGCATGACAGTCTCGGGCAGGGCCGTATCGCTGGCCGCCGCTTCATGCGGCGCAGCCATCCGCGCGGGCATCGGTGCCACCTGCGAGATGACACCAAGACCGACGCCAGCGACCACTGCACCCCAGACCAGACCTGCCACGAAATTCCGGATCACCAAACGCCTCCGCCCTCTTCCGACGCCACTTGCCCTTGACGCCCCTTTGCCGCTAGTCCCATCTATAGACCGAGGCGCGCGCGCCTTCACCCCCTTTCCGACCGGACGTGCAAGATGCTGCTACTGATCGACAACTACGACAGCTTTACCTACAACCTTGTTCATTATCTGGGCGAGTTGGGGGCCGATGTGGTCGTGCGCCGCAATGATGCGCTGACGGTGCAGGATGCGGTGGCAATGAAGCCCGAACTGATCGTGCTTTCGCCCGGTCCTTGCGATCCGGTGCAGGCGGGGATTTGCATTCCTTTGACCAAGGCGGCGGCGGCGGCAGATATTCCCTTGCTGGGGGTTTGCCTTGGACATCAGACCATTGGCGAGGCTTTTGGCGGCAAGGTCGTGCGCTGCCACGAGATCGTACATGGCAAGATGGGCGCGATGCACCATGCGGGCAAGGGCATGTTCCGTGGCCTGCCCTCGCCGTTCAACGCCACGCGCTATCATTCGCTGGTGGTGGAACGCGAAAGCCTGCCCGATTGCCTTGAGGTCACGGCATGGCTGGAAGATGGCACCATCATGGGCCTGCGCCACAAGGAAAAGCTGATCGAGGGCGTGCAGTTTCACCCCGAATCCATCGCGTCGGAGCATGGGCATCAACTGCTGAAGAACTTCCTCGACTCGGCCAAACGGGTTCCGGCATGAGCGATATTCTCAAACCCCTGATCGGCACTGCCGCCACCCGCGCGCTGACACGGGACGAGGCCGAGGCCGCCTTTGCCGCACTGTTCGAAGGGGCTGCCACCCCTGCCCAGATGGGCGGGTTCCTGATGGCGCTGCGGACGCGCGGCGAGACGGTGGATGAATATACCGCTGCCGCGACGGTAATGCGCGCCAAATGCAACGCCGTGCGCGCGCCGGAAGGCGCGATGGATATCGTCGGCACCGGCGGCGATGGCAAAGGCACGCTGAATATTTCCACCGCGACGGCCTTTGTGGTGGCGGGGGCCGGTGTGGTGGTGGCCAAACATGGCAACCGGAATCTCTCGTCGAAATCGGGCGCTGCGGATGCGCTGACCGAGATGGGTCTGAACGTGATGATCGCCCCCGAAGTGGTGGAGCGCTGTCTCGATCAGGCCGGTATCGGCTTTATGATGGCCCCGATGCATCACCCCGCGATGCGCCATGTCGGCCCCATTCGGATTGAACTTGGCACCCGCACCATATTCAACATCCTTGGCCCGCTGACCAATCCGGCGGGTGTGAAACGGCAGTTGACCGGCACCTTTACCGCCGCCCTGATCCGCCCGATGGCCGAAACCCTGCGCGCGCTGGGGTCGGAGAAAGCGTGGCTGGTGCATGGCGGCGATGGCACGGACGAAATCTCGATTGCCACCACGACCGCCGTGGCGGCCCTTGAAGGCGGTGCGATCCGCGACTTCACCCTGCACCCCGAAGACGCGGGCCTGCCGGTGCATGCGTTTGAATCGATCATGGGCGGCACGCCTGCCGAAAACGCCGCCGCGTTTCGCGCGCTGCTGGACGGGGAAAAGGGCGCTTACCGCGATGCCGTGCTGCTGAACGCCGCCGCTGCGCTTGTGGTGGCCGATGTGGCGTCCGATCTGAAAGACGGCGTCGAGCGCGCCCGCGTCTCGATCGATTCCGGTGCCGCCAAGGCCAAGATCACTGCGCTTCAGCGCCTGACCAACGCCTGAACCGCCCTTCCCTTCCGCCCCCAGTTTGGCTAGTCCTGTCGCATGAGCACCATTCTAGATCGCATCAAAGCCTACAAGCTGGAAGAAATCGCCGCCCGCAAGGCGCTGCGCCCGATGTCCGCTGTCGAAGAGGCGGCCCGTCACGCCTCCCCCCCGCGCGGCTTTGCCCGCGCCTTGGCCGAGGCTGCGGCTTCGGGCTATGGCCTGATCGCCGAGATCAAAAAGGCCAGCCCTTCCAAGGGGTTGATCCGCGCCGATTTCAACCCGCCCGCCCTTGCCCGCGCCTATGAGGCGGGCGGTGCCACCTGCCTTTCCGTGCTGACCGACGCGCCCTCCTTTCAGGGTGCCGATGCGTTTCTGCTGCAAGCACACGAGGCGACCAAACTGCCCTGCCTGCGGAAAGACTTCCTCTATGACCCCTATCAGGTCGCCGAGGCCCGCGCGCTGAACGCCGATTGCATCCTGATCATCATGGCATCGCTGTCCGACGCGCAGGCGCTGGAGCTTGAGGCCGCCGCCTTTGAATGGGGCATGGATGTGCTGATCGAAGTGCATGACCGTGCCGAGTTGGACCGTGGCGCGATCCTGAAATCGCCGCTGATGGGGATCAACAACCGTAACCTGCACACCTTCGAAGTGACGCTGGACACCACCCGCCAACTGGCGCGGCATGTGCCAGAGGATCGTCTGATCGTGTCGGAAAGCGGGTTGTTCACCCCTGCTGATCTGGCCGATGTGGCCCGCTATGGTGCGCGCTGCTTCCTGATCGGCGAAAGCCTGATGCGGCAAGACGACGTGGCCGCCGCCACCCGCGCCATCCTTGCCCGCCCGCTGACGGCAGAGGGCGGGGCATGACCGCCAATCAGGACAGTGGGGGCCTCACCCATTTCGACGACCAAGGTCAGGCCCATATGGTCGATGTCTCGGCCAAGCCGGCGACAGACCGTCTGGCCGTGGCCGAAGGTATGGTGCGGATGGGGGCGGATACGCTGGCCCTGATCACCGAGGGCCGCGCGAAAAAGGGCGATGTGCTGGGCGTGGCACGGCTGGCGGGGATCATGGGCGCGAAGAAAACCGCCGATCTGATTCCGTTGTGTCACCCGCTGCCAATCACCAAAGTCTCGCTGGATTTGGTGCCTGACGCGACCATCCCCGGCATCCGCGTGCAGGCCACCGTCAAGACCGGCGGCCAGACCGGCGTCGAGATGGAGGCGCTGACCGCCGTGTCCGTCGCCTGCCTGACCATCTACGATATGGTCAAGGCGGTTGAGAAATCCATGACCATCGAAGGCATCCGCCTGATCCTGAAAGATGGTGGAAAATCCGGTAGATACGAGGCGAAGTGATGATAACGGTTGAAGAGGCGCTTGCCCGTTGCCTTGCCCTTGCGGCCCCTCTGTCCACCGAAACCATCCCGCTGCGCCATGCCAATTCCCGCGTGATGGCCGCGCCCGCCGTGGCCCGCCTGACCCAGCCGCCCTTTGCCGCCTCGGCTATGGATGGCTATGCCTTGGGGTCTGCCGCCACCAAGGGCGACAGCTTTACCGTGATCGGCGAGGCAGGCGCGGGCCATGCCTTTGCAGGCCGCCTTGCACCCGATCAGGCCGCCCGCATTTTTACCGGCGCGCCTTTGCCGGAAGGTGCCGTGACCATTGCCATTCAGGAAGATGTCGCGGCTACCGGCGACAAGATTACCCTGAACGCCGCCGCGCATGTCGGTGACAATATCCGCCCGCGCGGTCAGGATTTCACTGAAGGCACCGCGCTGCCCAGCCCCCGCCGCCTGCGCCCGAACGATCTCGCGTTGCTGGCTGCGATGAACCTGCCGCAGGTCACCGTCACCCGTCGCCCCGTCGTCGCCCTGATCGCCACCGGCGACGAATTGGTGATGCCGGGCGAGACGCCCCGCCCCGATCAGATCATCGCCTCGAACACCTTCGCATTGGCGGCGATGATCGAATCTGCAGGCGGCGAGGCGCGGATGCTGCCCATCGCCCGCGACACCGAGGCCGATCTTCGCACCGTGTTCTCGCTGACCGAAGGGGCCGATCTGATCGTGACCATCGGCGGCGCTTCGGTGGGCGACCACGATCTGGTCGGCAAGGTTGCCGCCGATCTGGGGCTGGAACGCGCCTTCTGGAAAATCGCCATGCGCCCCGGCAAGCCCTTGATGGCAGGGCGTGTTCTGGGTGTGCCGATGCTGGGGCTGCCCGGAAATCCGGTTTCGGCCATCGTCTGCGCGCATCTGTTTCTGGTGCCGATGCTGACCGCGATGCTGGGCCTGCCCGCCACAGCCCCGCAAACCCGCCGCGCGCGGCTGGGGTCGGATCAGCCTGCCAACGGCCCGCGCACCCATTTCATGCGCGCGCGGCTGTCGGTTGTGGACGGCGCCCCCACCGTCACCCCGTTTGAGCGTCAGGATTCCGCCCTGCTGTCGATCCTGACCGAGGCCGATGCCCTGCTGATCCGCCCCGTTAACGATGCCCCCCGCCGCGCGAGCGATATGGTCGATTATATCCCGCTCTAGCCAAATTGCTTGACACAAACCAAGAACACGGGCAGAACATTGCGACAACATGTGGCAATGGGGGTCGGGATGCTGACGCGCAAGCAACTGGAACTGCTCGATTTCATCAAAACCCGCATGGATGCAGACGGTGTTCCGCCCTCCTTCGATGAAATGAAGGATGCGCTGGATCTGCGGTCGAAATCCGGTATCCACCGCCTGATTACAGCCTTGGAAGAACGCGGTTTTATCCGTCGCCTTGCCCACCGCGCCCGTGCGCTGGAAATCGTCAAACTGCCGGACGCGATGGAAAAACCGGGTTTTTCGCCCAAACTCATCAAGGGTGACAAGGTCGATCCGCCACGCGCCGCCCTGCCGATCGAAGGCGTCTATGCTTTGGAACTGCCGGTGATGGGTCGCATCGCCGCCGGTGTCCCGATTGAGGCGATCTCGCATATCTCGCATCACATCGCCGTTCCCGGCTCGATGCTGTCCGGCAATGGCCAGCACTACGCGTTGGAGGTGAAGGGCGATTCGATGATCGAGGCAGGGATCAACGACGGCGATATCGTCGTGATCCGCGAACAAAACACCGCCGAGAATGGTGATATCGTGGTGGCCTTGGTCGAGGATGCCGAAGCGACGCTGAAGCGCTTTCGCCGTCGCGGCGCGATGATCGCGCTTGAGGCCGCAAACCCCGCCTATGAAACCCGCGTTTTCCCTGACCACTTGGTCAAGGTGCAGGGCCGTTTGGTCGGTCTGATCCGCAGCTATTGAAGCGCTGTCCGCACAAGCGGCGGCGGAAGCAGCATTTCAGACCAAACCGGACGGGGGCCAACCCAAAGACGCGCCACGGATCGCGCGGCTTTGATGTGCAGCTTTCCTTCTTGCACCGCCAAGGCCAGCGCACCCGAGACGTCCAGAACGCTGCGATCCAGCAACAGACAACCGGTGGGACGCGGCAAGGCAGGTTCCATCGCAGCCGGCAGGATAACGAGATCTGCCTCGGCACAGGCCTGACCAAGGGCTGCGGCAGCGGTTTCTCCCGACAGAACAACGCCTTGCCATTCCCCGATCTTGAACCTGCGCGCGTCCGCCGGGCCTGAAAAACCTGCGCGCTTTGCGGCGTCGGCCTGAAGCGCCAGATCGCCATCATCCTCAAGCCAGTTTTCGGCTGCGAACCCCGCTCCGCGCGGCGCAGACAATGCCCGCCCCTGCGCGCCCGACAGGCCGACGAGTCGTCCGTCACTGCTGATCAAAAGTGGGGGTCGGTCTGCACCCGCCCAGATCAGCAGGGCCGCAGCAACCGGCAAGGCACCCGCCAAACGAATAGGACCACGCCACAGAATCACCCAAGCGCCGCCGAAAGTGATCAGCGGAAGCACCCATGGCCCCGGCGCGACAATCGCGGTGACAGCCCCATCCAGTCCAGCAATCCAATGGGCGATATAAAGAATCCAGCGCGCGCACTGCTCCATCACCCATAGCGCCAGTCCCGCCAGCCCGAAGGGAGCCAACAACGCCGCCAAGGCCCCCGCCCCCATCAGCACCGACATCACCGGCACCGTCAGAAGATTCGCCACCAAGCCATAATCCGTGAACCTGTTGAAATGCGCCGCTGCAAAAGGTGCAGTCGCCGCCCCCGCCAGCACCGAGGTCAGCACCAGCGTAAAGAACGGCATCACCCAACGCGGCACCCGCTCCCGCATCATCTGCCGGTCCAGTGCGCCAAACCCTGCGATCAACACCACCGTCGCCGCAAAAGACAGTTGAAAGCCCGGCTCCAACAGGCTTTCCGGCTGCACCAGCAGCAGCACCGTCCCCGCCAATGCCACCGAGCGCATGGTCAGCGCACGCCGGTCCAGAATGACGGCCCCCAGCATCACGCAGACCATCAGAAAGGCCCGTGTCGTCGCCACATTGGCCCCTGAAAGCAGCAAATAGAACAACGCCACGCCGAATGCCCCGACTGCGGCGATCTTTTTCGTGTTCACCCGCAGCGCCAATCGCGGCACCAAGGCAAGCCCGTAACGCACAAGAACAAAAACGAATCCTGTCAGAAAAGCCATGTTCATGCCGGAAATCGCCAGCAAATGTGCCAGATTCGAATCCCGCAGCGCCTGCACCGTGTCCAGAGAAATGCCCGAGCGGTCCCCCGTCATCACGCCCGAGGAAAACGCGCCCGCGTCCCCCGGAACCGCCTGCATTATCGCAACAGACAGGCTTTGGCGCAGGCGGTTGATCACGGCTACGCCCGCCGCAGGTTCTGCCCAAAGCATCACCGGACTGCGGGCGTAGCCCACCGCGCCCAACTGGTCAAAATAGGCCATGCGGCGAAAATCAAAACCGCCCGGTTCGGCGGGAGGTTCCGGCGCGGCAAGATGCGCCGTGACCAGAACGATTTGCCCCGGAGTTGGCGTAAGCCCTTCGTCAAAAAGTGAAATCCTTACGTTCACAGGTGTGCGTGCAGGCGCGACATCCCGCAAAACAACCTGATCCAGCGTGATCCGCAAGGCGTCGGATTGTGATCGGTCAATCTCGGTCACGCGGCCTTGCACGGGGCCATAATAGCGAAACTCCAGCATCGGGGCCTGCACCAGATGCGCCCGCGCCCCCGCGGCAAGCGTCCCTGCCACTAGGCATCCTATAATAGTGGCAAGCGGATGCACCAATTCCGGCCCCCAAAGCCGAAAGCCCAAAGTCACAAGAAAGACCACCGCCAGCGCCAGATAGGCGCGCAGATCCGGCTCAAACGGCAGGGCGAACCAGATGGCGATTCCGGCCCCCAGAAACATCGGCACCCAAGGGAAAAGCAGACCCCGCGCAGCCAAAAGCGCGCGCAATGGGATCAGCACTGCAGCCCCAATCCCCGCCACCTTGTTTTGCCCCCCGCATTTGCCTAAAGCTGCGACCATCCTAGCCCCGCTCAGGTTTCCAAAAGGTTAATCCGCATGAACAAGCCCGTCGTCACCCGCTTTGCCCCCTCGCCCACGGGCTATCTGCACATTGGCGGCGGCCGCACCGCGCTGTTCAACTGGCTTTATGCGCGTGGTCGCGGCGGGAAATTCCTGCTGCGGATTGAAGATACCGACCGCGAACGCTCTACCCCCGAAGCCACCGCCGCCATCCTGAAGGGGTTGACATGGCTGGGCCTTGACTGGGACGGCGAGGTGGTCAGCCAGTTTGACCGCAAGGACCGCCACGCCGAGGTGGCGCATCAGATGCTGGCGCGTGGCACAGCCTATAAGTGCTTCAGCACGCAGGAAGAAATCGCAGCCTTCCGCGCCGAGGCCGAGGCGCGGGGTTCCTATGCGCTGTTCCAAAGCCCGTGGCGCGATGCCGATCCGGCCACCCATCCCGACGCCCCCTATGTGATCCGCATGCGCGCCCCGCGTGAGGGCGAGACGATCATCGAAGATCAGGTGCAAGGCCGCGTTGTGATCCAGAATTCCGCGCTGGATGACATGATTTGTTTACGCTCTGATGGCACACCTACCTATATGCTGGCCGTGGTGGTCGATGACCATGACATGGGCGTCACCCATGTCATTCGCGGGGACGACCATTTGAACAACGCCGCGCGCCAGCAGATGGTTTACGCCGCGATGGGCTGGGATATTCCGGTCTGGGCGCATATTCCGCTGATCCACGGGCCGGATGGCAAGAAACTGTCGAAACGCCACGGCGCGACGGGGGTCGAGGAATATCAGGCCATGGGCTATCCGGCGGCGGGGATGCGGAATTACCTGACGCGGCTTGGCTGGGCGCATGGTGATGCCGAGATTTTCAGCACGGAAGAAGCGATGAAGATGTTCGACCTGTCCGGTATCGGGCGTGCGCCTGCACGACTGGACTTCAAGAAGCTTGAGAACACCTGCGGGCATCACATGGCAATGGCCGAAAATGCTGCGCTGCTGCATGAAATTGAGGCTTATCTGGTTGCGGCCAAACGTCCTGCATTGACGCAGAGCCAGCGTGCGCTGCTGCAAGCGGGGCTGTATTGCGTGAAAGATCGGGCCAAAACCTTCCCGGAACTGCTTGAAAAGGCTCAGTTTGCGCTAACATCGCGGCCAGTGCAGCCGGATGAGGCCTCGGCAAAGGCTTTGGATTCGGTATCCCGTGGTATACTGAAATCGTTGACGCCGCGCCTGCAAACTGCTAGCTGGACAAAGGACGCGCTTGAGCCGATCCTGACCGATGTTGCTGCCGAAAACGGCATCGGCTTTGGCAAGCTGGCAGCCCCCTTGCGGGCGGCTCTGGCAGGGCGAAGCGCGACGCCAAGCGTTTACGACATGATGCTGGTCATCGGTCGGGACGAAACGATTGCGCGGCTAGAGGATGCGTCGGCCTGACGCTGCCTTCGGCCCAAAGGGACCAAGTTGCCGCCCCCGCACGCCCCGGGTCCGGCACATATCTGGGGGATGAGAGATGGCCGGACCTACCAAAACCGCGACGCTAAACCTGAACGGCAAGTCTTACGACCTGCCGGTGCATTCGCCCACCCTTGGCCCGGATGTGCTTGATATCCGCAAGCTTTATGCCGAAGCTGATGTGTTCACCTTTGACCCCGGCTTTACCTCGACCGCGGCCTGCGAAAGCGCGATCACCTTCATCGACGGCGATGCGGGCGAGTTGTTGCACCGCGGCTACCCGATCGAGCAACTGGCCGCCGAATCCTCCTATCTCGAAGTCTGCTACCTGCTGCTTTACGGTGAGTTGCCGAACGCCGCGCAACTGGCCGATTTTGAGGGCCGTGTGACGCGCCACACCATGCTGCACGAGCAGATCCACAACTTCTTCCGTGGCTTCCGCCGTGACAGTCACCCGATGGCAACAATGGTGGGCGTGGTCGGCGCGATGTCGGCCTTCTACCATGACTCGCTGGACATCAACGACCCGTGGCAGCGCGAAGTGGCTGCGATCCGCATGGTCGCCAAGCTGCCGACGATTGCCGCGATGGCCTATAAGTACTCGGTGGGCCAGCCCTTTGTTTATCCCAAGAATTCCTTGGGTTACGCGGGCAACTTCCTGCATATGTGCTTCGCCGTTCCGGCCGAGGATTACACCGTGAACCCGATCCTCGCCAAGGCGTTGGACCGGATCATGATGCTGCACGCCGATCACGAACAGAACGCCTCGACCTCGACCGTGCGTCTGGCGGGCTCGTCAGGGGCCAACCCCTTTGCCTGTATCGCAGCGGGCATTGCCTGCCTTTGGGGTCCGGCGCATGGCGGGGCGAACCAGGCCTGCCTTGAGATGCTGCGCGAAATCGGCACGGTTGACCGCATCCCGGAATATATCGCCAAGGCCAAGGACAAGAACTCGGGCTTCCGCCTGATGGGCTTTGGCCACCGCGTCTACAAGAACTTCGACCCGCGCGCGAAAGTGCTGAAAGAGTCGGCGGATGAGGTGCTGGAGCTTTTGGGCATCCACAACAACCCCACCCTGCAAGTCGCCAAGGAGTTGGAGCGGATCGCGCTTGAGGACGATTATTTCGTCTCGAAAAAGCTTTATCCCAACGTCGATTTCTATTCCGGCATCATTCTGGATGCGATGGGCTTCCCGACCTCAATGTTCACCCCGATCTTTGCAATCTCGCGCACGGTGGGCTGGATTTCGCAGTGGAAAGAGATGATTGGCGAGAAGAATCAAAAGATTGGCCGCCCGCGTCAGCTTTATATCGGCTCGCCCAAGCGCAACTATGTTGACGTAAAGCATCGCTGATCTGCTGGACATTCCAGAAACGCGGCCCTTCGGGGCCGCGTTTTTCTTTGCGCCCTTCCCTGTCTGTGCCTTTGCGCTAAGGTGCGCCGAAACGGATAGGAGCCTGCCATGATTGCGCTTGTTGGCCGAATCGTCGCCCTGATCGGTGGCGTGATGATCTTTTTGCGGCGCTGGGGAACCAAGGACGCGGCCCCTGCGATGGGGCTGGCTCCGGCGATTCCGCTGGCCAAGCCGCAGGGCATCCCGACGCTGAAAATGCCCACCGCGCGCGGCTGGGTGGGCGATCACAAGCCGACTCCGGCAGCGGGGCTGAAGGTGAATGCCTTTGCGACCGGCCTTGACCATCCGCGCTGGATCGAGGTGCTGCCGAATGGCGACGTGCTGACCGCCGAGGCGATGTTCACCCCCGGCGGCATCAAGACGCCCTTCGATCTGGCGATGTATTCCACCATGAAACGCGCCGCTGCCGTGGGCAAAAGCCCCAATCGCGTGGTGCTTTTGCGCGATGCCGACCGTGACGGCGTGGCCGAGGAACGCCACATGTTCCTCGAAGGCCAGAACCAGCCCTTCGGCATGGCCCTGCGCGGCGACACCTTCTATCTGGGCAATACCGATGCGCTGCTGGCCTTCCCCTACACGGAGGGCGACACGAAAATCACCGCAGCGGGCCGCCATATCGCCAGCTTCAAACCGGGCGGTCACTGGACCCGCAGCCTGCTGCTTTCGCCAGACAAGTCAAAGGTTTACGTTGGCGTCGGGTCGCTCTCGAACATCGGCGATGACGGGTTCGAGGCCGAGGTGGGCCGCGCTGCCGTGCATGTCGTCGATCTGGACAGCGGTGAGGCGCGCATCTTCGCGGGCGGCCTTCGCAACCCCGTTGGCCTTGCGTGGGAGCCGACAACCGGCGCGCTTTGGACTGTGGTGAACGAGCGTGACGGGTTGGGCGATGAAACTCCGCCCGACTATCTGACCTCGGTGCAAGAGGGCGGGTTCTATGGCTGGCCCTTCTGCTATTGGGGCCAGACCGTCGATGACCGCGTGCCGCAAGATGCCGCATTGGTCGCAAGCGCCATCCAGCCCGACTATGCGCTGGGGGGCCATACCGCCAGCCTTGGCCTGTGCTGGATGCCCGCAGGCACCCTGCCCGGCTTTCCCGATGGCATGGTGATCGGCCAGCACGGGTCTTGGAATCGCAGCAAATTGTCAGGCTACAAGGTCATCTTCGTGCCGTTCGTGGATGGCAAACCCTCTGGCCCGCCGCGCGACATTCTGACCGATTTCCTGTCGGCGGACGAGAAGACCTCTTACGGTCGGCCCGTCGGTGTCACCCTGAAGGACGGGGCGCTTTTGGTAGCCGACGATGTGGGCAATGCCATCTGGCGGGTGACGGGGGCTTAAGCCACAATCAGGACCGCAGGAAAAGCCAGCGCCGCCCCCGCGGCGCGGCTTCGGCGCTGGGGTGGATCGCCTCGGACGGATCGCGCCCGACACGGCGCTTGCGGCGCAGCAGAAACCACATGCCCCAACCGCGCGTGGTGCCAACCATCGGGGCCGCCGCATCGCAAGGATAGCGGTCGCGCCACCCGTCGGGCAGCGCCAGCCCCACCGTCTCGGCGCGCTCCAGCATCCATGTCAGCGGGATATTCGCCAAGGGCCGCGATTCCGCATGATGCCCGATCATGCCGCCGATATCGCCATGCGCGCCGCGAAACCACATTTGCTGCACGTTTCCCGGCCAGCCGGGCAGGCTTTCCCACATCACAGGCTCGAACACAGCGCGCGTTTCATGCAGCGCCAGCGCATGAAAGCCATGCCGGATCGACGCCCCCAGATGGTGGTTGTGGAAGGCGTGTTTCTTGTCGGTCAGCATCCACAACAGCGGCAACCGGATGCCCAAAGCCTTGACCGTATCCCAAGCCCCGACCATCTGGATCGGGGCCGCAGGGTGGCAGAACTGCGCCACAAAGGCCCGCGCGGCAGGGCTGTCGGGATTGCCGCGATAGTGGCGGTAGACCTGCACGATGGCGCGCTCGGTCGCGTTCTCGCGGGTCAGCAGCCCCACGCGGTCGATCACTCCCGCCAAGGATCGCACCGCAAAAGCCCCGCGCGAATAGCCGAACAGGAAAATCCGGTCGCCATCGCGGTAGTGACTCGCCAGCCAGCCATAGGCGCGGCGGATCTGGCGGTTCAGCCCTCTGCCCTGCACCAGATCCATGCCATAGCGCCAGCCCTGCCATTGCAGCCCCGGCTCGTAGTAGACGGTGCGATGCACGCGCGGCCCGCCCTCGGCCAGCAGTTTGAACAGCAGCCCCGCATTGCCTTCCTGTCCCGGCTTCAGCGTCGAGAGCGTGCCGTCAAGGATGATGACATGATCTACAATGCCGCGCTTGCGCCCCGGCTCCGGCGGGGCGGCGGGTTCGATGGTGGCAACGGGATGCCCGCGCCACCATTTGCGAAGGCGGTCAAACAGGGTCAGTCTGCGCCTCCTGCCTGCCGGGCGGCTTGCGCGCCGGTGTCAACGGATCACTGCCCTTGCACAGGCCGCGCAGGGCATGCCTTGGCACCCCGTTCCGCCCCTTGCCCGTTGTTTGCCAGATCCCTGCCATGCCGCACCTTTACCTTCTGCACAAACAACTACGCCCCCGCCGGAGTTTGTCCAGCGGGGGCGTGTGTTTAGCAGCTAGGAAAGTTCAGAGCTTCAGCGACAGAACCGTGACCATCCCCAATTCGCCAAAGCCGTTGAAGCGGCTGTTGGTGACGGTGGAATAGGCGCCCATGCCGTGGAAGATCACGAAATCCCCTTCGGCGATATCGGCAGGAAACGGCACGTCGCCCGGCAGACGATCCACGGAATCGCAGGTCGGACCAAAGCAGATGCGCGGATGCACCGGCCCTGTGCGCCGCACGCCTTCGGGCGACAGCACTTCGATGCGGTCGATGATGCCGATCTGGCCCAGTTCGAACAGCGAGCCGTAAAGCCCGTCGTTCAGGAACACATGGGTATCGTCGCGCACCGCCTTGACCCGCGCCGCCAGCGAGAAGCCGTCACCGCACAGCGCACGGCCCGGTTCGCAGATCAACTCGGGCCGGTCAGCCCCGAAAGCCTCGGTCGCAACGCGGTCGATGGTGTCGAAGGTGGCTTCCAGCTGCGGCATCACGCCGGTCGCACGGTGGTTCGGGAAACCGCCGCCGACATTCAGCCGTGCAATCTTGACACCTGCGCGTTTGGCAATCACCGCAGCCTCGCGGATATAGGACGCCCAAGCCGCCGGATCGGTGCATTGTGTGCCGGGGTGGAAGGTGATCGACGGGATAAAGCCCGCCGCCGCCACGGTTTTCAGCAGTTCCACCGCCACATCTTCGGTGGCGCCGAACTTGGCCCCGAAGTTATAGGCAGCCCCCGCCACCGGCAGCTTGAAGCGCACCGAAATCTCGCGGCCTTGCGCCGGAACCATCTCGATCAGCTTGGCAAGTTCGGAATGGCTGTCCACCGAATAGGACATCACATCCCGTGCCACCGCATGGGCGACTTCCGCACGCGACCGCACGGGGTTGTTGTAATGGATCGCGGCATCGGGGGCCAAGCGACGGATCAGATCAATCTCGAAGGGCGAGGCGCAGTCAAAGCCCTTGATGCCAGCGGCAACAAGGTTTTCCACCATTTCTTCGCCCGGATTGGACTTGACCGCATAGGTCACAAGGCCCGGAAAGCCCGTCAGGAAGCGGCGTGCAACAGCCTGCACAGCCGTCGGTGCGAAAAACAGCACCGGGGTCTCGGGAGCCTGAGCCCGAAGATATTCGGTCGGATTGGTCCAGATCGTTTTGGACAGTCCCATCGGCGTATTCCTTTCTGCCAACAAGATGCAAGTCCCCCTTCGTTGCCGCCAAATTCGATTGGTCTGGGCAAGGCACCTGCGAGGTTTTTCCAACCAGGCCAGGTGCGTATGAGCCGCCCTTTTCCTGCAACTGAGGATGCCGCATATGGGCTACAAGTTCACCGAACAAAACTATATATTCGCCGCAATTCTTCGTTATAATGACGAAAAGAGGATACACATTGCATGGACGAGCTGGATCGTAACATTCTGACGCTGCTGGGGGCGGATGCACGCATGTCGGTGGCCACCCTAGCCCGCCGGTTGAAGGTGGCACGCTCCACGATTCAGGCGCGGCTGGAGCGGCTTGAGACGGGCGGAATCATCGCCGGATACACGCTGAAACTGGGCGAGGCCGCGCGGCAGGGCCGTTTGCGGGCCTCGGTGCTGCTGACAATCGAGCCGCGGTCACAGGCGGCGATCCTGACACGGCTGAAGGGAATCAGCGAGGTGGAGCGGGTCTTCACCACCTCCGGCCGCTTCGATCTGTTGTTGCAGATCGCGGCCAGCAATACGCAGGTGCTGGATCAGGTGCTGGACCAGATCGGCGCGCTGACCGGGGTGAAATCGTCGGAAAGCCTGATCCACCTGTCCACACGGCTCGATCGGGCGGTTTGAGCTGTCGGTTTGACCGATCAAGGGGCGCGGGCTTGGCCCCCATCGAGGGGGCCGCACCCGCCGCTGTCGCGGGTCTGCACCTGACAGGGCGGGTTGGCGGGCAATGCCGGTGCCTCCGGCGGGAGTATTTTCGGCCAAGATGAAGAGGCGGACAGCGGTTTTGCCTTCCCGCGGGGTTGGCGCTTTGCAGCGGGGCGCGATTGCCAAAATGCGAGGAAAGGCGCAGCATGACGGCAGTGTTGTAACCGAGGTGTCCCATGTCTGAACACGGTCTTCCCTGCTGGTATGAACTTGCCACCGCCGATCCTGCGGCAGTGCAGCCCTTCTATGCCGCCCTGCTGGGCTGGCAATTTGCCGACAGCGGCATGGCGGGCATGACCTATATCATCGCCTCGGCCCAAGACAGCATGGTCGCCGGTCTGTTCAAGGCGGAACCGGAACAACCAACGGGCTGGACCTTTTACATCACGGTTGACAATGCCGATGCGACTGCCGCCCAAGCGGCCGCACTTGGCGCGCAAGTGATCGTGCCGCCCTCGGATATTCCAGACACGGGGCGCTTTGCCGTGATGCTCGATCCCCAAGGGGCAAGTTTCGCGATCCTGCAACCCTTGCCCGACGGGATGGGCGGCGCGTTTGACCAGCAAAAATCGGGGCATGGCAACTGGCATGATCTGGGCGTGGCAGACCCGCAGGCGGCGCTGGCATTTTACGGCGTGCTCTTTGGCTGGACGGTATCGCGCGCGCAGCCGATGGGGCCGGAGATGATCTACAACATCATTGCCTGCAAGGGCCGCGACATCGGCGGCATCTTCAACGATGCCAGTGTCACCGCCCCCGCCTGGTGCGTGTATTTCGGGGCCGCCTCGATCAATCAGGCGGTTGCGACGGTCAAATCCGCCGGAGGTGGCGTGGAACATGATCCCGCCGAGGTGCCGGGCGGTGCCTTTGTCACCCATTGCCATGACGGGCGCGGCGGCCGCTTTGCGCTGGTGGGTCCGGCCTAGCGCCAGTCCGGCGGGGCTGCGGGGCATTTTCGCCACGGGGACTATGCAGGCGGCGCTTGGCCTTCCCCGTGGTTTTGGGTAGAGGAAGGCAGTGCTTTCAAGGAACCCGCATATGCCGATGGAAAAGACCTTCAACGCCGCCGAAGCCGAGGCCCGCATCTCGAAACTCTGGATCGACCGCAAGGTCGGTCGCGCGGGGGCAAATGCGGTTGCAGGGGCCGAGGCGTTTTCCGTGATGATCCCGCCGCCGAATGTCACCGGCAGCCTGCACATCGGCCATGCCTTCAACAACACGTTGCAGGATATTCTGGTGCGCTGGCACCGCATGCGCGGGCATGACACGCTATGGCAGGTCGGCACCGATCATGCCGGCATCGCCACCCAGATGGTGACCGAACGCGATATGGCCGCCAACAAGGAACCCACGCGCCGCGAAATGGGGCGCGAGGCTTTCATCTCCCGCGTCTGGCAGCAAAAGGCCAAATCGCGCGGCACCATCATCGGGCAGTTGCAGCGGCTGGGCGCCTCTTGCGACTGGGACCGCGAGGCTTTCACCATGTCGGGGGCGGAAGGCGCGCCTGCGGGCGAGGAAGGCAATTTCCACGACGCCGTGATCAAGGTCTTCGTCGAGATGTATAACAAGGGCCTGATCTATCGCGGCAAGCGTCTGGTCAACTGGGACCCCCATTTCGAGACTGCGATTTCCGATCTGGAGGTCGAGAATATCGAAGTCGCGGGCCATATGTGGCACTTCAAATACCGGCTCGCGGGCGGCGAGACCTATGAATATATCGAGAAAGACGAAGACGGGAATGTGATCCTGCGCGAGACGCGCGATTACATTTCCATCGCCACCACCCGCCCCGAAACCATGCTGGGCGATGGCGCGGTTGCGGTGCATCCCTCGGATGCGCGCTATGCGCCGATCATTGGCAAGATGGTGCATCTGCCGCTGTGTGACCGCCTTATCCCGATCATCGCCGACGAATACCCCGATCCCGCATTCGGCTCGGGCGCGGTGAAGATCACCGGCGCGCATGATTTCAACGACTATCAGGTGGCCAAGCGCAACACCCTGCCGATGTATCGGTTGATGGACACACGCGGCCACATGCGGGCCGATGGCGCGCCCTATGCCGAAGCCGTGGCCCGCGCGCGCGCGATTGCCGCTGGCAGCCCGACCAACGAAAACGAAGTCGATGCGCTGAACCTTGTGCCGGAAAAATATCGCGGGCTTGACCGCTTTGCCGCGCGCGAGGCGGTGATTGCCGACATCAACGCGCTTGGCCTGTCGGTCTCGGTTCTGGTCAAGGAGATTGATCCCGAGACCGGTTCCGAACACCTGCGGCGCGAGCCGGTGGTCGAGGCCAAGAAGATCATGCAGCCGTTCGGGGATCGCTCGAAGGTGGTGATCGAGCCGATGCTGACGGATCAGTGGTTCGTCGATACCGCCAAGATCGTCGGCCCCGCGCTGGACGCGGTGCGCTCTGGTGCCACCAAGATCATCCCCGAGTCGGGCGAAAAGACCTATTTCCACTGGCTGGAGAATATCGAGCCTTGGTGCATTTCCCGTCAGCTATGGTGGGGGCATCAGATTCCGGTGTGGTATGGCCTGAACCTCGATGTGGCCGATTTCACCGATGACGAAGGCGACGACGCCTTGGATGAGGTGGAAATCCTCCGCATCCTTGGTGACGGCGGCCATACTGACCGCGAGGCGCGCCACCACTGCGCCTCCGATCTTGACGCCGTGGCCGAGCGGTTCCGCGATGATCTGGCAGCCCTGCCCCACCCGCTGAACGCAGCGCGCATCGTCGAGGTCGCAGACCGTCATGCCGCCGTGTCGGCCTTGGCGGCCTCGCTAGCCGATTACGCGATCAGCCAAGACCCGACCCACCTGACCTATCCGGTCTGGCGCGACCCCGACGTTCTTGACACATGGTTCTCCTCCGGCCTTTGGCCCATCGGCACGCTGGGCTGGCCGGACCAAACCGCTGAACTGGCGAAATACTTCCCCACCTCGACCCTGATCACAGGGGCCGACATCATCTTCTTCTGGGTCGCCCGCATGATGATGATGCAGCTTGCCGTGGTCGATCAGGTGCCGTTCAAGACGGTCTACCTGCATGGCCTTGTCCGCGACGCCAAGGGCAAGAAGATGTCGAAAAGCTTGGGCAACGTGGTTGACCCGCTGGAGGTCATCGACGAGTTCGGGGCCGATGCGCTGCGCTTTGGCAATGCCGCGATGGCCAGCCTTGGCGGGGTGCTGAAACTCGATACCCAGCGCATCGCGGGCTATCGCAACTTCGGCACCAAGCTGTGGAACGCCTGCCGCTTTGCCGAGATGAACGGGGTGTGGGAGGGCTATGCCACCGCCACTACCCCGCCCACCGCAACCGCCACCGCCAACCGCTGGATCATCGGCGAAACCGCCAAGACGCTGGCCGAAGTGAACGCGGCCCTGACCGACTACCGCTTCGATCAGGCGGCGGATGCGCTTTACAAGTTCGTCTGGGGCAAGGTTTGCGACTGGTATGTCGAATTTGCCAAACCCCTGTTCGACGGCGAACACGCCGCCGAGACGCGCGCCACGATGGCTTGGGTGCTGGATCAGTCGATGATCCTGCTGCACCCGATCATGCCCTTCATCACCGAAGAACTGTGGTCCACCACCGGAACCCGCGCCAAACTCTTGGTGCATACCGACTGGCCCGCCTATGGGCTTGATCTGGTGGATCAGGCTGCGGATCAGGAAATGAACTGGACCACCGGTCTGATCGACGAAATCCGTTCGGCCCGCACCCAGATGCATGTTCCGGCAGGGCTGAAACTGGACATGGTCGCCACCGGTCTGACTGATGCCGCCCGTGCGGCATGGGCGCGCAACGAGGTGCTGATCAAACGCCTCGCCCGCATCGAGTCCCTGACCGAAGGCCCCGCCCCCAAAGGTGCGATCAGTGTCGCAGTCGAAGGCGCGTCCTTTGCGATCCCGCTGGAAGGCGTGATCGACATCGCCGAGGAAAAGGCCCGCCTGTCCAAGACCATGGACAAGCTCGCCAAGGAAATCGGCGGGCTGAAAGGCCGCCTCAACAACCCCGCTTTCGTGGCCTCGGCCCCCGAAGACGTGGTGATCGAGGCCCGCGCCAACCTTGAGGCCCGCGAGGACGAAGCCGCCAAACTGCAAGCCGCGCTGAAACGGCTGGCAGAAATCGGCTGACCGCCGCGCGGATCAAACCGCAGAAGCCTCCGGCGGGAGTATTTAGGCCAAGATGAAACCCTTTCATCTGTTCCTAAATATCCTCAGGGGGTGAGGTGCAACGCACCGAGGGGGGCAGACGCCCCCCTTTCCACAGCAGCCCCGCCTCCCTACATTGACGGTAGGAGGGCCGCGTCATGTCGTGGCTGAACAAACTCGCCGAACGCCAGATCGCCAAGGCCCGCGCCAAAGGGCAGTTGCAGGGCTTGAAGGGGGAGGGTGAACCGCTTCCCGACCGCACCGGCGATGCCTTTGTCAGCGCAGGTGATGCGGTTGGCTTTCGCATCATGGCCGAGGCAGGGGTTTTGCCCGAAGAGATCACGCTCAAGAAACAGGTGGCCGCGCAACGCGCCCATCTGGCCAGCCTGACGGATGAGACCGCCCGCAAGGCGGCGATGGCCGAACTGGCGCGGCTTGAAATGCGTCAGGCCATTGCCGAGGAATCCCGCCGCAAGTTTCTGAAATAGCAACCGCGCCGCCCCCCTTGCAACCGCCCCCGAAATCCCGCCAAATCGACGGATGACACGCGCCCTTCTCACCCCGCTTGCCGCCTCGCTCCCCTCCACCGTCCCCTTTGTCGGACCCGAGACGCAAGAGCGCGCGCAAGGTTTTGCCTTTCTCGCCCGGCTTGGTGCGAATGAATCCGGCTTTGGCCCCTCACCCGCCGCGATTGCCGCCATGCAAAACGCGGCCGCCGAGGCTTGGATGTATGGCGATCCCGAAAACCATGACCTGAAGGCGGCGCTGGCAGCGCATCACGGCTGCCGACCCGAAAATATCGTTGTAGGAGAAGGCATTGACGGGCTGCTGGGCTATCTGTGCCGCCTGACGATTGCAGCGGGCGATCCGGTGGTGACCAGCCTTGGCGGCTATCCGACCTTCAATTTCCACGTTGCAGGCTTTGGCGGCACGCTGCACCGCGCGCCCTACAAGGCCAACCATGAAGACCCCGAGGCGCTGCTGGCCCTTGCCACCCAAACCCGCGCCAAACTGCTATATCTGGCCAATCCCGACAATCCGATGGGCAGCCACCACCCTGCCGAAACGCTCGAATCCCTGATCGACGCGCTGCCGGAATGCACGCTGCTGGTGCTGGACGAGGCCTATATCGATTTTGCCCCCGCAGGCACCGCGCCGCGCATCGCCGCCGATGACCCGCGCGTAATCCGCTTTCGCACCTTTTCCAAGGCGCATGGGCTGGCGGGCGCGCGGGTGGGCTATGCCATCACAGCACCCGAGCTGGCGGATGCCTTCAACAAGGTCCGCAATCACTTCGGCATGGGCCGGATCGCACAGGCGGGCGCTCTGGCGGCCTTGCAGGATCAGGCCTATCTGGCGCAAACCCTTGCCCGCGCCGCCGCAGCCCGCGCAAGGCTGTCCGCCATCGCCCGCGATAACGGCTTTGATCCGCTGCCCTCGGCCACCAATTTCGTCACGATGGATTGCGGACGGGGCGGAGATTATGCCCGCGCCGTGCTGGCAGGGCTGGTCGCGCGCGGGATTTTTGTGCGGATGCCCGGCGTGGCCCCGCATGACCGCTGCATCCGCGTCAGCCTTGGCGATGATGCCGCGCTGGACGCCTTTGCCGAAACACTGCCGCAGGTGATCGCGGCGCTGGCCTGATCACTCGGCGGCAAGGCCCGTCGCAGGGCCGACCGAAGGTGCCACACCCGCAGGCGTTTCCGCCGGACCAAGCCGCGGCGCGATAGCAGGCACATCCTCGACCGCAAGCAGACGGGCGGGGCTGGCGGCATCGGCGGTCAACTCGCGGCGAAACACCAGCATATTCTGGAAGGTGGTCTTGGTGCCGGTAAAGCCCACCCGCTCATCCACCGGCAGCGTCTCGGCGCGCACATAGTCCCATCCCTCGCGGCCCTGTTCGTTCATCAGATGGGTCAGGGCCAAGGCAAAGCGATCCTCGACCGTCTTTACCCCGCGCGATTTCTCGCCCTTGCGGGGGGCGGGGATCACTTTGAACTCATAACGCGGCATGGGCAGGCTCCTGTTCGGTCTTGACCAGTTTATGGAGATTCGGCGCGCAAGTCCAAGCCATCAAAGGGTTTTCCCGCATTACGCGCGGATTTCGCCACAGCGCAATCTATAGCGTATTGCACCGACCTGAACACCTAGGCGTAGGGTGCGTGCTGGCACGCACCTTACCCTTTATCCTTACAGACCCAGCTTTTGCGCCACCAAAGCGTTGACCACCGCCGGATTGGCCTTGCCCCCCGTGGCCTTCAACACCTGCCCGGTGAACCAGCCCGCCAGCTTGGCATTGACCTTGGCCTTTTCCACCTGATCGGGGTTCGCCGCGATCAGCGCATCCAGCGCCGCCTCGATCGCACCGGTATCCGTCACCTGCTGCATCCCGCGCGCTGCGGCCACCTCAGCCGGATCACCGCCCTCGGTCCACAGGATTTCAAACAGATCCTTGGCCATCTTGCCACTGATCGTCCCTTTGGCCATCAGGTCAAGCACGCCGCCCAACTGATCCGCCGAAACCGGGCTATCGACAATCGCCTTGCCCTCTTTGTTCAGCCGCCCGAAAAGTTCGTTGATGACCCAGTTCGCCGCCTGCTTGCCATCGCGCCCCTGCGCCACGGCCTCAAAGAAACCAGCCGATTCCAGATCGGCGGTCAGCACGTTGGCGTCGTAATCGGTCAGCCCGAAATCGCCCATGAAGCGGGCCTTCTTGGCGTCGGGCAGTTCCGGCATCGAGGCCGCAATATCATCGACCCAAGCCTGTTCGATCTCCAGCGGCAGCAGATCGGGGCAAGGGAAGTAGCGGTAATCATGCGCCTCTTCCTTCGACCGCATGCTGCGGGTCTCGTTCTTGTCAGGATCGTAAAGCCGCGTTTCCTGCGTGACCGAACCGCCGTCCTCCAGAATGGCAATCTGACGCCGCGCCTCGTAGTCAATGGCAAGCTGGATGAACCGCATCGAGTTCATGTTCTTGATCTCGCAGCGGGTTCCCAGATGCGAGAAATCCTGCGTCGCCTGATATTTCTCGTACTGGCCCGCGCGGCAGACCGACACGTTCACATCCGCCCGCAAATTCCCGTTCTGCATATTGCCATCACAGGTTCCAAGATAGCGCAGAATCTGGCGCAGCTTGACGACATAGGCCGCAGCCTCTTCCGGCCCGCGAATATCGGGACGGCTGACGATCTCCATCAGGGCGACGCCGGTGCGGTTGAAGTCGACGAAAGACATCGTCGGGTCCATATCGTGAATCGATTTGCCCGCGTCCTGCTCAAGGTGGATACGCTCGATCCGCACCAGCCGCGCCACACCGGGCGACATTTCGACCAGCACTTCGCCTTCGCCCACGATAGGGTGGTAAAGCTGGGAAATCTGGTAGCCCTGCGGCAGATCGGGGTAGAAATAGTTCTTGCGGTCAAAGGCCGAGCGCAGGTTGATCTTGGCCTTCAGCCCCAGACCCGACCGCACCGCCTGTTCCACGCAATATTCATTGATCACCGGCAGCATCCCCGGCATCGCCGCATCCACAAACGCGACGTTCGAGTTCGGCTCTGCCCCCACCTGCGTGGACGCCCCCGAAAACAGCTTGGAATTCGAGGACACCTGCGCGTGGATTTCCATCCCGATCACCAGTTCCCAGTCATGCTTGACACCCGCAATCACGCGGGGTTTCGGCGCTTCATAGGTCAGATCAAGCATGGTGGCCTCCGTTTGGTCTTGCGCCTGTTTAGGCAGGACGCGCGCGCGGGGCAAGGGCATGGGCGGCGGAAATCAGCCGATGCAGGCCACAGCCGCACAGCTTTCCTTGCCGCAAAGCCCGATCCAAGGCCTAACCCGCCCGTCGCACACAAAGGTGTGATGCCACCCAGAACGGACCCATGCGGATCAAAACCCTTGCTGCTCCGGCCTTCATGGCCCTTGCCCTCTCGGCCTGCACCCCCGTTGCCATGCCCGATCTGGCCGCCATGATGCCCGCGATGCGCTGGGATCACCGCCCCGAGGCCTCCGACTGGACTCAAGCCACCCTGACAGCCGTCGCCGCCCGCGACGATGCGCTGGCTGGCCAGATTCCCGCCGATATCGCCACTTTCTGCCCGAACTATGCCAAAGCCTCGCTGCCCGAACGCCGCGCCTTCTGGGCAGGGCTGCTGTCGGCGGTAGCAAAATACGAAAGCAGCTGGAATCCCGCGGCCTCAGGTGGCGGCGGGCGCTATCTGGGCATCATGCAACTTTCGCCCCGCACCGCCGCCCAACACGGCTGCGACGCGCAATCCGCCGCCGCCCTGAAGGATGGCGCGGCCAATCTGCAATGTTCGGTCAAGGTGATGGCCCATGCGGTTGGAACAGACGGGGTTGTGGCGGGCAATGGCCGCCAAGGCGTTGGCCGCGACTGGATGCCGCTTCGCAAAGCCAAGGAACGCGCCGAGATCGCGGCCTGGACCTCATCGCAAAGCTACTGCCGCTGAACGGCTTCATCTTGGCCTAAATACTCATCTTCGCAGGGGCGGCGGGCTTGCCCGCTGTCCCTGCTTCAAAGACCAGCCGCGCAAGCGGCGCCATCAGATCACGCGCCCAGCATCCGCCCCGCCATTTCCGACAGATCGCGGCTTAGCCCGTCCGTCGCCATGATCCGCTGCAAAGCCCCCCGCATCAACGCCTGCCGGTCGGCATCATAGCGCGGCCATGTTTCAAAGGCCGTGGACATCCGCGCCGCCGTTTGCGGGTTCAGCGGGTCCAGCTTTATCAGCCAATCCGCCAGCACCGCATAGCCCGCCCCCGCGCCGTGGTGGAACCCCGCGTGATTGCCCGACAGTGCGCCCAACACGGACCGGAACCGGTTGGGGTTCTTCCAGTCGAAATCGGGGCGCGCGGTCAGGGCGCGCACGACCTCGGCAACCTTGTCGGGCGCGGCAAAGGCGACCTGCACCGAGAACCACTTGTCCATCACCAGCCGGTCCTCCGCCCAGCGCGCCGCAAAGCAGTCCAGCTCTGCCACGCCCTGCCCGTTGTCCAGCAGACAGGCCAGCGCGCCAAAGCTTTCGGTCATGTTATCCGCCGACCGATAGGCCGCCCGCGCGGCCGCGCCTCCATCCAGCCGCGACAACAGCGATAACGCCGCCAGCCGCAGCGCCCGCTTGCCCGCTGCCGTCGCATCCGGGGAATAGGCCCCGCCCACGCGCATCGCAGCCTCAAGCCCGCCCAGACGCGGTGCCACAGCCTGCGCCAAGGCCAGATGCAGATCCCGCCGCGCGCGGTGGATGCGGTCAGGGTCCGGCACATGGCCCGCAGCATGCAGGGTGGCCGCCATGTCATCTTCCGCCGGAAGCCGCAGCGCCAGCGCGCGGAAGGCCGGATCAAGGGCATCGTCAAAGGCCACCCGCGCCATGCCGTCCAGCAATTCGCCCGAGGGCTTGGCCCCCTCGACCACCATCCGCGCCATCACCTCCTTGGCCAGCGCCCGCCCCGCCTCCCAGCGGTTGAACGGGTCGGTGTCATGCGCCAGCAGGAAAGCGCGTTCCCCCGCAGGCACCTCGCGCTCCAGAATCACCGGCGCGGAAAAACCGCGCAGGATCGACGGGGTTGGCCGCGCCGCCAATCCCGTGAAGCTGAAGGACTGCACAGGTTCGGTCAGTTCCAGCACCGTCGTCGGCACCACCTCGTCGCCGTTGGGGTTCAGCAGGCCCACGGCCACGGGGATCACCTTGGGCGCCTTGTCGGGTTGGCCGGGGGTGGCCGGATTTTCCTGCACCAGCGTCAGCGAATAGGTGCCATCCGACCATGCCTCATAAACCTTGACGCGCGGGGTTCCGGCCTCGGTATACCAGCGTTTGAACTGGGTCAGATCGCGGCCCGTGGTGTCCTCAAACACCTTCAACCAGTCTTCGATGGTTGCGGCATGCCCGTCATGGCGGTCGAAATAGGCGTCCAGCGCGCGAGCATACGCGGCATCCCCCACCAGCGCCTTCAGCATCCCGATCACCTCGGCACCTTTTTCATAGACAGTGGCGGTGTAGAAATTGTTGATCTCGATATAGTTGTCGGGCCGCACCGGATGCGCCAAGGGACCGCCATCCTCGCGGAACTGCCGCGCGCGCAGCATCAGCACATCCTCGATGCGCTTCACCGCATGGGACCGCATGTCGCCCGAAAACTGCTGATCGCGGAACACGGTCAGCCCCTCTTTCAGGCAAAGCTGGAACCAGTCGCGGCAGGTGATGCGGTTGCCGGTCCAGTTGTGGAAATATTCATGCGCGATGATCGCCTCGATGCGCGCATAATCGTCGTCGGTGGCGGTTTCGGGGCTGGCCAGAACATAGCGCGAGTTGAAAATGTTCAGCCCCTTGTTCTCCATCGCGCCCATGTTGAAATCGTCGACCGCCACGATGTTGAACACATCCAGATCATATTCGCGCCCGTAAACCTGTTCATCCCAGCGCATCGAGCGGATCAGGCTGTCCATCGCATAGGCGCATTGGTCCTGATCACCGGCGCGGACCCAGATATTCAGATCGACCGCACGGCCCGAAGCGGTGGTGAAAGGCGCGGAATGCGCCACCAGATCGCCTGCCACAAGCGCGAAAAGATAGGCCGGTTTCGGCCAAGGGTCATCCCATTCCGCCCATCCCTGCCCTGCGGCCACCGGATTGCCGTTCGACAGCAGCACCGGCAGATCGCCCTCGACCCTCACCGAAAACCGCGACATCACATCGGGGCGGTCGGGGTAGAAGGTGATCTTGCGAAAGCCCTCGGCCTCGCATTGGGTGCAATACATGCCCTTGGACATATACAGGCCCTCAAGAGCCGTATTGCCTTCGGGGGCAATTTCGACCTCGGTCTCCAGCAGGAAAGCCCCCCGCGGCAGCAAGGCGGCGGGGATCGTCAGGCCGGTGGCGTCGGCGGTCACGACAGCATCAATCCCGTCGATCCGGCAGGACATCAGCGCCAGTTTCTCGCCATCCAGCCGCAGATCATGGCGGCCTTCCCGCGCAGGGTTGGGCGACAGATGCAGCCGCGCCAGAACCCGCGTGGCGCTGGGGTGCAGCCGGAAGGTCAGCGCCACCTTGTCCACGACAAAGGGATAGGGTTGGTAATCGGCAAGGCGGATGGTGCGGGCGTCGTCGGTCATGGTGTTCTCCTGTTGCGCCCAAGCTATGCCAAACATCCTTGCGCGCAAGGGGCGGCAGATCCACGCCCTTAGGTCGGGGTTCACCCCGACTCCCCCATCGCCGCCACCTGATGCCGGATGGCAACCACCCTATCCATTTGCATCGCGCCGCCTTGCCCCGCTTTGGGTCTTTGCCTATGTCGGGCGCGGTGAGGACGACCTCCCCCAGACGGGCAAGAACTCGGGACGCCCCGACCAGAAACAGGCCGCCCCATGCGTAGCACCCCCGACCGTATCCGCCATGCCCTGTCCTTCGAGGTGATCGGGCTTTTGCTTGTCACACCCTTGGGCGCGCTGGCCTTCGGGCATCCGATCTCTGACATCGGCATGGTCGCCCTTGTCAGCGCCTCCATCGCAACCGGCTGGAATTACATCTACAATCTGGGCTTCGACCATGCCCTGCTGCGCCTGCGCGGCACGGTGGCGAAAACCGTGGCACTGCGGGTCGCCCATGCCATTCTGTTCGAGGGCGGACTTCTGGCGATCCTGATGCCCTTCATCGCGTGGTATCTGGGCGTCAGCCTGTGGGACGCCTTTGTGATGGATGCGGCCTTTGCAGGTTTCTACCTGATCTATGCCTTCTGCTTCAACTGGGCCTATGACGTGATCTTTCCACTGCCCACAGCAACGGGTTAATGCCCCAGAACCCGCGACAGGAAACGGACCCTGCGCTCAGTCCGGGGCGCAGCGAACAGGGCTTCGGACGGACCTTCCTCGAGAATTTCGCCGCGCTCCATAAAGACCACCCGATCCGCCACCTTGCGCGCAAAGCCGATCTCGTGGGTCACGCTGATCCGGTCAGGCGTCCAAAACTGCGGCAGGCAACTTAGCAAACTCACCGCAATCACCACGCCACAGGCCAAGGCCAAGTGCCACTGTTCTTCATAAGGGCAGGATCAGCCGCCACCGGTTTGCGAGGATCGACCAGAACGCCCCGCCCGCCGCGCGACAATATTCCTGTCCGGCCACGACCGGAAATGTCGCCGTCAGTATGGCCCAATGGATCACCCGCCAGATCACAACAGCCCGACCAGCACCGCCGCCCCCCCTTGGCTGGTGTTCAGCCCAGACAGATAAATCTCCAGACGATGGGCAGCCCGCAGACTTGGCAGTTGCGTCGGCGTCGAATACCGGAAAAGCATCTGCAAAATCAGCAGAATGTCTCGCCACAGACCGCCCGCGCAGGCGCATTGCTCGGGACTCCGCGCAGCCCACGCAAGGCCCGATCAGCGGGACGAAAAGCAGCGCGCTCAGCGCCCTGTTGGCGATACCGACCCAGTTGTCATCGCCCCGACGCATGATCATCAGTTCCGGCTTCCGTGCCAGCACATCGGGCAGCAGCTTATGGGCCTCCGAAACAGAGCGGGCAATCGCCAGAACCGGTCCCCACTGGGCATAGGGTTCGCAACGGCCCGAGAAATAGGCGGCCTCCAGTTCCTCGGACTTTCCAATGGCAACCAGTTCCATCGTGACGCCGACAGGCTAAAGATACGAGGCCACCTGCGTCCCGGTCGAGGTTCCGGCCGGAACGCAGATCGCCCCCCCGTCGGCATCTGTCAGGCCGGTCAGGGCCAACGCGTTATGCGCCATCACCTTGGTCGCACCACGGCACAAGGAATGCACCAGTCAGGCCGGTGTTCCCAGAGGCAGAGATCAGGCGTAGATATAGCCACCCGAGACGATGATATTCTCGCCCGTCATATAGGTGTTGCGCGGCCCTCCGGCCATCAGCACCCATTCGGCCATTTCCTTCGGCTCGCCACCGCGCCCCAAGGGACTGGCCTTTGCCAGTTCCGACAAAAAGCCCAATTCGCGCGCGCGCTCCGTCGCCATGCCCGCAGGGGCCACCGAGTTCACAAGGATGCCGTCGGGGGCCACCTCATGCGCCATGCTTTTGGTCAGGCTGACCACGGCGGCCTTGGTTGCGGCGTAATGCGCGTTTTGCGGATGCGCCTTGAACGCATCGACCGAGGTGATGTTGACAATCCGGCCACGGATATGGCCGATCGGCTCTTGCGCGCGCATCTGCCGGATGGCCGCCACCATCATGTGATAGGTGCCTTTCACGTTGATCGCGTTCGAGGCATCCCAATCGGCATCCAGAATTTCAAGGATCGGCTTGCGCGGGTAAATGGCGGCCGAATTGATCAGCGTATCCACCCGCCCCAACTCTGCGGCAACCGCGGCAAAGGCCGCATGGGCGGCATCGGCGGTGCGAATATCACAGGCCGCCGCCACCGCTTTCACACCGGCCTTGCGGGCAGGCGCAAGGGCAGCATGGGCGGCCTCGGCGTTCAGATCGATGATCCCGATTCCGGCCGCGCCCTCGGCCACTGCCATCTCGGCAAGCAGCGCGCCCAGACCCGCGCCACCGCCCACGATCACCACCGTCAGATCTTTCATCCTATTTGTCCTTGTTGGAGGCGCCGGTCGCGGTCGCCTGATGGGTGGGCAGAATATCAAAGCGGGCAACATCCACCGATTGCGGCAGTGCCAGCACCGCCAGCACCATCGCCGCCACGTCCTGCGGTTGCACCGCCGAATGCCCTGCATACATTGCCGCCCGCGCCTCGGGCGACAGCAAGTCCTTGTAAAGTCCGGTTTCCACCCGACCCGCGACGATTTCCGTCACCCGCACCCCATGCGGAGCCATATCCAGACGCAGCGCCTGAGCAAAGCCGCCCACCGCCGCCTTGGTCGCGCAATAGACCGCCATATTGGCAAAGGGCGCATGTCCCGCCGTCGATCCGGTAAAGAAGATATGCCCGCGCCCGCGCGCCCGCATCCCCGGTGCCAGCGCCCGCGTCAGCTTCAGCACCGCGCCCAGATTGACCGCCAGCGCCAGATCGATATCGCCAGCCTCCGCATCGCAGAAATGCCGCACCGGCGGCATCATGCCGGCATTGTTGACCAGAATATCCGGCGCAAGCCCCGCCAGCGCCCCATCAAGCGCCGCCGCATCCGTGACATCCACCGCAATGCCGCGCAGACCCGCAGCCGTCAACGCCGCAAGCGCCGCGCGATTGCGCCCCAGTGCTATCACCTCATGGCCCGCCGCCTGCAGCGCCAGCGCGATAGCCTGCCCGATCCCGCTTGTTGCCCCCGTTACGACTGCCTGCGCCATGCCTGCTCCTTTTGCTGATAGAAACCTGACCGATGATACCGCACACCCAAATCAAGAAATTCGGCCCATCGACAAGCTTTGGTTGATTGCCCCGAAACCGGCCAAGACAGCCTAGAATTCTCGGTGCGGCGGGGCCGACCAGTCCTCCTGTTCGACCCAGCCGCAGAAGGTGGCGATCGGTTTCATGCGGCGGTGCGCCTTGGGCAGCACCAGATAAAAGCCGGGGATCTGGGTCTCGGGCATGCTGGGCATCACATCCAGCCCGAAGGGCGCCACCAGCTTGCCCGAGGTCAGATCCTCTTCCGCATCGATGGTCGAGATCAGCCCGACGCCAAGGCCCGCCAAAGTTGCCCGCCGCATTGTCGCGGCATCCTGAAACCGGATCTCCCCCAGCCTTGGCGTGCCTTCCACCCCCAGATGCCGCAACACGTTGGACCACAGACGCTCGGACAGCACCGGATGCAGCAAAGGGCGGTCCAGCAGGTCGGCAGGGGTCTGCAAGGTCTTGGCAATATCCGGCGTGCAACAGATCACCTTGATATCGCGCAGCAAAAGCACCTGATCATATTGCTTCCACGTGCCAAACCCCCATTGGATCGCCACATCGACATCATCGCTGACGAAATCCGGCAACTCGACCATCGTGGTCAGACGCAGATCGGCATCCGGCATGATGTCGCGGAACTGGGCCAGACGGTCCAGCAAATAGCGCGTGGCGAAATAGGGGCTGGCATTCATGTTGATACGGTTGCGCTGGCCGGTCTTGGACACCCGCCGCACGCCTTCGGCAAATTCCTCGAACCCCGCCTGAATGAAATGGGCCAGCAGGATCGCATGTTCGTTCGGTTCGATCGCGCGGCCCTTGCGCTCGAACAACTCCAGCCCCAGCGTGTCCTCCAGCAGCTTGATCTGCTGGCTGACCGCCTGCGGGGTCACCCGCAACTCGTCCGCAGCCGAGCGGAAACTGCGGTGCCGCACCACGGTGTGAAACACCCGCAGCGCGTTCAACGGCGGCAGCCGGAACGGACGTTCCGTCATCTTGGCACCCGTTGCACAGGAAGGGTCGCGTGGTCGATTTCAGATCACCGCTTTCTCAAGGAAGGGCCGGTTTTCAAGGATACGCTCATAGCCGACTTCGGTCAGATCAAGGCTGCGATAGCCGTTATAGATGATCAGTTCCGCCACCCCGCGCCCCGCCGCCGGTCCTTGCTGCAACCCGTGGCCGGAATAGCCGTTGGCAAAGATGAAATTCGTCACCTGCGGATGCCGCCCGACGATCAGGTTATGGTCCAGCGTGTTGAAATCGTAATGGCCCGCCCATTGGTTCACCACCTTGATCGCCTCGAACTGCGCCGAGCGATTGGCAAGTGCGGGCCAGATTATATCCTCGAATTCGGGCCAGCGCGGTTCGAAATCGTCCCAATCCACCGCCGGATCTTCGACCGGCGCCGCCCCCGACAGGAAGAACCGCCCCTCTGGACGACAGAACACACCCGACGGATCAATCATCAAAGGCAACCGCCCGCCATTCACCCCGGCGCTGCCTTCGGGCGTCTTGGCGCAATCGAAAACAAACAGCGTGCGCTTGCGGGGTTCGACCGGAACATCCAGCCCCGCCATCCGCGCCGTCAACGCCGCGCGCGGACCCGAGGCGTTGACAACCGTTCCCGCCTGCACAACCGCCCCCGATTTCAGCGTGACCGAGGTGACGTTATCGCCCGTCCGGCCAATCGCCACCACCTCGTCGGTCACATAGTCGGCACCCTGTTCACGCGCCTTGGCCTTGAAGCCGTTCATCAGGCCGGTGTTGGAAAACCAGCCCTCGCCCGATTGGCCATAGCTTGCCAGCCGGATATCCTCGACATTCAGATGCGGAAAGGCGCGGTGCAGCGCCTCTTGATCCCACAGCACCACATCCGCGCCGCAAGCCACCTGCACCTGATGGTTTTCGCGCAGCGTTGCCTCCTGTTCGGCGCTATTGGCCAGAAACAGATAGCCGCCCTGATGGAAGTTCAGATCGGGCGGCGCTTCGCCCGCAACCTGCATGGTCTTGGCAAAGCCCTTGATAAAGGCCGATCCGAACTGGCTGATCCTCACATTGATCGGATTGGAAAACTGGGTGCGGATCGACGACGACGAGAGCGAGGTCGAGGCTTTGGCATAGGTCGGGTCACGCTCGACCACCAGAACCGAGCCGTTGAAATCGGGGTTTGCCGTCAGAAAATAGGCCACCGCCGACCCGATCACCGCACCTCCGACGATCACCACATCATAGCTGGATTTCATGTTGCAGCCTCGTCATCAGGATGGCCCAGATCGACGAACCAGCCACCCAGATGGCGCACGGCAGGGGCTTTGGGGTCAGGCACAGGGGTTCTCGCCTCCATCGCGGCGCGGAACGCTTCGGTATTGTCCTGCGGGCGATACCCCAGATGCGCCGCAAGCCGGTTATCCACCGGACTGACCGCATTATCCGACAGCCCGAAAGACAGCGTAAACCCCACGCGCGGCGCGGTCAGCGCCGCCGTGACCAGACGGATGCAATCGTCAAACGACAGCCATGACCACAGCATCCGCCGATCCGCAGGTTCGGGGAAGGACGAGAATATCCGCAGCGCCGCCGTCTCGATCCCGAACTTGTCCCAGTAAAGCCGTCCCAGATCCTCGACAAAGCACTTCGACAGGCCATAAAGCCCGTCGGGCCGATGCGGCGCGTTGGCGTCGATCTGATCCTCAAGGCCGTGATAGCCGATGGCATGGACCGAACTGGCATAGACCACCCGTTTGACCCCGTTTTTCCGCGCGCCCTCATAGATATGATAGCTGCCCCGGATATTGGCGTTCAGGATGGCATCCCATGATCGTTCCAGCGGCACACCGCCGAAATGCACGATGGCATCCACGCCTTCGGTCAGCGCCAGTATCGCCGCCTCATCGGCCAGATCGCAGATCACCACCTCCTCGTTGGGCTGCACATCCTTGATCTCGGCCATATCACTTAGCCGCAAGCGCCGCGCCAAGGGGGCCAGACCCTGCCGCAACTGGCTTCCCAACCGGCCCGCCGCCCCCGTAATCAGCAAAGTGTCAAAACGCGGGTTCATGCGGTTTCTCCAAGGCTAAGGGCGGCCACAGCGGCAGCGATACGGCGGATCGCCTCGGTCAGGACCGCATCCGAGGTCGCGGTCGAGATGCGGAAGAACGGCGACAGCCCATAGGCCGCCCCCGGAACCGCCGCCACACGGCCCTCGGTCAAAAGATACTGTGTCACGGCGGTGTCATCGGCCAGCACCTCGCCTTTCGGGGTGCGCGCCCCGATCAGCGCGGCACAGCCGATATAGGCATAAAACGCGCCCTCCGGCGGGGCCAGCGTCAGCCCCCGAATACCCGCCACCCCCGCCACCACCAGATCGCGGCGGCGCTCGAATGCGGTGCGGAAGTCTGCGACACAGTCCTGTGGCCCCGTCAAAGCCGCCAGCGCCGCCGCCTGCATCGGAGCAGCCACCGAAGTCACGCTTTGGCTTTGCACCGTGTTCATCGCCTTGAGCAAGGGTGCCGGTCCCGCCGCATAGCCAACCCGCCAACCCGTCATCGCATAGGCCTTGGCCACACCGTTCACGATCAGACTGCGGTCGCGCAATTCGGGGCAAGCCTGCCCGAAAGACACAAACGCGCGCCCGTCGAACAGGATATGCTCATAAATCTCGTCCGACAGGATCAGGATCTGCGGATGCCGCGCCAACACCGCGCCCAGCGCCTGCAAATCCGCCCGCGCATAGACCGCACCCGACGGATTGCCCGGCATGTTCAGAAACAGCCATTTCGTGCGCGGGGTGATCGCGGCCTCCAGCAGCGCAGGCGTCAGCCGGAACCCGGTTTCGGCCCCGCACACCGGCATGACCGGCACCCCGCCCAGCAGTTTGACCATCTCAGGATAGGACACGAAATAGGGCGCTGGCAGGATCGCCTCGTCGCCCTCGTTCAGCGTTGCCATCAGCGCGTTGAAGATGATCTGCTTGGCCCCGTTGGCCACCACAATATCATCGGCACCATAATCCAGCCCGTTCTCGCGCCGGAACTTTTCCGCTACAGCCGCGCGCAGGGCAGGCGTGCCGGCCGCCGCGGTGTAAAGCGTCTCGCCCGCCAGCGCGGCCTTGAAGGCGGCATCGGTCACATGGGCCGGCGTCGGGAAATCCGGCTCTCCCAGCCCAAGGTCGATCACATCAACGCCCTGCGCCCGCAGCGCCTTGGCCGCCATCGACACCGCCATCGAGGCCGAAGGCTTTACCGCCGCCAAGCGGTCCGCAACATAGCTCATGCTTTAGTCTCCGTCACATAGCCCTTGGCCAGATCGCGCGCACGGTCATTGGCGCTGCGTGCGGCAGGGTCGCCATAGCCGCCACCGCCCGGCAGATGCAGCACCAGTCGCCGCCCCGCCGGCACATGCTGCCAGCCTTTCGGGCGCAGCGGCGTGCCGTCATCCAGCGCCACTTTGCCCGCAGCCCCCGCCCCGCCACCATCGCGGCCCGCCGCCGGATGGTTCACGCGGTCGAACATGGCCGAGAAATCGAACTCATGCCCCGCCATCGGTTCGATCTCGATAATCTGGCCCAGGCCGCCGCGATAGGTGCCATCGCCGCCACTGTCGGGCCGCAGTTCCTTGCGCCAGATCACGATCGGGCCGGTCTGCTCGGTCGCCTCGATCGGCATGGTCATCACCCCCGATGGAAAGGCCGTCGCCGACAGCCCGTCCTGCTCTGGCCGCGCGCCCATCCCCCCCGAGTTGAACATCAGAATCTCGGCCCGCCGCCCTGCCGCCCCGGCCACGGGCCGCACAGACATATGGATATTCCACAGCGCCGCCGCCCCTTCCGCAAGCACTTGCCCCGGCAGCGCCTTGGCCAGCGCCCCCAGCACCAGATCCGGCACCATATGGCCGATCACATGGCGCACCGACACCGGCGCGGGCCGTTCGGCATTCAGGATATTCACCGGCGAGGAAATCGTGAACAGCGCCAGCGAAGCCCAGTTGTTCGGAATATCCGGCGCCACCACGCATTTCAGCGCATAGCAGGCATAGGCCTTGGTGTAGATGATCGGCACATTGATGCCCCAGCGGCTGACCGGATCGCTGCCGCTGAAATCGACATTCACGCTGTCGCCCTGCACCTCGACAGTCGCCGCCAGCCTGACGGGAACGTCATAGCCATCGGTCAGCAGCGTATTCGACCAAACCCCCTGCGGCAGCGCACGGATACGCTCCAGCGTCGCGGCATGGGTGCGCGAAAAGATGAACGCGCCCAGAACATCCAGCGAGGTCAGCCCGATTTCCTGCATCATGTCGATCAAGCGGCGATGGCCAACCTCGTTGCAGGCCGCCAGCGAATAGAAATCGCCCACCACCTGATTAGGCTCGCGCACATTGGCGCGCAGCAGCCGCACCAGATCGGCATTCACCACGCCCCGCTCGGCGAATTTCATGATCGGGATCTGGATGCCTTCCTCGTAGACGGATTTGCCATCCGCCCCGAACCCGCGCCCGCCCACATCGACCACATGCGCGGTGCAGGCGAAAAAGCCCACCAGCTCATCCCCCAGAAACGAGGGCGAAACCATCGTGATGTCGTGCAGATGCCCCGTGCCTTTCCACGGGTCGTTGGTGACATAGGTATCGCCCGCAAACATCTGGTCGCGGGGAATTTCGGCCATGAAATGCAGCACCGCCTCGGCCATCGTGTTCACATGGCCCGGCGTGCCGGTCACCGCCTGCGCCAGCATCCGGCCTTGCGGGTCGAACACCCCCGCCGACAGGTCGCCCGCCTCGCGCACGCTTGTCGAAAATGCCGTCCGCAGCAGGGTCAGCGCCTGTTCCTCCACCACCGAGATCAGGCGGTTCCACATCACCTGCATCCGTATATCGCGGGTCTGGTCGGTCATAGCATGGCCCCTTTGCGGATCATCAGAAGGCTGCCGTCAGCCTGCATCACCACATCGAAAGGCGAGGTCACGACGGTCGAGGTTTCCCGTTCCACGATCACCGCAGGCCCGACCACACGCGCGCCCGGCTGAAGGCTGCCGCGCTCGAGAATTGCGGTTGGCAGGAACTCCCCCCGGGCGGGGTCAAAGACAGGGCGTGAAAGCAGCGGCCCGACCCTTGCCCCATCCGGGATAAGTGCGATCCGGTCGGGGGTGGCGCGCTGGTCCTGTGCCTTGACCGACCATGTGACGATTTCAATTTCCAGCCCGTCCAGCCCGTCAATCGCGCGGCCAAAAAAGCGGGCATAGTTCTCGCGGAAGTTATGGCGCAGCATATCGACATCGGCGGCGGTAAAATCACGGTCCGGCAGCGGCACCGGAATCTCCCAGCCCTGCCCGACATAGCGCATGAAAGCCGTGATCTCGCGCGTGATCGCCCCCTCGGTGCCAGCCCGCACAAAGCCCTCGGCCGTCGCCGTCAAGCGGGCCAGAAGCGCATTCGCCGCCCCCGCCTCGAACGCCGACAGCCGCAGGATATTCGACGCCAGCGCCTCATAGCCGAAGGGGGCTTTCAGAAACCCGATGGCCGACCCCACGCCCGCGCCCACCGGAATGAGGCAGCGCTCAATCCCCAGCTTTTCGCACAGCCTTGCCGCGTGCAAAGGTGCGGCCCCGCCAAAGGCGATCATCATATTGTCCGAGATGTTCTTGCCATTCTCGACCGCATGCACCCGCGCGGCATTGGCCATATTCTCGTCGACCACCTCGCAGATCCCGAAAGCCGCAGCCTCGGCCCCAAGGCCCAGCTTGCCCCCCACATCCCGCACGATAGCCCCGCTTGCATCGGCTGCCGACAGCTTGATCGCGCCGCCCGCAAAATTGTCGGCATCAATTTTGCCCAGCACCAGATCGGCATCGGTAATGGCCGGATGCACCCCGCCGCGCTGATAGCAGGCCGGTCCGGGTTCCGATCCTGCCGATTCCGGTCCGGTCTGAATCCGCCCCAAGGCATCAACCCATGCCATCGACCCGCCGCCCGCCCCGATCTCGATCATCTCGATCACCGGAATCGAAATCGGCATCCCCGAGCCTTTGCAGAAACGATAGGTCCGCGCCACTTCGAAGGTCCGCGCAGTTTTCGGCGCGTAGTCTTCAATCAGACAAATCTTGGCGGTGGTGCCGCCCATGTCATAGCTGACCACGCGGTCAAGCCCGAAGCGCCGCGCCACATCGGCGGCAAAGATCGCGCCCCCCGCAGGCCCCGATTCCACCAGCCGCGCCGGAAATTCCGACGCCGTTTCCACCGAGATCAACCCGCCGCCGGAATGGATCATGAACACAGGGCAAACCGCGCCCAGATCCTTCAGCCGCACCTGCAGCCGCGCCAGATAATCCGCCATCTGCGGCCGCACATAGGCATTGGCGCAAACCGTGTTGAACCGCTCGAATTCGCGCATTTGCGGCGAAACCTCGCTGGAGATGCTGATCGGCACCGCCACCTTGCGCGCGATGATCGCCCGCGCGCGCGCCTCATGGGCGGGGTTCATGTAGGAATGGATGAACCCGATCGCCACAGCGCCGAAACCTTCGGCTGCGATCCGGTCGGCAATCGCCTCGACCGCTGCCTCGTCCAGCGGTTGCAACTCCTGCCCCTGCGCGCCGATCCGGCCACCCGCCGCAAAACGGTCCTCGCGCGGGATCAACGGCTGCGGCAGGCGCAGGTTCAGGTCATATTGCTCGAACCGGTTTTCTGTCCGCATTTCAATGACATCACGGAAGCCCTCGGTCGTCACGAAAGCCGTGCGCGCGCCGCGCCGTTCAATCAGCGCATTGGTGGCCAAAGTCGTGCCGTGGATGATGATATCAAGATCACCCAGCCCGATGCCGGCCTGCTCCAGCACCACCGCGATCCCGTCCAGAATGGCCTGTTCCGGCGCAGCGTAATTGGTCAGCACCTTGGTGGAAAACAGCGCACCACGGCATTCCAACGCAATATCGGTGAAAGTGCCGCCAATATCGGCCCCCAGCCGGATCGGAGCGGAGGTCATGCTTTGTCCTTTGCAGCCTGAGCCTGCGCGCGCATCTGGCTCAGGGTCTGGCGCGGCGTGATCGCCTCGGGCGAGATATCCAGATCCAGCACCGCCCCCGTTTTCGAGTTCAGCGCCCGTTCAAAAGCCGCCGGAAACTCTGCGGTCAGGGCCACCCGCTCGGCGTGATAGCCATAGGCGCGGGCAAGGGCCACGAAATCGGGATTGACCATCGTGGTGCCAGAAACGCGGGCCGGATAATTGCGCTCCTGATGGGCGCGGATCGTGCCGTAAATGCCATTGTTCACGATCAGGATGATCGGCTGCGCGCCTGCCTGCATCGCGGTGCCAAGCTCTTGGCAATTCATCTGGAAATCACCGTCTCCGGCAAAGCAGACCACGGTGCGGTCAGGATGCGCCACCTTGGCCGCAATCGCCGCAGGCACACCATAGCCCATCGCCCCCGATTGCGGTGCCAAAAGCCGTGCTTTCGGGCCGAACTTGAAGAATTTGTTGGGCCAGACGGTGAAATTCCCCGCGCCATTGGTCAGGATCACATCCTCGGGCAACAGCCCGCGCAGATGCGCCATCGCCGCGACCATATCCACCGGCGAAGGCTGCACCGGCGCATCAAAGCTGGCCTCATAGGCCGCACGGCCCGCAGCCCGCCATCCGGCCCAATCACCCCGCACCGGCGACAGCGCAGCGGCAAAGCCGTTCGGTCCGGCATGGATGCCCAAGGCAGGCTGGTAAATCTTGCCGATCTCGCGGTCGGACCCATGCACATGGATCAGCTTTTGCGCCGGAACCGGCACCGACAGCAGCGTATAGCCATCCGTCGTCATCTCGCCAAAGCGGACGTTGACGGCAAGGATCACATCGGCCTCGCGGATCATCGCCTTGACATGGGCCAGCATCCCCACGCCCGCCTCACCCGCAAAGACGGGCGAGAAATTGTCGAACTGGTCCTGAAACCGGAAGGCCGCCAGCACCGGAATGTCCGAGGCTTCGGCAAAGCCCTGCAAGGCGCAGCGCCCCGCATCGGTCCAGTTGCTCCCGCCCATCAGGATCAGCGGCCGCTTGGCCTGCCCCAGCATCGCCCGCGCCTCGGCAACGGCCCCTGCATCGGCGGCGGCCTCGGCAACGCGCGCAGGGGCCACCAGCGGGACCGCATCTGTCAGGCTTGTCAGCATATCCTCGGGCAGCGCAATCACGACGGGGCCGGGCCGGCCCGTCGTGGCCACCGTCCAGGCCCGCGCCAGAATTTCGGGGATACGGTCAACCTGATCAATCTCGACCGCCCACTTCGCCATCGTGCCAAATACGGCGCGGTAATCGACCTCTTGAAACGCCTCGCGCCCCTTCATGTCAGAGCCAACCTGCCCCACGAACAGGATCATCGGCGCGGAATCCTGCATGGCCGTATGCACCCCGATCGAGGCATTGGTCGCCCCCGGCCCGCGCGTCACCATGCAGATCCCCGGCGTGCCGGTCAGCTTGCCCCAGGCGGCAGCCATGAAGGCCGCACCACCCTCGTTGCGGCACAGCACGAAATCAAGCTGGCCCTGCGTGTCATGCAAGGCGTCCAGCACCGCCAGATAGCTTTCCCCCGGCACCCCGAAGGCCTTGGTCGCCCCCAAAGCCAGCAGCGATTTTACCAGCACTTGACCGCCGTTTTGCATCTTCGTCCTTCCCGCCTGTGGTGCCGCGCGAAAAACGCCTGTGCGCCGACCGATCCGATTATGGCACATCCTGCCCGCAGCACCGCCGGAACGAAACCAAGAATTGCAGGCCATCGACAAGTTTTACTTGTCAATCTCAGCCAGAATCACCCCCGGATTCAGCAGTCCCGCCGGATCGAAGGCGCGCTTGATCGCCCGCATCGCCCCCCGTTCCGAGGCGGGCCGCAACGCATCGGCAAGACCGATTTTTGCCCGTCCGAGCCCATGTTCAGCCGCAAAGCTGCCCCCCATTCCGGTGGCCAGCCGCGCCAGTTGCAACGCCAAAGCCCCGGCCTGTCCGGCAAAGTCGGCGGCCCCTTCGGGCGGGGTCAGGTTATAATGGATATTGCCATCGCCCAGATGTCCGAACGGGTTGATCCGCACCCCCGGCACCAAGGCCTGACAGATCACTGCCCCCGCCGAGACAAAGGCGGCAATCCGCCCCGGCGGCACCGAGATGTCATGCTTCAACTGCGGCCCTTCAAGCCGCTGGCCCTCGGGCTGTTCCTCGCGCAGCCGCCAGAACGCCGCCCGCTGCGCCTCGGAGGTGGCCAAGGCGCCATCACTGACCAGCCCCGCCTCCATCCCCCATTCCAGCGCCGCCCCCAGAATATCCTCCAGCGGCACCCGCGCCGAGCCTGCGGTCACCTCGACCAGCAGATAGCAGCCACCGCGACTTTGCAGCGGCAGCGCCAGCCCCGCCACATGCTTTAGTGCAAGGCTCAGACCCAGATCGGAAAAGAACTCAAGCCCCGCCAGAAACTCGCCCATCTCGGCACGCAGATGCAGGCCAAGCGCCACCGCAGCCTCCATGTCGGGCAAGGCCAGCAGGGCGGTCGCGCGCTGTGCCGGTTCGGGGTGCAGCCGCAACACCGCCCGCGTCACAATGCCCAGACTGCCCTCGGCCCCGCAAAACAGCCGCCGCAGGGCATAGCCCGCATTGTCTTTCTGCACCGCCCGCAGCCCGTCCCAGACCGTGCCATCGGCAAAGACCACCTCAAGCCCCAGCACCAGATCCGACATCATGCCATAGCGAAACGCCTGACTGCCTCCCGCATTGGTGCCGATCAGCCCGCCGATCTGCGCCGAGCCCTCCGCCCCCAGATGCAGCGGAAACATCTGTCCCGATGCCTCAAGCGCCGCATGCACCTGCGCCAGAACCACCCCCGCTTCGACCAGAAGCGTGCCACTGGCCGGATCGGGCGCGGCAATGGCCGCCATCCGCGACATCTGCAAGATCACCCCGCCTGCCGCCCCCAACACCGCCGCGCCGCATAATCCGGTATTGCCGCCCTGTGGCACCACCACCACCCCCGCCGCATGGCACGCCGCCATCACCTGCGCGACTTGTGCCGTCGAGTTGGGCCGCGCAACGCCCAAAGGCATCTCGCCATAGCGGTTCAGCCAGTCGCGCTGCCAGGGCGCCGCGCCGGCCCCCGTCACCCAACCCTTTTCCCCAAGGATTTCTTTCAGCTTTTCCGCCAGATTTTCCATATCTCAACCCGCAAAAACATCAGCAGCCCTGACCAAGCTGTAAAAGCCCGTCGCCATGCGCCACGCCCCCCGAACATCACATGACAATCCATCCCCGCCTTCAACCCACACCGGAACGCAGCGCCCAAGTCACCTGCCCGCAAGCATAAAACCCCGACCAGATCATCGGGATTAACCGGATTGCGGTCTTCCACGACAGCCGCCGCCGCACCCCAGCCCCCGCCAACAAAGCTATTCTTGATCTTCGCCATTTTTCGCCCGCGACACGACCCCACAACCGTTCCCTGCCTTTCCGCCGCAGTATCGCCAAGCCAGAGGCCGCTGAATGCAAAGAATTGCTTGCGAAGGGCAAGTTGTGGTTTGCCTTAGCCCCGCCCGCGCTAGGTTCTGTGGCATCGCCCTGCCGCAAGATCCGCGCGGCACATCCAAATCCCGCCGTTTGGGGTCTTTACGAATCCCTGCAGCTTGCTACATCTGTGTTCTATGAATGTTCTCGTCTGGTATAAACGCGATCTGCGGGTGCAGGACCACCCTGCCCTGTCCAAAGCCGCCGCTTTGGGACCGGTCTTGCCGATCTATATTGTCGAGCCTGACTATTGGCGCCTCCCCGATACCGCGGCCCGCCATTTCGCCTTTCTGGCCGAGGCGCTTGCCGATCTGCGCGACCAGACCGCCCGCATCGGCGCGCCGCTTGTGGTGCGAAGCGGCGATGCGGTTGAGGTGCTGGAGCGGATGTGCCGCCAGCATGGCATCCGCCATATCCTCAGCCATGAAGAAACCGGCAACGGCTGGACCTATGCGCGCGACCGCCGTGTCGCGGCTTGGGCGCGGGCCAACGGGATCGTGTGGGAGGAATTGCCGCAATCGGGCGTGGTGCGCCGCCTTGCCCGTCGCAACGGCTGGCAGTCGCAGCGCGACGCCTTCATGGCCGCGCCGCAACTGGACACCCCCACCCTGCGCGCCCTGCCGGGGGTTGAACCGGGGGCCATTCCGCAGGCCCGCGCACTGCGCCTGTCCGATGATCCCTGCCCGCATCGCCAACGCGGCGGACGCGGCCAAGGGCTTGATCTGCTGCATTCTTTTCTGAACACACGCGGCGAACCCTATCGCAGCGCGATGTCTTCGCCGCTGTCGGCAGAACGCGCCTGCTCGCGCTTGTCGCCCCATATCGCGCTTGGCAGCCTGTCGCTGCGCGAGGTGGTGCAGGCCACCACCGCCCGTCAGGATGAACCTGCGGCGGGCCGCTGGGGTGGGGCGCTGGCCAGTTTCCAAAGCCGTCTGGCATGGCGCGACCATTTCCTGCAAAAGCTGGAAGACCAGCCCGATATCGAAACCCGCTGCCTGCAAGCCGCCGCAGAACGCCTGCGCCCGCGCGAGTCCGATGCCGCAAGGCTTGCGGCATGGGAAAAGGGAGAAACCGGCCTGCCCTTTCTTGATGCCTGCCTGCGCTATCTGGCGGCGACAGGCTGGCTGAACTTTCGCGCCCGCGCCATGGTGATGGCCTGCGCCTCTTATCACCTCTGGCTGGACTGGCGCGCGACGGGGGCAATCCTTGCGCGGCGGTTTACCGATTACGAGCCGGGGATTCACTGGCCGCAGGTGCAGATGCAATCCGGCACCACCGGCATGAACACGCCCCGCATCTACAACCCCGTCAAACAGGGCTGGGACCAAGACCCGACCGGTGCCTTCACCCGCCGCTGGCTACCCGAACTGGCCCCCGTGCCGGATGCCTTTCTGCAAAACCCGTGGCGGTGGTCGGGGGCAGGATCGGTGCTGGGGCGGCGCTATCCCGAACCGGTGGTGGATGTGGCCACCGCCCAACGCGCGGCACGCGATGCTGTCTGGAGCCTGCGCCGCAAACCCGCCGCCCGCGCGCAGGTGGTCGAGATCATCGAGCGTCACGCCTCGCGCAGCCCCCGCCGCATGGTGCAGCCCAGCTACGGGCAGTTGAGCCTTGACCTATGAGCAAGATGCGGAAGAAATCCGATCTGCCGGTGAAACCCTGCGCCGCCTGCGGGCGTCCGATGGTCTGGCGCAAGGCATGGGAGAAGGTCTGGGATCAGGTGAAATACTGCTCTGACCGCTGCCGGATGCAGAAAGGGGGGCCTCGGCCCCCCTCGCCCTGACGGGCTCACCCCCTGAGGATATTTTTACGAAGAGGATCGGGGGAGAAGCAGGATCGCCTGCGTCTCAAGCTTGGCCAGCGTGGTCTGGCCCAAGCGGTCTGCCCCATAGGCCAGCGCCCCGTCGCGCGACTCCTGCGTGGGGAAGGTCATGGTCTGGGTCAGGCGGGTGCCGCCCTGTTCGGGGGCAAGGGTGACGACCACCTCGTAGGGGGTGTCGTCATCGCTGTCGGCATCCATCAGGAATTCGATCCGCTGCGGGGCATGATGCAGGGTAAAGCGGTGGCGGTTGGCCCAGACCGTGCCATCCGGCCCGATCATGTCAAACCGCCAAAGCCCGCCCTCGCGCAGGTCGATTTCCTTGGTGGTGCAGTGATAGCCCTCGGGTCCGAACCATTGCGGCAGGATCGCAGGATCGGTCCAGCAGCGCCAGACCGTTTCGGGCGGGGCGGCGATCAGGCGGGTCAGGGTGATCTGGCGGTTTTGCATCACAGCGTCTTTGCATAGGCTTCAAGTTGGTCGACCACGGTGCCCCAGCCATCATAAAACCCCATGTCCTTATGGGTTTGCGCGGTTTCGGGGTTCCGGTGGCGGGCGATGGCGGTATAGCGGGTGCGGCCATTGCCGATGTCTTCAAAGGTGATGATCGCGGTCATGAAGGGTTCCGGCGCGGGCTTCCAGCCTGCGGTATAGGTATCGGTGAACACCAGCTTTTCGTTCGGGATCACCTCAAGATAGACGCCGTTATTCTCCATCTCGGTTCCGTCCACGTCGAAGGTGGTGTTGCAGGCACCACCGGGGCGCACATCAAGCGTGCAGGCGGTGACGCGGTGCGGCTTGGGGACGAAGAAATGCACCAGATGTTCGGGCTGCGTCCAGCAGGCGTAAAGCACCTCACGCGGGGCATCGATGTCACGGGTCAGCACAAGATCAAGCGTCGGGTCCAAATTCATTTTTTGGCATCCTTCATCAAAGTTGCAACATAGGCTTCCAGCCGGTCGGTCCGCTGCTCCCAGATTGCGCGCTGGGTCGCAAGCCAGTCGGCGGTGGCGGCAAGGGTTTCAGGGCGGGCAGAACACATCCTTATACGCCCCGTTTTTTCCGTCGAGATCAACGCGGCCTCTTCCAGCACCGCAAGATGGCGCATCACCGTCGGCAGCGCCAAGCCCGTCGGCCGCGCAAGTTCCGACACCGGCACCGCCCCCTGCCCCATGCGCGCCAGCATGGCACGACGGGTCGGATCAGACAGCGCCTGAAAGATCAGCGAAAGGTCGGGGTCATGTTTAGCCATATCACTAAGTAACATGGCAACGATACTGTGCAAAGCAGAAACTTAGCCTTGACGCTAAGTTTTATTCGCAATCAAACCCGAAAGGTGTTTTCGCCTATTTCTGGAAAACAACCCCGCAGCGCGCTTTGCGGCTTGGGGGGCTTCTGTTATCGGTAACGCATTGCAGAACACAATTGCAGAACACAAAGGAAGCACAGCATGACCCGCAGCGATCGGCATGGTCTTCAGGTGGATCACCGCTTGGCAGAGTTCATCGAAGCCCAGGCCCTGCCAGGAACCGGCGTTCAGGCCGATGCGCTTTGGTCCGGTTTTGCAGCCCTTCTGGCCGATCTGGCCCCGAAAAACCGCGCGCTTCTGGCCAAGCGCGACGATTTGCAGGCCCGCATCGACGCATGGCATCGCGCCCATCGCGCAGCACCGCATGACCATCAGGCCTATCGCGCCTTCCTTGAAAACATCGGCTATCTTCTGCCCGAGGGGCCGGATTTCAAGATCGACACCGCCAACGTTGATCCCGAGATCGCCCTGATCCCCGGCCCGCAGCTTGTGGTGCCGGTCACCAACGCCCGCTATGCGCTGAACGCTGCCAACGCGCGCTGGGGCAGCCTTTATGATTGCCTTTACGGCACCGACGCCATGGGCAGCGCCCCACCCTCGGGCGGGTACGAGCGCGGGCGCGGCGCGCGCGTTGTGGCCCGCGCGCGGGTGTTTCTCGACGAAGCTTTTCCGATTGCCGGGGCAAGCCACGCCGATGTGCGGCGCTATTACGTCAAGGACGGTGCGCTGCTGGTGGATGATCTGCCGCTGGTGACGCCTGCGAAATTCGTGGGCTACAAGGGCAATCCCAAGGCCCCCGATGCGATCCTGTTGCAGAACAATGGCTTGCATGTCGAACTGGTGTTCGACCGCGCCCATTTCATCGGCTGCCGCGATCAGGCCTTGCTGGCCGATGTGCAGATGGAAAGCGCCGTTTCCGCGATCATGGATTGCGAGGATTCGGTGGCCTGTGTCGATGCCGAGGACAAGGTCGGCGCCTATGCCAACTGGCTGGGCCTGATGAAAGGCGATCTTTCCGCGCAGATGGACAAGGGCGGCAAGCCGATCACCCGCCGCCTGAACGCCGACCGCAGCTATACCGGCCCCGATGGTGGCACGGTCACGCTCAAGGGCCGCGCCCTCCTCTGGGTCCGCAACGTCGGCCATCTGATGACCAACCCCGCGATCCTGCTGCCCGATGGCTCCGAAGTGCCCGAGGGGTTGATGGATGCGCTGATCACCACGCTGATCGCCATGCACGATCTGAAGAAAACAGACGGGTTGCGGAACTCGGTGCTTGGCTCGGTCTATGTGGTGAAACCCAAGATGCACGGGCCGGAAGAAGTGGCCTTTGCCGATGAAACCTTTACCCGCGTCGAGGCCATCCTTGGCCTGCCCCGCCACACCGTCAAGCTGGGCATCATGGACGAGGAACGCCGCACTTCCGTCAATCTGAAAGAATGTATCCGCGCCGCACAGCATCGCGTGGCCTTCATCAACACCGGCTTTCTGGACCGCACCGGGGATGAGATTCACACCTCGATGGAGGCTGGCCCGTTCTCGCGCAAGGACTTCATCAAGCGCAAGGCGTGGATCACGGGGTATGAAAACCAGAACGTCGATATAGGCCTCGAATGTGGCCTGTCGGGCCGCGCGCAGATCGGCAAGGGCATGTGGGCCATGCCCGATCTGATGGCCGCGATGCTGGAGCAAAAGATCGACCATCCGAAATCGGGCGCGAATTGCGCTTGGGTGCCGTCGCCCACCGCCGCAACCCTGCACGCGCTGCATTACCACAAGATCGACGTGTTCGCGGTGCAGAATCGTCTGGCCGCAGGGGGCCGCCGCGCCTATGTCGATACGCTTCTGGATATTCCGCTGGCCACCTATCGCAAATGGACCGAAGCCCAAGTGCTGCGCGAGGTGGAAAACAACGCCCAAGGCATCCTTGGCTATGTGGTGCGCTGGATCGATCAGGGCGTGGGCTGTTCCAAGGTGCCGGACATCAATGATGTCGGCCTGATGGAAGACCGCGCCACCTGCCGGATTTCCTCGCAAGCCTTGGCGAACTGGCTGCATCATGGCGTTGTGACCGACGCGCAGGTGATGGCCGCGCTGCAGAAAATGGCCGCCGTGGTGGATCGCCAGAACGCGGGCGACCCAGCCTATCACCCGATGGCCCCCGGCTTTGACGGCATAGCGTTCCGCGCCGCCTGCGAGCTGGTGTTCAAAGGCGCCGAACAGCCCTCGGGCTATACCGAACCCGTACTGCACGCGCGGCGGCTGGAGCTGAAAGCCGCGCAGGCGGGGTAAATTCCGCTGGCCTTGCGCCGGGGGCAGTGTCGGAGCCTCCGGCGGGAGTATTTGGGCCAAGATGAAGCTGCGGGACAGCGCCCTACATGTGTGGGTGGGGGTTGGTCGCGCCGACTACCCCAGGTCAAGCCCGATGGCGTGAACCCGCGTGTTCAGATCGCCCAAGGCCGCATGAACGGCACGATGACGCGCCACCCGCGTCATCGCCGCCAAGGCTTCGGCGCGAATCCGCACATGAAAATGGCTCTCGCCCGAACCATCATCGCCGCCATGTCCGGCGTGTTTGTGGCTTTCGTTCACGATTTCAAGCACTTCCGGCTGAAACGCCGCCTCAAGCCGCGCTTTCATTTCGTCCTTCACGTTCATTTTGCCCCGAACCCCCTTCAATCCGCCGCGTAATGCCCTAAACTCTCGCCTCCGAGTCGGAAAGGCCAGCAGATATGTCCAGTCGTCCCCCCTTTGAATTCGATATCCGGGTTTCCTCGGATAAGGCCAAGCGCAAGACAGGGCGCCGTGGCATGTCAGGGGCGTTTGATACCTCGACCAAAGCCTGCGATTTTCCGGGCTGCAAGGACAAGGGTGCCTACCGCGCCCCGAAATCGCCCGACCATCTGGATGAATTCTTCTGGTTCTGCCGCGATCATGTGCGCGAATATAACCTGAAGTGGAACTTCTTCGGCACCGCCACGGATGAGGAATTCCAGAAGCTTCTGGAAAAAGACCGCCTGTGGGAGCGTGAAACCAAACCCTTCTCGCGCAAGGATGACGGCAACGCATGGCACCGGCTGGGCGTCGATGATCCGCTGCAATTGCTGGGCGAAAAGGCCACGCAAAACCCCGGCAAGCCCACCTCGAACGCCACGCGCAAACTGCCGCCCACCGAACGTAAGGCCGTGGAAATCCTCGAGGCCCGCGATACATGGACCAAGACCGAGATTCGCAAGCAATACAAATCCTTGGTCAAGGATCTGCACCCCGACATGAACGCCGGCGACCGCAGCGACGAGGACCGTCTGCAAGAGGTGGTCTGGGCTTGGGACCAGATCAAGGACAGCCGCTATTTCAAGGAATGATCAGATCCGGCGGATGAGGTCATACTTCAAAAGCCAGATCAGAATCCGCTCCACCTGCATTGGCGGCACACCCGCCGCCTGTGCAATCCGCGCCACATCGGCCCCCCTGCCGGTGGCAGCCAGCACAGCGGCAATCTGATCCGGGGCGGCGAACATCCGCTTTAGCCCCTGATAATTCCGCACCCGCAGCAGTTCGGCCAGATCGCCCCGCCCGGTCGCCGCAAAGACCTGCGCGCCAAAGCGGGCCTGCTCGGTCGGATAGCCGCCGAACAGCGCCGCGGGCGAAGGCGCCACCGGCAACGCATGCGCGCCATAGCGCAGGCCCGTTCCGACCCGTCGCATCGCATCCTGTTCGGCCCAAAGATCCTGCATCTGCGGGATGATCCGCGCCCAGTCATAGACCGCGCGCGCCCGCGCCTGCGCTGCCGCCCCCATCCGCGTCCGCAACCCCTTGTCCGCCGCCAGATCGACAATCCGCGCCACCAGCGCGCCCATATCCACCTCGGTCAAGGCCGAGGTCGAGGCGCAATATTGCACATAATTGTCCATGCCGCCCTGATAGCGCAGCGCCTCGGAGGCCAGATGCTGCGGCGACAGCATCCGCGTCGGCACCCGAAAGCCCACATCCGCGCTGACCGTGTCCTTCATCCCGTCCCAGTCCGACACCAGCAAGGGCAGCCCCGCCGCCATCGCCTCGATCGGCGCAAGGCCAAAGGTTTCCTGAATGTTATCAATCATGAACAGGAAGACATCCGCCCCCGACAGCGCCGCCTTGCGCTGCCCCGCATCCGCCCCGTCCAAAAGCGCAAAGCCCACATCCGGCATCAGCCGCGCCGCGCCTTCGCTAAAGACCTTGCGGCTATAATTGTCGCGGAACATGCCGCAAAACGCCACAAACAGCCTGACACCCGACAGCTCTGCCTGCGCCCGCTGCATCGCCAGATAGATCGGCAAAGGGTCAAACTTCTCATGCGGGGTCAGCCGCGCGATGGTGGTGAAGACCACATCCTCCGGCCCCGCCCCCAGTTGCGCGCGCAACGCCGCACCGGCACCCGCATCGGGCGTGAAGTCATCGCAATGCACACCCAAGGGGATCACCGGCAGCATCGGGCGCGGCGGCGGCACCGCCCGCAAATGCCGCGCGAAATGGTCGTCGATCAGCTCCATCTGATGCGTGACAGACCCCAGCACCGCATTCGAGGTGCAGATCACCGCATCCCACGCCATGACCGGACCCATCCGCAGATCGAAAAACCCCTGCATCACCGCAGCGGTCGAGGTGGTATGGGTAATCCCGCACAGCGCCCAGGCCGCCGATCCGTAGGGCGCGCGCCGCCACGCCTCGGCGGTGAAATTCGGGCTGGGAAAGAACACCGTTTGCACTGGCGCCACCGCCATCGGACGTGACAGCGGCACATGGCGCAGCCGCATCTGCGGTCGCAGCGCCGCCGCCAGATCCCGCACAGGCGCGATCTCGTCGGGCGCTTTCGAGATCAGCGCAATCTCATCCACCGCCGCATGACGCAGAAAGCCCTTCAGAAAGGACTCGCCCGCCACCCGTCGCCCGTTGATGCCATTCGCCGCCGGATCAAACCCGTCCTGTGCATACCAGATCGCGGCGTTGCGCGCGTTCATACCCGCACAGCCCGCCGCCATGGCCACAGGCCATCCCTCATCATGGCCAAGTCAGACCTCCATGCGGATCAAAACAAGCATGACACCATGCCTAACCCCACAAGCCTTACCTGTCCATGAATCCACGGGCAAAATCGGCTAGGCCGGAACGAATCGCAGCGCCACACCATTCATGCAATAGCGTTTGCCGGTGGGTTCGGGACCATCGTCAAAGACATGGCCCAGATGCCCGCCACAGCGGCGGCAATGCACTTCGGTGCGGCGGCTGAACAGGCTGGAATCGTCTTTGGTGGCAACCGCCCGTGGCAAAGCCTGCCAGAAGGATGGCCACCCCGTGCCGGACTCATATTTGGTTTCTGACGCATAAAGCGGCAAATCGCAGCCCGCACAGTGGTAAACCCCTTTGCGATGTTCCGTGTTCAACGGGCTTGAACCTGCGGCTTCTGTATCTTCGTCCCGCAGCACCGCAAATTGCGCGGGCGTCAGCCGCGCGCGCCATTCGGCCTCGGTCATGGTGATTTCAAAGCTTTCGGCCCGCACAGCGCTGGCAAAAGGCAACAGCGCAAGGCTGCCCAGAAAATGACGACGCAGCATGAAGATCTCCCTCGGCTTCGGGTAAGTCCAATCTACATACGCCCCGCCCTGTGACAAAGTTTCAAAGCGCCGCCCCAAGACCCAAACCTGTCGCCCGCGCCCCTTGCAGCCCTGCCCGATATGCCCCACAACTGCGGGCAGGATCGCGGGCGAGGCCCGCCAGTTTTGATATGGACGCCGGGCAATGCCAGACACGATTATGAAACCCACCGAAGAAATCTCGGTCCGCGAGGTCTTTGGCATCGACACCGACATGAAGGTCAAAGGCTTTGCCGAACCGACCGACCGTGTTCCGGCGATTGACCCGACCTACAAGTTCGATCCCGACACCACCTTGGCGATTCTGGCAGGCTATGCCTATAACCGCCGCGTGATGATCCAAGGCTATCACGGCACGGGCAAATCCACCCATATCGAACAGGTCGGCGCGCGGCTGAACTGGCCCACCGTGCGGGTCAACCTTGACAGCCACATCAGCCGGATCGACCTGATCGGAAAAGACGCGATCAAGCTGCGCGATGGCAAGCAAGTCACCGAATTTCACGAAGGCATCCTGCCTTGGGCGCTGCGGAACCCCGTCGCCATCGTGTTCGACGAATATGATGCAGGCCGCGCCGATGTGATGTTCGTGATCCAGCGCGTGCTGGAGCATGACGGCAAGCTGACCCTGCTCGACCAGAACGAGATCATCACCCCCCACCCGTCCTTCCGCCTGTTCGCCACCGCGAACACCGTGGGCCTTGGCGATACGACCGGCCTCTATCACGGCACTCAGCAGATCAACCAGGCCCAGATGGACCGCTGGAGCCTTGTGGCCACGCTGAACTATCTGAGCCACGACGCCGAAGCCGCCATCGTTCTGGCGAAATCACCGCATTACAACACGGAAAAAGGCCGCAAGACCATTTCCCAGATGGTCACCGTCGCGGACCTGACCCGCACCGCCTTCATGAACGGCGATCTGTCCACCGTCATGTCGCCGCGCACCGTGCTGAACTGGGCGCAAAACGCCGAGATTTTCCGCAACGTGGGCTATGCGTTCCGGCTGTCCTTCCTGAACAAGTGTGATGAGCTGGAGCGCCAGACCGTCGCCGAATTCTACCAGCGCTGCTTTGCCGAAGAACTGCCGGAATCGGCAGCAAGCATGGCGATGAAGTAAAAGTGTAGGGTGCGTGGTCTCCACGCACCCCGCCCGGAAAGGTGCGTGAAATCACGCACCCTACCCCTGATGATACGAGACGGATCATGACCAAACCCACCGACAACCCCGCCGATCCGTTCAAGAAAGCCTTGGCCGAGGCCACCAAGACCATGGCCAATGATCCCGAGATGGTGGTGACCTACTCGGTCGATCCGGCGGGGATGAACAAGGAAGGCATCCGCCTGCCGCAGGTCAGCCGTCGCATGACCCGCGACGAGGTGCTGCTGGCGCGCGGCACCGCCGACGCCTTCGCGCTGCGCCGCAAATTCCACAACGAGGCCACAGCCACCAAATACGCCCCCACTGGCAACCTTGCCCGCGAAATCTATGAGGCGATGGAAACCGCCCGCTGCGAGGCCGTGGGTGCGCGCGCCATGCCCGGCACCGCTGGCAACATCGACGCCAAGATCGCCCATGAGGCCGACCGCAAGGGCTATTCCGGCCTTGTCAAACGCGAGGACGCGCCGCTGTCTGTCGCCGCCGGATACCTTGTGCGCCATCTGGCCACGGGCCGCCCGATGCCCAAGGGTGCTGCCACCGTCATGGAAATGTGGCGCGGCTTTATCGAGGAACAGGCCGCTGGCACGCTGGAAGATCTCGATGCCGTGCTGGACAATCAGGCCGCCTTCGCCCGCCTTGCCCGCAAGGTGATCGCGGACCTTGGCTATGGCGACCAGTTGGGCGATGACCCCGACCAGCCCGATGACGACAACGCCAGCGACGAGGCCGAGGAAGATCAGGACCAGCCCGAGTCTGACGGCTCGGAAGAACAGGAGTCCGAAGACTCCGAAGCCTCGCCCGAGCAATCCCAAGAGGATCAGCAGGACCAGTCGCAGGCGCAGGTCACGATGGAAGACCAAGCCGATATGGAGCAGGGCGACGAGGCCGAACTGCCCGAGGGCGAGGCCCCGTTAGAGCCGCCGCCACCCGCGCCCTTCTCGGATGCCGATCCGAACTATGCCGTCTATACCACTGATTTCGACGAGGAAATCCGCGCCGAGGAATTGGCCGAACCGGCAGAACTCGAACGGCTGCGCGCCTATCTGGACCAACAGCTTGAACCGCTGAAGGGTGCTGTCAGCCGCCTTGCCAACAAGCTGCAACGCCGCCTTCAGGCGCAGCAGAACCGCTCATGGCTGTTCGATCTGGAAGAAGGCACGCTGGATGCGGGCCGCCTTGCGCGCGTCGTGGCCAACCCGACCACACCGCTGTCGTTCAAGCAGGAAAAAGACACCGAATTCCGCGATACCGTGGTGACGCTGCTGATCGACAATTCGGGGTCGATGCGGGGGCGTCCGATTTCCATCGCCGCCATCTGCGCCGATGTGCTGGCGCGCACATTGGAACGCTGCTCGGTCAAGGTGGAAATCCTGGGCTTTACCACCCGCGCGTGGAAGGGCGGACAAAGCCGCGAACGCTGGCTGGCACAGGGCCGCGCCCAGCAACCGGGGCGTCTGAACGATCTGCGCCACATCATCTACAAATCCGCCGATGCCCCGTGGCGTCGCGTGCGCCCCAACCTTGGCCTGATGATGAAAGAGGGCCTGCTGAAGGAAAACATCGACGGCGAGGCGCTGGAATGGGCGCACCGCCGCATGCTGGCCCGTCCCGAGGCGCGGCGCATCCTGATGGTGATTTCCGATGGTGCGCCGGTCGATGACAGCACCCTGTCCGTCAACCCCGCGAATTTTCTGGAAAAACACCTGCGCGACGTGATCGCCATGGTCGAACGCAAACGCGCGGTGGAACTGATCGCCATCGGCATCGGCCATGACGTGACCCGCTATTACCAGCGCGCCGTGACGATCACCGATGTCGAACAACTGGCGGGCGCGATGACCGAACAGCTTGCCGGCCTGTTCGACGCCGATCCCAAGAAACGCGCCCGCGCGGCGGGTCTGCGGCGGGCTGGCTGATCGGGCGGGGTAAGGGGGGCTTTCTGCCCCCCAACCGCTTCGCAAGCGAAGCGGTCCCCCCCGAGGATATTTATGCAAAGAGGATGAAGGAACATGTTCCAGAGCTTTGACACGCAGGCCTCTCCCGCCCAAGGTCCGGCACGACTGGCGGCTTTGCGGGCGGCGCTGGGGGCTTCGGGGCTGGCCGGTTTCATCATCCCGCGTGCTGATCTGCATCAGGGCGAATATGTCGCGGCGCGGGACGAGCGGCTGCAATGGCTGACCGGCTTTACCGGCTCGGCCGGCTTTGCGGTGGTGCTGCCTGCGGTGGCGGGGGTGTTCATCGACGGACGCTATCGCACGCAGGTCAAGGGGCAGGTCGATCTGGCGCATTTCACCCCCGTGCCTTGGCCGGATGTGCAGGCGGGTCCGTGGATCAGGGACCATCTGGCGCAGGGGGTTATTGGGTTCGACCCTTGGCTGCACACCGCCGACGAGGTCGCAAAGCTTGAGGCGGCACTTGAAGGCCATGATGTAACCCTGCGCGCAGAACAGAATTTCGTCGATGTGATCTGGCCGGACCAGCCTTTGGCCCCAAAGGGCCGCGCCTTTGTGCATCCTGACGCTCTGGCAGGCGAAACCAGCGTGCAAAAGCGGGCGCGTCTGGCCGAAACCCTGCGCGCAGCGGGGCAGTCGGCGGCGGTGATCACCCTGCCGGATTCGATCTGCTGGCTGTTGAACCTGCGCGGAGCCGATGTGCCGCGCAACCCGATTTTGCATGGCTTGGCGGTGCTGGAGGCGGATGGCGATGTTGTGCTGTTCGTCGATGCGGACAAGATCGATGCCGCGACGGCAGCGCATCTGGACGAGGGCATCTCTCTGCTGCCGCCCGAAGATTTCGTGCCTGCCTTGCGCGGGATGACCGGTGCGGTGCGGGTGGACCGGCAGACCGCGCCCTTGGCCGTCTCGCAAGAGATCGGCAAAGGCGCGGCAACGGTCGTCTGGGGTGATGATCCCTGCCGTCTGCCCAAGGCCCGCAAGAACGCCGCCGAGGTGCAGGGCATGCGCGACGCGCATCTGCGCGACGGGGCGGCGATGGTCGAATTTCTGACCTGGCTGGACGGGATCACCCCCAAGGGCGGCTTGACCGAGATCGACGTGGTGCGCGCGCTGGAAGGCTTTCGCCGCGCCACCAATGCGCTGCATGACATCAGCTTTGACACCATCTGCGGCTCGGGTCCGAACGGGGCCATCATGCATTACCGCGTGACCGACGAAAGCAACCGCGCCATTGGGCAGGATGAATTGCTGCTGGTTGATTCGGGGGCGCAGTATCTGGACGGCACCACCGACATCACCCGCACCGTGGCCGTGGATGATCCGGGCGATTTCGCGCGGATCTGCTATACCCGCGTGCTGCAAGGCACCATCTCCATTTCCCGCGTGCGCTGGCCCAAGGGCCTTGCGGGGCGCGATCTGGACCCGCTGGCGCGCTATGCGCTGTGGCTGGCGGGGCAGGACTTCAACCACGGCACCGGGCATGGCGTGGGGGCGTTCCTCTCGGTGCATGAAGGCCCGCAGCGCCTGTCGCGGATTTCCGAAGTGCCGCTGGAGCAGGGCATGATCCTGTCGAACGAGCCGGGCTATTACCGCGAGGGCGCTTTCGGCATCCGGCTGGAGAACCTGATCGTGGTGCAGCCCGCCCCCGCCCTGCAAGGCGGCGACCCCGAGCGCGAGCAACTCGCCTTTGAAACGCTGACCTTCGTTCCCTTTGACCGCCGCCTGATCCGCAGCGACATGCTGTCACCGGGCGAAAGGGACTGGCTCAACGCCTACCATGCCGAGGTGCTGGAAAAACTGGCCCCGCGCCTGTCCATCGAAGCGCTGGCATGGTGCCAACAGGCCTGCGCGCCGCTTTGATACCAGCTTTCTGCGAAACCCCGCCCTTCGGGGCAGGTTTCGCAGAGGCGCTGTTACACCGCCGCCGCCGCCACCTTGCGGATACGCTCGACCATCGCGCGCACGCCGTTTGACCGCTGCGCCGACAGATGCTCGTTCAACCCCAGCCGCCCCAGCTCGGCCACCGCATCCACCTTGGCAACCTCTGCCACCGGCAGGCCGGAATAAAGCGCGTGCAGCACCGCGATCAGCCCGCGGACGATCATCGCATCCGACTCGCCCTGAAAATCGAACCGTCCGCTCTCGATCACCGGCCGCAGCCAGACCTGCGAGGCACAGCCATCCACCTTCAGCGCCGGCACCTTGAAACTGTCGTCCAGTGCGGGCATCGCCTTTCCCAACTCGATCACGTGGCGATAACGGTCTTCCCAATCGTCCAGAAACTCGAACGTCTCGGCAATTTCCTCAAAGGCGGGCGTGGCCATGGCAGTCTCCCTCAACTTCCCCCATCGCTAATGCGCCAAGGCGGCAAGGTCCAGCCCATCTGGCCTTTTCAAAAGCCGCAGCTTCCGCTACCCAAGAGAAACCAAGCAAGGGACAACCCAGATGCGCCGGACGCTGACTGCCGCTTTGATCACCGTAACCGTGTTGGGGGCCTGTGGGTCGATGCGCGACTCGCGGCTCAATCCATTCAACTGGTTCAAGAAGTCCGAAGAAAGCCTGATGATGGGCACAGTGGCCGAAACGCCTTCGGACCCGCGGTCTTTGGTGGCCGATGTGGTTGACCTGACGGTAGAGCCATACCCCGGCGGTGCGATCATCCGCGCCCGCGGCCTGCCCCCGACCCAAGGCTATTGGGAGGCCGAACTTGTCGCCCGTCCCTTGGACGAAAACGGCGTGCAGGTGTTCGATTTCTACGTCTTCCCGCCGGTGATCCCGATGGACGCCAATACCCCGCAATCGCGCGAGATCAATGTGGCAACCAGCCTGTCCGATATCAAGCTTGCCGCCATCACGCAGATCGTTGTGCAGGGGGCGAATAACGCCCGCTCCAGCCGGCGCTGATCCGCAAACGGCGCATGCAGGGAGCGGCTGCCGTTCCCTGCGCGGCCCTGATCAGATCTTGACCACGCGCACTTCGCTGCCCTTGGCCGATAGCGCAATCTCGCCCTTGCACAGCCGGATCGCATCATCGCCAAAGGCTTCGGCGCGCCAGCCCTTCAAGGCCTCGACATCGCGCTGCCCTGCCGCAATCGCATCCAGATCAGAGGCCGCCGCAATCAGACGCGGGGCCACGCCCAGCGATTCCGATTTGGCCTTCAGCAGCACCCGCAAAAGATCGGCCAGCGCGGGGTTCACCTGCAACTGGTCTTTCGACAGATCGGGCTTTGGCAGGTCTTCCTGCCGCATCTCCATCCCTGCCTTGACCGCCGCCAGAATCCCGTCGGCAATCTCGGGCTTGCGCCCCTCGCGCATCAACAGACGTGAACGGCCCAATTCCTCAACCGTCGCAGGGCGGGTCGAGGCCAACTCCAGCAGCGCATCATCCTTCATCACGCGGCTGCGCGGGACATTGTGGCTTTGCGAATATTCCTCGCGGAACCGCGCCAACTCCTTGACCACCGCCAGAAACCGCCCCGAGGTGGTGCGCGTTTTCACTCGCAGCCACGCCTCTTCGGGATGCACGGTATAGGTGGCCGGATCGGTCAGGATCGCCAGTTCTTCCTCGACCCAAGACCGCCGCCCGTTCTTGGCCAGTTGCGCCGCCAGCCATTCATAAATCACCCGCAGATGCGTCACATCGGCAATGGCATAATCGCTTTGCTCTTTCGACAAGGGCCGCCGCGACCAATCGGTAAAGCGCGAGGTCTTGTCCAGATTCTCGCGTGCGATCTTCTTGACCAGCGTTTCATAGCCGACCTGCTCGCCAAAGCCGCAGACCATGGCGGCGATCTGGGTGTCGAACAAGGGCTTGGGGAAGGCATTGCCCTCGACGAAAAAGATCTCCAGATCCTGCCGCGCGGCGTGGAACACCTTGACCGTGGCCTCATGCCGGAACAGATCATAAAGCGGCTCAAGGCTCATGTCCGCGCCCTCGATCGGATCGATCAGAACCGCCTCGCCATCCTTGCCGGGCAGCGCCATCTGGATCAGACACAGCTTCGACCAATAGGTCCGCTCGCGCAGGAATTCGGTGTCGATGGTGACATAGGGCTGAGATTTGGCGGCTTGGCAGAAAACGGCAAGATCGTCGGTCGTGGTAATCGTTCGCATGCAAAGCGTCTTTCGCAAGGGGCTCACGGGGGCATCCCGCCCAACCGCTATAGGCGGCATTGCCGCCCAAGGAAAGGCTTCACCCTGCAAAACCACACACCCGCCCAGAAACCGCCCGCCAAAGGTGCGTGAAAATCACGCACCCTACCCCTCAGATTTCACCTTGGCCCAAATACTCCCGCCGGAGGCACCCGCCAGCAGCCAAGCAGCCCCGCGCCCTCCAAGCTGCGAAAAAGCCACGCCCCCCACATTTCATCTGTTCCCAAATATCCCCGCCGGAGGCACCCGCCAGCGGCCAAACAGTCCCGCGCCCGCCACATCAGCCGAATGCCCGCCGCGCCGCACCAAAGCTGTCGCAAGGGGCTCGATGCCCCTTACGACAGCCCCACCTTCAAGGAAACCTATGGCGAAATGTTAAGAATGTCTGAACGACACCCCCTCAACCCCTTGATTTCAATAGGATCAAAACAGTCCCGAGCCGGGACCACCCATCTCAAAGATAAACCGGAGTCCGATCACCGCTGGCAAAGCGCCGCAAAACCGCAGGATACAGCCGATGCTCCTGCACCAGCACCCTTGCGGCCAGATCGGCCTCGCTATCCCCCGCCAGCACCGGCACCCGCGCCTGCCCCAGAACCGGCCCCGCATCCAGAACCGGCGTCACCTCATGCACCGTGCACCCCGCCTCGGCATCCCCCGCCGCCAAGGCCCGCGCATGGGTGTGCAGCCCCGGATATTTCGGCAGCAAGGACGGGTGGATATTCAGCATCCTCCCCTCGAACCGCGCGACAAAGGCAGGAGTCAAAACCCGCATGAACCCCGCCAGACACAGAATATCCGGTTGGGCCGCCAGCACAGGCTCCAGCAACGCCGCCTCGAAGGCAGCCCGATCCTTCCCGAAAGCACGGTGATCCACCGCCGCCACCGGAACCCCCAGCGCCGCAGCCCGCGCCAGCCCCGCCGCTTCGGGATCGTTCGAGGCCACCAGCACCGCCCGCGCCGGATGATCCCCGACCATATCGCGGACCAAGGCCAGCATGTTCGACCCACCCCCCGAAATGAGGATGGCGACCCGCTTCACAGCAGTTTGCCCTTGTAGATCACACCTTCGCCCGCAACCACACGGCCCAAGGTCACCACGGTTTCCCCCTCGGCCCGCAGCAGATCGGCCAACGCCTGCGCGCGATCCGCCGCCACCACGGCGATCATCCCGATACCGCAGTTGAAGGTTTTCAACAGCTCCGGCTGGCTCATATTCGCGGTCGTCGCCAGCCAGCGGAACACCGCAGGCAGCTCCCACGCCGACAGGTCAATCTCGCAGGCCAGCCCCTCGGGGATCACGCGCGGCGGGTTCTCGGTCAGACCGCCGCCGGTGATATGGGCCAGCGCATGCACGCCCCCTGCCCGCACCGCCGCCAGCGCCTGCTTCACATAAAGCCGCGTCGGCGCCAGCAGCGCCGCCCCCAAGCTGCCGTCCGAGAAGGGCGAGGCCGCATCCCAGCCCAGACCCGACACTTCCACCACCTTGCGGACAAAGGAATAGCCGTTTGAATGCACCCCGTTCGAGGCCAGACCCAGCAGCACATCGCCCTCGACCACGCCCGCAGGCAGGTCCGCGCCGCGCTCCATCGCGCCCACGGCAAAACCGGCCAGATCGAAATCGCCCTTGTGATACATGCCCGGCATTTCCGCCGTCTCGCCGCCGATCAGCGCACAGCCCGAGGCTTCACAACCCGCCGCAATGCCGTTGATGATCCGCGTGGCCTCCTCAACGTTCAGCTTGCCGGTGGCGAAATAGTCCAGGAAAAACAGCGGTTCCGCACCTTGGCAGACCAGATCGTTGACGCACATCGCCACCAGATCGACGCCGATGGTATCGACATTTCCTGTATCAATCGCGATCCGCAGCTTGGTGCCGACCCCGTCCGTCGCCGCCACCAGAATCGGATCAACATAGCCCGCGCCCTTCAGGTCAAACAATGCGCCAAAGCCACCCAGCCCCGACATGACGCCCGACCGCTGCGTGCGCTTGGCCGCCGGTTTGATCTTTTCGACCAGCAGGTTTCCCGCATCAATATCCACGCCCGCGTCGGCATAGGTCAGGCCATTGTGTCCGGTGGTCATAGGCAGATTCCCCAAGGCTATAAGGCGATTTCCGCCCCCATAAGCCATCCTGCCCCGCTTCGCAACGCAAGCCCGCGCTTTTGCCTGCATCTTGACGCGCAAGCCCGATCTGGTAGGCACAGACAGGATGGGTCTGTAGCTCAATGGTTAGAGCAGGGCGCTCATAACGCCTTGGTTGGGGGTTCGAGTCCCTCCGGACCTACCATCTGCTTCGTGTTTTTGATGAAATACCATAAGCGTGCTCGTTTTGGGGGTTTTTCGTGCTCACCCCAGTCAAGAGGGTTTTGTTGATGAGGTGAAAGAACCCTGTGGATATCCACGCATGCTGTTGATTAGTAACGGTTTTCATAGGCGCCAAATCAGGCAGTATCCGGGCTGCACGGCCCATTTCGACCAAGCATGCCGAGTTTCACATCTTGCGCGGATTTTACCGACTCAAGGCCGCCTCAACCTCTGCCCGCAGGTACAGGTGCCCAAAATCCTGCCCGTCGGGCGAGAACACCGCCACCCCTGCCCGCTTCAATTGCACGCGAAGCCCCGGAATCGCCCGCCCCGTTTCGGCCGAAAGCGTGCGCATGGTCACGAACCGCCGATGAAAAGCCGCAATGTCGGCCGCAGTCACAAAGATATTTGCCATCCCGGTTTTGGGATTTCTCAAGGAGGTCGCGGGTGTATGCCCAGCATCGATCAAGGCGCGGAAGCGCCCTTTGTCCTTGATGCCTACAGACATGCCAAAGACGCTCGCCGTAACAAGGGCCTCCGCGTCCGGAACTTCTTCCGGATGGGCAAGCCGATCCACTTCCGCCGAGAGCAGCCGCAAATCCGAAAACCCTGCACCGGCCGCCCCGATCGCAAGCTTACCATTGCGCACCGCATCGATCATGGCCGACATCGGCTGGCGGCACCGACGGCTTGCCGTCAAGAGCGGTTCCCATCCGCTATCAGAGGGCGCAATCTGCCGGGCCTTTGCCATCAGACTGGCCAACAGATCCTTCGCCTGAGGCAAGCTCCAACGCAAATGAACCGCCTCGTTCTGCACGCGCGGCGTCAAAAGTCCCTCGACCACCAGCCTTGCCAATTCAGTCCGACTGATCCCGATCTGGCTCTTCAGGGTATGAAAGCTGACCAAGGTGGGAATTTCTGCCAATAAAGCGACGTGATCCTTGGCGCTGAAGACCCGACGGTTCGAATACCGCGGATCGCCGGCGGTCAAAGCGCCAGCCTCGATCAGGAAAGGCTCCAGCAATTCCTCGGACACGCCGAAGTCCCTCGCCGCGCTGTACAGGGAATGCAGGCGGCGTTCGCTTTGCACTTCGCCCAGAACGGTCTCGCCCGCGGCCACTGGCCAGACCGACAGGATGCATTCGCGCAAAAGATGACGGAACAGATCGAAAGCAGAATCATTCGCGTAATCGGTCCGAAGCTTTGCGTGCAGATGCCCGAAGACCGCTTTCGGCTCCTCGCGCTTGCCACCAGCGGCCTGAACCAAAGCCATAAACGCCGCAGAAATCGCGGCTTCACCCTGCCGCGCCACGGCAAACCCAGCCTGCTGCGCTGCCCGCAGCCTATGGATTTCTTCCTGAACTGGGGCAGCCTCAAGGCGCAGGAGTTCCATCCCGAGCAACCGGCAAAAGGCAGTGGCGGGATAGAGCCCGTGATTGGCCAGCCAAGTAGGATCTTCCCCGTCTTCCAGCCGGCGATCCAGCCAAAGGTCATATTCCGTGGGATCGCAAACGGGGCGATCCATGGTTCCCGCCAGAAGATCTACCCCAATTCCCTTGAAGCGAAGCGCAAAATCGTATCGCGCATATCGATTGTCCGCGGTCCAGAGTGGCACAAGAAGGTGCCGATGCTTCAGGCAAAGCGTCACCTCGCGCAACTGCCAATCGCCCCGCATCGCCATGGCATCCGCCGGATCGCCGGAATGCGCGAGGGCGTCCTCGCGAAGGCACACCGGGCAGCCCCGAAGTGTTGGATTACGAAGGGCCCGAGAAATGAAAACCTCACCCCGGAAGCGCATCCGGACGTCACCGATGGGCATACCGGACCAGGATTGCAGCACCTCGATCCCTGCTGCGGTCAAACCGCCCCAATGGGCAAGGCTATCCAGAGCTTCCGGGTCGCCATCCAGGATACGCCGAAACGAAAACCCCATGTTTTGCGCGAATTCTACCATTGGGGTCAGGCGCATCGCCGCAAACCGCGACAAGAAAGACGGCACCGTCTCGCGGGGAACAGGGTCGGGTCGGAGCGGGAACCTTGGGATCAAAGGACTTAAGCTTCCTTGCAACATCGATGGGCGGGACAACGGTCAATACAAGGAATCTACCGTGCAAGGAACTCTGTCCAGATCGCAAGAGCGCTTGTCGGGAGGGCCGAAGACAACGCGTTCGGCCCTGAGCGGTCATCGGGCAACCTGTCGGCTTGTCCTGAAAGCGGTCGCTCGAAATCGTCCACAAGATGCAGGAAGTTGAACGCGCAGATCGCAT